>CAWHSR010000044.1:0-39659 GCA_963832015.1 uncultured Acidobacteriaceae bacterium
CCTTCAAGTCTTCTGCTCTTTTTCCCAAGTACAGGCTTGCCAGAAATTCAACTAGCCACGCCACTCCCACCCGCACTGACAGCGGACGGAATCGCTCAATCTGAGTTTCTTCAGAAGGGCCCTGCACACTGCGCATGATCGCATCCACATTTTTGTTCCCTCCATTCCCGTATAAAATTGGACTCGCTGATCGTGGTTTGGGATGCAACGGGCTTGTCATTTGATTGTCAAACAAATGTTTGGCGAATGTCCCGCCCACGAGCGTCTGTGACATACTTCCTTCGTTCCGAGAGTCGCCCACCGACGAGTACCTCAGTTTCGCTCCACAATCATTGTGTTAATCGGAGCAAGACCGTTTCACCCTCGCCCACCCGCACTTCATCTAGACATTTGAGCGTCAGCCAATCAGTCCGCAGTTGGCACTAGTGTCCCACGCGCTGAAGAACTATGATTCTCGCAACAGGGGGCGTATGTCACAGACGCACGTCACTCATGAATCCAGAAGAAGCACTCGTGTTCCTCTGAAGGTCGTCATCAAGGCTCAGTCTCTCACTGAACCTCTGACCTGCGACGGGGAGACAATCGTCGTCAACCGTCACGGAGCACTGATCTCTAGTGGAATCCCGTTGCGTGTCGGAATGGAGATCGAGATTCACGTCATCATGACGGATAAACGTGCTCCCGGTAAGGTTGTCTACGTCGATCCTGAGCGACCTCTAGTCTGTGGAATCGGGCTAGTGAAGCCGGAGAACATTTGGGGCTTATCTTTTCCCCCGGACGACTGGTACAAGGGTAGCCATGAATCCTGAAATCTGCGCGTCGGTGCAACAGGGCTAGGAATCCTGCCTAGTCGGTGGGAGAATGTAGGGCATGGCAACTAAACGTACAAAAGCCGACAAAGCGCAGCGGCAGACCGATCAGTTGGAGAAGAAGTCAGAGCGTCGTCTTGAGCAAGAAACAAGCAAAGGAAAAGCACGCAAGGACTCCAGCCGAGCCGCTTAATCCGAGCGAGAATCCCGCCCCCAGGGAAGTTGGGACAAGAATCCACTCAGATAGCCGCCTTTTTGCCTTAGCTGCGAGAGATACGCACAACCGTCATTCCGAAAGCGTCGGTTGCCAAACCCCTTCGCAAAGTCGGATTAGCTAAGTGCGAATCGAAGAAAGAAAAAAATAACCCCACAACAACCCCACAGTAAGCGTTCTCGCCCGTTCCTAGAGGTTCCCAAAGCGTGCCAACCACGCCGCTAAGTTCTTGAAATTCCGATTCCATTCGCTTTAGGAAACCGCTGCCCTATCCATCTGAGCTACGGGCCTCGTTCTCTAACCTACTGTTTCACTTCAGTTTACAACAGTGACGTTCGACGCCTCGAACACTTTCATTGCACGTTCATTGCACGGACTCCAGGCACTGCATCGTCCGCCAGGCGTCTTCATCTACAACTCTTACGAGGTGTGGTGCTCGATGTAGCGTCCTCTGGGTTGGACGGTCGCGGCAGTTAGCTTGAACATACACGAAGGAGAATGCTATGACCAAGAAGCTATCCGAGCCCATACCGGTGTTGGCCATCCCGAAACTTTGCGATGGCCAGCTCGAGCCTATGTTCCGACGTATCAACCTGGCGCAAAGACGGCGCATATACCAGGAGGTCGCGGAGCGAGCGAAAAAGAAAAGTGGACCTATCGCGACTTTCTCGCCCTTCTGATGGACGAAGAAGTGGCCCACCGCAAGCAAACCCGCCTGCAGCGCTGACACCCGCCAGGCTCAGTTTCCGTACTTCAAGAGCATCGATGATTTGGACTTAACTTTGCAATCGAATCTCCGGCAATCGCTGCACGGTTCCGATCTGGGTCCGCACTTCGTTACCGAGGGCCGCTCCCTGATCCTTTACGGCAAGGCCGGCCGCGGCAAAACTCATCTCGCGTGGCCATTGCCTATCGCGCCATCCAGAATGGCTTCGACACCCTTTGCACCACCGCCGCCGAATCATTGAGGATCGACGGGACAAACTTGTAGCCCACACGGCTAACCTTACGAAAGTGGAGAGGGTTCCGGGGGTCGGACTCGAGCTTTCGCCGAAGCCTCCACACATGGCTATCCACAGTTCGTGTACACGGGTAATTCTCGTATCCCCAAGCTTGGTTCAGCAGTTCGTCGCGAGAAATCGCTCGATTCGGATTGAGCACCATGAACTTCAAAACCTTGAACTCCTGAGCCGTAAGTTCCACGACTTTCCCGCGTCGAACAACCTGCATGAGATACAAATCCACATGTACATCTCCAAATCTCACTCCGCCAGCGTTGGGGACCAATGCGGTATTCCCGTAGCCCCTGGGCATCAGGACCGATATGTCTTTCCAAGTCAAAGGCAGAAACAATATGTGGTGAGCGGATGCAGGAGATGCGCTGTGATCGGCGGGCATCGGTTCCGTCGAAGACACCAGTGCAACCCGGTAACTATCCGAGTCTGGGACTCTCGCTAGAATTTGACGGAGCCCAATCTGACTCGCGTGAGGCCTGACAGTCTCATCCAAGGTTGGGGAAGAGCATGGGTTCATGTTCAGGCCAGGTGCCGTCCGATGCACTCGATCACGACCTGAGTCCATCTCGCTCTCGGGCAATGCCAGGTTTTGAAGTCTCATACTGCTAACCTCCTAGTCAGGTCACTTTCCGGAATTGCGGCTCAGCTCTGAAAGGGACAGGAATCATTTGGCTGTCACACTCTGCGTGAATTCGCATCGTTTCAATTTAGGCACCTCTCCAACCCTTGGCGACAAGTCACGTTCCTGCTTTTACCGTTACGAGACAAGAGAGCGCAGGGACGCTCAGAGGACAACGCCTCGCGCAATTTGTGAGTAGCGCGGAAGAGTGAGGTTTTGACCACAGACTCTCGAGTCATAAGGATTTCCCCAATGCTTTGCAGGCTCAGCCCATGGAAGTGTCTCAACTCAAAAACCATGCGCTCGCGGTGCGAGAGACGATTGAGTGACCATTGGATGCGTTCGCCCAGTCCCTGCCGCAACAGCTCCTTTCCCGGGTTGGAGCCGCTTCGGCCATCCGGAAGTTGGTCGATTAGATTGGATTCCTTACCGCTCGAATCGTAGGGCACAAAGTTCTGCTCGTTTCGCGCTTGCTTTTTGCGCAAATAATCCATACACAGGTTGGCGACAATTCTGTAAAGCCACGTGTAGAAAGAGCTTTCGATGCGAAAGCTTCGGAGGTTCCGATACGCGCGTAAGAACGCTTCCTGGCAGATATCCTGGGCGTCCAACTCTGAGCCCGAAAGACGAAGAGCCAGTCTCAGTGCTCCCTGATCGTAGCGGCTGATTAGCTCCGAGAAAGCTGAGTGGCTTCCAGCCTGAGCCTCGCGGATAAGGATGAGATTGTCGGCAACACTACTAGGATTCTGATCCCCCATGGCACACGCCCCCAGTGCGTTTGTCTTTTGCGACAGCTGAGTCAAAGCCCCTCTTCTTTTCCGCTTTTCCGCAATTTGACGCAGCAGCAAGAGGTAGGTCAATTCACTGTTTATTGTCACAATATTGTCTTGGCGTAATCTGGACATTTCCATTCAAGTCACTGATTCTGGGCAGGATTGCGCAATAGCTTGCCTCCGGATAAGGCACGAAAGTGGTAGACTGCGGGGTGCCATGACACCAACGAAGCACCGTTGTGTGCAGTTCGGCATCTACGAAGTCGATCTGGATGCTGGTGAACTGCGCAAAGCTGGACTCAGAACCAAGGTGCAGCACCAACCCTTCAAAGTTCTGCAGGCATTGCTGGAACGTCCTGGCGAGATCGTCACAAGAGAGGAGTTGCACGACCGGATTTGGCCGAGCACAAGTTTTGGAGATTTCGATCAAGCCGTCAACGTCGCAGTAGCCAAGTTGCGCACAGCCTTGGGGGACTCCGCCGATAATCCCCGATTCATTGAGACCGTTCCGCGGCGCGGGTACCGTTTCATTGCTCCCATCTATAAAGACGCCGCTCCCGTCGTAGAGTTCTCAGCGCCTGCGACTGCCGCCCCCGAGCAGTTGAGGAGTTCCGTACTCCCTTCTGAGCCTTCGAGGCTCTCTTACGTCAAACGGGCAGCCATCATTGTTGTGGTTGGGATGGTGCTTATCGCGATCGCCGCGATTTTGATTCTCACCCTTCGTCCGCGCCAAACTGAATTCACTTTCCATCGGGTCTCATACGAAAAAGGTGCAATCCGTTCCGCGCGCTTCGGCCCCGATGGACACAGTATTCTTTATGGCGGGGCATGGAACGGGAAGGCCATGCAACTGTTTTGGGCGCAGGCGCAGAGCCCTGAGTCGCGGCCGTACCAGTTGCCCGATGCCGATATTCTCGCGGTGTCGCCTGCAGGAGAGTTAGCGGTGCTCGTCAACCGCCGGGCGGGAACGGGGTGGATCAGCCGCGGGACTCTAGCGGTGATGCCGATCGCGGGAGCGGTCCCACGCGAGGTTCTTGAGAATGTCCAGGACGCGGATTGGGCTCGTGATGGTAAGAATTTGGCAATTGTGCATTGGGTAGGAAAACAATGCAGGCTGGAGTTTCCGATCGGTACGGTGATCTACGAAGTGACCGGGGGGCATTGGCTCAGCGACGTCAGAATTTCCCCCCGCGGAGATGCGCTCGCATTTCTAGAACATCCCTTAGAAGGGGATGACGCCGGCTACGTGGCAGTGATTGATCTGAAGGGACACAAACAAGTTGTAACTCCGTTTTGGCTTAGTTTGCGCGGGTTGGCCTGGGATCCTTCGAGTGATTCGCTCTGGTTCTCGGCCAGTGATCTGGAGGGGGAACGTGAACGTCCCCGCGCCGTTTACCGTTTGACCCTGCCTGGCAAGTTGCAGCGCGTAGCCAGCGAATCGAGTAATTTAACGCTGCACGATCTGTCGCCGCAGAGGGAGTTGCTGCTAAGTCGCGACGTGGAACGATATGAGATTCTCGTGAGTGCTTCGGGTCAGGAGCGGGACCTGTCTTGGCTGGATTTCTCTCGCGCTGATGATCTTTCTGCCGATGGCAAGAACGTGCTGCTCACCGTAGAAGGCGAGGCCGCTGGAAAGAACTATGAAGTCTACCTTCGCAAAACGGACGGCTCATCGCCGGTCAAACTTGGCGAAGGCTATGGCTCCGCCATCTCGCCAGACGGTCAGTGGGCTCTGGCCGTTGCGCCCTTCGGTAACGGCACGGAAGCCGTTCCGCAATTCACCCTGTTGCCCATTGGCAAGGGCACGCAAAAAATATTAGCGCACGACGCGATCGCGCGTTACGCGGGCTCCTGGTCCCCTGATGGCAGCCGCATCGTTTTCTTAGGAAGTAAACCAGGAGAGAGCGTGCGAACCTGGATTCAGGATCTCCAAGGTACCGCTCCACAAGCAATCACTCCCGGAGGAGTCGTCGGTACGAGGATCTCGCCAGACGGCAAACTCCTCTGTACCGTGGACGCAGAGGGGACGATCTTGCTATATCCCGTGGGTCAAAGCAAACCGGTGCGGCCTATCGGTATCGAGAAGGGCGAGTCTCCAGTGGGTTGGAGCAGCAGCGGGCGAGAGTTGTTCGTGGCGCGCTCCGACTATCTTCCGGTAAAGGTCTATAAGATCGACTGGGCTTCCGGCAAGCGTGAACTTGTGCGCGAGTTGGCTCCCGCTGACCCCGCTGGCGTGCTCCCCGACGTCTCGTCGGTATTCACCACTCCCGATGGCACGGTCTTCGTCTACTCCTATTTCCGACTGCAGTCTGATCTATACCTCGCAACTCCCAAGTGAGGAGCGCACACCCCAAGTGCAAGGTTCACGCAACAGCGGGGCTCAGGGCTTTGGAGCGAGATCGTCCAGCGCGAGATTGAGTTCCAGAACGTTTACCCGTGGTTCTCCGAGGAGTCCCAGCTCGCGCTGGTAGGTGTGCTTCTGGACCAGGTCGCGGACCGTAGATTCCGGAAGGCCGCGCTCCCGAGCGACCCGCGGAACTTGAAAGTCGGCGGCGGCAGGGGAGATTTCGGGATCCAGACCCGAGGCGGAGGTGGTGAGGAGATCCACGGGGACGAGTTGCGTGGGATTCTCTTCATGGAGGGTCTTGGCGTCGGCCTGAACGCGGTCCGTTAACTTCTGGTTGGTGGGAGCGAGATTGGTGCCACCGGAGTTGGCGGCGTCGTACCCGTTGCCCGCGTTCGAGGGGCGGGGATGGAAATATTTGGCCGCGGTGAAGGGCTGAGCGATGATGCGCGAGCCGATGGCTTGGCCGTTGCGATAGCGGATCTGGCCGTTGGCCTTGTCTTTGAACAGGACCTGCGCGAGGGCAGTAATCACGAGCGGATAGAGCACTCCCAGCAGGATCGTCGTGGCGATGGTCATCAGAAATGCGGTGATGAGATGCTTTTTCATGAGAGTTCTCAGGCCAAGTTCGCCATCGTAATCAGCACATCGATGAGCTTAATGCCCACGAAGGGGGCGATCAGGCCGCCTACGCCGTAGATAAAGAGGTTGCGGCGCAGCAAGGCCTCGGCATTCATGGCGCGGTATTTCACGCCCCGCAGCGCCAGTGGAATCAGGGCGATGATGATTAGCGCGTTGAAGATGACCGCAGAGAGCACCGCCGATTGCGGCGTTTTGAGATGCATGATGTTCAGTGCGTTCAGCACCGGGAAAGTCACGGCGAACATGGCGGGGATGATCGCGAAGTACTTGGCGACATCGTTGGCGATGGAGAATGTGGTCAACGCGCCGCGGGTCATCAGCAATTGCTTTCCAATTTCAACGACCTCGATGAGCTTGGTGGGATTCGAGTCGAGGTCGACCATGTTGCCCGCTTCTTTAGCGGCCTGCGTGCCGGTGTTCATGGCGACGCCCACGTCGGCCTGGGCCAGAGCTGGGGCGTCGTTGGTGCCGTCGCCAGTCATGGCGACGAGTTTGCCGCCCGCCTGCTCGCTGCGGATGAGTTTCAGCTTGTCCTCGGGCGTGGCCTGGGCGAGAAAGTCGTCAACGCCTGCCTCGCGGGCAATGGCCGCGGCCGTGAGGGGATTGTCGCCTGTGATCATGACTGTACGAATGCCCATGGCACGCAGTTGGGCGAAGCGATCGCGGATCCCGCCTTTGACCACATCTTTGAGATGGATGACGCCCATGGCGCGGCGGTTCTCGGACACTACAAGAGGTGTACCTCCCGAAGATGCGATGCGCTCGACCGAGGAGCGAACTTCCGGCGGCATGCTGCCGCCGTTTTGTTCGAGATGGCGCGCGATGGATTCGGAGGCACCTTTGCGGATCTCGCGGCCGTCTAGATTGACACCGGACATTCGAGTCTGGGCGGTGAATGGGATGAATTGTGCTTCATGCGCGGCAAAATCGCGTCCCCGGAGTTTGTACTTCTCCTTGGCCAGCACGACGATGGAGCGACCCTCCGGAGTCTCGTCGGCGAGCGAGGAGAGTTGCGCGGCGTCGGCCATCTCGGCTTCGGTGACTCCGGGGGCAGGCAGGAATTCTGTTGCCTGACGGTTGCCAAAAGTAATCGTGCCCGTTTTGTCGAGCAGCAGCGTGTTTACGTCTCCGGCCGCCTCGACCGCTCGGCCCGACATGGCGAGAACATTGTGTTGGACCAGGCGGTCCATGCCGGCAATGCCGATGGCCGATAGAAGACCGCCGATCGTGGTGGGAATCAGGCAAACCAGCAACGAGACCAGCACGAAGACGGTCTGTGGGGATCCGGAATAAATCGCAAACGGCTGCAGCGTGACCACCGCTAGCAAGAAGATGATCGTGAGTCCCGCGAGCAGAATATTCAGCGCAATTTCGTTGGGAGTCTTCTGCCGCGAGGCCCCTTCCACCAGCGCGATCATGCGGTCGAGAAAAGTCTCGCCGGGGTTCGAGGTGATCTTTACCTTGATGAAATCGCTGAGAACGCGCGTGCCGCCGGTGACGGCAGAGCGATCGCCGCCGGCCTCGCGAATCACTGGCGCAGACTCGCCCGTGATGGCCGATTCGTCGACTGAAGCAACGCCTTCGATGATCTCTCCGTCGCCGGGAATCAGTTCTCCGGCGGTAACTGATACCAGATCTCCGGCGCGCAGCTTCGCGCTGGGAATCTCTTCGATTTTGCCGTCGGAGGTAATGCGCTTGGCGATGGTTTCCGAACGCGCCTTCCGCAGGGTTTCTGCCTGCGCCTTACCGCGGCCCTCGGCCATGGCTTCGGCGAAGTTAGCAAAGAGGACCGTGAACCAAAGCCATAACGTGATCTGCAGATTGAAGCGGAAGTCCTGGCGTGGATGGAGAATCAAGAGCGCGGTCGTGATCACGCTGCCGATCTCGACCACAAACATAACGGGGTTCCCCATCATGTTGCGCGGGCTCAGCTTGAGCAGCGAACTCCAGGTCGCGCTACGAACGAGATTCACATCCCAGATCGATTTGTGATGGCTTGCCATAATTGTTTAGAAAGTCTTTCCGACGTTCATCAAAAGATGCTCGAGAATTGGCCCTAAACTCAGGGCCGGGAAAAAGGTGAGCGCGCCCAGAATCAGGATGACGCTGATCAGTAGCAACGTGAACAACGGTGTCGTGACCGGGAACGTGCCTACTGAGGGCGGGACATATTTCTTCTGTGCCAGGTTTCCGGCGATCGCAAGCATGGGGATGATCATTAGAAAGCGGCCCACAAGAGTGGTGATTCCAGTCGCGGCGTCGTACCACAACGTGTTGATTGTCAGGCCCCCGAAGGCTGAGCCGTTATTTCCGGCTGACGAGGTGAAGGCGTAGAGAATCTGGGTGAGACCGTGCGGGCCGGGATTCGAGATACCGGAGGTTCCGAAGCCCTTCACGACGGAGAGACCCGTAAGGGTGAGGATGATGAGCGGGAAGACTAGCGAGACCAGCATCGCCATCTTGACGTCGTAGGCTTCGATCTTCTTGCCCAGATATTCTGGAGTGCGGCCCACCATGAGGCCTGCGATGAATACGGCCAGGACGACGTAGATCAGGATCCCGTACATTCCTGAGCCGACGCCACCGAAAATGACTTCGCTCAGCATGATGTTGACGAGCGGGACCATCCCGCCCAGCGGAGTGAAGGAGTCATGCCAGCCATTGATGGCTCCGCAACTGGCATCGGTCGTGACCGTGGCGAAGAGAGCAGAGTTGGCGATTCCGAAGCGCGTTTCTTTGCCCTCCATGTTGCCGCCGGGCTGAGACGCCGAGGAGTGCTGGGCGACGGTTGCGGGATACAGTGGATTTCCCTTCGCTTCTGCCCAGTACGCGATGGTGACCCCACAGAGAAACAGAATTGCCATCGCCGACCAGACCGCCCATCCGTGAGCGGGAGAACCGGTCATGCGGCCGAGCGTGTAGGTAAGACCAGCACCGATCGCGAAGATGGAGAAGATCTCAAACAGATTGCTGATGGGCGTGGGATTTTCGAATGGATGTGCGCTGTTCGCGTTGAAGAATCCGCCACCGTTGGTGCCCCATTCCTTAATAATCTCTTGCGAGGCGACAGGACCCTGGGCGATCGTTTGCGTGGTCACCGTGTCCATCACGGGCTTGCCACTGGCGTCGACTACGCCTTTGCCGTCTGGACCCACGCGCTGCACCTGCTGCGGCTCGACCAGTTTTACGGTGTCGTAGGCCTTCAGATTCTGCACCACTCCTTGCGAAACCAGGAAAAGCGATCCCACCACACACATGGGCAACAGAACCCACAGGCAGCAGCGCACGAAGTCGACCCAGAAATTTCCGAGGGTATTCATCTGGCGCCGGGCGATGCCCCGAATAAAGGCGATGCCGAGCACGATGCCCGTCGCCGCCGAGGCAAAGTTATGAAATGCGAGGCCAGCCATTTGCGTGAAGTAGCTCATGGTGGTCTCGCCGGAATAGGCTTGCCAGTTGGTGTTGGTGGTGAATGACGCGGCGGTATTGAAAGCCAGATGCTCCGGAGTCACGGCTCCAAAATGCTGCGGGTTCCAAGGCAGCATTCCTTGAACGCGCTGGATCAGGTAGAGGACGAGCATCGACATCGCGCTGAACACCAGCATGGCGGTGGCATACTCCGTCCAGCGCATCTCGTGGGATTCATCCACCCCCGTCACGCGATAGAGCAAGCGCTCGATGGGGCGAAGAACGGGGTCGAGGAAGGTACGCTCGCCGGAAAACACGCGCGTCATGAAAACGCCGAGCGGCTTGGTGACGGCAAAAATGAGTCCCAAGAACACCAGGATCTGCAGCCATCCGTTGAGGGTCATTTCAGAATTTCTCCGGGCGTAACAGCGCGTAAAACAGATACACGGTCACCGCCGCGCTGATGATGAGCATGATGATTGACTGGGTGTCCATGAATTTCTCCTACTTCATGCGATCGCAGAACTGCACGTAGGCAATGGAGAGGGCGAAGAAGGCGATCGTTACAGCGATCCAAAGAACGTCTTGCAAAGTAGTCTCCTCGGTCCAAGTGGGTGATTGTGCGTCTCTGAAATCAGAGAGCGATCCGCCGGTTAGTTCTGAGGTCGGTCTTTCGTGTCTGAGCCGGAGACTCCATGTGTATGAGTTTTCCTTGCCGCCGTTCTCCACCTAGGCTGCGCGGCGAACTCACAGCCTCGGTCATCAGGGCGGCCAGGAAGCGCAACAAAAACATCACCGCGCCGATGCACAGGACTGCGAGTGCAATTCTCATAACCCCACCGGCTTACAATCGCCCCAAGGCTTCTGAACATCCATTGGACAACTCCGCGCGTAAGATCGGGCTCAAGAGTTCATAAAGAATTCGTAAGGGACCCTTTCGCAAGTTATTTGCGGCAGCCCAAGCGAGGGTCCGACTGGACTGCGGCTTAGCATCCCCACTCCGCCTCTCCTGGCGTGGCGTAGTACTTGCGACCAGGCTCCGGTTGCGCGATTGCAGTCGACAGATCGAGCAGCGTCAGGCGGGCCGCTGCCACCATCAGTTTGCGTTCGTTCTGGGGAGTGCGCTCCCAGGTAGACCTTTCTTCCTTCGTGCCATGCGCACCGCAGTCCTGAGTCAAGGCTTCCCGATAGTGATGGAACAGTTTCGCAAGTTGCTCGGCGGAGACTTCCTGAATCGTCGACATTAGATTCCTCAACCTTTCTTTCTGGCGCCGGTGAACTGCTGTGTGCGGTTCATCTGCCCTCGAACGATTTGATGATGAAAGACATAAAGATTGAATAAGAGGTTCGTAGAATGTTCGTAAGAGAGGCGCGGAGCCGTTTCTCGGCGAGGTGCGAGCGCGAGTCGCCCCTTCGGCAAGCTCAGGGGCAGGCTCTCGCGACAGCCGGCAGGATAACGGTGCTGCGTACGGATCGCGCTACTCGCCGGGTTCGAAACGATATCCGACCCAGGGTTCGGTGACGATGTAGCGGGGCGAGGAGGTGTCAGGTTCTAGTTTCTTCCGCAACTGGCCGACAAAGACGCGGAGATATTCCACTTGTTCGGTGCTTTGCCCACCCCAGATTGCGCCTAACAGAGTGCGATGATTTACGACTTTGCCGGGACGACGCGCCATGAAGACGAGCAAGTCAAATTCTTTCGGAGTGAGCCGTACTTCGCGACGGCGGACCGTTACCTTATGAGCCGCGGTGTCGATGCGGAAGTCGCCGATCTCGATGACGGGATCTTCTTGATCGCCGTCCATGGGAACACGGCGGAGATTTGCTCGCACTCGCGCCAAGAGTTCGTTCATCCCGAAGGGCTTGGTCACGTAGTCGTCGGCCCCGGCGTCGAGCGCTTCCACCTTCTGTTGTTCCTTGTCACGCACCGAGAGCACGACAATCGGAACCTGAGAAGTGGCGCGCACCGTCCGGCACAACTGGATGCCATCAACCGAAGGCATCGAGAGATCGGTGATGATCAGGTTGGGTGACCAGTCTTTCATGATCTCCAGCGCCATTTCGCCGCTGTTGGCGACGCGAATGTCATAGCCCTGGGCCGAGAGGCTGGTGCGCAGCACACGCGTAATCTGCGGCTCGTCGTCCACTACCAGAATGTGCGGGCGGTCGGCCATCAACGGGCCTCCTGCGTGACGATGTGGACATCGACCGAAGGCGAGTCGTGAAGAAAGCGATGAATTGCGAGCAGGTAGAGGTATCGCTGCCAACCGGTGCGCGCGGAGCGGCCGAAAATGACCTGCGTGATGTGATGCTCCCGAACAAGTTGTGCGACGCCGTCGGCAATGCTCCCACCGGAGCAGCGCGCTACCTTTGCGCCCAGGTTCTCGGCGAAGCGTATGTTTTCCGCCAGGGTCTTCTGATCTTCGGGACGGGTATCGCGGCCGACGTCGATATAGAAAACGTAAAACTCCCCGCCCATGGCCTCCGCCATACGCGAGCCACGGGCGATCAGGTATTGGGCCGCAGGATTCGAGCTCACACAGACGCCAATGCGCTCACGCACGGTGTGCGCCGGCTGGGTTGCGTCTTTGTCCAGAAAAGCGTCGAGGCTGCGGTCGACGACTCCCGTCACCTGCCGCAGAGCAAGTTCGCGCAACGCGATCAGGTTGCCGGGACGAAAGAAATGCGACAACGCCCGCTGAGCGCGATCGACGGGATAAATGTCACCACGCTCCATGCGCTTCTGCAAAGCCTGCGGTGTAAGGTCAGCCAGAACAATTTCATCTACGCGCTGCATCACCCAGTCGGGAACGGTTTCTCGAACCTGGACGCCGGTGATCTGCTGCACGGTCGGGCCAACGCTCTCGACGTGCTGCACATTCATAGTAGAGAGCACATCGATTTTGGCCTCAAGCAGCTCCATGACATCTTCGTAGCGCTTGGCGTGCTTGCTTCCTTCGATATTCGTGTGGGCGAGTTCGTCGACGACAACTACGGAGGGCTTGCGCGCCAGAATCGCATCCACATCCATCTCTTCAAATGTTGTGCCTTTGTATTCGAGCTTGCGAGGAGGAATGCGGTCGAGTTTGCCAGCAAGCTCCGCAGTAGCTTTGCGGCCATGACTCTCGACGACGCCAACGACCACGTCTTCACCGCGGCTGGCGCGGCGAATGGCCTCGCTCAACATGCTGTAGGTCTTGCCCACGCCGGGAGCGTAACCGAGAAACAGCTTAAAGATTCCCCGCGGCTTTTCCGGCGAACATTCATTGAGCCATTCCTCGGGCGTCTTGGTCATCGCAGCTATTGTCTTTCGACACGGCGGAATTGTCACGTCCATCGTACAATGCGGGTGTGAAAATCGGGGCTCGCACGCAGGCCGTACGTTATGTCTTTGTGGTCGCGGCAATCGCGGTCATAACGGCCGTCGATTTTAAGTTGCGCGTCAATCACACCACCGTCGCCCTGATGTTTCTGGTCACGGTGCTGCTGACGTCGGCGTACTGGGGTCTGCGCTATGCAGTCGTTATGGCTGTGGGAGCCACCGCGGCGTTCAATTTTTTCTTTCTGCCTCCGGTCGGGACGTTTACCATCGCCGACCCTCAGAACTGGGTCGCGTTGTTCGCCTTTCTGGTGACGGCGCTCGTCGCCAGCAACCTGGCCGAACGCGCGCGCAGCGAGGCGGAGGGAGCGAAACAACGGCGCCGCGAGGTGGAGCGGCTTTTTGGTTTGAGCCAACGGCTGCTGGCATCGGAGAATGTGCTGGAACTGCTGAATGCGCTGCCGAAATATGTGCAGGAAACTTTTTCCGTCGGGAGCGTGGTCGTGATGGCCGCTGATCACCCTACTGTATATCGTTCATCGCTCGATGCGAAATTCGAAGAGAGCGTTCTGCGATCGACACTCCTGCGCGGGGAACCCATCACACAAGGGGGAGTCTCGTATGTGCCTCTGCGCCTCGGGATGCGCACCGTAGGGGCTCTGGGCGTTACCGGAGACGAGCTATCGCGGGAAACGCTGGATGCGCTGGGAAGCTTGGCAGGACTGGCGATCGAGCGCGCGCGTGCGCTCGAGGCCCTCAGCAAGAACCGCGCCGAGCAGGAACATGAACGCCTCCGCACCGCCTTGCTTGATTCGGTGACCCATGAGTTCCGGACGCCCCTGACTTCCATCAAGGCCAGCACTACGACTCTGCTGTCGGGCGCTGCGCTCGACGATCAAGGAAGACGCGAACTACTCACCGTGATCGACGAAGAGAGCGACCGGCTGAATCGACTGGTGGGCGAAGCCTCGGAGATGGCGCAACTCGATTCGGGGATGTTCAAGCTCGATCTGCAGCCGCATTCGATTTGGGATGCCCTGCAACCCGCGCTAGAAGACGCTAAGGCATCGCTCGAGAAGCACCCGGTTGATGTCGTCGCGCATTACGGGGAACTCCCCAAAGTGCGTATGGACGTGCAGCGGATTCGCGAAGTCTTGATGCACCTGCTGGAAAACGCGGGCAAGTATTCCGACCCTGGAGTACCCATCAAGGTGACCAGCGAGGTGAAGGGGGACAACCTCGTGACCAGCGTCGCCGACCGCGGCCCGGGCATTGATTCCTTTGAACAGTCACTCATTTTCGAGAAGTTCTATCGCGGCCAGCACCAGCGCTACACCGCCCCGGGGACAGGCATGGGCCTGGCCATCGCGAAAGTGATTGTGGAAGCGCACGGCGGGACGATCGGCGTCGTCAGCCAGTTGGGCAGCGGCTCGGTGTTTTCGTTTAGCCTTCCGATCGACAAGGAAGCCAGAAGGTAGAGTCGCCGCCCCGGCACCCGTCTTGGGAAGCGAAATTGACGGGTTGCCCTGAATCCTACGCTACAATTCAGAGTCCTTCAAAGAACAGCCAGTTAATCCGTTTCCGCGACATCCAGGTGATCACGAATCTATGACTGCTGGGACTGCAATCGGCACTCCACTCGACGACAAGAAGATGTTTTATAACCGCTTTCTTCTCATTGTGGCCGGCCTAGGTGGGCTGCTCTACGGAGTGGATGTCGGCATCATCGCCGGGGCTCTGCCCTATCTGGAGGCGACCTCGGGACTGAATTCCGGGCAGCTCTCCATTGTGGTTGCCGCAGTGCTGCTTGGCAGTGTCATCTCTACGTTGTTTGCCGGACTGCTGGCGGACTGGATGGGCCGGAAATCGCTGATGGCGCTGAGCGGGGTAATGTTTGTTATCAGCATTCCGATGATCGCGCTGGCGCACGGGTATGGGCCGCTGGTGTTCGGACGTCTGCTGCAGGGTGTGAGCGCGGGCTTAATCGGCGTGGTCGTGCCGCTCTATTTGGCAGAATGCCTGACTGCATCGAACCGAGGCAAAGGCACCGGCATCTTTCAGTGGCTGTTGACCCTGGGCATTGCGATTGCCGCGTTGGTCGGCTTCTTCTTCAGTCTCCGCCTCGCTCAAATTCTGAAGACCGGCGACTTGCAGGCGGCCTACAACTTCAAAGACTCGGCTTGGCGCGGCATTTTCTGGGTTTCATTGCCTCCGGGGATTTTGTTCGTGATTGGCAGCGTGATGCTGGGGGAGTCTCCTCGATGGCTATTCCGCCGGGGCAAGAGAGATGCTGCGTATGCTTCGCTTCTGCGTTCTCGAACGACCGGGCAAGCCGATCTCGAACTCAAGGAAATGCAGGAGGTGGCCGTAGCTGAAAAAGCACAATCTGCTGCCGGCACAAAGGGTACGGACTCTTTACTGCGGCGCAAATACGTGATTCCGTTCGTGCTGGCCTGCATCATCCTCGCCTGCAATCAGGCCACGGGTATTAACTCGATCATCGCTTACAACGCCAACATTTTATTGCAGAGCGGACTCTCGGATTTCTATGCCCACTTGGGCTACGTCATATTTACGATCGTGAACTTCACGGTAACCGCCATCGGCGTGGCGCTGGTGGACCGCAAAGGCCGCAAATTCTTACTTGGTATTGGCACGGCAGGAATCATTGTCTCGCTCATTTGCACCGCGGCCATCTTCCTTCGCACCGAGAAGCAGCGCGTGGATGCGAAGAGTTCCGTCCAAGCTATAATCACCGCTGACCAGAAGCTGACTCTGCACTACGACTCCGAAACAGCGAATCGACTGAGCGGTGACAATCGTGTGCCGGGACGGGCAACATCACTCGTCGTGATCTATTCATGCGGGGACTTCCGGGCGGCGAGTGCGGCGGTGCGCTCCGACGATCTGGCGGCGAAGCCCATCGAGATCACGCGTGATGGGTGCGTACCCGCGAATAAGGTGGTGGCGTTTTTCTCGAACCCATTTGGCAATCTTGAGGCCGCGCGGGCGGCGCCCTTGAAAATCGAGAATGCCCTCATTACTCCTGTCCCGTCAGCGAGTAACGGCTGGATGGTCGCGATCAGCCTGTTTGTCTTCATGGCATTCTTCGCGATTGGTCCTGGCGTATGCGTGTGGTTGGCGCTCTCGGAATTGATGCCGACCCGCATTCGCTCTAACGGAATGAGCATCGCGCTGTTACTCAACCAGGCGGTGTCCACGGCCATCGCGGCGGTGTTCCTGCCGACGGTCGGCAAGTACGGATATTCGACCATGTTTTTCGGGTTCGCGGCCTGCACGGTGATCTATTTCGTCACGGCGACTTGGTTCTTGCCGGAGACTAAGGGCAAGACGCTGGAAGAGATCGAGGCACATTTCGAGGGTACGGTTGGCGCTAGATAGCGCCCCTAGCTTGCAGCGGCAAGTACTCTTCATGAGGGGCGGCGGCGCGGGTCAGTCAATGGGTGATCTGCACGCTTTGCCGATAACCAGGGAACTGAAGCAACCCTATAAAATGCAACCGCCCCATGAGCAGGACCAAAATTCGAATTTGCCATAATACTCGAACTGCTGCGTCGTTCCGAGAACGACCCGAAGGTCCGGAACTTCTTCGGGCAAGCAATCTCCCGCATTGAGCGTGACGAGCGCCACGGGTCATTGGAGTTCAAGTCGGAGGGTGTCGACGTGGTGTTCAAGGAAACATGGTAAGGTCGTCGGATGCGGTCGCCGATCCGAGAGAGTTGTACCTCGCGGCTTTTCACCTGCACCGTGAGGGCCATGAGGGTACGTTGGATACTCCGGTCAATTGCCAAACAGTGTCACTTTAGATGAACCGGAATCCGACGTCCTACGGAAAATGGGGCACCCTATTTTGGTAGGCGGTGGAGGACTGAGCAAAGTGTTAAAAGGGCCTATTCCTCGTTGGTTTCGCTATGCACTTGGTAAAGGTTTTCTAAACTTGCAACTAGATGCGAATGGTCGCCTCGAAATGGCGACCGTTGATTCACTTTAGATGGAAAATTGATTTAGTCTCACCCACTTCCCTATGAATCCCGCAAAAAAAGAAAAGAAAAACACCCACCAGAAGCATTCCCACGCGATGCTGCGTGAGATCTATGAGCAGCCCACAGCCATTGCGAAGACGGTCGCGAAGCACCTCAAGGATGACATTATCTTTCCCGGCGAACTGGATGCCATCGAGAGCGCGCTGCTAACGTTCGAGAAGCTGATCATCGCCGCTAGCGGGTCGAGCCGGCATGCTGGCCTGGCGGGCGAGATCATGATCGAAGATCTTTCGGGCGTGGCCGTCGACGTGGAGTACGCCAGCGAATATTGCTATCGATCAACTCACGCTGCCGTGGATCCGATTGTGATGGTGATTACGCAGTCGGGCGAGACAGCGGACACGATTGCTGCGCAACGCGAGGCGCTGACGCGCGGCGTGAAGACCATTGCAATCTCCAATGTTCCCGATACAACGATTGTGCGGGAAGCTGGGGCTGCGTTGATCTCCGGCGCGGGGCCGGAGCTGTCGATCCCGGCGACCAAGAGTTTTACTACGCAACTTACAATTCTCTATCTGATGGCGCTATTTCTGGCCCGCAAGCGGGGACGGATGACTTCGGAAGTGGCACGATCGTATCTGCAGCGGTTGATGAGGCTTCCCGAGGCGATCGAAAAGAATCTTGCGACCTGGGATTCGCTTGCGGAACAATTCGGCGGGGTGCACTTCAAGGCGGAGAAGTTTCTCTATCTCGGCCGGGGAGTGCATTACGCCATCGCCCGCGAGGGCGCGCTCAAGCTGAAGGAAATCTCGTACGCGCATGCCGAAGGATATCCGGCCGGCGAACTCAAGCACGGCCCGAACGCTCTGGTGGATGAGAAGTTGCCCGTCGTCGTGCTGGCTACTTGCGACCACCATGATCCCGACTCGTTGCTGCGCTATCGCCGGACGCTAGAGGTCATGAAAGAAGTGCGGTCACGGCGCGGGCCGCTGGTCACGGTGGCGACGGAGGGCGACAAAGAAGTTGGTGCCATTGCGGACCATGTGTTCTACGTCCCAGCTGCGCCAGAACTGTTGCTGCCGATCGTGGAAGTGATTCCGCTGCAACTGTTCGCGTACCACGTCGCGGTGAATAAGGGATACGACGTCGACCATCCGCGCAACCTGGTCAAGGCAGTCGTCACCGAATAGGGAGTTCCACCACGGAGGAGGCACGAAGAAATTCAAACAATTGTCGGTCTGTATTGTTCGCGAGAGATGTCAGGTTTCAGGCACGAGCAAAGTCGATAAATCCCTTTTGCACGTCGGTGCGGATGAGTTTGGCACGAAGCTTGTCGCCGACGTCGAGTCCCTGCTGACCTTGCGCGAGCAGTCCTTCGATGTGCGGCTGCAGAACGCGAACGAAGGTTCCGTGATCGGTAACGCCGGTGACGATGGCGTCGAAGACTTCCCCGATGCGGTTCTGCATGGCAACAGCCGCGAGACGTTTGGACATTTCGCGCTCGACTTTCTTGGCATCGTTTTCTTTCTGAGTGCAGTTGGCGGCGATGGTGGTGAGTTCGTCGTCGGAGTAGGGGTTCTTCTGGCCAGCAAGCAGTGCCTTAATCAGGCGCTGGGTGACGACGTCGGCGAAGCGACGATTGGGCGCAGTCGAGTGCGTGTAGTCCTGAACCGCAAGGCCGAAGTGTCCGGGAGCAGGTTCCCCGGGGCGCTCCAGGACGTACTCTCCCGGGCCGATGAGCTTGATCACGATCAGCGACACGTCCGCGAAGTGATCGGGATCAGCGGCCTTGCGCCGGAGCAAGAAATCGTTGAGCGCCTTGGAATCCGGCTGCGCCGGGAGTTTCTCGTTTTTGGTCGCGGCCAGTTGCACGATGCGGTCCCAGCGCTCCGGCGTGCGCACGATGCGGCGCAGGGATGACACGTTCTCGAGGAAGCGAGCGACCACGCCGTTGGCGGCGATCATGAAGTCTTCGATCAGATCGGTAGCGCGATTCTTCTGCTGCTTCACCACGTCGACGACTTGATCGTTGAGGACCAGCGGATGGACTTCGTCGGTCTGCAGGTTGAGCGCGCCGTTCTGGAAGCGCTGGTTCTTTAGTTTCTGTGCGACTTCATCCTGCAGTTTCAGTTGGGCCTGCAAATCGGCGGACGCAGCGACCTTCGGCGGAGCAGGCGACTTCCCTTCCAGCCAGGCGCCAAGACTGTTGTATTGCAGCTGAGCCTTGTTGCGGACTACGGCGCGATAGACGCTCGATGACTTCGGGTTTCCGGTGGAATCGACAACGAATTCGATCACGACGCTGAGGCAATCCTGATTTTCGAGCAGTGACGTCTTTCCCGTCGACAGTTCTTCGGGGAGCATGGGGAAGTTCCGCACTCCCGCATAGACCGTAGTGGTTTCCTTGGCGGCGTGCTGATCGATCGGGGTCTGCTTGGGGACGAAAGAATCTACGTCCGCAATACCAACCATGACTTTCACATCGCCATTCGAGGCGCGCTCGGCGACTTCGATCTGGTCGAGGTCGCGCGATGTGTCGTTGTCGATGGAGGACCAGAGCAGATTGCGCAGGTCGCGAATGTCGGTTGTGGGGGCGATCTGCGGCGGATACGCTTTCAGGTCTGCAAGCTGCTGTGCAACCTGGGGAGGGAAATCGGGCTCGAAACCGTGGCGCTGCATTACTTCTTTGGCGATGGCTTGCAAGTCGAGATGCGAAGGATTGCCGGCTGGCATGGACTCCCCGTACGGAATAGAGATGGGGTTAAGGCTACCATGCAAAGGACGATGCATGCGGGTTGCACCGGAGATTCCTTCGAGTTCCCGCAGACCGGCGGTTCCCCTTTGCAGCAAAAGAGGCTCCCGTCTGGATGACGCCGACTGCGATAACCGGTGCAACGGGAGGTCAGTTCTGGTGCAGCCGTTCGATGTCGGCATTAGTGTAGACGCGCTTAGCGTGAGGCGTGCGGGCCTTCCAGAAGGAAGCGGCATAAGCGATGGGAACTCCGTATCCGCGTTCGCGAAGGGACTCCGCTGTGGTCATTCCGATGACGCCGACGTCGGTGATGCTAGCCGGCAACTCCCGAGGAAGTTCGGCGGAGGAGAGCTCTACCACGCTGATCATCTGGTAGCCGTAGTAGACCGGGAATAGATTCGCCTGGTGCCGGAGTTCGGGATTCGCGAGGTAAGCCTGAGCTTGGACCTCAGGTCCGATTTCGGGCAGCTTTGGAATTCCCGGCAGAGGGGCTTCCAGAGAAAGCGACGGCGTCGCGATGGGTGTGGCGAACATGGGCGAGCCATAGTTCATCAGATACTGCGGGCCCACGGAAAAGTTTGTATCTTGCGCGGCGCTGATACCGACCAGAACCACCGATAAGCAGAACAAGCTGGCAAGACGCATACGGACCTCCCGGATATCCCTCTGATTCCGGCCCTGATTATGAACCGAAAACAAAACAAATACTAGAGTGATTTTGCTCCAAATCCGCCTTCTGGCAAGGGTTTCAGCTCGCCGCTCCAATGGCAGCACGGCGTTCGCGACGGTTGTCGCGGACCACGTAGATCATGTAGATCACGACTGCCAGATTGCCGATCAGCATAGCGCTGCGCAGCCAGGTGATTCCCCGCATGAGTTCGCGGATCTCGAGGGGCAGCAGCAGGGCACCGGAAACCAGAGCTACCCACTCGGCCCAATGGCGGGCCTTCCACAGGCCATAGGCCTCGGTGAAGCGCAAGGTGGCATAAGCAAAGGCGATACGAGCCGCAGCCCACAGTCGCGCGTCGGTAACGTTATCGGCAAAGTCGAGGAAGAGTTGGGCCGAGCGGCGATCGGTGCTGATGTGCAGCAGGGCGAGGAGACTCTCCGCGTAGAGCCAGACATCCTTGTGGACGAGGGCAAGAGCGCAGAACCCCATCAGCACGACAAAGGTGCCCTTAAAGAATTCAAAGGTGGCGACCGCCTGGAGCACGCGCCGTTGGCGACGGTGGGGATCTGGCTTGGTTCCGGGTTGGCGCATTTATGCGGGCAACGACTCAAGGCAGGGTACCACGAGGAGGGCTGCAGATACAGCGCTTCCCTGCCGTCCCGCCGTTGCAGATTGTGTTTTCTTACCTCGGTAACTGGAGCGGAGGTCGGAAGAATGTAACGATCAGAGTGGGAGATGGATTATGAGAAGATTCGTCGTTTATCTAGTGGTTGCGACGCTGTGGGCGGGCAGTTCGTGGGCGGGAACGACTGCGGGCGCTCCGCAGGCGGCTCCGCAAACCGCGCGCCAAGCGCTGATCGAAATGTTCTTTAGCAAGACACCGGGAACGCTGATAAAACATCTTCCTGTAGTAACGCGCGCCGCGTTGGAGAAGTCGGGCGCGCTGGCGTCGCTCCAACAGTATTCGACGATGGCGACTCAACTGCAGACGCAAGGACAAAACGTGCAGACGTTCGAAACTGGATCGGTGCTGCTGACGGGGGAGAATCCAAAGACGGGCGACAAAGTCGAGATCACGGTGGAGAATGACGCGCTGCGTGGGGATCAGGACGACATCGAGGTGTCGTTTCAGACGTACAAGAGCGGAGTGGCAAAGAAGGGTCCGTTCATGCCACAGATCACTTTCTCGATGAAGCAGGAGGCAGAGGTCTGGAAGTTGAATGAGATTTCTGTGACGATTCACCTGCCGTTGGCAGACCCGGACTTTCTGAAGGCGATCACCGAGAAGATGACGCCGCGGGCTGCGACCGGTACGATTGGGACGACCAGTGCAACGGGGACGCTCGTCCCGCGCTCCGAAGTTTCCGTACAGGATGGAGGCAGCGACGCGATGGTGATCGCCGCCATGCGAACGATTCTTACTGCCGAGGTCATGTATGCAAGCAGCTATCCGGCAATTGGTTACAGTTGCACGCTGTCGAATCTGGATGGTTTCGGAGGCGGCACACCGAACGAGCATCAGGCAATGCTGATTAACAGCGGACTGGCGAGCGGGAAGAGGTACGGCTTTGTGTTTACGCTCTCGGGATGCGGCGGAACGCCGGCCACGAGCTTTCATCTGACCGCCGCGCCCAACGGAAACAGTTATGAGCGGAAGTCGTTCTGTGCGGATCAGTCGGGAGTGATTCGGTCCGCCAGCGATGGGAATCCGGCGACCTGTGTGGCTAGCGGGAAGCCGGTACAGTAAGAACGCACTCTTCCTAAATACATCAATTCGAGGGTGCCCTACCCTTGTCGCGTTCTTTGCGCCCGGGGAGGGGTTTTGATTTGGGGGAACACCCAGAGGATTGGCAAAAGCGTCCTCCGAAGATCAGAACCCCCAGGCTGTCTCTGCAAAATACGCAGGGCCAAGGGTAGGGCACCCGATCTTTCTCAGGCTTTCTTTTGACGAATCGCTTCGCGCAATTCGGCTACGATCTCTTGCGATGCCTTGATCGCGGCGGCGTGCTGGTTCACGTTGAATGAGATTGCACCGACCCGGGCGTGGCCGCCACCGCCGTAGCGCTCGCAGATGCGGGCCAGGTTGACTTCGGGCTCCTGCGGTGCCCACGGGTTCGATCCTACCGACACCTTCACGCGGAAACTACTCTTGCTCAACCCTACGCTGTAGACCGACTCCGGGTGCAGGTAGTAGGGGATGAACTTGTTGTAGCCCTCGAGGTCATGATCGGTGACGTCGAAGAAAATGGTGCCGTCCTTGCACTCGGTGCGCTGCTCGAGAATGCCGATGGATAGTTCGTGACGCTTGAGCAGCGGAGGAAGCAGAGGCGCGACGAATGGTTCCTTGAGAATATCGGCCAAAGATTTCGTGGCCAGCAGCGGAATCAAGTTGGGAACAAAGCCGTGGTCGGGGGCCGATTCGATAACCATGGTCAGCTTCATAGCCGGAGCTTCCATCTCGACTGCGGTCTTGGCGTCGGGGTAGAGCGCGCCGTCGATGATGTCAGTCCAGTACACGAGATCGGCAACCGGCGCGGGGTCGAAACCGAATCGCTGCTGTGCGATCATGGCGATGAAACTGGTGCAGGATTTGAAATCAGGATCGTAAAACTTGCGGTTGCTTTGATCCTGCTCGAAATGTTCGGCGTCGGCGGGAGAGAGGAAGGCGCTCTCGTGATGGTCGAACCACCAGGTAATTTTGGGCGAACTGGAGTACTTAAAGTCGACGATGGCGTTCTCTTCGCCGTCGAACTGCTTTTCGTCGAACAGCGCTCCGGCACGGTGAACCAGTCCGGTGAATTCGAACTCGGCGTCGCCGCGGATGCGCTCGCGGTAGAAGCGGGAGAACAACGCGGCGGAGGAAGCTCCGTCAAAGCATTTGTCGTGATAGAAGACCCGTACGCGCAATGAATGCCCCAATCGGCCAACAGGATTCCCGCCGGCCGAACACCACGCTGCTGGCGTGGAATTGGGACGAGGGTAAAAGCTAATAGGATTGACAGCTTACAGGAAGAAAGTCAAGCGCGGGAGACTTGAGGAGTGGTGCGGCCCGAAGCCTCACATCGCGTTCGCCTGCTTTTCCGCAAGGTCGCCGATCACCGGCAGCTCGTACCTCTGACCCTGGCCCGCTTTTAGAGCCAGAAAGATCAAGAGAATCAATGTCGCCAGGGAGACCAAGCCGTGTAACGGAAGGGTTAAAAAAATCATGAAAGGGACAGCGGAAATGACCCCAAGCGCGAAGTGAACAATCGCCACGACCACGAAAAGGAAAATGCATTGAAACGAGTGGAAGCGGACGAAGCGGCTCCTGTTGTAGGGCTCCATCACGAGAAAGATGATGGCCGGGATGAAGGTCACATAGGCCAGCATTCCGGCGGTGTTGTCGTTCAGGCCTGCGACACTGGGAGCGATTGGAGAAGCGCCTGCAGTCCGTCCGGCACAGGCAGGACAAACGGTAGCACCGTCGGCGATCTGTGCGCCGCAGTTATTGCAGAATGCCATGGGAATACCCTCGTCGCCACCGCGGGTGCAATCTCACAACTGAACCCAAGTCGTGCCCCAAGCGGCGTGGGCGGCAAAGTATCAGGAAAACCCGCAGAAAGCAATTTTTGAGTGCGTGAGCCCGCCGTGCGAGCTAGATCGAACCAGCATACTGCGCAGCAAATTCACCGAGCATGGGCAGTTGGAACATCTCTCCCTGAAAGGCCTTCACCACGAGAACTAGCCAGATCACAATGGCCGCAAGCCCGACTACGACGGCGACCACCCAGACCAGCAGAGGGCCAAGCACGGGGACGATGAAGAGCACTACGCTGGCGAGTTTCAGGGCAATCCCAATCAGAATGGCCGCGCCCCAAAGCAGCAGGCACTGGAAGGAATGGAAGCGCAGAAAACGGTTCTTGTTGTACGGCACGAGGAACAGGAACACGATTGCGGGAATGAAGGTGAAATACGCGAGCGCGCCGCCGATATTTTCCGGAAGAACACCGACGGTCCCTTGAGCGAGCGTTTGCGCCTGCATGGCGCGGCCGCAAGCCGGGCAAAAGGCGGCGGTCTGGGGCATTTGGGCGGAGCATTCGGGGCAAGAGGTCGGGGGAACGCTCGTCGGATCCATTGTGGGGCACCATATCAAATGGCGAGGCGGGCGGCAAATCCCCAGAACCGATTTCAGACCGCGCGGGGCGCGTGGTTCTTCTTGCGGCAGTCCTCGCAGACGCCGTAGATCTGGAACGTATGCCGGGTCGTGAGGTAGTGGTACCGGCGCCCAATCTCCTGCTCGAGTTGGCCGACTTCCTGGGAAAAGAATTCAACGGAACTGCCGCAGCCGGTGCAGACCATGTGGTGATGGCTGCGGCGGTTGTACTGGTGCTCGTAGCGGGCAATGCCATCATGGAAGGCGACTTCGCTGGCCAGGCCGCACTCCGCCAGCAATTTCAGGGTGCGGTAGACGGTGGTGTAACCGATACGCGCGTCTTTTTTCTGCACCAGGCGGTGGAGTTCGTCCGTGGAAAGATGGTCGCGGGTTTCGAGGAAGGTGCGGAGGATGGCATCGCGCTGAGCAGTCTGCTTGAGGCCGACGCCCTTCAAATGCTTGTGAAGGATTTCCTGGGCCTCGCGGACCATCTGGCGGGAGATGGTGGGCTGATCATCGATGCGCTTCTGGAGCATGGCGGGTGGAACAGAATCAGGTCGAACATGGTCAGGATACCATCCGGCATCTTGAAAATGAAATTCATTTTCAGCGGCGGGCAGGGCCACGGGGCGTGGAATACAATCAGAGATTCCTCATGAGCACACTGACCCAGATCAGCCCACCCAAGTCGCGACGTTCGCCCGTCCTACGCATATTGCTGTGGCTCGTGCTGGCCGTGATCGTGATTGTGGCGGGCTTGGTTGGATATGGCTACTACGTCGCGCATGCTGCCCTGCCTCAACTCGATGGGCGGCTGCAGATTCGGGGGCTCTCGGCGCCGGTCACGGTCACGCGTGACGGGCACGGGGTTCCCACGATTGAAGCGGCCAGCCTGGAGGATCTTTTTTTCACACAGGGCTATGTGACAGCGCAGGACCGGTTATGGCAGATGGATGTGATGCGCCGCTACGGCGGTGGCGAACTCTCGGAAATTCTGGGCGATGGCCTGTTGAAACTGGATCGCGAACAGAGGATTCTGGGCCTGCGGGCAGCCGCGAGGAAGGCCATGGAACTGGCCAGCCCCCGGGACCGCGCTTTCTACGACGCGTATACGCGCGGAGTCAACGCGTACATCGGGACGCATGGCGACAGGCTGCCGATCGAGTTTCGGATTCTGCATTACGCTCCGAAGCCATGGCAACCGGAGGATTCGGCGGTAATCGCCAATTCGATGGTGAAGGATCTGAACTATCACTACTTTTATGACGCGCTCAGTCGCGAGAAGATTCTCGCCAAGCTGGGCCCGGAGTTGACGGCGGACTTGTATGTGAACCGCTCATGGCACGACCGTCCGCCGACCGTGATGCGAGAGGATCTGACGGAACCGGACAACACCGGAAATTCCGATGACGAGGACGACGACGATTCTCCGGACAACTCAGTTACTCGAACGTTTCCGGCAAGAGCGCCGAAGGGTTTGCTGGTCGGGGCCTCAGGGACTAAAGCCCTTGCGGAAGAGAACGGGCTGAGCGCAGCGCTAAAAGCGCTGCGCCACCCAAAACCGGGTTTCACAAAGAGTCGTGAAGCCTTATCGATCGAGCCGTGGTTGACTGGATCTTCGACAATCGAATCGTCCTCAATCGAAGAGGTACCGGTGAACGGATCGAACGACTGGGTAGTCTCCGGGGCGCATACGGTGACGGGAAAGCCACTGCTGTCGAACGACATGCACCTTGGCCACCAGATGCCGAATCTCTGGTACGAGGCTCACCTGCACTCGGGCACTCTCGATGTTGCGGGCGTGACGCTACCCGGAATGCCCTATGTCATTGTGGGGCACAACCAGCGGATTGCATGGGGATTCACCAACGTCGGTCCGACGGTGACCGATGTGTTCATCGAGAATTTCAACCAGGAAGGCGCGTATCAGACGCCGAGCGGATGGGTGCAACCGGAGCATCGCGCGGAAGTCATTCACGTGAAAGGCAAGCCAGATGTGAATGTCGATGTGAGGATCACGCGTCACGGACCGGTGATTACGGAGCTGGTTCCCGGCGAAACCAGGCCACTGGCGCTGCGTTGGACGCTGTATGACGGGCTGCACATTCCGTTCTTTGACGTGAATACGGCGCACAACTGGGATGAGTTTCAACGTGCGTTTTCTCAACTGGACGCGCCGGGACAAAACGTCGTCTACGCCGATGTGGACGGGAACATTGGATATCACACGACAGGCAAGGTTCCGATCCGCGCGGCGGGAGACGGCAGCCTTCCCGTCAGCGGCGCCGACAACGCGCACGAGTGGATTTCGTACATTCCGTTTGAAAAGCTGCCGAGCATCTACAACCCGCCATCAGGAATTATTGCAACCGCGAACGGAAGAATCGCGCCGGATGGGTATCCGAATTCGATCAGCATGGAATGGGAGGCTCCGTGGCGCACGGCGCGCATCTATCACGTGCTGGAGTCGGGACGGCAGTTCTCGGCGGCAGACATGCTCGCGCTGCAAACCGACATTCAATCGGAAGCCGTGCTATTCGCCGCGGAGCGCCTGGTTTACGCCGTGGATCACGCCGCGAAGCCCTCCGCGCGCGCCCAGCAGGCCGCCGACCTGATGCGCAGCTGGGATGGCCGCATGCTGGCGGCCTCGGCCGCACCTACCATCGCGGAAAATTCAATTGGCGAATTGCGCCGACTGCTTCTCGAACCAAAGTTGGGAATGGCCCCTTCGGAATCTCGCAAGGAGGCCGACTCCGAGCTCTATAAAGAAACGGAGAAGAACGTCATCGACTGGAAGACCTATTCGTGGCTGGAACGATCGGTGTGGATGGAGAACATCCTGCTCCACCGGCCGAAGCGCTGGCTGCCTGACAAATATCCAAATTATGACGAACTGTTGACGGCAGCGGTCGAGGCTGCTGTCAACCATCCACAGGCGCCGAAGGATCTCGCTTCGTGGCGCTGGGGCGCCTTCAATGCAGTCGACATCCGGCATCCGATCCTGGGCAAGATTCCGCTGATCCGGCGGTGGTCGGGACCAGGAGTACAGGAGCAATCCGGCAGCGGATACACGGTGAAGGCTGTGACGCCATACCATGGGCCGTCTGAGCGTTTCACGGCGAACATGGCTAACCTGGATGAGTCGACGCTGAACACGGTCACCGGCCAGGGAGGAAATTTTCTGAGCCCTTACTACATGGATCAATGGAAGGCGTGGTACGGGGGAACTACGTTCAGTCTTCCCTTCACCGCGAAGTGCGTGGAAGCCGCGAAAGCGCACCGACTCTTGCTGGAACCCGTGAAGTAAGAATTGGACCGGCGAGGGCGAGACATCTTCGGTCCAGCCTGCAGGATGCCAGCGCTACACCCCTGGCTAGAAGAAATCGATCGCCTTAATGTCGCCCACGTAGCCCACGATGTTGATGTTTCCCTCGGGCAGAAAGTCGTTGATCAACAGCACATCGGTGAGGGTATCGTAGACCCGCAGGCTGCCGCCTTCGGCAACATACTCAACGTCGCGGGTGGTGAATCCCTGCAGGCCGTTCACGTCGCCATTGTCCGGAGGAAAGAGCACCGAGTTGTTGGCGGTGCGGTAGATCGCGAGACATCCGCGTACTTCCCCGACCGGGTTGTTGACGTTGCCGATGTTGGTGCAATGTAGCGATCCGACGAAGACCTGGCCGTTCGTAGTCATATCGATGCGCCAATGAAAGCCGTCCGGGATCGCGATCTCGGCGCTGGGGTTGTTGTAGTACGGGTCGGTCATGGTGCTCAGGTCAATGATATCGAGCGTCCCGCAGTAGGTGGCTGCGGTAGGGGCAGCGCCCGGGATGGATTTGCAGAGGGGTCCGGTGGGCGTTCCGCTTCCGGCGACAAACAACTGGGAACCGCTTATTAAACCGATGGTGGCGCCATTTACCAGCACCCGAGGGCCCACGGCGAGAGAACTCAGGTCCAAGGTCTGCACGCTGGCTTGAACGCCGCCGCACTCCGCTCCGCAGTTCATAATATACGCGGTGTTACCACTGACGACGGCCCACACTGGCCGGTCGAAGCCTGGGACCTGGGTGCAAACCGCGTTGGGAGCGGACTGGCAACTGAGATCGACCGGGGACACCGCATTCGAGGGGGTTAGCACCGTGATCGAGTCGGAGTCATTACTGAAGACGAGGAGCTGGGTGCCGTTGGAGTTGGCGATCACGGTTTGCGCATTCGTGACCGCAATCGTGGTGAGCTGTGACCTGACGAAATCCAAGATATCGACGGCGCCCACAAAGGTATAGCCGTTGACTGTGGCCGTCGGGATGGCGGCGTATCCGATTGGCTGTGCAGTCGGAAAGGCCATGCTTGACGTCGGCCCAGGGATGCGCACGTTTCCGATATCTGCTTCTTTAAATGTGTCCACGGCGTAAACGTTGCTGCTGCTGACGTCAAAAGTCGCAGCAATGTTTCGGCTCGGTGAGATAGCCATCACGCCGGGCGAGTTTCCTGCCTGGATGGGAGCAAGTCCCGGTATGGTGTCATTGTAGCCATTGAGGATGACCAGGCCGCCTCTGCTGGACGTCGAACTTACCCCTTGCGAGGCCAGAACGCGGTCGGGCAGGCCGCTGGGCGGATCCTTGGGCTTGCTGCTGCCCCCACAGGAAGAGAAGTTCAAGATGGCCCACAATCCGACGACCAGTACGAGGATCCGTTTCTTCAAACGACAGGCTCCTAAGGACATGAAAAAGGGAGATTTAATTGCGAAATGGTGGATTATAGCAGACCCGGAACTGGCGCTCATCCGGAGCTGGGACTAATGTGGAAAACCTCCGCGATTTTCCGCTGCTGATTGCAAAAGCCACTGAGATGCACGAACTGGCGCTGATCCTGTATTCTCAGAAACGATATGGCGGCTGACTTTCTTGCTCGGATCAAGCAATCCCCGGTACTGTGCGACGGCGCCATGGGGACCCTGCTCTACGCCAAAGGCATCTTCATCAACCGGTCTTACGATGAATTGAATCTGTCTCAGCCCGACCTGATTCGCGGGATTCACCACGAATATCTGCAGGCTGGAGCCGAGATTATTGAAACCAATACTTTCGGTGCCAACTCTTTCCGCCTAGGACGGCATAGCTTGGCGGACAAGGTTCGCGACATCAATCATGCCGGCGCTCGACTGGCACGAGAAGCCGCCAAAAGCTTCGATGTATGGGTCGGGGCATCGGTTGGCCCGCTCGGCACAAGAATCGAGCCGCTGGGGAAGACTTCGTTCGAGGAGGCGCGAGCGGCCTTTCGCCAGCAGATTGAAGCGCTGGTGGAAGGCGGCATCGATCTGCTGATTCTGGAGACATTCGGATATCTGGAAGAGATCCACCAGGCGATGCTGGCTGCGCGCGAGGTAAGCAAATCTCTCCCGATCGTGGCGCAGGTCACGATTGACGAGGACGGTAACTGCCTCGACGGCTCCGATCCGCAGACGTTCGTTTCGAAGCTCGAAGAGTGGGGTGCGGACGTGATTGGCTGCAACTGCAGCGTGGGCCCGGTCGCCATGCTCGACGCGATGGAGCGGGTGCGGGCGGCGACTTCCCTGCCGCTGGCGGCGCAACCGAACGCAGGTATTCCGCGGTCGGTGGACGGGCGGAACATTTATTTGTGCTCGCCGGAATATATGGCCAGCTATGCGCGGAAATTCGTCGCTGCAGGAGTACGGCTCGTCGGAGGATGCTGCGGAACGACACCGGAACACATCCGGGTCATGAAATCGGCGCTGCGTGTAGGTGAAGCCCGCTCAAAAACGGCTACCGCTCATGTGGTAGGTGACCAGACCGCGCCACTCGCCGCGCCGGCGGTGCCGCTGGAGAACCGATCGCTACTGGGCGCGAGGCTGGCTCGGGGTGAATTTGTAACCATGGTCGAGATCGTGCCGCCCAAGGGCATCGATGTTCGCAAGGAAATCGAGGGCGCGCAGTTTGTGAAGTCGGTGGGCGTGGACGCGGTGAACATTCCTGATAGCCCGCGAGCCTCGGCGCGCATGAGCAACCAGGCGCTGTCATTGCTCATTCAGCGCGAAGTAGGCATTGATGCAATTCTGCACTACACGTGCCGCGATCGGAACGTGCTGTGCATCCAGAGCGATTTGCTGGGTGCGGCGGCGGTCGGCATCAAGAATCTGATCTGCATTACCGGCGATCCTCCGAAGATGGGAAACTATCCCGACGCGACCGCAGTGTTTGATGTCGACGCGATTGGTCTGGTCAACATTGTGCACAACCTGAATCGGGGGCTTGATCTCGGGGGAAATCCGATTGGCGCCGGGACGGGCTTCGTGATCGGTGTGGGGGCAAATCCGGGGCTGACTGACTTGGACGAAGAGATTCGGCGTTTCGAATACAAGGTCCAGGCCGGAGCGGAGTATGCGGTAACCCAACCGGTGTTCGATCTGCGGCTCTTGGAGAACTTCCTGAAACGCATTGAGCACTGCCACATCCCTGTCGTGGCCGGGATCTGGCCGCTCGTTAGTGTTCGCAACGCGGAGTTCATGAAGAATGAGCTGAGAGTGTCGGTGCCTGACTCGATTTTAGAGCGCATGGCGCGGGCGCAGACTCCGGAACTAGCCCGAGCCGAGGGAGTGGCGATTGCTCGGGAAATGCTGATTGCGGCAAAACAGATGGCTCAGGGAGCGCAAATCAGCGCGCCGCAGGGTCGGTATAGCTCAGCCGTTGACGTATTGGAGGCCTTGGAAAAAGATCCAGGTTCCAAAGCGGCGGTTTAGAGTGCACCTCGGAAACAAGCTCGTCCACCTACGCGTGGATTACGGCCCGCTCGTGGTCTACTATCGCGCAAATAATTTAGTGCCGCCGGCGGCGGTACCCCCTGAACCTCGGTGTGGCCTCTTAGTCCGAACGCAGCGAGGCTCATGAATCGATTCAATGCAATAGCAAAACGATATTGCAGCTTTCCGGCCTCAGAACCATTTCCCGCACTGGGACTTCATCGATCATTTTTATGGGTCCCACTCATTAAAAAGACTGGACTCTCGTTGCGAAGAGGTGCATTACAATAAGAGACGGAGCGAATCCCCGTTGGCCAAGTTTGAAGAGTGCCTCCAGCGACTGGAGAAAATAGTTCAGGAACTGGAAAAGGGAGAAGTCCCTTTGGAGAAATCTCTGACACTGTTTGAAGAAGGCATGCAGCTCTCTTCTTCCTGCCGGAAGGAACTGGAACAAGCGGAAGGTAAGGTCGAGATTCTGCTGAAAAAGAACGGGAAGCTTCAAGCGGAACCATTCGAAGCGCTGACAGAGAAGTCGCCTGCACGCCGGTGAGCCGTGCGGATTTCTGGCCTCGATCGAGAGCTTTAGATGTCTGTGGTGCAGTGGTTTTCCCAGCCACCCCGCAGCCTTAGTCCAATGTCGACGTCCGCCGTTGACGATGGTTGAAGATTCGGGGGAATTATGACGCAAAGTGTAGTCGTTCTTGAGAAAGATCCTAAAGTGGCCCGGACCCTGGCTGGTGGGCTCCGCCCTCACTTTTCAGTACACCTAACCCGCTCCCGCGAAGAATTGCGAGAGGACGTGGCTCGGAACCGGCCGGAGGCCGTGGTGCTCAACATCGAGCACTGGCTGCTGGCCGATGTGGAGAATCTGCACCGCGAATTTCCTGCTCTGCCCATTGTCTGTACGCATCGCATCCCTGACGAGGAAATGTGGATGGCCGCGCTGGCGGCTGGCGCCAGTGATGTGTGTCCTGCGGATGACGTGGCGAATGTGCTGACTTCGGTGCTGCGAAGCATGGCGCTTTCGCGGACCGCTGCGGCGTAGATCCGTCGTATGCATCGAGGACGCCTGCGGGCGTCCTTTTTCTTTGCCGCCTTTTCTCCGCCTTCCCTTTCCTCCTTCGTCCCTTCGCGCAGTCCCCACATACGCTTGCCTTGTTATACTCACTGCTTCATGCTCACGGAAACTCTCGAACAAGGACGGCAACTGGCCGATGCGGCGCTCGACCGGCTCATTCCGCTGGAGACTCAGCACCCCGAATCGATTCACAAAGCCATGCGCCACAGCGTCTTTGCCGGTGGCAAGCGCCTGCGGCCCGTGCTCTGCATGGAAGCAGGACGCATGGTGGCTGGATCATTGCCAGCGCGCATTGAGGAACTGGGCGCAGCGCTGGAGATGCTGCACACCTATTCGCTGATCCATGACGATCTGCCTGCGCTCGATAACGACGATCTGCGCCGCGGTCGTCCGACCTGTCACAAGGCATTTGGGGAGGCCATCGCAGTCTTGGCTGGAGATGCGCTGCAGACGCAGGCCTATGAGGTGCTGGCGCGGTTAAAGTGTCCGGCGGAAGCGCGCGTGAAAATTATCGAGGAGATCGCCCACGACACGGGAACCATCGACGGCATGATTGGCGGGCAGGTCGTGGATCTCGAGTCGGAACACATGCGGCCAACGGCGGAGATGTTGGAGTACATCCACCGCTCGAAAACGGCCGCGCTGATCACCGCGAGCCTGGTGAGCGGAGGGCTGTACGCTGGAGCGAAAGACAATCAGGTGGCGAAGCTGCGTGCCTTCGGATTGGCGATCGGCCTGGCATTTCAGATTGTGGACGACGTACTCGACGTGACGCAGACTTCGGAGCAACTGGGGAAGACTGCCGGCAAAGATACTGCCTCGGAGAAAGCGACGTATCCTGCGCTGTTTGGGGTTGAAGCATCGCTACGCAGGGCGGATGCTTTGGTGAATGATGCGTTTGCGGAACTGGAAAGCTTCGGGGAGTCGGCGGAAACGTTGAAGGAATTGGCGAGGTTTCTGGTGGAGCGGAAGAAATAAGCGGACGGGACTTCAGGCGTCAGCGTTCGGACCTTCGGTGACCTGTGCTGCGGCATGTCGTCTGTGATAGAAAATAGTTACGGCGATGGAGTTCGCCATTAACCGCTTGCGGGGCTTGCAGGCTGATAACTCCTACAGAATCTGACTCTTTTTGTAGGGAGCTCCATCGTGAAGGATTTCCTCGCTATATCCGTCGCCGCGATCGTCGGTGCCAACCTGCGTTACTTGCTCAGCCGTCTTGCTGCACGAGAGTTTGGCCCGGTCTTCCCTGTCGGAACGCTCATCATCAATATAGTCGGCAGTTTCATCGTCGGTTTCTTCGTGATCTGGACCAGCGAGCGGGTGCTGGTCGATCTTCGCTGGCGACTGCTGGTCGTCGTCGGATTCTGCGGCTCGTTCACCACTTTTTCGAGCTACGCGTTTGAGTCCATGTCGTATTTCGAGCAAGGGCAATGGGGATTGATGCTGGCCAACGTACTCAGCAATAACCTGCTCTGCCTGGGCGGTGCGCTGGCTGGAATGGCGCTGGCGCGGGCGATCTAGCCATGGAGACGCGTCCTACTCTGGTAACAGCGCGACTGAGGTTGCGCCCTTACCGCGAGGAAGACATCGCGGAACTGCTGCCCATAATCGGCACTCGTGAAGTAGCTGCCACGACGTTGCGTATCGCGCATCCCTACACCGAGCAGGATGCAAGGGACTTCCTTGCTCTGGGGCGGGAACCAGGCAAGATCTGGCTGGCGATAACGCTGCGCAATGACGGAAAACAGATTGGCGGCATCGGGTTGCGCGTCGACGACCAGCATCAGCACGCCGAACTTGGTTACTGGCTGGGCCTTCCGTACTGGGGACAGGGCTATGCGACGGAGGCAGGGCGCGAGTTGCTGCGTTATGGATTTGAAGACCTCGGTTTGCACCGGGTCTTCGCCTCGCATTTCAAACAAAACCCAAGCTCGGGCCGGATTCTGGTGAAGCTGGGCATGCGCCACGAAGGCTGCCAGCGCGAACATCTGCGGAAGTGGGATCAGTTCGTGGATTCGGAGTTATACGGCATCTTGCGGCAGGAATGGCAGATTTCCAGGAAGGATCACGAGTAAAATGCCAGATGCGATGGCAGTGCAAGTCACCATCTATCTTAACGAAGGGGACCAGTGGCATCACCGGCCGCTGCACATGGAGATTCTCAACTACCTGCGCAAAGAGAACGCCTACGCGGCGATCGCGCTTCACGCAGTTGCGGGCTTCCTGGGGCGGCAGCGCGTGGAGACCTCACATCTAGTGGAGGCCGGAGGTAAGCTGCCGGTAATCATCATTTTCGTCGACACCGATGAGCATGTGAATCGCGTGCTTCCTACGCTGAAGGAAATGGCGGCGCACCGACTGATCGTGCGCGAGAACGTAGTGCTGGAGCAAGGCAACCTCGACTGACATGTCATCGACCCCGCTCGACCTCCAATCTCTGGACATCCTAGCCATCGCCGCGCACCGCGACGACGTAGAGCAAACGTGCGGCGGAACTCTACTGAAGGCCGCGCAGCGCGGCCAGCGCACGGGCATCCTCGACTTGACGCAGGGCGAGATGGGGACGCGGGGCACGGCGGACGATCGCGCGCGCGAAGCCGATGACGCGGCCAAGATTTTGGGCGTGAGTTGGAGGCGCGCGCTCGACATTCCTGACGGGCGCGTCGAGAACACCTACGAGAACCGGTTAAAGGTCGCAACCGTGATTCGGGAGACGCGGCCGCGGGTAGTCATTCTGCCCTACTGGAAGGGGCGGCATCCAGATCATTACACCGCGTCGGTGTTGGGATATGAGGCTTGCTTCCTGGCTGGACTCGCGAAGTTAGCTCTCGGCTCTTCGTCCCTTGCCCCGCATCGTCCCTTCAAGATGATTTATGCGACGCTCTACTACGACATTCGGCCTTCGTTTGTCGTGGACATTGGCGAGCAGTTTGAAGGAAAGTTCGCATCGATCCTCGCGTACAAGTCGCAGTTCAGCGACCAGGAAGCGGGCAAGGATCTGTTCCCTGCCCAGGCTGAGATTCGCGCCCGTGTCGAATCCATGGCGCGTTTTTACGGCGCCCTCGGGGGCGTGAGCCACGGGGAACCCTTCCTGCAAAAGGAAGTTGGCCTGGTCGAGGACCTGTTGGCGATTCCAGTCAAATCCATTTAGCATTACTAAACTCAATTTCCCTCGAGGAGACTTTCTAAACTATGGGCCGTTTTGTTTTTACCTTCATCACCGCGTTGGCGATGGCAGCCACCGCCGCAGCGCAGGCAGCCACCTGGCAAATCGATCCGAACCATACTGCCGCGCAGTTTTCGGTACGGCATCTGGGAGTCTCCACCGTGCGAGGCGCGTTCACGAAAGTGAGCGGGTCGGTTAAGCATGATCCGACAGATCCGTCGAAGGATTCTCTGGAGGCCATAATCGACGCGAGTTCGGTGGATACGCGCGTCGAAATGCGCGATAACGATATTAAGAGTCCGCACTTCTTAGACTCCCAGAAATATCCCACCATTACGTTTCATTCCAAGTCGACAAAGGTGGCGGGACCGGGGAAACTCCTGATTACGGGCGAACTGACTCTTCACGGCGTAACCAAAGAAGTCGTGCTTGACGTGGATGGACCTTCAGGGCCCATCGCCGACCGAGCCGGGCAGCGCATGGGCGCTTCGGCTACGACGAAGATTACGCGGCAGGACTTCGGCGTTACTGCCGGTTCCGGCGTCGTAGGAGACGAGATCACCATCACGATCGACGTAGAAATGATCCAACCGCAACCGAAATAAGACAGGTCGCCCGGGTAACAACGTCCTAGAATGTCTTCGTTTAGAAGATCTTTCGGAACAGCCAGAACAAGGACCCAGACAAACACATCGCGACCGGGAGCGTGAGCACCCAGGCTAACGCCAGGTTGCGCACCGTGCTCATTTGAATACCCGAATGATTGGCTGCCATGGTGCCCGCCACACCGGAGGAAAGCACATGCGTGGTGCTGACCGGCAGACCGAATCCGTCAGCCGCGCCGATCGTCGCCATGGCAGTGATTTCCGCCGCGGCTCCCTGGGCGTAGGTCAGGTGTTCTTTACCGATCTTCTCCCCCACGGTCACTACAATCCGCTTCCAGCCGACCATCGTTCCTAAACCCAAAGCCATCGCCACGGCAACCTTCACCCAGGTGGGGATGAAGCGAGTCGAGTGATCCACGTGTTTCTTGTAGTTGGCGAGGACGGCTGCATCGGCTGGGGCGAATTTAGGCTGGCCGCTTTTGGCCGTGAGCCGCAGAGCTTCGCTCACCAGGTAGAGATCATTGCGGAAGTTACGAACCCGGTCGTTGGGAACATTCTTCAGTTCCTTGTAGAGGCTCGTCTCGTTGCCAATGTCATTGACCAGCGTCCGCATAGCCAACATGGTATTGGCGGTGAACTGCTTCGTGCGGATGTATTCGGTCACGTCGTCGCGGGCGTCCCCGATGACGGCGCCCGGTTCGACATAGTGGTCGAGCACCTGACCAGCTTGTTGCGAAACAGCGATGAAGTCCTGCGACTCCTTATAAGTCACCGCGTGGTTCAGGGCATAGGCGGTAGGCACGGTTCCGATCAAGATGAGCATGATCAGCCCCATGCCCTTCTGGCCGTCGTTTGACCCGTGGAAAAAGCTGACGCCTGTGCAGGTGAGAATAAGCAGGCAGCGAATGTAGAAGGGCGGTGGGGCCTCGCCTTCTGGCGCGCTATAAAGTTTCGGATCCTTAATGAGCGCCTTGGCCGCGAGCAGCAGAAGGGCCGCGACGCCGAATCCGACGATGGGGGAGAGCAGCAACGATTTGCCGATGTTGGCGGCTTGTCCCCAATCGACGCCCGAAGTACCAGTCCTGCCGGCCATCAGTTGGTTGGCAATGCCTACGCCGATGACCGAACCGATCAGGGTATGGGAACTGGAAGCTGGTAGGCCGAAGTACCAGGTTCCCAGATTCCAGATGATCGCGGAGACGAGCAGCGCGAAGACCATGGCAAAGCCGGCCTTGCTCCCCACCTGCAAAATCAACTCAACCGGCAGCAAAGAGACGATGGTGAATGCGACTAATCCGGACGAAGCCATCACTCCCAGAAAATTCCAGAAACCCGACCATACCACCGCGACGTGAGGCTCCAGCGAGTGGGTGTAAATGACCGTCGCCACCGCATTGGCGGTGTCGTGGAAACCGTTCACGAATTCAAAACCGAGGGCCACGAGCAGCGCGACCCCAAGCAACACGTAGGGCAACACCGATTCGTTGTGCAGGGTGGAAAGATCGCCCAAAAGATGCGATCCCGCATAGGCAAAACCAACGATCAGGACGATCCCGAAAACCAGCATGCCGATCTTGCCGGGAGAACGGCGGATTTTGGCATCGAGAACAGTGGATGCTGTGGCCATGGTGGTCCTTTGTGACAGCTCTAACGTGCAGGATTGAAATCCGATGGAATTGCGCCACTATAGTGAAGGGATGTTACGGGTGTGTTAAAAAGCGCGGCGAATCAGGTGCGAGGAGTCGCTTCCGTCGCTCACCCCTCGAAGGGCAAGAATCACGATGCCTGAGGTTGTGTCGCCTTTATTTCTTCAGTGCCACCGCAAGTCCGTCCCGGATCGGCAGTAGCGTCGTGTAGAACTCCTTGGTGTCGTAGAGTTTGCGATTGAATTCAAGGATGGCCTTGGTGCGAGCATCCGTGGGATTCTTTTCGGCGACGCGGCCGCTCCACAGCACGTTGTCGGTGATGAACAGGCCGCCCTTCCGCAAGCGCGGTGCCACGAGGCGCAGGACCCGTGGATAATCTTCCTTGTCAACATCATTGAAGATGATGTCGAACTCCTGCTTCTGCTCAGAAAGATATTCCAGCGCGTCTCCGGTATGCAGCGTGATGCGGTTGGAAACCCCAGCGCGCTGGAAGTAGCCGCGGGCGCGTTCCGTATTCTTCGAGTCGCCATCGGTGTAGATCACACGTCCTTTGTCGCCTACTGCCTGAGCCCACCAGATGGTGGAATATCCGATCGCCGAACCCAGTTCGAAGACGGTCCGGGCGTTGATCACCAGCGCCAGTTGCTGCAGAACTCGCGCGACCGCCGGGCCCACGATCGGGATCTCATGTTCGGTGGCGTAGTCTTCCATCTCGGCCAGAACTTCGTCCCGCTTGGGCAGCATGGAGTAGATGTAGTCGTCGACTGGTCCGGCGGTAGTGAAGTTATAGTGACGCCAGCTTGCGGCTGAATCTTTTTTCTTGGCCTGAGGTATCTTTGCTTGAGTCACGACGCTTCCCTTTCGAGTGCGCTAGTTCTGAAGATTCGCGTTCTAATGCTTCAGCCGCCGATGGTGACGCCCGGCTTCATTTCATACACTTCAACGTTTGGAACCAGTTTCTGCAACGCGCTCGGGGTTCCGGTGAGCGCGGGGAAAGTTCCAAAGTGCATCGGGATGACGGTCTTCGGCTTAAGCAGATTGATGGCATACGCTGCTTCGCGGGGTCCCATGGTAAAAAAATCGCCCATCGGAATCATGGCAATTTCAGGAGCGTACAACTCGCGGATGATGGCCATGTCGCCGAATACGTTCGTGTCGCCGGCGTGGTAAATCTTGATGCCGTTGGCAAACTCGATCACGTAACCGCAGGCCTCGCCGCCGTAGACAATCTCGTCGCCATCCTGGATGCCGCAGGAGTGATCGGCGTGGACCATGGTTACTTTGATATCGCCTACCGTCTGCGATCCCCCTTTGTTCATGGGGGAGATCTGCTTGGCGCCCTTTTTCGCCATCCAGAGACAGAGTTCGTAGATTCCCACTACGAGCGGGTTGTGCTGCTTGACGACTTCGACGGCATCGCCGATGTGGTCGCCATGGCCGTGCGTGCAAAGCAGAACGTCAGCCTTCTTCACTTTCTTGTCGGCCTCGGGACACATGGGATTTCCCATGATCCAGGGATCGATGAAGATTGTCTTTCCGGCGGGTGTTTCAAGGCGGAACGTCGAGTGGCCCAACCACGTGAGTTTGACGCCTTTCAGATTCATGAGTGCTTATAGCTCCTATTGCTCACTTCTGCTCCCAGCCACTCGCGCGCGGTCTTGTGCGGGAGGGCTCGCTTTTTCCATTAATCTGCCAACCTAGTTTA
>CAWHSR010000045.1:0-40755 GCA_963832015.1 uncultured Acidobacteriaceae bacterium
TTTAGAGGGATTGAAACCCATCTGCCAGGCGCAGCTGCTGCGATTGAACGGCCACTCCCTGGTTGGCTCACTAGACGGACAAATGAACAATCAATGGCCTCTGGGGAGCGTCAGGATTTCGTGCCCGGCCGCATCGCCATCGCCACGAGCGCGGCGATGAGCGTCGCGGGAAAGAGCTGGCCGACGATGGCCTCAGCGATGGTGAGGGAGCGAGCGAAGGGATCGACCGGGGCGATTGTGCTGCCGACCGTGGTCAGAGTGGCGAAACTGAAATAAGTAAGTTTCGACGTGAGTTGGTCAAGGTCCATCGGCGCAGAAGCAAAGTAAAAGGATCCCGGGCGTAGCTGCTCCAGGAACTGAAAGGCCGATGCCCAACCCATCCCAATCAGCAGATACACGCAGACGCCACCCTGGATGCGGCTCCACGTCAAGGGGCCTTTGAACATCACGAGCAAGACAATACGGACGTAAAGAAGCAAAGTGACAATCACGAAGGCGCTGCCCAACAGATGAAGAAATGGCGTCGGATGGAGGCGACCCGTAGCCAGCACCGTTGCGGAGGCCAGGACAATGGCGATCGCGCAGGCTTTGGCCATGCGGCTTTGGTCGATGACCAGAGCGCCGGAAATCATCAGCGTGACCACGACAATGTCGAAGAAAAGCCGACTGGGGAGGCCCGCTTCGCGGAGCGGCGTTACCACGAAGACGATAACGGCCAATGAGACTGTAACGAGGGTAAGGCCAAGGTGAGAGGACCAGAACTGGTTCAGATCGATATGAGAATTTGGGTTGTGAGGTCGATCCGTATGATTCGTCATGATAAGCGTCCTCCGAAAGATTCCGTCGTTGCGGATGCGACGAGTTTGGACGCGACGCTGGCAACTCGTCCACAGTTATTTCCGCGAGGCGGGGTTCGGCTGAGAGGTCAAGGTTGGTCCCGCACAGAGCGGGCCGGCCAGGGCTGCTTTGCACGTTGATTTTCGTGATTCAGAACTCAGGGGCTGAAGCCCAATTTAATGAGGGCGACTTGCGCGGCCCTGAAGGGCCGCTCTTCCACGGTTGCGCGGGCGGTGGTCGTCTTTTTGCAGCGAATATGTGCGTTCTCGAGACCGTCAGCTTAAAGCAATCTTTTTTCTGGGTTTTGTGGAGTGCGAAGGCGGGGTATCACTGTCTGGAAGGAACGCTGTACTGCGACGCCACGACTTGCCATTTGCCGCCGACTTTCATCCAGATATCGGTCAGGCGGTCACGATACTCGTAGGCCTTTCCGTTTGATTCACCTTTCTCGTGATAGGCGCCGGTCACAACGGCGGTGTCGCCGTGCATCCGCACTTTGAGATCCGATAGTTCGGCTATCTGTACCTTGGTCGCTGGGTCGGCACTGTGGCTGATGTATCCCGCCTTGCTGTAGATGCTGCCGTCTTCGATCGTGATGACGAAATCCTCGGCCAGCAGGGACGACAGAATGTCGATGTTGTGCTGCTTGTAGGATTCGGTCCATTTCAGTTCCAGGGCGCGGATGGCCGCAGCGTCCGATTTGTCCTGCGCCAAAGAGATGGCTGAGGCGGCCAGCAGACATAGAGTCACGATGCCGATGCGGTCAAAGTGCATGCTTCTATGTCGCACAATCGGTATGGATAGGGCAAGTTCCTTGTGTAACCCATCCCCGGTACGGCCGGGTGGGGCAGTTGGAAGACTGTACTATCCCTCGTTCGGCACTCGCACGGTTCCTCTAGACTTGAGATGGGAGAGTACAGACTCGAACATCACTCATTTGCCAGCCATGGCCGAATCGATCGCAGAATACTTCACGGAGCATTTTAAGGCGCACCGGCATGAGACCGCCTATCGGCAGCGGCGCGGGTACCGGATGGAATCGTTCACCTATTGCGAGGTTCTGGACATGGCGTTCGGCTTTGCCTGCAAGCTGGAAGCGCGGGGGATTGCGAAGGGCGATCGCGTGATGGTGTGGGGCGAGAACGGCGCCGAATGGGTCGCGGTGTTTTTTGGATGTGCACTGCGCGGCGTGATCGTGGTGCCGATGGACGACGGATCCACGGCTGAATTTGCGCTGCGGGTCTTTCAGCAGGTCGAGGCGAAGCTGCTGATGGGGTCACGGAGGCATGTGCATGAGTGCGCAGCCGCGGGACATTCGATCGCGACGCTGCACTTAGAGGATCTGGCGCAGGTGATGCGCGGCGAGAACGCCACGCCGCCCAAGGTCGCGCTGGGAGGCGCTGACACGCTGCAAATTGTCTTCACGTCGGGCACGACGGCGGAGCCCAAGGGCGTGGTAATCACCCATGGAAATGTTCTCGCCAACATTGCTCCCGTGGAGCGCGAGATGCGCGGCTACATGAAGTATGAACGGCTGGTTCATCCGCTGCGATTCTTGAGCCTGCTGCCGCTGAGCCACGTGTTTGGGCAGTTTCTGGGAATGTTCCTGCCCCCACTGCTCGGAGCGACGGTGATTTTTCAGGAGGAGCTGAAGCCCGCGGAGGTGATCAGCACGATCCGGCGCGAGCGGGTGTCGGTGCTGGTGAGCGTGCCGCGCGTGCTGCAGTCGCTGAAGCAGAAGATTGAACGCGATCTGGAAGACCGCGGCGAGGGCGAGGCGTTCCGACGACAGTTTCGGTTGTCGGAGAAGCAGCACTACTTGCGGCGGTGGTGGACGTTTCGCGCGATTCGCCGCCAGTTCGGCTGGAAGTTCTGGGCATTTGTCTCGGGCGGCGCGGCTCTCGACAGCGAGACGGAGGAGTTCTGGGGACGATTGGGCTATGCGGCGATCCAGGGATATGGATTGACCGAGACGACCTCGCTGATCAGCGTGAACCATCCGTTCCGGTTGGGTAAAGGATCCATTGGCAAAGTGCTGCCTGGACGCGAGGTAAAGCTGGCGGAAGATGGAGAGATTCTCGTGCGGGGCGGTGGGGTGTCTTCTGCATACTGGGACCCGGGGGGCGCGCAAAGCGTCTCTAACGAGGAAGGGTGGTATCGCACCGGCGACATTGGCGCGCTCGATGAGGCTGGCAATCTTTATTTCAAGGGCCGGAAGAAGGAAGTGATCGTGACGCCGGGCGGAACGAATGTGTATCCGGATGATCTGGAGGCGGTGCTGCGAAAGCAACCCGAAGTGAAGGATTGCGTGGTTGTCGGGATGGAGCGCGGCGGGAACGCGGAGCCGTGCGCGGTAGTGATTCTGCGTGGCGACGCGAACCTGGCTGAAGTGGTGCAGCGCTCAAATCAATCACTGGCTGAATATCAGCGCATGCGCATGTGGGTTGACTGGCCGGAGGAGGATTTTCCGCGAACGAACACGCAGAAGCCGCGGCGAAACGTGATTCGCGAGGTGGCGCAGGCGCAATTGCTCGACAAGCAGGCGAGTGGTCGTGGAAGCAGCCCACTGGAGGAACTGATTACGCGAGTGACTGGACGCCCTGTGGGCGCGCTGCGCGAAAATGCGAATCTCGATTCCGACTTGGGCTTGAGTTCGCTGGATCGTGTGGAATTGCTGAGTACGCTGGAGGACCGCTATCAGGTCGATCTCAGCGAAACTCGATTCAGCGCGGTGCGCACCGTGGGCGATCTGGAACGCATGCTGCGCGGGGAGGCGTCGCCGGGCGCGGCTTATCACTATCCGACCTGGACCCTGCGTTGGCCGGTGAACTGGCTGCGGGTCGCGGTGCACTATTTGTTGATGCGTCCTGCGATTGTGTTGTTGGGATGGCCGCGCATCATTGGGCGCGAACATCTGCACGGTGTGCAGGGACCGCTGCTCGTGGTTTCGAACCACGTGGGTGATGTGGATGGTGGTTTTATTTTGACCGCATTGCCTGCGCGTTTTCGTTACCGACTGGCGACGGCGACGGGTGGTGAGGCCTTGGAGGCGCTGCGAACGCCTGCGGCAGAGCGCGGATTCTTTGGACGGATGTACGATCGCGTGCAGTGGATGTTGGGAGTATCGCTATTGAATCTGTTTCCGCTGCCTCGCGAGGCTGGCTTCCGCCGGAGCTTCGCGTATGCGGGCGAGGCCGTGGATCGTGGCTACAGCGTGCTGGTCTTTCCCGAGGGACTGCACACGACGGATGGGAAGTTGTGTATGTTTCGCGCAGGGATCGGGCTGCTGGCGGGGAATCTTGGCGTCCCAGTGTTGCCGATGCGGATTGATGGACTGTTTGAAGTGAAGAATGCTGGCCGGCGGTTTGCTGCTCCGTGGAAGATCAGCGTGCGGATCGGGAAGGCGATGAGATTTGCGCCCGGAACGGATCCGCAGCAGATCGCGACCGAGTTGCAAAGAGCCGTCGAACAGCTCTAGCGCCTGCTGCGTGGGGTCTACTCCGCGGACAGACTTTCGCGGTCTTCGCCTTCACGCAACCGACGGAATGTAGCAGGGTCCGAAGACTCGCGCCGGTTCTGCAAGGTGCGCAGGATTATTCTTCGTCCACCTGAGGCTCGTCCTGGTGAGCGTCAGCCTCTAACTGGACTTCGGGAACTTTGGATTCGCGCAGCAGGCGGTTGAGCGCGGGCAAGTCCGTGGTCTTGAATTCGCTCCAGCGTTTCAGGACATCGGCACTGTCATGCTCCGTCGCCGACAAAGCTGCCAGTTGAGCGGCGGTCGGTTCGGCGTCGGCTGGCCATATTTGCTGGTAGAGCGTGCCGGCTTGTCCGTTGACGCGACTGAGCGACGCTTCCGGGGAAGGCGGAGCTAAGAATCCGCCGGGAGCGCCGAGGAGTCCGGTGAGTTTCTTGTCGATTGCGGCAATCGCGTCTTTCGCCGGGTTGTTCGCCTGCGTGTTGAGCTTCTCGAGTTGGGCGCGAATGGAGCCACCCTGCAGAAGGGCTTGCGTCGATTCAGTCATGATGGACGCAATCCTCATCTCCACCTGGAACTTTTGTTCGAGTCCGGCCGTGGAAGTTTTGACACGCGGGTCCATCTTTATAGTCAATGGAGCGCTGGAAGACTTTCCGTCAACGGTGAGCCGCACCGTGTAGGTGCCGGGCAGAACCGTCGGGCCCAGAGGCAAACGGGGTGTGTCATGTGGAATCGCAGAGATTGGATATTCATGGCGCGTTGAGGCCGGGGCGGGGTAGTGGAGATCCCAGACCCAGCGGTGCATTCCGGCGGTGGTGGAAAGTTGGCGAGGCATGCGGACCCAGTACAGCGGGATCAACTGCTTTTGTAATTCTTCCTCGGTAATGCTGGGCTTATCGGTGTTGGTGAAGCGACGGACGAGGTGGCCGTGGGCGTCGAGGATTTCGAGCGTGACGTTGGATGTTATAGCGGGCAGGTAGTAATCGAGAGAGGCTCCGTCGGGAGGATTGGCCGCGACGGGTTCGTCGGGCGGAAGCGGAGTGTCGGTGTAGGTGTCGCGCTGAATGCGGTAAGCGGGCGCGGGGGCAAAGAGGTGCACCGAGTTCGCAATCGCGGCCGAGGCCTCACGCAGCGGCGCGATGTCGTCGAGAATCCAGAACGAGCGGCCGTGCGTCGCTACGATCAGATCGTCTTCGTGAATCCACAGATCGCGCATGGACGTGTGCGGCAGATTCAGTTGCAGCGACTGCCAGTGGTCGCCATCATCGAACGAAACCCAGACGGCGTTTTCCGTACCCGCGAATAGCAGGCCTTTGCGCGTGGGATCTTCGCGCACCGTGTCGACGGGGCCGAAGTCGGGTAGACCGGCGGTGATCAGGTTCCAACTCTTGCCGCCATCGTGGGTGCGATAGATGTAGGGATGAACGTCGTTGATGCGGAAGCGGCTCACCGACGCGTAGGCGGTGTTTTCGTCGAAGTGCGAGGCTGAGATCTGCGTGACCTTGCTCCACGCGGTCAATTCCGGGGGCGTGATGTTGGACCAGTCCTTCCCAGCGTCGCGTGTGATCCAAAGCTGGCCGTCATCGGTGCCGGCCCACAGAGTGTTCACGGTCTTGAAGGACGGCGCGAGCGCGTAGATCACTCCACGTTGTTTCTCGGCGCCCTTGGGGACGAGTGCGCCCACGCTCTCCGGCACGCCTGGATTTTCGCGCGTTAAGTCGGGGCTGATCGTCTGCCAAGTGTTTCCGCCGTCGGTTGTCTTGAATAGGACATTGGCGGCGAAATAGAGGATGTGAGGGTCGACGGGAGAGAACATCAGAGGTTCGGTGCGGTTGGTGCGGTACTTGGGGTCGCGCAGCGGAATCGGCGTGACATTTTGGACCTGGCCGGTCGACCAATGGAATTTCGAGACCTCGGTTCTGCCGCCGCCATAGACAACATCGGGATCGAGCGGATCCGGCGCCACGTATCCGTATTCGATCACGCCCACGGGATGCCAATCGCGGAAGGTGATGGCGCCATCGTTGCCCCGAGTGGAAGTGCAGACCGAGCCGCTCTCTTGCTGTCCCGCGCAAACATGATAGGGGAACTGATTGTCGGCGATGGCGTGATAGAGCTGGGCAGTTGGCTGGTTGTACCAGGAACTCCAGCTAGCGCCTGCGTTCACTGTGATAATCGCGCCCTGGTCGCTCACGATGAGAATAATGTTGCCGTTGTTGGGATTGATCCAGAGATTCTGGTAGTCATCGCCGCCGGGCGCGCCGCGAAATCCGGACCAGGTTTTTCCGCCATCACTTGATTTCATGGTTACGGTGCTCACCACGTAGAGCAGGTCGGGATTTTTCGGATCAACCTTCGGGATGCAAAGATCGCCGCCGCCGATGCGTCCCGCGGGACGCGGATCGTCAGTGATCTTGGCCCAGGTATCGCCCGCATCGTTGGAGCGGTAGACGTTGAGCTTTCCCGAGGCTGCGGCGAGAGTCGCGTACAGACGACGCGGATCGCTGGGCGCGATGGCGACGTAAATTTGGGAGAGATCCTTGGGCAGCCCGTTGGTCAGTGGATGCCAGGTGCTTCCGCCGTCAGTTGATTTGAAGAGTCCGCCGCCGGTACCGTTGACTTCGTTGTTATCCTCCCACGGACCTTCGCGGGCTTCCCACATCGAGGCGTAGATGACGTCAGGGTTCGAGGGATCGATCACGACGTCAGAGGCGCCGGTGTTTTCGTCTTTGGTGATGACTCGCTGCCAGGTCTGACCACCGTCGGTCGAGCGATAGAGCCCGCGTTCTTCGCTGGGTCCGTAAGGATGGCCGAGCACGGCGGCGAACACTTTGTTGGGATCGCGCGGGTCGATGGCGAGGGCGGGGATCTGTTGTCCGTTGACCAGGCCGAGATGAGTCCAGGTCTTGCCGGCGTCGGTAGATTTGTAGATGCCGTTGCCAACGGAAAGATCGGGACGATGCAGTCCTTCACCGCTGCTCACGTAAATGATGTTGGGATCGGAAGGCGCGACGGCGATGGCGCCGATTGACTGCGTCGGCTCGTGATCGAAGATGGGGTTCCAGGTGCGGCCGTAGTCGTCCGACTTCCAAACGCCGCCATTTACCTGTCCGACGTAGAACACGTTTGGCTGGCTGGGCACGCCGGCGGCTGCGCGCGTGCGGCCACCACGGAATGGGCCGACCATCCGCCAGTGCAATTCCTGGTAAGTACTCTCGGGAACCTGCGTCCTGGCCGGAATCGTGAATAGAACAGCGGCGAAAAATGCGCAAAGACGAAAGGCAACGTGCAGTCGGTTCACTTGAGCCCCCTCAATGACCAAACGGCAAAGTACATAGAGTAAACCATAGACGCAAGCGATTGCTGCCCAGTCCAAATAACGCTGGTAGCTGCCTTCCTCCGCATTTATGATGGCGGAGTTTTCAAATCATGAGCATTCATCAGAGTCAGAAACGTCGGGGCACTCTTGCCTTCGTGTTTTGCTCGTTTCTTTTAGCCACTGTAATGTCCGCAGGGGTCGTTGCTCAGCCGGCCGCAACCCCGGCGGCCGCGCCCGCAGATCAGGGACTGAAGCCGATTCTGAACTACATCTCTACGGCTTGGGACACGCTGACGCGCTCCATGACGGACTGTGCGAGCGTCGTCGATCCGAAGATCAAGGTGGCGCCGGTGCTGTATTTGCCCAAGGACTTTGCCGAGCCGGCGGCCGTGCAGAAACTGGCGGCGGATTGCAACGTGCGTGTCGAACATCTTCCTCTGGAGATCCAGCGGCTGGGGCAGATCGATACTGCCAAGATTCAGCCGCACGGGCTGCTTTATCTGCCGGATAAGTATGTTGTGCCCGGCGGGCGTTTCAACGAAATGTACGGCTGGGACAGCTATTTCATTATTCGTGGCCTGCTGCAGGGCGGGGAAGCGTGGAGCTGGCGCGCGCGATGGTCGACAACTTCTTTTTTGAGATCGAGCACTATGGCGCGATGCTCAACGCCAATCGTACGTACTACCTGACGCGGTCGCAGCCGCCGTTTTTGAGTTCGATGTTCGTCGATGTCTATCGCGCCACAGAGAAGGATGGGCATTCCGATAAGGCTTGGCTGGAGCGGGCCTACGCGGACCTGAATAAGGACTACGAGATGTGGACGCGCGATCCGCATCTGGCAGGGCGGACGGGATTGTCGCGATATTACGATTTTGGCGAAGGTCCACCGGCCGAGGCCGTGCAAGACGAAAGTGGCTTCTATCGCAAGGTGGCGCAATATTTCTTTTTGCATCCGGCCGAGGCCGATGACTATGTCGTCGAGACAGAGGAGGTTCAAGCCAGGCACATCACAGCCCGTCGCGGGATCGCGCATATGCGCTCCAGGTGTGCGACTTGCCGCTGACCATGGCGCATGCGGAATGCGAGAAGGCAAAGCAGTTCAAGCTAAGCGCGGACTATTACAAGGGCGACCGGTCGATGCGGGAGTCCGGTTTCGACGTGAGCTTTCGCTTCGGTCCCTTCGGCGCGGCCACACATCACTATGCGCCCGTATGTCTGAATAGCCTGCTCTACAAAACGGAAAAAGACCTGGAGCAGATCAGCCTCTGGCTCGGCCACGCGGACGATGCGAAGAAGTGGAACAAGCGCGCGGAGGAACGGAAGAAACTCATCACTCACTATCTATGGAACGACGAGCAAGGCCAATTTTTCGATTTCAACTTCGAGACGAAACGCTTGTCGAAGTATCAGTATGCCTCCACGTTTTATCCGCTGTGGGCGGGGCTGGCGACACCGGAGCAGGCGAAGGCCGTGGTCGGCAATCTGAAAGCATTTGAGCGCGGTGGCGGCCTTCCGATGAGCACGCAGGAGACGGGCGCGCAGTGGGATTTGCCCTACGGCTGGGGAAATATTGAGATGGTGGCGATCGACGGTCTGCGGCGCTATGGCTATGACGCCGATGCCGATCGCGTGTCGTACGAATTCCTTTCGACGGTCGCGGAGAATTTCCGACGCGATGGCACGATCAAGGAAAAATACAACGTGGTGACGCGGTCGTCAGAAGCCCATGTGGAACTGGGCTACGAGATGAATGTGGTCGGCTTCGGCTGGACCAATGGCGCCTTCCTCGAACTGCTGCATGGGTTACCGAAAGACATGGTGGAGCGGTTGGAGAAAGAGCAGGATCAGGCGCTGCCCGCCACAAAGTGAAACCTGAGCCCCTTCCTTGTCGTCAGGATGGTTGGTGTGATGGCCTTCTTCCGTTTGATCACGCCAACCATCGGTCAATGTGCAACTTCGAACTCACGCAATTCTCGGTGAGTTCATTGATGTAGCGGGGCTGGCGAAGTGCCGACGCCGGCGGCGAAGGCTCCGGCGGGGAACGCTGATCCCGGTATCGGTGTCAATTTTCCGTTTGTATCGTTGAACGTGTACGCCGAAACGTTGTTGGAGCCAGCGTTCACGATATAGACGAAACCATCATTCGGATCGATTGAAACCCCGTTCGGGCCTGTGCCTGCCGGAACCGGAGATCCTACGTGGTGCAGAGCGCCTGTGTTGTCGATGCTGTAGACATAACCACCTGAGCCCGCGGCGACAATCACGTACCGCCCGTTTTTCGATGCGCAGACTCCCGCTGTAAACGGGCCGACGGCGAACGGAGAGCCTACGACGGCGCTGAGCGAACCGTCAAAATTAATGGAAAATGCCGATACGTTGCTCGAGCCAGTGTTCGCCGTGTAAACATATTGACTCCACGGATCAACCACCACGGAAAGGGGCCTGCTTCCGGCCGCAACCGGCAAACCGACTTGCGACAAAGCACCGCTCTGGCCATCAATGTAGAAGGAATAAACATCTCCGGAGCCAGCATTCGCAACATACGCGAAATGGCCTGTCGGATCGATCGCCAGCGAGTAGGGATACTGTCCGGCCGTAAACGGCGATCCTGCCATCGGGGTCAAAACTCCTGTGAGCGGGTCGATCGTGTAAGCAGAGATATTTCCCGAGCCGCTACCCGAGCAATTCGCTCCACAATTAAGGGCATACAGGAATCGACCACTCGGATCGTTGGTTACAAATGCCGTTCCCGTAGGTGCGGCGAATGGCGAACCTGGGATGGCCGTTAAAACGCCGTTTTGCGCGATGCTGAACCCTGAAACGCTACCAGGAACAACGTCGGCCACGTATACGAACAGTCCTGAGGGCACGATCGTGACAGAGTTTGGTGCCCCTCCCGCGGAAAACGGCGAACCGGTTACGGCCAGCAATGAACCGTTTGACTGAAGTGTGTAGGCTGACAGGTTGTTGGAACTCTGGTTCGCCACAAAAGCAAGTTCCGAACGGTGCCGGGCTTGAGCCTGCCCCGGCAGTGTGGCGAAAGTCAGGCCTAGAACCAATGCACCAAAGAGCGACCATCGTGTAACGGATTTCACAAGTTAGCTCCTGCTTAGAATTTTTTGGGACGCATTACGAGGTAGGACACTTCACAGTCCTGTTCTAACAAGGTTGTGATGAAAAGCGATATTACGCCGGTACAGCTTAGTGGCAGGCCGATGGACATCGATGAAATGGTTTCTGCGCCCTCGACGCTGGATGTTTCTCACACAGGCTAACCTCCTCTTGCGCCATGAGTTGCAATTTCGTTCGCGCGGAACCCGCCATTTGCGGAATTCGAGTCTTGCACTTTCCCACAGCGCCCGCAGGAAACCCGCCGATCCACGGTCGCGTTGACGGTCCCCGTCATCCCTCCTAAGATGGAATTCCGTTTTTCGTGCAGGACCAGAGGATGATCAACCAAACCATCTCGCACTACCGCATCACCGGCCAACTGGGCAGTGGCGGGATGGGTGTGGTCTACGAAGCAGAAGATCTCAACTTGGGGCGCAAGGTTGCACTCAAGTTTCTGCCGCCGCAACTGTCGCGCGACCAGAACGCACTCGACCGGTTTCTGCTGGAGGCGCGCACCGCCTCAGCGCTGAATCATCCCAACATCTGCACGATCTATGCGGTCGAAAAGGCTGGCGAGGGCGCTGACGCGCAATCGTTCATTGCGATGGAACTGCTCGAAGGGCAAAACCTCGACTACAAAGTGATGTCTGGTCCGATGGCCGTCAGCCCGCTGCTTGACGTTGCCATTCAGTTGGCCGACGCCCTCGACGCCGCGCATGCCAAAGGCATCATCCACCGCGACATTAAGCCCGGCAACATTTTTCTGACGCCGCGCGGGCAAGTGAAGGTCCTGGATTTCGGGTTGGCGAAACTCACTCGTCCCGATCTACAAATGAATACGATCGGAGCGACACAGGACTCGCCCAGCCCGCATTTGACGAGCCCCGGTGCAACCGTGGGCACGATCTCGTATATGTCGCCGGAGCAGGCGCGCGGTGAAGAACTCGACACGCGCACGGATTTGTTTTCGCTGGGCACGGTGATTTACCAGATGGCGACGGGAAAGCTCCCCTTCGCTGGAGCTACGTCGGCGGTGGTGTTCCACGCGATTCTTGAGCTGGATCCGGTTTCTCCGCTGCAGTTGAATGCGGCGTTGCCGCCCAAACTGCACGAGATCATTGAGAAACTGCTGGAGAAGGATCGGGACCTGCGCTACCAGTCGGCAGCCGATCTGCGCGGTGATCTTAAGCGGCTGAAGCGCGATGTGGAATCGGGACGAAAGACGACTGCAGCGTCTGGGTCGGCGCCGGTTGCAGCTAGTCCTGCGGCGCCACGCGCCAGAGATGCCTCGATAGTCGCAGCCAGGCGGCCGCCCTCGAGTTCCGCTGTGGTTGCGGCAGCGGGCCGGCACAAGCTGGGTACTGGAGTCAGTGTTCTTCTCGGAGCTATTGTTCTCGTCGCCGCAGGGTATGGAATTTATTCGCTCGTGACGCGTCATCCAGCGCGGCCCTTCCGCAATTTCACGGTGACCAAGTTGACCGAGGAAGGCAAGGCGGCGTTAGTTGCGATGTCGCCCGATGGGAAGTACATTCTCAGCCTGATGGGTGAGAACAACGGCCAAGTCAGCTTATGGCTGCGCAACGTTCCCACTAACAGCAACACACAGGTGCAGCCACCGGCCGACGTTAACTACAACGGGCTGCGATTTTCTCCAGACGGAAACTATCTTTACTTCGTGCGCAGCGATCCCGGAAACGTGGAATTGAAATACTTGTACCGCGCACCACTTCTTGGCGGCACGCCCGAGCGCCTGGCCGAAGATGTGGATTCCAACATTACATTCTCACCCGACGGCCAGAGCATTGCGTTTATGCGCTACGACAATCCCGAACCGGGGAAGTACCGGCTCATGGTGAAGTCGCTCGGCAGCGGCGAAGAAACCGCGCTGACCGGCGGCGCGAATAGTCAGGCACTCCTCAATCCGGCTTGGTCACCGGATGGCAAGACGATTCTGTGTGTGGTGAATCAACCTGGGGACGCCCTAGCTGGCCTCATGGCCGTAGACGCTCGCAGCGGCCAACAGCACCTGGTTCTCAGTTTGGATTCCGGCCTTGCTTCGCCGACATGGCTTCCCGACGGTAGTGGTTTGCTGGTGTTAGAGCGCACCCGGTCCTCGAATTTCACACGGCAACAGATCGTGTTTGTGGTCTATCCAGAAGGGAAAGTGGATCCGGTCACTCGGGACACGAACAACTATTCTGATCTGAGCGTGGCCGCCAACGGCCAGCTGTTGGCGACAGTGCTCAGTGAAGAAAGGTATAACCTCTACGTGATGTCGGTGGCATCTGGCGGCGCAGATGCGCGACCGGTCGCGCCAGCGGCTGCGTTTACCAACATTTACTGGCTCCACGACGCACGCCTGATCGACGACAAAGACAACAAATTGAACTGGGTGAATCCGGATTCGGGTGCGAAAGGCTCTTTCGCCACGGAGGAGGGTTCGGCAGTGGGTGATCCCTGGGAGTGCTCCGATGGCCGCTACATTGTCTTTCTCCTCGGCCTGCGTGGTGGCAAGGGCAGCCAGAACATCTGGCGCGCGGACGCTTCAGGCGGGAATCTGAAGCAACTCGCGCAGGGGAAGTTGGAGAATTTTCCAGTGTGCGCTCCGGATTCGCGCTCGGTCTATTACATGGACGGAAGCGGGATCGTGATGCAAGTGCCGATTGACGGAGGCGCGTCACGAAAAGTTTCAGATCTTGCTATCAATGCAGGATTCTTCGACATTTCCCCGGACGGCCGCACGCTGGCATTCGCCACCATCGACCATGCGGGTGGACACGAGGAGAAACTGACGCTGGTTGCGACCGATACAGGCCAGGTGCAGAAGCAGATTGAATTTCAACGCCCAAGAAGAGGGATGGTTCGTTTCGCCCGCGACGGCAAGTCGGTGGTCTATCCCACTCGCGAGAATAACGTCGACAACTTGTGGCAACAGCCGCTCGACGGTTCTGCGGGTAAACCGCTGACGTCGTTTAAGTCCGAGCACATCTGGGACTATCACTGGTCCCCGGACGGCAGCAAACTTGCGGTGGTCCGCGGGCACACCGATTCCGATGTGGTGCTGATGCGCGACATGCAGCAATAGGGCCGCTTCATCTTTCGTTTGTCCGGCGTCGATTCGCGGATGCCGGTACATCCGCGTCTCGGCGCTCTGAATCGCGTATCCATCTGACCCTTGCCACAGACTCTTCCTAACTGGCGTGTCCTAACGCCTGGTGCGACTCGGGTGCAGATGCGGCTCTTGCAGTCGGCTTGGGACGAAGCAGCAATCCGGCAGTGATGCCGAGGGGCGCATTCTGCGTCAGGATCTCAAATACATGAATGATTCGCTGGGTTGTTCCCATGAATGCGTTGGGTACCAGCAGCGGAGCCAATCCACCTGCGACCCAGATGAGGACGCCAGTCGCGATTGCGGTCTGCCAACGGCTCATGCGCAGGGTGTGGATCGCGGGAATTACCGCCAAGGTCATCAAGGCGCCGCGCCCGATCTGGATCGCCCAGAACCATATGCCCATGGCCTGGGCGGTTTGCGCGGCCTCGGGATAGTAACCCTTGGTGAAGTACTGGTAAGTGATGGCTCCGAAGATCAGGTAATAGACGGCGTAGGCGACTCCACAGACTGCGACTAGCGCGAGCGTGCTGGCTAGCGAGCGATGCTCCACCGTGCTTGTCGTGGCCTTGGGCAGTTTCAGCCCCCATGCCAATACGGCGAGCACAGCGCCGACGACGAAATACATCACCAGGGCTCCGATCAAATTGCGAGCTGCCTGCTCCTTGAATCCCGCAGCGAAGATCAGGGCCTCCGACCAGGTGCAGAGCACGGTAATGATCGCAAGCACCGGCGCGATTACCGCGAACTGCCCCAGCGCGCTCCGTGGGCCAAACACTGCGACGGGCACAAAGGATACCGCCAAAACGATGCCCGAAATCCACCACCAGGCGAAATGGCCCGCACCCATAGCGGCGATGAGCATCGGCAACCCGCCGAGAGCGCAGTAAAGAACAACGCGTGATTTCATAATGTGCCTCCTTTTTTCTTTCCTTCTTTTTCGTACGTCGCAAGAGCATAGTGAGTCCACTCGAGAAAACATTCCGTTCCGCGGATACCGCCCTCGAAAGCCAATCTGGCCGAGGCAGGCATCGCGGTTTTCATTTGCTGCAGTTCTTCCTGCAACGCGGCTACGTAGGTCTGCAGCGCAGCCTCGAGAGATTGCAGCAGTGCGACGGCGGCCTCTGGGCCGGCGGCGATTTCGCAAAATGCAAAGCGCAGCATGACTTCCTGCTGACCCCAGACCAGGTCTTCGCGGGTGACCGGGCGCGTGATCCAATGCTTGAGTTCGGAAAGACCCTTGGGAGTGAGCCGGAAGATTTGCCGGCGGCGCAGGCCGGAGCCCTCTTCGATCCAGCCTCGAATCAGCCCCGCTTTTTCCAGTCGTGCTAACGCGGGATAGATCGCGCCGGGACTGTCGCTATAAGTCTTCATCGAGGTCGACGAGAACACTTTGCGCAGGTCGTATCCCGAAGAGGGCTTCTGCAGTAGGCCGAGCAGCGCGTAACCGAGAGATGGAATCTTGGTTGAACTCATCTAAGGCACCAGATGCAACTCGATCTGCCGGTGAATCGGGTGGTCGGCGGGTGCGCCACAGTCAAGCAAAGCGGCGTCAGAACATACGCGATGACGCGTTTGGACCAGATTGTCCAGTGTGGCGGACAGGATCTTCCCATCCTTCAAACTCGCTCTGATTTCGACGTCGAAGGTTTCCTTGCCTACCCCGGCATCGTATTTGCCAGCCTGATTTTTGTTGACCTGAACCCAGTTGTTAGGAGTGTCGGCCACCGGAGTCTGCATCCACGGTGCGGGCAGCTTCACTCGCGGCTGTGCCGGAGGAACGTGGCGCACTAACAAGGTGGCGATCTGGGTGGAGTTGTTCACTTCTTTGAGAGTGAGATCGAAGTCGATCGAGTCTTCTCCCAAGGTCACGTAGTTTCCGTCGGCCCACGAGGCCGGCGTACCAACCTTGGCGTAAGCGTGATCCCCCGGCCGTTTCAGGTCACTCTGCCGGATGGCCAGCCAAAGATCGCTATAGAAGGTCAGCATGTCGGTGATCGGCCCAATCAGGAAGGGCTGGACCTGGCTGAGATTCGGGATCCCCGGGGGAGTCGCGGGATCGAGTGACAGCGTTTGGCGGAAATTCAGGCTAATGGCCGACATCGACATCGGCGCGTTTGATTTCAAGTCAGACCAGCCGTACTCCTCGATGAGGTGGCCAGTCGCATCTTTCTTTACGATACCGTTGGCCTGGATTTCATAAGTCCAGCCATCGTTGTCGCCCTTCATTTGATAGATCAGCTTTTCGCCTTCGGTGTAATGCCGGGCCAGTGGGCTCTGGTTTGTCGTGGCTGCAGTCGCGTTGGGAGTTGCCGAGGTCTGCGCGGTGGAGAAGTTCACTGCGAACAATCCGCACAGGAGGCTGAATCCCAAGATGCGTGTAGAGCAATTCAAAGTCGATCTCCTATAGTACGTAACGTACTATAACGCTCCGTACTATGGGAGTCAAGCTCAAAAACTAAGGGCGGCCATTGCTGGCCGCCCTCATTGTCGAATTGTGGCGCAAAGCAGTTGTTAGACGCCCTTGACGTTCTCAGCTTGCCAGCCCTTAGGGCCCTTGACCACGTCAAATTGAACTTGCTGACCTTCCTGCAGGCTGCGGAAGCCGCTGGCCTGAATGGCGGAGAAATGCACGAAGACATCTTCGCCGTTCTGGCGGCTGATGAAACCATAGCCCTTGGCGTCGTTAAACCACTTCACTGTTCCTGTTTCCATACTGTTGCTTGTTCCTTTGTTGTTGATGTAGCGCTGAAACTTTCAGGATCTTCTGCAGGCAGGTCACGCGCTGGGTTGAGCGGAGATGCTTGTACTGCGAAGAAACTCTTAAGTCAAACGCAGCTAAATTGTAAAGAAAGGGCCCCATAAAAGCTACATAATTTGCTGTACGCTATCGCTAAACAACTGATGTGGAAGATGTTATGGTGGGGGCGTCCGGTGGAAAAACGGCCGCCACTTGCGACCTTTTCGTAAAGCATTCATCATCTAGACATGCATTTGAATGCATTTTAGGATACTGCTGGTTTCGGTTTTGCTCACGGCTTCGGCGTGGGCGGGCATCATCGATGACGTGCGCGTCGCCCTGATGCAGAACAGTTTTTCGTCCGCGGAGTCGGCGCTGAATTCGTATCGCAACCAGCAGGGAGTCACTGCCGAGTACGTCGAGGCCTATTCGTGGATGGGCCGCGCGGCGCTCGACCAAGGCCGATATGACCAGGCGGCCGCTTATGCGAAGCAGACTCAGACGATGGCGCAGGAGCTGCTGAAGAAGCGTCCGCTCGATGCAGAGCCACACCTGCCCATCGCCTTGGGGGCAGCGCTGGAAGTTGAGTCGCAGGTCTTGGTCGCCCATGGGGAGCGGACCCAGGCGATCACGCTGCTGCAGTCCGCATTGCGGACTTATGGAAGCACGTCCATTCACGACCGGCTGCAGAAGAACCTGAACCTGCTGTCGTTCCAGGGGAAGGTGGCGCCCACGTTGAAGTCGGACCAGTTCTTAGGAGCGAAACTGCCTTTGCCCGCACAGCTGAAAGGCTCACCGGTGCTGCTCTTTTTCTGGGCCCACTGGTGCGCGGACTGCAAGGCGGAAGCACCTATCATCACGCAGTTGCGGTCGGAATTTGCCGGCAAGGGATTGCAGGTAATCGGACCGACGCGTTTTTATGGCTATACGGCGCAGCTGGAGCATGCTCCGGCGAGCGATGAACTGCAATACATCGACGCGGTGCGGCATCGCTTCTATTCAGGGCTGCTCGACATGCCCGTGCCCATCAGCAAGTACAACTTCGACGTCTACGGTGCCTCGACCACGCCGACGCTCGTGCTACTGGACCGCGAAGGGAAAGTCGCCTGGTACCATCCAGGGGCGGTGCGTTACAACGATCTGCGGGTCGAGATTGAGAAGGTGGTGGCGCGGTAGGCGAGCGAAGAAAAGCGCTATTTATCCTTTGCTTCGGTTTTGAAATACAACGTTGGCGTCGTCCCCAAGGTTTTCCTGAACATAGAAATGAAAGCGCTGGGCGTGCTATAGCCCGATTCCAGAGCGGCGTATGTCACCTTCGCTCCCTCAGCCAAGAGCCGCATCGCTTGCATCAAACGAAGTTGTTGTCGCCACTTACTGAACGTCATCCCGACGTCTGTCTGAAATAGCCTCTCAACTGTCCGCTTGCTGCTACCCGCCGCTCTGCACAGAGCGGTGAGCGGGCGCCGGTCGCTCGGGTCATCCAGGACTGCCTTGGCGACTCGAAGAGCTCTCGGATCAGTCGGATTCGGGAGCTGCAAGGGAACTACCCGAATGGCGTCCAACTGGTTGACGATCACGTGGATCAGGTGACCTTGCCACCGGATCGTCTTGTCCAGGGCGCCTACGCTGCAACCATGCAGAATGAGTTCCCTGAGCAGCGCTGAAACATGCACGACGCAGCAGCCTCGCGGCAATGTCCTCGCCAACCGCCGCTGGAGGTACAAAGTCCGCATCGCAACGGTTCCGGACATTGTGATGGTGTGTGGCACGGTTGCCGGGATCCAAACTGCTCGGTGCGTGGGTACGACCCAAGCGCCGTGAGCGGTACGAACCGTCATCACTCCGCGGGAAGCATAGACGAGTTGGTCACGATCATGACAATGCGAGGGGATGACCTGCCCTGCGCAATAGTCGCGGGAGAGAGTCGTGATCTGGGCGTGGAGACCTACAGAGGGATCACAAATCGCGGGTTGGCGCTTCTTCGACATTCATTGGCACAATATCGAAAGCGCGCTAAAGCCGCAAGTTCTTAAACTGGGGATAGTCGATCTCAGGAGGATACGGTCATGAAGCAGGATCCAGTCGTTCGAAGTGTCCAGCGGTTCCGAAGCGCTCTCTTGCCGGTTTCGAAGAGCAGCACGCGATTTAAACTGACGCTTATGGCGGTGCTCGTCTGCTTAGCCGCGCCTATGTTGATCGTGGCGGTCGACGACGCGGACTCCACCGGAATTGGAATACTCACAGTGGAGGGACTAGTACGAGACATCGCCTGCCCCCTGCAAAACAAGAAATCAACTTCGACCAGCTATAGCAAGGAGTGCATCACAATGTGCCTGAAGTCAGGCTCCCCGTTGGGAATTCTGACGAGTGACGGAGCAGTGTACGTTCCGGTTACTGAATCGATGCCAGATACCGGACAAAATGCACTGAAGCCGTTTGTAGGCGAGCACGTGAAGGCCAGCGGAAAAGTGTTTCTGAGGAATGGCACGCATGCCATCGAAATCAGCGAAATACATCAACTGCCAAATGATGTTGCGGGCAAGTGAGACCGAGGAATTGGTTCCCCGCATGGCGAATGGATTCTTTTCGGTTTGCTCACAGGGGCATCGGCGCCGTGCGGGGATTCATCTTCCCTGTTCGACCTCTTTCAGCTTGCCGGTCTTCACGTCGTAGACAAACCCTCGCACCGGAATATGGTTTGGAATCCAGGGGTGCGATTTCACGCGCTGCACCTGCAGGCGGACGTTCGCTTCCAGGTCGTCGAAGGCGTGGAAATGCGTGGGTTCGTCTGCGGAGGTTCCCATCTTTTCGGTCAGGCGCGCTTTGAGTTCGTCTTCGCGCACCTTCAGCAGGCCGCAGTCGGTGTGGTTGATGATGATGAACTCCTGCGTGTCGAGCAGATGGTGCGAGACGATCAGCGATCGCAGGGCGTCGTCGGTGGCGACGCCACCCGCGTTGCGGATCATGTGCGCGTCCCCGGGATGCAGGCCCTAGGCAATGCTCGAAAAGGATGCGGGAATCCATGCAGGCGAGTACGGCGACGTGCCGCTTGGGGCGGACGGCGAGATCTCCCAGCTTGAAATTGCGCGCGAACGCTTCGTTGGCTTGTAACAACTCGTCGGCTACGGACAATTTTGTGCTCCTCAGGGTTGTCAAAATCCCCACTTCTCGCAAAGAACGCGAGAAATAGGGCACCCGGATTTGGGTGCGTCATCGTTGGTTGTGAATAGTTTACCCGTTACAATCGGCGCGTGAATGTCGGTATGAATCTGGACGACACGATCGTGGCGATTGCTACGCCGCCCGGGCGTGGGGGGATCGGTGTCGTTCGACTGGCCGGGGCGAGGGCGCTCGAGATTGCGGCGCCGATGTTGCGGCTTGAAGCATGGTTTGAGGCGGGGAGGGCCATCTTCGGGGAACTGGTCGAGACGGGCGGCGAGGCAAGCGAGCTTCGCTCGGCCGGACAGCCGGGGGCGGCTGTCCCCACGGGAAAATCTCCGCCCGATCGACGAAGTGGTCGTCACTTACTTTTCTAAGCCGCATTCCTACACAACCGACGACATCGTCGAGATTTCCGCGCATGGGTCGCCTGTGGTGCTGCGGCATATTGTGGAACTTTGCGTGGCGGCTGGAGCGCGGCTGGCCGAGCCCGGAGAATTCACCATGCGCGCCTTCCTCAACGGGCGCATCGACCTTGACCCAGGCCGAAGCGGTACGCGACCTGATCGACTCGCAGACGTTGTATCAGGCGAAGGTTGCGGCGCAGCAACTGGAAGGTACGTTGTCGCGGCGGCTGCAGCCGATCAAGCAGAAGCTGGTGGAACTGATTGCGGTGCTGGAAGCCGGCATTGATTTCGCGGAAGACGATGTGTCGGTCATGCCTGACGCTGCGATTCTCAGTCACATGGCTGGCGTGCGCACGCCGCTCGAACAGCTCAGCGCGACTTTTGCTTACGGCAAGATCGTGCACCAAGGATTGACGCTCGCGATTGTCGGCCGGCCGAACGTAGGCAAGTCCAGTTTGTTCAATCAACTGGTGGAGCGGGAGCGCGCCATCGTCACGGCGACTCCGGGTACCACGCGCGATCTGATCAGTGAGACGGTGGCGATCGGGGGCATCCCAGTCAAGTTGGTTGATACCGCCGGCATTCGCCACGCGCTCGACGAAGCAGAGTCGATCGGGATTCGCAAATCGATGGAAGCTCTGGCCGACGCGGATCTGGTGCTGGTGGTGCTCGACGCCTCGCAGGGAGAAACGGCGGAAGACGCTGAGCTTCTGGACCAAGCCGAGAACCGGCCTGTGATCGTGGTTGGAAATAAGAGCGACCTTGGGAACAGTGGTCAGTGGTTAGTGTCTAGTGGTCAGAGAATTCTCACGTCGGCAGTCACCGGAGAGGGCATCGCAGAACTGCGCGCGGAGATTCTGCAGCACATTGCCGGAGAAGCCGGAACCCAGGCGGAGTCCGGCTTCCTGACCAACGTCCGCCATCAGGGATTGATCAACGATTCGCTGGGTGCGCTGCATGCTGCAAAGAATGCTGTAGGTGGGAAGGTTCCGCACGAGATGCTGCTGCTCGATCTCTATAACGCGCTGCGCCCGCTCGATGCAATCACGGGCGCGACCACGACCGACGACATCCTCAACTTGATCTTTAGCACGTTCTGCATCGGGAAGTAAAAAGGGAGACGTACATGAGACAAGCCGGTGGGATATTAATCGCGGCGCTCCTCTGTTTGTCGAGTCTGGCCGAGAGTCAGGAGCAGGCACCCGCCGGCCCGCAGCCAGATGCTAGCGTGCTTCGAGAACCATCCACCCTCCGGCTCCGAGTCGACAAAGATCACTCTTACGAAGAGCACTACGATAAGCGCATTCCCTATGTCGCGGAAAACGATGGTTATCTTTTCTCGGGTGAGCAGTTCGGAGTAAAGCTGGATCTCAAGGGCGACCAGGTCGTAGCGGGACCTACCAGCCGCACGTCAAGAAAGCCGACCTGTGGTTGAATTTCGGGCAGCCTAAAGAGCTTGGTGGCGTCGCCCTGTCACTCATCGTTCAAAACAGAATGAAAGTCTGGCTGCAGATGGATGCCTTAATGACCGTTCCCGGCAAGAAAGGGATTTATAAGACCAGCATTCTTCCCGTTGGTGCTGGTCTGAGTAATTACGAGTCGTGGCCCCATCCCATTGTTCAACTCGTTTTGAGAAGCTTCCGAGTCGTTGAAAAGCCTCAGGGTAGGTCGAAAAAATAATTTCGGATTGCGTTGCTTACTTCGACAGCGCGGCCAAAGCATCCCGGAACATGGCGTCGAACGATCCACCCTTGCCGTTCTTCGCTACCACGGCCATCGCCTTTTCGGCCGCTGCGCGCTGATATCCAAGATTCAGTAAGGCAGACAGCACGTCTTCTTCAGTCGCGCTCATGGCCGGAACCGGAGGGGCCGACACAGGTCCCACCGCCGGCAGTTTGTCGCGTAGTTCTAGCACCATGCGCTCGGCGGTCTTCTTGCCGATGCCGGGGATGCGCGTGAGCCTCGCTACATCGTTGCCGCGAATCGCTCCCACCATTTCGTCGGCCGCCATGCCGCTGAGGATCGTGATCGCCAGCTTCGGGCCGATCCCACTGACTGTGATCAGCTTCTCAAACAGGAGTTTCTCCGAGGGCCGCAGGAATCCATAGAGTGCGATCAGGTCTTCGCGCACGTGCGTATGGATGTGCAGCGCGACCTCGACGCCAAGCGCTGGAAGGTCGGAGAACGTGGGCACGGTGATGACCACGTCATAGCCGACGCCGGCCGTTTCGACGATGGCCTGGTTGGGATGCTTGGCCAGCAGTTTTCCACGCAGATGGGCAATCATATTTGAGCAAACATGCTCTGGCCATTGTAGCGGCTGGCGGCGTTCGGAGCAGTAGTGGCGCGGGATGGACACTCGTCCTCGAGACTCTTAGAATCCAGATAGTTCTGTGGGCGTTTTCTGTGTTTCGACTTGGACTCCGATTTCCGTTCTGGATTGCGGCTGCGCTCGTGCTCTGTCCGGCGCTAGGGCGGGCACAAAAGAGCGCTCTCGACTTGGAGGGGCACGGCGCAAATCCGCTGGTTGCGGACTCCAGCAAGATTGTAGTGTTGGTATTTTTGCGACGCGACTGCCCTGTTTCCAGCCGCTACGCTCCTACCATTCAGCAGGTCAGCAATCAGTACGCCGATCGCGCCAGTTTCTGGCTGGTATATCCCGACAAGACGGACTCGCCGCAGGCGATTCGAAAATATCTGCAGGACTACGGATATCATTTACCCGCGCTGCGGGATCCCGATCAGGTGCTGGTGAAGCTGGGGCACGCGCAGATCACGCCCGAAGTCGCTGTGTTTGACCGCAACCGCCAACTGATTTACGACGGGCGCATCGATGACTGGTATGTCGATCTCAGCCGGGCACGGCCTGCCCCGACGACCCACGAACTGGAGGACGCGATCCGCGCGGCGTTGGCGGGAAAGCCTGTGACCAAGAGCGAAGTCAGGGGAGTGGGATGCTACATCTCAGACCTGGAATGAGCTCCTGGCTGCGCGGCGCGGGATGGACGCTGATTGCGCTGGTGGGACTGGGCGCGGTGGGCGCACTTTCTGGCAGACCGTTGGGGCGACAGTCGTCGCGCGCGACATCGCCACCGGCGGAGCAAGTTACCTACAACCGCGACATCGCTCCGATCATCTTCCATTCCTGCTCGACGTGTCACCGGCCGGGAGAGGCGGCGCCATTTTCTTTGCTGAACTATTCCGACGCAAAAAAACATGCGCGGCAGATCGTGGACGTAACGCAATCTCGGGCCATGCCACCGTGGCTGCCAGAGCCGCAGAAGCTGAAGTTCGCGGACGAGCTTCGCCTGTCGGATGCGGAACTCAATCTCATCCAGAGCTGGGTCGAACAAGGTGCAATCGAGGGCGATTCCGCCGCCCTGCCTCCGGCGCCGAGGTTCGTTGAAGGCTGGCGGCTCGGGCAGCCTGATCTGATTCTCACTGCGACCAAACCACTCACCCTGCCGCCGTCCGGCACCGACACGTATTGGAATTTCATCTTCCCTGTGCCGATTCAGCAGACGCGCTGGGTAAAGGCAGTCGAGATTCGTCCGGGTGACAAGCGCTACGTGCACCACGCAAACATTCTGGTGGACCGGGCCGGTTCCCTGCGGCAGCGGGAGAGCGAGCCGGGCGCGGGTTTTGGAGGCATGGAGATTCGCATTGAGTCACAGGTGTTCGATCCGGACAGCCATCTGCTGTTCTGGAAGCCGGGAACGATTCCTTACGTTGAGCCTGCGAGCATGGCGCTGCGCCTCGACAAAGGAACCGACCTGGTTCTCAATACGCACCTGCAGCCTTCGGGGAAGCCGGAGGTGATCCAGCCGAGCATCGGACTCTATTTCACTCCGCAAGCTGCGACCAAGGTGCCCATGCTGTTGCAACTCGAGAATGATTTGAAACTCGACATTCCGGCGGGCCAGAAAGATTTTCTAGTCACCGACGAATTCACGCTGCCGAGCGATGTTGAGTTGATGGCGATTTATCCGCACGCGCACTATCTGGGAAAAGATATGCAGGCGTTCGCCACCTTGCCGGATGGCACAACGGAGACGCTAATCCACATTCCCCATTGGAACCTGAACTGGCAGGCGGTATATCGCTATGCCGAGCCGGTACGGCTGCCGAAGGGGACGAAGGTGAGTTTGCGTTACGTGTATGACAATTCGGAGGAGAATCCGCTGAATCCGAATCATCCGCCGGCGCGCGTGGTGGGCGGCAACCGGTCGACCGATGAGATGTGTCACTTGTGGCTGCAGGTGCTGCCGGTGAACTTTGATCCGGCGCTGGGCGATCCGCGGATGGTGCTGCAGGAGGCTCTGGCGCGACATAACGTGGAGAAGAATCCATCGGACTTTGAAGCTCACTACAATCTGGCGGCAATGCTGCAGGCCAAAGATCAACTCGAGGCGGCGATCGGCGAATACCAACTGGCGGTGCGCCTGCGCCCTGACGACCCGGCCGGAAACAATGCGCTGGGCACGGCTTTGGTGACGGTGGGACATCCCGAGCAAGGGGTTGGATATTTTCAGACGGCATTGAAAGCGCGTCCAGATTATTTCGAGGCGCATTACAATCTGGGGCTGGCGCTGGCGGCACAGAACGATTTCGAAGGTGCGTCGCGGCAATTTGGTCTGGCGCTGAAGTTGCAGCCGGACGACGCCAATGTCGAGGCGAACCTGGGAGCTGCGATGGCGGAGTTGGGACGCTTTCCGGAAGCGAAGGCGCACTTTGAGCGGGCGTTGGAGATTGATCCCAACCAAGCTCTGGCCAAGGAAAATCTCGAGGCAGTTAAGAAAGAAATGGGTTTGCACTGAGCGGGAAGTCGAAATCCCCACGCTGTCGCACAAAGCGCGACAAGGGTGGGCACCCGCTTAGATCCTGATGTGCTCTAATTCTTGACATGGAGACGCGATTCTTCATTCTGCATTTTGCCTTTTATGCTGTGTCCCTCGCGGCCACGAGTTCCGTTGGATTGGCGCAGCAGGCTTCGCCGGACGGATCACCGTCCAAGCCACAGCAGATAGCTCCAGCGGCACCGCCGGAATTCGCCGAGGCGCGAAAGCTGATGCAGCAGGGGGACGCGGACAAAGCCATCGCAGAATTGCAAGCTGTTGAGGCCCGAAATCCCGCTACAAAAGGGCTCGACCAGGAACTGGGCACTGCGTACTACAAGAAAAATGACTTCCCGCAGGCGATTGCGTATTTGAAAAAAGCCGTCGCTGAAGATCCCGCGAATGGCGAGCCCACCCAACTGCTGGGGCTCGCTTATTATCGGGGCGGGCATCCTGCGGATGCGATTCCGCTGCTTGAAAAGGTACAGGGATGGTATCCGCGGGCCAACGCGGATGCGTCGTACGTCTTGGGCATCTGTTATATCCAGACCAAAGACTATCCGCAAGCGCGCAAGGCGTTTGGGAAGATGTTCGACGTGCCCCCGGACTCTGCTGCGAGCTATTTATTTACGGCGCAGATGCTGTTGCGGCAGGAGTTTGACCCGGTGGCGGAAGAGTATGCGCAGAAGGCAGCGGCTCTCGATCCGAAACTGCCGCTGGCGCACTACCTGCTTGGCGAACTTTACATCTACAAATCGCGAATTCCAGAAGCCATCGCCGAGTTCCAGGAGGAATTGGCGCTCAATCCGGCGCATGCCGCCACTTACTACAAACTGGCCGACGCGTATTCGCGAATTCAGAAGTATGAAGACGCTCAACATTCTCTGCAGCGCTCGATCTGGCTTGACCAGACTGCAACTGGACCGTTCATCCTGATGGGAAAAGTGCTCGAGAAAAAGGGCGAACTGGATCTGGCGGTGATTGCTTTGAAGCGGGCGGCAACGATGGACCCAAATAATCCCATGACCCATCAGTTGCTGGGTCAGGCCTACCGCGAGATGGGGAAGAAGGAAGAAGCGGAAGGCGAACTCAAACTCGCGGAACAACTGCAAATCAAACAAAATCCGTAGCGCTTTGGCTCACTGAGCCGCGGCCCGGTCGCGGCGGCGCGCCTGGATTTCGATAAAGACGTTCACTAGCGACACGGCCGCCGGCGTTACGCCTGGAATACGCGAGGCCTGCCCGATGGTGCGTGGGCGCACGTGGGTGAGCTTTTCCTGCATCTCGCGCGAGAGGCCGCTGACGGAACGGTAATCGAACCACTCTGGGATCGAGTGCTGCTCGGACTTCTTCAGGCGCTCCATGGCGCGCTGCTGCTGCAGCAAGTAGCCTTCGTATTTGATCTCGGTTTCGACGGACTTGAGTTCATTGCGTACTTCCGACGAAAGCTTAACCACAGGGGACACGCAGGACACAGAGGGATCTCGTGCGAAAAACTCCGGCGTGAGTTTCCTCAGGATTGGGACAAGTTGCTCCACCTTTACTTCGGGGCGCTTCAGGATCTGCGCCCAGGTTTGGCCGACTATTGTGGCACTGTCGGCGACAGCAGATTCCTCGTCGCTGTCCTCCTCGGAATGACAACGCGCGGCCATTTCCGCGGTGATTCGCGTACTCTCCAGCAAGCTCTTCAGCTTCGCTAACCGTTGCTGCTTTGCCTGAAAATCTGACCAGGCTCCGTCCGCAATCAAGCCCACGCGGCGGCCGTGGGGCGTGAGGCGGCGGTCGGCGTTATCGATGCGCAGGTGCAGGCGGAACTCGGCCCGCGAAGTGAACATGCGGTAGGGCTCGTTCGTGCCCTTCGAAATCAGGTCGTCGATCAGGATCGCGGTGTACGCCTCGGTGCGATCGAGGATGAGCGGTGGCCCCTGCTTCACCTGCAACGCCGCGTTAATGCCCGCCATCAGTCCCTGGCACGCGGCTTCTTCGTAGCCGGAGGTGCCGTTGATCTGACCGCCAAGGAACAGGCCAGCAATCTTGCGGGTTTCGAGCGTGCGCTCCAATTCTGTGGGATCGATAGAGTCGTACTCGATGGCGTAACCGGGCCGCAGCATCTCAGCGTTCTCGAGCCCTGGGATCGACTTCAAAATTTCAAGCTGGACCTCCACCGGCAATGAAGTGCTCATGCCGTTAACGTAGATCTCGTGCGTGTTCAGGCCTTCCGGTTCGAGGAAGAGCTGGTGCATTTCCTTGTCGGGGAACTTGACGATCTTGTCTTCGATCGACGGACAGTAGCGCGGGCCGATCGACTGGATTTGTCCGCTATACATCGGCGAGCGGTGCACGTTTTCGCGGATGATGCGGTGCGTCTCCGCCGTAGTCCACGCAATGTAGCAAGGCACTTGCGAGTCGTGGTGCGCCACTCGCTTGGTGCGGAAACTGAAAGGCGTAGGATCGATGTCGCCCGGCTGCTCGGGGAATCGCGACCAGTCGATGCTACGGCCGTCGAGGCGTGGCGGAGTGCCCGTCTTGAGGCGGCATCCGCGGAGGCCGAGCTTCTTCAGGGCCTCGCCTAGAAGGACCGCGTTCGGCTCACCGGAGCGTCCGGCAGGGTATTGCTGCTCGCCGCAGTGAATCAGTCCGTTCAGGAACGTTCCGGTGGTGATGATGACCGCGCCGGCTCCGACGGTGCGGCCGTCGCGCAGGCGAATGCCGAGGATCCGGCGTTCGGCTTCCGGCGTTCGGCCTCCGGTCTGGCCTGGCTGAGTGCTGTGCTCTCCAGCAGCCGGTAGCCGGGAGCCGGAAGCCTCTTCCACAATCAGATCCGCCACCTCCGCCTGCTTGATCTTCAGGTTCGGCTGCGACTCCAGCACCTCGCGCATCTTCAGGCGATACGCCTGCTTGTCACACTGCGCGCGCGGCGACCACACCGCCGGGCCGCGCGAAGTATTCAGCAGGCGGAACTGGATGCCGACTGCGTCGGTGATCTCACCCATGATGCCGCCGAGAGCGTCGACTTCGCGCACTAGGTGGCCCTTGGCGATGCCTCCCACCGCAGGATTGCACGACATCTGCGCGATTAGGTCGACGTTCAGCGTGTAGAGGGCGGTCTTTAGGCACATGCGTGCGGAGGCCATTGCCGCCTCGCATCCGGCGTGACCGGCGCCGACAACGACTACATCGAATTGTTCGGTGAACTGCATGAAATGGGTTGGAGCAAACCCTGAAAAATCGTTGAACGAGTTACTTCTTTCATTTTAGCAACTTGGCGGGACTAGTGATTTCCATCACTTGCCGCCCCTGCCTTTTCGCCCGTATATTGGGCTGTCCTAACCGAACACCAGAGGGGGCTTCATGAATACCGCGGAATTCTTCAAGCAACTGGACGCGCGCATCGAAAAGTACGACCTGCTCTGTCATCCTTTCTACAAGGCATGGTCGGCGGGGCAGTTGACCCGCAACGATCTGCGGGAATATGCGCAGGATTACTACCACCACGTGGAATCGTTTCCGTCCTACCTCGCGGCGCTGGGCATGCGCTTGGACGAAGGTGAACTGCGCCGCGCGGTGCTGGCCAACATGTGTGACGAAAAGGGAGTAGACGGGCGTCCCGGACGGGATTCGGTTCCCCACTCGGATCTTTGGCTCGACTTCGCCGAGGGCATGGGATCGAGCCGCAATTTGGAGTGGCACACGCCGGTGCCGGAGATTCGGCAGCTGATCCGGCACTTTCATCAGGTAGCCAGCGAAGGCACGCCCGAGGATGCGCTGGCGGCTTTCTATACCTATGAGTCGCAGGTGCCCCGTATTGCCAAGGAAAAAGAGCGCGGCCTGCGCGAGATGTACGGGGCCGACGACAAGACCTGCGGATACTTCTCTCTGCACGTGACGGCGGATGTGTACCACTCCAATGTCTGGCGCAAGCAGCTCGAGAAGCGGATCGCCGAACATCCGGAGACTGCCGACGCCGCTCTGAACGCTGCGGAGAATGCGGCGCGCATGCTGTGGAAGGCGTTGGACGGCATCGAGACCCGGCGCATGGTGATGGCGGTGGCATAGACCTGGAATGAGTGAACACAAGCCTGGGCCAATGATTCGATAGAATCGTTGGCTCATTTCTTTTCTGGAGGCAGTGGTTTGGCTAAAGAAATCCCCATCGGAGTTCGTGACGAGGCCGAAGAGACCGTCCAATTCGAGCACACGCTCACCTCGCACCATCCCGAGTTGCCCCCGGTGTATTCCACCCCCGACATGATCCGGTTGATGGAGACCGCGGCGTTTCGCGCGCTGCAGCCTTACTGCGAAGGCGACGAGATCACCGTAGGAACCTCCATCAACATCGAACACCGCGCTGCCAGCGGCATCGGCGCGCGCATCAAAGCAGAAGCCGTTCTGGAATCGTTCGACGGACGCTTTTATGCGCTGCGCGTGACCGCCTCTAACGACTCGCAGGAGATTGGGCGAGGCATTGTCGGGCGCGCGGTGGTCAACGTTTCCAAGTTCGCGAAATAAGCACGCGGGAGAACCACTTGCCCTCACCCGATCTCGAGCAGAAGAAAAAGGCCGAAGCATTTCGAGCCTTGCACCATTCAACCGTGCCCCTGCTCCTCGTCAACGTGTGGGACGTCGCGAGTGCTCGGATCGTCGAAGAAGCGGGTTTTCCTGCCATCGCTACGACCTCTGCCGGAATTGCGTTTTCGCGCGGTTATCCCGACGGCCAGAAGATTCATCGGTTCCAGATGTTCGGGAACATAAAACTGATCGCGAGCGCAGTGAAGGTCCCGGTCACCGCGGACGTCGAAGCTGGATACGGAGACAGGCCGGAGCATGTAGCCAGAACTGCGGGCAGCGTCATTCTGCAGGGTGCGGTCGGCCTCAATCTCGAAGACGCGACCGGAGATGCCGAATGGCCACTGGTGGACTTGCCGCTGCAACTGGAAAAAATCCGGGCCGTCCGCGAGAAGGGCGAGGGGTTGGGTTTTCCGCTGGTGCTCAACGCCCGAACTGACGTTTACCTTCTCCAAGTGGGCGATCCTGCGAAACGCTACGACGAGGCGGTGCGGAGGCTCTCGGCTTTCCGGGATTCGGGGGCCGATTGCGTCTTTGTCCCCGGCATTCGTGATCCTGACACGATCCAGCGTTTGGTTCTCGATTTGAGCTGTCCCGTGAATATTCTGGCCGGACCCGGTTCGCCCTCAGTCCCGGAACTGGCAGCCTTGGGAGTGAAACGAATCAGCCTGGGTTCGGGTCCGATGAGGGCGACGCTCGGTCTGCTGCGCCGCCTCACGGACGAAGTGAAGTCAGCAGGCACCTACACGGCTATGGAGGGCGCGCCATCGCATGCCGAGATCAATGCGCTCCTGAATTCCACGCGCAAGACGTAAGCTCAGAACTGAGGCCCCCCATCCTCATCGGCGTCATCTCCGACACGCACGGCTTGCTTCGTCCCGAAGCCCTGGGAGCATTGCGCAGTTCAGAACACATCATTCACGCCGGGGATGTGGGCGCGCCGGAGGTTCTTGAGCAACTCGCAACCATCGCGCCCGTGACCGCCGTCCGCGGCAACATCGACACAGCAGCGTGGACGCGCAAACTGGCAGAGACGGAAGTTTTCGAGCTCTCCGGTGTTTCCATTTTTGTGCTGCACGACTTGGCTCAGCTGGATCTGAAGCCTGAAGCGGCAGGCTTCAGAGTCGTGATCTCTGGGCACAGCCACGTTCCGAAGCAGGAGACGAAGAATGGAGTCCTATATCTCAATCCAGGCAGCGCAGGGCCACGGCGGTTCAAGTTACCGGTAAGCGTGGCACGCATCACGATCAGCGGGACAAAGATCAACGCTGAGATTGTCATGCTTTGTGGATGACGAATCCCACGTGGCCGCGGACGCATTCGCTCGGGGCAATCGCAGCGGCTCTTCCTGCACGCAGATGGCGCTGCGGGGGACGGACGAATGCGTCCGCCGCTACGCGCGCATGGCGTCCGTCGAGTATTGCGGTTGCTACAATCGCAACGATGTCGTTGCGATTCGAGATCGAAAGGACCGTCGGTACCTCTCGCCTTGGACGCGTGTTGACGCCGCACGCTGAAATCGAGACGCCCGTCTTCATGCCGGTGGGAACGGTGGCCTCGGTCAAAGGCGTTCCCCAGGACATTCTCGAGGATCTGGGCGCGCAGATTATTCTCGGCAACACGTACCACCTTTACTTGCGTCCGGGGGTAAGCACCGTCAGGAAGATGGGCGGGCTGCATGGATTCATGTCTTGGCGGCGGGCGATCCTGACCGACTCCGGCGGGTTTCAGGTGTTCAGCCTGAACGAACTACGAAAAGTCGCCGAGGATGGGGTGACGTTCCGCTCGCACCTCGATGGTTCCTCGCACTTTTTTAGCCCGGAGAGCGCGATGGAAGCGCAGATCGGGCTGGGCGCAGACATCATCATGGCGTTTGATGAGTGCACGGAATATCCGGCCGATGCTGCCCGGGCGCGCGCCTCGATGGAAATGACGGCGCGCTGGGCAGCGCGGAGTAAGACATATTTTGAGGAGCATAAACAAGAGGTCCCTTGGAACCAGTACTCAGTACCCGGTACCCAGCACTCAGCACCTGAAAGGGGTGGCGCCGCGAGCCTTCCTTCAGAAAATATCGGTGGCGCGAAAACTGACAACCGAGTACTGAGTACCGAGTACTGCCCTACACAGTCTCTCTTCGGCATCGTGCAGGGAGGGATGGACCGGGCCATCAGAAAAGAGTCCGCCGAGCGGACGATCGAAATCGGCTTTCCGGGATACGCCATTGGGGGCCTCAGCGTGGGTGAGCCGCGTGAACTCACCCGCGAGATCGTCGAATCAACGCTGGAGCATCTTCCCAAAGACCAGCCGCGCTATCTGATGGGAGTGGGCACGCCCGAGGAGATTGTCGAGTACGCCAACCTGGGCGTGGACATGATGGATTGCGTGCTGCCCACGCGCGCTGCCCGCCATGGGCTGCTGTTTACCTCGGAGGGCAAAGTCTCGATCAAACAGGCGCGCTATGCCCAAGATGCCGGCCCGCTCGACCCGAATTGTTCCTGCCGAGTGTGTTTTCGCTACTCGCGGGCCTATTTACGTCACCTTTATGCATCCAACGAAGTGTTGGCGCAGGTCTTGAATACGATCCACAACCTTAGTTTCTACCTTGACACTATGCGGCGGGTACGGCATTCTATTTCACTTGGGGAAGAGTCCCGTTTTCTTTCCAGTGTATGGTCACGACCGAAACCATGACCTCCACGGACGCTCTCCCCAGATTCAAGCCTGAAAGCTGAAGAACCCGGCCGAAGTCGATCTAAACCCCGTGGTGAAATAACAGCTCCCGCGGCGCTAATGGGCGCGGGCGGTTTTTCGCGAATACGTACGCGCAGACCTCATATATGCAATCTTTACTGGCAGTCCAGTTCGGTGGTGGTGGCGGTATGGGATGGCTGGGTATGGCGCCTCTCATCTTCATTTTCGCCATTTTTTACTTTCTATTGATCATGCCCCAGCAGCGCCGCCAGAAAAAATGGCAGGCCATGCTGGATCAGCTCAAAACCGGTGACAAGATCACCACCAGCGGGGGCCTGCGGGGCACGATCATGGCTCTCAAGGATGATTGCGTCCATCTGCGCGTTCCCCCGAACAATATCGTGGTGGAAGTGACCAAGGCCTCCGTGCTGGCGGTGACGACTACCGAGGAAGAAGTGAAGACCAAATAGGTTTCTAGTTTCAAGTTTCCAGTTTCGTGGATTCCTCGAAGCTGGCCACTCGAAACTTGAAACTCGAAACCAGTCTTTTTATATGAACAAGAATTTTCTCTGGAAGCTTGCGATCATCGTCGGCATCACGCTCTTCTTCCTGTTCGGAATCTTTGGGATTCCCAAGAGCTTTTCCCGCGAGGGGCTGCTCTCGGCGGTGAGCGATCACATCCATCTGGGTCTCGATTTGAGCGGCGGAACGCACCTCATTCTGCAGGTTCAGGTCAACGATGCGGTCAACGTCGTGGCGCAGGGTGCCATGGAAGTGTTGAAAGAGCAATTGCGCAACCGCAAGATCGACTATTCCGACATCACGCAGCCTGACCAGCAGAACAATCCTGACCACCTGGTGCTGAAAGGCATGCAGCCGGCGGCGCGCTCTGATTTGCTGACCATCGTGCAGGAGAAGTTGCCCGAGTACGACGTGACTGGTGGCCCGGACAATTCCTGGAATCTCACGATGAAGCCCTCGTCCCTGGCCGACCTCAAGAGCAAAGCGGTTGACCAGGCGATCGACACTATCCGCAACCGGGTTGACGCTCTTGGCGTCAGCGAGCCCACAATCGAGCAGCATGGAGCCGGCGGGCAATATCAAATTCTGGTGCAGTTGCCCGGCGTTGATGATTTCGGTCGCGTGAAGGACATCATTCAGTCCACCGCCATGCTTGAGATCAAGCAGTCGCTGGGCGGACCGTATCCCAGCGAGCAGGCGGCCCTGCAGGACAAAGGCGGCGTGATCCCTGCCGATGCAGTTCTTCTTCCCGGCCACAACATGCCCGGCGCGGAAGCAGAGGGACAGGCATGGTACCTGGTTTCGCGCATCTCGGCGGTAAGCGGCAAGGATCTGCGCGACGCGCAGCCCAGCCGCGATCCCAACGGCCAGCCCAGCGTGACTTTTTCGCTGACGGGCGATGGCGGCCAGCGCTTTTTCAGCTTCACGTCCGCTCACGTTGGCGACAGTCTCGCTGTTGTCCTCGACAATAAAGTGCAGGAAGTGGCGAACATCAAGGAGCCAATCCGCGACCAGGGCTCCATCAGCGGCGGCCGCATGAGCGAGCAGCAGGCGAAGGATCTTTCCATGATCCTGCGCTCGGGCGCTCTGCCGGCCAGCATCAAGTATCTGCAAGAGACCACCGTCGGCCCATCCTTGGGCGCGGATTCCATTCGTTCCGGCGTGCAGGCGACCATCATCGGCATGGTGGCCGTGCTGATATTCATGTTGGTCTACTATCGCGGCGCAGGCATCAATGCCGACCTGGCACTGATCATGAACTTGATCATCTTGCTGGGCTTCCTGGGTTGGTCGAGCATCGCAGGGGTCAATATCGCGCTTACGCTGCCTGGAATCGCCGGCGTGATCCTGACGGTCGGCATGGGCGTCGATTCCAATGTGCTAATTTTTGAGCGCATTCGCGAAGAGTTGCGCAATGGCAAGACCCCGCCCTCGGCGGTTGATCAAGGCTTCAGTCACGCCTGGATCACCATCGTCGATACTCACGTGACCACGATCGTTTCGGCCGCGATTTTGTTCATCTTCGGTACCGGCCCGGTGAAGGGTTTCGCTACGACGCTCACATTCGGTTTGCTGGCAAATTTGTTCACCGCTGTGTTCGTGTCGCGATTCATTTTTGATTGGGTGCTGAGCCGCCATCAGCGCGGCGAAGCGCTCAGCATTTAGCCAGGAATCCGGAAATTTAGTCATCGTCAGATGTCGGTTAAGTCATAGATAGATAAGGGGCTAAGACAACCCGTGGAGTTCTTTCGCAACACCAACATAGATTTTCTGGGCAAGAAATGGTATTTTCTCGCCTTTTCACTGCTCTTTAGCGTTGCAGGAATATTCTCGATGTTGTTCTGGCACCACATTCCGTGGGGCGTCGACTTCCGCGGCGGAACGCTGGTCTACGTGAAGTTCACGCACACGCCTGACGAGAACGCCATCCGCTCTCAGATCGATCGCGCGGGCTTGCACAATTTCAAGCTTCAACGCTATGGCGTGGCTTCAAATAACGAGGAGTTGATCGATCTCGATGTGCGCGAGACCAACGAACAGGAGCTCGACCAGGGCAAGTTGAAGATTATTAATGCGCTGCGCGCCGGTTCTCCTGCTCCCGCGGGCAAGATCGACCTGAATAACGCCAGCTTGCTCGACGTTAAAGGTTACCTGGTCGACAAAGACCCGCTGCACCTTGGCACCGATGCGCCTCAGAAATACGGAGCCCAGGCGCAAGCCATTCTCGACTATCGCAAGTTCCAGAGCGGCGTGTTGAGTTCTCTAGACCAGCTAAACGGCGCCACTGGGGTCGACCCCGCCGTCGCCGCCTCAATCCGCGATGGTTTTTATCTCTCCGACTACGGCATCCGTGATGCCGAGATCATCGGGCCTCAGGTCGGCGGCCAGTTGCGCGCACAGGCTGGCCTAGCTACGCTCTACTCCCTGTTGGGGATGCTGGTATACTTGGGCTTCCGGTTCGAGTGGATTTATGGCGTTGCCGCTGTAGTCACGGTATTCCACGATACGCTCATCACCGTAGGGGCATTCTCCCTCACCAATACCGACATCACCCTAACCGTGATCGCGGCCATCCTGACCCTGATTGGTTACTCTAATAACGACACGATCGTGGTATTTGACCGCATCCGGGAAAACATTAAACTCATGCGGCGGGAGAAACTGTCGGATATCGTCAACCGCAGCATTAATCAGACCCTTAGCAGAACGATCTTGACAGCAGGCCTTACCTTCCTTACCGTACTCGCACTCTTTTTATTCGGCGGCGAGGTGCTTCGCGGATTCAGCCTCGCGCTGGTAATTGGCATCTTAATCGGGACGTATTCATCGATTGCGATTGCCGCTCCCATCCTGGTGGCTTACCAGGATTGGCGGATTGAAAAAGGCAAGCGTCCGGTCGCCATGCCGGGTAGGGCTAGGTAAGTTACCCGATGGCGTCAGTGGCAGTGGTTGCGTTACGCCTTCTTATGTAGAAGTTAGAAGGATTTGCTCGGTCTGCCGTTCGGGCTCAAAGAGGCCGTTGGGTGGGCCAAAGAAAGTGGGAGCAAAGTGGGAGCAGTCGGTGTCTAAGTGCTCGTAGGGGTCTGAAAGAAGTAGGGGAGAATTCCAATGTTTGAAGACAGCCTTATCGAATCCGGCGGCAAGCTGAAGACCAAGCGGGGCCGTACGTCGGCCGTCGCGTTTCTGGTGGAGGTCATGATCATCGGCGTGATGGTTCTGATTCCGCTGATTTTCACCGAAGCCTTGCCCAAGGGACAAATGATGTTCCTGCTGGTGGCCCCCCCGCCGCCTCCGCCACCTCCACCGCCCGCAGCCGCGCCCGTCCATGTTGTGAAACAGATTCAGAGCGACATCATTAACGGCGAACTGCGCACGCCTACCAAGATTCCCAAGAAGGTTCTCGAGAATCTGAAAGAAGACGAAGCTCCGCCGCAGATGGCCGTTACCGGCGTGGTGGGCGGCGTTCCGGGCGGCGTTCCGGGTGGATCGATGGGCGGCGTAATTGGCAGCGTGCTCAGTTCGACGCCGGTTGCCGTTCCGAAGATCGCCACGCCAACGCGCGTGCGCGTGTCCTCGGGTGTGAGCACCGGTCTTCTGATCCGCAAGGTTCCTCCGACGTATCCTCCGCTGGCGCGTCAGGCGCGTATTCAGGGCGTGGTCATTCTCCAAGCCCAGATCAGCAAAGAGGGCAACATCCAGAACCTGCAGTTGATCAGCGGGCACCCGATGTTGGCGCCGGCCGCGATCGAAGCCGTGAAGCAGTGGAAGTACAAGCCGTACCTGCTGAACGGAGAGCCGGTCGAGGTCGACACGCAGGTGCAGGTAAACTTCACGCTCGCTGGGGGCTAGACTCCCCGGCGGCGCGCAGTTTGTATCGAATGGTAGCAGTGTGCGTATAGCCCTCCCCTTCCCACCTTGTTCCTGGGTGGTCGGGAGGGGCTTTTCAAAAGCCCGGACATGGCCGCCGTAGCCTTTGATTGACATCTAAGGATGGCCATCCGGGTTCGTGCGTGTGTGGCGAAAGCCGCATACCCGCCGGTAACCGAAATTCTTATCCGGCGGTTGGCACCAAAGAGCGCATCAAAGTGTCCAAGTAAAGTAGAGAGTTCCGAGGAGGGAAAAGCAACTCATGTTCGCAACTCACGTAGCAGCAGCACTTCTCAGTCACGTCTCCGTCGCAGCCACCTGGATCGTCCAGGAAGGCGGCGGCGCCATCGCGACCGACCCATTGGGCTTGTGGCATGCAATGGGCTGGGTCGCCAAAACCGTCGTCGTCATTCTCTTCATCATGTCCGGTTGGTCGATCGGCGTGATGATCGACCGCTGGATGGCCTATAGCGCCGCCCGCAAACAGTCTCGCGCCTTTGCCCCCGCCGTGGCCGGTGCTCTGCGCGACGGCCGTATCGATGAAGCCATCAAGGTTGCCGAGCGCAACAAGAAGAGCCATCTGGCCAAGGTTGTCACCGCTGGCCTGATGGAATTCAAGGCTCACCAGGATTCCCCGGGCGCAATCCCTGGAGAAACCATTGAAGCCTCCAAGCGCGCTCTGGAACGCACCGAAGCCATCGTCCACGCCGAACTCAAGCGCGGACTGGGTGGTCTCGCCACCATCGGCTCGACCGCTCCCTTCGTGGGACTGTTCGGGACGGTGATGGGCATTCTGAATGCCTTCATCGGCATCAATAACTCCAAGGCCACCGGTCTGGCTGCAGTCGCCGGCGGTATCGCGGAAGCGCTGGTTACGACGGCCATCGGGCTGCTCGTCGCCATCCCGGCCGTCATGATGTTCAACTATCTGACCGGTCGCGTGGAAGCGTTCGACGTCGAAATGGACAACTCGTCCAGCGAATTGATCGACTACTTCCTGAAGAAGCGCGGCGACGTGAGACGATAAGAACGGCCCGGTCTGGTTTGCAGTGAGTTGCGGTCCGGCGCTGGAGCGATCCAGCGCCGGCCTTCCCGACTTAAGCGCGAAGAGCGCAACTGCGGACGTGACGGAAGCACGGGAGATATCAAGCTATGGCATTAGCGAAACGGAACGAAGGAGCGAAGGTCAGCTCAGACATCAACGTCACGCCCATGGTGGATGTGATGCTGGTTCTGCTGATCATCTTCATGGTGGTCACGCCCATGTTGCAGAAAGGCATCAGCGTGGACATGGCCCCGGTCAATAACCCGGAACAGATGCCGGACGCCGACAAGGAAGACGCGCTGCTGGTCTCGATTACGCGGGATGGCAAGGTGTACTTCGGCAGCGACCAGATCCAGGACGTGGATAATCTGACCGGAAAAGTGAAAGATCGTCTCGCCAACAAGCAGGACAAGCGCGTGTACGTGAAGGCGGACATGCGGGCCCGGTTTGGCAGTGTGGTGAAGGTAGTGGATAGCGTGCGCGCTGCCGGGGTGGATGATCTTGGCTTGCTCACCGATCAGAAGAAAACGGGTCCAAACGCCCCGCCAGCTCCGGCTGCGCCCGGCCAATAGAGGAGAACGACCATGGGAATGGCAGTTGGCCCGAGCGGAGGCCAAAATGCAAACATGAACGTCACGCCGCTCATTGACGTACTGCTGGTTCTGCTGATCATCTTCATGGTGATCTCACCCGTTACCCCCAAAGGCCTGGATGCGCTGGTTCCTCAGCCGCCCCCGCCCAACGCCCCCAAAAACAATACCCCCGACCGTACCATCGTCGTGCAGTTAATCGACCGTGGCGCTGGCTCGGAGCCGGGCGTCAAGATCAACAACGAAGACGCGACCTGGGACAATTTGCAGGGCCGTCTCACCGACATTTACAAGCAACGCGCGGAGAAGGTCATGTTCGTGAAGGGTGACGATTCGATCCCCTTCGCCAACGTCGCCAACGTGATTGATATTGCCCACGCCGCAGGTGTGGACAAGGTCGGCCTAATCACCGCGAAGATTGAAGCGGGCAACTAAAACGCCCGTCCGGCAAGCCTGGAGTTGCGTGTTTCGTATCGGCCCACCGCACGGAAGCGTGCCGCTTCCGTGCTTCCGCGGCCCGCGCTTGTCGCGCTTCGTCAAACCGCGCTTGTCAAATCGATGTCTCTGGGCCTAGGATGCTCTGTCGAGGGAGAACTTATACCGCAATGAATAAGAACTTAAAACTCATCACGCTGGCAGCCATCGCGCTGGCGCTTTTCTCCTCTGTGGGATGTGACAAGCTGAGGGCGCGCGACCAGCTCAACAAGGGCGTGGAATCTTACAAAAATAACCACTACGAGCAGGCCATTGAACATTTCCAGAAGGCCGTTCAATTGGATCCCAGCCTGATCAATGCCCGCATGTATCTGGCTACCGCGTTTGTGTCGCAATACATTCCCGGCGTGGACTCGCCTGATAACCTGCGCATCGCTCAGCAGGCTATTGACGAATATCAAAGGGTGATTGACGCCAATCCTTCTCGCGATCAGAAAGTGAACAGCGCCAAGGGCATCGCGTACCTGTATTTGAACGAGAAGAAATGGGACGACGCCAAGAAGTTCTACCGCATGGCGTCGGACCTGGACCCGAACGATCCCGAGCCTTACTACTCGGTTGGCGTCATCGACTGGACCGCCTGCTACCAGCCCCGCATGGAAGAGCGCGCCAAACTGGGCATGAAGCCGGAAGAGAATTTGAATCCGAAGAATAAAGACCAGGCGAAGGTCTGCTCCGAGTTGAAGGTGAAGAACGCCCCCGCTATTCAGGAAGGCATCGACAGCCTCAACAAAGCGATTCAGATCCGTCCCGACTATGACGACGCCATGGCCTACTTGAATCTTATGTACCGCGAAAAAGGCGACGTGGAATGCGACGATCTCGCCGCCCGCGCGGAAGATTTAAAGACGGCGGACCATTGGGTCGACGAAACCCTGCGCGTGAAGAAGGCGAAGGCCGAGAAAGCGGCGCAAAGCCAGACGGGCGGAATCACGATGGACAAGTAGCCGCAGTGCTTAATCTAGAGACTTGAGCCTCCTTCGCGTGAGTGAAGGAGGCTTCTTTGTTTGCAGCATTTGCTTTCATGCCCAAACGGGCCGCGCAACTATTCTTTGCTATAGAGCAGGACTTCCACTTTCGCGAACTGCCAGCGTTGCATTCTGGGAAGCGACTCCGGGAGAGTCTTCGTCAGCATAACGGTCGTGGCATCGGGGTTCTCCGCAGGCCCGTGGTTCATCAGCATGACCCAAACTCGCGGATGGCTAGGCACGGCAGCGCGCAGAAAATCGGCTGTCGGCTTGCCCGTGAAGTCTCGGTAGTCGAGCCCGGCTCTGTGATAGGGGAAGAGAATCTCCGGGCCGACCTGAGCTGTGAAACCGGGGCTGGCCGTGTTTTCTCCGGTGCGCTGTGAGCGGACAAATTCGTAGGGAACGCGAGTCGCAGCAATGTGGAACACGACCGCATCTCCTGGCTGTGCCTGGTCGAGAATGAACGCTGCCGCTGCGCCAGAGGCATCCCGCTCGGCGTCGAAGTCGTTTGCGTAGACGAAGAATACTCCCTGCATGCTGAACAACAGGATGCCCGTTAGAGCCACCATTAGCAGCCAAGATTGCCGCAGCCGCGCCAGGCCTGCGGCGACCAGAATCAACAGCGCCGGCAGGCAGAAGATCATGTAACGCGCCAGAAAAACAGGACGTGCGAATGACAGGACAACCGTCAGCACTACCGGGAATAACAGCCACAGAAGCAGAAACTGACAGCGCCACGTTTCCCAAGTCTGGCCGTGCGTCCAGAGCGACCTACCCAACGGAGCCACTGCCGCAATGCAGCCGACCGTGCTGACAGCCAGCAGAGGCCACTGGTTGCTCCCCGCCAGGTTCACGAAGAAACCGAAGATATCGTGGAAGCCGGGCCTCTGAATCCAGCGAATCGGCCCGGCACCGGTCTTGGCCACGAAGACGAGCAGAGGAAGCACGGCGACGCCAATCGTCGTCCAGACACGCCGCAATTGAGCGGATAGCCGGTCTCCATCATTCCTCCACTCGCC
>CAWHSR010000046.1:0-22198 GCA_963832015.1 uncultured Acidobacteriaceae bacterium
GGGCGCAGGGGGTCCGCGGTTCAAATCCGCGCGCCCCGACCAGTATTTCCCTCTGCACCAACAAACCTTGGAATTGCCCAACGGAAAAGCGAGATTTTTTAGAGAATAGGAATGCTGCGACAGCTGTGCTAGCATCAAGGAAGGGCTTGATTTCCCCGCTTTCTGTTGAACTTGCCACGGTAGATTAGCCAAGCTCCCTTCTCTCTATACAAAGGCAGCCCATACAGAGGCACCGAAGAGGCATTCCACTTGGCGATGAATGACACGAAGAACCGATCAATGCTGATGAACCGAAAAACTGAAGTAGTCGACGAAGAGGTACCCGATCTGTTGCCGCACGATGCGAATTCCGCGCAGGACGAGGATGATTTGCTTGGTTCCATCGGCACGCGAGGCCTCGACGTCGTGGAAGGCGAGTCGAGTTCGCCGTTTGCCGCATTGGAACACAAACTGGCGCAGGACTCCGAGGAAGTCGAACTCGACTTGACGCCGGGGGCACCCGACTCGGCCAGCGATCCAGTGCGGGTTTACCTGCGTGAAATGGGCGCATCTCCGCTGCTCACCCGCGAAGAGGAAGTGGAGATTGCCAAGCGCATTGAGCGTGGGCAGCTTACGGCGCTGAAAGCTCTCTCGCGGTCGCCCATCGTGATTCAGCAGGTGCTGGCATTGGGCGAAGATCTCAAGGGTGGACTGCGTTCGATTAAAGAGATGGTGGTCTTTGACGAGGAGGAGATTACCGACGAGATTCTGCAGAATCGCGTCGACGACATTACGGGCCGCATTGACAAACTGAACAAGCATTACAAGTCGGCCAACCGTCTGGCCGAAAAGTTGGCGACGATCCCGGCGAAAAAAAAGCCGCGCGAATACCGAAAGTACCGCGGACAGTTGGGGCGCGAGATGGTGCGGATTTCGCTCATCATCCGCAATCTGGGGTTGAACCACGCAGAGCGCAAGCGGCTGATCGAGAGGGTGAACAAGACCATCGAGCTCATGCGCGTGCTCGATCGCGAACTGCTGAGCCTGGAAACGAAGATTTCGAGCACGCGCAGTGAAGAACTCAAGAAGACGTATCGCGCCGCGCAGCGGCAGCATCGCATCGAGATCAAACGACTGGAAGACGAGGCCGGAATGACCTTTCCCGACCTGCAGCGCACTCAGCGCAAAATGATCCAGGGCGACATGAACGCGGAGCAGGCCAAGCGCGAACTGATTGAAGCCAACTTGCGCCTCGTGGTTTCGATCGCCAAGAAATACGGCAATCGCGGGCTGCAGTTCCTGGACCTGATCCAGGAAGGCAACGTCGGCTTGATGAAAGCGGTCGACAAGTTCGAGTACCGGCGCGGCTATAAATTTTCTACGTACGCCACGTGGTGGATTCGGCAGGCGATCAGCCGGGCGATCGCCGACCAGGCGCGGACGATCCGGCTGCCCGTACACATGATCGAGGTTGTAAACAAACTGATTCGCACCTCGCGGCAACTGGTGCAGGCGTCGGGACACGAACCCACTTCGGCGGAGATTGCCAAGCAGATGGACATTCCCGAGGCGATGGTGCGCAAAGTAAAGAAGATCATGCGCGTACCGATTTCGCTGGAGACGCCCATCGGGGAAGAGGGAGATTCGCATCTCGGCGACTTGATCGAGGATCGCACTAAGATGTCCCCCGCCGAGGCAGTGCTGAATGTGAACCTGAAGGAGCGCACGGCGCACGTGCTGCGTACTCTGAGTCCGCGGGAAGAAAAGATCATCCGCATGCGCTTTGGAATGGACGATGGCTCTGAGCACACGCTCGAGGAAGTCGGCCAATCGTTCGACGTCACGCGCGAGCGCATTCGCCAGATCGAGGCGAAAGCACTGCGCAAACTCCGTCATCCCTCGCGCTCTGGCAAGCTTCGCTCGCTGCTCGACGACGTGCAGGAATAACGGCGGTCCCGTTCGACGGACGATCAGTTGGGTACCTGGTCTGGGCAATTTCAGGGTGTCGCGATCAGCGACGCTAGGCCGCGCTCGCAACGTGCGCATCCGGCAAATCAAACTCTTCGCCGCAATCGAAGCAGACTTTATACGTCCGGCCTTTGATCGTGAACACACGGCTCAGGTGACGGTGACGACAGCCGAACACGAACTGGAAGATCCAACGCAGAGGGTTCATCGGTCCTGCCTTCTCCTCGTAGCATCCTCTGGTTGCAGTCCGCAAGCCTGATCAAAAGTGAACAGATCGCCGTCCAAGAATGCCCTACACTTGAATTGTAGCGCTTGGCGACGCTGCATTTGGCACGAGGGCAGCATGGTGCGCACTCAAAAGGGCAGCCCTCTCGATCGTGTTTCTCCTAATTTCTCAAATCTATCCTTCGGAGAGGTTTCGTATGACACCAGAGCCCGGTCCTAATCGGATGAACATGAAATTCACCAATGGCGGCAGAACTGTGGTCATCCATCTGGTACGCGGCCTGCCCCCTAAACTCAGCAGAGACAAGAAGACCATCACGATTACGTTTGCCGAGCGGGTAACGATTCGCAAGGCCCACAAAGGGTAGAATCCGGTTGCCTCGAAATCGCGGTTCGGCCGTGGCTGCGTTCACGATTTTTGGCGCGTTTCTCAGCAGGAAGCTGATCAATCTTGAAACACCTGCTTCGGGAGAGAGCCCATCTCTCTTGCGAGAACTGCTGCAATTCCTTCCCTTGGATGACCGACATCACGCCCACCTGTGATCTGAGTCACTGATGACAACTCCGGAATAGAAGATAAACACTGCATTCGACTCGATTGGACTGACCAGCGGAGCGAAAAAGGCAGCCCAAGAAGGGAGAACGTCGGAAGGCTTACCGGGATCAGGAACGCTCACTGGTACAACTCACGTCATACGTTTTCATATCGCCCTCCCTACCAGATCATTCCCGATCAGTCTCCCCGACAGTCTCCAGCGCAGTCGAACACCGACACCCAGGAAGTAGTCCAGATTGCTGCGGCGCTTAATTAGCGTGCCGTAGCCATGCCAGACCTCATTCCCGGGATCGGGGCTCGATTCAGGATCACGGCGAACGCAGCCAAGGGGAGACTGTCCATGAAGACAGGCGAGAGAGACACAATTGCGGCACATCTGAAGAAGTGCGGTGTGTCGCGGCGCAGTTTTCTGCAACTCTGTTCCACGCTCATGGTGACCGCGCCAGTGGGTCTGAGTCTGACCGGCAGAGCGACCGCCGCACAGATAGCCAAGATTGTGGGCAAAGCTCGCAGGCCTTCGGTCATCTGGTTGCATTTTCAGGACTGCACGGGTTGCACGGAGACGCTGCTTCGAACCTCGGCTCCGGACGTCGCACATCTGATCCTCGACGTCATCTCGCTCGACTATCACGAGACATTAATGGCGGCGTCGGGCGCGCAGGCAGAAGCCGCGTTGCGCTCGGCCATCGCGGATAACGCCGGAAAGTATGTACTGGTGGTCGAGGGCGCAATTCCCACCCGCGACGATGGCGTTTACATGCAGCTCGGGGGCAGGCCCGCCATTCAGGTGGCCAAGGAAGTTGCGGCTCAGGCGGCGGCGGTAATTGCCATCGGCTCGTGCGCATCGTGGGGCGGAGTGCCGTCCGCGGATCCGAATCCGACGGGCGCGGTGGGCGTCGATTCCGTCATTTCGGGAAAGCCCATCGTCAATCTGCCGGGCTGCCCACCCAATCCTTACAACCTGCTCGCGGTGGTCCTGGAATACGTCACTATGGGAAAGCTGCCGGAGTTGGATCAGTATGGCCGGCCGAGATTTGCTTACGAGCGCGTCATCCACGAAAACTGCCCGCGACGCGCGCACTTCGACGCGGGACGATTCGCGATGGCATTCGGCGATGAAGGACATCGCAAAGGACATTGCCTGTACAAGCTGGGCTGCAAGGGTCCGGTCGACCCACGCCGCCTGCGCGACGCGGCACTTCAACGAGATTCCAGGCGTGTGGCCGATTGGAACCGGCGTGCCGTGTATGGGCTGCACGGAAAAAGGCGTGATCTGGCAGATGGGAACGTTTGAAACGGTCCCCATCCACCTGGCGACACCTCCCGAGACCTATCCACCGATCTTCAGCACGTCAGGTCAATTCAAGGTTGGGGCAGCGGGTCTGGTAGGCACAATTGTTGGGGCCGTTGGGGGAGCGACCTGGGTGGCCTCGCAGCGGTTCCAGAGCAGCATGGAGGCGGGCGTGACCCGAATCGCGGCCGACCGCGCGCATGCTGAAAAAGCCAAATCACCGACCGAGAAGCCAGCCGGCCAGAAAGAGGACTGACGTGTCCATCACTCGGCGACAACTTTTCACGGGCATCGCCAAGGCGGGAGTCCCGGCGGCCGTGGCCATCACGGTCGGCACCGATGTGTTGCACGCGGGTGAGCACATTCCTGTGCCCAATGCAGCCGTCGGTTTGCTCTATGACGCCAGCGTCTGCATCGGCTGCAAAGCCTGCGTCGCGGCCTGCGCGGAAGCGAACGACACGCCCCCCGACACGCGCGGCGACCAACTGCACCAGGCGCCGTCGGACTTGAACGATCTGACCCGCAACGTCATCAAGCTCTACAAGCCAGAAGACGGATCCGCGTTCTCGTTCGTGAAGCGGCAGTGCATGCATTGTCTCGATCCGGCGTGTGCGGCGGGTTGTCCGTTTCAGGCGCTGCACAAAGATCCGGAAAGCGGCATCGTCAAATGGGACGCCGACAAGTGCATTGGCTGCCGTTACTGCACCATTACGTGCCCGTATCACATTCCGCGCTTTCAGTGGGTCGGATTCAATCCGCGCGTGACCAAGTGCGAGTTGTGCAAAGACCGCCTCGAAAAAGGATTGAAGCCCGGATGCACCAGCGTGTGTCCGACGGGTGCTGTGATCTTCGGACCGCGATCGGTCTTGCTGCTGGATGCCAAGCAGCGGATCAAAAACAATCCCGGCCGCTACTACCAGAATCGGGTCTACGGCGAGACCGACAACGGCGGCACGCAGGCGCTGTACCTGTCGAAGGTTCCTTTCGAGAAACTCGGCCTGCCCGAACTCGGGCCGGAGTCAGTTCCGGCGCGAACGTTGCGCTGGCAGAGACGCTTCTATCAGTACTTCGCGCTGCCGGCTCTCCTGTACGCGGGCCTGGTGCAGGTGATCCGCAAGAGCCTGAAGGGCCATGAGCAGGAAGCGCACGAACGCGAGAAAGAAACGGGATTGAGGGCGCAATTATGAGTGCCACAACCACGACTGGCGCAACGACTAGCGCAACAATGACCACAGCAACGGCACGGTCGATCGCGCGCGGACCACTCGCTGGGAACGGAACGTGCCCGTCTATGGGTTCCCGGTGGTGAATGGATTTTTTCTTGGGCTCTCTGCTCTCGTTCTGGTCGCATTCGCGTTGAGCGCGTATCGCGAGTTGGCAGGACTGGGTCCGGTCAGCGGCATGAATGACGCCTATGGCTGGGGAATCTGGAAGACCTTCAACCTGATGGTGCTGACCGCGCTGGGTTCGGGCGCGTTCGCAGTGGGAATTGCGGCATGGGTCTTCCGGCGCAAACGGCTGCACTCGCTGATGCGAATGGCTTTGCTGACCAGCTTCCTGGCTTACGCTTGCGGGCTGCTTCTGCTTGGCATTGATGCCGGGCGTCCGTGGAATTTCTATTGGATCGTTTTCCCCTGGCGCTGGAACATGCACTCCCCGCTGGCGGAAGTGGCGATTTGCATGTCGATCTACGCCATGATCCCGCTGGCGGTGGAAAACATTCCCCCGGTGCTGGAGCGGCTGTGGTATTTCGACTCGCGCCTGCGGCCTGGAGTGGAACTCATCGAGAAACGGCTTCACTATTTCTTCCCGTGGATTATCGCTGCGGCGTACCTGCTGCCGGGAATGCATCAATCGTCGCTCGGAGCCTTGATGCTGCTGGCCGGGGAGCGAGTGCACCCGCTGTGGCAGACTCCGTGGCTGCCGGTGCTGTATCTGGGAGCGGCCACTTTCATGTCGTTCGGCTGCGTCGCCGGCACCACCATGCTGTGCTGCCTGGTGTGGAAGCGCGCGATGGACATGGAGGTTCTCGACGAAGCTGCACGGATTACATCGTGGCTGATTTTCGGGTGGATGGGTTTGCGGCTGCTTGACATTCTGTTTCGCGGAGAGCTCGGGACCGCGTTTCATTTCGACCGCTTCGCCGGCGTGTTCTGGCTCGAGATGATTTTGATCGCGTTGGCGGATTGCTGTTGCGCCGCTCTGTACGCGACAGCTCGCCCCAGCCGATGTTCATCGGGTACATTCTCAGTTCGTTCGGCGGCATGATCTACCGCTTCAGCCCCACGACCCTGGCGTTCCGCCCCAATCCGCAAGCTCTGTATTTTCCCGTGACCATCGAAGTACTGGTCTCGCTGGGGTTCATCTCCCTGGGCATCGTGGGCTTTTTGATCGCGGTGAAGCGGCTGGCGATTCTTCCCGCGCCGCTCAGCGAGTGGCACGACATGGCGAGTTATTTCCGATTCCGGCGGCCCTACATCAGTTGGACGGGCTATTTCAAATACGGGCACATCGGCGAAGACGAAACCACAGAAACTTCAGGCTCCGACTAACAGCAGGATCTTATGGCAAAACGAATCACAATTGATCCCATCACCAGAATTGAAGGCCACCTCCGCATCGATGTGGAGGTCGAGAACAACGCGGTCAGCAACGCATGGGCTTCGTGCACCATGTGGCGGGGCATCGAAAAGATTCTTCGCGGCCGCGACCCGCGGGACGCCTGGCTCTTCACGCAGCGCTTCTGCGGTGTGTGCACGACGGTGCACGCCATGGCCAGCGTGCGCGCGGTGGAAGACGCACTGAAGCTGGAGATTCCGCTGAATGCGCAATACATCCGCAACCTGATCTTGATTGCGCACGCATTGCACGACCACATCGTGCACTTCTACCAGCTGTCGGCGCTGGATTGGGTGGACGTGCTGCAGATTCCGAAGGCGGATCCGGTCGCGACCTCGAAGCTCGCCGAGAGTCTGTCGCCATGGACGCGAAACTCGCGACAAAGAATTGAAGGCGGCGCAGGATCGCGTGAACGCCGTCGCCAGCAGCGGGCAGCTTGGGATTTTCGCCAACGGTTATTGGGGCCATCCGGCGATGCGGTTGTCGCCCGAGGTCAACCTGCTCGCGTTCTCGCATTACGTACAGGCTCTTGAATATCAGCGCAAGGCGTTGCAGGTCGTCGGCATTCTGGGATCGAAGACGCCTCACATTCAGAATCTGACGGTGGGCGGCGTGGCCAACGCGATCGATCTGGACAGCACATCCGCTTTAGGCATGAGCCAGCTGGCGATGATCGGCACGTTGCTGCAGGATGTTATTCAGTTCGTGCAGCAAGTCTACTTCGTGGATGTGTGTGCGCGTGGCGGCGATGTATCCGGAGTGGTTCAAGATTGGCAGTGGGGTGCGCAACTATCTGGCAGTGCCCGATCTGCCGCTGGACAGCCGAGGATCTTCGTATGACTTGCCAGGCGGCTACATTCGCGATGGCGATCTGGCGGGCGTGAAAGGGTTCCAGACCGGCGCGGACCCGATCTTCCGGCAATCCGTCACCGAAGATGTGATGCATGCTTACTATCAGGGCGAAAAGCCGCTGCATCCGTGGTCGGGCGAGACTGAGCCCGCCTTCACCGGATGGAATGGGGATGAGAAATATTCATGGGTGAAAGCGCCGCGCTTCAACGGTGAGCCGATGCAGGTCGGCCCACTGGCGCAAGTATTAGTCGGCTATGCGCAAGGACATCCGCTGACCCGCAAGTACACCGACATGGCGATCGAAAAAATTGCTTCAATCGGTGGACCCCGCGCTACGCCCGCAGCGTTGCATTCTACCCTCGGCCGTCATGCGGCTCGGGCCATTCGCGCCTGCATGCTGGCGGAACTGGCGCAGAAGCATCTGCAGTTGCTCACAGATAATATCGCGAAGGGCGACTACACGGTGCACAACCAGCCCGTGCTGCCGACGCATGAAGTCGAGGGCGTGGGCACGCACGAAGCGCCGCGTGGAACGCTATCGCACTGGATCGTGATCAAGGACGAGAAGATCAAGAACTATCAGGCCGTCGTGCCCTCCACTTGGAACGCCAGCCCGCGTGACAAGAATGGAGCGCATGGTCCGTACGAAGCGTCGTTGCTGCACACGCCTCTCGCACGGCCAGAAGAACCGCTGGAGGTTCTGCGGACGGTGCACTCGTTCGATCCGTGCATGGCCTGCGCGTGTCACGCCTTCGATCCCTCCGGCCGAAAGATTGGAGTGGCGAAAATCCTGTGAGAAAAGCGCTAATTGGCGGCATCGGGAACGTTCTGCTCGGCGACGATGGCGTCGGACCGTATGTCGTGCGAATTCTGGAGTCGATGTATGACTTCGAAACGGACATTGAGATCATCGATCTAGGCACTCCGGCGCTGGACTTAACCCATCAGATCGTCGGGTTGAAGGCACTGATCCTGGTAGATTCGGTGGCCAGTGATGACGCTGCGGGTACGCTCGCGCTTTATTCAAAGGAAGACATATTGCGAGACACTCCGGCGGAGCGAGTTGATCCCCACTCCCCCGCACTGGCCGAGTGTCTGATGACGGCCGAGATGCTGGGCGCCATGCCGCAAAGCGTCCTGCTGGTGGGCATCGCAGGAAAATGCTATGAGCCAGGACACCCGTTGAGCGCCGCGGTTCGTCACTCCGTGGGGGCAGCCATCGACGCAATTCTTGAAGAATTGCAGCGGCTGGGATTCAAATACCAGAAGAAGGTTTCACCCGAAGAGCCGGGCATCTGGTGGAGCGACCATCAGTATTCAACTCCGGTCGAGACTCTTCGATAAGCACAGCGGCTAATCGCTGGGATCTTTTCCCGCAGCAACTTCCAGGCGTCCATACGCGAGTTGGTAGTTGTAGCGGGCTGTGACCACCTGAGCGCCGGCAGTAGCGGCCAGTAATTCCGCATCGGTTAGTTCAATAATGTTTCCCACTCCAGCCGAGTAGCGGCCTTCGGCGAACGCCAGATTCTCCCGCGCCTCCTGGTCGGCTTTCGTGGCCAGATCGATCTGCTGCTGGGCCACGGTGGTGTTCGCGTAATCGGTGTAGACCTCGCGATCGACCTGCAACGTCGCAGATTTCAGGTTGGACTCGGCCGCGCTCTTGGCTTGCTCCGTTTCGTTGAGATAGGCGCGGTTGTACCCTCCGGTAAGCAGCGGCTGCAGCAGGCTCTCACCGAATCCCACGTTCCAGATCAGCGGGAACTTCAAGTTTTGAAAATCGGCGAAGCTCGAAAAATTGAGACGAGGCTTGAAGTTTGAGCGCGCGGCCACGATGTCCCCTTGGGCCGCGTTGATGGCCTGGCGGAGCGCCTGCAGATCGGGGCGCAACGTCCGCGCCTCAGTAAGATAGCCATCGACCACGTCGAGCGCCTGGGCCGCATTTAGGACATCGACCAAGGTGTACGTACTCTTCACAGGCAAGCCCATAGCTGTGGCCAATGCCGCTTGAGCTACTGTGAGATCCGACTGTGCCTGGACGAGATCGAGCTGCGCGTTGGCCAGTTGCACCTCCTGCCGGGTCACGTCGATCTTGGGTACGCGGCCGACTTGAAAGAAGGCGTTGATCTGGTCGAGGTGCTTGCTCTGATCCTGCACCGTGGTCTGCCGCACCTGGACTAATGCCTGTGCGGCCAGCACGCTGAAATATCCGTTGCGTACGTTGAGCAGAGTTTCCTGGTGGACGCGGTCACGATTCTGCTGCGCCTGGGCCAACTCGGCTTTTCCACGCTCGACCGAACCGCGCGTGAGGCCGAAGTCATAGATGTTCTGGTTGAAGTTCAGCCCTGTGAAGTAATAAGGAGAATTCGACCATCTCTCTCCGTTGAACAAGACATCGGCCACAGTAGGAGAAGTCCCGGGCAGCGGAGCATAGTTGTACGTCTGCTGGTTGTGTGTGGCACCGAAGCTGAGATGAGGAAAATACGGCGAGCGTCGTTCCTTGAGATGAGCTTCGGCGATGTGGACTTCCGCTTCGGCGGTCGCGAGATCCGGCTGGTTCTGCTCAGCGAGACGATAGCAATCGGCGAGCGAGAGCGGTTTGTCCTGGGCCGCGGCGAAACCGCTGACCACCAGGACTAGCCCCGCACACTTCAACCAATGATTATGTCTTTTCTGTCCCATGAGGAATTGACGTTCTCAGTGAGTTCAGAGAACGCATCAACTGCCGGGCCGTGCGACCGGTCGCACCTTACCCCCTTCCGGCACGCGTTCCCCGATGCTGCGGGCGACACGCTCTCCTTCATCCAATCCACTGAACAGGCGCGCGGTCTCGCCGGTTTGCTCCGCAACGGCGACCTGCGTGAACTTGATGGTATTGTCGGCGGTCACGACTGCCACGAACGTCTGAGTCCCGCGAATGATGAGCGCGTCGGACGGCACCTCGACATAGCGAGGCGTCTGCACCTTCAACTCCACCTGCACAAAACTTCCGGCAAGGATGCGGTTGTGCGGATTGTCGACATCGATTTCAACCAGCAATGTGCGCGTCTTGGGATCAATCGCCCCACTGGTACGAGTGACACGCGCCACGACTTTCAAACTGGGGTTGGCCTGATCGAGAATCGTGACGGGATCCCCGTTGCGCACGAACGGAGCATGCGCCTGATCGACATAGACGTAGATGCGTAGCCGCGAAGTTTCGGAGACTTCGACCAGGGGCAGCGCGCTGGTCTGCGACGTGGCAGCGTTCTGAATCAGAGCCCCCGGATCGGAATAGCGCGCCGTCACGGTCCCGCTGAAGGGAGCCCGCAGCTCTTCATATGATTTCAAGGTGCCGATCTGCTCCAGGTTCGCCTTGGAGACCGCCGCGTCGGCCGCAGCCTGGTCCGCATCCTGCTGCGAAATCATTTCTTTCTTGACTAGTGTGGCGGCCCGGTTGGCGATGAGTTCCTTATTATGGGCATCGGCGACCGCGGCCTGATATTGCTTGTCAGTCTCCGGCGATTCGATCACGGCGATGACCTGGTTCGCGCGGACGGAATCGCCCTTGTCCACGCTGATGCTGCGCATGTAGCCGCTCACCTTGGCGTATAAGATTGCCGTCTGGAACGCATGTGCTTCGCCGATCAGTCGCACCGTGTTGGAGCCCGCAACTTTGCGAGCGGTGGCAACCTCGACGGTCGGCCCCTTCTGTCCTTCCACTTTAAGTTGCTCGGTCGCGGCTTCCACATGGGTGCGCTGACGCGTAAACAGAAGGAAGGCCATCACACCCGCCACCAAAACGGCAATTACGCCGGCGAGATACAGCCAGACCGATCCGCGGCGCGCGCCTTGCGATTCAGGCATCAGTGCTCCTCCGGTTTAAACTCTTCGCCACGCGCCTCGGCATTGAACTTTGCATCGAGCAAATGCCGCGTCGGGAAGTCCTTTCGCAACAGCGTATAGACTACCGGCACAACAAACAGCGTGACCGCGGTAGCAACCACGAGTCCTCCAATCACGGCGCGGCCCAGCGGAGCATTTTGTTCTCCTGCCTCGCCCAGCGCCAGCGCCATCGGAATCATTCCAATGATCATGGCGAGGGCTGTCATCAGAACCGGCCGCAGTCGCGTCTTTCCAGCTTCCAGTGCCGCATCGAGGGGCGACATGCCCCGCTCCACACGAGCGTCATTGGCGTAGCTTACCAGCAGGATTGAGTTGGAAGTCGCGATGCCCACCGCCATGATCGAGCCCATCAGCGATTCGACGTTGATGGTCGAGCCGGTGATGGCCAGCATCCACAGAATCCCCACCAATGCTCCCGGAACCGCAATCATGATAATGAAAGGATCCATCCAGGACTGGAATAGCACGACGATCAGCAAATAGACGAGGACGATGGCGAGAATCAATCCCATAAGCAAACTGCGGAACGAGGAATTCATGACCTCGTACTGGCCGTGAATGCTGATGCGCATGCCGAGCGGAAGCTCTTCCCATTCCTTCGATTTTTTTCTGAATGCCGGCCACGACCGAGCCCAGATCGCGGCCCTGCAGATTCGCGTTGATGTCGATCACGCGTTGCACCGTGTAGTGATTGACCTCCGCGGGTACAGAGTCGGGAATGATTTGAGAAACGTTGGCCAACGTCTCGTACTGCGGCTGTGGAACGGGCTGAGTCTGAGGCTGGGACGCCGTTTGCAACGGATTGGCCGATCCCGGTAGGCTCAGCGGGGTGTTCATCAGCGCCTGGACGGAATCGAAATGCTCCGGGGGAATCCGCACCGCGACAATATAGTTGACGTTGTTCGCTGGATTCAGGAAATACGATGGTGCGATGAGCGCGCTCGACGACAGCGAAATCAGCATGCTGTTGGCGACGCTCTGCTCGGTCAGGCCCAACTGCGCAGCCTTCTCGCGATCGACATTGATGTGCAGCGCGGGATACCGAATCGCCTGCTTGACGTGCACGTCGACCGCTCCGGGCACAGTAGCGATTTCATCTTTCAGCTGGCGCGCAATCTGATATGACTGGTCGAGGTTCGGCCCTTCAACCTGAACGTCGATCGGCGAAGGCACACCGAAGTTGAGCACCTGGCTCACAATGTCGGCCGATTGGAAATAGAAACTTGTCCCGGGGAACTCGTGCGGCAGTTGCTGGCGGATCGTCTCCATGTACCCCGCGGTGGGATGATGCAAAGGCTTCAGCGCGATCAGGACCTCCGCGTCCATGTCGCCGACATTGTCGGTGGGCACGAACGCGAGATTGTAGGAAGTGGGCAGGCCCACCATATCGTTGATCGTGTCGATTTCGCCGGGCGGGATGATCTCGCGAATGCGGCCTTCGACCTGCATGAGCAACTGTTCGGTATCTTCGATACGCGTGCCCACGGGCGCGCGCACATGAAGCTTCATCAATCCAGCGTCGACGGTGGGAAAGAAATCTGTGCCGATGATGAGGGGCAGCACGGCTGTGACCGCTAACATCAGCCCAAACATGCAAAGGGTGAATACGCGGTGATGCAGTACCAACTCCAGGACGTTTCCGTAACGGTTTCGCAAGCGCTCGAAGGCATGCTCGCGCCTGCGGTTCAGGCGGCCCAGAAGTCCTGGATTTTCTTGCTTGGCTTCATCGGCCTCGCGGTGGCCTTCAAAGAGAATTCGCGACAACGTCGGCACCAGCGTCCGAGACAAGATATAGGACGCCAACATGGCTAACACGACGGCGAGCGCCATCGGCGTGAACAGATACTTCGCCGCGCCGGACAGCAGCACGACCGGGAAGAAAACGATGCAAATGGCGAGCGTAGCCACAATCGCGGGCACGGCAATCTGGCTGGCGCCGTCGAGGATCGCTACCGTGATCGCTTTTCCCATGTCGAAATTACGGTTGATGTTCTCAATTTCGACCGTCGCGTCATCAACCAGCATGCCAATGGCTAGCGCGAGACCGCCGAGAGTCATGATGTTGATGGTGTCGCCGCTCAGGTTCAATCCAATGATGGCGGTGAAGATGGCCAGCGGGATCGACGTGCAAACTACGACTACGCTACGCCAGCTTCCCAGGAAGGCCAGAATCATCAGCGAGACCAAGATCGACGAAAGCACGGCCTCGCGCACAACGCCCATAATGGCGGCGCGGACGAACACCGATTGATCAAAGTCAATTTTCAGCTCCATGCCCTGCGGCGCGGAGGCCTTGATAATCGGCAACGTGTCGCGCGTCGCTTCGACCACAGCTAGCGTCGACGCGTCGGAGTGCTTGAGGATGGCGAGATAGGTCGCCCGCTTCCCGTTGACGTGTACGATGCAGCGCTGCTCAGCATAACTGTCGGCGACTTTGGCAACATCTCCCAGCAAAACCGTCGCGGAGCCTACGACTTTGATCGGGATGCGACCGAATTGCGACACCGTGTCGGGGCTGGAATTGAGCTGAACGGTGTAGTCGGTATTACCGATTCTGGCGTCACCCGCGGGCAGAATTACGTTTGAATTCTGCAGGGCGCTGACGACATCTCCAGCCGACAACCCCTTGGCTGCAAGTGCCTGCGGGTTAATGTCGATGATGATCTGGCGTTCTTTTCCGCCAAACGGCGCCGGCGTAGAAAGCCCCGGAATCGTAAACAGGCGCACTCGAATGAAGTTCAGGCTGTAGTCGTAGAGTTGCTGTTCCGGAAGAACCTTGCTGGAAATCGTCAGCTGCGCGACCGGCACGTTGGTAGCATTGAACTGGATGACGCTCGGTGGCGTGATCCCCGGAGGAGCGATGCGCAGAATCGTGCTCGAAACAGATGAGATCTGCGCGATGGCGGCGCCAATCTCGGTCCCCGGCTGAAAATAAATACGGAGCAGGCCGATCCCCGGCATCGATTGCGATTCGATGCGCGAGATGCCATTGACTGTGGTCGAGTAGCCGCGCTCACTAATCAGGACGACGCGGCGCTCCATGTCCTGCGCCGAAAGGCCGGGATAGGTCCACACCACCGCGACCACCGGAATATCGATCACCGGGAAGATGTCGACTGTCATGCGCGTCAGCGACAACACGCCGAGAATCATGATCAGCAGGCAAGAAACGGCAATCGTGTAAGGGCGCCGCAGCGCCAATCGGACTAACCACATAACCTGATCGTTGACCTAGCTGGAACCGTTGGCAGATCTGGAACCGTGCCTGCCATTGCCTTTAGATTCCGATGCTTCCAAGAAGTCGTAGAAAAATACAGGCTCCTACTATGCCCCTGTTTTGGCTGATACGTCCAATACATTGGAAGATTCCAGTAATAGCAATTCGGCATTAGAATCATGCTATGGATTTGCGCCAGTTGCGCTATTTCGTGGCGGTCGCCGAGGAATTGCATTTCGGGCACGCCGCCCAGCGGTTGCGCATCGCCCAACCCGCTCTCAGCCGCCAGATTCAGTCGCTCGAAAAAGATCTGCTGGTGCAACTGCTATTCCGCAACCGGCGCCGAGTGCAAGTCACTCCCGCCGGGCAAGTCTTTCTCGAGCGTGCACGCCAGATTCTGGCGCGTGCGGATGAGGCCGTTCTCGCGGCCCAACGCGTTGGAGGCGGGATCAGCGGGGCCCTCAATCTTGGATTCGTGGGATCGGCCACCTACGACGTTCTGCCGGGCGTGCTGCGCGAATTTCTGAAGGCCGCCCCGCACGTGGATCTGACCCTTTCGGAGATGACGGTCCACGCCCAGATTGAAGCCCTCGTCGAAAAGCGAATTGACATCGGACTACTTCGTCTTCCCGCCAAGACTGCAGGGTTAGTGTTTCGCACGATCGCGCGCGAACCGCTGTATGTTGCGTTGCCCAGTACGCATCGCCTGGCGCATTTACCGGCTGTACCGCTGTCCGCGCTGAGCGCGGAATCTTTTGTTCTCTACCCGGACCATCCTCGCCCGAGTTGGACGGAATACGTCATCGGGCTTTGCCAGCAGGCCGGGTTTCGTCCTGTAGTCGTCCAGCGCACGGTGGAAATTCAGACGACGCTCAGTCTGGTCGCCGCGGGCATTGGTCTCTCCATCGTGCCGAGGTGTATTGGAAATCTGCAGCGCAAGGACGTAGTGTTCCGGCGGTTGACGGGAGTGCGCGCGCGAACCGAACTCCTCGTGGCTTATCGCGAACGCGATCGCTCTCCCGTGGTACAGACGTTTTTGAAAGTGCTGTGGCGCAGAGTTCGGGCGCAGAAGCGGGGAGAGTCCGCCGAGAAGAACCGACTGATGGATGCGGAGGAATTGGTTCACCATCCACCCCCGAAGGACTAGCCTGGTGCGGGCGGATCTTTATTGCAGAGTTTTGGCCGGCTCCCGAATCGCATCAGCGATGTCGGCGAGAAAGCGTGCTGCGCGGGCGCCATCGGCAACACGATGATCACACGAGATAGTCAGGGTTATCATCGGTCGAACTGCGGGCTGGCCCTGCACCACGATGACCTGGTCGATGATGCTGCCAACCGCGAGAATCGCAGCCTGTGGCGGCGTGATGATTGCGCTGAATTGATCGACCTGATACATGCCGAGATTACTGATGGTGAACGTCGCATCGGCAATGTCGGCGGGGCGCAACTTCCCTGCCCGCGCGCGCTCGGCAATGTCGCGCCGCTGCACTGCGATTTCTGCCAGGCTCGCGGTATGTGCGTTGTGAACCACCGCGGCAACTACTCCGTCATTGACCGCGATGGCGATCCCCATATTCACGTGATCGTGCAGCCGAATTCCTTCGGCGGTCCAACTTGCATTTAAACGCGGATGCTTCAACAACACACGGGCCGTCAGCCCTACCAGCAGATCGGTATGAGTGATCCGGATCTGGTGCGTGCGCTCGATCTGAGCAACAACGCTTTCACGGTATTGGTTGAGCGCGGTCGCTTCGATCTCACGGGTCACGAAGAAGTGCGGGACAGTGGTCCAACTGTGCGTGGTACGTTCGGCCATGATGCGACCGAGCGAACTGGGAACCTCAATGCTTCCCGATTTCGTCAGCGCCGCGCCAGATGCGGCAGGCGCGGAGGCTGCCGCCTGAACATCGGATGCAAGAATTTCTCCTCCGGGGCCGGAGGCGCGAACCTGCGCAAGATCTACACCTAATTCCTTAGCGAGACGCCGTGCCTTGGGAGAAATCTTCGCGCTCGGAGCGGACGCTTGGGCGGGACTGCTGCTTGGCGTTACCGCGACAGAGGATGCTTCAGGCTTCGGGTGCGATCCAGCGCGAGCGGCAGGAGCGGCCGATTCGGTTTCGACGGGAGGCTTTTCGCCGGGGGCTACGATCCACGCTATCGTTTGACCAACCGGGATGTCGGAGCCCTCGGACGCCGTGATTCCCGCAAGGATGCCGTCGGCAGGCGCTTCCACTTCGACGACGGCTTTGTCGGTTTCTATTTCGAGGAGCGGCTCCCCTTTGGTGACGCGGTCGCCTTCCTTCTTCCGCCAAGCGAGCAGCTTGCCGGTTTCCTGCGCCATCTCGAGAGCGGGCATTACAACGCTGAAGGCCATAGATTTATTGGGGAGGGCCGTCGTCTTTTGAAACTATGGCCTTCAGTCCTAAACTCCTACCCGCTCGGTTTTGGCGCTCGTCTCGATCATCTCGAGCACACGTTCGCTGGGCGCAGCTTCGGATTCTCTTGTCGTCGGCAGCGGACCGTTCACAGTGTAGTAGTGCGCGCCCGCAACCAGAAGCTGTTCCGCCGGGAAACGAGTAATCACTTCATGCCCCGTCGGCGTAACCACGATTTCTTCTTCAATGCGCGCCGCGCTCCAGCCGTCCGTCGAGGGCCAGAAGGTTTCGAGAGCGAACACCATACCAGGCTTGATCTCCACGGGATGCTCGAACGAAACCAGACGGCTGATCACCGGCTTCTCCCAGATCGCGAGCCCGATGCCGTGGCCGTATTGCAGGGCGAAAGCAGCCTCTTCGTTGGGGAATCCGAAATCGGTGGCCTTTGGCCAGACCGCTGCGATCTCAGCGGTAGTGCGGCCGGGGCGAACCAGTTCGATGGCGGCGTCGAGATAATCGCGGCAGCGTTTGTAGGCGTCGACCATTGCGTGCGACGCATAGCCTATCGTGAAGCAGCGGTAGTAGCAGGTGCGGTATCCCATGTAGGAATGCAGTATGTCGTAGTACACGGGATCGCCCGGGCGCAGCACGCGATCGGAGAACACATGCGGATGCGGATTGCAGCGCTCGCCGGAAATCGCGTTCACCGCTTCTACATATTCTGAGCCCAGATCGTAAAGAACCTTGCTGACCAGGCCGACCGCTTCGTTCTCGCGCAGTCCTGGCTTCATCGCGCGATACAGTTCGTCGTAGGCCGCGTCGACCATCATGGCCGAAGTGTTGAGTAGAGAAATTTCATCCTGGGTCTTGATGACGCGGGCTTCCGACATGAGCTGCTGCCCATCGACCACTTCGATGCCTTCGCGCTGCAGCGCAAACAACACCGGCAGTTCGATGATGTCGATTCCGACTGGCTCTTTGTGCAGCCCGCGCATTTCGAGTTCGAGACGAATCTTCTTGGCGACGTCTTCCGCGCGGCCCATCTCGGGCGCCATTGCGCCTCGCAGCATCGAAATACCGGGACGCGAACGCTCCGGCCCGAGCCAAGGGCAGTTCAGCGCATGATGCTTCGCCGCCGATCCGAAATCCCACAGAATCGGCTCGTCGTTTTGCGGGAGCAGCGTGAAGCGGTTGGCTTTATCCTGCGCCCAAGTGCCGATGTGGGTCGACGTCAGGTAGCGCACGTTGTTCATGTCGAAGCAGAGCAACGATCCCATGGAAGACTTCTTGAGCAGATCTTTCGCCTTTTGCAGGCGTTCGCGGCGCAGCCGGTCGAAGTCAATCCGGTTCTCCCAATCCACCGCCATCGTTCCGTGAGTTTTGAGTCCCATAAATTCAGCTCCTAGCTGCTAGCTTGAAACGAGGGCGAGACGCCCTCGGGACGCCGGCGCTACGTCTTACGGCACATTTTGCGTGCTGCTTCCGAGACCGTTTCTTCCGTCGGGACCGTGACATCTTCCAGCGGCGGCGAGAACGGAATGGGCACGTGCATCGCCCCCATGCGTTTCACCGGGGCGTCGAGATCGTAGAACGCGCCTTCCGCGATCACTGCGGCGAGTTCCGCCGTCACTCCGTAGCGTTCGTAGCCCTCATCAAGCACGATCACGCGCGACGTCTTCTTGGCCGACTCGATAATAGTCTTTTCATCGAGCGGCCAAGTAGTGCGCGGATCGACGACCTCCGCGCTGATGCCTTCCTTTTCCAGGATATTCGCCGCGCCCAGTGCGACCTGCACCATGCTGCTCGTGGCCACTAGAGTGATGTCGTCGCCTTTGCGCTTCACATCAGCCACGCCCAGAGGAATCGTGTAGTCTTCCGTTGGAACGGGTCCCTTCAGCTTGTACATCATCTTGTCTTCGAAAAATATGACGGGGTTCTCGTCGCGGATCGCAGTCTTCAACAAGCCCTTCGCGTCATACGGCGTGGAAGGCAGAACAACCTTCAATCCCGGCACATGACTAAACCACGCGTGTAGCGATTGCGAGTGCTGCGCGGCCGAGCGCCGGGTCGCGCCCAACGTCGTGCGCATCACCATGGGGACGCGCCAGTGCCCGCCTGACATGTAGTGTGCTTTGGCAGCCTGGTTCACCATCTGGTCCATGGTTAGTGTGAGGAAGTCACCGAACATGATGTCGACCACGGGGCGAAGGCCGGCCATGGCCGCACCTACGCCAACGCCGGTAAAGCCTGCCTCGGAAATCGGCGTGTCGACGACGCGCTCGGCGCCGAATTCCTCGACGAGTCCGGAAAGCACCTTGAAGGGCGTTCCGGCTTCGGCCACGTCTTCGCCGAAAATGCAGACCCGCGAGTCGCGGCGCATTTCTTCCGCCAGCGCTTCCCGCACCGCCTGCGCAAATGTGAGTTCACGTTCTGCCATAAATAAAGTTCAGGCGTAGACGTCTTCGTCTACCTGGTCGACGCTCGGATAGGGAGCGGCAATCGCAAACTTCACTGCAGCTTCCATCTCAGTACGATCTTCGGCGGCGATCTGATCGAGCGCCGCGGCGTCGGCATGCCCTTGCGCCAGCAGCCAATTCGCTTGCAGTTTGATCGGGTCGCGTTCCGTCTTCCAATGCTGCTCTTCTTGTTTCGAGCGATAGTATTCGCGATTGATGTCGCCGACGTGATGTCCACTGTAGCGGTAGGTATCGGCCTGCAGGAAGCCAGGTCCTCCACCGGCCCGCGCCCGCTTCACCAGACGCGTCGCGACTTCGTTCACCGCGCGCACGTCCTGTCCGTCGACCAACGCAGACTCAAGCCCGAAAGCTCCGGCGCGTCCGAGAATCGTTCCGGCCGTCGTTTCCGAGAAATGAGTGTATTCGTTATAGAGATTGTTTTCGCAGACGTAGATCACCGGAAGTTTCCAGAGCTGCGCGAGATTCATGACTTCGTAGAGCGATCCCTGGCCGAGCGCACCTTCACCAAAGAAGCAGATGGCGACGCGGCCGTTTCCTAAACGCTTTGAAGCAAACGCCGCGCCGGTCGCAATGCCGACGCTGCCGCCAACAATGGCATTCGCACCCAGGTTTCCCGTCGCGGGGTCGGCGATGTGCATCGATCCGCCCTTGCCCCGGCAGTAGCCAGCTTCTTTGCCGAGCAACTCGGCAAACATGCGGTCGGGCGACGCGCCCTTGGCCAGGCAGTGTCCATGGCCGCGGTGCGTACTGGTGATGTAGTCATCGATGTTCAGCGCCTCGCAGATGCCTACTGCGACGGCCTCTTCACCACTATAAAGATGCGCGAGCCCGGGCATGAGCGCGCGCGTGTAGAGTTCATTCACCTGCTCTTCAAAAAGACGGATCCGCACCATCTGGCGGTACGCGCGTAGCCACTTGTCTTTCTCAGTTTCGACTTTTCGTCCGGCTTCCGGCTTGGAGGTAACGGTGGTCACTTCTTCGGTCCTCCTGCAGTCACCGGCGTCGTCACACCCGACATGGCGGCCAGCACATCGAACATGCAGGCGAAATCGTACTTCGTCCAGCCCATGCCGCGCGCAGCCGTAAGAAATTCGTTGCTCACGGCCGTCGTGGGTAGCGGCACATCAAGTTGCCGGCCTAAGTCCATCGCCAGCACCATATCCTTCTGCATCATGTTCACGTCGAACCAGGCTTCTTCGGGCTGTTGCAGCACGAAGGGCCCGCGATACTTGATCATCGGCGAAGCCACGGCACTGTTGACGAGCACATCGACGGCAACGTCACGGGCGATGCCGCTTTTTTCCGCTAGCAGCACGCCTTCGGAAAATGCCAGCATCTGCACCGCAAGACTCAGGTTGATGGCAATCTTCATCGACAGCGCGAGACCGTTGTCGCCCACGTGACTGACTTTGGGGCCGATGTCGAGCAACAGAGGCTTGATCTTGTCGAACGTCTCTTTGCGCCCACCCACCATCACCGACAACTTTCCTTCGGTCAGGGTGATGACGCTGCCCGAGACTGGCGAGTCCACCATGTCGGCACCGAGGGCGCGCACTTTCGCAGCCAGCGCGCGGCTTACCGTCGGACTCACCGTGCTCATGTCGATGAAAGTCTTGCCGGCACTCAAGCCGGCCAGCAGCCCGTCTGGACCTTCACTGATGGACTGGATCGCGGCGGCGTTCGTCACCATCGCGAAGATGTAGTCTGATGCAGCGGCCACTGCGCGCGGAGAATCGGCCCACTGCATTCCTTTTTCCACCAGCCACTGCGCCTTGGTCCGCGTGCGGTTGTAACCGGTCACCCTGTGACCCTTGCTCAGCAGACGGTTCACCATCTGGCTGCCCATCACGCCTAGCCCGATAAATCCCACTTTCGCCATCCGTTACCGCCTCCAGAAATTTCGCGCTCGCTTCTCGATCTTTACTTAGCGTGCTTCTTAGTGTGCGCTTTGTTTGCCGGGAACGCGTTTCGCCGCGGGCGCCTGGCTGTCGTCGCGCACCTGCGACAGATGCGAGCGCATGGCTTCCCGCGACTTCTCCGCATCATGCCGCTCGACTGCATCCAGAATTCGCTTGTGATGAATCTGTCCGCGCTCCGGGCCCCCGGGAACTCTAAAGATGCGCAGCCGCTGCTCCCGTAGAAGTCCCACGATGGAATCGAGCAGCGAGAGAATGAGCGGATTGGCCGCGCCTTCGGCGAGCGCGAGATGAAAATCAAGATCCGCTTCGATATAAATTTCCGGATCCTGTCCGGCACGATCCATGGCGGCAACGGCCTCGCGCATAGTCGCCAGTTCAGGCTCCTGGATGCGAACTGCGGCGAGCGCTGCAATCTCCGGCTCGAGAATCGCGCGCACTTCCGCGAGATGCGTGGAACCTTCCGGCTGACCAATCTTAACCATCAAGTCGAGCGACTGGCGCACGGCCTGCGTGGTGCCGTCGGTGATAAAAGTGCCGCGCCCGGAATAGGCTTCGACCAAACCTTTTTCACGCAGAGCTTTCACGGCCTCGCGCACGGCCGTCCGGCTGACACCAAAGCGCTGTGCCAGTTCGCGCTCCGCAGGCAGTTGATCTCCCGCCTTGAGATCGCCTTTGACGATGGATTCTTCAATCTGCTGAACGATTTGCTCGTAGAGTCGTGACGTCCGAACTAGCTTGTACACAGGCCTGCCCCCCGCACGTGTGGACGCGCAGCCAGTTCTAAGACTGGCTATGGTCTGGCTACTATACCGCATATCCACGGCGCCTTGGCGCGTTT
>CAWHSR010000047.1:0-55817 GCA_963832015.1 uncultured Acidobacteriaceae bacterium
CCGTTCTCGCGGCCCAACGCGTTGGAGGCGGGATCAGCGGGGCCCTCAATCTTGGATTCGTGGGATCGGCCACCTACGACGTTCTGCCGGGCGTGCTGCGCGAATTTCTGAAGGCCGCCCCGCACGTGGATCTGACCCTTTCGGAGATGACGGTCCACGCCCAGATTGAAGCCCTCGTCGAAAAGCGAATTGACATCGGACTACTTCGTCTTCCCGCCAAGACTGCAGGGTTAGTGTTTCGCACGATCGCGCGCGAACCGCTGTATGTTGCGTTGCCCAGTACGCATCGCCTGGCGCATTTACCGGCTGTACCGCTGTCCGCGCTGAGCGCGGAATCTTTTGTTCTCTACCCGGACCATCCTCGCCCGAGTTGGACGGAATACGTCATCGGGCTTTGCCAGCAGGCCGGGTTTCGTCCTGTAGTCGTCCAGCGCACGGTGGAAATTCAGACGACGCTCAGTCTGGTCGCCGCGGGCATTGGTCTCTCCATCGTGCCGAGGTGTATTGGAAATCTGCAGCGCAAGGACGTAGTGTTCCGGCGGTTGACGGGAGTGCGCGCGCGAACCGAACTCCTCGTGGCTTATCGCGAACGCGATCGCTCTCCCGTGGTACAGACGTTTTTGAAAGTGCTGTGGCGCAGAGTTCGGGCGCAGAAGCGGGGAAAGTCCGCCGAGAAGAACCGACTGATGGATGCGGAGGAATTGGTTCACCATCCGCCCCCGAAGGACTAGCCTGGTGCGGGCGGATCTTTATTGCAGAGTCTTGGCCGGCTCCCGAATCGCATCAGCGATGTCGGCGAGAAAGCGTGCTGCGCGGGCGCCATCGGCAACACGATGATCACACGAGATAGTCAGGGTTATCATCGGTCGAACTGCGGGCTGGCCCTGCACCACGATGACCCGGTCGATGATGCTGCCAACCGCGAGAATCGCAGCCTGTGGCGGCGTGATGATTGCGCTGAATTGATCGACCTGATACATGCCGAGATTACTGATGGTGAACGTCGCATCGGCAATGTCGGCGGGGCGCAACTTCCCTGCCCGCGCGCGCTCGGCAATGTCGCGCCGCTGCACTGCGATTTCTGCCAGGCTCGCGGTATGTGCGTTGTGAACCACCGCGGCAACTACTCCGTCATTGACCGCGATGGCGATCCCCATATTCACGTGATCGTGCAGCCGAATTCCTTCGCCGCTCCAACTTGCATTTAAACGCGGATGCTTCAACAACACACGGGCCGTCAGCGCTACCAGCAGATCGGTATGAGTGATCCGGATCTGGTGCGTGCGCTCGATCTGAGCAACAACGCTTTCACGGTATTGGTTGAGCGCGGTCATTTCGATCTCACGGGTCACGAAGAAGTGCGGGACAGTGGTCCAACTGTGCGTGGTACGTTCGGCCATGATGCGACCGAGCGAACTGGGAACCTCAATGCTTCCCGATTTCGTCAGCGCCGCGCCAGATGCGGCAGGCGCGGAGGCTGCCGCCTGAACATCGGATGCAAGAATCTCTCCTCCGGGGCCGGAGGCGCGAACCTGCGCAAGATCTACACCTAATTCCTTAGCGAGACGCCGTGCCTTGGGAGAAATCTTCGCGCTCGGAGCGGACGCTTGGGCGGGACTGCTGCTTGGCGTTACCGCGACAGAGGATGCTTCAGGCTTCGGGTGCGATCCAGCGCGAGCGGCAGGAGCGGCCGATTCGGTTTCGACGGGAGGCTTTTCGCCGGGGGCTACGATCCACGCTATCGTTTGACCAACCGGGATGTCGGAGCCCTCGGACGCCGTGATTCCCGCAAGGATGCCGTCGGCAGGCGCTTCCACTTCGACGACGGCTTTGTCGGTTTCTATTTCGAGGAGCGGCTCCCCTTTGGTGACGCGGTCGCCTTCCTTCTTCCGCCAAGCGAGCAGCTTGCCGGTTTCCTGCGCCATCTCGAGAGCGGGCATTACAACGCTGAAGGCCATAGATTTATTGGGGAGGGCCGTCGTCTTTTGAAACTATGGCCTTCAGTCCTAAACTCCTACCCGCTCGGTTTTGGCGCTCGTCTCGATCATCTCGAGCACACGTTCGCTGGGCGCAGCTTCGGATTCTCTTGTCGTCGGCAGCGGACCGTTCACAGTGTAGTAGTGCGCGCCCGCAACCAGAAGCTGTTCCGCCGGGAAACGAGTAATCACTTCATGCCCCGTCGGCGTAACCACGATTTCTTCTTCAATGCGCGCCGCGCTCCAGCCGTCCGTCGAGGGCCAGAAGGTTTCGAGAGCGAACACCATACCAGGCTTGATCTCCACGGGATGCTCGAATGAAACCAGGCGGCTGATCACCGGCTTCTCCCAGATCGCGAGCCCGATGCCGTGGCCGTATTGCAGGGCGAAAGCCGCCTCTTCGTTGGGGAATCCGAAATCGGTGGCCTTTGGCCAGACCGCTGCGATCTCAGCGGTAGTGCGGCCGGGGCGAACCAGTTCGATCGCGGCGTCGAGATAATCGCGGCAGCGTTTGTAGGCGTCGACCATTGCGTGCGACGCATAGCCTATCGTGAAGCAGCGGTAGTAGCAGGTGCGGTATCCCATGTAGGAATGCAGTATGTCGTAGTACACGGGATCGCCCGGGCGCAGCACGCGATCGGAGAACACATGCGGATGCGGATTGCAGCGCTCGCCGGAAATCGCGTTCACCGCTTCTACATATTCTGAGCCCAGATCGTAAAGAACCTTGCTGACCAGGCCGACCGCTTCGTTCTCGCGCAGTCCTGGCTTCATCGCGCGATACAGTTCGTCGTAGGCCGCGTCGACCATCATGGCCGAAGTGTTGAGTAGAGAAATTTCATCCTGGGTCTTGATGACGCGGGCTTCCGACATGAGCTGCTGCCCATCGACCACTTCGATGCCTTCGCGCTGCAGCGCAAACAACACCGGCAGTTCGATGATGTCGATTCCGACTGGCTCTTTGTGCAGCCCGCGCATTTCGAGTTCGAGACGAATCTTCTTGGCGACGTCTTCCGCGCGGCCCATCTCGGGCGCCATTGCGCCTCGCAGCATCGAAATACCGGGACGCGAACGCTCCGGCCCGAGCCAAGGGCAGTTCAGCGCATGATGCTTCGCCGCCGATCCGAAATCCCACAGAATCGGCTCGTCGTTTTGCGGGAGCAGCGTGAAGCGGTTGGCTTTATCCTGCGCCCAAGTGCCGATGTGGGTCGACGTCAGGTAGCGCACGTTGTTCATGTCGAAGCAGAGCAACGATCCCATGGAAGACTTCTTGAGCAGATCTTTCGCCTTTTGCAGGCGTTCGCGGCGCAGCCGGTCGAAGTCAATCCGGTTCTCCCAGTCCACCGCCATCGTTCCGTGAGTTTTGAGTCCCATAAATTCAGCTCCTAGCTGCTAGCTTGAAACGAGGGCGAGACGCCCTCGGGACGCCGGCGCTACGTCTTACCGCACATTTTGCGTGCTGCTTCCGAGACCGTTTCTTCCGTCGGGACCGTGACATCTTCCAGCGGCGGCGAGAACGGAATGGGCACGTGCATCGCCCCCATGCGTTTCACCGGGGCGTCGAGATCGTAGAACGCGCCTTCAGCGATCACTGCGGCGAGTTCCGCCGTCACTCCATAGCGTCCGTAGCCCTCATCAAGCACGATCACGCGCGACGTCTTCTTTGCCGACTCGATAATAGTCTTTTCGTCGAGCGGCCAAGTAGTGCGCGGATCGACCACCTCCGCGCTGATGCCTTCCTTTTCCAGGATATTCGCCGCGCCCAGTGCGACCTGCACCATGCTGCTCGTGGCCACTAGAGTGATGTCGTCGCCTTTGCGTTTCACATCAGCCACGCCCAGAGGAATCGTGTAGTCTTCCGTTGGAACGGGGCCCTTCAGCTTGTACATCATCTTGTCTTCGAAAAATATGACGGGGTTCTCGTCGCGGATCGCAGTCTTCAATAAGCCCTTCGCGTCATACGGCGTGGAAGGCAGAACAACTTTCAATCCCGGCACATGACTAAACCACGCGTGTAGCGATTGCGAGTGCTGCGCGGCCGAGCGCCGGGTCGCGCCCAACGTCGTGCGCATCACCATGGGGACGCGCCAGTGCCCGCCTGACATGTAGTGCGCTTTGGCAGCCTGGTTCACCATCTGGTCCATGGTTAGTGTGAGGAAGTCACCGAACATGATGTCGACCACGGGGCGAAGGCCTGCCATGGCCGCACCTACGCCGACGCCGGTAAAGCCTGCCTCGGAAATCGGCGTGTCGACGACGCGCTCGGCGCCGAATTCCTCGACGAGTCCGGAAAGCACCTTGAAGGGCGTTCCGGCTTCGGCCACGTCTTCGCCGAAAATGCAGACCCGCGAGTCGCGGCGCATTTCTTCCGCCAGCGCTTCCCGCACCGCCTGCGCAAATGTGAGTTCACGTTCTGCCATAAATAAAGTTCAGGCGTAGACGTCTTCGTCTACCTGGTCGACGCTCGGATAGGGAGCGGCAATCGCAAACTTCACTGCAGCTTCCATCTCAGTACGACCTTCGGCGGCGATCTGATCGAGCGCCGCGGCGTCGGCATGCCCTTGCGCCAGCAGCCAATTCGCTTGCAGTTTGATCGGGTCGCGTTCCGTCTTCCAATGCTGCTCTTCTTGTTTCGAGCGATAGTATTCGCGATTGATGTCGCCGACGTGATGTCCACTGTAGCGGTAGGTATCGGCCTGCAGGAAGCCAGGTCCTCCACCGGCCCGCGCCCGCTTCACCAGACGCGTCGCGACTTCGTTCACCGCGCGCACGTCCTGTCCGTCGACCAACGCAGACTCAAGCCCGAAAGCTCCGGCGCGTCCGAGAATCGTTCCGGCCGTCGTTTCCGAGAAATGAGTGTATTCGTTATAGAGATTGTTTTCGCAGACGTAGATCACCGGAAGTTTCCAGAGCTGCGCGAGATTCATGACTTCGTAGAGCGATCCCTGGCCGAGCGCGCCTTCACCAAAGAAGCAGATGGCGACGCGGCCGTTTCCTAAACGCTTTGAAGCAAACGCCGCGCCGGTCGCAATGCCGACGCTGCCGCCAACAATGGCATTCGCACCCAGGTTTCCCGTCGCGGGGTCGGCGATGTGCATCGATCCGCCCTTGCCCCGGCAGTAGCCAGCTTCTTTGCCGAGCAACTCGGCAAACATGCGGTCGGGCGACGCGCCCTTGGCCAGGCAGTGTCCATGGCCGCGGTGCGTACTGGTGATGTAGTCATCGATGTTCAGCGCCTCGCAGATGCCTACTGCGACGGCCTCTTCACCACTATAAAGATGCGCGAGCCCGGGCATGAGCGCGCGCGTGTAGAGTTCATTCACCTGCTCTTCAAAAAGACGGATCCGCACCATCTGGCGGTACGCGCGTAGCCACTTGTCTTTCTCAGTTTCGACTTTTCGTCCGGCTTCCGGCTTGGAGGTAACGGTGGTCACTTCTTCGGTCCTCCTGCAGTCACCGGCGTCGTCACACCCGACATGGCGGCCAGCACATCGAACATGCAGGCGAAATCGTACTTCGTCCAGCCCATGCCGCGCGCAGCCGTAAGAAATTCGTTGCTCACGGCCGTCGTGGGTAGCGGCACATCAAGTTGCCGGCCTAAGTCCATCGCCAGCACCATATCCTTCTGCATCATGTTCACGTCGAACCAGGCTTCTTCGGGCTGTTGCAGCACGAAGGGCCCGCGATACTTGATCATCGGCGAAGCCACGGCACTGTTGACGAGCACATCGACGGCAACGTCACGGGCGATGCCGCTTTTTTCCGCTAGCAGCACGCCTTCGGAAAATGCCAGCATCTGCACCGCAAGACTCAGGTTGATGGCAATCTTCATCGACAGCGCGAGACCGTTGTCGCCCACGTGACTGACTTTGGGGCCGATGTCGAGCAACAGAGGCTTGATCTTGTCGAACGTCTCTTTGCGCCCACCCACCATCACCGACAACTTTCCTTCGGTCAGGGTGATGACGCTGCCCGAGACTGGCGAGTCCACCATGTCGGCACCGAGGGCGCGCACTTTCGCAGCCAGCGCGCGGCTTACCGTCGGACTCACCGTGCTCATGTCGATGAAAGTCTTGCCGGCACTCAAGCCGGCCAGCAGCCCGTCTGGACCTTCACTGATGGACTGGATCGCGGCGGCGTTCGTCACCATTGCGAAGATGTAGTCTGATGCAGCGGCCACGGCGCGCGGAGAATCGGCCCACTGCATTCCTTTTTCCACCAGCCACTGCGCCTTGCTCCGCGTGCGGTTGTAACCGGTCACCGTGTGACCCTTGCTCAGCAGACGGTTCACCATCTGGCTGCCCATCACGCCTAGCCCGATAAATCCAACTTTCGCCATCCGTTACCGCCTCCAGAAATTTCGCGCTCGCTTCTCGATCTTTACTTAGTGTGCTTCTTAGGGTGCGCTTTGTTTGCCGGGAACGCGTTTCGCCGCGGGCGCCTGGCTGTCGTCGCGCACCTGCGACAGATGCGAGCGCATGGCTTCCCGCGACTTCTCCGCATCATGCCGCTCGACTGCATCCAGAATTCGCTTGTGATGAATCTGTCCGCGCTCCGGGCCCCCGGGAACTCTAAAGATGCGCAGCCGCTGCTCCCGTAGAAGTCCCACGATGGAATCGAGCAGCGAGAGAATGAGCGGATTGGCCGCGCCTTCGGCGAGCGCGAGATGAAAATCAAGATCCGCTTCGATATAAATTTCCGGATCCTGTCCGGCACGATCCATGGCGGCAACGGCCTCGCGCATAGTCGCCAGTTCAGGCTCCTGGATGCGAACTGCGGCGAGCGCTGCAATCTCCGGCTCGAGAATCGCGCGCACTTCCGCGAGATGCGTGGAACCTTCCGGCTGACCAATCTTAACCATCAAGTCGAGCGACTGGCGCACGGCCTGCGTGGTGCCGTCGGTGATAAAAGTGCCGCGCCCGGAATAGGCTTCGACCAAACCTTTTTCACGCAGAGCTTTCACGGCCTCGCGCACGGCCGTCCGGCTGACACCAAAGCGCTGTGCCAGTTCGCGCTCCGCAGGCAGTTGATCTCCCGCCTTGAGATCGCCTTTGACGATGGATTCTTCAATCTGCTGAACGATTTGCTCGTAGAGTCGTGACGTCCGAACTAGCTTGTACACAGGCCTGCCCCCCGCACGTGTGGACGCGCAGCCAGTTCTAAGACTGGCTATGGTCTGGCTACTATACCGCATATCCACGGCGCCTTGGCGCGTTTCTTGGAGGGTCGACATCATCTTGGTATAACGGTCTAGTGGTAGGACCACAAGAAAGCGTACTACAGCAATGCGCATTTATGCAAGCCCCTCAAGAATCGTACGTTCATGGGCTTTGGGTACTCTTGGGTACCCTCGTGTGGACTGTCCGCGGGCATCGAAGGTGATGTACGCTTACTCGAGTCTCCCATCCCAAAAGTGAATTTGCTTGACACTCTTTCTCCGATAGTGGTATGGCTGTCGGACCAGATATTCGGAGGATTCTATGCAACTGCGCCCTGTCAGCGCCGCCGCGTCCCACGACGGACGGATGACTGCCGCTGCCCGGTTCTTGTTCGCCACCTTCACGCTGCTCCTGTTCTCGATCGCCGCGATGGCTCAGACCACTGGGGGACGAGTGCTGGGCACATTGACCGATCAGAGCGGCGCCGCGGTTGCGGGCGCCACCGTGGTCATCACCGATGTTCAGCGTGGCACGACGCGAACGATCACGTCTGATGACTCCGGCGCTTACACCGCGCCCGATTTGCAGCCGGGAAATTACAAGATCCATGTGGAAGCCAAAGGCTTTAAGAGCGTGGAACGCCCGAACGTACAGATTGAGGTCGCCACGGACGTGCGCGCCGACTTTGCGCTGCAGCCCGGGCAGGTGAGCGAAACGGTCACGATCTCCGTGGAAGTCCCTCTGATCAACACGACCTCCGCCACTCTGGGCGGAACGTTGAGTAATAAGGAAATCAACGACCTGCCGCTGAACGGCCGCAACTACGAGAACCTGCTGCAACTGCGGCCCGGAGTCATGCGCTATCCCGGCGGCGGTTTCTCGACCACCAGCACCAACGGCCTGCGCGCTGAGGACAACGCCTACTTCATCGAAGGCTTGTTCAACAGCGAGCCGTTTTCCGGGCAGGGCATCATTAATGGAGCAGGCATTGCCGGAGATTCCGCAACCATCCTGCCGATCGACGCGATCCAGGAATTCAACGTTCAGGAAAATCCGCCGGCGGAATATGGATGGAAGCCGGGCGCGATCATGAACGTTGGATTGAAGGCTGGAACGAATTCTTTCCACGGCACCGCGTTTGCCTTCGGGCGCGACGGTGCGATGGACGCGCGCAACTACTTTAACGCCATCCCAGCCGCGAAAACTCCGCGGACCCTGGAGCAGTTTGGCGGCAGCCTCGGCGGCGCGATTGTGAAAGACAAAGCGTTCTTCTTCGGCGCGTACGAAGGCCAGATGTACAACGTGGGCAACTCGTACAGCGTGACCACGCCGTCGATGGTATCTATGCCCGACGCCGGGAACTGCATTTCGGTTACGGGCGACTGCGGCAACAGCATTCCCGACGCGATTGCCGATCTCATGGCCAATCACGTTCCCATCAGTGCCGCCAGCCAACAGATCTCGGGCTGCACCGTGTCAGGGTCGACGGTGACTTGCGCCGGCACCGGCTTCCCCATCAATAACACGCAGAGCCCCAACGTTGTGCAGGGATTCCCCAACGACGTACAGGTCAACAATGCATTGGGCAAAGTGGATTTCAACATCAACCAGCGCAACAGCATCAGCGGCATGTATTTCTACGGAAACAACAATGGGACGGTGGAAGATTTTCCGGAGTTGCAATCCGACTGGAGGTCGAAGATCCACACTCGCGCGCAGGTCGTGGGTGGAAACTGGATCTGGACGCCCGGCACTCGCTGGGTGAACGAAGCCCGCGTCGGTTACAACCGCCTATATCAACCAACGTTTCCCGGTGACATTGGCATCCCCGCATCAGGCTATGGTCTCAACACCGGCGTGAGCGGACCCAACACCGGTGGTCTTCCCCGCATTGGTTTTGCAGGAGCATTCGTCCCTGGCTTGGGCGCCTTCAAATGGCCGAAGTTCCAGGGGCCTGACGCCAGAACTCAGTTCATCGACCACGTTTCGTATACAGTGGGAAAACATTCTCTGAAGTTCGGCGGCGAACTTCACCACAACGCTTTCAACGGCGGCGCATTCGGCAACGCCCGAGGCAGCATCACGTTCCTGGGCGGCGTCGCGATCGGAACTGGAGCGGGCTCAACCGCGTTGGAAGATTTCTTTGCTGGCGACCCGTTCAAAGGATCGGTGCAGGTTGGCGATCCCACCCTGCATATTCACAACTGGGCCTACGGTCTGTTCCTGCAGGATGACTGGCGCGCCACCAGGAATCTAACGCTCAACTTAGGAGTCCGCTACGAGTACAGTTCCGTCATCAAAGAACAACACAACCTGCTGGGAAATTTCGATCCCAACTCGCGCCACCGGTTTGATCCAAGTCGGACAGAGCGGCGTCAGCGGTCCCTACAATCCTGACCACAACAAATTTCGCGCCGCGCGTGGGCTTTGCCTGGGACGTGAACGGTAAAGGAACCACGGTGATCAGGGGCGGAGCGGGACTGGTCTACGAAACCGTGAACTGGGAAGCGATGCTTGCTTTCAACAACGCTTTTGGCCTGGGCAACGTTCCCACGGCAGCTACTATCGATGCCGCGGGAGACACTGCCGGCGGCACCATTACGGCCGGCAATCTTTCGATTCCGCCCGTCATGCCGCAGTGGGACAGCGGTGTGCCGATCTTCGGAGCCAACGTCAGTACGACCAGGCTTAACTGCGATCCAGTTAACGCAGCCCCATGCCCCATCATGAGCGTGGCCCGCAACCTGACTACTCCCTACGTTTGGCACTGGACTATCGGCATGCAGCACTCGTTTACGCCGAATCTTTCGCTGGAAATGTCGTACGTAGGAAATCACGGCTCGAATCTGGTCGGGATTCGGGATATCAACCAGCCGCCGGTCGGATCAGGCTGGCCGGTCGGCACCCTGGCCAACCCAGGAGCGCTGACCTTATGCCTCCAAGGCGCTCCGGCTTACGACAATTGCAACGTGATAATGGCAACGAAGAAGCCCAACGACCGTACACGCTCAACAATAAGTTTCCCGTATCTGAGCAATATCTTCCAGATGGGCAACGTCTACAGGTCAAACTATGACGCTTTGCAGGTCACGTTAACCTCGCGCAACTACCACGGTTTGAGCATGGTGGCCGGGTACACCTACGGACACTCACTCGACGCCGTCGGCGCCAATTGGGACTTCGGCTATGGCGCTGGCCTCCCGCAGGACTCTGCCAATGGTAGGACGGCAGAATACGGGAACAGCGATTTTGACATTCGAAACCGCTTCACCCTGTCGTTCACTTATGCCGTCCCAGGACGGAAAAGCTTCGCGCAGATGCTGGAGGGTTGGGAACTCAACTCGATCATTACTTTGCAGAGTGCTCAGCCCTGGGGACCGATTGATATGCGGACCGACAGCTGCGGGCGTCGGACCACTGCCGGTCAGCCCGCCCGCGAACGAACCCATCCGCTGGAGCTTCTACGGAAAGTCATCTGATTTCAAGTCAACATCCGACCGGGATTCCGTATTTCTCCGGCGCCAGCAACTCAGCCTGCGCGACCCAGGCATTGGCGGTGGATGGCGGCACCGCCGGCCCGGCGACTGCGGCTCTGAATCTGTACGGATGTTATGCCCAGGGCGCTTCCATCATGATTCCGCCTCCGTTGGGGCAATTCGGCAACATGGGACGGAATATCGTTCCGCGATACGGGCTTCCGAGACTTCGATTTCTCGGTCGCCAAGAACTGGCACTTGGGCGAGCGGGTTCAGTGCCCAGTTCAGGGCCGAATTCTTTAACATTTTCAACCATCCCAACTTCGCCAATCCGTACGGCGGACAAAACGGATTCGGGTTGAATGATCCGTCAGCGCCGCCGTTCGGTTGCGGATGCGCCACACCTGACGTAGCCGCCGCCAATCCCGTCATCGGATCCGGTGGGAGCCGCGCCATTCAGTTGGGATTGAAGTTTACGTTCTAGAACTGCAGTCGATTCAGAGGCGGGTGTAACGAAGGCCGGACTCATTCCGTCCGGCCTTTTCCTTATCTACCTCGCTTGCATCACGGCGAGTCAGCTTTCTGGGGATCACATATCATGAGAGGCAGAATTTCATTCATTTTCTTAACGCTGTTGCTGGCATGCACCGTATTGACCGGGCTCGTTCTCGCGCAGAAAGAGGAGCGCCGCGAGCGCACCATCGATGAGGTTAAACCGAGGCGATTCACCGCGCCGAAGTCGGTCAGTATCCACTTATCGGCCTTGACCCGGCGGATGTGCAGGAAGCATTCGTGAGCATCCACACGGCCGACAAGGACGAGTGGGCCGGCGGCTTCATGCGCGTCGGCGACCGCTACTTCAACGAGGCCAAGTCGCTCGAGAAGACCGACCCCACCAAGGCCAACGCCGATTACATCCGCGCCTGGCGCATCTATTCCTTTGGACGCTGGCCGATTCCCGCCTCTCCCGGCAAGCAGCGCTCCTATGAAAAGGCGCTCGAAGCATTTCTGGATCACGCCAAGTTTTTCGATCCGCCGCTCGAAGTCGTGCACATTCCGTTTGAAGGCAAAGAAATCACCGGCTACTTGCGCCTGCCGAAAAATCCCAAAGGCCCAGTGCCACTGGTCATTGCGGTCAACGGTCTCGATAGCCGCAAAGAGGATCTGACCGAAAGCTTTAGCGCGATTCTGCCCTTCGGCATCGGATACCTCGCCGTCGACGGACCCGGCACCGGCCAGGCGCCCATCAAGGTCAGCGAAACTTCCGAGCGCATGCTCTCGAAAGTCATCGACTACGCGCAGTCCCGGCCGGAGATCGACAAGAACCGCATCGCCCTGCACGGCGTGAGTTGGGGTGCATACTGGGCGACCAAGATGGCGATCGTAGAGCGCGCCCGCCTGCGTGGCTGCAGCGCGCAGTCGCCCCCGGTCGACATGTTTTTCCAGAAAGATTTCCTGATGAACCACTTGCTGGGCAATCGCGAATACCTTTTCGATCAAGTGCCCGCACTTATGAACATTCTCGAAGGCGTTCACACGCTCGACGAAATGGGCGAGTTCTTGCCGAAGATTTCTCTGGTGCACCAGGGCCTTCTCGGAAAACCGATGGCTCCCATGCTCATCATCGCAGGAGTGCTCGACACGCAGGTGCCGATCGAAGACGAATACCTGCTGCTGAGTAAAGGCGACGTCCCGAAAGACGCGTGGATCAACCCGCAGGGCTTCCATCTCGGAAGGCAAGTGGGAGTGTGGCCCGATCCCCGGATTTTCAAAGAAGTGATCATCCCGTGGCTGGTGAAAACGCTGCAGGCACCGGCAAATTAGACACTCCTCTTAAGAAACAAAAAGCTGGGACGAGATTTTCAGTAAGCCGTGAAGTGAAGTCGTAATACTGGTCGGGTCATAGCGGTTGGACCACCGTACCGCGCTCTCTTACAATTCTATGTCTACTCAAATCTCGACGCCCCAGCCCGACGCTCCCGCCCCGCCCGCGCAACACTTTTACGCATCGCTCTGGGTGCAGGTGAGTCTCGCCATCTTGGTCGCGGTCATCTTCGGTTACATCAGTCCCGCAAAAGCTGTCGCCATGAAGCCGCTGGGCGACGCCTTCATCCGCCTGATCACCATGATCATTACCGTAATGATCTTCTGCACCGTCGTGACCGGAATCGCGGGGATGCGCGATCTGCGCAAGGTCGGCCGCGTCGGAGGCAAGGCTCTGCTCTATTTCGAAATCGTCTCGACTCTGGCGCTGGTGGTCGGATTTCTTGTGGGCAACATCGTTCATCCCGGAACCGGCTTCAACGTGGATCCAACCACACTCGACACCCGCGCCGTTTCTGATTATGCGGGCCAAGCCAAGGCGCAAACCGTCACCGACTTCCTGATGCACATCATCCCGACAACGATCGTGGATGCGTTCGCCAAAGGCGACATTCTGGAAGTTGTGTTCGTGTCGATCCTGTTCGGACTCGCCATGTCGGCGGCGGGCGCGCACGCCAAGCCTCTGGTCACTCTGCTGGAGTCGCTGACCAAAGTCGTCTTCCGCATGGTCAACATTGTGATGAAACTAGCGCCCATCGGCGCATTTGGCGCCATGGCGTTCACCATCGGCAAATACGGACTGGCGTCGTTAGGCCCGCTCGTCCGGCTAATCGGTTCGTTCTGGATCACTTCAATTCTGTTCGTCTTCATCGTGTTCGGCGCAGTCTCATGGCTGGCGGGATTCAGCCTGCTGAAATTCCTGCTGCGGATTAAAGAAGAAATCCTTCTGGTGCTGGCCACAAGTTCGTCCGAGACAGCAATCCCCACGTTGATGGAGAAGCTGGAAGAACTGGGCTGCTCGCGTTCGCTGGTGGGACTGGTCGTCCCCACAGGCTACACCTTCAACACGGACGGGAGCGCGCTGTACATGACGATCGCCGCTCTCTTCGTCGCGCAGGCCACGAATACGCATCTGACATTCCTGCAGCAGATGTCGCTGTTCGCAGTCGCGGTGCTGACCTCGAAAGGCGCAAGCGGCGTGCAGGGAGCCTCGTTCATCGCACTGGTCGGAACCTTGAGCGTGATCCCCACGATTCCAGTGGCCGGGATGGCGCTCATCCTCGGCATCGACCGCTTCATGAGCATGTTCCGCGCATTGGTGAATATGATCGGAAACGGAGTGGCTACGCTGGTGATCGCACGCTGGGAGAACGAACTGGGGCGGGATACCCTGCAGCGGAATCTCGCGTGAACAATTCCCAAAGCATCTACCAGTGGGCGACAGTGCAACGACCCTCGCCTTTTCCAGTCCCTCAAGTTGAGAAGTGAAACCGTAGGTGGCCGTAGAAGGACACATGCTTGCCACTTCGCTTCCTTGGCCGGAAGGTCCAGCCCTTGGCTGCTTCAAGCGCAGAGCCGATAAGCAGCGGATGTCCAGCGATCACTTTGGCACACGCAACTTTTCCTTTTTCATCAACCAGAATGTCGACTAGTACTTGGCCCTCGATTCTGGCTTGATGCGCCATACTGGGCAATTGAGGTGCAACGCAGTGAGTTGCGCTCTTGAGTAGGGCTTTAGTATCGAGCCAAATTGGCGTTCCGTCTTTCTCCGTCAACAATGGCCCATCACACCTCCATGGTCCAGCCGAGACTGAGGTGCAGCCCACGAAAGTAATCCCATCAGCAACGGAACGAGGCAATACCGTTGAATCGGCTTCATCCCATTAGTGACACCAGCCATGCTGCCCGAGTTCCTCACTTTGCCAGTAGCCGTTTGCGCGTAGCGTTATTATGAGTTGCGTTGAGAGGCAAACACTGCCCTTGTGACCGGAGGCAACGGCGGCCTCGGAACCTACGTCACGAAAGCCGTGCTGGGCCCCGGTTTCGGCGTGATTGGACTCGCTAGCTCTCGTCGTTCAGCACTGCTCGCACCTTGTTCGTGAGCGTCTCCAAGGTGAACGGCTTCTGAATGAAGTGCAGGCCCGCTTCTAGCACGCCGTGGTGGATGATGGCGTCGGGCGTATACCCCGAAGTAAACAGGACTTTGATGTCGGGCCGGTGCGCCGCGACTTGCCGCGCCACCTCGCGGCCGCTGATTCCCGGCAGAACCACATCCGTGAGCAACAGGTGAATCGGCCCCGAATATTGCTTGCTGAGAGCTTCGGCTTGCACAGGATTCTCGACCGTCAAGATCGAATACCCGCGACTGGTCAGCATCAGCTCGACGAGTTCCCTGAGTTGAGGCTCGTCCTCGACCACCAGAACCGTTTCATGTCCGCGATGCTCGACTGCAGGCAGGTCCTCTTTGTTGGCGGGTTCCACATTCTCAACAACGCGCGGAAGGTAAACTTTGAAGGTACTGCCGCGTCCCGGTTCGCTGTAAACCCCGATGTGGCCTCCGCTCTGTTTCACAATGCCATAAGCCGTCGAAAGCCCTAGGCCGGTGCCTTTGCCCAAGCCCTTCGTCGTAAAAAATGGCTCGAAAATCCGGGCCTGGGTTTGGGCATCCATGCCCACTCCCGCATCGCTGATCGCGAGCATGACGTATGGGCCGGGGTGCGCTTCCTCATGTTTCGCCGCGTAGGCTGCGTCCAACTCGACGTTAGCGGTTTCCAGCGTAAGCTTGCCGCCGTCGGGCATCGCGTCGCGCGCGTTGATGACCAGATTCATGATCACCTGTTCGATCTGTCCGGTATCGGCCTGCACCAGGCAGGAGCCGTTTTCCACAGCCGTATTCATTTCAATGTGCTCACCGATCACGCGGCGCAGCATCTCATCGAGACCAGTGGTCAGAGTGTTTAAGTCGAATATTTTGGGTTGCAAGACCTGGCGCCGGCTGAATGCCAGGAGCTGGCTGGTCAAGGACGCCGCTCTCTCTGCGGCTTCGTCAATGCGCTCCACTTGTGCACGGGCTTTCTCCGTGTCGAGACGCGATTCGAGAAGTTGATGCGCATAGCCGCGGATGATCGTCAGCAGATTATTGAAGTCGTGGGCGATTCCGCCGGAGAGGGTTCCGATGGCTTCCATCCGCTGCGCCTGCCGCAAGCGTTCCTCCATCGCCTGGCGCTCCGTGATGTCCCGCGCATTGAAGACAATTCCAGCAATGGCAGAGTCCTGAAGCAACCGACTGCCATGCGTCTCCAGAGTGCGCATCGTGCCATCGACGCTGCGCATGCGGAACACGACAGATTTTTGCGGGACGCCTACAACGACAGGCGCAAGCAACGCCTTCACCGCTTCGGCATCGGCGGGCTCCGCGAGAGATAGAATGTTTTCACCGATCAGAGACTCGTTACCGGCAAATTCGCGCTCCATGGAAGGACTCGCATAGCGCACGGTCCCGTCCCCATCGACCAGCAAGATGAAGTCGCGAGCGTTTTCAATCAGGGCCCGGAAGTGGGCCTCGCTGCGCTGCAGTTCTTCGTACAGGCGCCGCAGACGCGAAGCCATATCGTTGAACGCCCCGCTGAGTCTGGTGATCTCATCATTTCCGCCGACCACGACTTGGTGCTGAAATTCACCGCGGGCCAGCGCGCGCGAAGCCACATCCAGCTTCTCGAGCCGGCCTGCGATTCGCTTCGTGACTGCGATCCCCAGCAGCGCGGCCAGTAACAGGGACAAGACTCCTGTAATTCCCAGGGTCCAGTTCGTCCGAATCTCAGCGTTACGAATGTCCTCCATTCCACTTTGCTTTTCGATTTCTACGATCGCGTCAATGTCATGCACCAGGCTCTCGGAGAGTTCGCCGATCATCGGCATGCGGCTCGCGAGCCGGAGGCGTACACCCACCCAATCTCCGGACTTAGCCAGTCCGATCAGGGATTCCACCTGCCCCGCAAACAGCGCCCGGACAGTCTCGAGACTGCTGAGTTCGGAGTCGCGCTGCGTTCCGGCGGGCAAGGCGCGTACTGCTTCAGTAGCCTGTGCGACATCGTCGCCGAAAGCCCGCAGCAGCCGGTTCCCCTCTGACTCGAAGCGCGCCGCGTCTTGGGCGTTCGAGAGGGGCAACAATTCTCTTTGAAAGTTGAGGAAGTCACTGTGAACTCTGAGCACCGCTCTGGCAGGTTTATCCGTCTGATAGAGGTATTGCGCGCGCTGGCGAATGAAGTTCAGCTGCCAGAGCGAGACCATCCCTCCCAGGATCATCAGCATCCCCACCGAGGCAAAGGAGAGGACCAGAAGAGAGCTAATGCTCGACTGCTTGTGGTGCGCTTCAACCATCGTTACGCATCTTCATCGGATCTAGATTCCCCAGCACACACGCCTCAGTGGGCGAGCCACGCTTACTGGACAGGTTTCGGTTTCCCCGGCTTAAATCCCGTGATCTTAACCAATTCCGATTCCAGGTCCGCCATTGCTTTTTCCGGAGTTGCCTCGCCCGTGAGGATGGAGTGGACGGCGGAAAAGTAAGCTCGCGAGACCTCGTCGTATCGCTTGCCCACGATTGTTGATGGCCGCGACGTTGCACCACCTCTTACGAACAGGTCCCGTAGCGCTTCCAGCTGGGGCTGCGACTGGAGGTATTGGCGGTCCTCATAAAAATCCTTGCGGGCCGGCAGCAAAGAACTATCATTCCAAAAACTGAGGCCGACCTCCTGGCTCGTCATATAGCGGATAAGCTCTGCCGCCTCCCGGGGGTGCGCGGAATACTTCGACACCGCAAGTGACCGGCCGCCAATCACCGACGCGCTGCCTGCGGTTCCCCCAGGAAGCCTTGCTAAAGCGAATTTATCCCGTATGGGCGAATCCTGCGCGTGGCCCGTCGTGAACGCTGACCAGATCCATTCCCTGCGGAATGCCGCATTGCCCGACGCAAATACGTTGCGACTGTCCTCTTCCTTGAACTCGGTGACACTCGGCGGAGAAATCGTGCCCACCCAATGTTTGGCCCGCTTCATGGCTCGAATGGTCTGCGGATTGTTCACGGAGATCGTTCCATCCTCCTCAATGATCCGGCCGCCGCCCTGCGATTCGTCCCACTCCAGTGCATCGCAGGTGAGGCCTTCATACGCAGCGCCCTGCCACACGTAACCCCAGAAGTTCGAATTGCCTGCGGCCCGCTCGCCCGCTTGAATCTTGGCGGCCATCTGCTCTAATTCATCCCAAGTCTCCGGCGGGTGCTTGTAGCCATACTTTGCGAGCAGATCCGTCCGGTAATAGAGCACTCCCGTCTCGACGAAAAAGGGCATGGCCACCAACCTTCCGTCGACGGTATCGCTATGCACGGCGGCGTCCAAGTGCTGCTTGGCTTCCTCGCCCAGATAAGGACGCAAATCGGCAAAATGCTCGGCAAGAATTCCCGGCCACACCACATCAATCAAGTACACATCGGGAGTGACGGGTTTGCTCTGCAGGGAGTGCTCATACATCTCCAGCGTTTCCGTAGATGTTTCGGGACCGGGAATATAGTGCACGCGGATCCCCGTTTTCTGTGTAAACCGAGAAAACACGCTCTCATCGCGGCTAAGCAGACCCGTCGTGATAGGCCCCCACCCGAGATAAGTCAGCGTAATGGGCTCAGATTTTTCCGCAGATGGCGCGGAGTGGCAGTCTGACAGCGTCATCACCAACAACCCGCAAAGGACCAACAGCGCACGTTCCAGCAACCGCCCCTTTAACAAACGCACCCCCTCAGCTAGATCCCGGCTGGCGGGTTGGACTTCCGCTTACAGCTTCTTTAGATCGTTAAGGCGCAACTGCAGAAGTATTCGGAACATGCGCCGATATATGACTTAACCCGAGAGCGTTTCATGCATCACATTGTCGTACAACTTCTGAATTGGTAGTGAAAAATCGCGTGGTAGCCAGTAGACTGAGGGACGCGAGCGGTACGTAACCCTTTCGTAACCCTCTACGGTGCACAATTTTTGTTGCACTTTAACACTGGTGAAATATCTTGCATGTAGCCTTTTCTCAGGAGGGGCCCATGGGTTCAGCCCGCGTCGCGAAGTCTTTGCCGCTGCAGGTGGCTGCCATCTGTTATCGCAGGCGCGGCACGGCGATTGAGTTCCTTCTGGTTAATACCAATGGCGGCAACAAGTGGACCTTCCCCAAGGGATCGACCGACGCCCGCCTCTCGCATAGCCAGGCCGCGGAACGGGAAGCCTCGGAAGAGGCCGGCGCCTTAGGCACGATCGAGCCGCGCCACTTCCACCTCTACATCCATTCCAAAGGCGTGTTCTGGCAGCCCGGGGGCGTGCAGGAATTCGTAGTCAAAGCCTTCCTGATGGAGATTCACCAGATGCGCCGCCCGGATGAAGACAACCGCCGCCCCACATGGTTCACTCCAGAAGAAGCCAAGCGCCGCCTGGCCAAGGGACGCGAAGTAAAATATCTCCGTGAACTCGAAGCCGTAATCGAGCGCGCCCTAGAGCGCATCCAGTTCCACCACGAACTCTGGGGAACCTATCCCGGCCCGCGGCACGCCCGCCCCGCCGCAAAAGATCCCATCGCGAACGTAGTCTGGCCGTAAGCTGCAGCCTTGGAGCGAGCTATCTTCCAAACGGCAGAAGGTCACGAAGTTTTACCGTGACATCACAGAGAAGCCCCCTAGAACCGGTAAGCAATCGGCGCCACCACGATGACCACGACTCCGACCACTAGGGTAAGCGGCAGTCCTACTTTCGCGAAGTCTGCGAAACTGTACCCGCCGGGCTCCTGTACCATCAGGTTCGTTTGGAATCCCGCTGGATTGATGAAGGCGCACGAAGCTCCCACCATCAGAATCATGGCGAACGGCAGAAAACTCACGTGCAGGCGCTGCGCCATCGACAGGGCTACCGGAAACATGAAGGCTGCGGCAGCGGCGTTGGTAAGGATGTTGGTCATGATCAGAGTGCCGGCTAACACCACCCCTAGCGACACCCTGGGGTTGCCGCCTCCAATGCTCGCACACAACTCCGCAATCTTCTGCGAGAGGCCGCTGGCGGTAACGGCTGCCTCCAGCCCCACTGCCGAACCCAGCACCACCAACGTTTTCCATTCCAGGCTGCGCCAGGCACGCTCAATCGGCAGGCAGCCCGAGAGCAGCATCGCCATGGTAGCCAAGAGAGCGGCATTGAGCATGCTGGTTATGCTTAGCGCGGCTGCGGCCACCATCAGGACCGTAATAACAGCTGCTATCCATGCCCGGTCTACACGCTGCACCCTGAAGCCCTCAATCACTTTCGTCAGGGCGAAGTCCGTCTCGCGTCGGTCTTCATAGAAGAAGGAATCATCCACCTCCAGAATTCCGCCGTCACCGGCTTGTACCCGATAGTCACCGAGGGACGTGTCGATCGCCCGGTTGTCGTGCGAGACCCCCACGAGTAACGCGTTGTACGGGCTGCCCGGCAAAGGAAGTTCCGAGACTAAACGCCCAACGGCCGGCGCGTGGGGCGACACCACAACCTCGACAAGTTGATGTCTGTAACGCGGTGTGGAAGTCTGGCTCTCGTTCAATGGAACTAGCCCGATCGTGGCCCATAAACCCGGCAAAACCGTTGCTGGCGCGGCGAAAGCGAGGACGTCTCCCCCATTTAGTTTGAGCGTCGAGGTGATGTCGGCTTTCTTTCCGCCTCGGGTCACCGACAGCAGGGTGTAGCCAACAGGCTTGGCAAACCCCGCCACGTCCAGTGTTTTGCCGTCCAGGTTGGAGTGCGGTTGCACGCTGAGCTCGACTCGGAAGACTCGCTGCGCCGAGTCCGCGCTCGCTTGCCGCTTGTCGCCGGGCAACAATCTCGTCCCAATAAACATCATGAAGAGCAGTCCCGCTACTGTGGCCGGCAGCCCCACCCATATCGGCTCGAAGATGGTTAGAGGTTTCATGCCGGTGAGACGGCCCGAAGCCATTGCATCGGCCACTAGGCCACCGATGATCAGGTTTACGGATGTCCCGATCAGCGTCATGGTCCCGCCCAAAATAGAGGCGAAGCTCAGACCCATGAAAAGCTTCGATCGCGCCAGACCGGTGACTCGGGTGAGGTCCCGAACCACGGGAATCATCATCGCCACGAGCGGCGTATTGTTCAGGAAGGCGCTGCCCAGGGCAACAGGCGGAAGAATCCTGAGCTGCGCGGCCCATACGCTCCTCGGCAACCCGATCATGTGCTGCGAAAGAAGCGAGATCGCGCCAGTCGCGTACATTCCCGCTGCCACCGGGAACAGCGCCGCAACCGTCAGGACACCGGTATTACTGAAACCCTTTAGCAGAGCTTCGGCCGGTGCCAGCTTCAACGTCATCGCCACCGTCAGGGTGCCCATGAATACCAGCCATGCCGGCAGGCGATTCCATATCAACAGTGCAAACATCAGTATCAGTATCCCCAGCATCACCCAGGCTTGCGATGGCATCGTCGCGCCTCCCGCACAAGATACTCTCGGTCATCTCTTCTATTTGTCAGGCTGCGACCAGTCGCAGGAGCGCAAGAGAGATTCGCAAATCGGATCAAACATGTTTAGATTTCGTCGAAGGGCGCGCTGAGTTGGCCGGACTTCCGACCTAAACCGTAGTCATCTTTAGCTGAGCAAGGTTACGTGGCGAATGGAGTGGCTGGTACTGTCAAGAGTGCCAGTGCGGTCAAAACAGCTGTAATGGTGCCGATGCCCAAGGGTACGCTCAGCAATGTTCCCTTCTGACGTTCTCCCGTGAGTACTGCTACGCGGCCACGATATGGTTCTTGATGGCGTATCTGACCAGTTCGGCGGTGCTCGTCGCGCCAAGCTTCTTCATGATTTGGTACTTGTGATAGGTCGCCGTCCTCTGACTCACGTTCAAGATGGAGCCGACTTCCTTCATCACCTTGCCTTCGGCCACCAACTGCAGAACTTCACGCTGCCGATTTGTGAGGCGTTCATCTACGTCGATCAGTTTCTTATGCTCCCAGCAAATGGAATCGATGGTATCGCGCGACATGGCCTTGGACAGGTAGGTTTTTCCCCGCAACACTTGATGAACCGCCAGCGTCATTTCCGACGCAGAGCAGGTCTTCAATAAGTAGCCCGAGGCTCCAATCATGAAGGCTTCGGCGGCAACTTCGGGTGCGGAGCTTAGGGTCATATAGATCAACTTAACCATGGGCTGGAGCTTTTTCACCTGCCGCCCGGCATCCAAGCCATTCAGCAGCGGCATGCCAACGTCGACCAGGATCAGGTCAGGCTTCAACTCAACAGCAGCACGCACCAAGGAATGTCCGTCGCCAACCGTTCCCACCACATCAAAGTCGCTTGCAAGAAGTCGTTGGAACAGTTCGGCCACCAGATTGTGGTCGTCGGCGATGAGAATGCGGGATCGGACGGTCATTGTTTTCGTTTTCCTGTCTTCACTCACAGTCTGCAAGGGGAAACTCTGTACTGTCAATCAGGGATACCTGTCTGACGTTTGAGCGTGATCGCGTACTGAATACCCAGACTTGCAGTGGTCGGACGCTGCAAAAGCTGGGCCGGAGCCTCAGAGCCTTGCCATTTTTGGACCAAAGGCCGATCCCCTCCCCAGTTGAGTCGCCTCGATTCTGAACACGAGTACCAAATTTTACGTAACCTCTCGGGCTGCAAGTCAAAGAAGGTTGGCAATGGCACAGCAAATCCGAGTCGTCATCCGAGCTCGTCCAACTTGACAAAAGTGGCAGCGTATTGCAGCGTCTTGTGCTCTACGAGCGTCGGGAGGTTGAACCTCGAGACTGAACTGTCAGGTCAGTCGCAAAAGAGGTAGGTAACAATCCTGTGATTGGCGAGAAATCGCGGTTACACTCAATGACCCTTTTGGGGCTTTTGACCGATTCAGTTCCCCTTTGCATGACGGTCCCCTGTATCGAGGCGGCCTCTGGTTCGGCCCTGCCCTGACCTAACTTAAATGTTAGGGCGAAGCACTTTTGTTTGAACTTGCGAATCCTGGCCGGAGCCGTCTAGGCGCTACGCGGCGGTTCCTGATGACGTACGCCGCCGCACGATCTCTTCGTAGAGCTGCCAGAATCTCTGTACTTCGGTATCGTCCAGCCCTTCACTACGAGCGAGGGCGATCACGCGAGCCAGAGCCTGCTTCAACTCCTGATCTGTGTAAGCGGCTGGGTCTGTCGTTGGATCGGTCATGTTCTCCTCTCCTGGGCGAAGTGCAGGTCCTTCATCCTGTGCACTTAGGTGGCCCTCGGCATCGCGATACGCGACTTAATTGTGTGGACAAGTCAGAAAGCAAGTCCGGCAACGCTGGGTCCGCGATGGTGCGCCATTCCTCCTATTGCACGTTGGTCAATCACGTTTGCGTCATGCCACTGAAGGGAACGAGTAGCAAAGCCGCCGTTCGCATCGTGCGTCACGAAACTATTCGAGCGTGCATGACTGGCCCGGATTCTGCCGACTGAAGCACTTTATCTTCTTTGTTTACAGCAGGCAGTTCAGAACTCATAATCCGTAGGTCGTAGGTTCGAGTCCTACCGCCGCCACCAGATTCTAGAGAGGCTTCATCCTAAAGAGGTCTTCCATGCGAGGACGACTACGCGTCTTAGGGCACGCTGGTACCTTGGCAGTCCTAGTCTTGATCTTCACCTGTGCGATGGTTGCGGGCTCCTCCGACCGGGCAGCCTTCACCCCACTCACGAAAATAGCAGACGTGCCGCTGCCCGGGCCCGCGGTTCGCTTTGACTATCAGAGCTTCGACACTGTCCACGGCCGTCTTTACATCGCGCACATGAATGCCAATCAACTCGTCGTTTTCGACACGCAGAAGAGAGAGGTCGTGGCGAATCTCGACGGCTTTGCTAACGTGCATGGAGTCTTAGCGGTTCCCGAGTTGGATCGCGTCTATGCATCGGCGACCGGGGAGCATAAGGTCGTCGGGGTTGATATGCAGACGTTGAAGACTCTGGCGAGTGCCGGTCCGGTGAAATATCCGGACGGCATTGCATATGCGCCGGGCGCAAAGCGAGTGTTCGTGTCAGACGAACACGGGGACGCTGATGCGGTGATCGATGCAACGACCAACCTGCTGATTACCACGATCCCGTTGGGCGGCGGCGCCGGCAATACGGTTTATGACCCCGGGTCCGGCCGCATCCTGGTGGCGGTTCATGAGAAGAACGAACTGGTGGCGATTGATCCGGCGGCGGCCAAGATAATTGGACGTTACCCGATGACCGGCATCGATAGCCCGCACGGCGTGGTACTCGACCTCGCGGCGAGAGTGGCGTTTGTGGCGGGAGAAGAGAACAACAAGCTTGCCGTGGTCGACCTGACGAGCATGCAGATCTTAGCGACTTATGCCGTTGGAAAAGATCCCGACGTACTTGCGTTTGACCCGGGCCTCAAGCTGTTGTATGTCTCGGCGGAATCAGGAAATGTGACCGTCTTTCGCGAGAGTGGAAAGGCTCTAACCCTGGAAGGTTCGTTCTCCATGCCTCACGCACACACAGTATGTGTCGACCCGGGAAGCCATCTTGTGTATTTTCCCTTGCAAGATGTTGATGGCCATCCTCTTTTGCGGATCATGCAGCCCAACCGAATCCACTGACAGTTGTTCGGCTGTCGAAAAGCAGTCCACAAAACAAAGCGTCCCAGACTCATAGAGTCATGGGACGCCTGTCGAACAGCCCTCCCCCGAAGTCTGCTCACAAACAGACTAACGCGTGGGGGGGTGGGGACGGAATGGCTCTGATGGGCTATTACGGAAGTGATCAACGGAGTGAAGCCTATAGTCACGTTTCCCTCCGTGCGTTCCAGATCGTCGGGGCTTTACGCAGCGCTGTTGCGGGACAAATAGGCTAGGCAATTCGGTGCGAGCTTGGGGCCAGTTTTCAGTCCGCCAGAGCGACTATGCGATTACGCTTGTGTCGGCCGCAGCGGGAGCGATGCGAGTCAAGGATGAGCTGAAGGTGACGTTCGACATCGCCCGCAAGCGGGAATAATCAGGGCCGCTTCCCGCGCCGACGTCGGTTTCGGGCGCAGTTACCAGTCCGCGTAGTTCCGTCTTCCTCACTCTCTGCACGCCTCGATGTTTTGCTTGGGGATGCCGCTTAACTCTGGCGTTGCTCTTCGGTGTTATCTTGGTGGTGAATCCTCAAGCGTGAGCCGCGACGCACTTCATGGACATTCTCAACAATCTCTTTGAGCAACACTTCCACTCGCCCGTCAAGCAGGTACAGCCCTTACAAGGACAACTCGGTGGTTCGGGGCGCAAAATTATCCGGCTTACAGGCGAAAAGATCACTGCCATCGGCATCCTCTATGACGTGCGCGAAGAAAACGCCGCCTTCCTCGAGTTCTCCCGGCATTTTCGCAAGCACGGTCTGCCCGTGCCGGAGATCTATGCTGAAGATTTGGATCATGGTGCGTACCTCGAAGAGGATTTGGGCGACACATCCCTCTTTGAATTTCTTTCCAAGCATCGGACCGGTGAACAGATTGCCGCTCCGGTTGTGGATGCCTATCGGAGGGTCATCGCCACGCTGCCAAGATTTCAGGTGGAGGCGGGGCGCGACTTGAACTACAAGGTGTGCTATCCGCGAGGAAGCTTTGACCGGCAGTCGATCGCGTGGGACCTGAATTATTTCAAGTACTACTTTTTGCGACTGGCAGGGATTCCGTTTAGCGAACAGGCGCTGGAAGACGATTTCAGCCGACTGACGAAGTTTCTGTTGAGCGCGGGGCGCGACTACTTTCTGTATCGTGATTTTCAGTCACGAAACATCATGCTGCGCGAGGGACAGCCCTATTTCCTGGACTATCAGGGTGGGCGCAAGGGCGCGCTGCAGTATGACGTCGCTTCCCTTCTGTACGACGCCAAGGCGGATCTGCCGCCAGATTTGCGCCAGCAGTTGCTCGATCATTACCTTGACACGCTGGGCGGCTTCATCGATTTGAAGCGCGACGCGTTCATGAAGTACTACTACGCGTTCGTGTACATCCGCATCATGCAGGCGCTCGGGGCTTACGGATTTCGCGGATTTTATGAGCGCAAGGTGCATTTCCTGCAGAGCGTACCGTACGCGCTCAAGAACCTGCGCTGGCTGTTGCACAACGTCACGCTGCCGATCGCGCTGCCGACCTTGATGGACGCCTTTCACAGCATGCTGGCCTCGGAGAAATTGCAGGGGCTGGCGTCAGATGCGGACAACCTGGTTGTGCGGATTACAAGCTTCTCCTTTCATCGCGGCCTGCCAAAGGATGAGAGCGGGAACGGCGGCGGGTTCGTCTTTGATGGACGCAGCCTGCCGAATCCCGGACGCGAGGAGCGCTTCAAATTGCTTTCGGGCAGGGATTCGCCGGTGATCGACTACCTCCACCAACAGGAGAGCGTGCATCAGTTTCTGGCCAGCGTCATGTCGTTGGTGGATGCCAGCGTGAAGAACTATCAGCAGCGTGGATTTAAGAATTTGATGATTTCGTTTGGATGCACGGGCGGGCAGCACCGGTCTGTGTATTTGGCGGAGCAAGTGGCGAAGCGCCTGCGCGGAAGGAGCGGAGTTGAGGTCGTCCTGCAGCATCGCGAGTTAGAGAGGACGGCGGCAGAGAACACTGCAGCGGAGAAAGCTGCGCGATGAGGGCGATGATTCTGGCCGCGGGCCTCGGCACGCGTCTCCGACCGCTCACCGACGATCGGCCGAAAGCCCTGGTGGAGGTGGCTGGACACACGTTGCTGGAGATTACGCTTCGCCGCCTGCAGAGGTTTGGGATTCGCGAAGTGATCGTTAATGTGCATCACTTTGCCGACATGGTGGTGGATTATCTGAAGAAAAACGACAATTTCGGGATGCGAATCGAGATTTCGCGCGAAGACGTGTTGCTCGACACCGGCGGTGGTTTGAAGAAGGCAGCGTGGTTCTTCCTTGAGAGTGCCCGTTCCGGGCATGGGGGCGGAAGAGAAGCCTCGTTTATTGTGCACAATGTCGATGTGCTCAGCACGATCGACCTGGCGCGCATGATGCAGTTTCACTACGAAGTCGGGGCGCTGGCCACGCTGGCTGTTCAGGATCGGAAGACATCCCGACACCTACTTTTCGACGAGCACCGTCAACTTTGTGGTCGGCGCATAGGTAACGAACCGCCAGAGGTAGTTCGAGCGTCTCAACCATCGCACGAATGGGCATTCTCTGGCGTTCACGTTATTTCCCCGCGCCTTCTGCAGATGATTACGGAGGAGGGTGCTTTCTCCATCATCAACTCGTATTTGCGCCTCGCTGGACAGGGTGCAGGAATCTTCGCGTTCCGCGCGGACAATTATTACTGGCGGGATCTGGGCAAGCCTGAGAAGGTGGCCGCAGCCACTCACGATGTGGAGCGAAAAGTTCTTCAGCTTTAAATCACGGTCGCGGACGGTAGTTCATGGCCGACTTTCCCCTTGCGGCAACTTCCGAGCTTCGATACCATCTGTGCACCTGTGATGAATAACCTCTGTTTACACCGAATTCGTGTCGTAATCTTGGGGGTAGGAGTTTTTATACCCTCTCCGGTGCGGAGGGAACCAGCGAGCTGAGAAACACGAAATCTTGAAAGCTCCCGAATCCCGCCCCGCCAGAAACGCTGGCCCGGTGGGTTTTGCTTTTTAGGAGTACTAGAAAGGGCCGAATGGATAAGACATCGGGAAAGACCATGACCGGGGCGAGCATTCTCTGGGAATGCCTGGAGCGTGAGGGCGTGCAAGTCGTTTTCGGATATCCCGGAGGAGCCATTCTTCCTGCCTACGACGCGCTCAAGCACAGCAAGATCCACCACGTGCTGGTGCGCCACGAGCAAGGCGCAACCCACATGGCGGATGGCTACGCGCGCGCCAGTGGGCAGGTGGGAGTCGCCGTAGCTACTTCTGGCCCGGGCGCCACCAACATGGTGACCGGAATCGCCACGGCCATGCTCGATTCGTCACCGATCGTTTGCATCACGGGTCAGGTCGGCAGTAAGTTGATCGGCTCCGACGCCTTTCAGGAAACGGACATCACCGGCGTCACTCTTCCCATCACCAAGCACAACTATCTGGTGACTCATGCCAGCGAAGTGGCGCGAACGATTCGCGAAGCGTTTTATGTTGCGCGCTCCGGCCGTCCCGGCCCGGTGCTGGTGGATATCACGAAAGACGCGCAGCAGACGACTTGCGAATTCGACTGGGAGGCTGCCAAGCCTCAACTACCGGGGTACCGTCCAGATTTGTCGCCGGAGCCGAAGGAATATGCGCAGGCGCTGGAATTGATACACAACTCCAAGCGGCCCGTGATCCTGGCGGGGCACGGCATCATCATTTCCGGAGCGATGGCGGAAGTGCGCGAATTTGCTGAGCGCGCGGGCATTCCTGTCGCGCTTACATTGCTGGGAATCGGCTCTTTTCCAGCGGCACATCCCCTGAATCTCGGCATGATGGGGATGCATGGCGAGGCTTGGGTGAATCACACCATCCAGGAGGCCGATCTGCTTCTGGCGTTCGGCATGCGCTTCGATGACCGCGTGACCGGGAACCTGAAAACCTACGCATCGAATGCCAAGAAGATTCACATCGAGATCGATCCCGCAGAGATCAACAAGAACGTCAAGGTCGACGTTCCGCTCGTCGGCGACCTTCGTGAAGTGCTGCATGAACTGTTGCCGAAGATCGAATCGATTGACCGCAGCGAGTGGCTCGACTCCATCGACAAGCTGAAAGGCGACTCTGCCGTCCGTGATATCCAGAACCTGCCGGACAGCGGACACCTCTATGCCGCCCACGTCATTAATGATCTTTGGCGCGAGACTCGCGACGGCGACACGGTGGTTGTGACTGATGTGGGCCAGCATCAGATGTGGGAAGCGCAGTACTACAAGCACGAGAAGGCGCGCAGCCTGATCACTTCCGGAGGCTTGGGCACAATGGGCTTCGCCTTACCGGCAGCGATCGGCGCCAAGGTCGCGCGACCGGAAGCCGACGTGTGGGTGGTGGTGGGAGATGGCGGCTTCCAGATGACGTTGTGCGAACTGGCGACTATCGTGCAAGAGAATCTGAAGGTCAACATCGCCATCATCAACAATGGGTTTCTGGGGATGGTGCGGCAATGGCAGGAATTCTTTTACGAGCGCAACTACGCTGCAACACCCCTGCTGAACCCGGATTTCGCCAAGCTCGGTGAAGCGTACGGCATTCGGAGTATGACCGTCACCGAGCGCTCGCAGGTGGTGCCCTCGGTGCGGGCGGCGCGAGAGCATGATGGTCCGGTGCTAATCAACTTCCGAGTGGAACAGGAAGACACGGTGTATCCGATGGTGGCGGCGGGAGCATCGTTGCACGAGATGATCCGGCGGCCCAGCAAGATTGTCGAAACCGCGGCAGATGAATAGCAACGAATAGAAAAAAATGCTGAATACATACGTGGTGTACGTAGAAAACAAACCAGGCGTGCTGACGCGCGTAGCCTCGCTGTTCCGCCGCCGCGCTTTCAATATCGATTCGCTGACGGTGGGCCGCACGGAAAAGCCAGAGGTCTCGCGCATGACGATCACTGTCGACGCCGACCACGACCAGGCCCGCCGCATCGAAGCCAATCTGTATAAGCTGGTCAACGTACTACTGGTGGAAAACATCACCCACGAGCCTGCCATCGTCCGCGACTTGGCCATGATCAAAGTGGCTGCAACGCATGAGGCTCGGTCGCATGTGCTGGAACTGGCTAGTGTGTTCCGGGCGCGCGTCGTCGATGTGGCTCCGGATTCACTGACAATCGAAATCACGGGTGCCGAAGACAAAATCGACGGTCTGCTCGAAGTGCTGCGTCCCTATGGCGTACTGGAGATGGTGCGGACCGGGATCGTTGCCATGCGGCGCGGAAAATCCTCGGCCACCGTTTCCACCACTGGAGCGGACCAAAACATCCCCGAAGAAGATGTCTCGCACTCGGTCTGAACCTGCCAACAGCCTCTTAGCCCAGGTCGACTTGGCACAATAAGTGCCGACCGACTTGCGATTAGGGAAGCCTAATCGGATGTTAGAGTTACCCCGCCGGAGCAGGGTCCACCTGCTTCCCTACGCGACCAGAAGGATTCCGCAAGTTACGAAAGTTTGTTAAAACTCACCTAAACCGTTGTTTCTAAACATGTTAGCTGGTATTTGTAGAGTGGCTAAGGGATCCGTCCGGCCGCAGTGTGTTTACTCAAATGACTGGCACAACCAGCGTCGCCATGGGTCTGCCCGCGCACTCGCGCTCGTGGGGAGGACTGTCGCTATCCGCCAAGCTGTTTGTCAGCGTGACGGTGCTGGCGGGCCTGGCCACGTTGGTTTACGGCGGAGTTCACCAGAGCAGTAAGAACATCGCCGAGTTTATCTGTTATTTAGGTATCGCCATTCTGGCGTCGCGCCTCAAGGTGAACCTGCCAGGCATCACCGGGACGCTGTCGGTGAATTTTCTGTTCATTCTGATCGGCGTCCTGGAACTCAGCTTCACCGAAACCGTGATTCTGGGTGCGATCTCCATGATCGCTCAATGCCTGTATCCGGAGCGTCCTAAGGCGATACAACTGACGTTCAATGTGTGTGCGGGCGCGGTATCGACGGCGCTTGCCTACGAGGTTTATCACCAACCGCTGGCGAACACGCTGGTGGGCAGCCGCCCTATTCTGCTGGGATTGGCGGCCACGGTCTATTTCATTGCCAACGCGGGTTCGATCGCGATGGTCATTTCGCTGACCGAGCGCCGGCCTCTGATCCGAATTCTGGTGGATTGCTACTTCTGGTCGTTCCCTTATTACCTCGTCGGCGCGGGCGTGGCGGGAGCAGTCGCATGGCTCAACGAGAGGTTCAACTGGGAAACTTCGCTGCTCCTGCTGCCGGCTGTTTACCTGATCTACCGCTCGTATCGCCTTTACCTAGGCAAACTCGAAGACGAGAAACGCCACGTTGAGGAAATGGCGAATCTGCATCTGCGAACCATTGAAGCGCTGGCGCTGGCGATTGAAGCGAAGGACCACACGACCCACGAGCATCTGCAGCGCGTCCGTGTGTACGCCATCGAAGTGGCAAAGGAACTGGGCGTGACGGGCCCGGAACTCGAAGCTCTGCACGCGGCATCGCTGCTGCACGACATCGGGAAGCTTGCGGTACCAGAACACATCATCTCCAAGCCCGGCCGCCTTACTCCCGAAGAATTCGAGAAGATGAAAATTCATACCCTGGTGGGCGCCGAGATTCTGGAGCGGGTGCGCTTTCCCTATCCGGTTGTGCCCATCGTGCGCGCCCATCACGAAAAGTGGGACGGCTCTGGCTATCCACTGGGATTGAAAGGCGCCGAAATCCCCATCGGAGCGCGCATTCTGTCAGCCGTCGATTATCTCGACGCCCTAGCGTCCGACCGTCAATACCGGCGGGCGTTGCCCATGCGAGAGGTAATGCAGAAGCTAGGCGTCGAATCGGGCAAGTCGTTTGACCCGAAGGTCGTTGACATTTTGCAGAAGCGTTATCAGTACCTGGAGCGGCTCGCGGTGGCGAAGTCGGCGGAAGACCCAAACGGTCCGCTCTCCACGTCGATCAAAATCGAGCGTGGCCTCGAGCCGGCTGCTGGTTTTGAAAACGCTACGGCGCAAGACTATGCAGGACGCGAAACTACTTTTCTGTCGTCGATCGCGGCCGCCCGACAGGAAGCACAGTCCTTGTTCGAGCTGAGCCAGGATCTAGGTGCTTCGCTTAGTCTGACCGAAACGCTCTCTGTGTTCTCAGTGAAGCTCAAGCCGATGGTGCCTTACGACGCCATCTCTATTTACATAAAGCGCGAGGACGAACTTGTCCCCGAATATGTGAACGGGGACAACTACCGGTTGTTTTCTTCCTTGCGCATCCCCGTCGGGCAAGGACTGTCCGGCTGGGTAGCACACAACCGCAAGCCGATCATCAACGGCAATCCCTCGGTGGAACCGGGTTACCTCAACGATCCTTCGAAATTCAGCACCTTGCGCTCTGCCTTGGCGGTGCCGCTGGAAGGTGTCACCGGAGTTATCGGCGTGCTGGCGCTCTACCGCGCCGAACGCGACGCCTTCACCTCCGATCACTTGCGCATCCTGCTCGCGGTCAGCGGCAAGATGGCGCTCTCCATCGAGAATGCGCTGAAATTTCAGCAAGCCGAGAATTCGGCAATTACCGACTACCTGACGGGTCTGCCCAACGCGCGGTCGCTGTTCTTGCAACTTGAGCGGGAATTGGCGCGGTGCAAGCGCGACAATTCGACCCTGACCGTCATGGTCTCCGACATGGATGGCTTCAAGCAGATCAACGACCGCTTCGGCCACCTAGAAGGCAATCGGGTACTGCGTCTGTTCGCTCAGGCGCTCAAGGACAGCTCCCGCGAATACGACTACGTCGCGCGTATGGGCGGAGACGAATTCGTGGTCATCGCCCCAGGACTTACGACCGATGCAGCCGGCAAGAAAGCGGAGCAAATGCGGGCCCTGGCCCGGCAGGCTGGAAACGAAGTGTGCGGCGAAGATCTACTGTCACTCAGTGTGGGACGCGCGCTGTATCCGGAGGACGGCAACGACGCAGAACAACTTCTGGCCGAAGCCGACCGCCGCATGTATCTGGAGAAACAGAAGCACCTCTCCTATAAGGACCGCCGTTCTCATCCGCGCATGAAGTGCCGGGTAACGATCGAACTGCAGACCGAGGAGGGAAAGACTCCCCTGTTCGCCAACGTAACCGACGTGAGCTTGGGCGGGTGCTTTGTGGAAACCAGCACCATCCTTGCGCCGGGCAGCAAGATCAAGCTCGGCTTCTCGATGGACGATGGTAGCTTGTCAGCGGAAGGCGTGGTGGCCAGACTTGATCCCGGCTCCGGCATCGCTGTTCAGTTCCGCGAAGTGAATCGGGAAGGCCGCGAGCGCATGTTCAAGATTCTCGAGTTCGTGCAGAAGACAACCACGTTCTACAACAACCGCTATCTCGATAGTCTGACCAAGAATTGATGGTTCCGGGCGTGAAACCGAGATCGCAAGATTAGTTTCGCGCGGCGCTCTGCAAGACAGTGGCCCGAACAATCTCGACACCCATCTGATACCGAACGGCAGAATCTTATCCGCCAGACCGCCCTTGGCCACGAAACCGGGCATGCCCCAAACCACGCTGCTGGCCTCATCCTGCACGTAGATGCGTGCTCCAAGGGACCGCAACGTTTCGCATCCCTTGAGCCCGTCTTGCCCCATGCCGGTCAGCGCCACAGCCAGCGCTCGGGCTCCGTAGACGCGCGCGATCGAGTGAAAGAGGACATCGACCGACGGGCGGCAAAAATTCTCCTTCGGGCCTTGATGAGTCTTGAGGACAACGCCCCCGTCTTCCTGGCTGGCCACCATATGGAAGTCCCCCGGAGCGATCACGGCGCAACCGGGGGTGAGAGTTTGCCCGGAAACGCACTCCCGCACCGGCAACTCCGACTTCGCCGTGTCGTCGCACTCTGTTCTTCGAGCGCGGTCGCAATCGTGCCCGAGATGTCGTTGATCTGGCTGATCACCCCGGTGAGCGACGCTTCCACCGCTCCCTGCGTGTCGGTCTGGATCGCGGTGATCTTGCGGCTGACCAGATTCGTGCGCTGCGAAACCGCCTGAAATCCGGCATCCTGGGTGCTGTTGGAAAACTGCAGCAACTGGTTGCGCGCCAGCACCAGTTCGCCCACCAGATTCATCAAGCGGTCGAGCAGAGTCACGCCTACCCGGATGGTTTCCATGGCGGCTTGCGGATTGCGAGACTCGACCGTCTGCTCCGCTGCGAGCACGTCCTCGGGACGGGCCGGCCCCTCCGCTACAAGAATTTTGCCAGTCTTGTGTCGGCCCTTTTCCTGTATCTCCAAAGCCTGGGCGAGGTCGCTGGACTCGACGAGTCTTTGTTCGATCAGCAAACCACCAATTTTCGCGGGATCTGGCGTCAGGTTCTCACTCTCGGAATCCGTCACAGGGTGCAAATCGAGGGGTACCGGGGAAGAGTCGACCAACGGAGCCACGGGAGGCTTGGGGATCACCGTCGCTGGCAACTCGCCAGTCTCGCCCTGTAACCGGGCCGGCAACTCGATGCGAGTCGCATAATCTTCCTCGCCGTCCTGACCCGAAGCCTGGATCGCCGCCAGCATCCGCCGTACCGCGTCAACCATGGCGAGCAGTCCACTGGTAATTTCGGAGCTCAAGCTGAGTTTGCCGTCGCGCAGCCGGGAGAGCAGGCTCTCCCCCGCATGGGTCAGCTTCTCCAGCCGGGCGAAACCCAGAAATCCGCAGCTTCCTTTAATGCCATGGATCGTCCGGAAGACGCTGGCGAGAAGATCCTTGGAGGAGGGTTCGCTTTCCAGCTTCACCAGTTCCTGGTCGAGTCGATCCAGGTTCTCGTTGCTCTCGATGAGAAAATCCTTAACGATTTCGTCCATAGGCCGATCCGCCACTCGAACTTCGCTGTTGCGCGCTGCACGTCCCGGACCTAGGTCCGGTCAATTCGCGCACGGACAGACGTAGTGGCTCGCGCGTCTTTGTGTCGGTAGGCAAGATCGGCATTTGCGGAGATGACTTAGATCTCGTGGGCCCACACAAGCCGGGTAGGGCTTCCGTGTCCCTTATGCCGTTTGGGCGCGTCCAAGGCGGGTTCAGGTACGCTTGAAGGCCGCCCTCCGCGCCCTTACACTGGAAGCATGCACGTGCACGTTCATGGCGCGAGCGGTCCCACCCGGGTGCTGAAGATTTCTCTCGCCGTGACCCTGGGGTACATCGTGCTGCTGGTGGTGGCCGGCATTCGCGCCCATTCCCTGGCATTGCTTTCCGAGGCGGGACACAACCTCTCCGATTTTCTGGCCCTGCTCCTGTCGCTGGTCGCGGTCTATTTTCAGGGGCGTCCAGCCAGTTCCACCAAGACTTACGGCTACCATCGCGCTGGAGTTCTGGCGGCGCTGGTCAACGCCACTTCGTTGGTGGCAGTTTCGTTCTTCATCTTCTATGAGGCGTTCCGCCGCCTGCAGCATCCCGAGCACGTGCAGGCCAGCGTGATGATGTGGGTCGCCGCTGCGGGCGTCGTGATGAACGGAGCGATCTCTCTATTGCTCTATCGTTCGAGCCGTGGTTCTGGCGGTGATGTGAATATCCGCAGCGCGCTGCTGCACGAGGTGGGAGACACGCTTTCGACCGCGGCCGTGATCGCTGGCGGCTGGGCCATCTTGGTCACGGGAAACTACTGGATCGATTCCGCGCTCTCGTTTGGGATCGGCGCGCTGATTCTGTGGTCTGGTTTCGGAATCGTGCGCGAGACCCTCAACATTCTGCTGGAGGGCACGCCGCGCGGCATGAAACTCGAGAAGATTGAGTCCGCCATCCGGTCGATCGGTGGAGTTAATGACGTACACGATCTGCATGTGTGGAGCATCGGGTCGGAGACTCACGCCCTCTCCTGCCATATTTCGATCGCCGACATTCCTCCTTCAGTCAGTGAACGCATCTTGCGCGACGTGAAAGAATGCCTGATGCGTGATTTTCGCATCGTGCATACGACCATCCAATTCGAACACGTGGTATGCGAAGTCGCGCATGGCTGTGTGATTCCCGTCGGCGAGAGCGAAGAACATCATCACCACAGCCACTGAGTAGCTCACTTCTTGCGATGCACTTCCCAGACTGACCCGTTTCAGGTAGGATATCGCAACTCGTACGACCGTTCGGTTGGAGGTTCGAGCGCAAGCGGAAAGGCCAGGTGAGATGACGATTCCCGACGACAAGTTCTTCCGCGCGGAGGTGACCCGGCGCGTCGATTTCGCTCCCGATTTGTGGATGTTTCGCATCAGAAGCGGGGGCGAGTTCCATTTCGTCCCCGGACAATATGCGACGCTGGGAGTCGAGGCCAACGGCAAACGCGTCGAGCGTCCGTATTCGATTGCGTCGTCTCCGGCGGAAGATGAAGTAGAGTTTTTCTTCGAACTGGTACCGCAAGGTGCGCTCACCCCGCTACTCTACAAACTACAACCCGGGGATCCGCTGCTCATGCGCAAGATCCCCAAGGGAAAGTTCTCGCTCGACACGCAAAACGGCAAGACGAACCATCTGCTGATCTCGACGGTGACGGGCGTGGCGCCGTTTGTGAGCTACGTGCGCACGCTTTCCAAAGATTGGAAAGAAGGCCGATTCGATGGCACTCACAAACTGTATCTACTGAATGGCGCGAGCCGTCCGTGGGAATTTGGGTATCTGGATGAACTGAACCACTTCGATAAAGAATTGCCGTGGTTCAAATATGTGCCGACGGTCAGCCGTCCGTGGGATCACTCCGATTGGCCGGGAGAGATCGGGCGCGCCGATGACATTTTGCGCAAATATGCCGATCATTGGGAACTGGAACCGAGTAACACCCTGGTCTATTTGTGCGGCCATCCCGACATGATCGAGCACAGTAAGGCGATTCTGAAGCGACGCGGCTTCACCGACAAGGGAGCGGTTAAGGAAGAGGTCTACTGGATACCGCCGCACAAGTAGCGCGCTTCAGACACCAACGGCCGCACTACGACGCTCCAGTAGGAGCACATCTCGCCATGTGTCGCCGAGCTTGCCGATACGGCGCCGCACTCCGACCTCCCGAAATCCGCAGAGCTTGTGTAGCGCGATGCTGGCGGCGTTCTCCGGAAAGATTCCAGCCTGTAACGTCCAGATGCCGTTCAACTCCGACTCGCGCACTAGAGACTGCAGCAGTGCTTTCCCGACCCCACGTCCTCGCGCCGCAGCCGCCACATAGACAGATACCTCGGCTACTCCGGCGTAGACGCGCCGGCCCGAAACTGGACTGAGAGCGGCCCACCCGAGCACGCCAGTTCCGTCGAGCGGAATCAGAATTTCTGCGATGGCTTCGTCACGGGGCTCAAGGGCGATCAGACGGCAGTGCTTGTGATGGCTGCGGTCCCATTTCTCCCAATCCGGAGGCTCCGTTTCGAAGGTTGCATTGCGGGTGGCAATCCCCTCGCGGTAGATTTCGCGCACCGCCGGCCACAAATCCGGGGGCATGGGCAGGATCGGATAATCCATAACAGCTCGTTCGGGATTCTAACTTTCCGCAGGTGCGAAGAAGACCAGCACGGCTAGTTCCTCGGCGATATCGTGGAAGCGGTGTTCGACTTCAGCGGCGACGAAGAGCACGCTCCCCTCGGAAATTTCCCGGTCTTCGTCTCCAGCCCGAAAGCGTCCTTGCCCGCGGACCACGTAATACATCTCATCTTCATGATGCGGCCGTTGCGGATCGGTCGAGCCGGGTGGCAAGACGTACAGTCCTACGCTCATCGCCGGAACGCGCACAAACTCTCGGTACAGTTTGCCGCTCTGCGTCCGCTGCTCGTCAATCTCGCCGACAGTCCCGAACCACGCCTTCATGCGAGGATCCCCCCAAAGAGAAGATCGGTGAACTGCGGAATCAAGTTGCTCGCCTGCAGTTCTCCTTCCGGCTTGTACCACTGGTAAATCCAGTTGATCATGCCGAGCAGGGCGAAGGCAGCGGCCCGCGGGCTCACGGTGCACTTTGTCGTCCGGGTACGTTGCGTTTCTTTTTGGACGTCGGCGATCAGACTCTCGACGAAGTGCACGTACTCTTTCTTGCGATGGTTGATGCGCTTGCGGAGCGCGGGGGGCAAAGGATGATTCTCATGCAGCATGACCGTGATCTCGCGGTCGCGCGGGCTGAGCACGACTTCAATGTGCAGGCGAATCAACGCGCGCAGCCGTTCCACGGGATCGGGAATTTCGCTCGCTGGGCCGATGACTCGCTCCTGGGTCAGTTCCATGGCGTGATTCATGATCTCGAACAGGATCTCGTCCTTGCTCTGGAAATGATGATAGAGGCCGCCCTTGCTCAGTTTGAGCGCGGCTGCGACATCGTTCATTGAAGTCGCGTCGTATCCGCGCTGCTGGAACAGGCGGGCAGCGGTGCGCAGGATTTCCTGCCGGGAATCAACCAGAGTCTCGCGGGCCATCGCGTGTCATGGTAAACAGTTGCGGGCAGGATTGCCAATGTTGACGCGCGCTCGGCTGCTGCAAAAGGCCCTTGCCGCAGCTCACTCCCCGAACTGCTGTATCTCGCCGAATCGCTTCCAGCCTTCCTCATCGACCGGGCCTTCGGAATGGCTGCCCATGCGAAAACGATGCCCGTCGGGATCCTGCACGTTCATTTCACGGATACCCCAGGGCATGTTTGTCGGCGGCTGGCGAATGATCGCGCCGCTCTTTTTGTACTCCTCATGCAGCGCGTCCACATCCTCCACGAAAATGCTGATCCATGTGCCGGCCTGGCCCTGGCCGTTTTCAGAGAGAAAGATCTCGATCTTGCCTCGCGCTACGCAACCGAAGCCCGGAGGATCGCCCCAGTCCCACTTCTTCTTGAAACCCAGCTGGTTGAGGTAGTAGTCCATCGATGCGGCGAAATTCTTGACATTCAAAATCGGGATCAGGCATTCAAAGTCGTTCATGAGTTCCTCCCCTCCGGAAGGGGGCCGTCGTGTGCTCTCGGGTCGCTTATGCAACGCCCGAAGAAACGACAGCGTATCAAAAGCGGGAAACCCAAGCCACGTCCGAACAGGTCCGTTTTTCCGATTCGACGAACCAGACTTCTCCCTTGACACCCGCCGGGACCGACAGGTAGCATTTAGAGATACCGACCGACCGGTCGGTATTGCTACAAGAACAGACTTTCCCCAACAAGCAAGGGCTTCTTTCCTCCCCTTGTGAACCGAGAGGAGCACGCTGGTGGTTACTATTTTTTATGAACGCGATGCGAAGCCTGAGGTACTGAAGGGCAAGACGATCGCCATCATTGGTTATGGCAGCCAGGGACACGCCCAGGCGCAGAATCTTCGCGACAGCGGATTCAAAGTCATTATTGGGTTGGACCCGGCTCGCAAGAGCGCCCAACAGGCGCGGGCCGATGGCATGGTCGTGGTCGCGCCGGACGAAGCCGCCAAGCGGGCGGACTGGATCCAGATCCTGACCCCCGATGAGACACAGGCCGAGACCTATGAGCAGTTCATCAAGCCGTATCTCCACCCCGGAAAAGTTCTAGGCGTCTCGCACGGTTTCAGCATTCATTTCAAGACGATCGTTCCACCGACCGACGTGGACGTGGTGATGATCGCTCCCAAGAGCCCGGGGCATTTGGTTCGCCGGGTGTATACCGAGGGCCGCGGCGTGCCATCGCTGATCGCGATCCAGCAGGATGCCAGCGGTCACGCGCACGAACTTGCTCTGGCTTACGCGCATGGCATCGGCTCAACACGAGCGGGGGTTCTGCAGACGACTTTCAAGGAAGAAACCGAGAGCGATCTGTTCGGTGAGCAAGCGGTGCTCTGTGGCGGATTGACGTCGCTGATCAAGAAGGGATTCGAAACCCTGGTCGAGGCCGGCTACGCGCCGGAGATTGCATACTTCGAGTGCCTGCATGAGGTAAAGCTGATCGTGGATCTGATCTACGAAGGCGGCCTGAGCCGCATGCGGTACTCGATCTCAAACACCGCCGAATACGGCGATTTGACCCGCGGTGAGCAAGTGGTTGGCGACGCAACGCGCGCCGCAATGAAAAAGACGCTGGCCGATATTCAGAGTGGTCAGTTCGCGCGGGAATGGATTGCCGAGAATAAGGCCGGCTGCCCCAACTTCAACGCTCTGCGCGAGAAAGAAAAACAGCATCCCATCGAGATCGTGGGCGCACAACTGCGCGGCATGATGAGCTGGCTGCCGAAGGAAGGAAAGAAACCCGCAGAAGCTCCCAAGGACGGCACCAAACAGGTGGTGAATGCTTAAGGGAGCCGACATCGTTCTGCAGTGCCTGCGCGCCGAAGGGGTGGAGCTAGTATTTGGCTACCCCGGCGGAGCGATCATGCCGCTGTATGACGCGCTTGAGGGCAGCGGAGTAAGGCACATCCTCACGCGGCATGAGCAAGGAGCTGTGTTCGCGGCTGAGGGCTATGCGCGGGTCACGGGCGAAGTTGGCGTTGCCATGGCCACCAGCGGGCCCGGCGCAACAAATCTGGTTACGGGTATTGCCGACGCGAAGATGGACTCTGTTCCTCTGGTCTGCATCACTGGCCAGGTGCGCAGTGCGCTGATTGGCACCGATGCATTTCAGGAGACCGACGTTTTTGGCGTGACGCTATCGCTCACCAAGTGGAGCCGCCTGGTGCGCACGATTGACGAAATTCCGGAGGCAATCGCCGAGGGATTCTATTGGGCGCGCAGCGGACGTCCTGGACCAGTGGTGATCGATATTCCCACCGACATGCTGAAGGCGAAGAAGGAATTTTCCGGACCCGTGAAGTTCACGCCACACGCGCGGCCGGCCGACGCGGAGGCCGAAGGCGGATTCACGGACACGATCGTGGCTTTGCTGCAGCAGTCTTCGAAACCCGTTGCGCTGGTGGGCGCGGGAGCAAAGCTGTCAGGGGCGATTCCGGAGTTGCGGCAGTTGCTCGACACTCTGAACGTTCCGACTTTTGCCACGGTGCATGGATTGGGGGCGGTTCCTCCGCAAGCCCCGTATTACCTGGGCATGGTGGGCATGCACGGAACGCGCGCCGCGAACACCGCGTTAAACGAAACAGACCTGCTCATGGTATTTGGTGCGCGGCTTGATGATCGCGTGACGGGGGAACCGACACGGTTTGCGCCGCATGCCAAGATCGTCCACTTTGAAATCGATCCGGCCCAACTGGATCGTGTTCGTCCCTGCGATCTGCCGGTGATTGGAAGTCTAGCGGACACGATTCCGGCATTCCAGGCGGAGTTGCGGCGGCACTCACTTCCCGACTTCAGCGGCTGGCGCGAAGTCGCTTGCGGAGCCGAGCGGGCAGAGCTCGACCCGCGCGGACTGGCGCAGCCGACCATTCGATTCCTCGACGAGCTCTTCAGCCGCCTCCCGCAGGATAACGTGGTGATCGCAGATGTAGGCCAACACCAGATGTGGGCGGCGCAGCGCTACCGCTCTTCGTCGCCCCGCGGATTCATCACGTCGGGCGGACTCGGAGCCATGGGTTTCGCTCTTCCCGCTGCAGTGGGTGTACAACTCGCGAAGCCAGACACTTGCGTGCTCTGTGTTTCCGGCGATGGCGGATTTCAGATGAACATCCAGGAACTGGCCACGGTTCACCGGCTCGGCCTGCCGGTGAAGATGGTGATCATCGACAACAAATATCTAGGCATGGTGCGGCAGTGGCAGCAGTTGTTCTATCAGCGCAACTACGCCGAGACCGACTTGAGCGACAATCCCGATTTCGTGGAGATCGCCAAGGCCTACAAGATTCACAGCTTCCGGCTTAATGAAGACGCTATGCGGGAGTTTCCGGTTTCGGAGGAAACAGGCGATCAGATCGACCGGTTTCTGCGGTCGCCCGAGCCCGAGTTGCTGGTATTTGACTGCGCTCCGGAGGCCAACGTTTTCCCGATGGTTCCGGCAGGCGCGGCTCTTTCGGAGATGTTGTTGGAAGAAGAACCGACGCAATAAGGGGACAAGCTATGCAGACCTTTCATATTCGCTATCGCAATACGCAGGGAACGTTGATGCGCATCCTGAACGCGGCTTCGCGCCGCGCGCTCGATCTTCCGGTCGTGCACGCTGAACCGGCCGAGCACGATCATCAGATCACGCTGGCGCTCGAGGTGAATCAGAAGCAAGTCGGCCAGCTTTATCGCGAGTGGTACGGGATCGCGGATGTCATCAAGGTCAGTTCCGGCTCGGGGCACGCGTCGACGTGGACCGGGGCGCATCCGCCAGCAGGCGTGTCGATCGAAGAGTCGCGCACTGCCGCTCGAGCGTAGCTTTTAGCTGGGCAAGCATGACGGCTCCTGGGCAGCGTCATGCATCTGGGGGAGCTCACTGCTAAGTGGGTTCCCCGTTTTTGTTTGGACCAGGTTTCATAGTTTCAAGGTTGCAAAGTTTCAAAGTTCAGCGACTCGACATTGAAACCTTGAAACTGTGAAACTTTGAAACCTCGCTAACCCATCCTGTAAGCTTTCACTGGGTCTAATAATTATGGATCTCAAGCACATCAGCCGCGGAATCACTGAAGGGCGCGACCGTGCCGGCGCGCGCTCCATGTTCAAGGCCATTGGATTCACCGATGCCGATCTCAGCCGTCCGCTGATCGGCGTGGCCAACACGTGGATCGAAACCATGCCGTGCAACTTTCATCTGCGCCGGCTGTCGGCGAAGGTGAAGGAAGGCATTCGCGCAGCCGGCGGAACGCCCATGGAGTTCAACACTATCGCGATCTCTGATGGCGAGACGATGGGCACCGAAGGCATGCGCGCGTCGCTAGTGAGCCGCGAGCTGATCGCGGACTCGATTGAATTGGTCTGCCGCGGACAAATGTTCGACGCGGTCGTGTGCGTCGTGGGCTGCGACAAGACGATTCCGGCGGCGGCAATGGCGCTGGCACGCATGAACCTGCCAGGCATGGTGCTCTACGGTGGAACAATCGCTCCGGGCAACTATCGCGGGAAGGACGTAACCATTCAGGACGTCTACGAAGCGATTGGCGCAAACATGGCGGGAAAAATGAGTGATGCCGACCTTCGCGGCCTGGAAGACGCAGCATGTCCGGGCGCGGGCGCGTGCGGGGGGCAGTACACGGCGAACACCATGTCGACCGTGATGGAGATGATTGGGCTCTCGCCCATGGGCTTCAACAGTGTGCCGGCAATGGATCCGCTGAAAGACGACATCTCGTTTGCTTGCGGCAAGGTCGTGATGAACGTGCTGCAGAATGGAATCAAGCCGCGCGACATTCTCACGCGCGACGCTTTCGAAAATGCGATCGCTTCAGTTGCGGCGACTGGAGGATCGACCAACGCGGTTCTGCACCTACTGGCGATTGCTCGCGAGGCAGGAGTCGCGTTGGATATTGAAGATTTTCAAACGGTGAGCGCTCGCACTCCGTTGCTCGCCGATCTGAAGCCTTCCGGGCGCTTTGTGGCCTCGGACATGCATCGCGCAGGAGGCATTCGACTGCTGGCGCGGCGACTGTTGCTCGGCAAGTATCTGCATCCGTCGGCGAAGACCGTCACGGGGCAATCGATCGGCGTAGAGACCGAGAGTGCAGTCGAGACTCCAGGACAGGAAGTAATTGTTCCGCTTGAGAAGCCGCTGAAGGCGACGGGCGGGCTCGTGATCCTCAAGGGCAATCTTGCGCCGGAAGGCTGCGTCGCGAAGATCAGCGGGCACGAACGGCTGGAGCATCGTGGACCTGCGCGCGTGTTCGAATCGGAAGAAGATGCGATGGCCGCGGTCACCGCTAAGAAGATTCAAGCTGGAGATGTGGTCGTGATCCGCAACGAGGGGCCGAAGGGCGGTCCAGGAATGCGCGAGATGCTGGGCGTAACCGCGGCGATCGTGGGCGAAGGACTCGGTGGATCCGTCGCGCTGTTAACCGACGGACGATTCAGCGGCGCGACTCGCGGGCTGATGGCCGGACACGTTTCTCCAGAGGCGGCGCTCGGAGGTCCGATTGCAGGCGTGCACGATGGCGACATGATTCGCTTCGATGTGAACAAGCGTGAGTTGGTAGTAGAAATCAGCGACGAGGTACTACGCCAGCGCATGGCGCAATGGAAGGCGCCGCAGCCGCGTTATCCGAAGGGCGTGTTCGCGAAATATGCGGCGCTGGTTTCGTCTGCGTCCCAGGGAGCCATCACCGCTCCGCGCTAAGTTTTGTGCAATAGTGAGTTGAACTGAATGTCACAGAAGAAAACATTATTTGAGAAGATCTGGAACGCTCACCTGGTGGCGCAACCCGCGGGGCGGTCGCCTATCCTTTATATCGACCTGCATCTGGTGCATGAGGTGACTTCGCCGCAGGCGTTTGACGGGCTGCGCGCCGCAGGACGCAAGGTCCGGCAACCACTACGGACAGTCGCGACTGTCGATCACAACATTCCTACCGAGCCGCGCGGCACTCCCATCACCGATCTGATCGCGGCGAAGCAGATAGCAGCGCTGCAAGCGAACTGCAAGGAATTCGGCATCCGGCTGTTTGACATGGATTCTCCGGATCAGGGAATCGTTCACGTGATTGGTCCAGAACTGGGGCTGACGCAGCCGGGCATGACCATCGTCTGCGGCGACAGCCATACCAGCACGCACGGAGCGTTCGGCGCACTCGCGTTTGGGATCGGAACATCGGAAGTCGAGCACGTGCTGGCGACGCAATGCCTGGCGCAGCAGACACCCAAGACAATGAAGATTGATGTACGCGGGCGACTGGCGGATGGCGTGACGGCGAAGGATTTGGCACTGGGAATCATCGGGCAGATCGGCACCGACGGCGCGACCGGGCACGTCATCGAATACGCCGGGCAGGCGGTGCGTGCGCTCTCGATGGAAGGGCGCATGACGCTGTGCAACATGAGCATCGAGGCGGGTGCGCGGGCTGGGATGGTCGCGCCTGACGAGACGACGATCGCCTACGTGAAGGGGAGACGTTTCGCTCCTCGCGATAAGGAGTGGGAGGAGGCGGTCGCGCACTGGCGCAGCCTGCCGACCGATGAAGGTGCGATGTTCGACAAAGTGGTGGAGATTGATGGAGCGCAGCTTTGCCCGTTTGTGACTTGGGGAACTAATCCCGGGATGGTGGCTCCGGTGACCGGACGCGTGCCGGAGGTTAAGGGACTACAAGAATCAGACCGGCGCGCTACGGAACTCGCTCTGCAATACATGGGCCTGGAACCGGGCAAACGGATTGAGGATATCGGGGTCGATCGCGTCTTCATCGGATCGTGCACGAACTCGCGGATTGAAGATTTGCGCGCGGCAGCACGAGTCGCGAAGGGCCATCACGTGAGCGCGAAGGTGCGGGCGATGGTGGTGCCAGGGTCGCAGACTGTGAAACGTGCGGCGGAGCAAGAAGGGTTGCACCGGGTCTTTCAGGATGCTGGATTTGAGTGGCGCGAGTCGGGATGCTCGATGTGTCTGGGAATGAATCCTGACATCTTGCAACCGGGCGAGCGCTGCGCTTCCACCAGCAATCGCAATTTTGAAGGGCGGCAGGGGCGAGGAGGGCGGACGCACCTGGTGAGCCCGATGATGGCGGCTGCGGCGGCGATTGCGGGGCACTTCACCGACATTCGGAATTGGAAATTTCAGTGAAGCCAAGGAACGCACGATGAAACCATTTACTGTCCATCGCGGCCTCGTGGCGCCGCTTGATCGCATCAACGTCGATACCGACCAGATCATTCCCAAACAATTTCTGAAGCGGATCGAGCGCACGGGCTTTGGCCAGTTTGTGTTCTACGACTGGCGGTTTGGCGCGGATGGAACCAAGAACCCGGACTTCGTGCTGCACGAGCCGCGCTATGAAGGCGCGAGCATTCTGGTTGCAGGGAAAAATTTCGGCTGCGGATCGTCGCGCGAGCACGCGGTGTGGGCTCTGGCGGACTTCGGGTTCCGCGCGGTGATCTCGTCTTCTTTCGCCGATATTTTCGCCAACAACAGCACGAAGAATGGCTTCCTCACCGTGCGACTCAGCGAGGACGAAGTTGCGCAACTCATGCAGCGGGCACAGGAAATCGATGACTACCGCCTCACCATCGACCTCGAGCAATGTGAAGTGCGCGACGAGCAGAGCTTTCGCGCGAAGTTCTCAGTAGACGAATTCATCCGCCATTGCCTGTTGAACGGCTTAGACGACATTGGCCTCACGCTGCAGCACGAAGCGGAAATTGCAGCGTATGAAACGCAGCATCCTGCGCCCGCCACCCTCAAAGCCTCGTAACGGTCAAGAGAAGTCAAAGCGAGTAAAGATTTGTAAAACCTTCGCCCTCCGCCTTGACCTATCCCGGTGGAGCGGTTGATGCTGGAGAGGCGCGGTTTTACTATAGCAACTGCATTTGTGGTTCCTGCCTGAGCCACTCCGGGGGGAGGCTCCCTTAACGCTGAAAATATCCCGCCTCCCGGGGTAAGTTGCCGCAACCGAGCCTACAATGCTTACGTCTAATACTTGCACCTCCCGCCGAGCCTGTGTCGAAAATCGCGGCGACGGACTAAAACCTGTGAAAATGATTGATCTCTTTGAAAGAAAACCGGACGTGGGGAGCGCGCGCGTGCACCGTTTCGTGGCGATCCTTACCCTCTTCGCAGCTTTTGCTTCCTTCCTCGGCTGCACCAGCACTGCTGACTCCAAACAGCAGAAAGCGCAGGCTGCGGGACCGCGGGCCATTTCTGTGGCAACAGCTCCGGTTCAGCGCCAAGACGTGCCGGTTTACCTGAGCGGTCTGGGCGCGGTCACGGCATTCAATACCGCAAACATCAAGAGCCGCGTCGATGGACAGATCATGAAAGTGAACGTGCAGGAGGGTCAAAACGTCAGGGAAGGAGAGCTGCTGATCGAGATTGACGCGCGTCCTTATCAGGCGCAACTGGATCAAATGCAGGCGCAACTCTTCCGCGATCAGGCACAACTGCGTGACGCTAAGCTGAATCTCGAGCGCTACACCGCGCTGATTCCCTCGGGCAGCATCGCCCAACAGCAGGTGGACACGCAGAAAGCTCTGGTCGATCAACTCGAGGGTACGGTCCGCACGGACCAGGCGCAGATTGAAACGGCCAAACTCAATATTGTCTATTGCCACATTACTGCGCCGTTCAACGGGCGCGTTGGATTACGGCAAGTCGATCCGGGCAACATCATTCACGCCTCAGATACGAATCCCATGCTGATCTTGACGCAGTTGCAGCCGATTGCCGTGATCTTCACGCTGCCGGAAGACGTGCTGCCGAATGTATCGAAGCACATGCAGCGAGGCGCGCTGGAGGTCGATGCCTTCAGCCGTGACGACCAGACCAAACTGGCGACTGGCAAACTGCTCACGATCGACAATCAGATTGATCCGACGACCGGCACGGCGAAGCTCAAGGCTGTTTTTGCCAACACCGACAACCAGCTGTGGCCCAACCAGTTCGTAAACGCCGACCTGTTGTTGGAGACGCGAAAAGACAGCACGGTCGTGCCGACAGCGGCAATCCTGCGCGGTCCGCAGGGGACGTTCGTATATGCGGTCAATCCCGACAAGACGGTGCAGGATCGTCAGGTTACCGTATCGCTGACCCAAGGAGATACTACGGTCATCACGGCCGGACTCAATCCCGGCGAAGTGGTGGTCACCGACGGGCAAGACAAGCTGCAGCGAGGCAGCAAGATTGAACCGCGTTCGCAAGGTCCGAGTGGCGTTGCGCCGGTTGGTGGCGGCGTGCGCCGGCAAGCTGCAGGTGCCGCCGGTACAGGCGCTCCTAGGTCGCGGACTCCCGGTTCCGGCACTCCCGCTTCGACTAACCCCGGTTCAGGTAGCTCAGGTTCATGAGTCCTTCACGGCTATTCATTCTCCGGCCGGTCGCAACGACGCTGCTCATGGTCGGCGTGTTGCTTGTCGGTTGGGTTGCGTTCATGCAACTCCCCGTCTCGGCGCTGCCGGAAGTGGATTATCCAACGATTCAAGTGGTGACGTTTTATCCCGGGGCCGATCCGGACGTGATGGCTTCGTCGGTCACGTCTCCGTTGGAACGGCAGTTCGGCCAAGTGCCCGGCCTGAGCCAGATGACATCGACGAGTTCCTTTGGCAGTTCGGTGATCACGCTGCAGTTCGGCCTCGATCAGAACATCGACGTGGAAGAGCAGCAGGTGCAGGCTGCGATTAACTCCGGCTCGACCTATCTGCCGACAGACCTGCCAAATCCTCCGATCTACAACAAGGTCAATCCTGCTGACGCGCCGATTCTGACGCTCGCACTGACTTCGGATTCCCTGCCTTTGTCGAAGGTGGAAGATCTGGCGGACACTTCGCTGGCACAAAAAATTTCGCAACTGCCGGGCGTGGGGTTGGTCTCGATCAGCGGCGGACAAAAGCCGGCGGTGCGCATTCAGGCCAATCCAACGGCACTGGCTTCTTACGGCCTCAGCCTGGAAGATCTACGTGCGGCGCTGGCGCAGGCGAACGTGGATCAAGCCAAGGGTGTGATCGATGGCGCACGGCAGTCCTACACCATCGGCGCCAACGATCAGCTGTTCTCCAGCGAGCAGTACAAGCCGATCGTCATCGCCTATCACAACGGCGCACCGGTAAGGATCAGTGACATTGCGAACGTCATTGACGGGACCGAGAATACGCGGCTCGCCGCCTGGATGAATCTGACGCCGGCAGTGATCGTGAATATCCAGCGCCAGCCGGGCGCCAATATCATCAGCGTCGTCGACCGGATTAAGAAACTTCTGCCGCAGTTACAGGCTTCCCTGCCGCTGGCTGTGAAGGTGCAGATTCTGACCGACCGGACGACAACGATTCGCGCCTCCGTCAAGGACGTGGAATTCGAATTGATGTTGTCGATCGCGCTGGTCGTGCTGGTGGTCTTTCTGTTTTTGCGGAATCTTGCCGCCACGGTGATTCCGAGCGTAGCCGTGCCTTTGTCGCTAATCGGCACTTTCGGCGTGATGTACCTGCTGGGCTACAGCCTGAACAATCTGACCCTCATGGCACTGACCATCTCCACTGGCTTCGTGGTGGATGACGCGATCGTCATGATCGAGAATATCGACCGGTACCTTGAGGCCGGAGATTCCCCGCTGGACGCTGCGTTGAAGGGCGCGGGGCAGATCGGGTTCACGATTGTTTCGCTGACCGTTTCGTTGATTGCAGTGCTGATCCCACTGCTCTTCATGGGCGACATCGTCGGCCGGCTGTTCCGCGAATTTGCGGTGACACTGGCCGTGACGATTCTGGTTTCAGCAGGAGTTTCGCTGTCCTTGACGCCGATGATGTGCGCCAAACTGCTGAAGCATCGCAAAGAAGGCGAAAAGGGGCGCTTCTACGAGGTCACCGAAGATTATTACAATCGAATCATCGCGTTTTACGGTCGTACTGTAAAAATCGTGCTGCAGCACCAGACCGCGACCCTGCTAGTGACGTTCGGAACCCTGGTACTTACGCTGTTTCTGTACGTGATCGTACCCAAAGGATTTTTCCCGGTGCAGGATACGGGAGTGATTTTGGGCGTGTCGGAAGCGCCCGACTTCGTTTCCTTCGATGCCTTGGCGCAGCGGCAGCAGGAATTGGCGAAGATTATTCTGCAGGACAAAGCGGTGGACAGCCTCTCCTCGTTCATCGGAGTCGATGGCACAAATACAACCCCCAATGAGGGCCGGATTCAGATCAATCTGAAGCCGCGTGACGAACGCTCGGACGATGCCTCCGCCATCATCCGGCGACTGCAACCGCAGCTGGCGAAAGTCGATGGCATTACGCTCTACATGCAGCCGGTGCAGGATCTCACGGTGGAAGACCGCGTGAGCCGCACACAGTTCCAGTACTCCATCGAAGATGCGGACGCGGCGGAACTGGCGCAGTGGACTCCGAAGCTCGTGGAGAAACTGCGAACCTTGCCGGCGCTGACCGATGTGGCCACCGACCAACTCAATGGTGGTCTCAAGACGAACGTCACGATCGACCGGGACACCGCGTCACGCCTGGGAATCTTCCCGCAGGCCATCGACAACACGCTCTATGACGCCTTCGGACAGCGCCAGGTTTCGACTATCTTCACGCAGTTGAACCAGTATCACGTGATTCTGGAAGTGCTGCCGAATTTCGCGGCCAGCCCCGATAATCTCAAAGACATTTACATCCGCCCCAGCACGGTAACGCCGAATTCCGGTGCGCCCACGGCTAACGGAGCCGCCGTGACCACCAGCGGCGCTCCGGTTCCGATCTCGACCTTCACGCGCATGAAGTCGAGTAACGCCTCACTCGCCGTCAATCACCAGGGGCAGTTCCCCGTCGTAACCCTGTCGTTCAATCTTGCGCCCGGGGCCTCGCTCGGAGATGCGACTAAGGCGATCCAGCAGGCCGAAAGAGACATCCAGCTGCCTCCCAGCATCCACGCGGCATTTCAGGGCACGGCGGCAGCCTTTCAGAATTCGCTGGCTTCCGAACCATATTTGATTCTGGCCGCCGTGATTACCGTCTACATCGTGCTCGGTGTTTTGTACGAGAGCTATATCCATCCCGTGACAATTCTCTCCACGCTTCCGTCAGCCGGCGTGGGTGCGATCCTGGCTCTGATGGTCACGGGGAATGACTTAACCGTGGTGGCTCTGATCGGCATCATACTTTTGATCGGCATCGTGAAGAAGAACGCCATCATGATGATTGACTTCGCGCTCGAGGCGGAACGCGAAGAGCACAAGCCCCCCGAGGAAGCGATTTATCAGGCATGCCTGCTGCGTTTCCGGCCCATCATGATGACGACGATGGCTGCGCTGCTGGGCGGATTGCCGTTGGCCCTGGGATCAGGAACTGGCGCGGAACTGCGCCGCCCTCTCGGCATTACGATTGTCGGCGGATTGCTGCTCAGCCAGTTGCTGACGCTGTACACGACGCCGGTGGTCTATTTGTGGTTTGACCGGCTGGCGCACAGGTTCTCGCGTTACCGGATCGGCAATCCGATTCCACCGGAGCCCATGTCAGCCGACTAGACGCACGAACTCGATGTGCGGATGTGAGCGTAGTGATTCGAACGCATTGATCTAAACCATGAGTATTTCGTCCCCATTTATTCGGCGCCCGATCGGCACATCACTGCTGGCCGCGGCATTGCTGATGTCGGGGATTCTCGCGTTCAATTTTCTTCCGGTGGCTTCGCTGCCGCGAGTCGACTTTCCCGTGATCGGCGTAGGCGCAGGCCTGCCGGGCGCGGATCCCCAGACCATGGCTTCTGCCGTGGCGACACCTCTGGAACGCCAGTTCGGGCGCATCTCCGGCGTGAACCAGATGACTTCGTCGAGCCAACTGGGAACGACCAGCATCACGTTGCAATTCGATCTCAATCGAAACATTGACGCTGCGGCACGCGACGTACAAGCGTCGATCAATGCCGCGCGAAGCCAGTTGCCTGCAAACTTGCCGAGCAATCCGACTTATCGCAAGGCGAACCCCGCAGACGCGCCCATCCTGATTCTTGCGTTGACCTCGGACACGATGACCGTGCCGCAGATGTACGACGCCGCGGATTCGATTCTGGCGCAGAAACTGGCGCAGGTCGACGGCGTGGGCCAGGTGTTTGTGGGCGGCGCGGCGCAGCCTGCAGTTCGTGCTGAAGTGAATCCGACGCTGCTGAACAAACTGGGCGTTGGACTGGACAATGTCCGCAATGCTCTGAATGCGGCGAATGCTAACCGGCCGAAGGGTCAGGTTTCCAGCAGCACGACATCTTACGCCTTCACCGACACCGATCAATTATTCACAGCGGACGAGTACCGGCCGCTAATCGTTGCCTACAACAACGGCGCGGCAGTACGTCTGGGAGATGTGGCCGACGTAACGGATTCCGTTTCCGACCGGCGCAACATCGGACTGGCCAACGGAAAGCCGAGCGTGCTCATCATCGTATTCCGTCAGCCCGGGGCTAACATTATTGAGACGGTCGACCGGGTACGGACTCTGATGCCGTTTCTGCAGTCCTCGATTTCCCCAGCGATCAACCTTTCAATTGCGATGGACCGAACGGTGACGGTGCGCGCATCCGTCAAAGACATCGAAACCACGCTGATCATCTCAGTCATTCTCGTGATCCTCGTGGTGTTCGCGTTTCTGCGCACCGTGCGGGCCACGATCATTCCGAGCATTGCCGTCCCACTTTCGCTGGTCGGGACCTTCGGCGGAATGTACCTGCTGGGCTACAGCCTCGACAATCTGTCGTTAATGGCGCTGGCCATTTCCACAGGTTTCGTCGTCGATGACGCCATCGTCGTTCTGGAAAATATTACGCGCTACGTCGAACACGGCATGGACGCAGTACAAGCGGCGTTCAAGGGAGCGGCGGAGATTGGATTTACCGTCGTTTCGATGAGCGTTTCGCTGGTCGCCGTCTTCATTCCGCTGCTGATGATGGGCGGAATCGTGGGACGGCTCTTCCGCGAGTTCGCGGTAACGCTGAGTATTGCGATCAGCGTGTCTCTCTTGGTGTCGCTGACCACCACGCCGACCATGTGCGCGAAATTCTTGCGGCCTCCCAAGGACGAGAAGCGCAACGCCTTCTACCGCGCAAGCGAGTGGGTCTTCGACAAGCTGCTGGCCACTTACCGCCATTCGCTGACGTGGGTGCTGGCACACCAGCCCGTCACCTTGACCGTGACCGTTCTGGTGGCATGCCTGAGTGTTTATCTATACATCAAGGTCCCCAAGGGCTTCTTCCCGCAGCAGGATACCGGACGCATCATGGGCGGCGTGATGGCCGAGCAGGACATCTCGTTCCAGTCCATGAGCGACAAGATGCAGCGCTACGTCAGCATCGTGATGAAAGACCCTGCGGTCGACTCCGTGGTGGGATTCGCCGGCGGAAATACAGCGCTGAACCAGGGTCGCTTCTTCATGATGCTGAAGCCTCTGGAGCAACGTAATGACTGCCATCCGAAGCATTTCTGGCAGAGCTGCCCGGTGGTGACCGCGGACGACGTCATCAACCGGCTGCGCGGAAAGCTGGCCGTCGTACCGGGAGCGACGCTGATTCTGCAATCTGCCCAGGATCTCACCATCGGCGGGCGTTTCGGCAACGCGCAGTACCAGTACACCTTGCAGAGCGCGAATCTCGACGACTTGAACAACTGGGCGCCACGCCTGTTACAGAAACTGAGAACCCTGCCACAGCTGCGCGACCAGAACTCGGACCAGCAGGACAAGGGATTGCAGGCCAAGCTGGTCATCGATCGCGATACCGCCAGCCGGATGGGGATCACTCCGCAGACGTTGGACAATGCTCTCTACGACGCGTTCGGGCAGCGCCAGGTTTCGACCATGTACCGGCCGCTCAACCAATATCACGTCGTCATGGAAGTTGCGCCGCAATTCCAACAGACTCCTGAGGCTCTGCAAAACATTTATTTGCGCTCTACCGCCGGAACCCCTGTACCTCTGGCGGCGTTCACGCACTACGAGCCCTCGAACACGCCTCTGGCGGTGAATCACCAAGGTCAGGTGCCGTCGGTCACCATCTCTTTCAACCTGGCGCCAGGAGTTTCTCTCGGCGAGGCGACACAGGCAATCGAGAACGCACAACGCACGATTGGCTTCCCGCCGACGATTGAAGCCAGCTTCCAAGGGACGGCTGCTGCTTTTCAAGATTCACTCTCGAGTGAGCCCATCCTGATTCTGACCGCGTTAGTCACGGTTTACATCGTGCTCGGCATGCTCTACGAGAGTTACATTCATCCCATCACGATTCTGTCGACTTTACCGTCGGCGGGAGTGGGAGCCCTTCTGGCGCTGCTGTTGACGCACAACGAACTGAACGTGATTGGCACGATCGGCATCATTTTGCTCATTGGTCTAGTAAAAAAGAACGCGATTATGATGATCGACGTTGCCCTGGAGGTCGAACGCACCCAGGGCAAGAAGCCGGTAGAGGCGATTTTCGAAGCGTGCATCCTTCGTTTCCGGCCCATCATGATGACCACCATGGCTGCGCTGCTGGGCGGCCTGCCGCTGGCTTTGGGCAGGGGCACCGGCTCCGAATTACACCGGCCGCTTGGCATCACGATTGTCGGCGGGCTGATCGTGAGCCAGATGCTGACGCTCTTCACCACGCCCGTCGTTTACGTGTATCTCGACCGGCTGCGGTTGGCCTTGCGCGGCGGAGCAGAGAAGTCGTTAGCTGCGGGTTCGTCACCCGGCAGTCCACGCCCCAGTCCTGCCCACTAACTAGCCAAGGGCTTCGCCCTTGATATCCCATCGAGTACTATGGCTTTCCTGGAGTGATGCCGTAGAAGCGTTCATGGCAGTAATCTTCTGGGTATTCCACAACACAGGAGATCGCCATGAACGCTTTCTACGAGCACCATAAGAGTAGCATCGAGTTCGCATATCGATGTTTCGATCGGATCCTACTGAACGGACTGATTCAACCCTTCCAACAACCCGAACGGGTAATCGGCTTCTTCAATACCTATCGGGATGGAAAGCGGGTAATCCGTCGGACCCTCACCGAGATTGCCGACCAGTTCCACCATTGGGTTATCAATCGTGCGCAGAGATGGGGTGCACCCATCGTCGAAGCTCCACAGCAGGAGCGGCGCGACGATTTCGTGCTGCCGTACTTGCAAAAGACCGAAGCCGATCATGTGGCCGTCATTCTGAAAGCTCGCGAACCCGCTCGCATCCTAGTTGCCATTGGCGGAAAGCAGAACCAATGCCCGCATCTGGAACTGAAGCAGCGCTGGGTGAATCAATACAATTTCTATCTCAACGACCAACACTGGGGGCCCATGTTTGTCCGCATGTGTCCTTACTTTCCTTTCTCCGCCCGAGTATGCCTGAATCAGCATCATTGGCTGGCTCTTCGGATGCAGCAGGAGGGCATCTCCTTCCGGCAATGCAAAAACGCCTTCTTGCAATGCTCCGACCCGGAACGGTTGCAACAACTCGCCGATTCTCTGACCGCCCAAGATTTATTGCGCTGCGGGCAGAAGTGGCTGACCGCCTTTACTCCCTTCTTCTCCTCCCAGGAGCGGCGACAGGCTGGCTGCCAGCACCGGCTCTTCTTCTCTCAGGTCGAGCTTTGCGACAACCTGATCTTCTTCCGCCGCGCCGCCGTCGACCAGTTCGCCGAGCGCTTGCTGGACATGAACCGAACCATCGGACAACCCAAAAAGATCACTCTCATCTTTGGCCGGAAAGTCACTCGGCAATACAAGGGCAAGCTGCAGACCGAACTCGAAGACCTCGATCTTCCCAATCCCGTCATTCGCAGTCACTATGCCCATGGATTCGCCAAGCAATACGTCCGCGATGACCGCTTGCTACGAACCGAGCCGGCCACCAATGACGTCACCGACTATGGGGTCAAAAAGAACGTCGAGAATCTGCCGCAGTTGCGCCAGCGCATGTCCGAGATCATTGACCACTACCACGATGCCCAGCAAGACATCCTGGAAACTTTCATCGATCGCGGCCAACTCCAAAAACTGGCTGAGCCCACCACCCTGACCAACGGAAAGCGCATCCCGGGCCTTAAGCTCGATCACCCTCGGCAACTGGCGGTGATGCATGCTCTGGTCCGCTATGCCAACATCGCCGCCGGCTCCACTTTCACCACCGCCGATCTCTACCCGCCGGTGTTGGACGCTCTCGGACTTCCCCAGTCCCAATACTCCCTGGCATCGCTGCGCTACGACCTCTCCAAACTGCGCGCCAAGCACCTGCTAGACAAACTGCCCCACTCTCGTCGCTACCGTCTCGCCCACAAGGGCTATTCCATCTGCGTGCTCTTCCTCAAGCTATTCGAGCGCATCTATGCTCCGCTCACCGCGGGTCTCCTCAAGCCTTTCGCCGGCGATCGCAACCTCGCCCCGGACAAACGTTGTCAACTTGACCGCCTCTATCAACGGGTCACCGACGATCTCGACGCTCTCTTATCCGCAGTCGGCCTCAAGACCGCTGCTTAACCAATCCAACGAGAACAAAATTCTCGTTTCGAGGTGCATAATCGACTAACTCCGATCCACATCGGCCATGATTTTATTTTTCGAGCCGAGCCGGCAGACTGGAGGCCTCGTGCAACCTCGCCGGACGAGTTCGGCATCGCACCTATCACGACCGCTCGTTTGCTGCGCGAAGGCCAGTTTGTCCCGTATGATAGGAGTTTACGCGTAATACCGCTTGAGAATGGTTGCCGTCCCGAGTGTTACCGGGTACCAGCGAATTCCCGATTTTCGTTTCGTCAAATTCCTTCAGGAGTCACGGATGCTAAAGAAAGCAGCGGCTCTGTTCCTCGTTTGCGCGAGCATGGCCACATGGATCGGTTGTGGGTCGACCACCAGCAAATTCTTGTACGCGGCGATTCCCGCCGCGAATCAAATCGTTATTTTCCGTGAAGACCCGAACTCGGGTGTGCTCACGCAGTTGGCAGGAAGCCCTGTCACCGCGGGCCAGGCCGTACAGGCGCTGGCGGTCCATCCATCGGGCAAGTTTTTGTACGCCGCAAACTCCGGCGAGGGTGATGTTTCTTTGTTTACGATCTCCTCAGCCGGCGGGCTCACCGAAGTCACGCCGCGCACAGCCGTAGGCGTGTCTCCCCAGTTGCTGGCGATGGATCCCGCTGGGGCTTTCCTCTACGTGGGCAATTCCGGATCCTTTAGCATTTCGGTGTTTTCCATCAGCTCCAGCACGGGCCTGTTGGCCCCCGTCCCGGGTAGTCCCTTCCCCATGGGAGTCAGTCCGATCAACATGGCTCTGTCGCCATCCGGGAGCGTTCTCTACGTCACGGGTGGAGGCTCATTGGGGACGGCCGGAAACATTCA
>CAWHSR010000048.1:0-126989 GCA_963832015.1 uncultured Acidobacteriaceae bacterium
CGATCGAGATCCTGATCCGACGGTCCGCCGAAGAAGGGCTCGCCGCGAAGACGTACGTCGCCGCTGAATGAGATCGGGCCGAGGCCCTGGATTTCTCTTTCCAGGTTTCGAATGCGTTCATCGGAGCTGCCCGCATTCTGCTGGCTCTTCTGGGTTGGAGTGTCCTGGAGGTTCGATGCGATGGTTGTGGGCGAATCCGCTGCTGCTGCGCCGCCGGAAGGCCGTGCCGCGACAGGGGATACCGTGACAGAAGGGGCGGCATACAGCGGCGCCGCCGAAATGCTGGCGGATCGAACCTGCCCTTGCGACTGCTCCTTGGATTGTAATTGTGCCTGCAGCGCCTCGATTTGCCGTTGCTGCGCGGCGAGGGCTGCTCTTAATTCCTGGATATCGGCTGCGGTCACCGGAGGTGGGGTCGGCGCTGAAGCCGCCGATCCGTTCGCGGACGCAGCGTTCGACGCTACCTCGGTCTGTGCCCAAGCGCCAGCAGTCAGTGCCGCCAGCGTCAGGGTCGTGAAGAGCAGGTTCTGGTTGAGTTTCATGGAAGTACAGTCCTCTCCTTTTGGGTTTGCTCGTGTACTGCTACTTCGCTGTGGGTACAACAGGAAACGGTTCGGTCGCGGGCGGCAAATTCATTGCAATCGTTCGTGTCAGTCCGTTTCTTCAAGTATCACTATAAATATGATAGACATACTTGTAAATATATAAACGAGACTTTTATTCGTTTCTAAGCAAGCTGATTTCGGGAATGGCGACGGGTCTCCCCGACAGTCTTAGGTGGCGGGCGTCAGGCCCCACTTGTTTTGCAGATGACGTTCCATCCCTTTGAAGACCATGCCGTCGACCACATAGCCGATGGCAATGATCAGGATCATGACGGCGATGACGGAGTTCATGTCATTCAAGTCGCGGCCCATCATGAGGACCTGGCCGAGTCCGAGACTTAGGTAAAGCATCTCGGCGGTAATCAGCGATCGCCAGGCAAAGGCCCAGCCCTGCTTGAGTCCGGAGACGATGAAGGGAAGACTCGCTGGAAGCAACACATACCAGAACAGCTTGAATCCCTTGGCCCCAAGGTTGCGTCCGGCCTGGCCGAAGATCTTCGGCATCTGCTTACGGCCGTCTTCCATGGCAAGTGTGACGGAGAGCAGCGAGCCCATAATCACGACGAAGAGGATCGCATTCTGATTGAGCCCGAACCAGAGCAGAGCCAGCGGCCACCAGCAGATGCTGGGCAGACTCTGCAGGCTGACCAGCAAGCCGCCCATGGTTTCTTCGAGGAACTTATTGCTAGCGACGCCAAGGCCAAGGATCATGCCGAGGACGACGGAGATGCCGTATCCAATCAGGACGCGCTGCATGCTGACGCGGATCGCGATCCAGTAGCTGTGATCCTGGAATCCGGCATAGAGAGCCTGGCCGACACCCCATGGCGTGGGGAACAGATACGGCGGCCAGATCTTCAGTTCGGCAAGAAGCGTCCACAGGCCGAAGAGAGCGGCATAGAAGATGATGTAGCGGGCAGTGCGCTTCATAGGCGAACCTCCTCGACTTCCGGCTTTATGCGCGGCTTCACGCCCTCGTTGTATTCGGCTTCGAGGGAGCGATTGATCTCGTCGCGCAGTTCGTCGAGGATTTCACGCGCGGCACGGGCGACCGTCGGATCTTCAAGATGGCGTGGACGCGGGAGTTCGACAGGGAACTCGCTCTTCACGCGGCCGGGGCGGAACGTAAGTAGAACGACGCGCTCCCCGAGGCGAACCGCTTCGCGAACGTTGTGCGTGACGAAGATGATGGTGCGTCCACTCTCGCTCCAGATGCGCTCCAGTTCATCGTGCAGCAGGTCGCGGGTCTGCGCGTCGAGCGCGGCGAAGGGTTCGTCCATAAGGAGGACGTCGGGTTCAGTGGCGAGAGCGCGAGCGATGGCCACGCGTTGGCGCATGCCACCAGAAAGCTGGTGGATGTAGCTCTTTTCGAATTTGGCCAGATGCACGAGCCGGAGGTAATAGCGGGTCTTCTCTTCGCGTTCGGCCTTTGGCAGGCCTTTTATCTTCATGCCGAATTCGACGTTCTGGCCAACGGTGAGCCACGGAAACAGGCCATGGTCCTGGAAGATCAGGATGCGGTCGGTGCCCGGTCCCTGCACAGGCTTGCCATCGATCAGGATCTGTCCGGAGGTCTGGGGCTGCAGGCCCGAGATCAGGTGCAGCAATGTTGACTTGCCGCAACCGGAAGGGCCGACGATGCAGACGAATTCTCCGGCGCGCACCTGCAAATTGATATTGTCGAGAGCCAGCAGGCGCTCTCCGCTCTGGGTGTTGTAGCTGAGGCAGATCTCGTTGAGGCCGACCTTAGAAATCTCCGGCGAAACGTTGTGCGCGCGGCGTTCAATCGAGACGGGACCCACCTTGCTTCCCCTAGCGCCGGAGTGAGCAGGGAATCGGGAGTCCGATCCAGGTCCGACAGGAATCGGAAACTGGCTGGGGAACTTCTGTACATTCGTGCTCATTGCATGGCCTTTCGTCCCTTTTCCGCGAGGACCTGGTTGAGGAGCGATAGATCGTAGAGACGGGAGAGATCGGGCATCTGGCGGCCGAGAAATCCGTCGTCAAAGGCTTGCTGGGCGGCTGTGCTCAGCGCCGTGTGCAGCGGGTCGTAGGTGACCTGCATGCGCGAGAATGCTTCGTCGAGAACGACCGGAGGTAAGGCTTTCCCCGTCTCGGTCTGAATCTGCTGGTTCAGAAGTTTCTTGGCCTCGGGTTGATGGCCGTTGATCCAGTCGGTTAATTCGACGCTGGCGCGGATCCAATTCTTCACCAAGTCGGGATGCGCGTTGAGGAACTTCGTGTTCACGACGAGCAGGCCGATGACGAATTGTCCATTGGGCCAAAGCGTGCGCTCGTCGACGAAGAGGCGTCCATTGCCCTCATGAATCAGGCGTGTCGCCCATGGTTCTGGAGCCCAGGCGGCGTCGAGGTCTTTCTTGAGGAACAGAGTCAACTGGTCGGGATTCGCCATGGGAACGATTTGAACGTCGCCGCCCTTGTCGTTGGTCTTCATGCCGTGAGTCTTGAGCCAGTTGCGCAGGGCGACGTCTTGCGTGTTGCCGAACTGCGGCGAGGCGACGCGCTTGCCATGGAAATCTTCCGGCTTGTTAATGCCGGAATCGCTGCGCACGATCAGGGAAGCTCCGCCGCTGGCCGCTCCGGCCACAACGCGGAGAGCTTCGCCATTGGATCGAACGTAGCCGTTAATCGCCGGATTGGGCCCGACGTAGGTCATGTCGATGGCTCCGGCGAACAGAGCTTCGATCGCGGAAGGTCCGGCGTTGAAACTGGTCCATTGAACTTTGGCCTGCGGGCCCATGGCCTTTTCGAACCAGCCGTTGGCTTTGCCCACCATGGCCTGCGCGTGGGTGATATTAGGGAATGCGCCGACCCGCATGGTGGTGACGGGGCCCTGAGCGCATGCGGGAGCTACGGTCGCGAGGCAGAGCAGAAATCCCAGCAGGGAGGTTTTACTCACCTTTGCGGCCTCCGACGACCATGGGAAGGATGCTGGCGGGATTTTTCTTACGGTCCTTCTGGCGTTTTGCGCTCTTGCCGGAACGCGGATCGTCGTGGATCAAGTCAGCCAGCGTGGTGTTGTCGAGGATTTTGGCGGCGGCATCGCGGACGTCGAGGAATACCTGATAGAGGGAGCGGTGAGGAAGATCGCGGTCGATCAGCTCGCGCAACTGTTCGGCGTCGCCGAAAGGCGCGAGCGGGCCGTCAATCAGGCGGATGATCTCGCTGAGATCAATTTCGGCAGGGTCGCGGCGTAACTGGTAGCCACCCTTGGCGCCGCGCACGCTTTCCACCATGCGGGCATTCTTGAGTTCGAGCAGGATCAGTTCGAGGAACTTTTCCGGCAGCGCCTCTTCGTAGGCGATGTCACGGATCTTGATGGCGCCCTGGTGATAGTGTCGGGCTAGCATCATCATGGCTTGCAGGGCGTAGAGACCTTTTTGGGAGATTTTCATAGGCTTGGGTGCATTATTCCATAAAGTCTAGAGACGTAATAGACATTATTAACATAGGCGACATTGCAAGTGGAATTCCATCTCAAGCAAAGCCGCGCAGAAAATTACATTCGTGAAATCAATGGGTTAGAAGGTGCGGTGTCGCGAGAGCGAAAACTCGATGTGCAGGAGATTGCAGTTCCGAGGCAGGAAAGGTAACGTCGGCGCGGTGGACTCGGCTGGGCAAACGTAGACAAGGAAGCGTCATTCTTCCGGCGCGGCCAACTTTTTTCTTTGCTCCGCCGGATCCGCCGGGAAATCTCTGGTATCGAATAAGCGCCAGGATCGCCCTGGAGGTTTCACCAGCAGCACCAGCGCCACCTCGGTCCGAGGACCTTGGAAATACGAGATTCGAATATCGTGAGCGCCGGCGTCCAGTTGGATCTTGGCCCGAGACCCCTGCGCTGGATGCAGGCTGTCGTCGCTCACGATGAGTTTTTCATCCACATAGACTTTTGCGCCGTCGTCCGAGAGCAGGTCAAACTGGTATTTGCCCGGCCGATCGACTCCGAAGACTCCCCAATAGTTCAGGCCAAACCACTCCGTGCGGCTGGTCACGCCAGGAATGCCAAGCGTGAAGAAGCGCGAGTAAACACCCAGAGAAGTCGTGTAGATAGGTGCCACGGCGTCGAACTCCGAGAAGCGGGGAAGGTGCGTCGTCCAGGGTGGCAATTGATAGACGTCTCCACAGAAGGCGAGGGGCGAATCCTGCTTCGTCGTTCCGAATAGAGATGTTGTTTGTCCCTCGGGAATGGGCGCCGAGAATGGATTTCTGCCCAGGGGAAGCAACAGGATTTCGCCCGAACCCAACGCTCCAGTGTTGCGATCACGAACCACGAGCCGAGCGGACAGGGCATAGACATTCGGCTGTTGCGCCTGGAAGCTGATGGTGTGCGCGAAGCCGTGCTCGGCCATGAGTTGGTACTCTTCCGGACTCGTCCCAGCCGGTACAGTTCCTTCAAAGTGAAGAAGCGGATGCCCGCCATGCTCAAACGTACAAAGCGAGAAATCGAGTTGCGTGGGGCGGGTGCGGTCTGCCGAAGGGAGCGAGGCAAAGTAGGTGCCAGGCACGACGAACTCGTACGCTTCCCCTCCTTCTTTGGAGTGTACTTTTTGCAGACCCAACTGGAATGTCGTGGTATTCAGGGCGTCGTAACAGGCGATCAGCGCCAGTTCCAGTTCCGGATGCTTCTTGCGCTCAGCATCCAAGGCTTGCAGCTCTTCCGCTTGCGCAGTGGTTTTCTCGTCGGCCAGTTCTCCCGCGCGCACTTCCGCAGGCTTGTCCGCTTCGATTCTGTAGCCGGGACGAAAGTGAGCGTCAGGCCGTCCCGAATACTAGTCACCGAAATACGGTGCAGACCGTCCTTGCGACTCTCCGGTGAAAGGTAGTAGGAGAGTTCGTAAGCTCCAGTGAGCGCGCAGAACGACTTGTGCAACCAGCCCAAAACGATTCCTTTTGAATTGTCTTTGCGCTGTCCCAGCGGTTCGGTTACCAGGCGCAACGAAGCAATCTTCTGTGGCAGTTCCTTCGAATCGCGAATCGTCTCGGAGACACGCAAGTCTTTAGTGGTGAGGTCTCGAACGGGATTGTCCGCGGCGTCTCGAACGACGACCTCCACGATGACCATACGAGTGATCACTTTGAATGTGAAAGATGGAGCTTCGGTTTGAGATGGCTCAGGACTGGCTGAGGAGGGACGGGCGCGGCTTGGTGCGCGTTTTCGTCTGCGTTCTGCGCGAAACATGTGTTCTGCGCGAAACAGAGGAGTCCGGTCGTGAGAACTGCGATTGCCAGAGTCCGCAAAAAAGCGAGGACTCTTCGATGGAGCGGGCCGGGGCCCACACTCCGCGATCGATCACAAAGTGAGAATGTAGCTGCGCTCACCGCATTCCTTGCTGATCTAGCAAAGGAGTTTACTCCATGTCCCGGGAGCCAGAGCCGACTGACTATCGCGCTCGGAAACAACACCGTTAGGGGGAAGCGATTCGCGGGGCGTAGGCGAGGACCGACCGATTACGCTGAAACGCGGAGCACCAGCAAGGTGATGTTGTCAGGGCCACCGCGATCCAGAGCCATGGCTACTAATTTCTGACAAGCTTCCGCCGGTGGATTGTTCTGTACGACGCGCGCGAGGTCGGAGTCGCTGACAACGCCCCAGAGGCCGTCGGTGCACAGCAGAAGGATGTCACCTTCGTCTAGGGGTGTTGGATGCTCGGGAACGTGAGGGGTCACCTCGCGGCCGGAACCCAGGGCTGCGGTCAGAATGTGGCGCTGTGGGTGCGACTCGGCGTCTTCGGAACGGACGATGCCGGTTTCGACCAGGCGTCCGACATAAGAATGATCGCGCGTGAGGCGAGAGATCGAATCGCCGCGAATCAGGTAGAGGCGGCTGTCGCCGACGTGGGCGAAGATGAGCTGGTGACCGACGATGGAGAGCGCGGTGCAGGTGGTCCCCATGCCGTAGAACTGAGGATGTTCCTGGGCGAACCGCTGAATGTTCTGATGCGCGACTTCCATCGCGCCGATCAGCGTCTCTTGCGGGCTACCGCCAAAGGCGTTGTCGTAGACGCTGCGGACGGTTTCGACGGCCAGGCGACTGGCTTCTTGTCCGCCTTCGTATCCACCCATGCCGTCGGCCACGATGGCGAGACGGCCTTTGAGGCGGAAGTCAGCGTCGGAGTCGGGTTCCCAATAGAGGAAAGAGTCCTCGTTATTGGAGCGCTGGCGACCGACGTCGGTCAGGCTTGCTGCTTCGATTCCGGGCTTTGGAGTTTTCACGTCGACGGCCATAGAGGAGCAGCGAATTGCTTGTTGGAACCCGGGTACTGCGAAAACGAGGCGGTGAATCGGATGCGACGGATTCCCGCTCCATCGAAAGCCGCTTTGAACCCCGGTCATTATAAGGCAACCACTGCGGCTTTCGCCTTGGGCCCGGACCGTCCTCACGCGGAGGTGAGGTTGCGGTAGCCTATCACTTTCGGCGGAACTCTGGACATGGAGTTTGTTTTTCTTCGGAAAAGAGAAAAAAGCCACCGACGCTGGGGCGTTTTTAGGGCGGTTTCATGAAAGACTAGGGACAACGCTAGAAATGAAACTAATCAAGGCATGCAGTGCCTGGCGCTGTTTGGCAAGCGACCGTTTGTCCAGCTACTATTTCCGCCACATCCAAGGAAACCTTTCATGACCATGTTCCGCCGCGTTCGTGCCCTGGGTTGTCTCACGCTGTTTCTCGCAGGCTCCGTGCTCTTGGGCTCTTCGGCTGCGCAGACTGCTGCATCGACCGATTCTTTGCCCAGCGAAACACCAGCCAAACTCGAGCCAGTGACGGAGAGCTTCGACTACGTGAAGCGCGATGTGATGATCCCGATGCGCGATGGGGTGAAGCTGCACACCGTGATCGTGATTCCCAAAGGCGCAAAGAATGCCCCAATCCTGCTGACGCGGACGCCGTATAGCGCCAGCGCACAATTGAGTCACGCGCAGAGTTCACACTTGGAACCGATCTTGAATGGCTACGACAACGCGGCGGACGTGATTGTGGAAGGCGGATACATCCGCGTGGTGCAGGACGTGCGCGGGAAGTACGGATCGGAGGGCGACTATGTGATGACGCGGCCGCTGCACGGACCGCTGAATCCGACGGCGGTCGATCATGCGACCGACACCTACGACACGATCGACTGGCTGGTGAAGAACCTGCCGGAGAGCAATGGGAAGGTGGGCATTCTCGGAATCTCGTATGACGGGTTTCTGCCGCTGATGGCGCTGGTAAATCCGCATCCCGCACTGAAAGTGTCGGTGCCGATGAATCCTATGGTCGATGGCTGGATGGGTGATGACTGGTTTCACAACGGTGCGTTCCGTGAACAAAACATCCCATACATCTGGGAGCAGGAGGCGACGCGCGACAACAGCGCGCAGTGGTGGACCGATCACTTCGACGATTACGACGTGTACATGCAGGCGGGGTCGGCTGGCCAACTGGGGAAGCGTCACGGGCTGGAGCAAGTCGGATTCTGGCGCAAATTGCTGGAGCATCCCAGCTACGATGCGTGGTGGCAACAGCAGGCGATGGATAAGATCCTGGCCACGCAACCGCTGAAAGTTCCGGTGATGCTCGTCGACAGCTTGTGGGATCAGGAAGACATTTACGGGGCGACCGCGGTTTACAAAGCTATCAAGCCGAAGGATACGAGTAACGACAAGGTATTTCTAGTGATGGGACCGTGGCATCACGGGCAGGAGATTGGCGACGGCAGCACACTCGGAGCCTTGAAGTTCAACAGCGATACCGGTCTTTATTTCCGCGAGAGTATTCTGCGGCCGTTTCTCGATCAGTATTTGAAAGACGGCGCGCCCAAGGCGGATGTGGCTCCGGTGACGGCGTTTGAGACGGGCACGAACACGTGGCGGCGGCTGCCGTCTTGGCCTGCGGGATGCAGCAGCGGGTGCGCGATCCGTCCAACGCGTTTGTACCTGCAAGCGGGGCTCAAGGCGGGCTTTGATGCGCCCAAGGCTGGTGACGCGGCGTATGACGAGTATGTTTCCGATCCGGCCAAGCCTGTGCCCTATCGCGCGCGTCCGAGTCAGCCGGTGGGATACGGTGGCCGCCTGACATGGCCGCAGTGGCTGGTGGACGATCAGCGCGAGGCGTCCGGGCGTCCAGATGTGCTGGCATTTACCTCGGATGTGTTGAAGGAGCCGGTGAAGATCAGTGGGCAGCCCGTGGTCAATCTAACCGCATCTACCAGCGGGACGGATTCGGATTGGGTCGTGAAGGTCATCGATGTCTATCCGGATGAGGTGGCAGCTCAGGAGGAGATGGGAGGATATCAGTTGATGATTTCAGCGGATATTTTCCGCGGGCGATATCGCGAGAGTTTGGAGATGGCCAAGGCGATCGCATCCGACAAGCCGTTGCTCTACCATTTCGTGTTGCCCACGGCTAATCACGTATTTCTGCCGGGCCATCGCATCATGGTGCAAGTGCAGTCGAGCTGGTTCCCTCTGTACGACCGCAATCCGCAGACGTTTGTGTCGAATATTTTCTGGGCCCAACCCGGGGATTACAAGAGGGCAACGCAGCGGGTGTTCCATTCATCCGATCAGGCAAGCTTTGTGGAGTTGCCGGTAGTTGAGGCGCGGTGAGGAGATCCGATTCGTTCATGAAATTCATGTCGCATTTGGTATGTGGAGTTTTGTTGCTGACGTCGCCCTTATTTGCGCAAGAGAAGCGGCTGTGGGTATTGCGCGCGCCGGGGGAGATGGCCGAATACGATCCAGCGACATTTGCAGCGAAGCAGGTGGTGAAGGTTCCGGCCGAGGCGTTGCAGTCGCCGGAGAATATTTCAGTGAACCGGATGGGGCAAATTCTTTTTGGGACGCCTGTCTCGCTGCCACTTTCCGAGGACGACGCCAAGTCCGCGCACAAAATATGGTTGTGGAACGGGCACAGTGCGGCCACCATCGATCAGGGGTTGAAGCGAGACCTGACCGCTGCAGGATCGAATCACGCGATCGCCGAGTCGTCGCCAGTGGCGTATCTTGCAGCCGATGGCGCGCATCTGTTCTGGTTCGCCAACGAGGCGCGGCGACTGCAACGTGAAGGTGTAGACCTTTCCACCACGACGACTTGGCAAGCATGGCGGACCGACTTGAGCGGCGCTGGGCGACAGGATCTCGCGACCTCGAAGTTTCCTGACTGCCGGTGTGCGACCGGGACGTGCGAGGACAGTTGTCCGTACGGTCTGGTCTGGGTGCCGGAGAATGGCGTAGCGAACTTGTTCCTGATGACGCAGTTCGTTGCGGGACAGACCGAGGCGGTATACAAGGCCACCACGCGCTATCAGGAAGACGGTAGGAAGTGGACGGACACGCCGATGGGCGAGCCTTTGCAGCGTGTGCTCGACGCGTCATCCGATGGGACCACCATCGTGGAAGCGATACCAGATAAGGGTTGCTGCGGCTGGTCGAACGTGAGCAACGATCAGACTCTAGTGCTGGTAAACGGCAAGACGCGGACCGTCTTTGACGAACTCGCGAGCTACAAGAATCCGGACTATGACGTAAGTTTTTATACGTCGAACGCGAAGTTGTCACCGGAGTTGGGGTTCGTCGCTATGACAATTGCTTCGACGGCGCAGCCCAACAAAGCCATTCAGCTGACGGAATCCGGCGAGGCGAATCCCGAAGAGTTGCTGCGGATTCGCAAGGCCCTGGCGGATCTGCCGGCAGTGCAAGTGATGCCCATGCAGGAGCCTCCGGGGAAGGTGACGTTGCTGCCGCATGCGACTCTAGTGGGGTGGATCAGCGAGAAGGAAATCCTGATCGTCGAAGATCATGTGCTTGTGGCGTACAACGTGGGAACGGGCGCGCGGCGGAAGTCGAGCGTGCGGGTGGAGGATGCAGGGAAGGTGTTCTTGCGGTGACCAGGCACGATGCTTGCCTTGGATTGCAGTTCCTAGCGAAATAGGGAATTCCTCGCCGAGCCGAGACTTAAGTTCCAGATTCAGAGTTAGGGTTAATTCAGTCCCTTGACTCTTAGAGGTGTGGGTTTGTGAGTTTGCACGTCGAGGAGATAAATTTCGCTTTTGACCGGTGTGCCGTGCCAATCGGAGCGCCATTTCAGGAACACGGCGGTCTTTCCGTCGCCTGATACTCTTAGATCAGTGGCAAAGGCGTTCCGCTCTGTTAGCCTCTCCAGCGCGCCCGTGTCGATATCCACTCGGTAGACGTCGTAATCGTATCCCGCCCACAGTTTTCCGTTGCTGGCAGCCATGAAGAGGATACTTTTCCCGCCGGGCATGTAATTGGGGTCGTCAAGCTCTGGTTCGTGATGGGGCTCTTTCGGAACGTGAGGTCGGAGCATCTGCAATGGCTTCCCTGCGTGGTCGAGAGAATAAACGGCGATCTTCTGAGGAGTATCGAGGTCCTCAGTGACAACCACAATGCTCTTTCCGTCGGGCGACACAGAGGGAGGAGACGCCATATAGAAACTCTCGTCGGTAAGTTGGCGCACATTCGTGCCATCCAAATCAGCCAAATAGAAGCTCCACGCGTGAGGATGCGGCTGCACAATGGGTGAATAGCTACCGTAATACCCTGACCGAGCGAAAACCATCGTCTTGTTATCGGGCGAGAATACCGGCCAGTAATCGTTTCCTCCCGAGGAAGCCCACAAACGTAAATCGGAACCGTCGACGCTCACCGTGACGATGATGGAGTGCGCCCTACAAGTAGGCGAGTAAGAATACGCGATTCGTTTTCCATCCGGCAAAAAGGCCGGACCCGATTCCAAGCCGGTCGTCGCGTCAGTCAGTCGGTTGGCGACGCCCGTATCCACACCAATTTTATAAATAAGTCACGTACGGTCGTTTCCGAACTCGACTGCAATAAAACTGCCATCGGGAGAGATGGCGAGGGACCTTATCTGGTTAGAAGAGGTCTCAGCGCGCAATACGAGCGAATGGAGAAACAGAAGCGAGAGTCCGACCTCCCTGAAGAGCGGCAGAAATCGCATAGCACACCTCTCAACGTTCGAAGGCCTAGCTTATAAGAAAGGCAGGTCATTCGAGGGAGGTAGCGTGACACATTGCAAAGTGCCACAAGTCCAAGCCATGAACTCCGAAATCAAGTAATCGTGGTTGCTCTCTTCCGCTGACCGGCACGATAGATCATCCATCCGAGAAGATTCGCTCCCACCACGACTCCCGCGATCTTCGCCGAATAACGCCATGAACTATCGACGTCGATCACGGGAAAAATCGACAACGCCACGAACAGCAAAGTCACTAACAGCCCCGACACCGCTGCCATGCGCACCCACAGCGGAGGACGGAGGCCGCGCCCTTTCAGCGAGAAGATGGGGATCGCGAAGAGCGCCAGGTAGGCGATGCCGTAGAAGGTGAAACTCCAGGTGAGCAGGAGTTCGTAGGATTCCTGCTGGCCGACCCCGATCAGCGCGGCCAGCGCCACAATCAGGGTCGCGGCTCCAAGGAACAAGACTGAGTTGATCGGTGTTTTGTAGCGGGGATGCAGGCGGGAGAACCATTCGGGCAGAAGGTGGTCCCAGCCCGCAACCATGGGCAGGCGTGTGCTCACGCTGAAGAAAACGCAGAAGGTCGCCAAATAATAGATCAGCAGAAACACGACGGCTGGAGGCAGCGCGATGTGCGTGAGGCCGAAAGCTTCGAGCCCGCGGCTCAGCCCCTGGGGAATGGGAGCGACCACGTCCTCGGCCGATGGTGGGACGAAGGCCAGAATCGCGCTGGTGGCCAAGATGTAAATCAAGGCGATGATGGGGCCAGTCAGCATGACCGAACGTGGCAGATGGCGTTTTGGATCGCGGCATTCGCCAGCGAAAACCGCAACGTACTCGAAGCCCGTGAGAGCTCCGAAGGTCATCTTGCTGAAGACGCTGACACCGAAGAGCGTCAAAGGTGGCGCCACCAGGCGCAGAGGATGGTACTCCGCCAAGGTTCCGTGCCAGCGGTTGAGAAATGGCAGCGCGATGAGCACAGCGACGGTGATGAGGAAGACGGCGCTGCCCACGTTGTTGATCCACTTGCCGATTCCGAGGCCGAGGCCGGCAATACACATCGTCGTGGCGATGACGGCGAACGAGGCGAGCACAATCATCCCCTTACTGGAGGCGATCCAGGCAGCTCCGGGAATCACGTAAGAAGCGAATGAGGCGGTGAGCAGTCCCCCCAGACCAACGTACAGGATCACGTAGAGCCAAAGATTCCAGGCAACGAGAAATCCGATCTGGTCATTGAAGGCGATGCGCGCCCACTCGTAGAGTCCGCCCTCGAGCGGGAGCAGGCGGCTCATATGGATGACGACCAACGCTTGGGGCACAAAGAAAAATGCGATGGCGCACAGCCAGTAGACGACGTGAGAAGAGCCCGCTTTGACCGCCGTGCCCATGTAATCGGCCACGATGATGATCAGGAGTTGGGCGAGGACTAGGTCGAAGAGACCGAGTTCTTTGCGCAGGGCGGCGCTGTGGGCCTGGACGGCCTCCGCCGGTTTCAGGGACGGGTTGTTGAAGGTGGTCACGTGGCGGGTTGGGACTTGGGAAGTCAAAATCCCCACCCTTTCGCAGGAGCGCGATAAGAGTGGGGCACCCTCGGTTACTTCTTGGCTGCTTCGACTGCCGGCTTCAGAAGCAGATCTTGATAGTCGAAGCTGAAGTCTGCGAGCGGCGAGACCGCGGCCATCTTGGCGCTGTCGATGGTTCCGTCGGGGTTCAGAGAAAATGTGACGAAGGCATCTTCGATCGTGCGCACGCGCCAGTGTGCTTTGAACGTGTCGTGTTGCCAGTGTTGCAGGTCGCCGATCATGGTGGGAGTGTGATCGAAGGTGATGACTAGTCCCCCGTTCTCTATGCGAATCGTGATCGGTCCGTACCAGGCGTCCTTATAAACGCCTGCATACTTTTCGAGTGGCAAAGAAGGGTTGGAATTGACGTCCCGAGATCCCTCTGCCTTTTTCATGGTCTCGGTCGCGTCCTTCTCCTCTGTGTCTTTGAGCGTCTTGTAGCCTGCGATCCAGTCGGTGGGCGGCAAGTGAAAATAATGATCGAGCACGTGATAGAGGATGGAATCGAAAGCCCCATCTTCTTCGGCATTGGTGAGGACGACCACGCCGAGATTTTCTTCGGGCACGAGCATGACGCGCGATACGAAGCCGCCGACTCCGCCGGTGTGCCCGACAAGCTTGCGGCCGTGATAGTCTCGCAGTCCCCAACCCAGCGCGTAATCGGCAAAGTTGGCCTTCAGACCGGCGAGCGGCGGTGGAGGATCGCCGATGGGAAGGATGGTCTGGGCGGACCACATTTCTTTCGAACGCTGCTCAGTGAAGAGATGGCCGTCGCGGTCGACGAATTTTCCGCGGTTCAGTTGCAGTTGCACCCACTTCGCCATGTCGGCGGCGCACGAATTGATGGAGCCTGCGGGGCCGGCATTGTCCAGGTCTCCGAAGGGAATCACTTGCAGCTTGCCGTCGACGCTGGAATGCGGGAAGGCGTAGTCGTCGCCGGGTTTGAAGGCCTGGTTGCTGACGTTCGAATGATTCATGCCGAGCCGCGCGAAAATGTGCTGGCGAATGTAGTCGTCCCACGAAGTGCCGGTGACCGCGGGGATGATCTGCCCGGCGGTCATGTAGAGCAGGTTGTCGTAGGCGTAGTGACTGCGGAAACTCGACGCCGGTTTCATGAAACGGAGCTTGTAGATGACTTCTTCGCGCGTATAGGTGGAATGCGGCCAAAAAAGCAGATCGCCCTCGCCGAGCCCCATGCCGCTGCGGTGGGTGAGCAGGTCGCGGATGGTCATTTCATGCGAGACATAGGGGTCGTACATAATGAAGCCGGGGAGGCGCTGGTAAACGGGATCGTCCCATGAAAGTTTGCCTTCGTCGACCAGCGTCGCGAGCGCAGCGGTGGTGAAGGCCTTGGTGTTGGAGCCGATGCCGAACATGGTGAATTCGTCGACGGGCGTAGGGTCCCCGAGTTTGCGGATTCCGTAGCCCTTGGCGACGACGATTTTGCCGTCTTTCACGATAGCGACCGCCATGCCGGGGACGTCGAAAGTCTTCATCGACGAGGCAACGTAGGCGTCGAGATCGGTGGGAGGAGCGGTTGGGGACTGGGCGAACACCAAATCTGCAAGTATGAGAACAACGAAGCAGCGGAGCGCGAACGGGCTTAAGCAGGTTCGTATCATGTATCTCTCCGGACGATGATCACGTGCGAGAATTACGACGCGGAGATTAGAACACAGAATCAACATGCAGCGTGTGTTTCCCGCCTGAACGTGTGCTGTACAAACCCTTCGGCTTCATATACAAACTCTGAAAGCGGTGTGTGGGGTGCGGTTTCGGGGGCCAAATTCCTTGTATCTCAAGCCGAAAACTCTGGACGAGGCAATCTCTCTGCTGGCTTCTCTCGGCGGACAGATTCTTGCCGGGGGGACGGATTTTTATCCGGCTCTGGGCGATCGGCTGCCGCAGGGACGCGTCGTCGACATTACCGCGCTGCGTGAGATTCGCGGCATCTCTACCGAGAGTGAATGGATTCGAATCGGTGGGCTGACCACGTGGAGCGAGGTGATTCGTGCTCCTTTGCCGCGCTGCTTTGATGCGCTCAAAGCGGCGGCGCGGGAAGTAGGGTCGGTGCAGATTCAGAACCGCGGCACGGTCGCAGGGAATCTGTGCAACGCGTCTCCAGCAGCGGATGGTGTTCCCCCTTTGCTCGTGCTGGATGTCGAAGTCGAACTGGTCTCTGCGGCGGGAAGACGGCGGATGCCGCTCGCTCAGTTTCTCGCGGGGAATCGGAAGACATTGCGGCGTCCGGATGAGATTCTGGCGGCGGTGTGGGTGCCGCGGCGCATCGAGAATGCAGCGTCGGCTTTTCTGAAACTGGGAGCGCGTCGGTTTCTGGTCATTTCGATTTCGATGGTCGCGGCCGTCGTGCAGGAAGACGACGGGGGGCGCGTGGTCGAGGCCCGCGTCGCCGTGGGATCGTGTTCGGCGACCGCACGGCGGTTGAAAGACTTAGAAAAGGATTTAGTCGGCTTGCCGGCGACCGTCGGAATTGGGCAGGCTGTGAAGGCGGAACACTTGAAGATTCTTTCCCCGATTGATGACATCCGCGCGACGGCTGAGTACCGGCGTGATGCGTCGTTGACCCTCGTGCAGCGCGCGCTGGAAGCTTGCGGGGGGGGCCGCTGAAGATGCAGGCCGTCGAGACTTCGCCAATGGCGGGGAGCGAGTTGATTTTGTTCTCAGTGAACGGTCGAAATGTAGAGGTTGCGGTGTCGGGAACTCGCCGGCTGTCGCGGATTTTGCGCGACGATCTAGGATTGACGGGGACGAAGGTGGGATGCGATGCGGGCGACTGCGGGGCCTGCACGGTTCTGTTGAATGGGGATCCGGTTTGCGCGTGCCTGGTAGCTGCCGGGCAGGTCGCAGGGTGCGACGTCACTACTGTCGAAGGACTGGCAGAGCGTTCGCCATTGCATGGGAGCCTCCAACAATCATTTCTCTCCTACGGTGCCGCGCAGTGTGGAGCTTGCACTCCGGGGATGCTGGTGGCTGCGACGGCGCTTCTCGAGAGGAATCCAACGCCGAACGAGTGCGAAGTGATGGATGCAATCGGCGGCGTGCTGTGCCGTTGCACGGGCTATCGGAAAATTATCAGCGCGATCGTAGAAGCAGGTTCGAACAATGTCTGCGTGGCGTCGCCAGTTGCGGGGGCAGCGGTAGGGACACGGCTGGTGCGGCTCGACGGCAAGAAGAAAGTCGAAGGTACGGAGATCTTCGGCGCCGACGAAACTCCTGCGGGAACGCTGGGAGTACGCGTGATTCGCAGCCCGCATCCTCGGGCGCGGTTTCAGCTCGGAGATGTAGATCAATTCGTTGCGGCTCATCCGGGAGTGGTGACCGTTCTGACTGCGAAGGATGTGCCGGGAGTTGATTGTTATGGCGTGATTCCCAGATATGCGGACCAGCCTGTGTTCGCACATAATGAAGCGCGACACCGAGGAGAAGCCGTTGCTGCCGTCGTCGGCGAGGCCGCGGCGATCGAGGCTCTCGATCTGGCTGAGTTTCCCGTGCGCTGGCACGAATTGCCGGCTCTCAAGACGATCGACGATGCGCTAGCGACTGACGCACCGCGAATTCATGCGCATCGCGAAGAGAATGTTTTGGTCCGCGGACGCGTGGTCTGCGGGGACGTGGAAAAAGCCCTTGCTGCTTCGGACATCGTCGTTGAAGGCGAGTACGAGACGGGCTTCGTCGAGCATGCATACATCGAACCCGAAGCCGGGTTCGCGCGCCGCGTCGGGAATCACATCGAGATTCAGGCGTGCACGCAGTCTCCTTATATGGATCGCGACGACCTCGCGAAGATTCTGGGGATTGCACCGGAAAATGTACGGATCATTCCGACCGCGGTCGGGGGAGGATTTGGGTCGAAGCTCGATCTTTCGGTGCAGCCATTTGTTGCGCTCGCGGCATGGAAGCTGGGGCGCCCGGTGCGCATGGTGTATTCGCGGACCGAATCGATTGTGTCGACTACCAAGAGGCACCCGTCGCGGATGAAACTGCGGGCTGCAGCGATGCAAGACGGAAAGCTCACGGCGCTTGACTTCGCGGCCGACTTCAATACGGGTGCGTATTCATCCTGGGGGCCCACAGTCGCAGGGCGCGTGCCGGTGCACGCATCCGGGCCGTATCGCGTTCCCAACTACCGCGCGCTGACTCGCGCCGTGCATACCAACGTTGTTCCTGCTGGAGCGTTTCGCGGGTTCGGGGTGCCGCAGGCCGCAATCGCGCAGGAACAGTTGTATGACGATCTCGCCGATCGCGTGGGCATGGACCGCTTGGAGTTTCGCATTCTGAATGCTCTGGACGACGATAGTCCAACCGTCACCGGGCAAGTACTTGGCGAGGGCGTCGGAATTGGTGCGTGCTTCGGGGCGTTGCGCCCGCGATGGCAGGCCGCTCGCAGAGATGCATTCGCATTCAACAAGGCAGAGGCTGGTCCGGTGCGGCGTGGCGTCGGTGTAGCGGGCATGTGGTATGGGTGCGGGAACACGTCACTGCCCAACCCGTCGACGGTGCGGATCGGATTGAAGCGTGACGGGCGCATTGCATTGCATCAGGGCGCGGTCGACATCGGCCAGGGATCGAATACCATCATCGCGCAGATCTGTGCGGATGCTTTGCGGGCCCCTGTAGCGCAGTTCGACCTGGTTTCAGGCGATACGCGATTTCACCGGATTGCGGCAAGACTTCTGCATCGCGGCAAACGTTCGTGACCGGGAAAGCCGCGCACATGGCGGGAGGCAAGTTGCGCGCTGAGATCTTGAAACTGGCTGGAGCGTGTGCCTGCGCCGCCATCGAGTTCGGTCGAGGCGAGGCCTGACCGTCGTCGACGATGGAAGGCGGGAAACGCTCCGTCTGACGGAGTTGCCGCTTGATGCGCATGGCTACGTGATTACCTGTGAGGCAACGTTCGATCCGCCCACGAGTCCGCTCGATGAAAACGGGCAGGGAAGTCCGTACGCTGTGTTCGGGTTCGGCGCGCACATGGCGGAGATTGAAGTCGATATCGAACTCGGCACTGTGCGTGTGCTGAAAGTTACTGCGGCGCATGATGTTGGCCGAGCGATTAATCCGACGCTGATCGAAGGGCAGATCGAAGGCGGTGTGGCGCAAGGCTTGGGAATGGCTTTGATGGAAGAATTCTTTCCCGGCAAGGGCGAGAACCTGCACGACTATCTGATTCCCTCGGTGGGCGACGTTCCCCCTGTGGAATCGATTTTGATTGAAGATCCGTCGTCCGTCGGGCCGTTCGGAGCGAAAGGGATCGGCGAGCAGGCTGTGATTCCCACCGCGCCCGCAATTCTCAACGCGATTCATGATGCCATCGGCGTGCGCATCCACAAGATTCCTGCCACGCCAGACCGCGTGCGCGCCGCCATCCTCGCTAGGGCCAACGGAGGCACGCGTGGCTGACGACGCCATTCGGTGCGATGCTTGTCCCGTGCTCTGCTACATCAAGCCGGGGCGTACGGGATCGTGCGACCGCTATGGCAATCATGAAGGCAAGTTGGTGCGCCTTGATCCGCATGTGGTGCTCGATCGGGCACTGGAGCGTGGGGAGTCGATTGTGCCATTCCTCGAGCGCGGACGCGACTGGGACGGCGCGCTGGGAAGCCACGGCGAAACTTTTGTGACTGCGATTGGAGCGGGCACGACGTATCCCGATTACAAACCGGCGCCGTTCATTATTTCGTCACAGGTGGAAGGCGTCGACATGGTGACGGTGGTGACTGAGGGAATTTTCAGTTACTGCGGCGTGAAAGTGAAGATCGACACCGACCGGCACTTGGGCCCAGAGTGCAGCACAGTGCGAGCACAAGGAGAAGCCGTGGGTCACGTGACGACCAGCGAGTACGGCTCGCAGATGCTGTCGCTGGGTGGCGTGCGGCACTTGACCGGAGGCAGTCGGCAGGAAGGCACGGCCACTTGCGACGCTCTGCTGAAGCTGTGCAACGGCCGAGCGATGGAATTGAAGATCGATGATGGCGCGAAAGTTGTGGTGCAGGCCGGCCAGCCGCCGATCGTCGACGGCGCGAAGGAAGAGCGCATGCGCGTGGGCTGTGGGTCGGCGACGATTGGGATGTTCGCCAAGCAATGGTTCGGCAAAGTCGACGATGTGGTGGTGGTCGATGATCACATCACCGGCGTGTTGTCCGAGCATCAGGCTGGGAGATTGCTCGGTGTGCCGGAGACTGGTATCAAGCTGAAGGGACGGCGGTCCACGCCGGGACGATATTTCCAAGTCGCGGAGCCGGGTACGTCGTGGGGTGGCACCGACATTGACGATCCGTTGACGATTCTGGGAAAGTTCAATGCGAAGAAAGCATGGCCCGGTTTGCGTTTGCTGATGGTGAGTACGACGGGTGAGCATCATGCCTATTTCGAACTTGACGAAGATCTGAAGCCGCGAGAAAAGAATCTGCCCGCCGACTTGCGCCAATCGGTGGCGCGCATCAAGGAGAATTGCGAACCGGCGCTGTGTACGGTGCTGTTCATGGGCGGGGCGGGAGGATCGTTGCGGGCGGGTGTGACGGAAAATCCGGTGAAGCTGACGCACTCGGTGCGCGACGCGCTGACCCGCGTGACCTGTGGAGGTGCACCAGTTTACGTGTGGCCGGGCGGCGGGATTACTTTCATGGCCGATGTCAGTCGCATGCCGCAGAATGCTTTTGGATATGTGCCGACGCCGGCGCTGGTGGCTCCGATTGAATTCACGCTGAAGCTGGGCGATTATGCTGCCTTGGGCGGGTACACGGAGCACGTGCGTCCGCTAAGTTCGGTTGCGGCAGAGCATGAGAACCGCAGGAGGGTGGCCGCACACTCGGAGAATCCATGGCCGCTGGAGTCCCGCGTCAAGGCGAAGAAACGATGAATCAGCGCGCGCAAGTCCGAATGCTGCCCGATGGACGGCGGCTGCATCTGCACGATGGTCCGATCGACGTCATCCTCGAGGCGTTCGGACCGGCGTGTGAGGTCGAGGCCGCGTACCGGGCTGCCGGTGCCCGGTTCGTCACGGTGCTTGACGAGTTGTGCGCTGAACTTTTGTTCTTGCGGCGGACGTGTTCGCAGGAAGCGGCGTGGCCGCAAGGTGCAGTCGCACGAAGGATGGTTGCGGCCGTGATCCCTTACGCGGTGGAGTACTTCATCACGCCGATGGCCGCGGTGGCGGGTGCGGTGGCCGAGGAGATTCTCGCGGCAATGGTTGCGGCGGCTGAACTTTCGTCCGCATACGTCAACGATGGTGGCGACATCGCACTGCACCTGAGCCCGGGCGAGAAATTTGTGGTCGGCATGGTGGAGCGTCCCGACCGTCCGTCGTTGCTGGGAACGACTACTGTGCATGCAGCTGATCCCGTGCGCGGCATTGCAACCAGCGGATGGCGCGGGCGCAGCTTTTCTTTGGGGATCGCGGACGCGGTTACGGTCCTCGCCGATCGGGCGGGGTCCGCCGACGCCGCAGCGACGATCATTGCGAACGCAGTCGACCTGCCGGGACATCCTGCGGTGGTGCGCGTTCCTGCCTGTGAACTCGCGCCCGACAGCGATCTCGGAGATCGTTTGGTGACGCAAGCCGTAGGGGAGTTGACTGTGGAAGATGTGAATCACGCTCTGGAAACAGGCGCGCGCACCGCAGAATCCCTTCTAAGAATGGGGCTGATCCGTACCACAGCTCTGAGTCTTCAAGGAACGACGCGGATCGTCGGAACTTCCACTGAGTCGAAGATGATTGCGACTCCCGTCCGCGAAAGGAGTATGGCGCATGCCTGAGGTGGTGATCCGAAAGAGACTCACCTGCGTGGAAGAGATTTTTCACGAAGGCGGGCCGGTCGCTGGCAAACCCCTGCGCCGCGCGGCGGCGATTGCGGTGATTCGAAATCCGTTCGCGGGATCGTATGTCGCGAGCATCGAGGGCTTCATGGACGATCTAAAGCCGCTGGGTTTGGACATGGCTCGAACCTTGGTCGCAGCGCTTGGCGGAGACCGGACGGCGGTCGAGGGCTACGGCAAGGGGGCGATTGTTGGGTCGGCGGGAGAACTTGAGCACGGGGCGTTATGGCACGTGCCGGGCGGATACGCGATGCGCGAAGTGCTGGGCGGGGCCAAGGCGATTGTGGCGTCGACGAAAAAAGTTGGCGGGCCGGGAACGCGGCTCGATGTGCCCATTACGCATATCAACGCTTCGTATGTACGCAGCCATTTTGACGCGATGGAAGTGGGCGTAAATGATGCTCCGCGGGCGGACGAGATTTTGTTGGCTCTCGTTATGACCACCGGCGCCCGCGTGCATGCCCGCGTCGGCGGTCTCAAAGCCTCGGAAATCAAAGGGGAAGACGGACTGCGCTGAGGGCGAAACTCTGAGGACGACAGCATGAAAGCAAAGGTCCGCAAGATCGCGACGTTCGTGGAAGAAACGCAGCGCGAAATGGAGCGTCAAATCTCTCCGGCGACACGGCGCGCGGCTGCAGTGGCTGTCATTGAGAATCCGTGCGCGGGAAAGTACGTCGAAGATCTTTCGGAGTTGATGGCGATCGGCGAGGAACTTGGGGAACTGCTCACTGCGCGTGCGATAGCGGCGCTGGGGATTTCCGGACCATCGGCGGAGAGCTACGGCAAAGCTGCAGCCGTCGGCGAGAACGGTGAACTCGAGCATGCGGCCGCGATTTTGCATCCGAAGCTTGGAACTCCGGTGCGCCGCGTGTTGGGCAAGGGCGCGGCGCTGATTCCGTCTTCGAAGAAGCGCGGCGGCATGGGGTTGGTGCTCGATATTCCGCTCGGGCATAAAGACGCGGCGTTTGTGCGCAGCCACTTTGATGGCATGGAAGTGCGGCTGAACGATGCGCCGCGAGCAAATGAAATCATGGTGGCGATCGCCGTGACCGACAGCGGGCGTCCTCTGGCGCGCGTGGGCGGATTGACGAAAGATCAGATCAAAGGGAAAGACGGGCTTCGCTAGAATTCCCCCGTCACTGCCCGGCGGGCGCGCGCATCAGGAACGAGATATCGCCTACTTTGTAGAGAACTTTGCCTGGCGAATCCGGCTTGGGCGAGACCTTTCCCGCCCGCACCGCATCGAACGCCACTACGAGTTGCGCGAGCACCGCAGGCGAGGCGAGCGGAATGTTGTGCGCGCCCAGAACCAACTTAATCTGCGGGGCAAGAGCAGCAAGGCGGCGAATGGACGCGGCATAAGCATCGAGATCGGTTTCCGGACGGAAAAGCCAGATAGGCGCGGGGTAGTAGGTGTCGCCGGTAAAGAGCAGGCCGTTGGCGCGATCGATCAGCGAGATCGCGTCGGGCGTATGGCCAGGGGTGGCGATGACCTCCAGCGTGCGGCCGCCCAGGTCGAATCGGTCTCCGTCGTGGATATAGGCCGTGATCTTCCACGGGCGGGTAACGTAGGCCTTCGGATCGAATCCTTTCGGCAGTGAGCCACAGATCTGATCGGGAGTGATCTCCGCTTGCGCGTCTTCGCGTGAGCCCTGCGCGTCTCTTGCGCGTGAAGTCCGTATCCATTCCGTAGACAGCTGTCGAATTCCCAGTTTCCGCCGACATGGTCGTCGTGGGTGTGAGAGTTCAGCACGATGATTGGCAGCTTGGTCAGTTCGGCCGTGACTTTCTTGATATCGCTGATGCCCATGCCAGTGTCGAAAAGCAGGGCGCGCTTCTGGCCGACGATGAGGTATCCGATCGTTTCTTCGGCCTGGTGCGGTTCGTAGATGGCGAATACGTCGGGTGCTGGTTTGTAGACTTCGAACCAGGCATCACTCACAGGGACGCGCTCGAGGGATTTGTACTCCGGACGTGGAAGGGCGCGGCACCAGTCGGGGATTGGTGCTTGCGCGAACCCTGACGCCGAAAGCATTGTGAACCACACAACGAATATCAATGCGCGTCTATGCACGGACGACCTCCGGTACGCGCGTAGCTGGTGGCGTATTGCGGCTGCGCTGGATGCTGATGGCGCCGTCTGTGACGACCATGCCAACTCCGGCCAAGTCTCCTTTTTGAATGCTGTCGAGCAGATTCTTTCCGGCCGATTGCTGCGCTGTATCGAGGAAGACAAAGCTGGCCTCGCGTCCCGCGGCGATCAGGCCGCAGTTGAGGCTGCGCATCTTAGCGGTATTCCCGGTTGCCAGACAGATCGCCACCTCTGCAGGAATCTCGGCGAGCGCCGACAGCATCGAGATCATCCGCAGAATGCCCAGCGGCTGAACGCCTGAGCCCGCAGGTGAATCGGTGCCGAGAATTACGCGATGGAGTTGCTTCAGTTCTTTCGCCATCCGCAGCGCGAGCAATCCGGCGCGCTCGTTCCCGTTGTGAACAATCTCCAGCGCGCGGGGCGAACGTTCGCACAACGCGACGATCTGGTCGTCGGGTAGAGCGGTGTGGCCTCCATTCACGTGCCCGATCACGTCCGCATCGGTTTCGAGGACCATGTCTTTATCGATGAGGCTGGAACCGGGAATGGAAGGCCCACCGGTGTGAATGGTGCTTTGAATACCGTATTTGCGCGCCCAGGCCACCATGCGTCGTCCGGTGATTCCATCTTTCACGCTGCCTAGGCCGACCTCACCGAGAAACTTCACGCCTGCGGCGGCGAGTTCCTTGAAGTCATCTTCGACCATGCCTTGCTCGAGAACTGGCGCACCGGCGTAGACCTTAACTCCTCCCGGGCGAAACGCATGAAAGGCGCGCTGCGCGAAAATCGCCATCGCCTTCAGGCCGACGATATCTTTGGGGCGGCCCGGCGTGTGTACTTCTCCGGCGGAAACCATGGTGGTGACGCCGCCGTGCAGACAGCTGTCGATCCAGCCCAACTGATTCTGACGGGGCGTCCAATCGCCGCAGACGGGATGCACGTGGCTGTCGATCAATCCGGGCGCGAGGGCCGTGCCTTTGGCGTCAATCGTAGTGGTGGCGCCAGCGGTGTCGAGGTCTTTCTCGTTGCCCGACAGCGTGAATCACGCCATCAATGGCGACAACTGTGTCAGCGTCGAGGATGGGGTGGTCGAGGTCCCCGCTGAGGAGGAGTCCAACGTTGCGGATCACTAATTTGTTGGGTGCGGATTTTGCGAGGGCATCGAGGCTCATGAGATCGTTTCTCGAAATAGGCGAACCCGCAAATCATACGCGACCCTTCTTCGAGCGTGAAGTCGCGATGACGTTGTCAGCGTTGGAACAATGATGGTACGCTCGGCCTTCGCAGGAAGGAGAACCATGGTTTCGCAAGACTTCATCTTCTGGGAAGTGGACGTGCAGGCCGACTTCATGTTGCCGGGAGGGCTCCTATACGTGCCAGGCGCCGAAAAACTGCTGCCAAACATTCGAAGGCTGACCGACGCGGCGCGGCAGGACCGGGTATTCCTCGTCTCCCACGGCTGCTTTCACACGCCAAACGATCCCGAGTTCAAGATTTTCCCGCCGCATTGTGTGAAGGGAACTGCGGGGGCGGATCTTGTTCCGGAAGCGCTCGCTGAAAAGGTTGTGCGCATTCCGAATGAACCTGACGCGAAACTGCCCTCCGACCTGTCGCGCTACCAGCAGATTCTGCTGGAAAAACAGACGCTGAATATTTTTGAGAGCCGGCACGCGGACGCTCTCGTGAAGCAACTCGGCAGTCGTGCTGAGTTTGTCGTATTTGGAGTTGTGACGGAGTATTGCGTGAGCTTCGCCGTGAAGGGTCTGCTCGAGCGGGGACGGCGCGTGGCCGTCGTGCAAGATGCCATCGAGACTCTGAAGCAGGAAGAGGGTGCCAGAAAACGATGGCAGAGTTACAAACTCTGGGTGCGCGAGTTACGAGGAGCGACCAGGCTCTTGCGGCGCTGGGCCACTGAGCCTGGCGGGGCGTCGATCGATGAACCAATCCTGTTAATGACCGCGATCGCGGTCGTGATCCCTGTCATGATCGCCGTGGTTGTGGCGCCAGGTCCAGTACTCCTTCTGCTCGTTGGGAGGCAGCTTGCGGAAATCGCGGTCGCGGTCGCGGTGAGTCTCCTCGGCCCAGCGATGGTAGTACACCACTTCGTCGTTGTTCCAGGTGTGGTAGTCGGTGTAATAAGGATCGTAAACGCGGTAGGCATGGTGCTCCGCGCATCCGATTCCTGCCAAAGAGGAAGCCAGCGCGGCCGCCAGCAGCAGCGCACGCATTGGGTGCGATCCACGAATCATGGGTCTCTCCTTATCAGAATGAAACACCGTTGAGGCTGATTAGTTGCCGAAAGAGCGGACGCGGGTTTAGAGAATTCTCCTCTGACGATTGCTTCCGAACCGTATTTCCTTTTCTTTCGAATGCTTTTCAACGGGGTCGGATTGTAATAGACTTGAAGCGAGGAGATTCCACGTTGAGCGACCCGTTGCGCACGCTGCTGGATTTGCCGGAGCAGGATAAGAACGAGCGAGGGCTACTGCACACGCCCCGCGAAATCTGGCAGCAGCCGGACACATGGCGCACCACGTACCAGCGCTGCCTCGACCACGTTGTCGAACTGAACGACGTGCTGCGTCGCGCCGGTATCGGCCGGGGTAGCACCTCCTCGCCAACCGTCTATCTTGTAGGTGCCGGCACGTCGGACTACACCGGTCGTGCGTCTGGCCCCGTTACTTCGCCGGCGTTGGGGCTGTGACGTTTGGCCCATCCCGAGTACGACGCTGCTGACGGAATTCGAGGAATATCAGCGACCGGGAAGAGAGTATCTGTGGATCTCGTTTTCCCGCTCGGGGGAGAGTCCGGAGGGTGTGGCGCTCTTGGAGCAGGCGCTTGGCCGGCATCGCGAGATCCGGCATTTGGTGATTACCTGCAACCAGCAGGGGCCGATGGCGCAACTGTGCTTGCGGCATCCGGACCGCGCCGTAGCCTTGGTGCTCGACGACGCTGTGAACGACCGCGGCCTCGCCATGACCAGTTCCTTCACCAACATGGTTCTGGCTGGGCAGTGCGTGGCGCATCTGGAAGATTTCTCGCAATTCGGCGAAGTGGTCGGGCAAATGAGCGAGACCGGCCGGTCGTTCCTTCCGGCGGCGGCCGAAGTTGCCGAGACTGTTACCTTGCTGGGATGCACGCGCAACTGTTTTGTGGGTGCGGGAGTTCTGCGAGCTGTCGCCGACGAGTCCGCGCTGAAGGTAGTTGAACTCAGCGCCGGCAAAGTCACGACCCTGGCCGAGACTCCCCTCGGATTGCGTCACGGACCATTGTCGAGTGTAGACAGCCAGACGCTGTTTGTAGCTTTCCTGTCGAGCGATCCACGGCGCCGCGGATACGAACTCGATCTGCTGCGGGAAATCGATCGCAAGCGTCTGGGAAGGGTGCGGGCGGTGGTCACGGCGCATGGCGACGCCGATGTGTCGTCGCTGGCAGATTATTCTCTGTCGCTGAATTGCGCCGACTGACTTTCCCGACTACTATCGTCCGGTGCTGGACGTGATGCTGAGCCAGTTGATTGGCCTTTTCGCCTCCTTGCGATCTGGTCTCAAGCCAGACCAGCCGAGTCCCGGTGGAACCATCACGCGGGTGGTCGCGCCCATCAAACTGTATTCGTGAGCCCGGCCGATCAGCTTCTCCCAGCGATTTGCGAGGCCATGCACCCTGCGTTCTAGGGTGGAAGCGTAATCTTCACTCCGCTGGATGATTCACATCGTTCGCCTGCGGCACTAACTGGCGATAGATGTAGTCCGGCACGTCGCCATTCCAATAGCCGGCGGTCTTGGCGTATCCGACAATTCCGAAGAACAAAACTGCAATTCCCGCGGCCATTGCCCATGCAGGGAGGCGTCCATCGTTGGGCGAGCGCGTCCAGCGAGGCAGGGCCAGATGCAGAGCGCCCTCTGACGGGCAGACTGCGACGCACTCCAGACATCCCGTGCACTCCGCTGACTTGATCGTGATGAGCTTGTCGACCGGGAGGGCGGAGGGGCAGGCCTTGGCGCACTTCGCGCAATCGATGCAGGCGGGCGCGGAGCGGCGAATGCGCAGCGGGCTCAGCAGGGATACCAGCCCGAGTAGCGCTCCTTACGGACACAAGTAGCGGCACCAGAAGTTCTGCACCAGCACCGAAGCTACGAACAGGAAACCGAGCACAATCGCAGCGGTCTCGCCGAGATCGCGAAAGAAGTTCAGCATGCGAACCTCGGCGATCGCGCCATCCGGACTGCCCATGAACTGCTCGATCGCGTCCGCCGACAGGTTCGCGACTGCCCACACGAAGAATCCCAGCAGTACGTACTTCAGACTGCGCAGCGGAGGGTCAAGCCAGCGCGGCAGTTGAAAGTTGCGGCCGAAAATCTGACGCCCAGCGCGCCACAGATATTCCGAAAGTGTCCCGACCGGACACAGCCAACTGCAAAATCCCTTGCGCAACAGAAAAGCAATCGCCAGGAAGGTGACAAGAAGGAATAATGCCGCAGGATGGCTGGCTGGGATGCGCCCGTGGAAAGCCAGTATTTCAAATTCATCAGGCCGGCGATGGGAAGCCAGCCTTCGACTCCGGCGGGCCGCACCATGCTTCGGTCTAGCGCGCCGGTTTCAATGTGGCGCACCCAGAAATAGAACGTGCCGCCGAGCCACACGTTCAGCAGAAGGAAGGCAAATTGAAAGCTCCGTCGCTGTATCTGGGAATGATCCGGAAGGGCGCGCCGGATCAGTTTCGTGCGCAGCGCAACGAGTCTGATCCCCGAGTCGTCGGCGGCGAGACGGGCTCGCAGCTCAGACGTGCCTTCGTCCTTGGATTCATTCACCTCGCACCAGTTCGCCATTCCTCTACCGCAGCCGCTCTAGGCCATCGCCGGCTCTTTGGTTGCGGGTTCGTAGGCGCAGAACGGATCCGTGCCGAGCGCGTCACCGGTGTGAGCGTAAGCCCGTGCGCGGGATCCTCCGCAGATGTGGCTGTATTCGCAGTTGCCGCACTTTCCGTGGAACTGGTCGGGGGAATGCAGCGCGCGGAAAATGTCGGAGGTGCGGTAGACGTCGACCAGCGATCCCGTGCGGACGTTGCCGCAGCGAAGCGGCAGGAATCCCGAGGGATAAATGTCTCCGAGATTCGAGACGAAGACGATGCCGTGGCCATCGCGAATCTGGAATCCTTTATAGACCGAGGTCGCCTTCATGTCGGGTGTCGCCATGCCGGAGGAACGCATCTTGTCGATTGCAATGCGCCGATAGGAAGGTGCTTCCGTGGTTTTGATCATGAAGGGTGAGTGGGGAGAGAGTTCGAACACCCACTTCATAATCGCCTCACCCTCTTCCGCCGAGACTTCGTTCAGAGCTTTGCCGCGTCCCACCGAGATCAGAAAGAACAAACTCCAGCGCATCACCGGGAAACTGGTCCGGAGTAACTCGTAGATTGCGGGCAGATCGTCGGCAGTTTCTTCCGCGACCAGAGTGTTGACCTGGATGGGAATGCCCAGGCGTCCACAGTGGCGGGCGGCTTCCATGGTGCGCTCAAACGTTCCCGCGACGGCGCGAATGTTGTCGTGTCGCTCGACTGACGAACCGTCTAGGCTCAGTCCCAAGCTTTGAATGCCATGCGCCTTCAGTTTGGTAATGGCGTCGTTGGTCAACTCGGGAGTGGCGCTTGGAGTAATGGAAACTTCCAGCCCGAGGCCGTTGGCGTAGTCGACCAGCGGGTAAATGTCTTTGCGGCTGAGTGGATCGCCGCCGGTCAGGATCAGATGCGGCAGCGGGTCGCCAAATCCCACGAGCTGGTTCAGGAATTTCTTGCTCTCGTCAGTACTGAGTTCCAGCGGATGCGCTTTGGGCATGGCTTCCGCGCGGCAGTGTTTGCAAGCCAGTCCGCAAGCCTGGGTCATCTCCCAGTAGACCAGCATTGGATTTCTAGAAAAGTCTTGAGCCATGCGGCCCATATGTGGCGGATTACCAGTGATCCCCATGACGTTCCCCTTTCGGCGTAAGACTCTGAAAACGCTCCCACAAGCAAGTTCAGAGTACTTTTGGAATGGGGAAAAGGCTGTGATTAGAATCACAGGGAGTGGTGACTGATCTCGCAAAAAGGGAGGTTCTGCCGACCTATGCCATCGGTGGCGTGGCGATGTTCTGGATCATACAGAGAATAGCCGCCTTTTGAGGGTGAGTGAGTACCAATCCAAGGGGCTTGCCAATAGTAAGTCGGGTTGTCGGAAATAATCTCCGCACTTGGCATCCATTCTGGGTGAGTTATGGGCAAAGCGAAGCTAACTGTCGGAACCAGGCCTTTCCGCTCATCCTATGAAAAGGGATGTCAAGGAAAAAATCTTCTCCCCGCCCCTCTGAGAGATGCGGGTGTGGTGACTTGCATCCAGCCCCACCTCATTCCTCACCTCATTCTTAGAGGGGTTATTGGTTTGGTCGCTTTGGCTCGCCGCATTTTCCCGTGGCAAAGCCAACCCCAGTTGCTTGTCCCAACTCGACGGTTTCATGAAGTCAGTGGCGCACGACGCCGTTCGGTTCCGAAGCTACGCAAGCTAATCGTTGGCTTAAGTGCCAACCATGATCCTATGTGAGGCTCGAGGCCTATAGCTTTTTTCGGTTATCCGAGGGGGCATAGGATTGAGCCGGAGACTCGGTGCTGGACTACCGCACACAGAGTGCCTGAATGAGCGAATGGATACTCTCCCTCGAACCGGAGCATCGCAAGAACCGATGGGCTACCACCGAGGCATGAAAACCTTGGGAGATCACCTGGGTTCTATTCGATGCTCAAGCTGCTTGCGTCTTCAGTGGTTGACGTCGAAACGTTCCTCCTTTTTCCAAAGTGTTAAGGTAATGGCCGCAATCTTGCGCGCCAGTGTCAGACGCGCCATCTCCGGCTTCATCCCCTTGGCTAGCAAACTCGTGTAGAAATCGTGGAACGGTCCCCTGCCACAGCTGGCCCGGGTGGCCGCGCTCTTGAAGATCTCTTTCCTCTCATGGTTATGGTTTCGATTCAGCCCACGAACCTGCTGGGGTTTCTTGGAGCGTTGCACTTGTCCGCTCACCAAGCGGTATTGCGCACTGTCGTGGGTCTCAATGCCCAGGCCGCTGTAGGTCCAGAGTTGCCGCTTGCTGCGGAACCGGTGCGGGGTTTGCATCAGCCCGATCAAACGGGCGGCTCGTATCGGACCGATGCAGGGAATCTGGCGCAGCAGTTTCGCAGCTTTATGTTTCCGGCTCTCCGCCAAAAACTCGGGTCGCACCTCGCGCCGCAAGGCCTGCAATCCATCCAGCTGTTGATAGAGCAGCTCGGCACGGCGGCGCACCCCGGCTTGTGGGAGCTTGTTTAGCCATTCCTCCCGAGCGCGTGCAGCATAGACCTGGGTGCCGCCACAAGGAATGCCCCAGCCGCGATACAGTGCTTTCAGGCGATTCATCACGCGCGTCAAATCTTTGCCGATGGTCTGATAACTGCGCCCCAACTCGCGTAGCGTCCGTAACCCATTTTCCCCGTGGTAGACCGGTCGCAGCATCCCGGTGCGTAACAAGTTGGCCAGCTTCTGCGCATCCACCTTGTCGCTCTTGCTGCCCTCCTTTAACAAGGCATTGCGCCGCGGATTGCAGACCACAATGTGCGGTACATGCGGCTGCAGCAGATCATACAGCCAGGCTGCCCAGGTGCCTTCTTCCCAGGTCACATGCAGCTCGCCCCGTAGACCGTGGAGGAACTGCAGAATGCTGCTGGCTTTGGTTTCGATCACCGACTCCATCACCAGTTTCCCGCTCTCATTCAGGACCGCGATCACAATCGCTTCCTTGTGCACGTCCATTCCGATATATTTGACGTCGTAACTCATTTGAGTTGCCTCCTTGGGGGGAGAGTATTCGTGCTAACGGCTATCTTCCCCTCAAGGTTAAAATGCCATTCTCCAGCCGATTTGCCTATGTCCTTCTGCAGTTCTTCCCATCGCGTACACCACAGCAGTTACTCCCCAAGCGCCGCCGTAGCGGAGCGAAGCCCTGCACAGCGCAGCGCAGCGCAGGCGGCGCCACATCCGGCCTCGACCTTCTGCAGGGGGGCGCTTTTTCATAATGCATTGAGAATTAGCGATGCATGCGAGCAAATAAATGCCCGGGTCCAGGGGTGAGCACCGAGACCCGGGCTGGCTGTTCCGTATGATGGCGAACCGGAGAGGGGACACGTGGCGAGCCGGCTGGGCCAGAGTCGCCAGTGAGCGGATCACTCACCCTCGTCGTGTGTGTCGCGGTGCCAGTTGGGCAGCGCGGGTTCGCTTTGTCGGAACAGCAATCTTCCTGTCTCCACACCAACTACTATTTCTTCTACTTCTTCTGCGCTTCGCGGATGTAGGACACGACCATCTTGACCTGATCCGGAGTTACGCCCTTGGTGGCGAATGCATGCGAAGCTTTCTTGTCTTTGCCGCCGTTGGCGATCATGTCGGTCAGATCTGCGTCGGAGGCTTTCTTGGCATCGTCGGAAACCAGGCTCGGAATCTTGGCAGCCGGTTTTCCTGCGAGGTCGGCACCATGGCACATGGCGCACTTGGTTTTGTAAATGGCCGCGCCGTCATCGGCGGCCCAGGAGAGGTTAGGCAGAACGAGGAACAACGCCAGCGCGATCATCACGATCAGGATTACGAGCTTCGACATCTTCATGATTGCTTTTCCTTTCAGAACCTTTGCTGTCTCGCCGCTACGTCCGCGCTGAAGCAGGAGAATCCCGCGGTCGAGTTTCGAGACTGGATAAAAACTTACTAATCGTCATGCAGTTTCCACGGAGACGGGGGACCGGGTCAGTGATTGTGGTCACGGACCGGCGTGATTGTGGTGCGGGCCTAAGTTGATGTGGCACAGACAGATCGTGTGAAATGACTCGCGGTCCGCGCCATATGCCGCACTGTTGAGCGCGTGATCAATATTTCATCTCCGGCACTCAGCGCAAGCTGCTGAAAATGCAGTGTTTGACATGACAAATGCGGCTGGCCGTTTGGCACGCGGCTTGCGTTAGCCTAGGTGCAACCTGCGCCCGAGGTATTCGTCGTGGAACCTACGCTCATGGTGATCGGACTGAACCACCGCACCGCGCCGCTGGCCATGAGAGAACGTTTCTGGATCAGCGAAAACCGGCGCTACGAAGTCCTGCGGCTACCTGCAGAACGCGGAAGGCATTGAAGAAGTCGTCGTTCTGTCCACTTGCTGCCGCACCGAGTTCCTGGTATGGGCCAGTGAGCCCACGCTGGCCGCGAATTCACTTCTCCACTTTCTGGCAGTGGAGCACGGCTTGAAGTTGAGCGAGTGGGAACACTTCTACCGCCTACTGGACGAAGCGGCCCTGAGCCAGATTTTCCGCGTAACCTCGGGACTCGACTCCCTGGTGTTGGGCGAGCCGCAGATTGTGTCGCAGGTGAAAGCTGCGTGGGAGCAGGCGCGAACCGTGGGCGCCGCCGGACACTTTCTGAATGCAGTGCTGGAGAAGGCGCTCGAGTGTTTCCCATCAAGTTCGGCACGAGACGGCGATCGAAAAACTTGCGGTCTCCATTCCCACGGCAGCTCTCGATCTTGCCCGGCATATTTTTGGATCGCTGGAAGGCCGAAGAGTATTGCTGCTGGGCACGGGCAAGATGAGCGAACTGTCGGCCCGGCAGATGGCCGAAAACGGGGCTGGATCGGTGGTTGTCATCGACCAGTCACCGACGCGCGCGAAAGAGTTGGCGGAGAAGTTGGGAGGCACGGCTGCCACGCCTGGCCGACCGCTGGAAGTGCATGCTGCGCGCGGATATTGTCATCAGCGCGACTGGATGCCCGCACGTGGTGCTGACCCGCGAGGAAGCCGAGCGAATCGCCATCGAGCGCAACCGCGTGGCGCTGGTCATTCTGGACATCGGCATGCCGCGCGATGTGGAACCAGATGTCCGCCGCGTCGACGGAATCCTGCTCTATGACCTCGAGGGTCTGGAGCGCGCGGTCCGGAACGATGCCGAGGAGCATGCCTCGGCAGCCGCTGAGGGGGAGAAGATTGTAGTCGCGGAGGCGCAAGCCTTCCGCGGCAAACTGCAGGCTGAAAGCGTGGTGCCGACGATCGTCGCGCTGCGCCATCGCCTCGACCAAATTTGCCGGCAAGAGCTGGAGTCCTTTATCGAAGAGCGCGGGCCGTTTACGCGGGAGCAGGATCAGTCACTTCACGCAATAACAGCGCAGGTCATACAGAAGATTGCCAGCTCCCTGGCTCGCGAACTCAAGGAACTTCCAGAGAAGGAGGAACAGGAGAAGATGACCGCAGCGGTCACCCGTCTGTTTCACCTGGAACCGCCGAAACAGGCGCTTGCCGGCACCAGATCGGAGAAACCCAATGAGCGAAGGAAAGAACGCCCAGTCGCAATCAACTACTAATTCCACGCCCACCATTTCGTGGACTAGTACGCAGGCTTACTTATTGGCGGCATTTTGTCTGCTGCTGGGAGTGGCCCTGGGGTACTTGTTCCGGGGATCGGCATCGGTCGGCACGACGCAGGCCGCACCCTCGACAACCACCGAGCAGGGAAACGTCTCTCAGCAAAAGCAGCCGGACCCCAACGCCCAAGCCGCACTGGCCCAGGCTGCGACACCGTTGCTTGAGGCGGTAAACAAAAATCCTAATGACTTCGACTCGCTCGTGAAACTGGGCAACCTCTATTACGACGGACAACAGTTCCCCAGTGCGATCCAGTACTACGAGCGGGCCCTGGCCATTCATCCCGACGATCCGGACGTCCGCACCGATATGGGCACGGCGTACTGGTATACAGGAAACTCCGAAAAAGCCTTGGCCGCAATGGAAACTTCCCTGAAGTACCGGCCGGGACATCCGCAGACCCTGTTCAACCTGGGATGGGTGCGGTGGCAAGGCAAACAGGATCCCAAGGGCGCGATCGAGGCGTGGCAGCAATTGCTCAAGGTGAATCCGGATTATCCCGAGAAGCAGAAGGTCGAGCAGTACATCGCCAAGGCGAAAGAGCACGCGTCGCGCGGCTAGGTCATTCCTAAGAATTGGCGCTCTTTCATAACCCGCTCGTATCGGCGCCAAGGGGCTTCCCAAAAGGAAGCCCCTATTTCTTGAGTTGGTTACAAAATGGATACAGGTTTTACAAATCTGGACTCATCAATGGGCGGGCGACATAGAAGTGGATGTCATGCCGCCCGAGGTTCGCGGCGCTCCTCCCAATAGTCCTCAAAGCGTCCATTGAGATGGGAGCAGCGCAGCGCCAGGATGGCGTTGGCTCCGCGGACGGTCCAGAACATTCCCGATTGTTTGAGACGAGAGCCGACCACCGTCTTGCATCCAGCTTCAATTACCCCCGAGCCAACAAACAAGTGTTGGCGGCGAAATTTGGGATAACGCATGCGCTCTGCATTCCTCGCGAAGTAATCGGCCTCGGTGCGAATCTTCTCGTCCATGGCGGGATTGCCGGTGGCGATAGCCCGCAGCGCGCCCACCAGTTTTTCGATTTTCCCCTTGTCCAGCAGGCGCTTCTGGTGGACCTTCATCCAAGCTTTCTGTTGGGCTTCGTCCTGGGGATAGAGTTGGCGCGCCACCGCCCACAAATGCTGGCGAGCATGGTAGAGATCGACAATCTGGATGGCCTCCGGAAAGTGTTCGGCGACTAGGTTCCATATCCATTCCGCGCCGTCACCGATCACCACCTTCTTTTTCGCTCGGTTCCAACCTCGTGTCAGCGCTTCCCGATAGATGCGCTTGCCAAACTGTTCTGCGGTTTCGATGGCTCCGGTGTAGGTGGTGGAATCCGGATCCCGGAGGGCGAAGCCTTCCTCGTCCCAGGTGGTTTGCGTGAACACACATCCTAACTTGACCTCCCGAGTATGCGCGGGTTGACCGTCGGCCTTGCCTGGCCGACCCAAAGTCTCTTTCTTCACCACCGGGACTCCAGTCCCGTCCATTTGCACATACAAGATGGGAATCGGTTCACCGGCGATGACCGGCAGATCCAACTGTAGAGCTTTCTGGATCTCGGCTTGCTCGCGCTGGGCGATATCGCCTCCGATGGCCTCGGCGATACGCTCCACGGATTTGGTGGTCACCTCCAAACCGGCCAGGAGCTGCATCTGCTCCCGACCATGATCGAAGGGGGCCTCTTGGCCCACCAGAGCATGCATGCGGCGCACCCCGGGAGAAAACTCCGTATTTTCGATATCCAGTTCGACATCCACCGGAAACTGGCCCAGGTGACACCGGGAGCACAAATAGTAGGGGCGGGCCATACGCACCGGACCGACGATGGTCAGGATGGATTTGAAGCGGATTTCCTGGTATTGGGCGTGATGGCCGCAGGGGCACGGCAACTGACGCTGCTCCGCCTCCGGGATTTCGAATTGCAGCAGCTCGCTTAAGGCAGCGGCGCCGGCTTGGTGGAGAGCCGTTCGCAAGGCCGACTCGACCGCTTCCAGATCGGTCCGGCGGTCTTTCCGGCGTTGTGCAAAGATACGGCCGAGCAGTTGGTTTACTTCCCGGGCCACTTCCTGATGGATCGCAGCAGCCGTTTTTTTTCCTGCTCCGTCCAGCCCCCACGTTCCTGCGCCACCGGGCGCAGTCGACAGATCCTGTCGTTGAGAGCGACTAGGTCCTGACTGAGCTTCTGGAAGCGGTGAAACTCGGCGACTTCTTGCTGTGCCTTGCGGAGCGCGGTGGGATTGGGAAAGGTTTCCGTCACCGTCTTGCCCGACACGCGGCGGGTGAGCCGAAATTGTGGATCGTGTCCCGGGTCGTTGTGTTTAGCGCAGTGGCAGGAAGCCTTGCCGCAACGTCGGGTCACCGCAGTGATGGAGCCGGGTCGCAGATCACCCAAGCGGAGGAACTCTTCCATGAGCTCGGATCGTTGGGTTTCCAAAGTGGCGAGGTCATCCGGCATAAGGATCTCCTTGGTCTATAGCGCAACTAGTCTGTACGTATATAGACGCTCAGAATCATGCCATAAAAAAAGGCAACCCGCCAGGTGACACTTCCATGTCGCCCGCCCTCATCAATGTGGCAGTTGACATGAGCCCGGATACCGACGTCACAGTGATGGTCTCCAGTACGGCAAGTGATCAGCTAGCGGAGTTCGACCTCGGCTTCCAAAGCATCACTTTGACCAGAACAACCCAAGCCAGCTCGAAGTGTACGTCGACAGCAACACTCACCTGCTCAACCAGCAGGCACTCGCCGCAGGCAATACGCTGCGTTTCTATGGGTTGGTGTTCAATGACAACGGCACGCTGCGAATGGATTGTGCGCAGGTCAACGACGGGGTAGCTGGATCGGCCGCATCGAATGCGAGCGGTTCTTCAGGGTTGTGCAGACACGGACGATCCGCCGCGCAGTTCCCGGCGGGGTGCCGGAGATGATTACAACGGTTAGGGGATCTCGCTAAGCCGAGGAGTTTTCCGAGGGAACGGAGTCGGGCGCGGCCTCCTCGTCGCCGACGGGAACGAGTTCAAACTTCTTCAGCTTGTAGCGCAGCGCATCACGGCTGATGTCGAGCAGGCGGGCGGCGTGGGTTTGGTTGCCGTTGGCTTGTCGCATGGCCAATTCGACCATGGCACGCTCCACTTCCTCCAAAGACGTGCCTTCTTCCGGAATGTAGAGCCGCGGAAGCACGCGTCCGTTCGCCAACTGCTTGCCTCCACCGTCACTCGACGCGCTGCTGTGCTCGAACGCGGTCAAGCCGCTGCGGGCCGCTTCTCCTACCGCGAACGGCATGTAGACCGGCCGCAGAAAGAACTCCTCTTCCAGGATCATGGCGCGCTCAATCGAATTTTTCAGCTCACGGACATTCCCCGGCCAGTTGTGAGCCAGCAGCAACCGTCGCGTCTCCGGGCTGATGCCGCGAATCGCTTTCTTGAACTTGCGGTTGTACCAGTCGATGAAGAAATCCACCAGCGGCAGAATGTCTTCCGTACGTTCGCGCAGCGGCGGAATGAAGATGGCGATAATCGCCAGCCGGTAATAAAGATCCTGGCGGAAATGGCCTTCGCGCACTGCTTTTTCCAGGTCGCGATTGGATGCGGCGATCACGCGCACGTCCACCTGCATGTCACGCACGCCCCCAACGCGGCGGATGACCTGATCCTCCAGCACGCGCAGCAGTTTGGCCTGCAGCAGCGGAGACAGTTCTCCGATTTCATCCAGGAACAGCGTGCCGCCATGGGCAGTTTCGAACAGGCCTTTCTTCATCTGCTTGGCATCGGTGAACGCGCCTCGTTCGTGGCCGAAAAGTTCCGCTTCCATCAGAGTTTCAGGAATCGCGGAACAGTTGATGGCGACGAAAGGACCGTTCTGGCGCGTGCTCTCGTAGTGAATCGTCTTGGCGATCAGGTCCTTGCCCGTGCCACTCTCGCCTTGAATCAGAATCGTCGTGGCCTCGCTGGCCGCCACCTTCTGAACGAAGCTCATCAGTTCGGTGGTTTTCGGCGACACTGCGACCACTTCGTGATACCCCGTGTTCCGGCGAACCTCGCCGCGAAGCGATTTGACTTCTGTTCGCAGCCGCGAAGCTTCCAAGGCATTCTGGATGGTGACGTGTAACTCCTCGAAGTCCAGCGGCTTGCCGATGAAGTCGTAGGCGCCCAGCTTGAGCGCGGTCTTTACGTCATCCAGTTGAGGATCGGCGGTGATCATGATCACGGCCGGAGCATCGGGAGCTTTTTTGAGTTGCTCCAGAACTTGAATGCCGTTCAGATCGGGCATGCGGACATCGAGCAGAACGAGATCGGGAGACTCGTGCTGAGCCATGCGCAGGCCGGGTTCGCCGGCAACGGCTTCCGAGACCTGGTATCCCCACTCTTCGCACTTTTGGCGCAGCGACCAGCGCACCAGGCGCTCGTCGTCAATGATCAGAATCTTCTCCGCAGGCATGCCTGTTTAGCTTACTACGGAAGGGAGGGGCATGGACGGTCGGCGGTCTAGGAGGCCGAGTTTGGGCCTCTGCACGCTGCAAAGGCAGGATGACCGCGAACGTCGTGCCCTTGCCGACGGCGCTAGTGACCTCGATACGGCCTTGGTGGCCTTCTACGATGCGGCGAGCCAGGGACAATCCTAGGCCGGTTCCGTCGCCCTTGGTGGTGTAGAAGGGACGGAAAATGTTGGGGAGGTGATCAGGGGCGATGCCGCGTCCGTTATCAGCCACTTCGACGACGGCTGTCGCACCCTGGGGTCGCAGCGTGACGGTGATCTTTCCGTTCGCGTCGATTGCCTGCAGAGCGTTCAGCATCAAGTTCAACAGCACCTGGTGGATCTGATCGCTGTCGTGCTCGACTTCCGGCAGTGTGGGGTCCTCGTGAAGAGCAATCTCGATCGATTTCGCCAGCGCCTGCTGCCGGCCCAGCATGACCGCATGTTCCACCGTGGTGTTCAGGTTGCTCTTGCGGACCGTGGGTGGATGCGGGCGTGCCGTCTGCAGAAGGTCGGTGACGATGTGGTTGATGCGGGCGATTTCCTGGCGAACGTCCTTGACCACAGCGCGTGCGGGGCTGGTCGAAGGCAGGTCGCGGCCAATGATTTCGATGACGCCGGCAATCCCCGCCAAGGGGTTACGGATCTCGTGGGCCAGTCCGGTCGCCATCTCTCCCAGAGTGGCCAGGTGCTCGGCGCGTGACATCTGCGTGCGGTGCAGTCGCTCGATCTCGTTGCGGCTTTCGCGAAGTTGCAGAACCATCTGGTTGAAGTTGCGCCCGAGGTCGCCGATCTCATCGTTGCGGCGGGCAAAACTTACGGACAAGTTCAGATCGCCGCCGCCCAGTTGCGCGATTTTCTGCTGCAGTTCGACCATGGGCCGCTGCACGGTGTAGGTGAGTACGACGAGGAGCGCGCCGCAAATCGCGACTGCGCCCGCGCCGGCGACCAACAACACCATGTGGCGTTCGGGATCGCGCCAGGAGAGCGTAGCCAGCAGGAACAGCAGCATTCCCCCCAGAAGAACGAACGCGATCGGAACCAGAGCCTTGATCTCCCAGTTGATGCGCAGCCAGGGCAATTCGGGATCCTCGGACTTCATGCTAGACGGTGTGGACCCATCCGCGACCGGCCCCGTCGAGATCGGCTCCGTCAATAAAGCCGGGCTGGAATATGCCGTACTGAAAAAGCCCGTGCGCGAGCGAGGGGCGGCAGCTTCAGGGACCGCTTCAGTCGGAATCTCCGGAACTATTTTGTCGGTCATGGTCTCAGGCATAAGCATGTAATCCAGGCAACAAGTAAGTCACACCGAAGAAGGTGAACATCACCACCGCGAATCCGAGGATGGCGAAGTAGGCCGCGCGGCGTCCGCGCCAGCCGCGTGTGATGCGCATGTGCAGGTAGCCGGCATACACCAGCCAAGTAATCGCCGCCCACGTCTCTTTGGGATCCCAGTTCCAGTAAGAACCCCAGGCCCGGTTAGCCCAGTAGGCGCCGGCGGCGATCATCAGGGTGAGCAAAGGGAAGGCAATGCAAATTGTTTTGTAGGTTATGCGGTCGAGGGCATCGGCATCGGGCAGCAAACGTTCGAGATCCTGACGGCGCCAGAGGAGCAGAAGATAAAGGAGATTGGCGAAGATACCGCCGACCAGCGCGGAAAGAATGAAGGGGCTCGCGGACAAGCTGGTTGCATATAGACCTTCAGCGTCGAGGGAAGGATATTGTCCGCCTCGTACGCGCAGCACGAAGAAGACCAGCGCCAGCGATTGCAGCAGAATACTGATGAAGACTGCGCGATCGGCGACCGCCAGCAAGCCTTGATTCTTCTTGACGAGCGACAGAACATAGAGCACCAGCGGAGCAGCCACCGCGGCGAAGACCAGCAGCATCAGCCAGCCGAGATCGGGAATCGTGACGAACAACCGCACACCGCGTGAGACGAATACTTCCGCCTTATTCTCAGCGTCCCAGGCGATGACGTTGAAGCCACCCCACCTCTCGAAGCGAGTCAGCACCGCGGCATAAATTCCGACAGTAAAGATGCTGGTTGCAGCCAGGAATAATTCCGTCTTTACCTTGTCCTGGATCAGGAACATCATGGCCAGCGCAAAACTCAGGGCACACGCCGCATACGCCAGCATGGCGAGGGTTACGTGAACGTGCAGCCAAGTAGATTGCAACGCGGGGACGAGCGGCCGGACTTCGCTGGGCAAAAGCTGCATCAGGATGACGCCGACAATCGCGACCGGCATGGTCACCGTGCCGATCACTTTCACGCCGTACTTCTTTTCAGCGATGAGCGTGAGTGCCGCCAGGGTCCATACGAAGCTCAGCAGCATTTCATAAATGCTGGCGAACGGCGGATGTCCCGCCTCATACCAGCGATGCGCCACCGCCCCGGTGTTGGCCAGCAGTCCCGCCCAAGTCATGAGCGAGGCGAACTTGATGTAAGCGTCTGTCCCGGTCACGCCGAAGCCTAGATACAGCGCGCCGGCGCCCGCATAGAAGACCAGCGCGGCATAGAGCAGATTGGCCTCACTCAGAATGTTTCCGCTCTTCACCACATTCAGAAAAGCGATGAACAGCAGAAACGCAATTCCCAACCCCACCATGACGACCAGCGTTGTGCCGGTCGCGGGATGCTGTTCAACTTTTTCGCTTGCCATACACTTCCTCCGTAGCCGGACTCACCGACCGGCGATCGATGTGGCTTGCTGGGCAGAGGCCACGAATTCGGGTTTCAGTTCCTTCTTGATTTGCTCCACCACGTTCTTGAATCTAAGTTCGAATGCGTCCCGATTGCGGTTCGCAGTACCACCAATCCACAGTGCAGTGCGCCCCTGCGCATCTACCACGGGAACGACCCAGAAGCGCATGTGAACCACGTAGAAAACAAAGGTCAAGCCGATGGCCATCAGCACGACGCCCGCCCATACTGCCCACTGGCCGGGTTCGTGCGAGACCTGTAGCCCGGTGTAAATGCCAGTCTTCAGGTCTTTGGGATCGAAAGTGTAGGGGGAGGACGCATTCTCATCGATACCGGGCATCTCCGGCAGCCAAACATTCACGCTAGTGTTGGCTTGCTTCGACGTCACAATCATGTGGACCGCGGGGTTCGTTATGTCTTTGCTGCGAGCATAAACGTGGCCGTCTTGCACCACGAAGTCTGGGATGAAATCGACCAATTGCACACTGGTGTCGGCATCAAGCGCCACCGTCTGGTTCATGCCCAGAGAGATTTCTTGCGGCGTACCTTTAGTGCCGTTGGCCGGAGTCGCGTTCAGAATCAGCTGATCGAGCTTTCCCGTGCGGCCGTAGCTGGCCTGGTAGAAGCGCAGCCCCTGATAGACGAGCGGATCGTTGACCACGATTTCTTTGCTCGAAACCTCGCGGCCACCTTCGACCACAGCCAGCTTCGACCACCACCGTTTCGGGGAGCCGTCGGCATAAGTCTCCTCGCCTGTGCCGTCGCAGCGAATCGAGAACGGGATGGTCCGCATGGCGCCAGTTTTCGTCTCGATCTGATTGCTCGATGTTCCCGGACTCAGCATTAGAAATCCGCGCCAGCCGTAGAGCGAGTCGACAATGAAGCCCAGGAAGATCAGCAGCAGGCTGGCGTGCACGATGTACACAGCCATCTCGGAGATGCGACTGCGCTCTGCGAACAACGAGAAGCTATCCGTTCGTACGATCCGTTCGGTTTTCAGCCCGAGATGCTTGAAGCCGCGCTCGGCTGCGCTCAATCCCTGCTCTTCATCGGCAACCGGAATCTGCGCCTGTGTCGGCAGAACTTTGCGGAAGCTTTCGTCGGGACTCTTATAAGGACGCGCGAAGTATCGCCAGGCGTTCGGGAAGCGCTGCACCGAGGCGCAGATGATGCTCAGGCTGACCAGAATCAGCATGGCCACAAACCAGCGCGTGTGAAAGATATCGGTGAGGCCTGTGGCGTCGAGAAAGCGCAGCATGACGGGCGAGTACGCGCGCTGCATGTCGTCGGCATCGGTCATCGGACGTTGCAGGATGACCGTCCCTGCCGCAGAGAAGATGACAACCAGAATGATCAGAACGACGCCGGTCTTGATGGAACTGAGCGTCTGCCAGATTTTGCGGGGCATTCCGCGAAAAGCGGAGCGAAGTGACAGGGCCATGACGTTTCTCTTCCTCGCATAGTGCAATGCACGTTCCGCGCCAACGTTCGGGGGCTGTGCCAAGCCCCGTGCGATCAACGAGTTAAGGCAAGAACGATGCTCCATGCCAGCCGTTTGCATGAGGCATAACACTCATCTCTAGAAGGTCCAATTGCGAATTCACGCACCGCCGGAAGTCTGTGATTTCAATCACAAATGGCTTGAAATCTGGCGAAAAAGGAAACTCGGCTGGGCGAGGGGCGAACCTGCGTGATTTCACCGACCGGGTGTGGCAGAAAGCCCATTCGCGGGAGATCAAGTCCGGGTCCCGAGATTTCTTGCGGCCGAAGGCGTAAGTTAGAAGATGAGTTGTTGCAATAATTTACAGTCCAATCAAGAACCGACAGTTGTTCCCACATCAGGAAGGCGAGGATCGTGCACATGCATCGGTTGGTCATGGTCCCATCGTCGCAAAGCTGTCTTCGTATGCACAGGAAAACTCACATCGGTCAGGCCCTCCCCCGTCTCCTTCAGTTGCTGTCGGTTCTCCTTCTGATCGGGGCCATGCCCGCCTTTGCCAAGGAGCATCCGGTTCCCCTCGACAAGAACGTCGACTCGGCGAAGTGTCTCGAGTGCCATGAAGACAAGTCGAAAGGGAAGGCCGTTCATTCCGCGATCGCCACGGGATGCTTGAGCTGTCACGAAGTTCGAGTGAACAAAGACATCACTCGCATCAAGCTGATCACCTCGACTCCGCAAGCGCTCTGCCTCAGTTGTCACGCCGACAAAGACGCCGCCACCTTGAAAGGGACAGTGCATCCCCCGGCGGTGCGCGATTGCATCAAGTGCCACGACCCGCACAGCAGCGACAACAAGAATCAGTTGCTGAAGCCCGAGTCCGGCGACAAGGGCCAGAATCTCTGCCTGACTTGCCACAAACAAGGATTGAACGTCCCGGAAAAAGGCAGTCGCCACGCTGCGCTCGACATGGGATGCGACACCTGCCACACGACTCACAAGACCGGCGAACCCGGCAAGGCGGAGTTTGATTTTCACCTGACCAAGAGTCGCTCCAGCGCTTTGCATTGATTGCCACGACGTCAAGGACGCCAGCCTGCAGAAAGCGCATCATGACCAGCCCTTCGCCACAGCGGACTGCACGAGTTGCCACGATCCGCACCAATCGGCTGTTCCGAAGCTGATGCGGCAGTTCCTGCATCCGCCGTTTGCCGACAAATCCTGCGACACATGCCACGCTGCGGCCAAGGACGGCAAAGTGGTGCTGGCGCAGGCCGATGTGAAATCGATCTGCGTGACCTGCCACAGCGACAAAGTCGAGAAGATTGAGAAGGCGAAAGTGCCGCACCCAGGAGCGGCAGGCGATTGCACCGACTGCCACAATCCGCATGCCAGCCGCCAGCCGGGCCTGCCCAAAACCAATGCGGTCGACATATGCCTGACCTGCCATACCGAGCAGGCCGATCAGGGCAAGAAGCACTTCCTGCATCAGCCCGCGTTCAAGCAGGGATGCGCCACCTGCCACGAGCCGCACGGAGGGGACAACGATCACCTGTTGCGCGCCAAGACGGCGAATGCCCTCTGCCTCGAATGTCATGGCCCGGATTCGCAACCCACGAAACTCGAAGCCGAACACGTGCTCACGATTTTCAATGGAAGCGTGCGGCTGCCCGAAGACTACTTCGCGAAGAATAAAGTCGTCGTGCTCCCGCTGAAGTTCGGGCGTGGGCATCCGATCGAGGGCCACCCGGTGTCCGATGTGCTGGACCCGACGGATATCACGAAAATACACGCAAAAATTGACTGCCTGTCGTGCCACCAGCCGCATTCGTCAGCGCAGCCCGATCTGCTGTTGAAGGACCAGGTGAACAACGCTCAATTCTGCGCCAGTTGTCACAAGGATCTGACCAAACGGTAATTTAGATAAGGAGAATGATGACCATGACCGAATTCAGCGCAAAGTTAAGCGATAGCCGCAAGGGGCGACTCGTGCTCTGTCTGATGCTCGGCCTGACTCTGCTTGCGCCCAGTTCTGCATTTGCGGATAAAAAAAAGAAGGCTGGCGATGCAAAGAATATTCCGGTCATCGACTATTCGAACATTGTCTGGCCCAATCCGCCTGCCATCGCTCGCATCCGCTACACAGGTTTCTATGCTGCCGAAAAGATTTCGCAGGTCGAGGCGGGAAACGACAGCAAGAAAGCGAAGTGGATGGACCGCCTGGCGGGCACACAGCCGCAGAGCGAAGCCAAAGTGCTGTACCAGCTCGCCGAACCCTACGGCCTCGCCATCGATTCCAAGAACAATTTGTATATTGCAGACCAGAAGGTGGGCGCTATCTTCATTTTCAACACCGAGACGCGCGATCTGGACATGATCAAGAACAAGGCGCACGCGCACTTTAACCGCATTATCGGGTTGGCCATTGACGATGGCGATCGTCTGTTTGTTTCCGATCCTGGCCTGCGCCACGTTCTCGTTTTCAATGCTGCCCACGTGGCCGAAGATGTGATTACCGAAGGAATCGTCAATCCTGGCGCGATGGCCATCGATCGCGAGAACCGCCTGCTGTATGTCTCTGACATCGAACTCGATCAGGTGTTGGTGTACGACGCGGATTCACTCAAACCGCTGCGCAAGATCGGCACCACCGGACATCACCACGAGCTCACTACCCCCGGGGATTTCGCCAGGCCCACCGGGCTGGCCGTGGATGCGGACGGCAACCTTTACGTCTGCGATACGCTGAACAACCGGGTTGAGATCTTTGACGCCGACGGAAAATTCGTCAGCACCTTCGGCAAGCCCGGCGACGGCCCGGGATACTTCTCGCGGCCCAAAGGCATTGCGATCGATAGCGACAACCATATCTGGGTCGCCGATGGCGTGCAGGATCGGGTACAGGTGTACAACCAGGAAGCACGGTTGCTGATCTCCTTTGGCGGCCATGGCCTGTTGCCGGGACAGTTTCAGGGAATCGTCAATATCGCCACCGATAAGAACAACCGCGTCTTCACCTCCGAGATCTATCCCGGACGGGTGCAGCAATTCCGCTACGTAACCGACGCCGAGGCAGAGCAGCTAAACAAAGACCGGGAAGCGCAACGCACGAAGAAGGCCGCCGGGAGCAAAGAGATTGTCCCATTGGCCCCTCCGGCCACCGAAGCCAGGAGCCCCCAGAGCAAGTAAGGCGCACATTCGTCGTTGTAGGAACCTGGCTTGCTACGTCTCTAAGATGACCGTAGGGCTTCTGTGGTCCCCCTGCTGCATTTCGCAACACCTCCGTCGTGGAAGTTTCCAACTGGGGCATTTCACCACGCCCCACTACCAGGTGGTTCTTTTCCCCCACTTGCTTAGAATTCCTCGCAACCGAGTTCGGCTTCAGCTCAAGCAGAAAGCCTAGTGAAATCAGTGGCTTAGCCTCAAACTTCTGAAAATGAGACGCCGCTCAGAGTTCGGGCGGCCACTTGCACTAATAGAGGCCGAGAGGCGGCTACGACGAGTGCCCACGCACAAGACGCAGCCCACGGCCTAAGCCTCTGGGAGTTTAGTAACAACTTGAAACACATCATTCATGGAGGTCGTGAAATTTTATGAAGAAAGCGATGTTGCTTGTAATGTTTGTTCTGGCAGTCGGGGGCTTGGTGATGGCGCAGACCTGGTCATCGCCGGTTGACGTCCTCGGCGCGCACAATAATAACGGCCGCGGCTGCGCTGGATGTCACTCTCCGCACAGCGGTTCTTTCGGGATCCGGCCACGCCGGCGCCGCTGACACTGGCAGCTACGCATTGTGGGGACAGGACGCGAGCCCACTCTATGGCAAGACGATTGCGTTTGGCGACACCGGGAAATACACGGAAGTTCTGCCTGCTACCATCTCGACCGGCTCGCAAGAAGTCGGCGGCATTCTGCTTTGCCTCAGCTGCCATGACGGCAACGTCACGGCCAGCAACATGATGGTCAACCAATCCTATGAACAGAGGATCGGCCTTCTGACCAATACCTCTTATGGGACGGGCAAGATTCCTACCCTGCTCGGCAATGACGGCACGACGGCCGGCAACTACACCAACGACCACCCGGTGGGCCAGTTGGCCCTCATCAGCACTGGCAATGGCTTGGTGAACACCGCTGGTGCACTGACAGTGACCCCCGGCTCACCGTATGCTCAGTTCGTAGCCAACTATGGTTGGCCGGCACTGGCGCCTGGGAAATGGTCTAAGCCCTATGGGCTCACTGCCACAAATGCTCCCTACGTGCTCTGCACCACCTGCCACAACCAGCACGTGATGACCGTGTACACGTCGAGCGCAGCTAGCCCGATCGCGAACGACGGCGGCGGCAAGTACTATGCCACTTTCTTCTTCGTGAATGGCCCCTACAATCCGAACATCAACAACGTGGCCAATGCCAATGCGCCTTCGACCACGCAGTTCTGCCGCCAGTGCCACTTTGGCGAGTCGAACGAAGCCAACAACACCAACAACATCACGACGGTCTTCCAGTAGACTTGGAATGATGTGTGCAAAAGGGGGAGAGGATTACTCTCCCCTTTTTTTACGAACACCGTATGAAGTTAGTAAGCGAGGAAATATGAAATACCAACTCCCCATCTGCGGTTTTCTGGCCCTCGCACTCTCGGCGGCATCGGCCCAAATGGCTTCCCACACGCCTACCGCGATCACGAACACGGCCTCTGCCCAGACCTCATCTCTGCAAGTGAGCGACAAGCCCGTGGCACGGGTGAACGGCACAGTGCTGACCGATCGCGACCTGCTGCGCGAGATGTATATGATCTTTCCCTACGCGCAACAGCACAACGGATTCCCCAAGGCGCAGGAAGCAGAGATCCGGCAGGGTGCGCTGGAGATGATCATTTTCGAGGAACTTGTCTACCAGGAAGCGGTGCGGCGCAAGCTGACGATCTCGCCCGAGAAATTGAATCGTGCCCAGGCTGATTTTCGTGGCCAGTTCAAGAGTCCCGACCAATATCAGCAATACCTGCAAACTGAAATGCAGGGATCCGAGAAAAATTTACGCCAGCAGATGAGGCGTTCATTGCTCATCGAGCAAGTTCTGAAGACGGACGTGGAAGATAAGTCCGCCGTTTCATCGACTGAAGTACAAGCGTACTACGCCAAGAATCCGGCGAAGTATCAACAGGGAGAGACATTCACATTCCAGAGTATTTCAGTAGTGCCTCCGCTGAAAGACACTCCCGAGCAGGCGAAGCAAGCCCGCAGCAAGGCGGAGGACGCACTGCGCCAGGCCAAGGCGACGAAGAGTTATCAGGACTTCGGATTGTTGGCGGAAAAGGTCTCCGAGGACGATTTCAGGGTGAACATGGGCGACCATAAAGTTGTTCCGGCGGACAAGCTGCCGCCCCAGGTTGTGAAAACTTTGCAATCGATGCAAGCGGGGCAGGTCAGCGGATTGATTCAGATTGAGAGCGCTTTCACGATCATTCGCCTGAATGCCCACACTGCGCCGCGCAAGAAGCCGCTGTCCGAGGTCAGGACCGAACTGAAGACCGATTTGCAGAAGAGCAAATACGAGAAACTGCGTTCGAACCTTGCGAAGCAATTGCGTTCCAAAGCCAAGATTGAAATGGTGTAGTCCCTAAACCTTTTCGTCTTGCCATCCTGAACGAAATGAAGGATCTATGTACTCTCGGGAAAGTACATAGATCCTTCACTTCGTTCAGGATGACAGCGCTAATTTGTGGGTCGGTTTCACTGTTGTGTATTTCAACTCGCAGGCCGGGTGATATGCCGCACCTGTCCCGAAAATCCCGCTCGGCAGTAGTTTTAAATCCCCTGTTTTCAATTGATTAGAAATCAGAAAGGTCATCGCCCTTTGGCAATCGTTGTGCCTATCCATAAGTTAGGTACGAGGCGGTTTCTGGTCGGAAGGGCAGAGCCTAATGAAGGCAGCGAATCGAATCATCGGATTAGCAATACTGATGATGGCGCAACTTATATGCGCCCAAAGCGTGCCCCAGTCCCAGACCCCAGAACTCTCGATTGGCGAAAACACAAAGCTGAGCGCTGGCGGCCTGTTCACCTTCGGATACAGTGGAGATTATGGCGACGTCATTCCCTCCGACCACGGACTGACATTCGGAATTGACGGCAAACTCTCCGGTTATTACTACAATCCCAACTTTATTTCATTCACGGCATCGCCGTACTACAACCAGTCGCGGGCCAATTCCAGCTATCAATCGCTGACTGGGGCGACCGGCATCAATGCGACAGCCAACTTCTTCAGTGGCAGCCATTTTCCGGGATCGGTGAGCTACCGCTATGACCGGAACAGCAGCGGGACGTTTGGTTTGAACGGGCAGCCCAATTTTACGACCATCGGAAAGGGCGATGGTTTCGCTGTCAACTGGAGCGCGCTGCTTCCGAATCTGCCCACTCTTTCTGTTGGGTATTCGCAAGGCGGCGGCAGTGGCACGATTTATGGAACCAGCGAAGAAACAACGACGAGCACGCGACTGTTCAATGTGCGCTCGGGCTATCAGGTCGCAGGATTTCGGCTGAACGCTTTTTACGACCGCAACAGCTTGAACTCAAAATTTCCGGAGTTCCTGGCGGGCCAGTCGGAGTCGGTGCAGGACTCAACTGGCCACGACGTGGGAATTGGAGCGCAACACGCTCTGCCCCTTCACGGCCAGTTTTATGCGAACTACGACCGATCGTCGGCCGAAAGCAACTACTTCTCAGACACGGGGCAGAGTTCCAACGTCTCGAGCTATACCGACGACATCGTAAACACCGGCGCGAGTTTTCATCCCACGCAGAAACTATCACTGAATGTCACCGAGAACTACACGAGCAACCTGAATGGATATCTTGCCCAGAGTTTGAGCACTAACGGAACCGCACAGCCTGGAATCAGCTTGGGGACCGGGGCGCATTCCTCGACCATAGGCGGTGGCGCGACCTACCAGTTCACGAATTTTCTTTCGGCATCATCGCAGGCCACCTATTACGACCAGGAATATTTCGGGAAGAGCTACACCGGAACTTACCTGAGCGGCACGGTGAACTACGGTAGGCGGCTGTTCGATATGTTCACGTTCTCCGGTTCGGTGGTGGACAGCAGCAACGGCCAGGGGACCAACGCATTGGGCTTCATTGGCAATGTGAATTTCTTTCACCGTTTCAAGGGCTGGCAAACGTCGGGTGTATTCAGTTACGCGCAAAATGTGCAGTCATTGCTTGTCACCTATACGAGCTCTTACTACAGCTACAGCGCGAATGTGCACCGCCATTTGCCGGCTGGGCTTCAGTGGACGGCGGCCTTCAACGGAACGCACAGCGGGCTCACAAACTACCAGGGAACCAGCAGCACGAGCGAAGGTTATTCGACAGCGCTTGGATCGCGCAAATTCACCGTCACCGGCAATTACACGGAGGCCACCGGCATCTCGCTGCTCGGCGCGGGCGGATTCGTGTCGGTTTCAGGAACACCCGGCGTGACTGATTACATTACCTTCGGCGGATCAAGTTACGGTGGCGGCATTTCGGCAACCCCGATCCGGCGGCTTGTCATCGCGGGGAGTTTCAGTCGCGCTATCAGCAATACGATTGGTGAGACGATCTCGCACAACAATACCGAAATCTATAATGCCCAGTTGCAGTACCATCTAAGAAGGATCGGACTGCAAGCCGGGTACACGCGCTTCACGCAGGGCATCAGCGCGGTGGGAGCGCCAGCCAACACGACGGCGTACTTTGTGGGTATCTCCAGATGGTTCGACTTCTTCTAGACGATCGAGGCAGAGCGGCTGTTTGCAGCGGAATGGCTCTTGCCGGGCTGACGGTTGCGCTTGCGCTGTTGCTGGCGTCGCCTGCGGACGCGGCAAAGCGTGCGAAGGAGACGGTCGCACCCTCCGCACCCGACTTGCTGATGGACGGCGGGCGCAAGCTCTCATTCGAGCGCAGCTTCAGCCTGGAGCGCGAGGTCAAGCCCAAGCGTAGTTTCTGGACCCGCGTGGTCGACGTGATCGCGGGCCTGCCCGATTTTCATTATCTGGTCAGTCCTTACAGCGTGGTCACCGATTCGCGCGGGCGCATCATCGTTACCGATGTGGCGGCGTCCGGCGTGCATATCTTCGACTTCGAGCAGCAGAAATATAAGTTCCTCTCGCGGCGCGATGCGAGGAAGGATCCCATGCTCACGCCGCAATGCGTGGCCGTCGATACCCAGGATAATATCTACGTTACCGATTCGCAGGCGGGCAAGGTTTTTGTGTTCGATGCGAATGGCAAGTATCGCCGCGCGATTGGCAGCTTGAAAGGTGGCGAAGGATATTTCAAGCGTCCCACGGGCATTGCCGTGGATTCCGCGGCCCAGCGCATTTACGTGACGGACACGCTGCGTAACAAGATTTTCGTGATGGACATGCAGGGCAGCGTGCTGCAGACCATCGGGAAGACGGGCGACGGCGACGGCGAGTTCAACTATCCCACCGAACTGCGGCTACATGGACAGGATCTGGCCGTGGTCGACGCCATGAATTTCCGGGTGCAGGTGTTCGACCGCTCCGGCACCTTCCGCTACGCCATCGGCAAGGCTGGGGACGGCGCGGGATGGATCTTCCGGCCCAAAGGAATCGGCTTTGATTCCGAATCGCACTTGTATGTCGTCGATGGAGCTTGGGGCGTGGTGCAGGTCTTCGACGAACAGGGGCAACTGCTGTATTACTTCGGCGGAAAAGGAACCGGGGCGGAACAGTTTCAACTGCCCACCGGACTGCAAATTGACAATCACGACCGCATTTACGTGGTCGACTCCTTCAACCGTCGCGTCCAGGTATTTCACTACTACGGCGTCACGCAGGCGGCCGACGGGAGAAAGCAACCGTGAAGCCACTCCTGACGCTGGCGTGCCTGTTGTTCGCGGCGCAGAGTTTTGCCCAGGTGCAGCCCAACGGGGATGTGCTGGGCATGCACAACCTGTCTTTGTCCAGTGGTGCGTCGGTCTATTCGCAGGGGAGTCTTGGTTGCACGTTCTGCCACGCTCCGCACAGTGGATTGGGCGGCAACACGCCGCTTTGGAATCAGAAGCTGTCGCAGAAGTCGTACGTACCCTACAGCAGCACCACCGATCCGAATCTGGGCAACACCCAGCCTACGCTGGGCGTCACCAGCAGTCTGTGCCTGAGTTGTCACGACGGAACCGTGGGCATCGGACAGTCCGCGGCTTACGGACAGTTGCCGACGATTGGATCGATGAACGCGGCTGATTCCTTCGGCACCACCCTGACCGGCTCGCACCCGTTCAGCTTGGTCATCCCGCTGAAAGATGCTTCCAACCTGGTCGCTTCGCTGGCATCGCAAGGCAAGACCGCCGATCCTACAGGAGCAGTGAAACTAATTAAGGGCAACATCGAATGCACGAGTTGCCACGACCCGCACGTTCAGAACATAGACAGGATTGCGCAGAACTTTCTGGTGCGCGACAGCTCCAACGCGCAGATGTGTCTGGCGTGCCACGATCCGACGCGAGTGGTGCAGGGACAGGTCAATCCGCTGGCTGGATTCACCAACAGCATCCATCAGACCGCCACGAATCAGGTTTCACCCGACGCCCACGCCGGTGCGTACGCCACAGTCGGTGTGAACGCCTGCACGTCGTGCCACATGTCGCACGATTCGGTCGCTCCTGCCCGTCTGCTTCGGCCGGCGGCACCCTCGGCCCCGTCGTACGATCCGGTCACGCAGAGTTGCATGACTTGCCACGGCGGCGGCACCTATCTAGCGCCGGCAATTCCCAACGTCATGGCCGAGGTCGCGAAGGTCAGCCATCCCATGCCTTCGGGAAATAACTACCACGATGCCGGCGAAACGCCGCTGCTTAACAACAACCGTCACGCCACTTGCGTGGACTGCCACAGCGCGCACGCCTCCAATCCGGAGGTGCAGTTTTCCGCGCCACCCGTGATTCGTCCGCCGCAGTCTGGCGCAACCGGCATCAGTGCGCTCGACGGCATCACTGCGATCATTCCGGCGGTCAATCAATATGAAACCTGTCTGCGTTGTCACGGAACCAGCATCGGCAAACAGCGTCTGGTGATTTACGGTTACGCGCCCATTCGAGTCGTCACGGCTCCAGATTCGTTGAACATCATCCCGGAACTCGCCTCGACGGCCACGTCGAGCCATCCGGTGACTCACGCTCGTTCCAGTCCACTGCCGCAACCCAGTCTGTTGGTGAACATGCTCGACGAGAAGGGACTGGCATCGGCGCGCCTGGTCGGTACTCAGATCTTCTGCACCGATTGCCACAACAGCGACGACAACCGTGAGTTCGGTGGCGCCGGACCGAATGGTCCGCATGGGTCGGTCAACTCGCACATTCTGGAGCGCAACTATCAGTTCAGTCAGGCGGTCGTCCCCGGCGGACCGGTCACGAATCTTTTCCCCAATCCCGATACCAGCGTCGCCGGCCCCTTCTCGATGTGCGCGAAGTGCCACGATCTCACTCAGATCTTCGCGAACACCAGCTTTCCGCAGCACAATCTGCATTCCTATCAATATGGGTTCAGCTGCTCGGTCTGCCACACTGCGCACGGAAACGGAGCCACATCACCGACCATCACCGGTGAGCGGCTGGTGAATTTCGACGCCAACGTCGTAGGCGCGAACGGCGCCGCTCCCATCGCTTACAACCACGGCACCGGTACGTGCACGCTGATGTGCCACTCCGCAGCCCACAATTCGGATGGAACTGTGACCTCGACTGCACCGTCGGTGAAACCTAAAGGGAATAAAGGGAAGTGAACGCACGGGTCTTCCTGAATAGCCTCCAAACGTCAAGTATGGCAAAAGGGGTTAAAACACACGTTGCATGAGGGGAAAGGCACCGTGGTAGTTTTTCGAAGTCAGATCGGCCGCGCCGACCAAGAGATAAGCGATTGAAACCAATGCTCAATCGGTGGCGTTGATGGAAAACTGGCTTTGGCAACTCTGGTGCAATTACCTCAGGTTGCGATGTGTATCTGCGCCTGTACTTCGTTTTTCCGCGGCATAAGATGTTCCGCTTTCAAGCGGAACATAGCATGCACGGGGGACCGGCAGGGCTGGATGATTTTCGATCTGACGCCGTGGTTAGGCCTACGGAGTCGGATCGAGTCCAGCCCTGTATCGCGAAAGCGGCGCTATTGAGGGTGGATCCTGGAGAACGATCAAAGATGCCTGTACCTGTAGAGCGATCGCCCGCCAGGAACGAACGCTCAAGCCGCGGCGCGCGGTATGGGCTGCAAATCGCCAGCGCCATCGTGGTGCCTCTGGTGCTCTTGGGTGTGATCGAGGGAGCGTTGCGCCTGTTCGGCGTGGGCTTTCCCACGGAACTGACTGTGCCGTGCACTCTGCGGGGCAAGCCCGCTGCGTGCTACAACCTGTTTTTCCCAGCGCCCTTCTTTCCGCCGGGCATGATCAAGACCCCGCAAGCGTATGCGATTCCAGCCGAGAAACCGCAGGGAACCTTCCGAATCTTCGTGCTCGGGGAGTCCGCGGCAATGGGCGATCCGGATCCGGCCTACGCCTTCAGCCGGTACCTCGATGTCATGTTGCGGGAACGTTTCCCGTCGATGAAGTTCGAGGTTGTGAACACCGGCAGCGTAGCCATCAACTCTCACGTGCTTCTGCCGATTGCGAAGAGTCTGGCGGAACAGCGTCCCGACGTGTTCATCATCTACTCGGGCAACAATGAAGTCGTCGGACCGTATGGACCTGGGACTGCGCTGACGTCTTCTGGCATGAGCCTGCTGGTCATCCGCACCAGCATCTTCGTCCGCTCCACCCGTATCGGCCAGTTCCTCACCAAGGTCGGAACTCAAAAGAAAGAATGGCGCGGGATGGAGATGTTTCTCGACAAGCAGGTGCGAGAGAACTCGCCGCTCATGCAGTATTCGTACGCCAACTTCGAACAGAACCTGCAGGACACCGTTGCCGTTGCCCACAAATCCGGCGCTCGAGTCATTATCAGCACCGTCGCCACCAATCTAAAAGATTGTGGACCGTTCTCATCCCTGCACCGCGAGAACTTGAGTCCGGACGACTTGCGTTCCTGGACAACGCTTGTGCAGCAAGGCGCGGACCTGGAGAGCACTCGCTCCTTCGCCGACGCATTGAAGGCATACCAGGCCGCGGCCAAGATCGATGATCAGTTCGCCGAATTGGAATTTCGCATTGCCCGGAGCTTTTGGATGCAGGGGGATTATGCGAGCGCGAAACAGCATTACCTTCGCGCTCGCGATCTCGACACGCTACGCTTTCGCGCCGACAGCAGAATCAATGACATCAATCGCTCGCTTGCTTCTTCGGCTTCGGGCGCAGAGCTCGTAGACGCCGATGCCATCTTCTCCAAGGAGAGTCCGAACGGGATCATTGGCAGTGAACTTGTGTATGAGCATGTCCACATGACCCCTCTCGGCAATTACCTGCTCGCTCGGGCGATGTTCCTTCAGATCGCGAGCAAGTTGCCGTCCGAGGCCGGGCATCCTCTGACGGAGGTTGACGTTCCCTCTGAGGCGGAGTGCGAGCAGTTACTGGCCTTCACCGGACATGACCGCTCCCGCATCGCGACGGAAATGCTGGATCGCTTACAGAAGCCGCCTTTCACCAATCAACTGAATCACTCCGATCAAATCTTGCGGTTGATGCTCAAAGCGCAGGAGCCTGCGGAAGATTCCGATGAAACCGCCGCCGAGTACGAGTGGGCGATCCGGAAGAGTCCGGGCGACCCGGTCTTGCACTACAACTACGGACTCTTCCTCTTCGAGCACAACCGCAATGCCGCGATCCAACAGCTAAGCCTGTCGCGCCCGTGGGATGGATTTCCAGTTTTCACGCCGGACGGGATTCCCGTGCAGTGAGAACGTCTACCGGTGTCTAGAACTTGTTGTACATGAACTGCGCCGTGCTGGCCCCGCGCGTTAAAGTCACGATCAATAAGAAAATCAATGCCAGCGCGTAGAGCGGCGGAATCCAGAACCAGCGCGAGCGCGCCAGGAACCCGATGATTCCCGCGTTGGGTGCGGGTTCCGAAGCCTGCGCCTCGCTTGAGTAAGGTTCGAGCATGTCGCTCACGAACACCACGATCGTGTATCCCGCAGCCAGTGCCGCTACCAGCAGATACAGCCCCCCTCCCAGAAAGTGCGAACCATAGGTCGTCGGCGACAGGACAGCCGACAACATCTGACCCGCCTCAGGCAGGGAATTGGCGCGGAAGAAAACCCATCCTAGATTGATGAGCAGCATGGTGGCGATCCAGGAAACCGGAGTCCGGAACTTGGCGGGTTCCCAGTCGAACTTCCGCTGCATCTGCTGCATTTGACTATGCAAGACCAGAAGAACTCCGTGATAGCAGCCCCACAGCAGAAAGAGCACGGTCGCTTTGTGCCACAGCCCGAACAGAATCATCGCGATCAGCAGCGCCAGATTTCGCCACCATACTTCCCGGCGCAACATGGCCAGCGGGAGAAAGACGTAGTCACGAATCCAGAACGATAGCGACATATGCCAGCGGGTCCAGAAGATCGAGACGTTGGTGGATTGGAAGGGTCGCGCGAAGTTTTCGGGGACGATGAAGCCCATCGCTTGAGCAGCGCCGATTGCGATGTGCGAGTATCCGGCGAAGTCGAGAAAAAGCTGCAGGCCGTATCCCAGCGCCAGGCACCAGACATCTGCGCCACTCCAGTGCGTGACGCGATCGAATCCGCTTGCGATCCCATCGCCGCGCAGAATCCCTTGGCCCAGCAGTTTGGCCAGTTGCACCATGAACACACCGGTAGCGATACGCCTGAACCCGCGACCGATGTCGTCCCACCGCGTGAGTGTCTCGGAACGGAACTGCGGCAGCATGTCGGGCATGCGGCAGACTGGTCCGGAGATCGTGACGGGAAAGAACACCATGTACAGGGCAAACTCGAAAAGAGAAGCATCGAGTTCTTCGCCACGATAGAGATCAAAGAGGTAACTCATCGCCTGGAAGGTCCAGAACGACAATCCCAAAGGCAGAGCCAGATGCGAGAACCTCTGCAGCGACGAAAACGGAAGATGGACGGCCACCTCCGGGAGATACTTGAAGCTGCCGAGCAACGCCAGATTCAGCAGAATGCCGAGCGAGAGGATGACCCCGGACGGTCTACGCTGAAGCCATCGCCCGATCAGGAAGTTGAGCACGGTCGATGAAACCAGAACGGCCGCGAACCATGGTCCCCAGGTGACATAGAGCGCATAACTTGCAATCAGCAGCACCGTCTGCCGCGCCACTCGGGAGCGGACCTTCGCGAAGATAACTACGCAAAGTAGAAACAGCAAACAGTACAGGATGCCTTGGAACAACCTTCCTCCGTGCCTCAACGAACCCGAGATGCGCGGCAGACCAGCCTTTGTAACGCCCGCCGAAGACAGCGAACAAGAATAAAGGTCTGATTCGCCAGTTACAAGAACACTCGCCTCCCTGGATGCAATAATGTTGGGTGCGATTCCGCAATCTGATCGAAGCCCTCGGCGCGGCTCCGCCCGTCCGTCCGTTTATTACGTCATGGATTGACGAAGATGAGCAGGTGACGCTGAGCTTTGCCGACTTTCGCGGGCAAGCGCAACTGCAGGCTAGGATGCTTCGTGACCAGCGTGTAACCGCTGGCGACCGCGTTGTCATCATCATGCCGCAGGGCATTCCGGCGATGACGACCTTTGTCGGAGCGATGATGCTGGGTGCGGCGCCCACATTCCTCGCCTATCCTAACTTCAAGATCGAGCCATCCAAGTATCGCTCCGGATTGACCGGGGTAACCGCGAATCTCAAGGCCAAGGCCGTGGTCATCGACGAAGCATTTCCCGACGACATGCTCGGCCATGTGTCGCTCGACGAAGGAACCAGGCTGCTTCGTGCAGGAACTGGAGGCGTCGCGGACGACAAAGATTTGGTTCGTCCTGACATTCGGGCCGATAGTCTGGCATTCATCCAGCATTCGGCGGGAACAACCGGGCTGCAAAAAGGAGTGGCGCTGACTCACGCGGCGGTGCTGCGTCAACTCGATCACCTCTCGCAGGCGCTCAAGATCGATACTGCCACCGACCGGATTTACAGTTGGCTGCCGCTCTATCACGATATGGGCTTGATTGCATGCTTCATGCTGCCCCTGGTTTTTCACCTGCCGGTCGTAATGCAATCGCCGCTCGACTGGGTGATGCACCCGGAAACCATGTTGCAGATCATCAGCGACTACAAATGCACTCTGGCATGGCTGCCGAATTTTGCCTTCCAGTTTGCGCCCCGTCGGACTCCGCAGCGCTCTCGGACACAATACGATCTGTCGTCGGTGCGTGCGTTGATCAACTGTTCTGAGCCGGTTCGCGCGAAGAGCATGAGCGAGTTTCAGAACGCGTTTGGGGCGGCAGGACTCAAGAAAACGGCCCTGCAATCCTCATACGCCATGGCTGAGAATGTTTTCGCGGTCACCCAGTCGGACCTTTCACAGCCGTCCGGTCCGCCCCGTTTATGGGCGGATGGCCCACAATTTCGAGGCGCCCGCCAGATCGTAGCGGTTGCGGAGGGCGCTTCGGGCGCGGTTGCGTTCACCTCCTCAGGCTTACTGCTGCCCCGTCATGAAGTCCGCATCTCCTCCGATTCTGGCGCCGTTCTCGGAGAGGGCCGCGTCGGCGAGATTCTGGTCAAAAGCGATTGCCTTTTTGAGGGCTACTATAACCGTCCCGACCTTACAGAACAGGCAATCATCGACGGCTGGTACCACACCGGTGATCTGGGCTTCCGTCTCGAAGGCGAACTCTATGTCGTCGGCAGAAAGAAAGACCTGCTGATCATTGGCGGCGAGAATATTTACCCCCAGGACGTCGAAGAAATTGTTGCCACCCATTCCACCGTTCGTGACGGCCGTGTGATCGCCGTGGGCCTGTACAATCCCGATCTCGGGACCGAAGACATCGTGGTCATTGCAGAGTTAGAGCAGGAAGAACAGCTCGCGCAAGCCGCCAAAATTGAAGGCGAGATTCGAAGTCTTGTCGTGGCCGGAATGGGAGTCGCGATCCGTTCGATCTTTCTCAAGCCACCCAAATGGATCGTGAAGAGCACCGCCGGCAAGCCCGCCCGCTCTGCGACTCGCGAAAAGCTGTTGCAGGAGCACCCGGAACTTGGAACCGAGTCTTAGGAGGGAAATGTCCGCATGACCGACGAAGCACGGCAAATGATCCAATACATTGTTCAACTCATTCGCAAGCCGGGCGTGAATCTGGATGAGAACACCCCGCTGGTTTCATCGGGACTGATCGATTCAATGTCCCTGATAGATCTGCTGGTGAAGCTCGAAGACCTTACCCACGTGCGAATTCCCGCAGGGAAGGTGCAACCCAAGGATCTGGACACCGTGGCAAAAATGTTTGCGACCGCGCGGCGGGTAGGGAAGCCTCGCAAATAACTTCCCTGACTTCGCAACCGAGAACCTGAGTCTCCAGCAACGCCTATTGCTGCTCTCGCATCGCCATCGGGTCCAGGTGGTGGCTGATCATCGCTCGAGCCGACTCCTCCGCAATCACTTGATTGCGATCCCATTCCGGCCGCAACACCATGGCCTTGATGTGGAAATGCGACTCCTTCGATGCATCATCAATGCGAATCAGCATTTCGTTTTTCTGCAATCGGAAGCGCGTGATCTCGGCCAAAGGGGGTGAAGTCGGGCCGGTCTCCTGCGCTTCCCGGGGAGATCCCCCCGCACAAGACTAGAAGCGAGAGCAGGGGCGCGGTATGCCAACGAGATAGACGTCTGGCCATACCGACTACATCGGCCTTTCGTACAAAACTTTAGGGACGTGCGGATTACGCAGGTCATTTCATTTTTCTTGCTTCTGCGCGATGTGGACGGACACTTGCCCCCGAAGCCCGCTTCCGTAGCGGATTCTGAGAGAGTCTAAATCTCGCGGGATTCGAAAACCGCCATCCATCTAAGGATGGCGGAGGATCTGGGCGCCTGGAGATCGCCGGCGAACCAGTTACTGGCTCACTTTAGGCTTGCGCGCCTCAGCAATTAGTTTTTCGACAGCGGCTTTTTTGTCGTCGGACAGCGTCGGATTTAACTTGAGCAACTGCTGCCACGCTGTCACTGCGCCCCTGGGATCGTTCTTGGCCTGCAGGCGAATCATTCCCAGGTTGAACAGAGAATTCGCGTCCTTGGGATCGTAAGTGAGCGACTGCTGCAGTTGCTGAATCGCTCCGTCGGCATCGCCTTCATAGAACAGGCACGAAGCGAGATCGGTGCGCGCAGCCACATTCTTGGGATCGGCGTCGATGGCCTTCTGAAAGTATCCCGCAGCCTCTTTGAACTGATGGGTCGATTTATACAGCGTTCCGATCTGGTTCAGCAGGTCGGAGTTGTTGGGGTCAGTCTTCAGTTTCGCGAGAAGAGGCTCAGCCTTTTTGTCGGCCATGTGCTTCATCTCTTCCAGACTCGGCATCTGCGGCGTACCGCTGGGAATGCCTGGGGCGGCGGCCACTTGCGGCGCAGGAGAAGGTTGACTGGAGCGCGACGCCGACCCGCGAAACAGATAGCCCAAAGCCAAGCCCACGACTAGACAGATGGTGGCCATGGCATACACCTGCGACGTCCGCCAGCCTTGCGCTATGCCGGGTTCTGCTTCATTCGTCATAGTTCTTCCTTTGGGATTCCGGGTCGTAAACCTCTGATATGGCACGCGTACTTCCATCTCCATTCAATATTCAATCCTTGCATGTCTTGTATTTGCAGCCGCTTACGAGGAATCGCTTTGCGCAGAGAGACACACCCGCGTGGAACTCGGGGCTTTGTTCGCAGTTTCTGCGCTTTTTCCCGCGACCTCGCGGGCCAGGCGATTTCCCTCCAAATCACATTCCCGTGTGAGCCACCTCACTGTATGCATCCGGCCATTTTCGTTAGCATTGCGGTTGTCCTTCCCCTAGGTTACTCGGAATCTGCCGTTCTCGGCCCTTTTCCTTTCCGAGAGTGAGGCTTTATGCACGGCCTCAGAAGTCGGTCCTTTCGTATATGGTTGCCGGAAGTGGGCCCCCACCCGGTTCCCTTAGGACTGATTCTGTCTCGTTCCCTGCGTGATCCCTTACCCCCGCCTTGATGCTGGGGCCCGGCCCGATGTCGCACCCAGTCCTGTGGCTTCAGACGACGTAGATCTGCAGGGAGGCGAACAATGACGCAGCGCTCCTTTCTCACAGCGGTTATCTTGCTGGCCTTCACCCCGGCATTCGCTGGCACTCCGAAATCCAATCCCGATCAGGCAATCGATCGGATCATGGCCAATGAGCGCGCCCTCAGCACCACCATGCGCAGCTACAGCCCAATGGTCGAAACCTACCTCCAGCGCATGCAACCCGACACGACCATGGGATTCCTCCCCGCCGAGGACCACTACTTCCTCGGGCGCGTGCAGTTCCAGCAGGCCAAGGAGGAGTTCTATCTCGACAAGCGCCTGGTCGAACGCATGGCGGGTTCGTTTTCGAAACTCTATTCCCTCAGTCCGGTGGGCTTCTCCGCCATGATCTTTGTCGATCGCTCCGGCTTCGACCGCAAGAATTACGAACTGCACTACTTGCGCAGCGAGTTTCTGGGAGAGGTACGCTGCCTGCTCTACGAAGTGAATCCCCGCAAGGATCGGAAGGTGCCTCGCTTTAAAGGTGCCATCTGGGTGGAAGATGGCGACTATCAAATCGTTCGTTTCAACGGCAGCTACGGCACCTTCCATATCGATAGCTGGCGCATGAACTTGCGCGAAGGCGTCTGGCTTCCCGCCGTGGTGTACTCCGAAGAATTCGATTCCAACAAACCGCAAACCCAGGGTCCCCGCCTGAAGGCGCAGACGCGTATATGGGGCTACAACCTCGGCCCGCGCCGGGAATCAGAGTTTGCGGAGATCGTGGTGGAGCCCGCGGTCGCCAAAGACTCGTCGGAGAATCCCGACCAGAGTCCGCTTGATATTCAGCGTTCCTGGCAGCGCCGCGCCGAAGACAATGTCATCATCAAGCTTGAGGAACTCGGACTGGTCGTGCCGGAAGGCGAGGTCGACAAGGTTCTGCAAACCGTGATCACGAATCTGGAAGTCACCAACAAGATTGTTCTCGATCCCGAGGTTCGCTGCCGGATTATTCCCACGACGCCGATCGAAGTGGCCACCATCGGCCACACGATCCTGGTCAGCCGCGGATTGCTCGACGCCTTGCCGAACGAAGCTGCGCTCGCCGTGATTCTGGCTCACGCTCTGGCGCACGCGACTTTGGGTCATGACCTCGACAGCAGTTTCGCGTTCAACGACCGCATGGTCGTCCCCAGCCTGCGGCAGTTGCCGCTGTTTGATTTCAAGCACACTCCGGAGCAGGAACGGGAAGCCGATGCGCTCGGATTGAAGTTCCTTGCCAACTCGCCCTACAAAGACAACCTTGCCGAAGCGGGACTCTTTCTCAAGGCCCTGGCCAAGTATGAGCGGAAGGTTCCCAACCTGACCAAGGCCACCCTGGGCGAGAGCCTGGTCGCCGACAACCGGGTTTCGTTCATGAGTCCCATTGCCGACGCCGCTCCCGCGCTCGAACTCGACAATCCCGAGCAGATCGTCGCCTTACCGCTCGGCAGCCGCGTGAAGGTCGATCCCTGGGCGGGACAATTGAAGTTCGTGAAAGCTCGACCGCCCCGCATCTACTCGGCGAAAGATAAATTGGCATTGGAAGTCACACCCTTCTCGCCATATCTGGTTCGTCTAAAGCCTGTCGCGGCGAATGGAGTTCCACAGGATTCAACGCAAGACCGTTGATGGAGGACTGTATGAGTGTCTCCGCGCGGTTCGTCCTTCGCGTGATTGTCGCGTGCCTGCTGGGCACGTGCGCAAGCTACGCAGGTTCGCATCCCGTTCGCGTCGATCAGAACTCAAACTGCCTGGAGTGTCACGCTGACCATGCGACTGGAGATCACGTTCATCCTGCGGTCACGCTGGGGTGCACTTCCTGCCATAGCATCGACAACCGGGAAGATGCCAGTTATGTTGTTCTCAAGCAGACAAAGGGCGTCGCTTGTTTTGATTGTCACGACCCGGACTCGTTCCTCTATCCGCACCTTCCCTATGCTTCCGGGATGTGCACGCGCTGCCACAATCCGCACGTATCGGCGAATCCTCGCCTGCTGCGCGCGAAAGTGAACGAGCTTTGCCTCAGTTGTCATCTGCGCACGAAGGAGAGCGTGTCATCGCGCTACATGCCGATGATCGAACTCACCGCCAATAACAGCATGGGACACCCCTACCTGCGGCATCCCGTGAGCGGCAGCCACGATGCGCTCAACGGTGGGGAGATGTCGTGCATGAGTTGCCACCGGGCGCACGGCGGAACCCAGTTGCACCTGCTCAAAGCGGCGGCTGAGATTCCGGAAGATGCCCTGAACCACGACACCGAAACCAAGGACATGTGCCGCCAGTGCCATATGCGCATGTGGGGCCTGGAGGGCGCGTCGTTAAAGAAGAAGCACAAGAAGGATCACTAGCTTGACGTGGGAATGTGGGGACGGCCGCCTTCGGTTGTCCGTCGAGCGAAGCTCGACGATGTTGGGTCGGCAGCCCCAGACATTAGAGGAACCTCGAGTCTAGGTAATACTCACTTCCGTATAGGTCCCATACACCTGCCGCAAGGCTTCGCAGATTTCACCGACCGTGGCGTAGGCGCGAACGGCGTCCACGATATAGGGCATGGTGTTGGCCGAGGAGACATTGCCGTTCGTTCCCGCATTCGGCTCTTGCGCCCCAGCCTTCTTCAGCGACTCAAGTGCCTGCTGCACGGCCTCATTCGAGCGCCGCGCCCGCAGAGTCTTCAGCTTCGCCGACTGCTGGCGAGCTACGGACTCGTCGATATAGAGAATGTGCGGCGACTCTTCTTCGATGACGAACTCGTTTGCGCCAACGATCACCTTCTCGCGGGCTTCCGCCGCGCGCTGGTACTGGTACGACGCCTCGGCAATCTCCTTCTGCGGATAGCCACGCTCGATTGCCTTGACCATGCCTCCCATGGCGTCGAGCTTGCCGAAGTAATCGAGGGCACCGTTTTCCATTTGCAGCGTTAAATTTTCCAGGAAATACGAGCCGCCCAGCGGATCGACGGTCTGCGCGACTCCCGACTCGTACGCGATGATCTGCTGCGTGCGCAGCGCGATGCGTGCCGCTTCTTCCGTGGGCAGCGCCAGAGCCTCATCGTAGGAATCGGTGTGCAGTGACTGCGTTCCGCCCAACACCGCCGCCAGGGCCTGCACGGCCACGCGCGCAATGTTGTTCATGGGCTGCTGTGCCGGCAGTGATACTCCTGCGGTCTGCGTATGGAAGCGCATCAGCCAGGTGCGCTGGTTCTTCGCGCCGAAACGGTCTTTCATCACGCGATACCAGATTTTGCGCGCCGCCCGGTACTTGGCGATCTCTTCGAAGAAGTCGTTGTGGGCGTTGAAGAAGAAGCTCAGCCGCGGACCGAATTCGTCCACATCCAGCCCGCGCCGCCGCGCCGCACTCCACGTACTCGACCCCGTCATAGAGCGTGAACGCCAGTTCCTGCAGCGCCGTCGAGCCGGCTTCGCGGATGTGGTATCCGCTGATCGAAATAGTGTTGAAGCGCGGCGTGAACTTCGATCCGAACTCAAACGTGTCGATGACCAAGCGCATCGACGGTGCCGGCGGATAGATGTACTCCTTCTGCGCGATGTATTCCTTCAGAATATCGTTCTGAATGGTTCCCGAAATCTTGTTCCAATCAGCACCCTGCTTTTCCGCGACGACCAGGTACATCGCCCACAGCACCGACGCTGGCGAATTGATAGTCATCGATACGGTGGTCTTCTCCAGATCGATGCCGCTGAAAAGAATCTCCATGTCTTCCAGCGAATCGATGGCCACGCCGCACTTGCCGACCTCGCCTTCGCTCGCCGGATGATCAGAGTCGTAGCCCATCAGCGTGGGCAGATCGAAGGCGACCGAGAGGCCGCTGCCGCCATGCTCGAGCAAGTATTTGTAGCGCTGGTTGGTTTCCTCGGGCGAGGCGAAGCCCGAGAACTGCCGCATGGTGTAAAGCTTGCCGCGATATCCGGTGGCGTGAATGCCGCGTGTGTAGGGCGCCTGTCCGGGGTAGCCGAGATACTGCTCTTCGCTCCAGTCCTGCGGGAGATCGGCCTGGGTATAGAGGCGGCGAATCGGCACGCCGGAAATCGTGGTGAAGCGCGCGTGCCCGTGCTCGTCGAGATTCACGCCGGTGGGCGCGCCGATCGGCCGCTCGGGAGACTTCTCCAAGGTAGGCGCCAGCGTTTTCTCAGCCCACGTCTTCTCCGCCTCGTTAGGATGGCGATCTTCAAACACATCCGCGATCGGACTCTCGGCAAATTGCGGCTTCAGCGGCTTCTTTTCCATGCGAACCCCAGTACTCTGTCTCGATAATAGGGAAGTGAGCGCCGAGGAGCAAGGCGGGAACCGTGCATGCAAACGACCGGTCGGTATGGGTGTATCTGTTGTAGTCCTCTGAGTGGCGGAACTTTGGATGGAACATTTCATCCGATGGAGGATGTCATCCTGAACCCGGCGTCAAGCGGGTGAAGGACCTTACGAAGGTTTCCGCCAAGATGAAGTTGCAAGGTTGCTATGCGGGAGCATCCAGAGTGGCAGATCCTACTAACTGCATCGAAGGCGGCAACCGACGTACGGTCCCTCGCGCCGGCTTCGCCGCCGCTCAGGATGACATCGTGGAGTTCGGGCGCGAGAGTTCCCACGCCTTGGCGTATTTCCACGAAACGTACACGGCATGGTAGAGGTGCAGCAGCAGGCCTTCGCGGCCGTCGAGGAATCCAAGACGGAAGAAGTAGTTGTAGGCGAAAGTCGCGAGCGGACGCAGCACGACGTTGCTCACGCTGAACCGCACTTTGCCGTTGCTCTTGGCCACAACCATCTCCGCGCCTAGCGAGGAGTAGCGGTTCATGTGTTCGATGTAGTCGGAGAGCGTCGGGTAGGAGTGGTGCAGGATGGGGCTTCTGAGCCGCACCGTAAACCCTTGGGTGTGCGCATCTTCGTGTACTTTCCGGTCCTCGAATACGGCTGAACCTTTCTTAAACAAACGCAGTTTCCTGTCTGGATGAAAACCGCCGCGCCGTATCCATCGGCCCAGAAAGAAGTTCTTCCGAGGTATCTCGATCCCGGAAAGACTGCCCTCACGCTGATCCTCAAAAGTTACATATAGATCGTCTTTGAGTTCGATCCAAGAGTCGTAGGCTCCGCGGCTAGACAACTTGTGAACGGCCTTGCCGGGTTGAAGCACGAGCAACTCAAGCACCTCTGCCGACAAGTCGTCTGAGACTTCCTCATCCGCATCCAAGCTTAGAATCCAATCGCCGCTGGCCTTGTCGATGGCGGAGTTCTTCTGCGCGGCGAAGCCTTTCCATTCCTCGACGAACACCTTCGCGCCGAATGACTTCGCGATCTCAACCGTGCGATCGGTTGAAGCCGAATCGACAACGATGATCTCTCCCTTGCCGTCAGTCACCAAAGGTTGGACGCTGGCGAGCGTGCGGCCGATGTTGACTTCCTCGTTAAAAGTAATGATGACGACGGAAAGAGTCATAGTGAAATGCGGCCAGTCCAGTTTCAAAGTCCGTTCGCGGACTCGAAATTGTCTCACAGCGGCTAACGCCGACGTCTCTCGGAGCTTAACGCGGCCCCTTCGGCAAGCTCAGGGCAGGCCCTGAAGGGCCGCTCTTCCACCAAGTTCTGGATGGCGACCGTGCTTCCAATAGCAGGAACACGATCAGAATGATCAACTCCGGTTCGATGGGATGACGGTAGCGGGCGTGCGGGAACACGAAGTAATAAACCGTGGGATAGGTCAGCACCAGTCCGGCGAAAAGCCATGCCCCGGGCCGCTTTTGGCGCAGCGCGCGCCCGAGACCCCAGAGCGACAGCACAGAAGTCGCCAAGAAAGCCGAGGTGCGGAAGTCCACAGGCGCGAGGCTGCTGGTCGCTCGCGGAACGCCGTTCCAGTAATAGAAGAAGCGCTTCAGGCTGATGAGCGCGAAGCGTCCCGGGTGCGCGTTGATCCAATCGAACGCGAGGCGCTTGCATGACTCCGCATACGCCAGTTCACCCATGCGCTGGAACTTCTCGAACTCGAGTCGGTTGAGGTTTGGCTGCAAGTAGGCCATCAGCATGCCATCGGCGTAAGGACCGTTGCCCAGACGGAACTGCAATCCGAAATCATCGCGGAGAAACACCAAGCGGCCAAACACTTCGTAGTTCCGCACGACCCAGGGTGTCAGCACCAAAAAAAACACGATGGACGAAAGCACTACGCCACCGAGCGAAGACAGGCCTCGCTTGTATCGCTGCCGCCAGATCCAGAGACCGCAGAAGGGAAGGAACGCTAGCATCGTCGGATTCGCCAGTGCTCCAACGCCGTACAACGCGCCGAAGAGCGCCCAGCCTCGCCAGCCAGGCCACTCCTGCAACTCCAAGGCGAGCAAGAACAAACAAGCCAGCACGAGGGGCGTGAACGTTGTGTCCCAGATCCAATGAACCGACCAATACCAGACGTAGGGGCACAGCGCCCACGATGCGGTGGACCACACGGCGATGCGTTCGCCGAAAGTTCTGTGCGCGATCCAGAAGATGGGGAGGCAGGTGAGCGTGGTGAACAGGCTGTTGATGCTGAGCAAGACCCACGCGGAAGCAGGAGTGTAGATGCCAAAAAGCTTAAAGACGCCGCCCATGAAGTACGGATAGAGCGGAGGCTCCCAAGCGGTTGGGCCAGTGTTGCCGCCGTACGGACTGCTGAAGCCGTGGCCCAGAGCGATCGAGCGGGCCACGCGGCCCATCTCCCAGCCGAACTCGAAGTTGTCGTCGCCGGGACGCGTTCGGTATTGATGGAACGCCCCGATCGTCGCGACCTGAAGCGCGAACGACAGAGGCAACAACCAGAGGAAAAACCTGGGGAGTGCAGGCCGGGACGGTCTCGCCATCGGGCGTAGTGTATCAGGCGAGGACTAGAGTTGGCCCCCAGACAGCAGGTCCCTCGGCTGCGCAATTGCGATTGATATATCCAATCGCAATGCTACGCTCGGGATGACAGAGCATTGAAGATGTGCGAAGTGTTCCTGCAGGAACACTTTTCGTACAAAAGTGTACGTACAGTCGGCCTAAGTCCATTGTTTGCAGTCTGCCTGAGCCGAGTTGAAAACTCGACGCGGCCTTACATTTGCCCTCCGGATGGTGCAGGTGGGGTGGTCGGCGGCGTGGGTGCCGGGGGGTTGCTATCGGTTCGCGGGGTGACATACGGCGTCTTGGGCAAGTGCGTGACTTGGCCGCGGCTGGCGTCGCTGACGTCGATTCCGGCGTGGTCCAGTAGCAATCCGGTGGCACGATCGAGTTCGATACGCGACTTCTCGTAAGCGGCCTTCGCGGAAACCAGATTCGACTCGCCTGTAGTCAACGTGGCGGCATCCTGCAGGATCGCGGTTTGCGTGGTGAGTCCCACTTTCAGTTTCTGCTGATCGGCGTCGAGGGTCTGGCGCGCCAAATCGACCGCGGACTGCGCGGCCTGCACTGCGACTCGATTCTGCTTCACATCGAACTGGGCATTGCGTACTTCGATGCGAATCTGATTTTCGAGTTGGCGCAGTCGCACCTGGGCCTGGCGATATTCGAGTTGCGCCCGCACTTCGTTGGCTTGGGCTTCGCGGTTGCGCAGCGGAATCGTGAGCGAAAGGCCGATGCCCTTATCGGGGGCGGTGCCGTTGACCAGTTGGTTCAAGGTGCTGGGATAGCTGACCGAGTTCGTGTTTTTAAACGGCGGCGGAACGGTGGTGTAGCACGTGCCGAGAGCGCCGCCCGTACAGGCGGGAATCGCGAGATCTCCTCCAACTCCAGATCCGCCATAGTAGGCGTAGGCGTCGAGTGTCGGCAGCAGGGCATTGCGGACTGCCTTGTTGCTAACGTCACGGGAGTTGAGGTCGATGCGCGACTCAGCGAGTTCGGCGCGATGCTGCAGCGCGTCATTGATCAGGTCCTGAATGGGGATGGCCGGCTCCTGATCGGGAATCTGCATGGCCGAGGTGGGAACGACGTCAGCTTCCGCGAGGACGGGATCGTCGATGCTGCGGCTGAGAGCGTTCTTCAGGAGCAATTCCTGCAATTGCAGGTTGTTCTGCGCGACGATCAGGTTCTGCTGATCGGTGGCGACGATGCTCTGCGAACTTACGACTTGAATGGGAGGCGCGGTCCCCACCTGCGCCTGGCGTTTGGAATCTTCCAGAGCCTTCTGCGCGTAGGTGAGGGCTTCCTCTTGCACGCGAACGTTTTCGTAAGCAAAGACCAAGTCCCAGTAGATGTTCTCGATCTGGTCGACAGTGGTGAGAACCTGCAGCCGGAAGGCGACATCGGAAATCTCCCGGTTGTTTTTGGCGATGCGAATGAATCGCGTGTTGGGAAGCGAACCGAAACCCTGCAGCAGGTTCTGGGTCACGCGGAACTGGAAATTCGAACCCAGCGAAGGGCTCAAGAGGCTGGTCGGATTGTTGGTGGTGAGGTGGCTGTTGTTGAAGCCCGCGGTGAGAGCCGTGCCCCACGCGAATCCCTGGGTGTAGGCGAAGTTGGCCGTGTAGGTGTTTTGCGCCAGGATGGGGACGGGGCTGAGAGCGCTGGTGGACTCCGTATTGTTCTTGTCGAGTTGCAGGGTGCCGATCAGAGCAGGATCGAACGCGGTAATGTTGGATCCAATGCCCAAGGTGGAACCGACCAGGCCGTTGGTCCCGGTGCCGGCGCCACCAGCGGCCACAGTCGTGCCGCCCGTGCCGGAACCGACCGTGCCGCCGAGTCCGCCCACGCCGCCTCCGGGGGTGTTCTGTACGACGCCGGTGTTGACGCCGAGAATGTTGGCGCCGGACTTGGCGCGGAGCAAGTCGGCCGCCGCGATGTTCAGGTTATAACGGGCAATGTCGATGTCGAGATTGTTCTCGAGGGCGAGCGCGATGGCGTCATCGATGGAGAGATAGATCTTGCCATCGCGCAGCAGCCCATCGATGCGTGGCGAGTTGCCCAGGTTCGGCTGCGCCAGTTCCTGCGCCATATAGGGCTGCAGCAAGTGAGGGAAGGCCGACCGCGGAACCGAATAGTCCCTGAGATGGACGGCCTGCGGTTGTGCAGTCGCTTGCGCCGTTGCCTGAGATGAGGGAGCCGGCGGCGGTTCTTGCGCGCGAAGCGCGGTCGGAACTATCCCCAACAAAATCGCCGCGGTGAGACACAGCGATAGCTCCCGTAACGCAGAAATGAAACGAGGTAATACCATGGGTTCTTCTCCTTACATAAAAACTGGGCGTGGATTGTCGCGATCCGTGTTTTTGATAATGCCAATGTTGGATGCAAGACACAAAAATTAGGTCACTTCATCTTAGCGGGAGAGAGTTCGCAGGATGGATGCGGGATTGTAAAGAATTGTCGGGAGCGGAGCGAAAAATGGCGCCGCTGCCGGGTAAGGACAGCGGCGCCACGAGCGTTTGCAGTAACTATTGTTGCGGTGCCTGAGGCGCTGGCTGAGCCGGTTGTGTGATCGATTCCAGGTTCTTCCGCGGCGCAACGTAAGGAGCATTGGGCATCTTCGAGACCTGGCCGCGAGCGGCGTCATCGATGCTGATGCCGTTGTGATCAAGCGTAGTGCCCACCGCCCGATCCAGTTCGACCCGCGATTTTTCGTAAGCGGCCATGGCCGACAACAGAACGGACTCGGCCGTGGCCAGAGCGCTTCGAGTCTGCAGAACAGCAGTAGTGGTGGAAGTGCCGAACTGATATTTCTTTTCCTCGGCATCGAGAGATTGCTTTGCGTAGTCAACTGCGGCCTGCGCCGAAGCCAGACTGGCGCGATTCTGTTCTACGCCAAATTGAGCATTGCGGACTTCGATGCTGACCCGATTTTCGGTTTGCTGCAGGGCCATCTGGTTCTGACGGTATTCCAGTTCCGAACGGATCTGCACCGCCTGGGCGGCGCGATTGCGCAGCGGGATATTGAGCTGCAGGCCTACGCCTTTGTCAGGCGAGGTCGAATTCACCATCTGATTCAGCGTGCCCCCATAGCCTATGGTGGGAGCGAGCTGAATCGGGTCGGCCGGGTTGGAGCTAGCGCAGCCGAATTGTTGCTGCTGCAGCGTAGGAGGATTCTCGCAGATGTTCAGAGGATTCTGTACACCACCCAACCCTGCCCCGCCGTAGTAAGCAAACAGGTCGAGTGTCGGTAACAGAGCGCTCCTCACGGCTTTGTTGCTCATTTCCTGGCTGTTCAATTGAATGCGGTTCTCCACGAGCTCGGCACGATGGCGGAGAGCATTGTTGACCAACTCCTCCGTCGGTTGAACCGGCTCGTTTTGAGGAACTTCCATGGTGGAGGTCGGGATTACTTCCGCGCCGGCGAGCACCGGGTCGTGGAGCGTCCGGCTCAGTGCGTTCTTCATGAGCAACTGCTGCAACTCAAGATTCGTTTTCGCAACCGTCAGCGCCTGCTGGTCGGACGCCACGGTGCTCAGAGCGCGCACAGATTCGATAGGCGCGAGACTACCGATCTCGACTTGCTTCTTGGTGTCGGAGAGCGTCTTCTCCGAGAAGGCTAACGATTCCTGCTTCACGCGTTGGTTCTCATAGGCGTAGACCAGGTCCCAATACATGTTCTCGATCTGATTGACGGTGGTGATGATCTGCAATCGGAACGCTACATCGGAAAGTTCACGATTGTTCTTGGCGATGCGAATGAAACGAGTATTCGCCGCGAAGCCAAAGCCCTGCAGAAGATGCTGAGTGAATGTTGCCTTGAACCCGGAGACCAACTGCGGGCTGAGGCTCTGGATCAAGCTATTGGTTGTGCCGCGGGAATTGGTGAAGGAAACGTTCAGATTCGTGCCCCAGGTGAATTCCTGCTGGTAGGCAAAGTTGACGGTTCCGGTGTTTTGAACCAAGGTTCCCGGCAAGGGCACGCCTTGGAAGGGGTTGGTGGCCTGCTGCTTGAAGTGATCTTCCGACAGTGTTCCAGTCAGGATGGGATCAAAGCTGTTGAGCTGGGGTCCCATGCCCAGCGTAGATCCAGTCAAACCAGCCGCGCCAGCACCAGCGCCGGCCGCGCCGAGCGTGGTTCCTCCACTGCCGGAACCGACCTGGGCTCCGACTCCACCCACACCGCCCCCGGGCGTGTTCTGCACGACGCCGAGCGGCACGCCAAGGATGGCAGCGCCGGCTTTCGCTCGCAGCACGTCGGTGTCGGCGATATTCAGGTTGTAACGCGCAATGGCGATGTCGAGATTGTTTTCGAGCGCGAGCGCGACCGCATCATTCAGCGACAAGTAGAGCTTGCCATCGTGCATGAGCTGATCGATGCGCGCCGTATTCGCGAGATTCGGCGGAGCCAAAGTCCGAGCCTTGTAAGGCCCGATCGGATTCGGAAAATGCGAGGCCGGCTGGCCGTAATTTAGAGCCGGCACCGCGCCCGCTTCCGGAGTGTTCTGCGGCGTGGGAGCGGCGGGGACATCCTGGCTCCAACCTGCGATGGTCAGAGCTGCGAAAAGGCTGGCAAAGGCGGCGAGCCGGACGGTCGACATCAAACGTGGGAATGGCATCTACTCATCTCCGTTCGTTCACACAACATTCATTTAAGAACCAATCGAATTAAGACCTTGCTGCGAATACACTTGGGTTTGCCCGAGACAACTCGACCCGAAATAAAGTCCTACTCAGGCATTGGTACGCAAAGGACCGGCGGAAGGTTCCGGAAAGCTGGGAGAAAAATGACCTTCCCCGCGGCTGCGCTGTTGTCGTTCCTGGTTTCCTGCGCTCTGTATTGCTTGGGACGTAGTGGCAGAGAGGTCTCGAGACTGAAAGACCGGGATTCCGCGGAAACCAAACAGTATAGCCGACTGGAACGCGACTTGACTTGCACCACATGCTCCTGGAACTGGTAAATTGCTGGCAAAGCCAGAAATCGATTGGATGATGCGGCAGCGGCGAGGGACTCGAAAGATCGCAGGATGCGCAATCTCAAAGTGACTGTCTCCTATGACGGGGCGGAATTTTCGGGCTGGCAAGTGCAGCCCGACGTATCCACGGTGCAGGGCACACTTTCCTCAGCCATTGGACGCATTACCGGGGAAAAGGTATTGCCGCAAGGCTCCGGGCGCACTGACGCGGGAGTGCATGCGCTGGCGCAGGTGATGACATTTGTCACGGAGTCTTCCGTACCCACCGGGAATTTCCTTCGAGCCATGAACGATATTTTGCCGGCGTCGGTGCGCGTGCTCGATGTGGAGGAGGCGCCGCCGGAATTTCACGCGCGACATTCGGCCAAGGCCAAGACTTATCGTTATCGGATTTATCGCGAGTCGATCTGTCCGCCGTTTCTCGCGCGCTACGTGTGGCACTTTCCTTACCGACTGGCGGAGGAGGAGATGGGGCGGGCTGCTGCGCTCGTCGTCGGGGAGCATGATTTCGCCTCGTTCGCGGCGGTGGATCCGGAGCGGGGGCGGGAGGACTCGCCGACGTCCAACGTGCGGACGATATTTTCCTCGTCGTGGGAACGGGGGGGAGATGAGTTGATCTATACGGTTCGCGGCTCGGGATTTCTGCACCACATGGTGAGGAACCTGATGGGCACGTTCATTCTGGTAGGCAAGGGGACTTTGCGGGTTGACGATGTCACGCGAATCCTGGAGGCGCGGAACCGGTCGGCGGCGGGGGCGACGGCGCCAGCGAGCGGGCTATACCTGGTGAGCGTCGAGTACTAGCGGAGGGTGTATGGACCTGCTTTCTCTTCGGCATTCGGCGCGTAACAGCGTGTGGCTGGCTCTGGCCGAGTTCGCCATCGTTGCCGGGTTTTTCTACGCCGATGTGCACCATCACATTTACGTCAGCAAGACTCCGTACATTTTTCTCCTGGGATGGGCTTCTCTGCGGCTGCGCGGGATGCGATGGAAGGATGTTGGGTTTGCGCGTCCGCGCAGTTGGGGAAAGGCGCTGCTGCTTGGGATTGCGGTCGGCGTTTGCATGGAAGCGATGGAGTTATTTGTCACGCAGCCACTTCTGGCGCGATGGCTGGGGAAGATGCCGGACCTCTCTGACTTTGCGGACATGGCCGGCAATTTTAAGCAGTTCCTGTTCTGGGTCGTTTTGGTCTGGGTGCTGGGAGCGCTGGGTGAGGAGATCGACTATCGCGGCTACCTGATGAATCGCGTGGCAGGAGTCTTTCGCGACACGAAAGCGGCATGGGTGGTGAGCCTGATCGTGGTGAGCATTGTCTTCGGGTGTGGGCATCTCGATCAGGGTGCGACTGGAATGATTGAAAATGTTTGGAATGGACTCTTGCTTGGGGCGCTGTATCTGGCTTGTGGGCGCAATCTTGCGGTGCCGGTGATTGCCCATGCGGTGGGGGACACCCTGGACTTCATACTGATCTACCTGGGGAAGTATCCCGGGATGCATTAGAGTTTGCGCGGGATGTGGGTGGCGGCGAAGAAGAGACGTAGCAAGCTACGTCTCTACGGACTAAGATTTATTCATGGCCACTGATGTACAAATCGCGGCGCGGAAGATTGTGTCGGTGAATCCGGCGACGGGCGAAATTCTGCGGGAACTGGAGTGCGCGGGCGAAGGGGCGGTTGAATCTGCAGTGGAGCGGGCGCGGGCGGCGCAGGCGGCGTGGAGTGAACTGGGATTGCGGCGGCGGATTGAGGTGCTGCGCGAGTTTCAGGGGAAGCTATACGCGAAGAAGTCCGAGATTGCAGCGGCGATCACCCGCGAGGTCGGGAAACCGCTAGTGGAGGCGCTGGTCACCGAAGTATTGGTCGTGCTCGACGCGGCGCGATTTTTGATCGACAACGCCTGGGGACTGCTGCGCGATGAGCCGGTGCCGCACGGCAATCTTGTCACTAAGCTAAAGAGTGGATGGCTGGTGCGCGAACCGCATGGCGTGATCGGGATCATTTCGCCCTGGAACTATCCATTTTCGATTCCGGCGACGGAGACCCTGGCTGCGTTGGTTGCGGGCAATGCCGTGGTGCTGAAGCCGTCAGAGTTGACTCCGCTGGTGGCGCTGGAACTGGCCTCGTTGCTGCATGCGGCGGGTGTGCCCGAGGATGTGTTTCAGGTGATGGTGGGCGAAGGTCCGGCTGGGGCGACGCTGCTGCGTTCGCCGATCGACAAGCTCGTGTTCACGGGCAGCGTTGCGACCGGAAAGCGGATCGCGGCGGCGGCGGCTGAGCGGTTGCTTCCCGTGGTGCTCGAGTTGGGTGGGAAAGATCCCATGCTCGTGCTCGACGACGCCGACGTCGACGTGGCCTCGAGCGCGGCGGTTTGGGGGGCGTTCGTCAATGCGGGGCAGGCGTGCTTGTCGGTCGAGCGCTGCTATGTGCATCGCAGTTTGTATGAATCCTTCGCCAAGGCGTGCGCGGAGAAGACGAAGCAATTGCGTATTGGCAATGGCATGGATTCGCACACTGATGTAGGCCCGATGATTCAGGAACGGCAGGTGCGGATCGTGGAGTCGCACGTGGAAGATGCGAAGGCGCGCGGGGCAAGGGTTCTGGCGGGGGGTGTGCGGCTGCCGGAACTCGGCGTGAACTTTTATGCTCCTACCGTTCTTGCCGATGTGACGCAGGACATGCGGATCATGCGGGAGGAAACGTTCGGTCCGGTGCTGCCGGTGATGGCGTGCGCGGACGACGACGAGGCGGTGCGTTTGGCTAACGACTCCGAATATGGATTGGCAGCCAGCGTGTGGACGCGTGACCGCAAACGCGGCGAGCGACTGGCGCGGCGAATCCATGCGGGTACCGTCATGGTGAATGATGTGATCTCGTGCTTTGGCATCAGCGAGGCTCCGCACGGCGGCGTGAAGGCCAGCGGCGTGGGGCGCACTCACGGTCGCTTCGGGCTGGACGAAATGGTGCGGGTGAAGTATCTCGATATGGACCGCGTGCCGGGGATGAAGAAAGTCTGGTGGCATGGGTATGGGGAGAGTTTCCGGCGGCAGATGGAAGGGTTTCTGGATATGCAGTTCGCGCGCGGGATGGGTGCGCGTGTGCGTGGGGCGATGCGCGCGGCGGGAGTCTTGAGGCGGAAGCAGTTGTAACGGTTCGGCCGGGCTTCGCCCGGGCCGGACGGCCGAGGCGGCCGTCTCCACATGCTCCCCATGTTGCTACTACCTCACTCGTTGAATCGGTCGCCGTGGCTTCTTGGATGCGAGATCACTAGGAAGCGCACTGGGACGGACGAGGGATTGCGGATTTGATGATGCTTTCCCGGCATTACGCGAATGCCGGTTCCGGCATGCAGCAGCGTGGTCTGACCTTCCACTTCCATGATTACTTCGCCGGAAAGTATGTAGAAGAACTGCTGGGCTTTCTCGTGGTGATGGCGAATTTCGGCGGCGCCCGGGGGCATGAACTCCTCGATCACGCTGAGCTGCTCGTCGTTGACGAGATACCAGGCGTCGCAATCCACGCCCCAGCGATAGTGCTCGGCATTGTCCCGGCTTACGGCGGCGGGTGTGGCGGAATGCGCGTGAACCGACGCTCTGGGGAGCGACTCGGATGGGACTTTCTTCGCCATGCTTTTCGTCTCCTGTAGAGCAGTGTAATCTGTCGCCATGAGCGATCCTACTTCAAATCCAGTTGCTGATCCCAAGCGGGAGTTGCTGCGGCACACGGTAGCCACGGTCGCGTATCGAGGCAGCAAAGCCGTGCGCAACGCGCCCGAAGGCTTTGCAGATTTCCAGGCGGGTGAGGGAACGCGCACACCGGGCCAGATACTGGCACATATCGGCGACCTGTTCGACTGGGCGTTGTCGATCGTGAAGGGAGAGCGGGCGTGGCACGATTCGCCGCCATCGGCCTGGGATCAGGAAGTGGAGCGATTCTTTGCCACGCTAAAAAAATTCGATGACTACCTGGCGTCGAGCGAACCGATGCACGCTTCCGTCGAGAAGGTCTTTCAAGGTCCGGTTGCCGATGCGCTTACGCACGTCGGCCAGATTGGAATTCTTCGGCGTCTCGCGCACGGTCCGGTGAAGGGCGAGAGCTATTACGAGGCGGAGATTGAGAAAGGCCGCGTGGGCGCCGACCAGACCAAGCCGAAGCGCGAGTTCTGACACGCTGAGTTCACCACGGAGACACGGAGGTCAAATCGGAATTTCTCTGCCGCTCCGTGTAAGAGTCCCGAAATCACTTCGCGCGATTCCGGTAGAGCGACGCGTCCACCTGTTGGGTCATCGCTTCCACGTTCAGCGGGATCCCCAGAAATTCTGCGAGCTGCTCGCTCACATCTTTCGGTTTGCTCAAAACCTCGTGATACGGGACCCGGAGGGGTTGAACGTACGGCTTGCCATCCATCCAGGCATAGACCTCGCGCAGGTGTTTCTCGAATGCCGCTGAGATTGCGGCAGGTTTAGCCCCTTCCTTGTAGGTTCCGCGGCGGCGCAACATTTGATCTTGCGAAGCGAGCACTTCGGGCAGGGGGCGCTGCATAAAGATGATGCGGTAGTCGTGGTCGGCGGGGAGTGAGAGCAACAACCGCGAGATTACTTTGACCACCTTGCCTTCACTCTCAGCGATACATGAAGGATCATTGGGAAGCTGTTTGATCCGCTCCCACTCCAGGTAGCCGCGAGGATTGTCGGTATCGGCCTGCCGTTCGCCGTCCGAGAGAGCGGTCATCCCGCCCGCAACCAGCATTTGCATCATCAAAGACGTACCTGAACGAGGCAGTCCCGAAACGATTGTGATCATGAGTTCCTGTCAAGGGTGCGGAGGGGCAAGCCCGGTCCACGAATGAACTTCGATCCTACAGCCTAGCAGAGGGCGGGACCACGCCCCGTCAGTCCAGATTTTTCAACGGCACTTCGGCGCGGTAGATGGCCTGCCAGCGGCCCTCTTTGAAGGTGTAGACCGAACTGCCGTTCATGTGCACCGGTACTTTTTGTCCGTCGCAGGTCGCGTGTTGCTCGGCTTTGTAGGTCAGCAGGTAGGCTCCAGTTGCCAACGGCAGGACGCCGAAGTCCGAAAGACTGTAGCCCTCCACCACACACGATTGTGCGGATTGTTGCTGCTCCTCCAGTTGCTGAGCGCGCCGAGCGGTGCCGTTTTCACCCCAGAAGATTCCGTTCTCCGGGATGTGATTGCGGAAATAGGCAGTGTCCTTGGACTTCCAAGCCTCGAAGAAGCCGGTTTCGGTGCGGACTAGTTCCTGATCGACGTTGCTTTTCGTCTTCGGGGCTTGTGCGTGCGCCGGCCGGAACGCAAAGGCGAGAGAGAGGACGAGTACGGCGCAGGTGAGCGAAGTCCTGAGGATGGTCATAAAGTCTACCTAGCATACGACATCGGGCTTCGGTCGGGAACGGTGCACACCCGCGTCCTGAGCGAATCTGCGGGCGCGTTTGTCGCACATGTTTCGCCTGCCACGTTTCGGTTACAATGACCGCGTAAGGCCGAATCCGGCGGCGTTTGGGCCGCTCGAACGAGGGGTACCGTCCTTTGGCGACTGGCGAAGTGACCACTTCCAACACGCAGAATATTCCGCAGCTTCCCAACCATAAAGTGAAAGTTAAGAAGGCGGGGCAGCGAGCCTGCAACGAGAAAAACGAGAAAGGAAAATTCTGCGGCGGGCACTTGAAGCTCTGGTTTTATATGACCGACGCGGTCGAGCGCGAGTGTGGCGACGTGGAGAAGGCTTGGGGACCGAAGGCGGAAGTCTATCGCTGCGAAAACTGCAAGGCGCTATATCTGCCGACGCCGGGCGAGACCAAGATCAATGTCGCGGGGCAGGGGATGATTTCGGTGTTTGGGTTGACCCTGCCACCGAAGGAGAAGTGAGGACTCTTCTAGCTACTAGCTTCTAGCTGCTCGCTAAGATGCCGTGGACGATTTGCTTCTGGGGATCCAACAGAGCGAGCCGAGCTTTGCTCGCGGACAGCCGAAGGCGGCTGTCCCCACATGTGTTTTGCTAGGAGCTAGCGGCTAGAAGCTAGCAGCTGTTTGCCATGAACACTCCCGACCTCATCTACGACTGGAACAAGAATCACCCACCGGGGCTGAAGCCGCCGGGGCCGGTGTTGATTAATGACGAGACCTTGCGCGATGGGCTGCAGTCTCCTTCGGTGCGCGATCCTTCGATTGCGGAGAAGATTGAAATTCTTCATCTGATGGAGGCGCTGGGAATTCATTCCCTCGCTCTGGGATTGCCAGGGGCGGGGCCACGCGCGGTGGAGGCTGTGACTGCGCTGGCTCGCGAGATCGCTTCGCACAAGATGAAGATTCGCGCCAACTGCGCCGCGCGAACCCATGAGAACGATATCCGCCCGGTCGCTGAGATTGTGCAGAAGACGGGGCTGCCGATCGAAGCAGCGACGTTTATCGGCTCCAGCCCAATTCGCAGATTCACCGAGGGATGGACGGACGACTTTCTTCTGCAGACCACCGAGAAGGCCGTGAAATATGCCGTGTCGCTCGGGCTTGATGTCATGTACGTCACCGAAGACACGAGCCGTTGCGATCCGGAGACGGTGAAGCGGTTGTATTCGACGGCGATTAGTTGCGGCGCGCGCGCGATCTGTATCTGCGATACGGCCGGACACGCCACGCCGATGGGCGCGCTGGCGCTGGTGAGGTTTGTGATCGCGGAATGCGTGAAGCCTTCGGGCGAAAACATTCGTGTCGACTGGCACGGACACAGCGACCGCGGCTTGGCGATCGCGAATTCCATGGCGGCCATCATCGCCGGCGCAAATTGCGTCCACGGTTGCGCCATTGGTCTGGGTGAACGCGTCGGCAATACGCAGGTCGACCAGATGCTGGTCAATCTGAAGCTGATGGGCATTGCGCCCTGGGACCAGCAAGACTTGACCAAGCTCAAGCACTATTGTCAGGCGGTTTCGCGGGCAACGGGTGTGCCGATTCCCGCGAACTATCCAGTGGTGGGCGAAGATGCGTTCCGCACCGCCACGGGGGTGCACGCGGCAGCCATCATCAAGGCCTATCACAAAGACGACGTGGTGCTCGCGAACACGGTGTATTCGGGAGTACCCTCGCACGTGTTTGGGTTGGAGCAGATCATCGACATCGGCCCCATGAGCGGGAAGTCGAATGTGCTGTGGTGGCTGGAGCGGCGCGGTATTCCGCCGAGCGAGGAGATCGTCGACCGCATCTACCAGCGCGCCAAGCAGAGCGACCATACGCTGAGCGAAGCGGAAATTCTGGAGTGCGTGCCCACCGCGGCACAGAAGAAGTGACGCGCGCATGGCCTTGCGACATGCGATTCTCGGCGTGGGCGGCGTTGGAGGCCTGATCGGAGCCTGCCTGGCGCGGTCGGGCGAGGCGGTTACCGTGGTGGTCAGGCCGGAATCCCTCGCGCAATATCCTGAACAACTTCATCTCGAGAGCGCTTTTGGAAACTTCAGCGTGCCGGTTGCCTGCGCCGCCGAGGTGCCTCCCGCCGACGTCCTCTGGATCGCGGTGAAAGCCACGCAACTGGAAGCGGCGCTGCCTGCTTTCACGAAGCCCGAGTCCGTGAGAGCCATTGTTCCCCTGCTCAACGGGATCGACCACCTTGCGCTGCTGCGCGCAAAGTACGGAGCCGAAAAAGTCATCGCGGCAACGATTGCGGTTGAGGCGGAGCGCGTCGGGCCCGGACACATCATCCAGCGCACTGCCTTCGCCCGTCTGAATGTCTCTTCGGCCGGTCGAAGCCTGCTCGGCGCCGTCGTTGATGAGTTTCAGAAGATGGGATTCGAGTGCCGGTTCATGCAGGACGAACCGACGCTGATGTGGAGCAAGATTGTGTTCCTCGCGCCGTTCGCTCTGACGACCACCGCCGCGGATCGCACAACCGGAGCGGTCATCGCCGACCCGGATTGGAAGCGGCAACTGGGGTCGTGTGTGCGGGAAGCATGCGCAGTCGCCGTGGCCGAGGGTGCGAAGGTGGATGCCGATGCCATTCTGGCGGCGATGATGAAGATGCCGACCAACATGCGCAGTTCCATGCAGAAAGACGTCGAGCGCGGCAACGCCCCGGAACTCGACGCGATCGCGGGACCCATCCTGCGCCGCGGTCAGCGCCACCGGATCGACGTGCCGACTACGAAGATTCTCGTGACAGCGGTCGAGCGCCGGGTGGGATCTCCCCGATGAGCGTTAAGCGACTTAAGAATGTGGTTACTTGCCTTGCGCCGAGGGACGATCAGCGATGCCTCCCGCGGCATGGTCCTCGGCGATCTTCCGTAACGCCCTAGCCAATCCCCATCCCGGCCAACGCGTTGTAAACTAACGCAATACTTCCATGAGCCCGAATCCCCCGCGCTCGGACTTGCCGGACTCCATGCTCGCGCCCTCGGTGCAGCAGGAGGTGGCGCGCCTGGCCGCATCCCCCGAAGTACGTTCCGCGTTTAACTGGTTTCGCACGCAGGAAGCGCAACTTACACACTGGCAAATGGAGATGGCGCGGATTCCGGCGCCTCCGTTTGGCGAGTCGGCGCGCGGGGCCTGGCTGTCTGAGCGCTTTCGCGAAGTCGGATTGGACGACGTCCGTATCGACGATGTGGGCAACGTATTCGGCATCCATCCCGGCTTTGGACGGCGCTATGTGGCGCTGAGTGCGCATATTGACACCGTGTTTCCTGCGAACACGCCGCTGAATGTCCGCCAGCAGGGAAGCCGCATCTACGGGCCGGGAGTTTCGGACAACGGGGCAGGTGTCGCGGCGCTGCTGGGGATTGCATCGCTGTTGCGCAATGTCCGCATCCGGCACTCGCTGCCATTTGTGTTTATCGGGAATGTGGGCGAAGAGGGCGAGGGCGACCTGCGCGGCATGCGGCACATTTTTGCGACGCCGCGCTGGAAAGATTCCATTGCCTACAGCCTCGTCCTCGATGGAGCAGGCGCGGACACGATCGTCGCCGAAGCTCTGGGCAGCCGCCGGTTTGAAGTGATTGTGCGCGGACCGGGCGGGCACTCGTGGAGCGATTTTGGCGCGCCCAATCCCATTGTGATTCTGGCGAAGGCGATCGAGACTTTCACGGCGACTCCAGTTCCAACCGCGCCGAAGACTACATTCAACATTGGAGTGATTCGCGGCGGGACTTCGGTGAATTCCATTCCAGAGTCGGCCAGCATGAAAGTAGATATCCGGTCGACATCGATGACCGAGATGGAACGCCTGGAACAATCGCTGCGCCTGGCGCTGAATCGCGCGGTGGAAGATGAAACCATGGCCGCTGAGATGCGGTCGTCTGCGCAGAAGCGGCCCTCCGGCGTGAGTTGTGAGGTGGTAGTGATCGGCAACCGTCCCGCGGGAGAGTTGCGGGCCGGGGCACGAATTTTGCAGGTCGTGCGCGCGGTCGATTCACAACTGTCGAATGCAGCGCAGGTACAGCGCGCGTCCACGGATGCGAATATTCCGCTTTCGCTGGGGCAGGAAGCGATTGCCATCGGTGGTGGCGGATCGGGCGGGGGGGCGCACACTTTGCAGGAATGGTTCGATTCCAATGGACGCGAGTTGGGTCTGAAACGGATTTTGCTGACGATGATGGCACTGGCGGGGGTGGGGGAATGATGCTTAGATGGAGGGTGAGTCTGGGGTGTGCCGTCTTGTGTTCCGTTCTCGGTGCGACACAGAGTTCCGGCCAGGAATCTTCTCCTGCGCCCGCCGACGCGAAGCCGAAGGCCGACATCATCTTCATGCACGCCAACGTCTATACCGGCGTGCCCGCCAACACGCCGTTCAGTTCGATTCTGCGTGAGGAAGCCATTGCCGTGCGCGGGGACCGCATCCAGGCCGTGGGCAAGATCGTTGACATTGACAAACTGAAAGGGCCGCAGACGCAAGTCGTCGACCTCGGCGGGCACTTCGTCATGCCTGGGTTCAACGACGCTCACTTGCATCTTGATGATGCGGGAATGACGAAGCTGAGCGTGGATCTGACGGGCGTGAAGTCTCTCGATGATCTGAGGGCGCAAGTGGCGAAGAAAGTCGACGAGTCGAAGGCTGGCGATTGGATTATGGGATCGGGCTGGGACGAAACTCTCTGGCCAGTGAAAGTGACGCCCACGCGCTGGGATCTCGACGAAGTGTCAGGCGGGCATCCGGTATTCCTCGTCCGAATAGACGGACATATCGCCGTGGCCAATACCCGCGCTCTGCAACTGGGCAGCATTACGCTGGCCAGCCGCAATCCGCAGGGTGGGCAGATCGATCGCAACCAGAATGGTGAGCCCACCGGCATTTTGCGGGAGACCGCGCAGGGCGCGATTCTGGAAGTGGTTCCTAAGCCGACGCACCGCCTCCGCCGTGAAGCTCTTGAGCTTGCTCTCGCGGATCTAGCCGAGCATGGCGTGACCTCCGCGCAGGATTATTCGCCCAACTGGGAAAATTTTCAGATCTACGAGGAACTTGAAAAAGAAGGCAAACTCACGGCCCGCATTTCCGAGTGGCTCCCGTTCGACGATCCGGTTGAGGAGTTGGACAAGAAGCGCAACTCGCATCCCCAGTCGGACCTGATGCTGCACACCGGAATGCTGAAGGGGTTCATGGACGGTTCGCTGGGATCGCATACGGCTGCGATGCTGGAGCCGTACGCGGATGATCCCAAGAACTCCGGCCTGCCGCGATACGACGCAGCGAAGCTGAACGACATGACGAAAGAGCGCGTGCTGGCGGGTTTCCAGATCGGCTTTCACGCGATTGGCGACAAGGGCGTGCAGATGGCGCTCGACGCTTTTGCTGAAGCAGAGAAGGCGGCACGCGAGGCGCACGTGAAAGCGCCCAACGGCGGCGAAGATTTCCGACTGCGGGTCGAACACGCGCAGGTGACGACGCCCGCGCAGATCGCGCAGTTCAAAACTCTGAAAGTCATCGCGTCGATGCAGCCCAGTCACGTGCTGACCGACATGCGCTGGGCCCAAGACCGCCTGGGGCCGAAGCGCGCCGCAACCTCGTACGCCTGGCTGGCCTTTCTGAATAAGGGCGTCACGCTGGCCTTTGGCACGGATTATCCGGTAGAACCGGTCACGCCATTCCGTGGACTCTATGCCGCCGTTACGCGCAAGAGCGAGAACGGCAAGCTGGAATATTTTCCCGAAGGGCGGCTGACCCCGGATCAGGCAATCGCCGCCTATACTTCAGGCTCAGCTTTTGCTGAGTTTGAGGAGAAGGAAAAGGGAAAGCTGGTCTCCGGAATGCTGGCCGATTTTGTCGTACTCGACCGGGATCCCACCGCGTCTACGCCGGACAAGTTGCTGGGAACCAAGGTCCTGCAAACCGTCGTGGGCGGGAAGACAGTGTACGAAGCGAAGTAGGTCCAGTTCGCACGCTTAATAGGCCACTAGAATCGCCTGCTAAGACGCTTGCGGAAAGTATCTTGCGGAAATCCCTTGAGCATCAAACGGTTTCGGGACTTTGTGCGTCTAATAGAGGACTAGCAAGAGCGGGATCTGCACTGTCACAACCGACAGTATCAGCACCTAAATGGGTATACTATAAGGGTTTAATCGGGTTCGGAGGAAGTAGACATATGGATTCGGGCGCAATGTGGATGCGCATGAAGGCTCATCGCTGGGCCTACACGCTGAGTATTCTGGCAACGCTTTCCGTCGGCATTCTGATCGGGACGGTGGTGTCCTACGGGGTCAAAGGCAAAGAAGGGCAAAAGAGCGATGCAACGCCGCTCACCCTGCCTTCTCCGCAGCAGATGTCGAACACGTTTTCGCAAATCGCGAAGCAGTTGGAACCGAGCGTGGTCAACATCAATACAGAATCGACGATTAAGAACGTCCACAAGCGCCGTGGGCAGAATCCTGATGACGAAGATGGCGGCGACGGTGGCGGCGGGATGGACGACTTCTTCAACCACTTCTTCGGTGGTCCGGGTGGCCAAGGCGCGCCCGGAGGCCCTGGGGATGGCGCCATCCGCGAGCGTTCGCTGGGTTCAGGAGTAATCGTCGATCCCAAGGGATACATTGTGACCAACCGGCACGTGGTCGAAAAAGCTGACCGGATCCGGGTTCGGTTTCAGGATGATCCGCCAGGCGTGCAGCATGACGCTAAGGTCATTGGCACCGATCAGGAAACCGATCTTGCCGTGATCAAAGTCGACATTGACCGCGTGTTGCCCTCTGCCAAGATGGGCAATTCCGACAGCATGCAAGTAGGGGACTGGGTACTGGCCGTTGGTAGTCCATTCGGGCTGTCCGAGACGGTGACCGCGGGAATTGTTTCGGCCAAGGGCCGCGACATCGTCCCTGGCCGGCAGTTCCAGACTTTCATTCAAACCGATGCGGCAATCAATCCCGGCAACTCAGGCGGACCGCTCGTCAATATGAACGGGGAAGTGATCGGCATCAACACTGCTATTCTGAGCGAGACCAACGCCTATGCGGGCGTGGGGTTTGCCCTGCCCTCGAAGACAGTGGTGGATGTTTACAACCAGCTGACCGGGCCGGAACACAAGGTTTCGCGTGGCTCGATAGGCATCATGTTCGATGCGGTGGAGAACCCCGCGATTGCCCGGGTATACGGTTCGGGATCGGGCGTGACAGTCTCCAGCGTCGTGCCGGGTAGTCCGGCTGACCAGGCTGGTTTGAAAGTCGGCGACACCATCACCAGCGTGGACGGCAAGAAAGTAACCAAGGGCGCCGAATTGGTGTCCGACATAGCCTCACGCAAGGCGGGCTCGAAGGTGAGTCTTACCTTCTTGCGCAACGGAAAAAGCCAAGAAACCTCGGTGACGATCGCCGACCGCGCCAAGCTGTTTGCCGCGCGCCTCGGGGACGACCAGGAGAACGACGACGAGAGCACCCCGAAGCAGAGTAAATTCGGTGTTACCGTTCGCAAGGTGACGCCGGAAATGGCCGACCGTCTCGACATGACCGCCGGGAAAGGCGTCATTGTGCAAGACGTGAAGCCGCGGTCGTTTGCCGAAGATGTAAACCTGGGACGCGGCGACATCATTCTGGAAGTCAACAAGCAGCCGGTGAACAGCGAGGAAGAGTTCGCGAAAGTCGAGGCGAGCCTGAAGAGCGGCCAGGACGTGGTGTTCCTGGTGCGATCGCGCGGTTCGTCGAAGCAGGATGGAACGATCTTCCTGGCCGGTACACTTCCGTAACTGACGTAAGCCCAACGGGAACTGGCTTTGTAGTGTCGCATCGTGGATGATTACAATGCCAGCGTCCGTTGGGCCTTTTATTTTGAGGTAAAGGTTTTCGGTTTGAGAAGTTGGACACAAATCCGTAAGGCACGACTCGTTGCCGTAGGCACGCTGGCGATGTTGGCGTGGGTCATTGCCGCGAGTGCCGGCCAAACTTCGACTGGCGACTCAATCGCCAACAAGCCGGCGGCTACAACGACTAGCTCGCACAAGACGCACCCGAGCACTGCCAAGTCTTCTCCGACGGGCGCGACCAAGTCCGCTTCAACACACACGACATCGGGAAAACATTCGTCGCACAAGAAGTCGGCGAAGGTGCGAGGCCAGCAGAAAATCGATTCCGAGAGGGCGCAAGCAATTCAGGAAGCGCTGATCCGCGAGCACTACATGACCGGCGAAGCCACGGGCACGTGGAACGAGGCCAGCGAAGAGGCCATGCGCCGCTACCAAGCGGACCACGGTTGGCAGAGCAAGACCGTCCCCGACTCGCGCGCGTTGATTAAATTGGGCCTGGGGCCGAGCAAGGATCACCTGCTGAATCCCGAAAGCGCCATGACCACCGTTCCGGACGCGCCACGAGCCGAGCCGCTGCCGACGACGTCGCACAGCACACCGCCCGCGGCCGATCCAGCGCCGCCCGCTAGCCAGAACGATTCCCGCCCGCAGTAGGCGCGCAGCATTCAGCTAAGAGCTAGTTCTTCTTGTAGCTGGTCATCACCGGTTGCGGGAAGTAAGGCAAGGTCTGGTTGGTGATGATGGCGCGTGGATTGGTTTCCACCAGGGCTTCCGCGACGTCTTTTCCACAAATTGAGGCGGCCGCGTCGCGTGCAGTGGAAAGAATCGGGACGCGCTTTTCCAGATCGTGTGCATCGGTGGCGAGCACGTGCACCGCCCGGTGTTCGAGCAGCCAGAGCGCCGCGCGGCGCGTGCGGTCTCCCCAGAATCCGGTCAGTGCCGAGCCCGTCATCTGAACTACGCAGCCCTGGTCCGCCCACTCCAGCACGCGCTGCGGAGTCTCGCGCAAAATCGGGTTGCGCTCGGGATGAGTAATGACCGGAGTGATTCCGCAACTCCCCATCTTGAAGAAGTAGTCCGTGGTCTGCTCGGAGATGCTGAAGTTACTGAACTCCACCAGAAGATAGCGCGTGCCTTCGATGACGTAGCGGGTGGGATGGGCCAACGCGTCCTGGATGTTGTCGTAGGAAAGGTGAAAGTCGCAGCCCAGGCTGAGTTTCGGGGCGTCGCCGACGAGTTCTTGCAGGCGGGAGAGAAGCCCCTTGAGGTACTCGCGATCATAGTGATAGCGGTCATTCGCATGGGGAGTGGCCACCATGTGAGTAATGCCGTCGGCGGCTGCCGCGCGGCATATTGCGACTGAGACGTCCCAGGATTTCGGACCGTCGTCTACTTCGGGAAGGATGTGAGAATGAATGTCGACCACAAATATAGGAACACCAGCACGCCGCTGATAGTTGCCCTTCCTCACGATTTAAACAGATTCGTCCGCAAAGTCCAAGGGGCGCGGGAACTGGTAGATTGGGTTCGAGGGAATGGAAAGCATGTCGAGTCCGACGCCTCTTGTCTGCAGTCATCCCCGGGTTTTATTGAGGACTTTGTGCGAGTTACCAGATCGTCGGAACCGCCCGCGACTTGCGGATTTCGCGGTCGGCCGTGAGCAGAGACAGACCTTCGACCAGGGCGGTGGCGCCAATGATGCGGTCGGAAGGATCCTTGGGATAGGAGGCGGGCAGCGCAAGTGCCTGGATGCAAATGCGGCCTGTCATGGGTAGGACTTTGAATTTGCGCTCTACTTCCGACAGAAACGATTCGAGGTTTGCGCGAAAGTCGAGCCGGCCCAGATTGGAGATACGAGTCAACTCGAGCAGCGTCATATCGGAAATTGCCAGGCCGCTGGCGTTCTGACGCGCATGATCGATCGCCGCTTTGGCGTCTTTCGAGATCCGGTCTGGATCAAGGCCGAGCCAGACCACGACGTGCGTGTCGAGGAGAATCAATAAAGATCACCCCACTCTTCAGGAGTGAACGCGGGGGCGACGACGTCGCCTTTGATGGTGCCCTTCCCTACGAAAAAGCCATAGATGTCGTCTTTTTTGCTGTCGACAGGGACGAGTTTCGCCACCGGCTTGCCGCGCTTGGTGATGACGACGGCTTCGCGCTTGGATTGAACTTCATCCATCACTTTCAGGCAATGGACTTTGAACTCGCCGGCCGCCATCGTCTTCATGGGACATCCTTTCGATCATGGTCATTATACCATGGTCATCGGCATTGGGTCTGGAGGTCTGTTGAAGGTCGCCTCGTCACACCTCCCCTGGGGCTTCATACGAGATCAGAGACTGACCGTGCAGGCGCAGGCGGGCGCCGCGCCGCGTGCGTAGCGAAGAGAAGTTGCTGCGGCGGTGGTTGGTGAGGAGTTCGAAGACTATGCCCGGCGCGTGCCGCGGTGCCGCCGGGAATTTACTGAGATCTACTCGACTCGCTCGTACCTTTCCTTGCCCGATGTGTATCCGCCGACCGCAGCTGAGATATCGGCGGGAAAATCGGGAAAATCCACGTCCGTTTGGATCGTTAACGTCTTTGAATCCTCCGAAAGTTGCCAGCGTTCTCTGGTGTGCATACGCACAGGGGAAGCTGTGGGCTGTGGGTGAGTATCGATGGTAGATTCCGGAACGAGTTGCTTTCCCTTCAGTTGCGCCTTGCCCTTCCCGGGAACGCCAGATGGACTCGCATAGTCGCCTTCAGATCCGTTCAAGGGATACCGGTTGGTCGTTCGTCTTCCTTGGGCAACTATCGTGACTTCAATGGCATTTTCGTTCTGCACGACTTCAAGTGTTTGATCAGCGGTGCCGGACGCTGGTTTTCGATTCTGCCGAGAGTACTTGCCGGTGAAGTTCAATGCGTCTGCCGCCAGACTGTACTCCCCGAACCATGTCACTACTAAGACTACGGACGCAGCAAAACGTCAGGACGGAATATCGCTTCATTCGCAAAACCTCGGGGCTATATTCTTCGTGGACTAGACCATCCCGTAGCGTTCCCGAATGAAGTCCGCAATCCCCGCATACGCCTTCGTCAGCGTTGCTTCGTCCGGCAAGAACACAATGCGGAAATGCTGTGTGCCCGGCTTCTGGCCGAAGCCGGAGCCATGCACAACCATGACATGCTTCTGACGAATGAGTTCCTTCACGAATATCTCGTCACTCTCCGGGATATCGATGCGTGGGTAAGCATAGAACGCTCCGCGCGGAGCGATGCAACTCACGCGGGGAGTCTCCGCGCACCATTTCTGTGTTAGATCGCGGCGGGAACGCAGTTTGCGCTGGATCTCGATCAGATGGTCCTGCGGCCCTTCCAGCGCGGGCTTGATCGCATATTGCTCGGGATGGTTGGCGCACAAACGTGCCCGCAGCAGGCGGTGCACACCTTCTGTATAAGTCTTCACCGCGGCGGCGTCGCCGGAAACGATGCCCCATCCGATGCGCCATCCCGGGACAAGGTAATTCTTCGACATGCCGCCGAAGGTCACGCAAGGCACGTCGGGCGCGACCGAGGCAAAGGCGATGTGCGGCGTGCCGTCGAGAATCAGCTTGTCGTAGATTTCGTCCGAGAACACGATCAGGTTGTGGCGGCGCGCCAGTACCGCGACCTGCTCCAGCATCTGGCGCGTGCACAAGGATCCCGTAGGATTGTTGGGGTTAATGAGAACGATGCCGCGGGTGCGCGGCGTGAGCTTGCGCTCAATGTCGGCCAGCTCAGGCTGCCACGCGTCGTCTTCGTTCAAATCGTAGGCGTTAAGCCCAATGCCCAGTTTGCAGAGCACTGCCGAGTACAGCGGGTAGTCCGGACTGGGAGTCAGAACGTTGTCTCCGGGATTCACCAGAGCGGACAAGCAGAGATCGACCGTCTCGCTCACGCCGGCCGTGACGAAAATATCCCGCACGGTCGTGAGGCCTTTGCGCTCGGCCTCGCCGCGTATGGCTTCGATTGCCTCTGGGATGCCGGGAGACGGAGCGTATCCGTTCTTGCCCTCGCGCATAGCCCTGTAGACGGCTTCGACGATGTGGGGCGGCGTCTGGAAATCGAAGTTCAGCGGATCGCCAACGTTAAGTGGGAGGACCTTGTGTCCCTGCTTCACCACTTCATCGGCGACACAAGCCAGGTCGCGGATGGCGTAGCGAACGTTATCGAGGCGGGAGGCGGCAGCAATCTCGTGAGCTTGGCTGATAAGAGTCATGGAAGCCCTTGCCGCGGTGCAAGTTCCGTTGATCGCGGCTAAACCAGAGATTCTAAATGTTTAGGAAGAGATGGAGGACAGAAATCCGCGTCTGGCCTTGCCGGCCGTGAGCAGGTGATTCCTTCAGAGGGCGAAAACTTACTTATTAGAGTTGAATGTGAAGACGGCTTCCTCGACGGTTTGGGCTGGGCCGGGGGCGTACTTCCAATGCATCACAGCCATGGAGGCGTACTGGGCCAGCATGGGATTGCCGCCCTTGCACTCGACCTTGGAAACGTTCCCGTTCGGAAGAACCGTCACCGCCAGGCGAACTTGTCCCTCGAAATGAGCATTCCGGAGGACGTACGGATAATCGGGCTCAGTCATTACGACGACTTTGCGGCGCGTCTTAGCGGTGTCCTGAGCCAAGAGACGCGGAGTGGAAACGGCCATTAGCCCGAGCAGCACAGCCAATGCGGAAAGACAGAGCCTGTTCCTGACGCTCAGTCTCTCAACGGTGCGAGCTTGACGGTCTATCACAAGACAACCCCAAAGGTGAGAGTTGAGACCTGGAGGGAAGCCTCATGGGGTTAAGTTAAGTTGCCACCAAGGGGTGAACAAGATTACCGAGGTACTCAGGGAAAGCTTCTGGGCGGCGGGGCCATCGCCCAACGGAAAACTAAAGCGGAAACGAAAATCAGCCGTCAGGGAAGATTCTGACGGCTGATTGCTGACGGCCCGCGCTTAGTCCTCCCGATCAATCTGCGCCTTCTGAAGTTTGTCGGAATAGTCGACGTAAACCGACTTCCACTCCGTGTAGAAGTCGATGGCGCCAATTCCGCCTTCGCGATGTCCATTGCCCGTGGCTTTGGTGCCGCCAAAGGGCAGGTGGACCTCGGCGCCGATCGTGGGCGCGTTGATGTAGGTGATGCCGGCATAAAGATCACGAATCGCCGAGAACGCTTTGTTGACGTCCTTGGTATAGAGCGCGGATGACAGGCCGTACTCGATGCCGTTCGCGATTTCGATGGCGTCGTCGAGATCGTCGCAAGGGATGACCGCCACGACAGGGCCAAAAATCTCCTCCTGCGCGATGCGCATCTTGGGATCGACATCGGTAAAGACCGTCGGCTCCATGAACCAGCCATACTGGTAGTCGCCCTGATCGAGACGGTTGCCGCCGCAAACCAGCTTCGCACCTTCGTTCTTGCCGATGTCGACATAGCTGAGATCCGTCTGAAGCTGTTTCTCGTTGACGGCCGGTCCCATCTGTACGGTCTCGTCGAGGCCGTTGCCTACTTTCAGACTTTTAGCACGTTCGACCAGGCGCTCGACGAATTCCCGATACACGCCCTTTTGCACGATCATGCGACTGGTCGCCGTGCAGCGCTGTCCGGTGGTTCCGAATGCTCCCCAGAGCCCGCCTTCAATGGCCAGATCGAGATTGGCATCGTCGAGGACGATCATGGGATTCTTGCCGCCGAGTTCGAGCGAGCAGTGCTTAAAGCTCTTGGCCGCGATGCCCCCGATAATGCGGCCGACTGCGGAGGATCCTGTCAGCGAGACTGCACGAACATCGGCATGCTCGGCAATGGGAGTGCCGACGTCGGCACCGAATCCGCTCACGACGTTAATCACGCCCTTGGGCAAGCCTGCATCGGCGAGCGCGCGCACTAAATTAAAGGTCGAGAGTGGAGTGTCTTGCGCGGGCTTAATGACGCAGGTATTGCCGCACACGATCGCCGGCAGAAGCTTCCAGGAAGAAATCGCCATCGGGAAGTTCCATGGCGTAATCATTCCGCACACACCGATTGGCTGTCGCACGGCCATGGCGAACTTGTTGGGCATTTCCGATGGAACCGTGGGGCCGAACAACCGGCGGCCCTCGCCGGCGTTGTAGTAAGCGGCGTCAATGGCTTCCTGCACGTCGCCACGCGTCTCGGCGAGCACCTTGCCCATTTCGCGGGTCATCTCCCGCGCATAATCTTCTTTGCGCTCGATCAAGATCTCGGCGGCACGAAAGACGACCTCGGCGCGGCGCGGGGCAGGCACGAGACGCCACTTGGTGAAGGCGCGCTTGGCCGCCGCGACGGCAGTGTCCACATCCGCCTTGGCAGATTTCTGGAAGATGCCGACGAGGTCGCGAGTGTCGGCCGGATTGCGATTTTCAAATGTCTCGCCCGTCGAAGCCTCAACCCACTCGCCGTCAATGAAATTCTTGAAAACCTTGGTCGTGCCATAGCTGAGCGGGGCTGGACCGGTCAAAGTATCGGTTGCCATGATGTCTCCTTAGGGTTTCTGAATATGAAGGCCCCAACAATTGATGCTACAACCCGCAAGGAAGGTGCGGCAAGGCGGCATTGCAGCTGGCGTCAAACTGCGCCGCTGCCCTTTGGATTGCTATTGGATGAGATAGACTGCTCAAGAAGGTGGGAGATGCAAGAATTCTCTGGAATCCAGATCGCACAATCCTGGGAGGAAAATCTAACTCCTCAAAATACCGCTCTGATTGTCTACGACATGCAGGCGGGAATCACACCCCAAATCGCCAATGGGCAAGAAATTATGCGGAAAGTCGTGCGCGTTCTCTCCGCCGCGAGAAACGCGGGAGTGCGCGTCTTTTTTACTCGGCATATGTCGCTGCCCACGGAGCTCATGGGAGCCTTCCAGTATCGAACCGCGATGGCCTGGCAGCGTCTGGACGCCCCCGAAAAAGTAAAATCGAAATTCTTGCGCGACAGCCCGGCCTTCCAGATCATTCCCGAGCTCGCGCCGCAGCCCAACGAGGCGATCCTCGACAAGATCACCATGTCCGCCTTCGAAGGGACCTTCCTAGAGATCGCCCTGCGGGATTGTGGCATCCGCAGCTTTATCATTGCCGGCATTGCACTGGAGATCGGAATCGACCCAACCTGTCGCCATGGAGCGGACCTCGGGCTCTGGCCTATCCTGGTTCGTGATGCTTGCGGATTTGGGAACGAGGAAGCAGCCAACCACTCGCTAGCGTCGCTGAGACACATGGGCGATACCACGATTACGGATGTTGAGACGGTCTGTGATCTGCTGACGAAACGGGTGGGGCAGGCCTCCTAGCGCCACCGCTTGAGCTGTGGCCACAGGTCTTTGAGCGTCCCGAACTTCGCGCCTCTGCAGATGTACACGCTGATCTGAGACTCCAGCGCCCACGGATTGTCGGCCGACGCGCCGACGAATTCGACCTGGTTGAAAAGCTGCTGCAGGCGCTCTTTTCTGTCGCCGAGCACGATCATGCAATTGCCGGAGTATCCGCGAGGCCCCCAGAGCCAATACGTGCGGTCGCCGCTGAGAGCGGGAGGCAATCCGTCCGCCCGGCCGAAGAAGTCGATGGCCCCCGCCTGGCCGTAGTCTTGCCCGAAGATAGCGCAATCGGAACGCTGGTCCGCGGGGATGCGGTTCCATACGACCTCAGCCTCGTCCGCGATTTCTTTCCAGCCAAATTGGTCGGCGTACCACTGCGGCAGGGCCGCGCGCGCATGAGAGTACTCATTCACGGGGAGTTTGAACGGAAGTGTTTTCGTGTAGGCGAGGAAGTGTTCTGGCGAGAGAACCGGGACGACGATCGGCATCAGGTGGATTCCACTGGCCACCACGACGATCACAAGGGTGGGCTTGAACCACTGCAGGCGCGGCGCCGCGCTTTCGGGGCGGTCCAGACTAAGACGCTGCAGTCTAGGATGGTCCAGCCAATGTTCAAGCGCCACCGCTCCCGCCGCCAGCAACATCGGGTAAATCGGAGCCAGATAGTAATTCTTCCCGTGAAGCAGAAACAAGACGGTGTAGGTAACCAGATAGCTCCAAGCTAGCAGCCGATACGGTCGGAGCCGCGCGGAGAATAGCAGGGCAGCCAGTCCGCCCAGCCAGAGAGGCGCGACCAAAGGATTGGTGATGAGTACCTGCTGAAAGAAGAATTGAGCGGGCCCCCACACAACGTCGCGCCCTTCGGCGCGGATGGCGCGCATCAATTGCACGAACGGCCAGTCGTTGTGAATGTTCCAAAGCAGGTTGGGCAGGAAAATCAGAAAAGCGGCGAGTCCTCCCACCCACATCCACTTGCTCAGTAGCAGGCGACGCTGCTCGGTGAGCAACAGGCCCACGACCATTCCCAGACAGAAGATGGCGATGGTGTACTTGTTTTCGAGGCCGATGCCGGCGCACACCCCGAACCAGAGCCAGTGGCCGGGATTGTCTTGCTGGATGGCCAAGATGGCGAAGTAGGCGCTGCCCATCCACAGGTTGGGCTCAAGACAGTTCGTCCCGAGCAGGCTGCCGTTGGAGAGATACTGCGGCACGAACACTGCGCAGACGGCACTGAGCAGCACGGCGTACCGGCGTCCTCCTAGTTCGCGGGCCAGAACCGCGGTCTGCACCACGAGTAACGATGACGCCAGGGCAGGAATGAAGCGAATGCTGCGCAGCGAATCTCCCAGTACGGCGCGACAAATGTGGATCAGAAAAGGAATCAGCGGCGGTTGGTCAACGTATCCCCACTGCAGGTGGTCGCCGCACGACATGTAGTCGAACTCATCGCGAAAATAGCCGTAGCGGTTGTTGAAAAAAATGTGAAAGACCAGCTTGGCCAACGCGATTGCCCAGATCATAGCCACACCGGAAGCGACGAAAGATTGGCGATTGCTGTCGGGAGCCGAGAGTGCCGAAGGAGAAGCGGCCATGGGAAAGTAAGAATAGCTGATTACCCGGTCAGTTTCAGGTGCGCCGAATCACAGCTCTCCGATTTCCCTGGACCGACACTAGCAGAGCTCCGGCACTTCGGTAACGTCCCAAACTCATTACCTGTTTTTTCCTCCGTTTTGCTTGTGCTAACGTTGCTCTTTACCGCATATTTGCAGAGGTTTAGCGAGGGTTTTCGATTCCAAGTGCCTTCTGATAACCGCAAATCGGGGATCCACGTCGCGTGGACCACCATCACTTACCGCAGTGTCGCGCTGCTGATCATGGCCGGCGCCGTCATCTTCTATTTTGTCGTGCGCTTCACGTTCCCGCAATTCACGGAGAACACAGTCAAGGCGGGCGGCAATGTTGTTGGCAAGTTGCTGGATCACGTTGCAGGCATGGCTCCTGCGACCGGGCCTGGAATCTCGACGGCCCAGCAGGCCCACTTCACGGCACTCGATGGCACCGTGCGCGTCAAAAAGAGCAACGGCAACAGTTGGGTTCCGGGCGATTACAGCATTCCCTTGGAAAAGGGCGACGTCGTCCAAACTGGTTCGGAAGGTATGGCGAAGGTCGTCTTCAATGATGGCACCAGCTATACCGTGAAGCAGGATTCGCTGATCGTCATCGAAGAGAACTCGGCCAACGACCAGCAACAGACAAATGTGGCCGTAGCCGTCAGCACTGGAACGGTCGATCTTTCGACCGCGACCTACAGCCAGGGATCAAAATCGCAGGTGATTGTGGCGGGCGCCACGGCCTCGCTGTCGCCGGAGTCGGCGGCGCAGGTGCATAACGATCCCAAGGCCGACCAGCACGAAATCCTGATGAAAAAAGGCGCGCGGCGAGGTCAGCCGCAACGGCGAAACCGTGAAACTCGCCAACTGGGAAAAGGTGAGCTTCCAGGGGCAACAGTCGCACCTGGAGAAGGCGAAGGAAATTGGACCGCCCACGCCCATCGGGCCCGCGAACATGGCGCCGCTGTTTTCGGCGGGCGAAGCCACGAAGGACGTGGAATTTTCCTGGACGCCGATGGCGAATGCAGTTGGTTACCGCCTGCGCATCTCCCGCAATCCTTACTTTTCTTCTACACTCGTTGACAAGAAGGTTAATACAGCAGCGGTAACGGTCACCAGTTTGGGCGAAGGCGCTTATTACTGGATGGTGCAGTCCTACGACACGGCGGGGAAGGAATCGGTGGAAAGCGAGAAAAACCGCTTCACCATCATTTCCAAAGGCAAAGAGACCGAGGCCATCGAACTTGATCTGGATCCATTTATTCAGCACGGGCACGTCATTGAAGTGACGGGTAAGACCCAGACCGGAGCGCGGGTCATGGTGAACGGCAGCGAGGTTCCCATGATCGCCGCAGACGGCCAGTTTCATTACTTCACGCCGCCGCTGCCGACCGGAGAAGCCGTGATTACAGTGACGGCGCAGACGGCGCAAGGCGGAGTGAATACGCAGCAGAAGAAGATCATTATTCAGTAAGAAACCGTTTCAAGGTTTCAACGTTGCAAGGTTTCAAGGTCTTAAAGTGCGTTCGTTTCAGAGGAATCGCGGTTTTTTAAACCTTGAAACTCTGAAACCTCGAAACCAGGTTCTAGAACTTTGAAACCTGATGTGAGCAAGGTTGCCGGGCATCTCGTAGAATAGAGAGACCCAGCACCCTGACAAGAGAATAAAGAGGAAGTCCCGGGAGGAATCCCGGCAGAGCAGCACGTAGAAAGACGCGGGAACAATTTCGTCATGTCAAACAACGGATTTCATTCAGGCTCGACACGCAATCACAACCTCCGGTCGCTGTTCAGCATTTTCTCCAGCGACCTGGCCATCGATCTCGGCACCGCCAACACGCTCGTGTACGCGCGCGGCAAAGGGATCGTGGTGAACGAGCCTTCCATCGTCGCCATCAACAAGAACACAGGCGAAGTCGAGGCCGTCGGCAAAGAGGCGAAAGAGATGCTGGGCCGCACGCCGGGCAACATCGTCGCCATCAAGCCCATGAAAGATGGCGTGATTGCCGACTTCAAAGTCACCGAGAAGATGCTGAACTACTTCATCCAAAAGGCGCACAACCGCAAGATGCTGGTGCATCCGCGCATCGTGATTGGCGTGCCGTCGGAAATCACCCAGGTCGAAAAACGGGCAGTCATGGACTCCGCGTATCGCGCCAAGGCCAGTGAAGTCCACCTTGTCGAACAAGCTATGGTCGCCGCAATCGGCGCTGGACTTCCCATCACCGAGCCCAGCGGCAACATGGTGGTCGACATCGGTGGCGGCACGACAGACATCGCAGTGATTTCGTTGAGCGGCATTGTTTACTCGCGTTCCGTGCGTATGGCCGGCAACCAGATGGACGAAGCCGTCATGAATTACCTGAAGCGCAAATACAACTTGCTGATCGGCGAGCGCACCGCCGAGCAGATCAAGATGGAGATCGGTTCCGCGCACCAGCTCGATAAGCCGATGACGATGGAGATCAAAGGCCGCAACTTGATCGAAGGCGTGCCCAAGACGATTACGGTCGACGACGGCGAAATCCGCGAAGCACTCAGCGAGTGCGTTTCGACCATCATGAACGCGATCCGCGTCGCCCTCGAGCGCACGCCTCCTGAGCTTTCGGCCGACATCAGCGACCGCGGCATCGTGCTGACGGGCGGTGGCGCGCTGCTGAAGAATCTCGATAAACGCATCCGCGAAGAAACCGGGCTGCCGGTTTCCATCGCCGACGACCCGCTGTGCAGCGTAGTACTGGGCACCGGCAAGATGCTCAGCGACTTCAAGCTGCTGAGAAAGATATCGATCGAGTAGGTTTCAAGGTTTCAGAGTTTCAAGGTTTCAAGGAACCGACAGTCGTGAGTAACTTCTCAACGCCTCAGTCGTCCGGCGTCCTTGCAACGTTGAAGCTTTGAAACCTTGAAACTTTGAAACTTGTTTTCTTATGGAATCTGTCCTCGGCCGCTACCGCAACCTGGTCATTCTTGTAGGAGTGTTGTTTCTGCAAGTCCTCGGGCTGGCCATGCAGGTGAAACGCAGCGGCGGCAACGATGTCGAGGACACACGCCTGATCCGCATCTGGGGCGTGGGCGCCATCACTCCCTTCGAACGCATTCTGGTCTGGGCCCAAAACAGCACGGGCAATGTCTGGCACAACTACTTCTACCTCCGCGGTGTGCGCGCCGAGAACCGCCAACTGAAAGAGCAGATCGAGCAGATGCGGATCGAGCAGGTACGCCTCAGCGAAGACGCTGCCCAGGCCCGCCGCCTGCAGACTTTGCTCGCCTTCAAGGAACAGTTCATCTCCCGCACCGTGGCCGCGCAGGTCATCGGCTCCAGCGGCAGTGATCTTTCCCGCATTATCTATATCGATAAGGGGGAGAACGCCGGCATCAAGCGCGATATGGCGGTCATGACGTCCGACGGAGTCGTCGGTAAGGTCCTTGTCGTCTTTCCGTCGGTGTCGCAGGTGCTGTTGATCAGCGATCAGAGCAGCGGTGTGGGCGCTATCCTAGAGAAGACGCGCCTGCAGGGAGTTCTGCGCGGTACCGCCAATGGCGAGGTCGTGCTGGAACGGGTGATGAGCGACGAGCAGGTTCCGGTGGGCGAAACCGTGCTGACCAGCGGCGGCGATCAGATCTTTCCCAAGGGCCTGTCCGTCGGTACTGTAGCGAACGTTGGAAAGGGCAAGGATCTGTTTCTGAATATCAAGATCAAGCCCGCCGCCAACCTGAGCAAACTGGAAGAAGTGCTGGTACTGGTCGAGAAGCAGGAACGGCAGGCCGTTGCGGAAGACAACGTGCGTGTGCGTGCCGCCGACATTCTGGCGCAAAGGCTGCCCTCCGTGCCGGACAAGCCGGCTGCCGATGCGAATGCCGCCGGCGGTGCTCCGGGGACGGCTGCCGCCGCGGTGCAACCTAAAACAGAAGTTAAGCCGCAGACGGGAACCGTGGTGAAGCCTCAGGCCCCGGCGGGGGAGGCTGGATCAGCGACGGTGCCACAGCGCACGGGAGCATTTCCTGCAGCGGGCGGGCGGCTCGCTGGCAGTGGCACAGCGGGCTCAACCAATGCCCACAATGCATCGTCAGCTGGGCAGACGATCAAGTCCACGGGCTCTGCTCCCCAGAAGAAGCCGGCAGACCAGGCATTGGCTCCGACGACGGCACGCAAGCCGAACGCATCCGAGACCGCTCCCGCGAACGACCAGCCGAAACCGGCTGATCCAAACGCACCCACCGCGCCGCCGATCAATCCGCAGCCCCCTACCACCGAGAGCAGCCCACAATAGCGTGCCCATCACCTACACATCCAATGAGCAGGTTGAGGTCTACCGGTTCAGTATCCCGGTAACGATCGGCGTGCCGTTGCTGGCGCTCTTTGTGCAGGCATTTCTGCCACTCCGGTTCCCGCGCTTTGCAGTCTATTTTGACTTGCCGCTGCTGGTGACGATCTTCTTTGCCATGGCGCGTCGCAGTCCGGTAGCCGGCCTGTTCACCGGCGCCTTCATTGGTCTGGCGCAGGACATGCTGGGCCATAACCCGATCGGAATCTATGGGATCGCCAACACGATAGTAGGGTATGGAGCCTCGTCGTTGGGTGTGAAGCTCGACGTGGAAAATGCGGGGGCCCGCCTCCTGGTCACGCTGGGCTTTTCCCTGATCCAATCCGCCGTTCATTTCACCGTTGCGCGCGGAATGGTCAACATGAACCAGACTTGGAGTTGGCCCCACGTCATTCTGTCTGGTCTCGCGAACGCGATTCTCGGTGTGGCGCTGTTCTTCTTGCTCGATAAGTTTAAGCAGAGGACGTGATGAGTGGCTTCCGGCCCTCGGCTTCGGGCTTCCGGCCGGATCACCGACAGAATGCCGCTGAGTACCCGTGACCTTCGTTACTGAGAAAAGCCCCTCTGGCTCAAGGTCCGAAGTAGAATGAGATTAACTCCTGAAAGGAAAATGGCGTCAGCATCGATTCCTGAACGTGTGGCGAACACGCCGGAAGCCAGAAGCCTGAAGCCCGAAGTCTGATGTTCGGCCGCGACGAAAAAGTTTCCGAAGTCCGCTTGACGGCGGCGCAATACATCATTCTTGGCATCTTCCTGATCCTCGCTTACGGACTATGGAAGCTGCAGGTGATGGAGAGCGGCTATTACGCCTCGGCCGCCGAGAAGAACCGCATCCGCAACGTGCCGGTGCTCGCGCCTCGCGGCAAGATTCTCGACCGTGAGGGCCGCACTATCGTTGACAACTATCCGTCATTTTCTGCGTTGCTCCTGCGCGACTCCACGCGCGACCTGGTTGGTGATGCGGACCTGATTGCCCAAGGTTTGCATCTTGATCCGAACGAGGTCCGAGCTCGCATCCGCCACTTTGCGTCGATGCCGCAGTACCAGCCGATCTTTCTGAAGGAAGACATCACTCCCGACGAGTTGCAGTTCATCGAAGCGCATCGCAACGAACTGCCCGAACTCGACACGATCATGGCGCACCGTCGCCTGTATCCGCGTAACGGATTCATGGCGCACCTGATCGGCTACGTCGGTGAAGTCAGCGAAGACATGCTGAACCAGCCACAGTTCGAACTGTACAACTCTGGGGACGTCGTCGGTATTTCCGGAGTCGAGCGCCAGTACAACAATCTGCTGATGGGCACGAATGGCTCGCGCCAGGCCCTGGTCGACAGCCACGGCCGCGAAGTAGGACGCTTGGGCGAGACCGAAGCCATCCCTGGCAAGCAACTGAAGCTCACGGTCGATATCGATTTGCAGATTGCAGCGGAACAGGCTCTGGAAGGGAAGAATGGAGCCATTGTCGCCATGGATCCGCACACGGGCGAGATTCTCGCCATGGTGAGCGGGCCATCGTTCGATCCCAACGATTTTGCCGTGCACGTATCGCGCGATCAGTGGAACAAACTGGTCACCGATCCTGACAAGCCGCTGCTGAACAAAGCCATTCAGGCGCAACTGGCGCCGGGATCAACCTTCAAGATCATCATGTCGGTCGCGGGATGGCAGGAAGGCATTGCTCAAGATCTTCACGTGAATTGCACTGGAGGTGCGGAGTTCTACGGGCGGCGGTTTGGTTGTTGGGTGAAAGGCGGCCACGGACCGGTAACGCTGGAGAAAGCGATCTTCCAGTCCTGTGACGTTTTCTTCTATACCCTGGCGGAGAAATTAGGGATTGATCGAATCGCAAAATATGCGACCGCACTAGGGTTGGGCCAAAAAACCGGCATCGATTTGCCGAACGAAGTCGCCGGCGTGATGCCTTCGGAAGAGTGGAAGATCAAGAATTTCAAACAGAAGTGGTTCGCGGGGGAAACGATCTCAGTCGGCATCGGCCAAGGGGCGGTTGCCATTACGCCAGTGCAACTGTTGCGCGCGATCAGTGCGATCTCCATGGGCGGACGCATGGTGGTACCTCACGTCATCAATCCAGTAGACGTACCGGCGGGTTATATCGAAGCCGCTCGCTACACGGAAGTGAAGAATGTCCCGATTGACCCGAATGGATGGACCTTCATCACGGACGCGATGGTGAAGGTGCTGCAGCCTGGGGGCACTTCGCCAATGGCGGCCATTCCGGGAATCGAGATTGCTGGAAAGACTGGATCGGCCCAGGTGGTTTCCCTGGCGACTCGTGCCAAGTTCAAGAACAGCGAAGATCTTGCGCAGAACGGATGGTTCGTTGGATTCACGCCACGTCGAAATCCCGACATCGTTGTCTGCGTGTTGTTTCAAGGCGGTGAGCACGGCAAGCTGGCGGCGCGCCTGGCGACACAGGTGATCAAGGCGTACGTCGAAAAGCAACGCCGTACTCCGCAGAAAATGGTGGAGAAACCGAAGAGCAATGGCACGGTGGATATCGGCGCCCTCTGGACCGAGCCCGGCGCAGACGGCGACAAAGAAGCGCTGCATGGCGGCCGGTTCGTTCTGGACCTGCCCAAGAAGCCGCTAGCAGTAGCCGTCGCCGCCCCCGGAATGCGGTAATGATGATTTTCACGGAGAGAGTTTCCGGCGCCGGTGGGAGGGTAGGGATCCTTCGACTGCGTTGTCGTCCGCTGGTCGCGAACGACAACTTTGCTCAGGATGACATTCGGTGGGTGAAGGCTAGAAGGTAAGAGCTAGAAGCTGTTCTATGGCACGTTACGTCTCATACCGCGACTTCGACTGGGTCCTTCTGGGCTTCGTGCTCATTATTTGCGGCCTGGGTGTCATGGAGATCCACAGCGCCACCATGCACACGAAGTTTGCCGGCGCCCACGTGAAGCAGGTTTACTGGGTTGTGGCCGGCGTGGGCGCGATGTTTATTATTAGTCTGGTCAACTACCAGGCACTTCTCGATCAGATTCACTGGTTCTACATCGCCGGAGTGGCCTCGCTGATGGCCGTTCTGCTGTTCGGACAGAAGTATCTGGGAGCGAAGCGGTGGATCCACATGCCCGGGGGCAACCACTTCCAACCGTCCGAATGGGTGAAACTCATCCTCATCCTCGCAGTCGCCAAGTATTTTGCCGACATGCGAGAGCGGGAGCTTTCCTGGCCGGATTTCATGAAGGCCGCGGCGATCGTCGGCGTCCCCATGCTGATGGTCCTCAAACAGCCAGACTTGGGGACTGCTCTTACTTACCTCCCGATTGCGGCCATGGGTGTGTTTCTGGGGGGACTGCAATGGAGACAGGGGTTAACCGTGGCCCTGATTGCGACTGTCGGTTTGGGAGCCGTCTTTTTCATTCCAAGGGTGCACGTTTTGAAGTCGTATCAAAAGCAGCGTTTGACCAGCTTTGTCGACCCTGAACTCGATCCGCAGGGGTCGGGGTACCAAGTTGAGCAATCCAAGATCGCTGTGGGTTCCGGGGGCCTTTGGGGTGGGAAGGGCTCGCAAACACACGGTGCGTTCCTGCCGGTTCCGCAAACGGACTTCATTTTCGCCGCCTATTCGGAAGAACATGGATTCGTAGGCGCTCTCGGGGTTCTGCTGCTATACTTCATTGTGCTGATGCGTTTGACTCAGAACGCGCAAACAGCGCCCGACCGCGCTGGCACGTTCGTGGTGATGGGTGTGGTGGCTGTGCTTAGCTTCCATATCCTGGTCAATGTCGGCATGGTGGTTGGCTTTATGCCGGTCACCGGAATACCCCTGCCGCTGATGAGTTATGGTGGGTCTTCTGTGTTGTTCATGTTCCTGGCGCTGGGGATGGTTATGAATGTTCGTATGCGCCGCTTCGTGAACTAGCTGGGATAGCCAGTCTGGGTGAGCCAGTTAAGCCGATCCAGTTAGGACGGAACAGATTTCAGAAGCAACGGGTTCAGGAACCAGGGAAGAACGGCAGGATTAGCAGTTTGCTGCGCTCGCAGGCGCAGCCCCAAAAAAATATCGATCGCCCCCGCGTTAAGGGGGCATTTCACCGGCTAGTCGAGCAGTAGAAGGCCGGGCAGGATTGAAGTTGAGCAGCCGGGCAGGGAACGGCCCCCCGACCTAAGTTGGGTCTGAGAGTGCGGTCACAAACCCCGGCAGAAGTTAAAACGATAAGTGCAAAAGATTCCCAAGCTTGTGCAGCGGACTCGGTGCAGAGAAGAACTCTGCGGCCGAGTCTGTCCCCAGTTCGGGGCAGCATCGCGATGCTCTTCGTTTCATCCTCCCGCACCTCTTCTGACTCCACCCCGGTGAAGCCCGACCGACCTCGGTAATGATCGGCGGGACCGGAGTGTTCGATGAACAAAGAACTATTTGTCTCTTCCACGCCCCATGAAACCAAGGTGGGACTGGTGGAAGACGATTTGCTCGCGGAAGTCTATCTTGAGCGCGAGAATGAATACACCTTAGCGGGATCTATCTACAAAGGCCGTGTCACCCGCGTGCTGCCTGGCATGCAATCGGCCTTCGTCGACATCGGCCTGGAACGCGATGCCTTCCTCTACGTTTCCGACTTTATGGAGTTGGAAGAGCACGACGACGATTTGACGGACGTCGTTCCCGCGACGCGGAACGTGCCCGACCTTCGGCAGCAACCGGCCCGTTCCGAGTCTGCACCGGGGGTGATTGAAGCGTCTCAGGCAGCAGATGGAGTCGAGACCGATTTGCAGTCGAAATCGGATCAGGAGTTTGTTGAGACAGAAAGCCAGGGCGATGCCCCGCCAACGGTATCGGCCGGAGCTATGCCCGAGCCAAGTGGCGATTCGCAGAGCCGCGAACGAGGAGGCTACCGTGGCCGCCGCCGCCGCCGTGGCGGACGTCGCGATGGTCGAGGAGACGGCCGTGATCGTGGTTCCGACCGAGGCCCGGAGAGAACGCCGGATCGAACTTTCGATCGGGGTTCCGACCGCGGTCCGGAACAGCGCTTTGCCCGTCCTGTTGAGCCGACGCCCACCCGCACGGTGGAGTCAGGCAGAACGCAGCAGTCAGGCCCACCTCCGGGATACCAGCCCATGCTGCTGCCCGGAGAGTCGATCTCGAAGTATCAGCGGTTCGCTCAGCAGTCGCCCGCCCCGGAGCCAGTTCGCCAGTCAATCGCTACGGTCGCGCCGGAAGCCCCCGCGGAACCGGTCGCCCCTCTGGCCTCTACCTTCCCCGAGGATGAGCCCATCTTTGCCGCCAACGAGTCGGTGGCCGAGCCTCTGCACGAGCAGCACGAAGACATTCACGCTGTCCACGAAGAGCCCGTCGAGCATGTCGAAGAAGCCTCGACTTCTACCGACTGGAGTCAGGAATTCCGCCGTCCCGAAGCCGCCAGCCTCCCGTCTCTCGGATGGCCCGGAGAGACCGCCCTCACCGTGGAACAAGACCCGGTTCAGCAGGGGGAAGTGGAAGAGGAAGTCCATGAGCCAGAGAGCCACCCGGCGGCAGCCGTAAGCGAGCAAGTCGATGCGCCGGTACGTTCGCGGCGCGACGAGGAAACTCCAGTCTTCGCTGCTCCCGGCACCATGGAAGAAGAAACCATCGACGAAGAGGAAGCAGGCACCATCCATTACGAAGCATCCTCCGACGAAGGCTTCGACGAATTCGAAGAAGAAACTCAGGCCGGCCCGGGACATCTGAACGGTGATGCCCGTGAGACGGTCTTTGAAATTCATCACGCATCGCTGACCGAGGGCGCGCACCCCGCGGGAGCGGCTCCTGCCGAAGTCGAAGAAGACAGCGAGGAACTGGAACTCGAAGAGGCTCAGGCCGAAGCGGAAGCCATGCTCGACGCGGAAGCGCGCGGCAACGGCACCGTCGATGCCCGCGTGGAGGTTCGCGCTCCGGCGGCAACTGCGGGCTACACCCAGCGCACGCAGCGTCCCCGTCCTGGCCCGGACCGAGATCGTGGTCCGCGCGACCGGCAACGCCGTGGTGGAGGTGGAGGCGGGCGCCGTTTCCGCCGCCGCGAGAATGCTCCCGTTCCCCTCATCAGCGATCTGCTGAAAGAAGGCCAGGAAATTCTGGTGCAGATTGCCAAGGAACCGATCGGTAAGAAAGGCGCACGCATTACCAGCCACATCGCTCTACCGGGACGGTTCCTGGTCTACATGCCCACAGTGAACCACACCGGCGTCTCGCGCAAGATTGCTTCTGAGGAGGAGCGCCAGCGGCTGAAGCGGATCATTCTCAGCGAGCGGGAAAACGGCCACGGAGGCTTCATCGTCCGCACGGCCGCGCAAAGCGCCAGCGAAGAGGAACTCCGCGCCGACATCCGCTTCCTGAAAGGTTTGTGGCAGGACATAAAGGCTCGCTCCGAAAGCTCGAAGCCGCCCGCTCTGATCTATCACGATCTCAATGTCGTCGAGCGCGTGCTGCGCGATCAAGTCACTTCTGATTTCAGCGTCATCTGGGTCGACACCGAACCCGAATACGAGCGCGTGCTGCGCTTCTTCAACCGCTTCCAACCGGCAATGGTCAAGCGCGTGAAGCTCTACACCAAGGAAACGCCTCTGTTCGAACAATTCGGCCTCGCCGAGGAAATGAACAAAGCTCTTAAGTCGAAAGTCTGGCTGAAGAGCGGTGGCTATATCGTTATCAACCAGACCGAAGCGCTGGTCGCAATCGACATCAACACCGGAAAGTACGTCGGCAAGACCGCGCGCCTGGAAGACACGATCGTCAAGACCAACGTGGACGCCATCAAAGAAATCGTGCGCCAGATCCGGCTGCGCGATCTCGGCGGCATCATCATCATCGACTTCATCGACATGGATGAGCGCCGCAACCGGCAGCGTGTCATGCAGGCGCTGGAAGAAGAACTCCGCCACGACCGCGCTCCCTCAAAGACGCTGCAATTTAACGACTTTGGTCTCGTCGCCATCACCCGCAAGCGCGTCAAACAGTCGCTGGAACGCACCATCGGCGCACCTTGCCCGTATTGCGAATCGACGGGATACGTGAAGTCAGTCACCACGGTTTGCAATGAGATTTATGTCGAGATGCGCAAGATTGCCAAGCATCTCGAACATGAGGACGTCATGCTGCGCGTGCATCCGGACGTGGCCAAGGAGTTGAAGTCCAACAACGGTCGATTGTTGAACGAGATGGAAGAAATGACCAAGCGCACCATCATCGTGAAGAGCGATGCGGCAGTGCACCAGCAGCAGTTCGATATCAACTGAGCTGCGAGCTTCGAGCTGTGAGCTAAGGAAATGACGGGCGAAATCGCCCGTCATTTTTGTCGCGCAGTTTTCCTCTGTGTCCTCCGTGTCCTCTGTGGTTAAAGACGAGAAATAACCGCAGACGACAGAGGACACAGAGGTTCGAATGACAAATGAAAGGGATTCAGGAAGGCGAGGGATCTAGCTAGCCACATTGGCGAGCGTCTTGACGGCTACATCAGCATGGTTGCGCAACTTTTGCGCGGATTCATGAATCGAATGCGCTGCTGGTCCTGCACCACTCTGTTCTGCCGTCTGGGCCACGCTACCGGCATCCTCAGCTGTTGTGCTGGCCATGTCGAGCAATACCACGACCGAATCGGCGTGCAACTTCCACACGGACGACATCTTCTGGCTGCGCTTCAACTCCTCCAGTTCGGTGCTGATGCGGGCGGAAATTGAAACCATCCGGATGAGAATCCGCGCTACGTCAGCGCGCGTGCTCTTTTCTTCGAGGAACGGGGCACTGTAAGCGTCGGCTTCCGGTGTCGTTAACGTCAGGTTGAAGAAGCGCATGGGCACAACCTGCCGGTATTTCGGATCGGCCACGCGCACAAACACGCGAATCGATTCCTCGACGCGCCGCAGTTTGCCTTCCTCCGCCGAGATCTGTTGTGCCGTTACCGCGGGAGGTTGGAACACCGCAGCTGCCGCGGGAGCTTTCGCAGCCGCTGCCGTTTTGGCCGCTTTAGCCGCCGCACCCGTACCGCCCGCCGTGCGTGACGCATGTGCCGCCGGAGTGAGCAACGACCGCCGGATCGGCGGTCGCCGGTCCAATTCCTTCTTTAGCTTCGAAACGCGCCGGAACTTCTCCAGCGTGCTCCCGTAATCCGCCTCCAGAAGTTGTTTCCCTTGAATGGCGGCGACGTGTTCCACCGTGACTTCAACACCGTCAACCGTGGTCAGAATCGTTCCGCCCATTTCTTCCAGCGCTTGTCCGAAGGTCTTGATCTCGGTCAATGCCTTGGCGAATAGTTCGTCAAACTTCTTGCCGAATGTCGCGTTGTAAGCCGACACCGTTGCCAGCACTCCAGGATGATAGAACGAGGAATCCAGCCACTGCTTCAGTTCCCGCACGCGGCCAATAATTCCAGAGTCGATCAGCATGTTGAAGTCGCGGAAGCGCGCAATCTCTTCTCGCAAAGGATCGAAACGGCGCAGTAGTTGCACATGCTCCTCAGGCAGTGAGGGCACATCGGAATCGGCCAGGATTTCAATCAGCGCAATTTCAAACGGCGAAAGGGGCAAAGCGCCATCGAGCCCGTAGCCCGTCTGCTCCCATTGGCCCGGCACGCGTGGATGGCGGTACAGAAACGTTGCGATCAGGTCGGTCTTGTCGCGGTTTACGTCGCTGGGTTCGCGGCGCCGCACAAAATAGCGCAGCAGGGCCTCGGCTACTTCAGAATCGGTGTCCGGTGTCAGCGCTTGCCGGACCATCGCCGGCGTAATCGCCATATCGAGCAGATGCAGCCAGCGGTACATCCGCGAAAGCGTTGATGGAAGTTCGCGCTCGGAATGGCGTAACGCGTCCTCGTCGAGACCGCTCGGAATGGGAACATCCCCGCCGAGCGCGTCCCGCATGAGCTTCTGGTAGAAGCCCTGGACGGTCGCCAGAATGGCTAATTCAAACCGAAGATCTTCGGCCAAACGTGCCCCCGAGAGCAAGAGTTCCCTTCTGAAACTTTACTAACGTCTAAGTAAAAACGAAATGTTACTACCGGTGCAAGTTACTACCGGAGCGAAACTCTCACGTTGAAAGAAGAGCTGTGCGCAGGAGTACATGGACTTCCGCGCGGGAGTTGGCGGTTTTAAGTGTGATTTGAGTACAAGAAGCGCAGAGGGTTTCGGAGGGAAGATCCGTCGCTGAGACACCGCTGCCGAAGAACCGCAAGTGGTGACGCCCCCGTGGAAGAGCGGCCCTTCAGGGCCGCGTTAGCGGGCTCAAAACACAACAGTCTTATTCCCGTAAAGCAGAACACGGTTCTCCACATGCCACCGCACCGCGCGCGAGAGCACGACCTTCTCCAGATCACGTCCTTTGCGGATGAGGTCTTCCACCGCGTCACGGTGCGACACCCGAACCACATCCTGCTCGATAATCGGCCCATCATCGAGGACCTCGGTGACGTAGTGACTGGTTGCGCCGATCAGTTTCACGCCGCGTTCAAAAGCCTGATGGTATGGCCGGGCTCCGACGAATGCCGGAAGAAAAGAGTGGTGAATATTGATAATCCGCTGCGGATATCGGTTTACAAACTCATTCGACAAAATCTGCATGTAGCGCGCCAAGACCATAAAGTCCGGCCTCTGCTCGTCGATCAGCGCCTGAATCTTTGCCTCGGCCTGTCCCTTATTGTCCTTCGCGACTGGAACGATCGCGTAGGGAATCTTGTAGAAGTCGGCAATCGCCTGGTTATCGGCGTGATTGGAAATGATCAGCGGAATATCGCAAGCCAGTTCGCCGCTCTTGTGACGGTAAAGCAAATCGACCAGGCAGTGATCGTACTTCGAAACCAGAATGATCATCCGCTGCCGCAGCGACAACTGCGCCAGCCGCCACTTCATGTTGAAGGCTTCCGCCACCGGAGAGAAATACTTGCCGAAGTCAGCGAGATCGATGTCGAAGTCCCTGGGATCGAACTCGACCCGCATTAGAAACAAGCCGGACTCTTCGTCGGCGTGCTCATCCGCATGCAGAATGTTGCCATTGTGCCGGTAGACAAAGTCGGCGATAGTCGCGACTTCGCCCTTGCGGTCCGGACAGGAGATCAGCAGGATAGCGGAATTCTTCATGAGGCAATTCGCCGTAAAAAACGAAAAGGTTGCAATGTGGCGAGCAGGCGCTACTTCTTCAGTTCCTTCAATATCTCCCGCGCCGCATTCGACCCGGAACCTCCGGTCAGGCCCGATCCCGGATGCGTCCCGCTCCCGCACAAATATAATTTCTCAATCGGCGTCCGGTAGCGCGCCCAATCCAGCAGCGGACGCATCGTAAAGAACTGATCGAGCGCAAGGTCCCCGTGGAAAATCTGCCCGCCGGTCAATCCGTATTTCTCTTCCAGATCGCGCGGCGTGATGATCTGGTGGGTCAGTATCAGTTCCGGTAGATTCGGTGCGTACTGCGCCAGCGTCTGCACGACCGTCTGCCCCAACGCCTTGCGCTGCGCCTCCCAATCGCCCTTCAGCTTAGAGGGCGCGTACTGCATGTAAATCGACATCACATGCTTGCCTTCAGGAGCCAGCGTGGGATCGGTGAGAGACGGAATCGTGGCCTCGAGATACGGCTGCCGCGAGAAGTTGCCATACTTCGATTCGTCGAACGCGCGCTCCAAGTAGTCAATCTCGTTGCCAATATGAATCCGTCCCTTGAGCGGGCCGGCGTTGCCATTCCCGAGCGCGGTGAATTTCGGTAGTGCGGAGAGCGCCAGATTCACTTTCGCCACCGTGCCATTCCCGCGGTAATGCTGCAGTTTCTGCACGAAGTCCGGAGAAAGATGCGTCGGATCGGTCAGCTTGAGGAGCGTGCGTTTCGGGTCGGCGTTAGAAATCACCGCCTTAGCCTGAATCTCTTCCCCGGTCGCAAGCAGCACGCCCGTGGCTGCGCCGTTCTGAACGCGAATTTCAATGACCTCCGCGCCGGTGCGAATCTCCACGCCCGCCGCCTTCGCTGCCGAAGCCATCGCCTGCGTAACCGCGCCCATCCCACCTGCGGCAAATGAAGCCGAACCCGCGGGATGAGGATCCGCCGCTGCTCGGATCAGCAACACCAGCGCGCTTCCCGCAGACCAAGGTCCCAGGAAAGTCCCAAAGACGCCACGAGCCGCAATCACCGCGCGCAGCAGTTCGGTTTCAAAGTATTCGGACGCCAGGTCGGCCACCGCCATCGGTCCCCAACGCAGCAGTCGGAACATGTCTTTCTTGCCCAGCTTGCGAATTGCGCGCCCCGTCTGCAGCATGCTCCACAAATCGCCGCGTGTCGGATGATCGATGTCGGGCGGCGTGGTCGCCAAGGCTTCGCCGATGACCTTCGCAATCTTTCCCAACGACCGCTCAAACTCCGGATATTTCGCTGCATCTTTCTGCGAGAATGCCGCGATCTCCTGCGCTGACTTGCCTGCGTCCTGATAAAGCGAGAGCGCCCGCCCCTCGGGCGACAGCGCGGTCACGCAAATATCCGGTGTAATCAGCCGGAGCCCGTGCTTCTCGAGTTGCATGTCGCGCACGATGCTCGGAAGAATCGGTCCCGCCGTGTGGGCTAGAGTTGAGCAACGAAACCCGGGATGGAATTCATCGGTAACCGCAGCCCCGCCGACCTGCGCGCTGCGCTCCAGCACTAGCGGCTTATATCCTGCTTTAGCCAGATAGAACGCGGTGACCAGCCCATTGTGGCCGCCGCCAATGATGACGATATCGCGCCCTTGGGACATGCTATGCCGCCCCCTTGATGTCTTTCAGAATCTCCAGCGCCGCCAGTCGTCCGTTCGCTCCCATAATGCCGCCGCCCGGATGCGTCGCCGATCCGCACATGTACAGATTCTTAATGGGTGTTCGGTACTGCGCCCAACCCGGCACCGGACGAAGAAAAAATAATTGCTCGAGGGAAAGCTCGCCCTGGAAAATATTGCCTTCGCTCAATCCCCACTCGCGCTCCAGATCGAGCGGCGTAATCACCTGCTTGTGAAGGATCAAGTCCTTGATGTTGGGCGCGTACTCGGCAATCGTGTTGACTACGGTGTCGCCGAAGGCTTCCTTTTGGTCATCCCACGTGAGCCCCGGTCGCAGTTTGTAAGGCGCGTACTGCACAAAGCACGACAGCACGTGCTTTCCCGGAGGTGCAACCGAAGGATCGGTCAGCGACGGAATGACCATGTCAATGTACGGCCGCTTGGAGAAGTTCCCGTACTTCGCGTCGTCATACGCACGCTCCATGTATTCGACCGACGGAGAAATCGAAATCGCGCCTCGCAAGTGTGCCCCAGGTCCGGGCATGCACTTGAAGTTCGGCAGCCCATCGAGCGCCATGTTCACCTTGCCTGATGAACCGCGGAACTTGTAGCGATTGATCTCTTCTAGGAAGTCTCCCGGAAGATGCTCAGCGCCCATGAATTTGGTGAACGTGAGCCGAGGATCGACACTGGAAGAAACCACATCAGCGTAAATCTCGTCTCCGTTGGATAGAACCACACCCTTCGCTTTGCCGTTTTTTACGATGATCTGCGAGATGCCCGACTGGGTGCGAATCTCCACGCCCGCCTCGCGCGCCGCGTCGGCAATCGCATTCGAAATCGCTCCTGTGCCTCCGCGCGCAAATCCCCAGGCGCGGAACGCCCCATCGATCTCTCCCATGTAGTGGTGCAGCAAAACATACGCCGTCCCGGGAGACCGCACACCGAGAAAAGTTCCAATGATCCCCGAGGCCGACATTGTCGCCTTCAGCACATCGGTCTCAAACCATTGATCGAGGAAATCAATGGCGCTCATGGTCATGAGCTGCACCTGGTTGTACTTGTCGTAGCTCGACATGCCCTGAAAGCGCCGCCCGATGAACAACAGCTTCATGAGTTCGCGCGGATTGAGCGTCGTCGGATCCGGCGGCACCATGCTGAGGATCGGTTTCACAAACCGGCACATGGCCTGCATCGCCTTGCCAAACTCGTCGTAAGCTTCAGCGTCGACGCGCGAGTGCCGGGCAATCTCGCGGTGCGTCTTCCCATGATCATTTACGCGCCACAGATAATCGCCGCTGGGCATCGGAGTAAACGTGCCGTCCAGTGGAAGAATCTCCAACCCATGGCGAGGCAGATCAAGATCGCGAATAATCTCCGGCCGCAGCAGGGATACGACATAGGAGCACACCGAGAACTTGAATCCCGGCACAATCTCTTCCGTGCAAGCTGCCCCACCCAGTACGTGCCGGCGCTCCAGCACCAGCACCTTCTTGCCCGCGCGCTGCAGATACGCGGCGTTGACCAGGCCATTGTGCCCGCCGCCGATGACGATTACGTCGTACGAATTAGAACCAGCCATTCGCTTTCAGCTCCTAGCTCTCAGCTTTATCGTTCGGGTGTTGGGAAACGCAATAATACTCGCGCAGCGAAGCAGGCGGAAGAGAAGATCAGAGCCCGCTGGGAAGGACCGTCCAGCTTCTGAGGATGCCGCACGAATTGGCCATGAACATGCGCATGCGTGACCGCGAGTCGAATCGACATTCTATCGGGAAGCGCGCGTTTTGTCTGCACATTGGCCGCGCTTCTGACTGCAAGTCATTCGCGAACGCTGTTGCCGCGCGAGCGCGCAGATGCATATAATCCGACTTCGGCGCTTGAAGTCGAAGTCGAGGAAACCACTTTGCCCATCGGAACCGCATTCCACGAAAGAACGTTCCCGCTCTGCCACAGCTTGAACTATCGCGAGTGGTCTGGCTACTACACCGTCAGCGTGTATGAGGTTCATCACGAGCACGAGTACAACGCCATTCGCAACGCGGCCGCGCTCATTGACATTTCGCCGCTGTACAAGTATCTGATCACGGGCAAAGACGCGACCCGCCTCGTGAACCGCGTCATCACCCGCGACATCAACAAAGTTAAAGTGGGCCAGGTGATTTATTGCTGCTGGTGCGATGAAGAGGGCAAGGTCATCGACGACGGCACCATCTCGCGCCTTGAAGAGAACGTCTATCGCTGGACGGCCGCTGACCCCAGCCTGCGCTGGTTTCGCCAGAACGGCCTGAATATGGACGTCCAGATCGAAGATATCTCCGAAAAGGTCGCCGCGCTTGCGCTGCAAGGGCCGACGTCAGCCAAGCTGCTGAAAGCCGTTGCCGAAGCCGACATCGCCAATCTGAAATACTTCCGCGTCACCCGTGGCAAGATTGCCGGAGTGCCCGTCGACATTTCGCGCACCGGTTACACCGGCGATTTGGGATACGAAATCTGGATGCCATGGAACGACGCAGTAAAGGTCTGGGATGCCCTCGCTGATAAGGGCAAGCAATTCGATCTGCACGCCGCCGGCATGCTGGCGCTTGATGTCGCCCGCGTGGAAGCTGGATTATTGCTCATCGAAGTCGACTATACCAGTTCGAAGAAGGCGCTGATCCCCACGCAGAAATTCTCGCCGTATGAACTAGGCTTCGCCAAGATGGTTCACCTCGAAAAGGAAAACTTCATCGGCAAAAAAGCTCTTGAGCATGACGCGAAGAAAGGTGTGCCGCGGCAACTCGTCGGGCTGGAAGTGGATTGGACTGATATTGAGCAACTGTACGACGGCTACGGCCTTACTCCGGCGGCGCCTTCCCAAGCGTCGCGCGTTGCTGTCCCGGTTTATTCAGGAGAGAAGCAGGCCGGCAAGGCTACCACTACGAGCTGGTCGCCAATCCTGAAAAAGTTGATCGCGCTGGCCAGCGTCGAGACTGAGTACGCGAAGCCGGGAACCTCCCTGCAGATGGAAATCACCATTGAAGCGATGCGACTCAAGACAAATGTAAAGGTGACGAACCTTCCGTTCTTCAACCCTCCGAGAAAGACCGCCACACCGGTGTAAATGGTTTATGTGGGGACAGCCGCCTTCTGCTGTCCGGCCGAGCGAAGCCCCGGCTGGGGGTTTCTCAATCTTGCCGCTGAATGGTTCGCACGAAAGCGAGCTTCGCTCGCTGGACAGCCGATAGCGGCTGTCCCCACATAATCTTGGTCTCGAGCGTTCCTAGGCCGGCGGTGGATCTCTCGCCGCCCGTCGCTTTCCAGCCCAGTAAATCCACGCTCCAATCAGCACCAGCGCTCCGCACCCTCCGATCACCTTCAACATCGCCAGCGGTTTGTTTGGTTCGTCCGGCTGTGGAATCAGCGATAGGGCAATCGTCATTGCCGTGGTCAGGAATCCCACGGTCGCCACCAGTTTCGCCACAGTCGTTCCACCCGGCACTCGAATTACGTCCGCTCCGGCAGGCTCGCGCTGCAACTTGATCATGGCCGCGAACAAATACAGATAGGGAATGAAATACGTAATCACGCCCATGCTGACCAGAACGTCGTAAGCGCCCTTCACGCTCGTTCCTGCCTGGCCCAGAAAAATGAAAACGGCGCCAAGAAAGAACTGCGTCAGCAGGGCTACCCACGGGGTCTTCCACTTCGGATGCAGCGCCCCAAACGCCGGAGGCAAAAAGCGATCCAGCCCAGCGACGAACGGGAGCCGCGCCACCGCCGCCAGATAAGCTCCAGCCGCGCCAATATTGCTGAGCGCGATCAGAAACGCCGCTAGCGGCAGAACTCCCGGATAGCCCACACGCGATGCCGTCTTCGACACAGCCTGCACCAGTCCCTGCAAACTGTTCACCTCGGTCGAAGGCAGTGCCAGCAGCACGCAAACTGTGCCGAGGATGTAACAAATCGTGACCGTGACTCCGCCGGAAAGCAGCGCCAGAGGAATCGTGCGCCGCGCGTTCTTGATTTCTTCTCCCATGAAGGAGGCCGTTTCGCAACCGCCAAAGGCAAACGTCAGCACCGACCAGAAAATGACGTCGTTGAAGTGTGTGCTGGGAATCATGGAGTGCAGCGTGAAAGAAGTGGCCGACCCGTAGCGGTGCCACGCCACAAAGCCCATCACGATCACAATCCCCACCGGAATCCACATCGCGATCGCGCCCACGTTGTGCAGCCACTTGCCCACGTCGAGCCCGACGATATTTAACAATGTAGCTGCGCTTAGGGTCAGCAGCGAAAACACAATGTAGAAAGTCGCGTTGCCCGAAAGATGTTCCCACTTCGCCTGCCGCATAAACAGAACATTGCTGGCTGCGAAGTAGAGTACGGCAGGGAAGTACGGCAGATTGCTGGTCCAGTAAGTCCACGCCGACATGAAGCCGGAAAAATCTCCGAATGCTCGTTTGCTCCAGACGTAGAGCCCGCCCTCATTCGGATAGCGCGACGAAAGCTCAAGCACCGAAAGCGCGAGCGGCATGTAGAAACACAGCCACGCTCCAACCCAGATCACAATGGAACTCGGTCCGGCAGCAGCGGCCGTCGCGATCCACCGCAAGCTAATGCCAGTGATCACGTAGAACAGCAGCAGGTCGCGAAATCCCATTACCTGGCGCGGGCGGTTGGGGTCTCCCGCGTCGGCGACAGAAACGCCGGGCGAGAGGAAGCTGATGTTGTCCGTTTGTTGCTTCGGATTGGATTCTGCCAATGGTGTGTCCCGGGGTCAGTGAATCGCGAGCGAGAACAAGAGGAATAACACTGCGGCGCGTCCACGGCAAGGCGAAAGTGCGAGCTATGTAATATCCGAGTAAGAGCCGGAAATGAAATCCGGCCGCGCCCAGAATTTGTCATAGCACTCCATGCACAGCCAATCGCGCCCATTGGTATATCCGGTGCCATGGTCGTCCTGTGATTCGAACAATTCCCAGCAGCAGATCGTGCAACGATCCTTCTTCCATCCGCCCTTGATCACCTCGAACTTCGCGGAATCTTCGGCGAGGGTGATGTCCAGAGAGACCTTGCCCGACTGCCGCTCGGTGACGCAATCCTGAGGCTTCCATGATGCCTTGCGCCAGTGCCACTTGTGGAGTCGGCACCGTCTAACTTCGCCAAGCACGTCGTCCACCTTAAAGGGCAAGCCATGGATTGTGATTATGGCTGCGGGCGTCGTAGCGATGCCCCGAGCGCGCGGGGCGGCCTCATACGCTGCCATGACTTCGACTTTTGTCCTGAACCGTTCCAGTTTGACGCCGAATGGTTCGAGCAGCTTCGCAGCGAGAGAATCTTCCTGACGCAGCAAGCCGAGAAACAGATGCTCGGAACCAATATGACGGTGGTTCAACCGATCGGCTTCCTCGGCAGCGTACGCCAGGACGCGCTTCGAAGCGTTGCTCAACGGGAGATCGACGCTGATAGAAACCTTTTCCCGGATCTCGAATCGCGCGTCGATCTGCGCCCGTATTGTCTCGGGGGCGCCGGCGGGAAGCAGGCGCGTAATGCGTGCGTCATCGCGCAAGATGCCTAGAAGCAGGTGCTCGGTCTCAATGACCGGCGAGCCGAACTGGCTCGCTTCATACCGGGCGAAGAAGATCACGCGCCGTGCTTTCTCCGTGTACCGCTCAAACATCGTTTTACTCCGCGGCCATAGCCTTCCGGTTGCTGTGCTTCCAGAACAAATAGAACGGGACGCCGACAAGCACAATGGCCGTTCCCCAGAACGCTTCGGTGGGCCGCGTGAAGATGGTATTCAAAGTCCATACCGTGCCGATCAGCACATAAATCGCGGGCAGCCACGGATATCCTGTACACCGGTAAGGCCGCGCAATCTCCGGCCGCTTCCAGCGCAACAGGAACATCCCGATCACCGTCAGCGTGTACGACAGGACCATGCCATAAATCACGTAGGTATAGAGTTGGTCGTAGCGTCCGCTGATCGTGAGTACAGCGGCCCACACGCCCTGACCGATCAGGCTGAAAGCCGGCGTCCTCCATTTAGGATGAATGACCGCCATGCGCTTGAAGAAAACACCATCCTGCGCCATGGCGAGATATACTCGCGCTCCCGAGAGCGTGCACGTCGCCGCCGCGCTGAAGCAGGAAACTGCAATCATGAGCGATAGCCACACGGCTGCCCGTGGTGAAAATAACGCCGCAGCCGCCGCGTGTGCAATGGTTTCGTGCGTGGCGATTTCTTTCAGCGGCAGCGCATACATGTAGGTGAGGTTCATCGCGACGTAAATCATACCGACAGCGAGCACCCCCAAAACCATGGCCAGCGGTACATTCCGCCGTGGTTCCTTCACTTCGCCCGCTACCCACGTGATGTACACCCACCCGTCATACGCCCAGAACACTGCGATCAACCCCACGCCCAGCGCTGAGATCAACTGCGCAGGTCCCAGCCCCATACTCAAGCTGACTCCCTGAGAGTGAAAATTAGACCAGTGGCCCTTCCCGATGGCGAATCCCAGCACCACGAACGCCGCCATCGCTGTGAACTTCGTCCAGGTGGAAACGTTCTGCAGGAGCGCGCCCCAGCGCAGTCCTACGACATTCACATAAGTCAGAAGCGCGATCAGCACCAGCCCTAGTAGATGTGCTCGCGTGATCACGATGCCGGCGAATGCGACTACCACATGTGCCTCTGAAACAATCGGAAAGACCTGACCGGTGTAGGCCGCCGACGCCACCGAAAGAGCGGCGATCGTGCCTCCATTTGCTACGCTGAACAGCATCCAGCCATAAAGAAAGGCCGTCAGATCTCCAAACGCCTCGCGCAGATAGATGTACTGCCCACCCGAGTCAGGGAACATGGAGCCTAACTCAGCGAACGCGAAGCAAGCACAAAGCGAAATCAGCGCCCCCAACACCCACACCAGTAGAAACAGAACCGGCTGGGGCAGCGGACTCGCGATATCTTTCGCGGTCAGAAAAATCGACGAGCCAATGATGCCACTGACCAGTAGCAATACAGAATCGAGCAGTCCAAGCCCGCGGACGAGCGTAGGCTTTGGTTCGGACGACGGCGTCCCAGATATCAGAGCGTCAGTGGCCTGCAAGACCGGTGTGGGCTCCATTATCCGATGCCCAGTTCATCGGACGATTCCAGCGCCGTCCCGCATCGGCGACAGATCACCGAAGAGCAGTCGCCGCACGTGAGTGGATCAGTAACCTCTTCTGCGCAATTCGGGCAATAAAGCGATCCGGGCTCCGGATCTGGCTCGGGCTCTGGATTCTTAGGACGCATGACCATGAAGAGGGAAACTGTACCACAGAACGTGGGCGCGTCTCACTATAGCTTCACGTCGAGGCATGTCGTCTCGAAAGGGATGATTGAGATACAAGGAATGATGCGGCGGGAGGTCGCTCCCGCCGCGGGTTTGACTGTCTGATTCGGTCGTCGTTCGAGGCTGGGTGTTTGCGAGACCTAAACTTCCCTACGGCAACTAGTCCCGATCGTCGTCGTGGAACGTTCCCGGCGTGAAAGAAACGCCGCGCAAGACCTCTCCGAAACCAGCTTTCCGGACAGTAAAGAAGCTTTCCCGTGCGGCGACTGCAGGATCCGTGTTCGACAAGGAATCGAATACGACCACGAGTTGATTGGGGTCGGCTCCCTGATCACCATTTCCGCTGATCGTGGACGTGATACCCCAGATGCCGACATAACCGAAGGGGTATACGGCACCTGTAATGTTTCGGAGACCGTCCGTGGCTGGAGCCCAGGGCAAGCCTGTCGCCGCGTTGTTTCCTGTCGGATAGTTCCTCACGGTGTAGGGGACACCCAGCCCCAAACCGGCTTGCAGTGTATAGACCAGATTCCAGGTATTGGTTGAAGAATTCAGCACCCACTTCTGCAGTCCAGCGGTGGTTTGAGCGGCAGCGTGAGTGTAGAGATCCGTGCCACCCGCGTAGCCATCGCCTTCGTCGGCAACATAAACGGTAGTGGCGTTGGCGAACCAGATGCCAAACGGGAAGGCCGTAGTCGTTGCGACCTTGTTGGAAATCGCCGGGAAACCTGCCAAAATGCACATGTTGCTGGGAAGGCCCTGCGTTTGGAGGTCGAGGATGTTATAGGCGAGAGCGGTCGTGGGCAACGTCGCCGAACTTGAGGGCACGCCGACGCCATCCGGGCACGCCATCCCAGTCGTATCGAGGAAGTACACCGTGTTCACGCCGTTGCTGCCGCTTCCCTTAGAGTAGTAAAGGACATTGTTGAAGATGGTCAGACCGCGGAAATTGTCGTCCTTGCCGATCTTGTCTGCCTTGTCTCCTAGTTGCGTAATGTTGAAACTGCCGACGGGAGTCGGCGTGGAAGGATTCTGCGAGTTTTCTGGAGCATTGGCGGGACTGATGATCTGTGTGCCCGCACCGAGAATAATGCCATTGGGTTGAGGATTGCTTCCGTTCCCCGCGTTGCCGGAGGTGTAGTAGAAGTTAGCGCCATCACTGTTGTTCAAGATCACGGCCCGGCCATTGTTGCCGCTGTAGGCGTTTGTTTCGGTGAACTGGAAATGGCCAAACTGGTCGACCTGCGCCTCGGCGCGGTATACATTCTGGCCCACGGGATTGGTCGGATCCACAGCGGCGGGTGTATTGGAATTCGATACGTCGAGCTGATCGATCGGCGAGACATACCCCGAGAAAGTGAGGTACCGTCCGTCGGTCGAAAGGTTGAGCGCCAATTCCGACTTGGAGCTGAAGCTGGTGACCATTTGATCACTACTGCTTTTGATTCCGCGCTGCGAACTGTTCGGTACTTCCAGACTGTTCAGCACAAAGCCGAACGGAAACATCTGATCCAGGTAGATTTTGGAGGTGATGCCGAAGCTCGCGTCATAAGTGTCATCGTTCCAGACGAATGGATATGTGCCGTTGAAGGGAGCGCCGGTGGCCGCACCACACCCGCCCGTCGTGGCGGCGCAATTCGGTGGCAGGATTTGTCCTACATGCACGTTATTTGAATTGTTGTCATACACGCTGCGACTGACCACCAGGTTGCCGGGCCAGAAGAAGAAGTTATTGTGGTTAGGCTTGGAATCTTGCCCATTGATGGGGAGGGTGGCAACGAGCGCGCTAAACGAAAGCGCCACAATTGCTTTCTTCAGGGAACTGGGAAGACGTCGGTTGGAATCTTTTCCTAGCATCGGATGTCGCCTCTCGCTTAGAGTTGGATTGCCCCACACGTACCCCGAGTGTCGGAGACTCTAACAGCCTGTTATTACGGGTCTGTTACAAACGCTCCACAACGCGAATGGGTTCATTTTGAATGCGTTGGCAGGAAGGCAAAGACGAGAAACCACCATGGCTGATAAACCACAGACTCCTGACGAAAAGCTGCAATACGAATTCAACCGCTGGGCCGCCGCCGGTGAGGGAGAAAAGATGGAGCGCCATCATCTCGACATCACGGAGAAGACGATTCGCCTGATGAATCTCCTTCCCGGCGAGCGCGTCCTCGATCTCGGCTGCGGCTCCGGATGGGCCACGCGCCTGCTGGCACGGCTTGTCGGCGAAGGCCCCGAGGGCTTTGGGCAAGTCGTGGGCCTTGATGTGGCGGACGAAATGGTCCGCCAGGCCCGCGAAGCCTCGAAGGACTTTGAAAATATCCTTTACATATGGGGATCCGCGCTACAAATTCCGTGGGAAGAAAATTTCTTCGACAAAGTCTTGTCTGTGGAATCGTTCTACTACTATCCCGATCAGGATCGTGCGCTGATGGAGCTATTCCGCGTGATGGCGCCGAAGGGAAGGTTGTTTATCCTGATTAACCTTTACAAGGATAATCAGTACTCTCTGCAGTGGGTGGACAAGCTGAAGGTTCCGGTGCATGTGCGATCCGCAGCCGAATACATTGATCTCTTCAAGAAGCACGCCTTCGAAGACGTGCAGGCGGTCCGCATCCCCGACGACACCCCGACACCGGATGACTATAAAACGAAGTCATTCAACAGCCTGGACGACCTGCGGGCATTCAAGCGAGAGGGCGCGCTCCTGCTCATGGCCTCGAAGCCCGACCTGCGCACCCCGCTACCGGGATATACGATCTACTGATGGCATACGCGATCCTCAGATGCTGTCGTCCTCAGATGCTGTCGTCATCGTCGTTGTCGTGATGGCTCAGGTCCTTCACTGGACTCAGCGCCCGTCCATCCTGCGCGTGCCGAACTTCAATTCTTCCATTGACGTTTGATATCTTGATTCGCGCCCCGCCGCTGCCTAATTCTCCGCGAAGGTCATGTCCTACAAAACGGTGATGGTTTACATGCAGCCCGAAATCGTTGTCAATATTGCCCGAAACCGTGGTGGCCTCGACTTCCGCATTCGAGTCGGAAGGGATCGTCAGATCGACCGAGCCGTTCACCGAGTTCAGTTCCACGCGTTGTCCGGCCAACTGGTCAAATCGTGCATCCAGCTTCCCATTGATGTTCGACAGGCGCGCCCGCCCCGCCAGATTGTGCGCCTCAAGCCGTCCATTAATGCACGACGCGTTCACTTCTCCGCTCACGCCGTTAATGTCGAGTTCGCCATTAATTAGCTTGATTTCATCCAGCCGCGCCGCCCGCGGCACCGTGAGCGTGTACTCCACCCCGGCGGGATTATTGTGCGAACCCCAATTCCAGGTACGGTCGTGATTGGGGTATTTAGTCTGAATCGAGATCGAGTCGTTCCTTGCGTCGATCTCGATCTTCGCCTCGTCCAACCGCTCTTTCGTGTCGGCGTATTTGACCGCATCTACCTTCACTTCGTTCCGGTCCCAACTCGAGATGTGCACATCGCCGTTAATGTTGTCGAGTTCGACCCGTCCATTCGCCGTGAGGGCGTACGTCTGATGGAACTCCTCGGTCAGCGCGCCGCGACGGTCAGCCGCATGTGCTCCCAAGGCGAGGGTAAGCAGGGCACAAACAGTTCCCAGGACAGCTCCCAACCACCTGGCAGATGAGCGATGGCGATTCATGATTCCTCCGTTTCAATAGGTTAGACGCAGGCGCGGCCGATTCGTGAGAAAGCTCCTCGAAACGCCTATTTCCACACCAAGGGATACGAAAGTTACCTCCGTGATGTTCCCCTCTTCTTGTCACTGAAAGACAATCCCTTCAAGAGCTTGACTGGGGTTCGTTGTGTCGTTTGTTTGTAGAAATACCGCGCTACGGCGCCTGCGGGGAAATGCCTCGTCGGGCATCGTACTCTTTCTACTGCTTCTCGCCCCTGTACGGATCCTCGCCCAGACCTCCGATACAGAGAAGCCCGTTCCCATCCTCACCGGCAACGCGGGTGCATTCAGCTTTGTCACGGCCGGTCAGAATCTCATCGACACTCAGATCAATCCCGTTCTCCTCGTTCCTTTTGGAGACCGCTGGTTGATCGAGGCGCGGGCCGAGTTTGAAGGCGAATTTCAGCGTCCGCCCGATGGCGGTCCTTATGGCGGCCCTGTCGCGAAACACGTCGACTATGCCCAGGTCGACTATATAGCCTGCCCGTACGTCACCCTCACTGCGGGCCGGTTTCTGACTCCATTTGGCATCTTCAACGAGCGCCTTTATCCCGTTTGGATTCGCGCCCTGCAACCCGACCCCTTGATTCTTCCCATTAACACCGCGCCCAGCGACGGCGCCATGTTCCGCGGAGGTTTCCCCGTCAGCGCCAAAGCCAACCTGAACTACGCCGCCTATGTATCCGTCACCAGCATCGGCACCGACAGTGTGGATTCTGAGCGACACGTCGGGGGACGCATGGGATTCTTCTTTCCCGGCCCTCGCCTGGAAGTCGGCGGCTCCTGGCAGCGCACCTTGCAGGATGACCGCAAGAACGCCTTCGGATTTCACCTGGCGTGGCAGCCGGAAAAGGCGCCGCTGAACCTGCGTTCTGAATTCGCCCACTCGTTTGAAGGCAGCGGATACTGGGTCGAGGGCGCTTACCGCCTCAGCCAGGCGCACTTCTGGCAGAAAGCGATGCGCCGCACGGAAGTCGTCGCCCGCCTGCAACAGTTCCACACCGGCGAGATCAGCCCGGATGATGCCGAGAGCCTCGGTCTGCCCACTGCAGATACTCGCGAAGCCGATTTTGGCGTCAATTACTTTTTTCACAACGCCCTAAAAGGCATCGCCAGCTACGGCCGCCTGTTCAGTTCGGCCGGGAATGCCAACCAATGGAGCTTCGGGCTTGCTTATCGCTTTGTGATTCCGCTGGGCCGCGTGGGGACACAACCATGAAAATCCGCTTTCCGGGGATCTGGTCGTTCCTGGCTCTCCTGTGCGCGTTGGCGTTTGCGTCTTCGGTGTTCGCCGGATCGCCTGCAAACCCTAAGGACGCCTCTTCAAACCGTAATGATGGTTCAGCGGCGGCGCCGGTCACGCACCTGTCCGATGCCGACAGCATGCGCATCGCGGGTGAGCAACGCTTTCGTGCCAATTGCGGCCGCTGTCACGCTGCTCCGCAGAAATTTCCACCTCGCATGATGGGAACCATCCTGCGTCACATGCGAGTGCGCGCCACCATCACCGCCGAAGACCAACGCCTGATCCTGTTCTACATGACCCAGTAACCACGAAGATTACACCCCAAATCGATGACAACTCTGAACCGTACTCGTCGTATGTTGATATGGATCTTGGCCGCCAGCGCTGTGTTTGCCCCGGTGCCTCGAGCCAACGCGCAAGCCCGTGTCATTGAGATCACCGCCGACAGCGATAGCCGTTACAAGATCGCCGGACAACGTACTCCGGAGATCACAGTCAAGGCCGGCGAACCAATACTTCTGCGAGTGACGGCGCACCGCGGTAAGTCGTGGAATCGCGATGGTTCGATCCATGGTTTCACCCTGCTGCGAGCCAAGGACCGGACCCGAGTGGACGGTTGGGACCTGCTCTTCAAGCCCGGTACGCAGAAGTTTCTCCTCACGGCTCCCAACGAACCTGGCGCCTACGAAGTAGTTTGCACAGTGATTTGCAGCGAAGAGCATGAAGGCATGCACATGAAGTTTACGGTCCTTCCATGAGGGCAAGCGAAGCGGAGCATCTATGAATCGAATCAGATTTCACCGGAAGATGTGGTGCGCGGTCGGCATCCTGGCGCTAGCCGGCGCCGCCTATGGGCAGGCCTCTCACGCCTATCATGGCGAAGTTTCCGACAGCCAGTGTGCCATGAATGTCCACTCACTGACACGGTCTCACCAGGAGATGCTGAAATCGAAATCGATGGGCGGCACCTCCAACACCTGCTCGGTCTATTGCATCGAGCATCTTGGCGGCTACCTCGTTTTGTCGGCAGGGAACGACGTCTACCGCCTCGACCGATCCGATCTGGTGCATGGATTTGAGGGACGCAGAGTAATTATCACCGGCATCCTCGACGCCAAACTCAAGCAGATTCATGTTCTGAAGATCGATTTGGAGCAGTAGCCTTGGTCCTAGTTCGGGCCTCGGTCAGCAGGAACACACCCAGGATCGCCATCTCCGGCTCAATCGGATGCCGGTAGCGCGGCATCGGGAACACCACATAGTAGATGGCGGGGCAAAGCAAAATCAGCCAGAAGAGCAGCCACGCGCCGGGTTTACGCAATCGCAGGGCGCGACCTAATCCCCAGAACATCAGCACCGACGACGCCAGGAACAGCGAGTTCTTCGCCTCGCTCATCCACCATGGCTGAGTTGCTTTCGGTGGTCCAGCCCAGTAGTAGATAAATTTCTTCATGCATAGCCCTGCAAACCGCGCGTAGTCGGACTTGATATAGTCGACCGCCTGCCGCTGGCGCATCGCGATGTAACCCAATTCGCCCATGGACTGGTATTGACGCATGGCATAGACATCCTGAGTGGGGTGAAGATATTCCATCCATGTGCCGTCCGCGCCGTTGCCGTTTCCCAAACGAAGCTCGGCGCCGAAATTGTCGCGAACGAAAATGAATTTTCCGAACGTTTGATAGTTGCGTGCTAGCCACGGCGCGATGCACGCAAAGAAAACGACCGATGCCAGTACAATCCCGGCGAACGATCGCTTTCCAAGTTGCGCCCGACGGTACCCGGCCCACAATCCTGCAGCCGGAAGAAACGACAACAGGGACGTGCTGCTCAGCGCCGTGATGCCCCAAAGGAGTCCAAATTCAACCCACGGTAGCCAGCCTTCGCGATCTTCGAGACTCAGAGCCAGCCAAAAGATCGTCGTCAGCAGCAGCGCCGCCAGGCTGGTCTCCCAGATCGCGCGGGTGCACCAGAACAGCACGTTCGGAAGCAGGGCCCAAGCCCATGCCGAGCCCACTGCGACCTTCTCCGAAAAAATTCGCCGTGCAATCAGAAAAATCGGGACGCACGTCAGCGCCGAGAACACGCTGTTCAAAGTCAAGAGCACAAATGCGGACGCTCTCGAATAAATGCCGAACACGCGGAACACTCCCGCAATAACGTAAGGATAGAGCGGGGGCTCCCAAGCCGTCGGTCCCGTGGCCGGCCCGAACGGGTTGCTGAATCCGCGTCCCGACGCCAGCGACGCACCGATGCGTCCCATCTCCCAGCCGAATCCGAAATTGTCATCCGTATTCTTGAACTTGTAGGTGTGTCCGATGACTATCCACCCGACGCGTACGAGCAGGGCGATTGCGACAATCCATCCGGGCGAATTCCTCACACGCGCCCATGCCTCGAAGAGTGGAGACGAACTGCGCGCGCGGTTCGCAGCCCCCGCTGGTCTGGATTCCATGAGTGGTTCTATTTGTAGCTGAGGCAGAGCCTCCGGGCAACATGGGCCGAAAGTGAAGGCGCACAGGATGCACAAAAAGCGAAGAGGAAAGAGCGTGAACTTGTTGGCCCGGGGGAATTTTAGCGGCTGGGTTATGCCTGAGGACCCGATCCGGTAAAATAGAAGTCTTCACCCGAACGCTTTGTTAATTTCTGATCTCATCCTGACCGCGAAGCTGGCCGCATGGTCCGCCCCCAAGGGCGTCGTCCCCTACATCCGGCAGCATTTTCTCGATACCACTTTTCGCGGTTTATATCATGCCAACGCCTTTGATGTGGCGCTGCTGATCCCCTATTTCATCGTGCTGATCCTGCTGGCCGGGTATGGAGTACACCGCTACGTCCTGGTTTACCTCTACTACAAGCACAGGAAAAATGGCACCACCGAACCCGCCGCGCACTTTGAAGACCTGCCGCGAGTCACGGTGCAACTGCCCATCTTCAATGAGCAGTATGTCGTCGAGCGCCTGCTGGAATCGATCTGCAAGTTGAAATATCCCAAGGATAAGCTCGACATTCAGGTGCTCGACGATTCCACTGACGAGACCGTAGACGTGGCTCGCGCCCTGGTGGAGCGTTACGCTGCCCTGGGTAATCCCATCAGCTACCATCACCGGACGAATCGTGAAGGGTACAAAGCTGGCGCGCTCGCGGAAGGTTTGAAGAGCGCGAAGGGAGAGTTTGTTGCAATCTTCGACGCCGACTTCACGCCGCCTGATGATTTTCTGCTACGCACTATCCATCACTTCAGCGACCCGAAGATCGGCATGGTGCAGACCCGCTGGACGCACATCAACCGGCACTATTCCTTCCTGACCGAAGTGGAAGCGATTCTGCTCGATGGCCATTTTGTGCTCGAGCATTCCGGCCGCGCACGTACGGGATTATTCTTCAACTTTAACGGGACTGCTGGCATGTGGCGTCGCGTCGCCATCGACGAAGCCGGAGGCTGGCAGCACGACACCCTCACCGAAGACACCGATCTCTCCTATCGCGCCCAACTCAAAGGATGGAAGTTCATTTACCTGCAGGACGTAGAATGTCCCGCCGAACTGCCCGTGGAGATGACCGCATTCAAGACGCAACAGGCGCGCTGGGCAAAAGGCCTGATCCAGACGGGCAAGAAGATTCTGCCGCGTGTCCTGAAGAGCGACGCCCCATTCCACACCAAGGTCGAGGCCTGGTACCACTTGACCGCGAACATCAGTTATCCGCTGATGATCATGCTTTCGGTGCTGCTGCTTCCCGCAATGATCATCCGCTTTTACCAGGGTTGGTTTCAGATGCTGTACATCGACCTGCCACTTTTCATGGCGTCGACCTTCTCGATTTCCAGCTTCTATCTGGTTTCGCAGCGCGAACTGTTTCCCCGCAGCTGGCCGCGCGCGCTCTTATATCTGCCATTCCTGATGGCTCTGGGAATCGGCTTGACAATCACGAATACGAAGGCCGTCCTCGAAGCGCTGGTTGGAAAAGAAAGCGCGTTCGCCCGTACGCCCAAATACAGCGTCATCTCGAAGCAGGATAGAGTCGGCGCCACCAAGTACCGCAAGCGCCTCGGATGGGTTCCATGGCTGGAACTGGTGATTGGCACCTACTTCGCGGCCACAGTCTACTACGCCATCGATAACGAGAACTACATCACCGTCCCGTTCCTTCTGCTGTTTGTCGTGGGGTACTGGTACACGGGATTGATGTCGTTGCTCCAAGGCCGCTTCGGCGGCCGTTCACTGCGCACCACCACCCACACCAAGCCATTTCCGGTTGGGGTGTAGCCTTGCCGGAGAACTAATTACTCGCCGTCGTGCCAAGCTGCAAGACAATTTGTTGA
>CAWHSR010000049.1:0-14005 GCA_963832015.1 uncultured Acidobacteriaceae bacterium
ACAGTCCACGCGAGAGGGTGTGGTTTGCGGACAATCCGGAGACCCTTAAGGGGCACTAAGGCCACTACGTGACCGCGGAAACTTATGTTTACCCGGACAAGAATTTAATTCGCATCACAGAAGTGAAGATACCGACTGCGCGTGAGAGCAGGGCAGCTGACATCAAGTAAATGCGATGACTTGACCGCAGGCAGGCCCACCCCGCGCCCCTCCCGCTCCGCCCGTGTTTACTGGGTTTTCGCTATGAACGACGGACTTCAAGCCTCCTACTTCCCATCCCCCCAACCGTTTGTCCCTCCTCAGAGGAGTCCTTACGCTTGCGCCCCATTTTCATTGGCCGCTCAGGGGACAGAGCCAATCAATTACAATCCCTTGCCGTGGAGGAATTCAGGGCAAATCTAAAGGGGCTGGCATCCATCCTGTCGGAGCTGAGGCTAGGGAGAACGAATCTCGTCAACCAGCTTAGACATTTTGATGCTGCTCTTTCAGTTCTTGGCAAGTTGAACAGCGGGAGTTACACGAAACCGAGGCGTACCTTGTCAGCGCCGCCTCGTTGTCGGATCAGTTTGGCGGAGAAAGCGCGATGGGCAAAACAGAAGCGCAAGTCCTAGGTCACTGCTGCGTTGAGTCTTGCCCCAGTGAGCTTGGCATCCGTGAGGCGGCTGACCTTCCCAGATCAACAGCAAAACTCCGGAACGCCGCGGATCACAGAATAGCAAGCGAATGTGACAGGGCGATTAAAACATGGGACGAGGTGAGAAGTGGATGCGTTCACCCAGCAACGGGTATTGGAGCTGAGACAGGAGATCGCATCGCTTCAGCGCGACAATGAGTCCTACCGATGGCAAAAGCGCCACACTGCGTCAGAAGTTAATACGAACGAGTTGAGAAGGCTTCGTCTCCTAGCCATCAAAGAAGAACTGCTACGGCTGAATGAATACCCAAAGAGAATCCAATGAGGCAAACCGTTTGCCCAATCGCGGGCGCTAAAAAAGACGCGTCTGAGTCTCAGTGAGTTCTACGTGTGGCTGCGCGATACGGAGTCTCTCTGCGAGATTTCGACCGAGCGAATTGGCAGTGGTCTAAAGACCAAACCAAGAAGAAGAGCAAGGAGTGGAAGGGGTGGTGCTGGGCGAATGAGGGGGGTCGGTCCTGCAGAGTGCATCTTTAGTAGGGTGGCGGCGGACGAAGCCTTGGAATTTTGTGCTAATTTGTGCTAACGCCCTGCGGATGTTAAGATTTTGATCGGAAGCGGAGGTTGATTCCAAAGGATTTCCTTTGTTTTCAATACCATAAGGAGTTCGATTCCGACCCGCGCCTCCAAGTTCTTCCTTCCGTCCTCCGGTAATTGTGCTTAGTTCACGCGTAGCAGCATCCCGCTACCGGCTCGAATATTCAGATCGCCCGCGTTCGATTCGAGCACGATCTGACCCAAGGGGTTGGTTCGACCCGCGTGGACAAGGGTTACGCCGGGAAAATCGTACAATCCGCACGCGTCGGAAGAGAAAACCCACAACGCTTGTGGCCGGTCGTTTCCAGCAACTGCGGCACGGCATTTGGACCCGGACTTTGCAGTGGCTCGCACCACCACACCATTGGCAACGGAGTAGCCGACGATCTCTGAGTCGTGAACGATGGCTCCTCCGCCATGGTAATCGATCTCCCCGCCAATCTGGTCCGTGGTCCAGTTATATTCCGAGGTCCCATGATCGGCGACCGCTCTCCGGGATATACGCTTGTGAAACATCCATCATGTTGGCAAGCGCCCTGACATTTGTGATGACGGGGATGTGCCTTTTTCCCGTGGTCAACGTGTCGAAGCGAAAGGAGATCTTCGCACCTTTTCCATTCCTTGCCGGAACGACGGCAAGCACCTCGCCGCTCACTCTCGCCCCGGCGTGAATTCTGGCGCCACCGGGTAGGGGCAGATCCTGCATGACTCGGGCGCTGATGATCTGCCCCGGACGTGCCCGATTCGATTTGAGAGAAGAATTCAATTGCACCGGCAGAATCGTCCCCGCGGGGATAGCATTTTGCGCCGACAGCGCCGAGGACAGTATCAGGAAACCCGTGACAGCTAGACTCTTCATAACGCATCTCCGAACTAACCCTCGTTCTGACTCGTTCTCTACATTTTAAGATCTTGTCATGGCCTGGTGTACATCAAGCTGATGCATGATTCTCGCGGCGTGGAGGATACAATTGCAGGGAGGTAGATCCCTGCTTACCTGCGACCTTCCTGATCGACTGGTTTCATAGATTTACGCCGCTTCCCATGTATGCGCCCAACGAACAACCGGTATCGCGGCGTCAACGTCTTCTGCCTCTGCGCATGCGTGGTGCTCTGGTGGTGCAATCTGGCTTCATCGCAAGCCGCCGAGAAGTCTGTGCCCGACGCACCAAAGCCGGCTACTGCTGAAAAGAAGAACTTCTTTGCCAGGTGGGCGGAGTTTTACCGGCAGGACTGGTCGGGTTCGGCAACTTCGTCGGCATCTTCCTCGCCGGCTCCGGCGCGGCGTGGCGCTCCGTCGCCACTGGATTCGCCGCCGTTTCCAAACGCCGACTGGTCGTATGGGGGTTCGCCGGTGATTGGGGAGCCGGATACGAACAGCTATCCGCTGATGACAGCGATCAATGGAGCCACGAGCCGGACGAAAGTGTATGGCTGGGTCGCTCCGTCGCTGAACTTCAGCACGTCCACGAATCGAAACGAGCCCGAGGCCAACGATGTCTACTCGAATCGCTTTGAGCTGAACCAGCTTGTTCTCTACGCTGAGCGGTTGCCGGACTCGGTGCAGCAAGATCATGTCGACTGGGGCTACCACCTCACGGCTTTGTTTGGCACGGACTATCGCTTCACGACGGCGAAAGGATACGGAAGCGGGCAGTGGGTCTACGATCATCATCAGTACGGCTTTGATCCGACGCTGGAGTACGTCGATATTTACTTTCCCCACGTCGGGCAGGGGATGAATCTGCGGTTCGGCCGTTTTATCTCCGTGCCGGGGATCGAGGCGCAGCTGGCGCCGAACAACTACATCTTCAGCCATTCACTGCTATATGCCATCGATCCGTTTACCGACACGGGCCTGATGGCGACGGTGAAGCTGAATGACCATTGGCTGGTGCAGCTTGGGATTACCGATGGCCACGATGTGGCGCTGTGGACGCCGGATGCGAAGCCGTCTGGGACAGCCTGCTTCAATTACACGACGACGTCGGTGAACGACAACTTTTATGTCTGCGCCAACGGGATCAACGATGGCAAATACGCGTACAACAACCTGCAGCAGTATGACGCGACGTGGTATCACAAATTTTCGAGGACCTGGCACATGGCGACCGAGACCTGGTACATGTATGAGCGCGACGTGCCGGCGCTGGGAGGCCCGATTCAGCCGGAACCTGGAGCCAATCCGGCGTACTGTTTGCCCGGAAAACTGCGATGCACCGCTCCCGAATACGCGGCGGTCAATTTCTTGCAGAAGGAACTGGGCACGCACGACTTCCTGTCGTTTCGCAGCGACTATCTCGATGACAAGAAAGGGCAGCGGACAGGCTACGCGACGCGATACACCGAGAACACAATTACGTGGTGTCACTGGATCGGCACGACGATCCAGATCCGTCCGGAGTTGCGGTTCGAGCGGGCCTGGGACATGAGGGCTTACGACTACGGGCGGCGCCAGAATCAGCTGACGGTTGCCAGTGATCTGATTTTTCATTTCTGAATTGCGCGTTCTTGGGTGGCGTTGTAGGAAAATAGATGCATGACCGGCGTGCGAATGGACATCTGGCTGTGGGCCGCACGATTTTTCAAGACGCGGCCACTGGCGAAACGGGCTTGCGAGTTGGGCAGAATCTTGTCGAACGGACAGATTGCCAAGGCGGCGCGCGAGGTTAGAGTGGGGGATCGCTTGCGCATCACCAATGAGGGTGGCGACTTTCAGGTGGAAGTGTTGCTATTGAGCGAGGTTCGCGGCCCGGGCTCGGTCGCTCAAACGCTCTACCGGGAATCTGACGAGAGCCGGGAGCTGCGCCAGAAGGTCGCAGCTGAACGGAAGGCGATGCGGGAATTCGAGGTACTGCCGGAAGGGCGGCCGTCGAAACGTGACAGGCGGCACATTATCCAGTTCCGGGGTAGAGGGTAGGCTGATTTCTCCGTGTCCCCCGTGTCCTCTGTGGTTGATTTTCTAAATTTTCACCACAGAGAGAGGACACGGAGGACACTGAGGAATCTCATTTCCGGGCTGTCTCATTTCCGGGCTTGACATCCGATTTATTTTGTTGCAATATGACGCTGTACGACATGTCGCCACAAGCCACAATGGAATCGTTGCCACTCACCGAGCCTGTGTTGCTCATCCTTCTTAGCCTGGCGGAGCAGCCGCGGCATGGGTATTCGATCCTGAAGGATGTCGAGCAGATGAGCGATGGGCGCGTGGTGCTGAGCACGGGCACGCTGTACGGGGCCCTGCGGCGTCTGCTCGAGGACGAATGGATTGAGCGGATCGAAGAAGAGGACACTTCGCGAGGGCGCCTGGCGTATCGATTGACCGCGCGAGGACGCAAGAACCTGCAATTGGAAGTCGGCCGGATGAAACATCTCACGCGTTTGGCAAATCTTCGGATCGTGGTGAAGGAGGCCTGACCGAATGAGCAGCGCCAGCGTCTATCGGAAGCTGCTGTGTCTGTATCCGGCGTTGCACCGCGAGCGGTTTGGCGAGGAGATGGTTGCGGTGTTCGGGGAGATGCAGGCCGAGACGGCCTCGAAGAGCAAGCTCGACAAGGGAATGTTTTTTGTCCGCGAGGTTGCTGGAGTTCTGGGCGGGGCGCTGCAGGAACATTGGCGAGCGTTGGGTGGCAATTCGATCGGGCTGTGGTTTCCACCAAGGAGGTTTACGATGCATACCGAATTCCGTTTCCCGAGGACGACGGCCGTGCTGATGACGATCATTCTGGCGGGCGTTGTGATGGCCATCAAGAAGGGAGAGACGATTTCATCCTCCCATGTGAATCCTCCCATTGGACCGCTCCCACCGACACACTCCGTATTGTTGGGGGGCATCTTTCTAACCCTCGCGTTCTTCTATGCCGCGGGAATGATCGGGTGGGTGATCCTGTTCGCCATGCGGCGCTCGGGAGTGCACCGGCTGGCCGAGACTTCGGGCAGCGCGAAATAGTTTGCGCTGACGTCCGGGCGTGGCGCAGCACCTTCATCTTGCGGGCGAAGGACTCTTGCCGATAGACTCAGGGGCGCAAATCAGCGCCCCTTTTCACTTCCATGAGCCTTCGCCAATTTTCTGCTTATGCCCTTTGTCTGACATTCTTCCTCACAATCTCTTTCGCGGCTGCACAGACATCTGCGGTTAACGCTGCTGTCACCGACTACGTAAAAGCCGAGATGCAGCGGCAGCACATTCCCGGGCTGGCCCTTCTTGTGGTGAGGAGCGGCAAGATCGTGCGCTCCGAAGGCTTCGGTCCGGCCAATGTGGAACTACAAGTGCCCGTCAAGCCGGAGACGATCTTCCAGTCGGGATCCGTGGGGAAGCAGTTTACGGCGACGGCAGTCATGATGCTGGTGGAAGAAGGCAAGATAGGTCTCGATGATCCGCTCACGAAATATTTTGCGGACGCCCCGCCCAGTTGGAAAGAAGTGACCGTGCGAGAACTGCTCAGTCACACTGCGGGTTTTGGCGATTATCCGAAAGACTTCAACTTCCGCAAGGATTGGACCGAGGACGAAGAACTGAAGCTGATCGAGAGCATTCCTCTGGCGTATCCGCCGGGGACGAGTTGGGCGTACAGCAACTTTGGGTATGTGACTCTCGGAATCCTGATTCATCGCGTGACGGGGGAGTTCTATGGCGACTTTCTGCAGCAGCGAATCTTTCAGCCGCTGGGAATGACTTCTACACGGGTCATTAGTGAAGCCGACATTGTCCCAAATCGTGCGGCGGGCTACCGGCTGGTCAAAGGCGAATTGAAAAACCAGGAGTGGGTGGCTCCGGTGGTGAACACTACCGCCGACGGCAGCTTGTACTTTTCGGTTCTCGATCTGGCGAAGTGGAATGATGCTTTGTACACCGAAAAACTGTTGAAGCGCTCCAGCCTCGACCTGATGTGGACTCCAGTCAAACTGAAGAATGGCCAGCCGAACAAGGGCAACTATGGCTTTGGCTGGTTCATTGACGAGAGAGCGGGACACCGTTGCATTCATCACGATGGCTCCTGGCAGGGATTCGAGACGGCCATCGATAGGTATGTGGACGATCAACTGACCGTGGTCGCGCTCGCGAATCTGGCGGACTCGAACCCGGGGAAAATCACGCAACACGTGGCTGAGATGTATCTGGCAGATAAGTAGGAATGTTCACCACAGAGGACGCTGAGGACACAGAGGCTTACTGGGGACATTCTTAAGTGGTCTTAGTTAGGAAGTGGATATGGGGTTGCGCGACTCGACCTGCATCCGCATGCCGTACTTTGGGCGTAGAGTAATCAGCGGCTCGGGCTCGACGCGATGTCCGGGAACGAGACTCAGCTTCCACTTCTGCGCGATCGTTGCCAGCAGTAAGACACCTTCCATGCAGGCGAACGATTCACCGATGCACTGCCGGACTCCGGCTCCGAAAGGAAAATAAGTCAGCTTCGTGCGTCGCGACTTGGCTTCGGGCGTGAAGCGTTCGGGATCGAAGTGCAGGGGATCAGGGAAGAAACGCGGATCGCGATGGGTGAGGTACTGGCTCATCAGAACAGTTGTCTTCGCGGGCAGGGAATAATCGCCCAGTTGAAAGTCGGCGCGGGCATAGCGGCCCATTGCCCATGCAGGTGGATACAGCCGCATGGCCTCGGCGAGCACCATTTCCACATAACGCAGGCGGGGAACATCGTCGAACGTGGGCAAGCGGCCCTGCAATTCACGATCAATTTCAGAGTGAAAGCGGCGCTCGCAATCAGGATTTTGCGAGAGCAGATACCACGTCCAGGAAAGTGCGTTGGCTACAGTTTCGTAGCCTGCCAGAAAAACCGTGATGACCTGATCGCGGAGGAACTGCTCGGAAGCGGGCGTTTGATCGGGCGAAGCGGCCAGCATCATATCGAGCAGGCTGCCGCCGTGCGGACCGCGCTGCCGATGCGCCGCAATCATGCGGTAGACAACGCGGTCGATGCGCTTGCGCGCCCTGACAAATGCGGCGAGGCCGGGGGGCCGCACATGGACTAGCCACTCCGCTGCTGGCAGCATCACCAGAAAATTGTAGAGGCCCATGATGCGGTTGATGGCACTGGCGAGTTCGTTCACTTCCTCAGCGAGATCGGTGGCAAACAGCGTTTGCGCGACGACGTTGAGCGTGAGGTGCATCATGTCGATCGCAATGTCGCGCTGCTCGCCGGCGCGCCAGCGGTCGCGCACGCGGGTGGCCTCCCGAACCATGATGCTGGCATATTCCGGAATGCGCTGGCGATGAAACGCGGGCTGTGCGACCTGCCGCTGCGTGCGATGCTGTGCTCCCTCGGCAGTGATCATGCCCTCGCCCAGCAGCATTTTCGTGCGCTGCACCGTGCGCTCTTTGATGAAGTTGTCGTTCTGGACGACCAGGATTTCCCGGATGTAGTCGGGATGATTCAGAAAGACGATGTGGTGCCATCCGATTTTGTAGTGGACGATGTCGCCGTATTCTGCGGCCAGGTGTTGAAAAAGCAAGATGGGATTCGCGGGGCGCAGCTTGCGGAGGGCAAACCAGAGGAGATTCCTCTCGAGGCCAGGCGGGTAGTGGTATGCCGCGGCGCTGGAGACGTTGCTCTTGGGTACGCTGTTCCGGGCTGCGGTTGCCATCTTCTTAGTTTACTTGTTGGACTCGATTTGTCGGAGGAAGAGACGCGAATTCAGGGATGTAACTTCTCTGAGAATGCCGAATCAGTTGGGCTTTTTTGACCCGTGGGCGACAATACCCGCTGAGCTTCGCTCAGCGGACAGCCGGGGGCGGCTGTCCCCACATGTTTCCTCGCTAGCGCTTTGCTGCTTCCGATTTCTGAAGTACGTCCAGTTCGGCTAAAACTTCGGCGCTGTGCTTTAGGGGATCGACGCTGGTGTAGGCTTTCGCGATCTTGCCGGTGGGATCGATGAGAAATGTATGCCGCGCAGCAAACTTCACCACTCCGAGATTCGTGAGCGATCCGTAAGCGTCGGTGACTTTGTGGTCCGTATCGGCCAACAGCTTGAAGTTCAGTCCTTCCTTGGCGCAGAACTTCTTGTGCGAATCGACGCTATCGAGGCTCACCCCCAACACGACCGCATTCCGCTCCGCGTACCTCGGCTGATCGACTTGAAAGTTGTGGGCTTCGCGGGAGCATCCCGGCGTCTGATCTTTAGGATAGAAATAAAGGATGACCCATTTTCCGCGGTAGTCCTTGAGGCTGACGGGGGAGCCTTCCTGCGAGGGCAGCGAGAAGTCGGGCGCGGTGCTGCCCTCGGAGGGCGCGGCTGAATGGGACAGCAGCCGGGGGACTAATACGATCAGGACCACCACAACCGCCAACAGCAGCACGATGCGCAACATGGAATCCTCCGCGGTGACTTCGAGGTACCGGGCCTATGCGAACTCCAATCCAATCTTTTTCGCGGCACGATCCAGAGTCACGATGCGAAAACTGCGGACCTGCCCTGTACGAACTGGCTCTGCCTTGGGCGGGCCTCCGGAGCCGCTCTTCCAGCGCGCCTGCAGCATGGAACTAAGCGACGACAGATCTGCTTTCGATTCTTTCGGAGCCTCAATCTTCGCCGGCGCTGCTGCTACAGCGACCTTGCAGGTGGCATGGATGCCTTCGCCGAGTTCTACTTTCGCTTGGCCGCCGGACTCGTCCATCAGACGGCCTGTGACCACGTCGCCTTCGTTGTGCTCGGCAATGTATTCCTCGAGACCGGTGGGCACGAGTTGCTTCATGCCCAGCCGCATCTGACGCTTCTCCAGATCGATGGCCAGCACCTGCGCCTTGACGACTTGCCCGACGCGCAGCATGTCTGCCGGCTGGTTGATGCGTTTTTCGGCGCTGATGTCGCTGACGTGAACCATGCCTTCGATTCCTTCCGAGAGCTGCACGAAGGCGCCGAACTTGGTCAGGTTAGTAACGGGTCCTTCGACGGCAGACCCAACCTGAAAGCGTTGCGAGATATCGGCCCAGGGATCGCCAAGCGCCTGCTTGAGCCCCAGTGAGAGGCGGCGTTCGCCAGCGTTAACTTGCAGGATCACGACCTCGACAGTCTCGCCCTGTTTCACGACGTCGCTGGCTTTTCGGATTTTGCCTTTCGACCACGACATCTCGGAAATATGGATGAGGCCCTCGATGCCGGGCTCGAGTTCCACGAAGGCCCCGAAGTCCATGAGGCGGGTGACGGTGCCGCGTACGCGATCGCCGGCCTTAAACTTTTCCGCAACCACATCCCAGGGATGGGGCTGGAGCTGCTTGAGTCCCACGGAGATGCGCTTCTTCTCGGTCTCAGATGCAACCTTGAGCACTTTCAGTTCGAGCGCTTGGCCGACAGACAGGACGTCCGACGGCTTGTTGACGCGGCCCCAGGAAATGTCGCTGACATGCAGCAACGCATCGACTCCGCCGAGATCGACGAAGGCTCCGTAATCCGTTAGGCTACGCACGGTGCCGCTCACGGTGTCGCCTTCCTTCATCTGCGAGTAGAACTTAGCCTTGGCGGAGCGCTCCTCTTCCTCCGCGACTGCGCGGCGGTCGACTACGACGTCTTCATCGGTGACGTCGAGTTTGATAATGCGGCAGCGGATCTCCTGCCCGACTAATTTCTCCATCTCGGCGGCTTCGCGAACCCCGCTGCGCGAGGCGGGCATGAAGGCACGCACGCCCACGTCGACGCTGAAGCCGCCTTTGATCACGCCGGTGACCGTGCCCAGGACGGTCGTCTTGTCGGCAAAAGCTTTTTCCAGGGCAGACCAATCCATGGGGCGCTCGACTTTGAAGCGCGAGAGTTCGTAGTAGCCGTCGAGATCGCGGCCTTTGACCGTGACCAGGCACTTGTCGCCGGGCTTCAGGGTTTCGCCTTGAAGCGCGGTCAGCGGCAGGATGCCTTCAGACTTGTATCCGATATCGAAGAATACCGATTCGGCGTTCACGGCAATCACTGTGGCCTGCAGCTGCTTGCTACCCTCGGTCTTGCGGGAGTGACTCTTGGTGTACTGAGAGAGAATGTCGCCGAAGGATTCCGTGGTTTCGACGGCAGATTGGATTTCTGGAGTTTCTGGATTGGACATGAACGGTTACGGCCCTCGTCGCGGGATACGATTTCTTAGGATAACACCGCAGTCGCAAGTACGGGGGCAGGCTGGCTTACGCTACCTCTGCAGTCTTTTCGAGGTATCCGAAAATGCGCCGGCGAGACGCCTGCGTTACTTCGAATGGGGCGCCCATTGCGGATCGTCTTCCGGTCGCACGATCTGGCCGTCACGCATGTGAATGATACGGTCGCCGTACTCTGCTGCCGCTGGATTGTGCGTGATCATCAGCACGGTCTGCCCCAGTTCCTGATTGGATCGGCGCAACATGCTGAGTACGATGTCGGAGTTCTTGGAATCGAGGTTACCGGTGGGTTCATCGGCGAGCACGACCGCGGGCTTGTTGATAAGGGCGCGAGCCAGGGCGACGCGCTGCTGTTCGCCGCCAGAAAGCTCGGACGGGCGATGTCCCAGACGCTTGGTCAGGCCGAGAAGGTCGGTGATGCGATTGAAGTGCGCGGGATCGCCATCGCTGTTGCCCGAGATTTCCCGCGCAATGCCGATGTTCGACCGGGCGTCAAGGGTGGGCAGCAGGTTGAATTTTTGAAATACGAAGCCGATTTTGCGCTTGCGCATGCGGGTGCGCTCCGCGTCGGAGAGCGTGGCGAGGTCGTCGCCGTCGAGCAGGACGCTGCCGCCGTCAGCCCGCGTGAGTCCACCTAATAAATAGAAGAGGGTCGATTTTCCGCTGCCCGAGGGGCCCACAACGCTGACGAACTCGCCCTTCTGCACGCTGAAGGAGATGTCGCGTAGCGCCTCGACCTCAATTTTGCCTACGTGATACGTCTTGCGCAGGTTCTTTGCTTCGATGAATGCGTCGGCCATGCCTGATAAGAATCTTACACGAAGGCTTGCGCCGAATGCGGACAGGCGGTGTGTCAGTTCTCAAACTGTACGGTAGGCAGACTCTAGGCTGCACCGATCTGGCGCGCGATTTGTGGAGGCCGCGGCTGCTGTTGCATGCGCTTAGGCCCGCGCTTGCGCACCAGCAGAAGACGGACGCGTTCCAGAAGATCGACGGGCGCGTACATCCCTTTGGTGAGGAAAACGTCTGCCTGCGAGTCGTGATCGTAGATGCGGACCTTGCTCGAGATGAGGATAGCCGGCGTATGCGGAGATAAGTCTTTGATCTTGGCGATGAGTTGCGGTCCATCCAGGCCGGGCATCGCCATATCGGCGATGACGAGATCGACTCCACCTTGAATGAAGCGCGAAAGCGCTTCCTCGCCGCGCGAAAAACTCGCCACGCGGTAGCCTCGGGTTTCCAGCACGATTTTGCGGTGGGAAAGGGACTGCTCGTTATCGTCTACACACAGAATAGTGCGCTTGGGTTTCATCAGCCTTCCGCAATCTGCCGCGCGACACCGCACCAGCGGGTCGCAAAACCAACAGAGGCTTTTCTCAATATGAAGAATGTCAGAGCGAAATGAATGCTAACGGGAAGAACGCTCACTGTAAAGTAGCGTCGATGCTAATGGGACTTTCTGGCCATTGATTTTCTTTCGAGTGAGTGCACCACAGTGTTTTCCGCACGTTGCGTAATGCGAGTTAGAGGAAAACTTCGGCGCGCATGACTTCGATTGCGTTGCCTCCAACACGAACGTTAACTATCCGGTTATCGCCGTTCTGGTTTTGTTGAGAAGCGCGCACAAAAATCCGGCTTGGACGAAGCATTTCAATGCCTTGCTCAATGAGGACGCGCTCGTCGGGCTGGGCTACTGCGTGCGCGACCATCCACGCCGCCGTGCATCCCGCTGCCGAGCCCGTGGCGGGGTCTTCGCCGTTATAGAACAGCATGCGAGCGTGCAAACGGGCCGAGGGATCGACGGTTTTGCGGGTCACAAAGTAGAAGAACTTCCCGCCAGTCTTCGCCACGTAGTCTTCAGCGCGGCTGAGGTCGACCCGCAGTTTTTGGATTCCGGGAAGGGATCTCAGCGGAACAATCGTATAGGGGATTCCGGTTGACACGGTTTCGATCGGCAGTGACGCATCGAAATCGTCGACTTTCAATCCAATCGCGCGCGCGACCGCCTCGCGGTCATGCTGCATCCCAAAGACTGGTTCGATCTGAGTCATCTCTCCAAACACAGGCTGGCCCGTCGATTCTTCAAATCGAACCGGAACCTTTCCTACATTTAGCTCGAGGGCAATTTCCTTCACTCCAGAATCCCCACGCAAGGCAAATGCTGTCCCGAGCGTGGGGTGGCCGGCGAATGGCAGTTCCTCCTGCACGGTGAAGATTCGCACACGCACGCCACGTTCACGTTCGATTTCGGCATCGCGCGGAAGAATGAAAGTCGTCTCCGAGAGATTCATTTCCTTTGCGATCGACTGCATCTCCGCGTCGCTCAAGCCACTCGCGTCGAAAAATACGGCCAGAGAATTTCCTTCAAGAGGCTGGGATGAAAACACATCCCACTGCGCCATGGCGAACCGCCGCGTCTTGCTCATGAACGTCCCCGGAATCTGCGAAATGTCGTGCCAGAGAACGGATGCGCGCCAATCCGTGACGATGCAGAAAAGATGTGCGGCGACGACGTACGGCGAGGCGGCCGGTTTGACACTGACAGGCAGCGCTTCTATCCTAAACAATATGTTTTTCCCATCCATTGCCTGTGCCATGTGCTGTTGTTGCCCGGCGCCGGCGTGTGGCTAGGGAGTCAGCGAGATTCTTCCCCGCCCACCCGGTAAAGCGGGTGGGTTTCGTTTTCATCCGCTTTGTACCAAGCCTGGCAGCAGGAATGGGTCGATTTTTCGAATCTTGCGCCATTTGAATTCACCAAGGAGACGTCCATGACTACTGCGACTGAAACTTACAGCGTTCCCCGGATCAACGATACGGCCCCTGATTTCACTGCTGAAACCACGCAAGGGACAATCCATTTCCACGATTGGATCGGCGACGGCTGGGCCATTTTGTTCTCGCATCCCAAAGATTTCACGCCGGTCTGCACCACCGAACTCGGCTACATGGCGAAGTTGCAACCGGAGTTTGCCAAGCGCAACACGAAGATCATCGGCCTAAGCGTCGATCCAGTCACCAACCACAGCAAGTGGGCGGCCGACATCGAAGAGACCCAGGGCGCGAAAGTGAATTACCCGATGATCGGCGACCCGCAACTCAAGGTCGCCAAGCTGTACGGCATGCTGCCCGCCGAAGCAGGCGAGACCTGCGAAGGCCGCACCGCCGCAGATAATGCCACCGTACGCACCGTTTTCGTCGTCGGTCCCGACAAGAAGGTCAAGTTGCAGATCAGTTATCCCATGACCACGGGACGTAACTTCGATGAGATCTTGCGCGTCATCGATTCGATGCAGCTCACGGCGAAACACAAAGTGGCAACGCCGGTGAACTGGAAACCGGGCGACGACGTGATCATCACGGGTGCGGTTTCAAACGAGGAAGCGCAGCAGAAGTTTCCCGGCTTTAAGACCATTAAGCCGTACTTGAGAGTCACCGCTCAACCCAAGTAGTGGATGGGGTAAGGCATAGGTTAAGAGAATCGGCCACGGATCGAACGGATTCTCGTGGATCAGAATAGGAGTCACTCTGATCGACAGCGGTCTGACGGTCCGTGGCTTTTTGCTCGCAGGGCCACGGAAGCGCATGCGGTCCGGTGATCGTCCCGGTCTTCAAAACCGGCGGGTGGCGGGCAATCCCGTCACCGGTGGGTTCGACCCCCACTCGCTTCCGCCATTTGTTT
>CAWHSR010000050.1:0-72489 GCA_963832015.1 uncultured Acidobacteriaceae bacterium
TCAGCCCCTGTGGTCGATTTCCCTGGTCCTGCCGGAGCTAAGGAATCCTTCCTGTAACATAGAATAGTGCCAACCCGGGCCCCAATTAAGTCCAAGCTCACCGTCCTTCGCGCCAAGCATCTGAGCGAATTCCCCTGGCTCGTACACGGTTTCTCCACGCGCGTCGGCGGATCCTCCCGCGCCTACGGCAAAGGAGGTCTCAACCTCGGCCTCACCAAAGACGACACCCGCACCGCCGTCGAACGCAACCGCGCCGCCTTTCTCAGCGAAATCGGAGCCATCACGCGCAAACGTCGTGGTGCGAAAAACGCTTCGCGAAACGCAACCAGTTCCCTCTGGCCTCTGGTCACCATCCGCCAGATTCACTCCGACATCATCCGCTGCATCGACTCAATCCCGGCAGAGCCACTCAGCGGCGATGGCCTCATCACCGCCACTCCCGGCCTCCTGCTCGCGATCCAGACCGCTGACTGCCTACCGGTGATTCTGGTGGACACAAAGCGTCACGTTGTCGGCGTCTTTCACGCCGGATGGCGCGGCACAGTGAGCCGCATCGTCGAAAAAGGTGTCGGCGAAATGCACCGCTGCTTCGGCACCAACCCACGCGATCTCAAAGCCGCGATCGGCCCCGGCATTCAAGGCTGCTGCTACGAAGTCGGAGAAGAAGTCCGCATCAAGTTCGAATCGCAGTTCGAATACGCCGCCAGCCTCTTCCGCGAAGTGAAAGATTCCGACCCAGTCCGCGAAAAATATCCACTCCTGTTCCTGACAGCCCGCGCCCCCGGCCACAGCGAGTTGCCCAAGAAGATTTTTCTGGATCTAGTCGAAGCGAACCGCCAGCAACTGCTGGCCGCAGGCGTGCCGAAGAAGAGCATCGAGACGTCCGCGCTGTGCACCAACTGCCATCCCGAACTGCTGTTCTCCTACCGCGCAGAAAAAGGCAAAACGGGAAGAATGATGGGAGTCGCCGGTATTCGCAAGTAGGGATCCGAGCGTTGGTTTATGGCGTCGGCGAAATTGTGAAATCGACGTTGGCGCGCTTCGCGGCCTTGCCGAGTTCAATCACAACGGCTTTCTCCCTGGTGCGAACACCAGGGTAATAGACGCGAGAGCGCCATTCAGGACTGTCGGTCGTAGCCTGAATACCGATACCAACCAGATACCGGCCCGGTTCCAATCCCCGCGCTTCGTAGTGCCCGCGATCGTCCACGTCGAATGAGCGAGATACTCTTCCGTCTTCCGACGATATGTCGACCCAAGGATGGATCTTAAGAGGCCTCCCATCGGGCGACGTCACGTGGCCAGAAATCTCACCATCCGAATGAAGCTCGAAAGCAAAGGCTTCACACCCCGAGGGTGAACAGTCGCAGTGCCCTCCTCCGCCCATAACCCTTTTTCGGTATTGGCGCTGAGATCGTAAGATCCCGAAGGCAGCGGTTCAAATTCGTAGTTTCCATCACTGTCCGTAATCGCAGAATACTCGGTGCTGTTCGACTGTCGTTTCGCAACGATCTTGTGATTCGGAGGATAGAGGTAGTCTAAGTACTTATCGTCGTCATGCCAGACCGGGCGAGTTGCGTAACCGGAGATAATGCCTGAATCGGTCATGGCGGCTAGGCGTCGGAGTCTGGTGATCGCCGGCTGTGCGTCCGCTATGGGCTCGCTGGGGTCTCCGTATTCCAGCAGGAGTGCTTTCGTCGTGTCGTCTCGGCGCAAGTAAAACAGCCATTGATCTCCCGGCAGAATCTCTGGAAGACAGGCTCCTTGGTTCGTCGTGACCGTTAATTGGCTCGCAGCGCCAAGAAACATCTCCTCGGGCGTTACTTGCAGGCGTTTCTCGGTCTCGGTTATCTCTGTGGCAGCAGTGACTGAACCGCCGAATATGTACGCGTAGTTGCCATCGGTTCCGCACGGGCTACCCCAACCCTGAAGCCCGCTCAGCATGCACGTAATTTTCTTCCCCCGAGACTCGCGGTCCTCCATAATTTGCGCGGAGACTCTTGGCATTACGTCGATCAGGCCGGCCAACAGAAGTATGGGAACTGTCCATCTTCGTGACATCGCAGCAGCAATTATGGCCGTGGCCATCGTGGGCTCCCTCCACATCTGCTATCGTGATGACGGCCGAGGCGTTCTAAGTTGCCTGAGGACTTGATTTGAAAACCAAACTCGGAATTGCATTCCTATTTGCGCTGTCTTTTTCCGCCGTCACCGCCTCCGCCCAAGCCTCCTCCTCCCAAATCGACGCCATCTTCGCTCCCCTCAACTCCACCACCGCCCCCGGTGCCGCTGTACTCGTCATCCACAACGGCAAGCCTGTCTTCCGCCGCGGATACGGCGTCACCGACTTGCGCACCCTCCACCCGATCGATGCGAAGACAAATTTCCGTCTCGCCTCCTTCACCAAGCAGTTCACCGCGGCATGCATCATGCTGCTGGTGCACGACGGCAAGCTCCACTACGACGACCACCTCACGGACATCTTTCCCGAGTTCCCCGCCTACGGAAAATCGATCACCGTCCGCAACCTGCTCAACCACACCTCTGGACTCGACGACTACGGCGATCTGATGATGAAGCAATATCCCAACACTGCGGAGGATAAAGTCCCGCAGATTCTCGACGCCGGCGTTCTCAAACTGCTCGAGCAGCAAACCAGCGGAGAGTTCCCTCCAGGCTCGAAATGGGAATACAGCAACTCAGGCTATGCGGTCCTCGCGATGATCGTGGAAAAAGTTTCCGGCCAGCCATTTGGCCAGTTCCTGCACGATCGAATCTTCGTCCCTCTGAAGATGAACCACACGCTGGCCTACGAGAAGGGCAAGAACGAAGTCCCGCACCGCGCCTACGGCCACACCAAAGAAAAAGGCGTCTGGCACGAAACCGATCAGAGTCCAACCTCGGCTGTCCTCGGCGACGGCGGCATCTACACCTCGCTCGACGACCTCGCCAAATGGGATCAAGCCCTGCGCAATCACACGCTGCTGAGCGCAGAGGAAATGAAGCCCGCCCTGACTCCAGTGCAGCCGACGGACGGCCCGTCGAAATACCCCGACGGTTCCGCCCTGAGCTACGGCTTCGGATGGTTCCTCGATCCCTACCAGGGCCATAAACGTATGTCACACGACGGCAGCACGGTAGGCTTCCGCACCACGATTCAGCGCTTCCCCGACGACAATCTGACGATCATCGTGCTCGCCAACCGCGCCGACATCAATCCCGACGTCGCGCTGAAGGTAGCCGACCTGTATCTGAAAACCAAGCCATAACGAGTGGAAGTTGAATGTGGGGACAGCCGCCATCGGCTGTCCGCCGCGCGAAGCGCGGCAGTCGCTATCAGGATCGCGTCCAAAAAACAAAAGAGACGTCGCAAGCGACGTGTCTTCCATGAAAACCAGAATTCGAACTACGCCGTCGGAGGCGTAGAAGCGGCTGGCGCCGCCGGAGTTGCCGCCACCGCCGAATCGTTGACCAAGTCCTTCAGTTCCTTGCTCGGCTTGAAGAACGGAATCTTCTTCGCCGGCACTTCCACGCGTTCCCCGGTCTTGGGATTGCGCCCCACGCGCGGCTTGCGCTGCCGGGTGCGAAAACTGCCAAATCCGCGGATCTCGATCTTGTCGCCGGCGCGCAGCGAGCGCACCACGCTGTCAAAAATCGTCTCCACAATCACTTCACTGTCTTTCCGCGTAAGTTCCGCCAAACGCGAGACTTCGTCAATCAGATCGGCTTTGGTCATAGACCCTTCTTCCTGAATCTTCGCCCGGCGCTCAAGCCTCACAACTCACCTGGAAATTCCGCGGACGCGGGTACTCCGGGCGGTCAGAACTGCGCCTTCATCCTGCATAACCTTCTCAAATTTCAGGGGTTGTACGCAAGTGGGAACCCGGAGTCACAACAGTCTGAAGTACAACAGCGTTGCGCCACCCAGCTTTACCTTAGCCTTCGATCACTTCCACAGGTAGTAGAACCCGACCTGCTGCTCCAGCATCTTCTCCCGCCCCGGCAGGAACTGCGAAACATCCCCGAGCAGAAGGTCCATCAGAGTCTTACGGTCACGGTCGGGACGCACCAGCGTCGGCTCACCCTTAATCCCCACCGACTTCGCCGTGTCCGCCACCGCTGTCTCAAAGTCGCCCACACCGTCGATCAGTTTCATCGACATCGCCTGCTCGCCCGTCCAGACCTTGCCGTTGGCGATCGACTTCACATCTTCAAATTTCATCCGGCGCCCTTCGCTCACCGCTTGCACAAATTGCCCAAACATGTTGTCGATCAGCGCCTGCATGTAGGCCTGCTCAGCGGGAGTGAGGTCGCGCGCCGGATTGCCCGTGTCCTTGAACTCGCCAGTCTTGATTACAACGTCTTTCAGCTTGGCCCACTTGAGCAGATCGCCATAGTTGACCCACTGCGCGATCACGCCAATCGACCCCACAATACTGCCCTGGTCCGCATAAATCTTGTCCGACGCCGACGCTACGTAATACGCCCCGCTCGCGCCCACGGTCTCGATCGACACCACGATGCGCTTCTTCTTCTCGCTGCGAATGCGCTTGACCTCGCTGTAAATCTCCTCGGAAGCAGCCACCCCGCCGCCCGGAGAATTCACGTGGATAATGATGGCCTTGATCGACGAGTCATCGCCGAATTTCTTGAGCTGTCCCACGACCGGCTGCGGCGAAAGAATCACGCCGTCGAGATCGACCACGCCGATGCGGTCGCCAAAGCTGGTGATCCCGGCATCCCCGCCGCCGGCATGCAGCGTCATGTACACCAGCGTAAATACGGCCAGCACGAAGAGGAAAAAGGCTCCTCCCCCAATCAAAATCCAAAGCAGCGTGCGCGAGCGTCCTTCAGGCATGAAGAAAGTTTAGCACCACTGGCATTCGGGCAGCACAGCGGGCGAGCGGAGTTGCTGCCGTGGCTCGGCCTCGCGTGCGCAGCGGGGAACAGCGGCATTCAGTACCGTGGAAGAGCGGCGCTTCAGCACCGCGTAAGGCGCGTCGAATCAGTTGGGCCTCAGCCCCTGTGGTCCCTAGGCCCCAACGACCATGAGCGCGGCTTTGTGCACCCCAAGCTCAACCGGAGTGCGGCAGACATATTCCCCATCAGCATAAACATCGACCGGATGCTCCGTCTCAACTCTCACCCGGCTCTCCTGAAAATACGACACTTCGCGAATGCTCAGATGACGACCGGCGTACACGGTCGGAAACATGCAGAAAAGTTTGAACGGATCGACCGCCCCAACGATGCAAACATCGAGCAACCCATCATCCATCTTTGCCCGAGGCGCGATCTTCATCCCGCCGCCATACACCGGAGTATTCGCAAACGCGGCCAGAATCGTAGGGTGATCGCTGCGAGTAGTCCAGCCTGCCCGGTCGTCCTGAGCCGTGGAGACCTTCATCGGCAGGGGCGCAAACGAAAAAATCGAGGGCGCCAGACTGAGCACGTACCCACCATGCCCCCGCAGCCACCGCGGCAGCCGGTTGGCTCGTTCCGATACTTCCCCATCGAGCCCCACTCCCGCCACACAACAAAAGTATCGAGCTGTATGTGGCGCGGGCGCCCCGCCCACGCTCTCGAGTGGAGCAATCACTCCCAAGTCAATGGCGCGCACATTCTCCGCACGAACACCGCCAACACCGCCGCAGAATTTCCGCCACGCCTTCAGCGAATTCCGCACCCGCCGCAGCCCCAGCGACCCCGCAAAATCATTGCCACTACCCGCCGGCACCACTAGCACCGGCAGGCCCAACCGAACCAACTGCGCCAGATGCCGATGAACCGTCCCATCCCCACCAAGCACCAGCACCACATCGACGACCTCGCCCGCTACGGGCACGCCCATCATCCACTCGACGCCCTTCTCCGACTGAAATGGTCGCAGGTCTTTTGGAGAACACCCCAGCCCGAGAATGGCCGCCGCGCGCATGTCGCGGAGAGAGTAGCAGAATCGCCTATGTAGGGACAGCCGCCTTCGGCTGTCCCCCGGGCGAAGCCCGAGGCTGCAGTCACCGTCACAAAGCAGAGGGATTGACCGAGGGTTTCTCCAGCACCACCTAACCCCACTTCCCCAACCCGGCCAACTGCTGGCATGATGAGCACAGGCACTGGGGAGGTCTGCTGTGCAATTCGTTTGGCCTAAGCGCGCTCTTTGTTGCTTTGCACTCGCCCTGTTTCTGACGGGCTGCGGCGGAAGCGGAACCAGTCCCATGGTAAAGACCGCTGCTCCTTCCATCACAACTCAGCCCTCGAACCAGACGGTCACCGTCGGGTCAACAGCAACCTTCTCCGTCGTGGCAACTGGGACCACTCCTTTGACCTACCAGTGGCAAAAGGGCACGACACCCGTCCCGGGCGCAACCGCGGCGAGCTACACGACAGCAGCGACCACTTCCTCCGACAACGGATCGCAATTCGAAGTGGTCGTGACCAATTCGGTCGGCAGCATAACCAGCAACGCGGCCACACTCACAGTCACCACGGTGGCCCCCTCCCCCACCGACGTGTTGACCTATCACAACGACATCGCCCGCACCGGACAGAATCTGACCGAAACCGTTCTGACTACGAGCAACGTCACATCGGCGAAGTTCGGCAAACTCGGCTTCTATTCCGTCGATGGCCTGGTCGACGCCCAGCCCCTCTACGCCTCCAGCGTCGCGGTGCCGAGTAACGGTACGCACAACCTGCTGATCGACGCCACCGAGCATGATTCGGTCTATGCCTTCGATGCAGATACCGGCGCGACCATCTGGCACACCTCCATGCTGAAGTCGGGCGAGACAACTTCGGACCAACGGGGCTGCTCTCAGATCACGCCGGAGATCGGGGTAACTTCAACTCCGGTCATCGACCGCACCCGCGGTCCGAATGGAGTTGTTTACGTGGTGGCGATGTCTAAGGACGCCTCGGGCAATTACCACCAGCGCGTGCACGCCCTCGATCTCACGCTGGGCACGGAATTGTTCGGCGGCCCCATGGACGTTCAGGCGAAGTATCCCGGTACGGGCGACAATTCGGACGGCACGAACGTAAGCTTTGACGCGGGACAATATGCGGAGCGCGCAGGACTGTTGCTGATGAACGGCATCCTCTACACGGCATGGACTTCGCATTGCGACATCCGGCCCTATACGGGATGGATCATTGCTTACGACGCCGCGACGCTGGTGCAGACCGCCGTGTTGAATGTAACTCCAAACGGCAACGAAGGCTCCATCTGGATGTCGGGAGCTGGGCTGGCGGCGGATAGCTCCGGAGACATTTATTTTCTCGATGCCAACGGTGTTTTTGACTCAACTTTGAATTCCAGCGGCTTTCCCAGCAATGGGGACTACGGCAACGCTTTTATGAAGCTCTCGACTTCCGGCGGACTCGCCGTGGCCGATTATTTCGAGATGAACAATCAGTCATCCGAAAACGGAAGCGACACCGATCTCGGGTTCCGGCGGGGCCATGGTTCTCCCCGATCTTAACGACGGAGCGGGCCACACCATGCATCTCGCGGTCGGCGCCGGCAAGGACTCGAATCTCTACGTGGTCAATCGCGACTCGATGGGAAAATTCAACGCCAGCAACAACAACAGCATTTACCAGGAACTCGCGGCGGCATTACCGGGCGGCGTCTTTGCCATGCCCGCCTACTTTAGCAACACGATCTACTACGGATCGGTAGGAAGCCCGATTCAGGCGTTCACGATAACGAGCGCAAAGTTATCGACCAGCGCCACAGCCCACACGGCAAACAGTTTTGGATATCCCGGGGCGACCCCGAGCATCTCGGCAAACGGCACCAGCAACGGGATCGTGTGGGCTGTCGAAAACAGCAGTCCCGCCGTTCTGCATGCCTTCGATGCCAGCACGCTGAACGAACTCTACAACAGCAACCAGGCCGCCGGCGGCCGCGACCATTTCGGCAACGGCAACAAGTTCATCGTGCCCACAATCGTGAACGGAAAGGTGTTCGTAGGAACGCCCAACGGAGTGGCCATATTCGGGTTGCTGCCGTAGGCGAACCAATCAGGCGATTTGCACCATCTTCATCGACCTGCCCGCTCGAACCACAAGCGGTCGCGCAGGAGAAGGAACAGCCAATTTAGGTTTCTCTACTGGTTCGCCGTCAATCTCAACGGCTCTCTGTTTCACCTTACGGCTGCCGTCGGAAGCAGACTCGGCGAGACCCGCTTCGACTAGCAACTTGTCAACCCGCACCAGAATTGCAACTGGACGAAGACGATCTCCCGAGAGAACGTGAACGTCAGGTGGAGGGTTCTGCATCCCAATCGCCTGGCCAGCACCAATCATGATCTTGGAAATCGGAACCACAATTTGTTCCAGTACATCGGGAGCCTCATCCTTCTGAAACTGCTTCGCCCAGTCCGCGCCCGCCTTCTCCGCCGCCTCCGCCGAATGAAAGTCCGCCACAATCCTACGCGCCAGATCCTTCTTCGCCGCCATCGGATGCGTCGCCGTCTTCATCTTCTCAATGTCCGCAACCTGCACGTCCGTCAGCAGCTCGTAGTACCTCCACATCATCCCGTCGGAAATGCTCATGATCTTCCCGTACATCTCTAGCGGCGCCTCGTGAATCCCAATCGCATTCCCGAGCGACTTCGACATCTTCTGCACGCCGTCCAGCCCCTCCAGAATCGGCGTGGTCAGCGCCACTTGCGACTCCTGACCGTACGCGCGCTGCAGTTCGCGCCCCACCAGCAGATTGAATTTCTGATCCGTCCCTCCGAGCTCGACGTCGGATTCGAGCGCCACCGAGTCATATCCCTGCACCAGCGAATACAACAACTCGTGCACCGAGATCGGCTTTTCTTCCTGAAAACGCTTGTGAAATTCCTCCCGCTCGAGCAACTGCGACACCGTGTACTTGGACATCAGCCGCACGAAATCGTCGGGCGTGAACGCGCCCATCCAGCGCCGGTTGAAGTCGATCACCGTTCTCTTCGGATCGAGAATCTTGAAGACCTGCGCCTTGTACGTCTCCGCATTCTGTTCGACCTGTTCACGGCTGAGCGGCGGACGCGTCGCCGACCGCCCTGTCGGATCACCAATCATCCCCGTGAAATCACCGATCAGAAAGATGGCGGTATGACCCAGATCCTGAAAGTGCTTGAGCTTGCGCAATACGACGGTATGCCCAAGGTGCAAATCGGGTGCGGTCGGGTCCATCCCAAGCTTCACGCGCAAAGGCTTGCCAGTGGTTCGCGACTTCTCCAGCTTGGCGCGCAGTTCGGCCTCGCGAATGATTTCCGCTGAGCCCTTCTTGAGATAGACCAGCTGCTCATCGACAGGTGCGAAGGTTGACATGAGAAAGGTCATTATAAGGAATGCCTCGGGAAAGGCCGAATCGGGACGCTAGAATGTTCCATTGGCCGCAAAAAATGTCGTCCTGAACGGCGGTTCGCCGACTCGTGCGGGAGTGCATGGATCCTCTGCGGCAAAGAACGCCGCTCAGGATGACAGAATGGATGGATGACCGTGAGTGTCCGGATCAGAAAAGCCGTAGCCGCCGACGTTCCCCGTCTTCGGGAAATCATCGAAGCCTCCGTCCGCGGACTCCAAGCCAACGACTACTCCCCCGCCCAGATCGAAGGCGCACTCCGCTCGGTCTATGGCGTGGACAGCCAATTGATCGCCGACGGGACGTATCTGGTCGCAGAAGATATGTTGCAGCGCGATCGCGTAATCGCAGCCTGCGGCGGCTGGAGCCAACGCAAAACTCTATACGGTGGTGATCAGTACGCCCGCCGCGAAGACTCCCTGCTCGATCCCGCGCGCGACGCCGCCAAAATCCGCGCCTTCTTCGTCCACCCGAAATTCGCTCGATGCGGCATCGGCAGCATGATCCTCCAGGCGTGTGAAGACGCCGCCAGAGCCGCCGGTTTCACACGCTTGGAAATGGGAGCGACGTTAAGCGGCGTGGCCTTCTACAAAGCGAAGGGATATGTCGAAGTTGAGAATCAGACAGTCCCGCTCGCCAACGGCGAAACACTTCCGATTGTGAAAATGACGAAGGAACTTACATAAAAGTCAGACCGCAAAGTAACTCACTTCTGCATTCTGACTTCTGCCTTCTGACCTGCCACGAGCCGTCGCCCTGAAACTTCTAACTTTCCATCCAGGACAATCTTGATCGCTTCTGTGTAAGCGATATGTTCCTGCTCAAGAATGCGCTCCGCCAAAGTATGTTCATCGTCGCCATCGAGCACTGGTACGGTCTTCTGCACGATGATCGCCCCGTGGTCCAGTTCTTCATCCACGAAATGCACCGTGCATCCCGAGACCTTCACGCCATAAGCGAACGCCTGCTCCTGTGCCTCCAGGCCGGGAAACGCGGGCAACAGGGAGGGATGAATGTTCAGAATCCGGTGAGGAAACTGCTGTACAAACCACGGTGAAAGCAGCCGCATGTATCCCGCCAGGCAGACCAAATCTACGCCATGCTTCTTCAGCGCAGCGACAACTTCGCGATCGTGTTCTTCGCGCGGCCGGCCCTTCGATGGAATCACGAGCGCCGTCAACCCGCGAGCATGTGCAGTTGCGATCCCCGGCGCGTCGGCCTTATTCGAAATAACGACCGAGATCCGCGCGTTGGGAATCCGCAGCGCATCAATGCTGTCTGCGATGGCGACGAAGTTCGACCCGCGCCCGGAGAGAAGTATGCCGAGGGATTTCATTGAGGAAACATCATAATTCACCACGGAGACACGGAGGCCCGGAGAAGAGAGGACTGGGGGAAAGAGATCGTCGGAAAACACGCGACCGTTAGAAGTTGCAGAATGAAGTTCGAAGCCGAAGGGTTAGAAGAACAAGCAGATGGAAGTCGAAGAATCAGAAGAACAGGCTTTTCTCTGTGTCTCCGTGCATCCGTGGGGAGCCAACCTAGCTGTACGTAACCTTGCGCTCGCCCTTCACGATGCGTCCGATCGTGTAAGCCTTCTCGCCCACGCGCTCCAGCACCGACTGCGCCTTCTTGAATTTCGCCGACGGCACCACCAGCAGCATTCCCATGCCCATGTTGAACGTCCGCAACATCTCGTCCTGCGGCACGTTGCCCAGTTGCTGCAGATGCTCGAAGATCGGAAGCACCGGCCACGAGCCCAATTCGATCACCGCCGCCGTCCCGCGCGGCAGCACCCGCGGCAGGTTCTCAGTAATGCCGCCGCCGGTAATGTGCGCCAAAGCCGAGACAGACTGCGCGTCAATCAGCTTTCGCAGCGCCGGCCAGTAGCTCTTGTGTGTGCGCATCAACTCGTTGCCAACTTTGTTTTTCACTTCATTGACGTACGTGTCAGCCGAGTAATGCGCTACTTCGAACAGCAGCTTCCGCGCCAGAGAATATCCATTGGTGTGCAGCCCATTCGACGGCAGCCCCAGAATAATGTCGCCAATCTGCACGTCTTTCCCAGTGATGATCTTCTCCCGGTCGACCACGCCCACAATGAAACCCGCGAGATCGTACTCACCGTCAGGATAAAATCCCGGCATCTCGGCCGTCTCGCCACCAATCAGCGCGCAGCCGTTGTGCTTGCACGCATCGGCGATGCCCTCGACTACTTTTTCTGCGATCGAAGGATCCAGCGTCCCCGTAGCCAGGTAATCCATGAAAAACAGTGGCGCCGCCCCCTGCACTGCGATGTCATTGACGCAGTGGTTGACCAGGTCGGCTCCCACCGTCGAGTGCAGGTCCATCTCAAAGGCAATCTTCAGCTTGGTGCCCACCCCGTCGACGCTCGACACGAGGACCGGATCCGTGTACTTCGTCTTGTCCACGGCAAACAGCCCGCCAAACCCGCCAATCTCGCTCAGAACGCCGCGCGTGAACGTCTTATGAGCCAGGTACTTAATGCGCTGCTTGGTGCGGTTGGCGCGGCTAATGTCCACACCGGCATCGGCGTAGGTGATCGGCGTCGGGCTGGGCGTGGGAGTCTTGGCCACAGATTTCTTCCGCGTGTTTCGTAATCCTTGCGTGGGGTTAGTGCCGGGTACCGAAGCAACAACCTAAGGCCGCTCATTGTAGCACGTTCATTCGAGCGGCTTGGGAACCAGAAGATGAGCTTTGAATTCTTGAACAGATTAGGAAACGCTGCGGATACACCTTCTCCGCGTTCCGCGAGCGCGCGCGCCCGTTCGCCAGCCAGGGCCCGGACTAATGAGCGATGAAGTCCGAGAAGAAGTAAGCCAGAACTCCGAACAGCGCCAGACCAGAAACACCGTAGGCGGTCAGAACCCACGCTCCACGGCCTTCAAGTTTCCGGATGGCAGAGGTGGTAGTAGAGGACTGGTCTGTAGAAGAAACGACAGGGGCCCGATCTTCCATGCAAAAACCTCCAGCGGAAAGATCGTGGCGCAAGTACGTTATGCGTCACGCCTGCCCCGCGTCATGGCGAGGCAAGACTATCTGAGCGAAATTCTACCCCGGATTTACGCGGGTCGGAGAGAAAAATGTGATCTAAGTCACAGTATTTATATGACAAATGGTTTTCTTGTCAGGAAAACACGCCGCTCTTGACCTGCCGATGGCCCGTCTTTCCAGCGCTTTCCCACTTCCTTCGTTGGCCACCGTACTCTCTTCCGAACCCAACAGTCTCACCTGCCCCGCGGGCTGACTCCTGCATGGGATAATAGCTAGGGTTCCTAACCAACTTATGCGTAATCGTTGCCTCGTCCTTCTTTTTTCATGCCTGCTCGCCGCCAGCGCAAGTTCTCAGCAGCAGTCCAGCCCATCGCCGTCGCAGTCTGCAGATCCCGCGAAGAATTCTCTCCCCGACCCCTCGAAGCAATCCGAAAAGACTCCTGTCGCCGGAGCGGCCGCGAAACTGGCGGACTCCAAGGCTCCCGACTACGCCCAGGAATCCTTCGTCATTGAGCAGATGCATTCGCACTACCGCTTCGAAGCCGACGGCACCGGACGCAAAGAGACCACCGCCCGCATTCGCGTGCAGAGCGAAGCCGGTGTTCAGCAATGGGGACAGATCCAGGAGGGTTACAACTCCGCCAACGAGCGCGTCGAAATCCCCTACGTGCGCGTGCTGAAGGAAGACGGCACCGTGGTCAAGGCCGATGACGCTGCCGTGCAGGATCTCAGCGCCCCCGTCGAGCACGAAGCCCCCGTCTACACCGACTACCGCCAGAAGCACATCACTGTGCCCGGACTGCGTCCCGGCGAAGTTCTCGAATACGACATGGTCACGGTGATCCACACTCCGCTGGCTGCCGGACAGTTCTGGGCCGACTACGAATTCGACAAGGGCAACATCACGCTCGACGAGACTCTCGACGTCGATGTACCCGCCGGCCGCACCCTCAAGCTGAAATGCAAGCCCGGCATGGATCCCACAATCACCGAAAAAGATGGCCGCCGCATCTATCACTGGTCGGGATCGCATCTCGAGCGCGACGACGACTCGGCGAAGGACAAGGACAAGAAGAAAAAGAAGCACCGTCCCGACGATGAACGCCCCGACATCCAGTTAACGACTTTCGAAACCTGGGAGCAGATCGGCCGTTGGTACGCCAGCCTGGAGAAAGACCGCCGGGCGCCCTCACCTGAAGTGCGCGCCAAAGCGCAGGAACTGACGAAGGGCCTCAACACCGACATGGAAAAGGTGGAAGCGCTCTACGATTACGTCGCCAAGAATTTCCGCTACGTCAGCCTCTCGCTCGGAGTTGGCCGCTACCAGCCCCACGCAGCTTCCGACGTTCTCCACGACCAATACGGCGACTGCAAAGACAAGCACACGCTCCTGGCCTCCCTGCTTGATGCCGAAGGCATGCACGCCTGGTCGGTGCTGATCAATTCCAGCCGCAAGCTCGATCCCGACGTTCCTTCGCCCTCGCAGTTCGACCACGTCATCACCATGCTCCCTCTCGGTAAAGAGCAAGTCTGGATGGACACCACCGCCGAGGTCGCCCCCTTCCGCCTGCTCTCCTACACGCTGCGCAAGAAACAGGCCCTCGTCATCCCGCCCGCGGAGCCGCCATCCTCGGTCGCGCCTCATCTCCTGGAGACGCCCGCCGACACTCCCATGCCCGACACCGAAGTTTCCCAGATCACGGGCAAGATCAACGACATCGGCAAACTCGAAGCGCACGTGCACTACGAATTTCGCGGCGATGAAGAACTCATGCTGCGTTCCATCTTCCGCCGCGTCCCGCAGGCCAACTGGCAGCGCGTCGTCGAAAACGTAAACGCCGGACTCGGCGGAGATATCACCAATCTCAAAATCAGCGATCCCGCCGCCACCCGCGAGCCGTTCACCATGTCGTACGACGTCTCCAAACCAAACTTCCTCGACTGGTCCAAGAAGAAAACCGAAATCGTTCTGCCGCTGGTGCAATTCAACCTGCCCGACATCAACGACGACGACGCGGACGCAGATGCCGAACCCGCGAAGCTCGGGCCGAAAGCCGACTATTCCTACAACATCACACTCGAGCTGCCCGCCAAGTACACTGCCCACGCTCCCCTAGCCTTCTCGCTGAAACGCGACTACGCGGAATACGAAGCCACCTACAAAATTGAAGGCGGAGTCTTCACCGCCGGCCGCAAACTCACCATGCGGCAGGACGAACTCCCCGTCGCCCGCGCCGCGGATTATGAATCCTTCCGCCGCGCCGTCGGCGCCGACCTCGCGCAAAAACTCTCCGTCGAAAGCGCGGTCGCTGGAGCTCCGGTCCCTCCGCCCGACATGAAGGCTGACGATCTGGTCGACAGCGCCCGCGCCTCTGCCGACAATGGCAACCTGCCCGTGGCTCTAGCCCTGCTGAAGCGCGCGACAGAGATCGACCCCAAGAACAAAGTCGCCTGGAACAATCTTGGACTCATCTACTTCGCGATGCGCGAGAACGATCAGGCCATCGCAGCTTTCCAGAAGCAGATTGAAGTCAACCCCTACGACCAGTACGCCTACAACAACCTTGGCCGTGTCTACGTGAACGAGCGCAAATACGAAGAGGCCGCCAAGGCGTTCAACCAACAGTTGGAGAACAATCCACTCGACGCGTTCGCGCACTACAGCCTGGGCGCGATGTACTCCGAGTGGCATAAATATGATCTGGCCGTTGCGGAACTGGAGAAGGCTGCAGCGCTGATTCCTGACACCGCGCCCGAGGCCGGCTCGTTACAGGTAAGCCTCGGCGATGCCTACCTGAACCTTGGTCAGGACGAGAAAGCCCTCGCCGCCTTCGATCACGCTGTCGAACTCTCGGCCACGCCGCTGGTTTGGAACAACATCGCCTACCAGCTCTCGCTGAAGGATTCTCATCTCGACCGCGCCCAGCAGTATGCCGAGTCCGCCGTATCGGCCACAGCGGCCGCTCTGCGCAACGTTTCCCTCGACCGCCTTTCGAAGAATGACTTGCCGCTGGTCTCATCGCTCATCGCTTACTGGGACACGCTGGGCTGGGTCCACTTCGGCGAAGGCGATCTCAACAAGGCGGAAAAGTATGTAGCTGCCGCCTGGGAACTCGGTCACCACGGCGAAGTCGGCGACCACCTTGGACAGATCTACCAGAAGCGCGGCGAGAGAGATCTCGCTCTGCGCACCTACGCACTCTCCATGAACGGCCTGCGCCCTGCGCCCGAAACCCGTGGACGCCTTGCCTCGTTGGCCGGAGGCGATGCGAAAGCCGACGCCGCCGTCGCACACTACAAAGAGGAACTCCAGCACCTCAGCACCGTCGACCTCGGCAAGGCCACGCAAACCAGCAACGCCGATTTCTTCATCCTTATCAGCGGCGGTGGAGGCCAGCGCGCAACAGTCGACTCCGTGAAGTTTGTCAGCGGAGACGAAAAACTGAAGTCTTACACTGGCGCGCTCAAAACCGCGGACTACCACCTCACCTTCCCCGACGACACTCCGGTGAAGGTTTTCCGCCGCGGCACACTCGCTTGTTCCATCGCGGCCGGCAAGTGCCAATTCGTCCTCACCCTGCCGGATGACGTCACGTCCGTGGACTGAACTATGCGCTCAGCGCGTCGGGCATTTTTGGATCTGTTCCGGGTGGAAGGGGCACCGGTTACGTGTGCAGAGTTGGCGCGTGCACTCTGCGCTTACGCCGATCGCATGCAGTCTTTCATCGTCGGCAAGGTGAAGGCTGCCATAGAAGCCGGCAACGCCATCGGGGCAGCCTAAGACTCGCGGCATCGCATTTTCCACATAATTCATCATGTCCGCCTCACAAGGGGGGCTCACCGCCCAGCCTCTGATAGACGAAAACGTGGTGAGAATGGTTGTAAGTAAGAACCCTTAGCCGTACCGTCGGGAGGACCCTCGAAACGATATGTTCCGTCCAGCTTTCACGCCAATGAGTCGTCTTCCGTACCTTATTAGCTAATAACCTTCTGCACAAAAGCTTCGCCACTCCCCAACATCCTCCTAGAATCAAAAGCAGAGAGGCCAAAAATGAGAAGTCTTCTGCACCTGCTGCTAGTGATGTGCGTGGCCGCGGTCGCCTGGGGCGCCGACACCGCAACCAAAGCTCAAGCTCGCGTCATATCGGCGGGAACCATCCTGCAGCAAATCCAAGCCGCGCCCGATCACGGTATTCCGGAAAAGGTGCTCGCCTCGGCCGCCTGTGTGGCCATCGTTCCCTCCATGCTCAACGGCGGTTTCGCTCTCGGCCTGCGTTACGGGCGCGGCGTCGCGACCTGTCGCACGCCCAAAGGCTGGAGCGCGCCTGCATTCTTCGTCGTCCAAGGCGGCAATTTCGGTCTGCAGTTCGGCGGACAAGCCGTCGATTTGATCATGCTCGTCATGAATAACGACGGCATGGTGGATCTGCTCTCCAGCAAATTCAAGCTGGGCGGACAAGCCAGCGTGGCCGCTGGACCGGTGGGACGCCAGACCGGAGCGGAGACGGATTGGAAAATGCGCGCTCAGGTCTTGACCTATGCGCGCTCTCGGGGCGCCTTTGTCGGCGCTACCCTCGAGCATGGCAAGATCCAGCTGGACAAGGACAGCACTCGCGCTTTCTACGGACACCTGGTCCGTCCCAGGACTTCACTCACGGGAGAAATCGACGCTCCCTCCACGACCTACCCGTTCCTCGAACCCTTGTCGGAGTGGGCTCAAGCCGCGGCAGAAAAATAGGTTACACAGCTCCAATCCCGCGAACACACCGGCGTCCCCTGTTTGTCACCTACTCGAGGGGCCGCCGCTTGTGCCACGCCGTCGCCTGCTCATAGGCATGAGCCAGTCGCAACACTACGTCCTCCCGCCAGTGCGCCCCCGCGATCTGCAAGCCGATGGGCAGCCCACTCTGCGTAAACCCGCAAGGCACCGAGATCGCCGGCAATCCCCAAACATTAAAGGGCCGCGTGTTCCGAAGCAATCTGAGCTCCGCCGGACGCAGCGCATCCGGACTCGCCTTCAAATCGGCGATCGCCGGAGCGGGCATGGGCATCGTCGGAGTCACTAGAACATCCACCTCCGCGAATACTGCTCGAATGCCGCGCCGCGCTTCGTCTTGTTCGCGCCGTCGCTGTATGTACTCCGCCGCAGAAACGTTCTCTCCGGACCGGATCCGCCGCACCGTCTCCGCCTGATATAACTCCGGACTTCTCGCGACGTTCTCCGCGTGGTACGCATACGATTCCGCCATTTGCAACATGCGGTCGGTCGGCACATCGAGTTTCACTTCTCGTAACTCTGCACCCATGCTCTGCAATCCCGCCAGCGCATGCTCCATCGCCGACGCCACTTCCGCATCAAGCTCGTCGAAGAAATACGCGCGCGGCACGCCCACCCGCATGCCCTTAACGCCCTCGCGCAGCGCCGACACATAATCCGCAACCGGAACATCCACCGAAGTAATGTCCGCCGAATCGTATCCCGCAATCGCCTGAAGAACGATGGCCGCATCTTCCACGGTCGCTGCCAGCGGGCCAACGTGATCGAGCGACGCCGCCAGCGGAATCACGCCCCGGCTCGACACCCGCCCGTAAGTCGGCTTGATCCCCACACACCCGCACAACGCAGCCGGTTCTCGAATCGAGCCCGCCGTGTCGGTACCAATCGCCGCATAAGCCAGACCCGCGACCACCGCCGCCGCCGACCCTCCCGACGATCCCCCCGCAATCCGCCCCGCATCCCACCGATTATGCACATCCCCAAAATAGCTGACGAGCGAACTCCCGCCATAAGCGAACTCATGCAGATTGTTTTTCCCCACGATGACCGCGCCCGCCTGCCGCAACCGCCGTACCACATCGGCATCTTCGCCCGGAACCCGATCCTTGTAGAGCGCACTGGCCGCGGTAGTACGCACGCCCGCCGTATCGATCAGATCCTTCAGCGCCACCGGCACGCCATGCAGCGCCCCGCGCCACTCCCCGCGCCCAATTTCGCCTTCCGCCCTCTGCGCCTGCTCCATCGCAGACTCGCTCATGACCGTGATAAACGCATTGAGCGAAGGGTTCATCCTCTCGATCCGAGCCAAGCAGTCGCGAGCAATCTCAACCGGAGAAATCTCCCTCCGCCGCAGTCGTGGTGCCAGTTCAGAAATAGAAGACAAGTCAGTCATAAAAGCCGAGCCCAATTGTAAAGGCACCGTGCACGAGCGGCCCTTGCAGGGCCGCGTGAGGCGTGTGAGATCAGCTTGGGCTTCAGCCCCCGGGGGGTCGATTTCCTCTGCGTCCTCCGCGTCCTCTGGGGTTTTAATTTTTTCAAACCCATCCCGCATCGCGCACATCCAAAGGTCCTATAATTGGCGAGTCGGTTCGCTGGGGGCCAGAGAAAATTTATGTCCGAGATGACGATCGCACCCGTTGCGACGCACGGTTTCTTTGTGGATGGCCGGTGGCGGGAGGACGGCGACGTCGTCGAAATCCACGCCCCCTACGACAACAGCCTCATCGCCCGCGTAGTGCAAGGCCGCCGCGAGCACGCCGAGGCCGCCATTGTCGCCTCGGTCAAAGCTTTTGGCACCACGCGCCGCCTCCCTGCCTTCGAGCGCCAGCGCGTCCTCCGGCAGATCGCCGCTTTCATGACGCAGCGCAAGGAGGAATTCGCCCGCACTCTCGCGCAGGAAGCCGGCAAGCCCATCAAGGCCGCCCGCACCGAAGTCGAGCGCGGCATCTTCACCTTCAACATCGCTGCCGAAGAGAGCACCCGCATCTACGGCGAATATCTCCCGCTCGACTGGCAGGAATCCACCGCAGGACGCTGGGGGATCGTGCGCCGCTTCCCGCTCGGCCCTATCGCCGGCATCACGCCATTCAATTTCCCCGTCAACCTGGTCGCGCACAAAGTTGCCCCCGCCATCGCCGCCGGATGTTCCATGGTGCTGAAGCCCGCGCCGCAAACCCCGCTCTGCTCACTGCTTCTCGCCGAATGCGTGCAGCAGGCCGGATGGCCCGACGGCGGACTCAACGTGCTCCCGCTCTCCAACGACGACGCCAGCCTCCTCGTCACCGACGACCGCATCAAGCTCATCAGCTTCACCGGCAGCGCTCCCGTCGGCTGGGACATCAAGCGCCGCGCCGGAAAAAAGAAAGTCGTCCTCGAACTCGGCGGCAACGCCCCCGTCATCGTCCACAGCGATGCCGACCTCGAATACGCCGCCGAACGCTGCGTCACCGGAGGCTTCGGCTACGCCGGACAAACCTGCACCTCCGTGCAGCGCATCCTCGTCGAGCACTCCGTCTACGGCAGATTCACCGACATCTTCGTCGACCTCGTAAAGAAACTAAGAACCGGCGATCCTCTCGATGAATCCACCGACGTCGGCCCGCTCATCCGCAACAGCGATGCCGTGCGGACAACGGCGTGGGTGGAAGACGCAGTCAGCGCCGGCGCACGTTTGCTGTGCGGCGGCCGACGCACAGGCCAAGTCGTCGAACCCACGGTCCTCACCGGCACCAAGCCCGACATGAAAGTAAACTGCCAGGAAGTTTTCGGTCCCGTCGTCACCGTCGAGCCCTACAAAGATTTTGACCAAGCCCTGCGTCAGGCCAACAACTCCGCCTACGGCATGCAGGCCGGCGTCTTCACTCGCGATGCCAAACTCCTCTTCCAGGCCTACGAAGAGCTCGAAGTCGGCGGCGTCATCGCCGGAGACGTCCCCTCCTTCCGCATCGATCAAATGCCCTACGGCGGCGTCAAAGATTCAGGCCTCGGCCGTGAAGGCCTGCGCTACGCCATAGAAGAAATGACCGAACCAAAATTGATGGTGATGAATCTGCGTTAAGCCGTAACCGTTTTCGATTTCCTTCGTGATCCTTCCTTAGTGGTTGAAGGTCTTGCTCTTCTATCGCCGCGCACAGTTGATAAACTCAACATTTTTTCAGTAACGTTTCCATCGAAACATTTTTCTTTTGCGAAATCCAAAAATCCGCGACAAATTCCAACGAAATTATTTATAATTTCGAGTTTCACAGACAACCCTGAAAACCAGTGGGTGGTTTTCTCTTTTGCTGTACCAAACTAGTGTTCAACCGATTCGCGGACGATCCGCCGGGTCTCTTAAGCCAGATCTCATAAGGGAATGTCGCAGATCTTTCATCGCAGTACGAATACCTTATCTCGCGTCACCATCTTTGGCGCGGTATTCGTCATTGCTGCCCTCGGCTGGATGGCCATGGAAATCCAGCGTTCCCCCTACGTGACCTACGCTGGAGTCCGCAAGCCGCAGCCCGTCCCCTTCAGTCACCAGCACCACGTCACCGGTTTGGGCATCGACTGCCGCTACTGCCATACCTCGGTCGAGACTTCAAGCTTCGCCGGCATTCCGCCTACGAAGACGTGCATGAACTGCCACTCGCAGATCTGGACCAACGCTCAGCTCCTCGAGCCGGTCCGCGCCAGCTACAAATCCGGCGAATCGCTGCAGTGGACGCGCGTCAACCAGCTCCCCGACTTCGTCTATTTCAATCACAGCATTCATATCAATAAAGGAGTCGGCTGCAACACTTGCCACGGCCCCGTCGACCAGATGCCCCTGATGTACCAGCAGGAAAGTTTGCAGATGGAGTGGTGCCTGAGCTGCCACCGCGCCCCGCAGAACAACCTGCGCCCGCGCGATCAGGTATTCAACATGCGCTACCAGCAGCCCACGGGAGCGAACCCAATAGTAGTCGACGGCCAAAGTTTCACGGATCAAACTGACCTAGGCACAGCCCTGGTCAAGAAATACAACGTGCGCAATGTAAAAGACATCACGACCTGCAGCACCTGCCACAGATAAAGTTCTGTGGCGAAGAACCCGGCGCTAGCGGGCGATTAGCAAGGTTTTGTGGAAGAGCCCGGCTTTAGCCGGGCGTTAGGAGCGAAAATTAAAGATGGGGCTTTGGCCCCTGAGGTACCTCGGCCGCTAAAGCCGCTGATTGAAGGTCGGTGATCGCAGCGCTGAGGCGGTGCGCCACCCGAAAGAACTTGGCAACCAAAGAATTGGGATGACCAACGACGAAAAAAATACGGCCGGTCTGATCCGGATCAAAAAAGCGCGAAGACGTCTGCCCTTCGAAAACGCTGGACCTGAACCTCGTCCGCGAACGCATCGACGCCGCCACCGCCCACGACGCCGCCGAAAAAACCGGCCCCGAATACTGGCGATCCCTCGAAGAGCTCGCCGGCACCGAAGAATTCAAAGAGGCCCTGCACCGCGAATTCCCCAAAGGCGCCTCCGAATGGGTCGACTCCGTCTCGCGCCGCGGATTCCTCAAGGTCATGGGCGCCTCGCTCGGCCTCGCCGGAATGACCGGATGCGTCCGCCTCCCGCTCGAACCCATCGTCCCCTACGTGCGCCAGCCCGAAGGCGTCATCCCCGGCCGCCCCATGTACTACGCCACGGCCTCTACGCTCGGCGGATACGCCAGCCCGCTGCTGGTCGAAAGCCATCTCGGCCGTCCCACAAAGGTCGAAGGCAACGATCTGCACCCGGCCTCCCTCGGTGGCACCGACATTTTTGCGCAAGCCTCGCTCCTCGGCCTCTACGATCCCGACCGCTCGCAGACCGTCATGTCGATGGGCGACGTCCGTTCGTGGCAGGCGTTCCTCGGCGCGATCCGGGGCCCGCTCAGCGCGCAGAAAGCCGTGCAGGGCGCAGGCATCCGCGTCCTGACGCCAACGATTTCTTCGCCCACGCTCGCCGACCAACTGCGCAATTTCCTGAAGATTTATCCGCAGGCCAAGTGGCACGTCTACGAGCCGGTTAATCGCGACAACGTCCTCGAAGGTGCGAAGCTCGCCTTCGGACAGCCCGTCGAAACCGCTACGACTTCTCGAAGGCCGATGTTATCGTCTCGCTCGACGCCGATTTCCTCTACGCCGGATTCCCCGGCAACACCCGCTACATCCGCGACTTCGCCAACCGCCGCAATCCCGACAGCGGCAACATGAACCGCCTGTACGCGATCGAAAGCACGCCGAGTTCGACGGGAGCGAAAGCCGATCATCGTCTGCCCGCACGGGCCGGGGATATTGCAGCCTTGACTGCCGTGATGCCACCCGTAACAGACGTCAGTTCGCCACTGCCTAGCCAGCTACAGCAGGCCCTCGAACTACATCTAGACCTTCGCCAAGAACATGTGGGCGGACTTACGAAAGCACCAAGGATCGTCGATAGTGATACCCGGAGATCATCTGCCTCCGGCCGTGCATGCTTTTGCTCACGCAATTAACGCGGAGTTGGGAAACGTCGGCAACACCGTCTTCTACAGCGACCCGGTCGATGCGAATCCGATCAATCAGACTGAATCAATCAAAGATCTCGTCGCCGACATGACCGGCGGCAAGGCCGACTTGTTGATTATTCTCGGCGGCAATCCAGCCTATGACGCACCAGCCGATCTGAACTTCGCCGATGCCCTGAGGAGCGGCAAGGTTCCCTTGCGTGTGCACTACGGCTTATACCAGAACGAAACCGCCGAGCTCTGCCAGTGGCACGTCAATGCAACGCATGAACTCGAAGCTTGGGGCGACGCACGCGCCTACGACGGCACCGTTAGCATTATTCAGCCGTTGATTGCTCCTCTTTATAGCGGCAAGAGTGTTCTCGAGTTTGTCGCCCTGCTCTCGGGTCAAGCGGATGCTACTGGATACGACCTTATCCGGGGCCTACTGGCAGAAGCAGCACGTCGGCGTCGGACTTCGAGCAGTTCTGGCGTAAGTCTCTGCACGACGGATGGGTCGAAGGCACGACATCTGCCGCCAAATCTCCCAAACTCGTTGTGTCGTCAGCAGTCATGAGAGCACAGGATTTAAAAGCGCTGTCCCAAGCCGCGGGATCAGATATGCCTGTAGTGGCGCCCGAAGTTCAAGAAGATCACTTCGATCCCGAACCCCAACGACGTAAATGCCATCGAGCTAAACATCCGCCGCGACTCCACCATCTACGACGGACAATTCTCCAACAACGGCTGGCTGCAAGAACTCCCCAAGCCGATGAACAAGCTCACTTGGGACAACGCCGTCCAAATCGGTCCCGCGATGGCGCAGCGCCTGAACATCAATTCCGAAGACATTGTCGAGCTCGAACTCAACGGCAAAAAAGTCACCGGCCCCGTCTGGATTCAGGCCGGACATCCCGACTAACTCCGTCACCGTCACCCTCGGCTATGGGCGCAAGCGCGCCGGCCGGGTTGGAACTGCACAAGGCTTCGACGCCTACGCCCTGCGCACCACCGCCGCCCCATGGATCGCCACCGGCGTAAAGATCCGCAAGACCGGAGACACCTACAAGCTCGCCTCCACCCAGGGCATGCAGAGCATGGACACGCCCGACGGCGGCCATCGCCCCCTCGTCCGCGAAACCACGCTCGAGGAATACCGCAAAGAGCCCAACTTCGCGCGGGAAGACGAGCCGCCGAAAGACCTCACGCTGTATGAGCCCTATCCCTACGACAAAGAAGACTACGCCTGGGGCATGACGATCGACCTCAACTCCTGCGTAGGCTGCAACAACTGCATGCTCGCCTGCCAGTCGGAGAACAACATCGCCGTCGTCGGCAAAGAGCAGGTCGTCATCGGTCGCCACATGCACTGGATCCGCGTCGACGCCTACTACCAGGGCGACCGCGACAATCCCAAGGCCTTCTTCCAGCCCGTCCCCTGCATGCAGTGCGAGAACGCGCCCTGCGAAGTCGTCTGCCCGGTCGGTGCCACCAACCACACCACCGAAGGCCTGAACGACATGGTCTACAACCGCTGTGTCGGCACGCGCTACTGCTCGAACAACTGTCCTTATAAAGTTCGCCGCTTCAATTTCCTGCTCTTCCAGGACTGGGAGACGCCGCAATACAAGATGATGCGCAATCCCGACGTCAGCGTGCGCAGCCGCGGCGTCATGGAAAAGTGCACCTACTGCGTCCAGCGCATCAACGAGCACCGCATCGACGCGGAGACCGAATCGGTGCGGGAAGAAAAGAAAATCCTGATCGGCGACGAGTTGCAGACCGCCTGCCAGCAGTCCTGTCCCGCAGGCGCCATCGTCTTCGGCAACATCAACGACCCAAACAGCAGAGTGTCAAAGCTAAAAGCGCAGTCCAGAAACTACAGCCTGCTAGGCGAACTAAACACGCGTCCGCGCACCACGTATCTGGCAGAAATAAGAAACCCGAACCCGGAGTGGAAGGGATAGAACGAACCCTGTGGGGACAGCCGCCATCGGCTGTCCGCCGCGGGCAGCGCGGCCGAGTTGTAGAAAAAACGCAGAGCGCGCTTCAGGCCGCGTAGGTCGCACTAGGTGGAAGAGAGGCGTTTCAGGGCGACGTGAGTAGTACTAAGTGGAAGAGCGGCGCTTTAGCGTCGCGTCAACCGAGCAAGACAAGATAGGGCTTTAGCCCCTGAGGAATTTCGCAAGCCAGATGCCTGAGCAATACAAATCGGCCACCGATCTCGATCGCGCTCCCGTCATCGAACCCGGCCACACCTTCGGCACGGTCACCGAAAAAATCAGCGCCATCGTGCTGACCCGTCCCGCTTCCAACGGATGGTTCCTCGGCTTCGGCATCGCCTTCATGCTCACCATGATGATGCTCTATGCCATCGGATACCTCGTCCTCAAAGGCACCGGCATCTGGGGCGTCACCATCCCCATCGGATGGGGCTTCGCCATCGTCAACTTCGTCTGGTGGATCGGTATCGGCCACGCCGGCACGCTTATCTCCGCCATCCTCTTATTGCTGCGTCAATCCTGGCGTAACTCCATCAACCGTTTCGCCGAAGCCATGACGCTGTTCGCCGTCGCCTGCGCCGGAATTTTTCCCGCGATTCATGTCGGCCGCCCCTGGCTCGCCTACTGGCTCTTCCCGTATCCCAACACCATGGGCGTATGGCCGCAATTTCGCAGCCCGCTCATGTGGGATGTCTTCGCCGTCTCCACCTACGCCACCATCTCGGCGCTGTTCTGGTTCGTCGGCCTCATCCCCGACTTAGCCACTCTGCGCGACCGCTCCGAGAATCCGATATTGAAGATGGTCTACGGCATGCTCTCCTTCGGATGGCGCGGATCCGCCCGCCATTGGCACCGCTACGAGACCATGTATCTGCTGCTCGCCGGACTGGCCACGCCCCTGGTCCTCTCGGTTCACACAGTGGTGAGCTTCGACTTCGCAGTCGGCATAGTCCCGGGATGGCACACCACCATCTTCCCACCCTATTTCGTCGCGGGCGCCATCTACTCCGGCTTCGCCATGGTGCTGATGCTGGCCATCCCGATCCGCAAGATTTACGGACTCGAAGATTTCATTACCGAGCGCCACCTGCAGAACTCCGCCAAGGTCATGCTCGCCACCGGACTCATCGTCGCCTACGGGTACGGCATCGAAGCCTTCATGGGCTGGTACAGCGGCGACCGTTACGACGCTTTCACCCTCTGGAACCGCCTCCACGGACCGTACGCCGTTCCCTACTGGATGCTTCTGATCTGCAACATCTTCATCCCGCAGGTGCTATGGGTTAAGAAACTGCGCACCAGTCCGATCGCGCTCTTCTTCATCTCCGGCGTCATTCTCGTGGGCATGTGGCTCGAGCGTTTCATCATCGTCGTCGTCAGCCTGCAGCGCGACTTCCTCACTTCGTCCTGGGGCATGTACTACCCCACCCGCTGGGACTGGATGACCTACATCGGCACCATCGGCATGTTCCTGATGCTCATGTTCCTGTTCCTGCGCATTCTGCCCGCAATCTCGATCTTCGAAATGCGCACCCTCCTGCCGGAAGCGGAGGTGAAGGAATGATGCGGTTTGCTGAAGAACTCGGTTTTGGGTGCGCTGATTTTGAGTGCGCTGATTTTGGGTGGCGCAGCGCTTTAAGCGCTGCGATAGACTCTGCCATTTCTGCGGGGGCTTTAGCCCCTGAGGCGGGAGGAGCTGGGATATGAAACGCGATCCCATCTACGGCATCATGGCGGAGTTCGACTCGGCCCAAGCCCTGTTGGACGCGGCTCGCAACACGCACCAGGCCGGCTACAAGAAGATCGACGCCTACAGCCCATTCCCCATCGAAGGCCTGGCGGAAGAAATCGGCTTCCACTTCGACGAGATTCCCCTGACTGTCCTGATCGGAGGAATCATCGGCGGACTGAGCGGCTACCTCATGCAGTACTGGATGGCAGCCGTCGATTACCCGCTGAACATTGGCGGCAAGCCGTATCACTCATGGCCCGCGTTCATCGTCATCACATTCGAGATGACAATTCTCTTCGCCGGCATCTCGGCAGTATTGGGCATGTTGGCCTTCAACGGCCTTCCCATGCCCTACCACCCTGTTTTCAACGTCCCACGTTTCTCCTCGGCCTCAAAAGATCGCTTCTTCTTGATCGTGTTCTCGTCCGACAAAAAGTACGATCCCACTGCCACGCGCAAATTCCTCGAAGCCCTGTCCGCCCGCTCCGTCTCGGAGGTGCCCAGCTAAATGTGCACCATCCGAAAATTCGCGAATGCCGGCAGTGGCGAGAAGTCCATGTGGGGACGGGCGCCTTCGCCCGTCCAGTCGAGCAAAGCTCGACGGCGGTTTCCTTTGCAGCGTTACTGGTGCTGATCGCGCTCACCACCGCGTGTCGCAACGACATGCACGTGCAGCCGCGCCAGAACCCGCTCTCCCGCAGCGACTTCTACACTGACCAGCGCTCCGCCCGTCCGCCCGTTGAAGGCACCATCGCCCGCGGACAGCTCCACGAAGACGCCTATTTCTACACCGGCAAGATCGGCAACAACCCCGGCGACGTCATGCCCTTCCCTGTCACCAAAGAAGTCCTGGCCCGTGGCCGGGAGCGCTTCAACATATTCTGCGCTCCCTGCCACTCGCGCCTCGGAGACGGCAACGGCTTCGTCCCCTCCCGAGGATTCGCCCGCAAGCCTCCGTCGTTCCACATCGCGCGCCTGCAAAAAGCGCCCGTTGGATATTTCTTCGACGTCATCACTGAAGGCTTCGGCATCATGCCCGACTACGCCTCGCAGATTCCCCCGCAGGATCGCTGGGACATCGTTGCCTATGTCCGGGCCCTGCAGCTAAGCCAGAACGCAACAAAGGCGGACGTACCCGATGGCCAGCCAGTTCCTTCCGTGCCGCCAAAATTTCGCGAGCCCGGATCCGGCGCGACGCTTCCTGGGGTCGCACCTGTGGCCCGTTCGACATCCGAAGACGATAAACACGAACCACCAGAGAAGCCCGAGCAACCAGAGAAAGAAGAACAGAAATGAGCACGGCGCCCGTAAAACAATTCGATCCAACGCCCCCGCCAGTGGTCAAAACCATTGCGCAGAGGTCGCTGATCGTCGGCGTCGTCTTCGCCATCATCGCCGTCATCCTCGCCGTCAAAAACCTTGACGAGTTTTACCGCGCCTACCTGCTCGGCTTCATGGCGTGGCTGGGCGTCGCGCTCGGCTCTATGGCCATCCTCATGATCCGCCACCTCACCGGCGGCGGCTGGGGAGTCGTCATCCGTCGCATCCTCGGCGCGGCCATGCGTACCGTGCCCCTGCTCGCAGTGCTGTTCATCCCGATCGTGATTGCCGTGGGGCAACATCGTGTCTATCCCTGGGCCATGCCGCTCGAAGCGATTCAGGACGCTCACATTCGCGAGCATCTGGAAAAACACAGTTTCATCACGGCGAGCTACCTGAATTTCTCGGGCTTCATCATCCGCGCCATCATCTACTTCGCGATCTGGAACCTGCTCTCGTTCCTGCTCTCTCATTGGTCCAGGCAAACCGACCGTGCCGGCGCGCCCGATAACACCGAACGATTCAAAGCCGTCTCCGGCCCCGGCCTCATCCTTTACGGATTCACCATCTCCTTCGCCGCCATCGACTGGGTCATGTCGCTCGACCCCAGTTGGATCTCCACCATCTTCGGCCTGGTCATCCTGATCGGCGAAGTGCTCTCGGCCATGTGCTTCGCGGTGATCGTCGAGCGCATCCTCTTCAAGTACAAGCCCATGTCGGAAATGCTGACTCCCGACTTCGTCCACGACCACGGCAAGTGGATGATGACTTTCATCATGGTGTGGGCCTACTTCAATTTCTCGCAGTGGCTCATCATCTGGGCCGGCAACCTGCCCTCGGAGATCACCTATTACATCCGCCGCATCAACGGCGGATGGGGATACATCGGCCTGTTCGTCGTGATCTTTCACTTCGCTGTCCCATTCGGAATCCTGCTGTCGCGCCCCTTCAAGCGCAACATTTACAAACTGGTCTGGCTGGCTGCGTGGCTTCTGTTGATGCGCTGGGTGGATCTGTTCTGGATCATCGAACCGAATTTCTCCAAAACATTGAACGTAACTGTGGCCGACTTTGTCGTCCCGATCGCCATCGGTGGATTCTGGCTCGCGTACTTCTTCCGCAATCTGGGCGCGCTGCCGCTGCTGCCGGTCTACGACCCGTCAGCCATCGAGGTTTTGCATCCGGAGCATCATCACCCGGAAAACGCGTAACCGACGAAATATGAGCAACCAACCCCATCCCGCGAATTCGAACGGCAACGGCGGCTACGAGCGCAGCGACATCGGCGTCGCCGGCGTCCTCTATTTCCTGCTGGGTCTTCTCGTCGCCGGATTGTTCACCTTCTTCCTCGCCGACGGCATCTATTCCTATCTCGACAAACGCTCCGAAGCCGAGCAGGCTCCGGTCAATCCGCTGGTGACGAACGCTCCCGAGAACACGCGCCTCATCCCGAAGGACTATGCGCAAACCGAATTCCCCAATCCGAGGCTCGAAACAGACGAGCGCGGCCAGTTGAACAGCATCCGTCTCAGAGAAGAAGAGACTCTGGCCTCCTACGGCTACATCGACAAGAACGCCGGCACCATCCGCATCCCGATCGACCGTGCCATGGACCTGATCGCCCAGCGCGGCCTCCCAGTGCGCGCGCAATCCGCCCCCGGAGAAGCGCCCGCGCAGCCGAAGCCCGCGCCAGAAAACAAGAAGGCGGCAAAGAAGTGAGCAGCAACAATCACAATTCGAAGTCTGAAAAGATTCATGTGGGGACAGCCGCCCCCGGCTGTCCGGTCGAGCGAAGCTCGACTGTTTTCGGCCGCCTGCGCCACTGCTGCATCCTGTTGTCGCTCATCCTTTTCGCCACAGCCGCCTTCGGACAAGCCATGACCAAAGGCATCATGTCCCCGCCCGCCAACGTCCGCCCGCCGTACCTGCAGAACGTCGGCATCGAGCAGCATCTCGACGCTCAGGTCCCCGCCGAACTCACCTTCACCGACGACACTGGACGCACCGTCAAACTCGGCGACTACTTCGGCACCAAGCCCCTGATCCTGAACCTGGTGTACTACAACTGCACTATGCTCTGCGGCGAAGCCCTCGCCGGACTCAGCGGCTCCATGAAGATGGTGAAATTCGACGTCGGTAACCAATTCGACGTCATCACGGTCAGCTTCAACCCGCAGGAAACGCCGGCCATCGCCGCCGCCAAAAAGCAGGAATACCTCAAGCGCTACGGCCGCCCCGCCGCCGCGTCCGGCTGGCATTTCCTCACCGGACCGCCGGAGTCGATCAACGCCCTCACCAAGGCCGTTGGCTTCCAGTATCAGTACGATCCCAAAAGCAACCAGTACGCGCACGCCACCGCCATCATGGTCCTGACGCCCCAAGGCCGCATCTCGCGCTACTTCTACGGCGTGGACTATCCGCCGAAAGATCTGCGCATGGGATTGGTCGAAGCCTCGCAAGGCAAGATCGGCAACGCCGTCGATCAGGTGCTGCTCTACTGCTATCACTACAATCCCGAGAGTGGAAAATACGGCGCGGTGATCACCAACATTCTGCGCCTGGCCGCGGGATTCACAATTTTGCTGTTAGGCGGTCTTCTGTTCATTCTGTTCCGGCTCGACAAAGCCGCTACTCGGAGGATTGCAGGTCACGCGAGACTGAGCCAGACACGATATGTTCGATAATTTTCCATTATGGCCCGATCGGGCCTCCGCCGCCGCGGGCAACGTTGATGCCCTATTCATCTTCCTGATCATCGTATCCGGATTGATGACGGCGCTCATCTTCACCGCGGTCGTCTACTTCGCCGCGCGCTATCGCCGCCGTCGTGGTGTGCTCGCGGAGCAGATCGAAGGTTCCACGCCCCTCGAATTGACCTGGTCGATTATTCCGCTCTTCGTCTTCATGGCCATCTTCGCCTGGGGCGCGGTCGTCTACTTCAAAAGCCGCACTCCTCCTCGGGACTCGAGCGAAGTTTACGTCGTCGCGAAACAATGGATGTGGAAGCTGGAACACTCCGAGGGCCAGCGCGAGATCAACGAACTGCATGTCCCTGTCGGCCGTGACGTCAAGCTGATCATGACATCTCAGGACGTCATCCACAGCTTCTTCGTCCCCGCGTTCCGCATGAAGCAGGACGTGTTGCCGGGCCGTTACACGGTCGCGTGGTTCCGCGCTACGAAGCCCGGCACCTATCATCTTTTCTGCACTCAATATTGCGGCACGCAGCACTCCGGCATGATCGGCTCCATCATCGTGCAGGAGCCCGCGCAGTACGAAGCCTGGATGAACGGCGGCACCACCGGCCCGCTCTCCGCCACCGGAGAAAAAATATTCTCCGAACTCGGCTGCGTCACCTGCCACCGTACCGACAGCCAAGGCCGCGGCCCCAATTTGCAGGGAGTTTTCGGCAAGCCTGTGGAACTTGCTGACGGACGCACCGTGACGGCGGATGAGAATTACATCCGCGAGTGCATTCTCGATCCCGGTGCCAAACGCGTCAAAGGATTCCAGCCCATCATGCCCACGTTTCAGGGATTGGTGAGCGAAGAACAAGTGAACGCGCTGGTCGCATACGTGAAATCGTTGGCGCAGCCCGGAAGCGCAGCGGGACCAACCAAGACGGCGGCAGTCGCCGTGCCGGAAGACGCGCCGCCAACTGCGCAGTCCACAGGAAGTCAGGTGCAATGAGTATGGCTACCGCAACTGCTCAGCCCGTTGAGCGCGAAAATTATCTGAACAAGCACTACGGCTTCGGCTCGTGGCTCTTCACCACCGACCACAAGCGTATCGCCCTGCTCTACCTGCTTTCCATCACCTTCTTCTTCTTTATTGGCGGATTCTTCGCGTTGCTCATTCGCCTCGAGTTACTCACTCCCGCCGGCGATCTCGTCCAGGCCGACACCTACAACAAGCTCTTCACCATGCACGGCCAGGTGATGGTCTTCTTCTTCCTCATCCCCTCGATCCCCGCCGTGCTCGGCAACTTCCTCGTCCCGATGATGATCGGCGCCAAAGATCTAGCCTTCCCGCGGATCAACCTGCTGAGCTGGTATCTCTACATCATCGGCGGCGCCATGATGCTGCACTGCATGCTCACCGGCGGCGTCGATACCGGCTGGACTTTCTACGTACCCTTCAGCACCGCCTTCAGCAACACCAAAGTGATCGAAGCCGGACTCGCCATTTTTGTCGCCGGATTCTCCTCCATTCTCACCGGACTCAACTTCATCGTCACCATCCACCGCATGCGCGCGCCCGGGATGACCTGGTCGCGCCTGCCTCTGTTCATTTGGGCACACTACGCCACCAGCATCATCCAGGTTCTGGGGACTCCCGTCATCGCGATCACTCTCGTGCTCGTCGTCGCCGAACGCGCCTTGCATCTCGGCATCTTCGATCCCAAACTCGGCGGCGATCCGCTCCTGTTTCAGCACCTCTTCTGGTTCTATTCCCATCCCGCCGTCTACATCATGATTCTGCCCTCGATGGGCGTCGTCACCGAAATCATCGCCTGCTTCTCGCGCAAGCGCATCTTCGGCTACAGCTTCGTCGCGTTCTCGTCGATCGCCATCGCCGTCTTCGGATTCCTGGTCTGGGCGCATCACATGTTCGTCGCCGGAATCTCCGTCTACGCAGCCCTTGTATTTTCGATACTCAGCTACGCTGTGGCCGTGCCTTCGGCCGTCAAGGTCTTCAACTGGACGGCCACTCTCTACAAAGGCTCGATCCGCTACGACGCGCCCATGCTCTATGCCTTCGGATTCCTCGGCTTGTTCACCATCGGCGGATTGACCGGTCTCTTCCTCGCCTGTCTCGGCATCGACATGCACGTCCACGACACCTATTTCGTCATCGCGCACTTCCACTACATCATGGTCGGCGGCGCGCTCATGGGATACCTTGGCGGCATGCATTTCTGGTGGCCGAAAATTTCCGGCAAGCTCTACCCCGAAGGCTGGGCGCGCCTCGCCGCTCTCATCGTCTTCATCGGATTCAACCTGACGTTCTTCCCGCAGTTCATCCTCGGCTACCTCGGCATGCCGCGCCGCTACTACCAGTACCCGCCGGAGTTTCAGGTGCTCAACGTGCTCTCGACCGCCGGCGCCACGGTGCTCGGTATCGGCTACCTGCTGCCAATGATCTACTTCCTGTGGTCGATGCGCTACGGCAAGCCTGCGCCCGACAATCCATGGAACGCCGCGGGCCTCGAATGGAAGACGCCGTCGCCGCCGACAACATTCAATTTTGAGGAAGAACCGATCGTGACTTGGGAAGCTTACAACTACGAGGAGTTGGACGCGCCTCACAAAGAGGAGGTTCCCGTTGCCAGATAGCTCTACAGCCACCGTTCACGGGAACGTCCACGGTGAAGCTCACGGCGCCAACCCGGCCCTCCTGCACCACTTCGCCACCGAAGAGCAGCAGCGCGACTCCGCCAGCCTCGGCATGTGGATCTTCCTCGCCACCGAAGTCATGTTCTTCGGCGGCCTGTTCTGCGCCTACCTGATTTATCGCGGTTGGTACTTCGGAGATTTCGCTGCGGCCAGCACGTCCATCAACGCTGCTCTCGGCGGCGCTAACACCGCCGTCCTCATCTGCAGCAGCTTGACTGTCGTGCTCGCGATCTGGGCCGCGCAAACTTCGCGTCGGGGGCTTCTGCTCGCCATGCTCGCGCTCACCATGCTTTTCGGATGCGCCTTCCTCGGCATCAAAGGATTCGAATACAAAGACAAGTTCGATGAGCATCACGTTCCCGGCGCATCCTTCAGCTTTCATGAGGAGATTCCGGGCCATCCCGGTCAATACGCCAACCCGCAACACGCCCAGATTTTCTTCGCTCTTTACTTCATCATGACCGGACTGCACGCTCTGCACATGATTATCGGACTCGGCCTCTTCACCTGGCTCTTGATCATGGCATGGAAAGGCCGCTTCACGCCTGAGTACTACACGCCGCTCGAAATGGGTGGCCTCTACTGGCACTTCGTCGACATTGTCTGGATATACCTGTTCCCTTTGCTCTACTTGATTGACCGGCACGCCTGAGGACTCGCATGTCTGACCACTCGCAATCATCGCCGTTGAAAATGTACTTCGCAGTCTGGGGCGCCCTCTTGCTGGGAACGTTTCTCACCTACGAAGCTGCCCGGCTCGATCTCGGCAGGTTTAATGCTGCGGTCGCTCTCACGATCGCAACCACAAAAGCGCTGCTAGTCGCGCTCTTCTTCATGCATCTCCGCCACGCGAGCGACAAACTCCTGAAGCTGGTGGTAATCAGTACAGTCTTCTTCCTCTTCATCCTGCTAGCCCTCTCCATGGCCGACTACAGCACCCGCCTCTGGCCCTAAAACGAAAATGCAGGGACACGTTCAGGGAGGGAAGTGTTTATGTCGGGACATAATTCGTGAAAAGGAAATGTTTATGTGGGAACAGCCGCCTCGGCTATCCAGGTTTAAGAGAAGATGGTGCCCAGAAGAAACCCCTGGGACGAAGTCCTTTGTGAACCTTCGTGCCCATCGTGGTCCGCTCTTTTGTTCTCGCTCCCTCGACCGATGCTCTCCTGAACTCTCCTCCCGAATCTGCGATATACTCGCGCGTCAAGCTGAAACATCACCACCCGCGAGGTGATTTATGGCATTCTGCAATTCCTGCGGCGCACCTCTCACTGCTGGCACAAGTTTCTGCAATAAATGCGGCGCTGCCATCACCGCTGGACTAACCGCCCCCGTCGTGACTCTCCCTGCGCCGCCCCTACCTGCGCCGGGCAGCAGCAGCGCTCTCAAAACTGTCCTCATTATCATCGCCGTGGTCGTCTGCCTTGGAATCCTCGCCATTGCTACAGTCGGCATCATCGGCTATCACTTCGCCAAGAGCTCTCACGTCACCCAGGAAGGCGATCACGTAAAAGTAGAGAGTCCCTTCGGCACCGTAGAATCCTCCAAAGACCCCGAACAGGCTGCCAAAGACCTCGGTGTCGACGTTTATCCCGGAGCGCAAGCCCAGAAAAACGGCGCCGCCTCGGTAAGCTTCGGGAACATGCACACCGTCGCCGCCAATTTCGAAAGCAGCGACTCGGTCGACAAAGTCTGCGCCTTCTACAAATCCAAGTTCCCCAATTCCACGGTCAACACTTCCGATCAGAACCACTGCACCATCGTCTCCACCGATCAGAAGAACATGATCACGATCAATGTCCAGGCCAGCGGCGATACCACAAACTTCCAGATCACCAGCGTCAGCAAGAAGCTGACGCAGTCCAACTAATGCACGAAAGAGTGGCAGCTTCCCTACCCGCGTCACAGTCCTCGCATCTCGATGCCGCAGGATTAGCCGAAGCGCTGCGCTCACGTCTGCGAGGTGAGGTTCGGTTCGACCAAAGTGCCCGCGCCCTCTACGCGACCGACGGCTCCAACTACCGCCAGGTCCCGATCGGCGTAGTCCTTCCCCATGACGCCGACGACGTCCTCGCCGCCATCTCTGCCTGCCGCGAATTCGGCGCCCCGTTACTCTGCCGCGGCGGAGGCACCTCCCTCGCAGGACAATGCTGCAACGTCGCCGTCATCCTCGACTTCTCCAAGTACATGGCGCGCATTCTCGAAATCGATCCCGCGCGCCGCATCGCCCGCGTGCAGCCCGGAGTCGTCCTCGACACCCTCCGCAACGCCACCGAGAAACATCACCTCACCTTCGCCCCCGATCCCGCCACTCACGACCGCTGCACCCTCGGCGGCATGATCGGCAACAACTCCTGCGGTGTCCACTCCGTAATGGCCGGCAAAACCGACGACAACATCGAAGAGCTAGAAGTCGTCCTCTACGACGGCACGCGCCTAAGCGTTGGCCAGAATTTCATCCGAGACCACGTAGGGACGGACGCATTCGTCCGTCCAGGTTTTGTGGGGACAGCCGCCCTCGCCTGTCCAAGCGGCCCGGAAGTATCGGGCCGCAGCAACGACCGTCGCGATCAAATCCACACCGCCCTCAAGCAAATCGCCGACCAATACGCCACTCAAATCCGTCAAAAGTTCCCCAACATCCCACGCCGCGTCTCCGGATACAACCTCAACTACCTCCTCCCCGAAAACGGATTGCATATCGCCCGCGCCCTGGTCGGCTCCGAAGGCACATGCGCCACAGTCCTCGAAGCCACCTGCCGCCTAGTCGAGAGTCCACCGCAACGCGTTCTGCTAGTCGTCGCCTATCCCGACATCTATCAATGCGCCGACCACATCCCCGAAATCATGGCGCACAAGCCCATCGGCCTCGAAGGCTTCGACGATCTCCTCGTCTACTACACGCGCACCAAGGGCATCAACTCCGAAGGACTCGCCCTGCTCCCCGAAGGCGGCGGATGGCTCATGGTCGAGTTCGGCGGCCAGACAATTCAAGAAGCCGAATCGCAAGCCCGCAGTCTGGTCGAAGCCCTCAGCCAGAGCGCCAAACCGCCCAACACGCGTCTCTTCGCCGGACAGCAAGCCAAGCCCATCTGGGATATCCGCGAAGCCAGCCTCGGCGTCACCTCGCACGTCCCCGGCGAACCGCTCAACTGGGAAGGATGGGAAGACGCCGCCGTCGCTCCCGAAAAACTCGGAGCCTATCTTCGCGACCTCCGCAAAATGATGGCCTCCTTCAACTACAAAGGCTCGCTCTACGGACACTTCGGCCACGCCTGCGTGCACACGCGCCTCAACTTCGATCTCCAATCGAAAGAAGGCATCGCCAAGTTCCGCCGCTTCGTCGAAGAAGCCGCCGACCTCGTCGTCAGCTACGGCGGATCCCTCTCCGGCGAACACGGTGACGGACAAGCCCGCGCCGAACTCCTTCCCAAAATGTTCGGCCCCGAACTCATGCAAGCCTTCCGCCAGTTCAAGTCCGCATGGGATCCCGACTGGAAGATGAATCCCGGCAAGCTCATTGGCCTGCCTGAGAAGACGCCCAACAAGCTCGACGAGAATCTTCGTCTCGGCCCCAACTACGCACCATGGCAACCCGAGACTCGATTCCAGTTCCCCGCCGACCACGGCAGCCTCGCAGCCGCAACTCTTCGCTGCGTGGGCGTCGGCAAATGCCGCCGCGAAGAAGGCGGCGTGATGTGTCCCAGCTACCGTGCCACGCACGACGAAGAACACTCCACCCGCGGCCGCGCCCACCTGCTCTGGGAGATGACACAAGGTGAAGTCATTCGTGACGGATGGCGCAGCGAAGAAGTGAAACAATCCCTCGATCTCTGCCTCGCCTGCAAAGGCTGTAAGAGCGACTGCCCCGTCAGCGTCGACGTTGCCACCTACAAAGCCGAATTCCTCTCGCACTACTACGAAGGCCGCCTCCGCCCGCGCAGTGCCTATGCCTTCGGCAACATCGACCTCTGGGCGCGCCTAGCCTCAAACGCCCCGGGACTAGTGAATCTAACGACGCAACTCCCATTCCTCCGCGACATCGCGAAGATAGTCGCCGGGATCCCGCCCCAACGCACTATCCCGGCCTTCGCCCCCGAAACATTCAAAGCGTGGTTCCACCGCACGCACGAAACAAACTCGCGTAGCGGCGGACGCATTCGTCTGCCGAGCGATGCGAAGCGAGCGTCAACGTGGAAGAGCGACCCTTCAGGGCCACGTCAAGCGGACCAAAACGACAGGGCTTCAGCCCCCGCGGTTCTCCTCTGGCCCGACACGTTCAACAACTACTTCCACCCCGCCACCGCCCGCGCCGCCGTTGAGGTCCTCGAGGCCGCCGGCTTCCGCGTCACAATCCCCCAAACCAACCTCTGCTGCGGACGCCCCCTCTACGACTTCGGCATGCTCGACCGCGCCGAGCGCCTGCTCCTCGAGATCCTCGACCAACTCAAGCCCGAGATCGAAGCCGGCATCCCCGTCGTCGGACTCGAGCCCAGCTGCGTCGCCGTCTTCCGCGACGAACTCCTAAACCTTTTCCCCCACGACCAGCGCGCCCAAGCCCTGAGCAAACAAACGTTCCTGCTGAGCGAGTTCCTAGAGCAGAACTTGGACCAAAACTCCGCACATGCTGCGCTTCCACAGCTGAACCGCAAAGCTCTGCTCCACGGACACTGCCATCACAAGTCGATCATGAAGATGACCGCCGAAGAGTCTCTCCTTCACCGCATCGGCATCGACTTCCAAGCTCCCGCGCCCGGATGCTGCGGCATGGCCGGATCCTTCGGCTTCGAGCACAACAAGTACGACATCTCCGCCGCTATTGGCGAACTCGAGCTTCTCCCCGCCGTCCGCAAAGCTCCCGCGGACTGGCTCATCATCGCCGACGGATTCAGCTGCCGCGAGCAGATCGCCCAAGGCACGGACCGTCACGCCCTCCACTTGGCCGAAGTCCTCCAGCTGGCGCTCGACCCGTCAGCGGAGTCCAACGATCCCTACCCCGAATCCGCCCGAGTCCGCGAGCGCGATGCACAGATCCGCGACTCCATGAAGCGCGCCGGACTTGGCTTGGGAGCCCTAGCCGCAGGCTCCCTGCTCCTGTGGCGACTAGCCGGAAACCGCTGACCCATCAACAACTTAAATGTCCTATGTGGGGACAGCCGCCCTCGGCTGTCCGGTCGAGCGAAGCTCGACGGCTTTCCGGCATTGGCCCAACGCCCGACTTTCTGGGACAATAGACTAGTCTCCGGCGCTTCAGCCGGCGCCCTCAGCGGCTCGATCTCAGCCCACAGCGGTACTCGTATGGATCGCGAACTCGCCACCGACCTCTCTACCGGCCTCTCAAGTCTCGTCAGCGCCGAGAGCCCTCGCTCGACTTCAGATCCTGCGCGTCGTCCCAAGCTCCAACTCCCCTCCGCGGCTCGGTCCTGGTCCTGATCCAGTTCGACGTCTGCGAAGAGATTCACCTCGACGAACTCCGCACCATCTTCGGAGCCCGCACCGCCGGCGCAAGCTTCAAGCAAAAAGCTCCCGGATACGTCCGCTACCAGCGTCCTCCCGTCGAAGAGAGCCTCGATCCCCTGATCCTGGAAGGCGGCGAGCGCCTTGAAGGCCAGATCAAGTACTACGATTACGGCGTCGTCAGCCTGGTCTTCGAGCTTCCCTTCGCCGGCGACTGGGACACGCTTGTCCAACTTTCCTGCCGCTGGACCTCCGACACCAACTTCGAAGCGCTCGCCACGCGCATCGTCAAGCAAAAGCTCGAACGCGCCGCTCCCGCTCTCGTCAAGCCCTATACCGGCGAGTGGCTGCAAGAGGACTACTTCATCTTCTACGTCCGTGACATCGCCGGCGCGCCCGACGCCAATGCCCTGCTCGCCTCTCACGGAGATCAGATCGCCCAGGTCGTCCGCGGCGAAATGGCGATGCTCTCCGACGGCGAGCGCCAGGAGATTCTCCAGTCCCGCATTTCCTACTATCCCAACGACCTCGCCGTCATAGGATGGAACGCCGCATTCATCTACGACACCGACGCGGGCGCCGAAACCGCGATCCAGCTCCTGCAGTACGCCAACTCGCAGCTGCTCGAGTTCCGCCACTACGATGAACTTCTCACCAAAGAGCTGGAAAACGTCTACGACTTCCTCGACGCCGGAGGCCACGGACTCTGGTCCCGTTGGCGCACCGCCCGCGCCGCCGCTAAGCTGCACACCGTCCTGCTTGACGTGAACGAACTCACCGAGCGCGCCGACAACGCCATCAAGTTCCTCAGCGACATGTTCTCCGCTCGCCTCTACAAACTCTGCGCCCAAAAAGTCGGAGTCCCCGACTACAAAGACCTGGTCAAAGAAAAACTCCAGACCGCCGAAGACCTCTACCGCTTCATGGTCGAGCAATTCAACCAATCCCGCGCCTTCATCCTGGAGCTGATGGTGGTCGTAATCCTGATCATCGAGCTCATCTACTTCTTCAAAGGCCGCCCGATCTAGCGCTCAGACAGAGCGAGTTCCTTAAGGACTTGTCATCCTGAGCGAGGATTGGTCTTTGCGCGCGCTTAGCGCAAAGACCAACCGCAGCGAAGGATCTTTGCAATCAATTTCCCGACGGTTTCTGTTCTGATTGGTCTGCATATGTAGGGACAGCCGCCTAGCCCGTGTGGGGACGGGCGCCTTCGCCCGTCCGGCGGCCCAGGTGTATCAGGCCGCCAGGTTTTGACTTTGACTTGGTTTGAATTTTGCCTCAAGGAAGCCTCGGCAAGAACCCAGTCAATTGTGCTAGTGGAGGACCGAATCGCGTGAAGTCGAATGCCTCGATGGATTTTTTGGAGATTTTCTGGAACACCGAGCGGTCAGAAATCCCCCCTTCAGCTGAAATATTTCTCGGGTCTCTCAGTTTTAGCTAAGTGAAGGTAGCGCGTAAGCCTTGCTGGAACCCACGGCCGACGCGACTTTCACTCACGCCGAAGGGTTACAGACATCCAGTGCAAAGCCTGGCCAACGTAAACATGTCTGGCTAAAAGACACGGAGAGGGATAGAGGAAAGATGAAAGCTCATTGGAGTGCCGTTTTTTGCGCCTTTTTCGTATTTGCTCGTTTAGGAACATCCAACCTCCAGGCGCAGCAGAGCGCCATTCAGCCGTCCATTCTGCACATTCAACAAACTCAGACGACTTCACAGGGTTCACAGAATGGCTTTCCGACCTTTTTAGCCATGTATCACGTCCTCGATGGCGCGAAGTCACCGGCCGAAGCTCTGTCGCTAACGGGAACCATCTCGCTGAACAACTATGATTCGAGGTTCAGCGAAGTCCTCTGGATATTGACCTATTGGCAGGGCAAATGCCCTGCCCACGACATCACCTTGAGCGAAGCCGCGATTCTTTGGAGCGACATTCTGAAGAATCCCTCCCAGTCAGACTCCATATTCACCGTAAATCTCGATTTTCCGCATCCCCTGCCTATGACTGGATGTGTGGGTCTTTACTATGGGGGTGGGCCGCTGTTTGAAGGCAAGGCTACGATGTCGGCGGATCTGAACCTGACGTATAAGCCCGTGACTACTTCAAATCCGGATACGGTGCTGGATGTATCAGGCGAATATTGTTTTGGTCAAAACTGGGGCTGCCAGAATGCCACGGCGATCGACGGAGAGGGCTTCGCGGTTCCGATCAAGATGCAAACTGCTGGGCATTTGCTGGAACTGTTTGGAAACATCAGCGACAGTACGTTTGATGGGACACAGAACTTCGGGCCGCTTCCGACAGGCGAATCGTGGGGCGCTGGGAATGACTTCTACCTGCTCCCTGGAGGGTGCGGGATATTCGCGGAGAACGTGAATAGCCAAGGGTTCCCGAATCCGGCGCCGCTATCGACTCTGCACAACTGGCTTCCCCACGATGCGCTCCACCTCGCAAGCGTGCCCCTGGTAGATAGGATTTCCTCTGGAGAAGCCGGCGAGGCAACGCTTCAGGGCAAGGTCGAGAACATTTTCTCGGTTCCGATCACTGTGAATCCCGGAGATTGCATGCTTGTGATCTACGGCAGAAGCGGCAATGGAGCGACCGACAACGAAACCCAGGTACACGCTTTGATGGCGCCGTAAGGAACTATTCCGTGGTCTTCTTGGTGGCGTAGATACGGTAGCGTGCGCCGGCCCGCCTTGGCAGCAGCGCCACCTCGGCTGCCCCATGCTTCGCGATTTTCGAAGCAAGCCGCCGCTAAGTGTGGAAGAAGCTCAACAAGCGCAACGAAAGAAGCTCTGAAGGAGCGCAAGAGTGCAGCCCACGGCGCAAGCCGTGGGTGACCGTAAGAAGGAAGGAGGAGCAAGCCCCGTAGGGTGAAAGAAACGGAAGACGTGAGCACCCGTGAAGGATTGCAGGGATCCTTCGACTGCGGTTGGTCTTTGCGCTTACCGCGCAAAGACCAATCCTCGCTCAGGATGACAAGACAGGATAGAGTCTTACCGAGGGAGACTTCATGCGAGGACTCAAAGACAAGCGCGTCCTGATCACCGGCGGGGCAAGCGGCATTGGCGCGGCCACGGCGGCACGCTTTCTGGAAGAGGGATCACGGGTCTGCGTGCTCGATCGTGACGCCAAGGCTTGCGAACACATCCGCCACGAACTGCCGGCCTTAGGGGAAGCGATCATCGCCGACGTCACCGACCTGATGCAGGTCGAAGCTGCCTTCGCCGAGGCGATCCGCCTGATGGATGGCGTCGACGTGCTCATCAACAATGCGGGGATCAGCATCCGGCACAAGTTTCTCGACATCACTCCCGAAGAGTGGGAGAAGGTGATCGCCGTGAACCTGACCGGCGTGTTTTACGTGGCGCAGACCGCGGCGCGCCACATGTGGGAGAGCGGCAGTGGAGTGATTCTCCAGACCGCGTCAACCAACGGCGTGATGGGATATCCATATTATGCGGACTACAACGCGACCAAGGCGGGCGTGATCGAGCTCACGCGGTCGATGGCACTGGAACTGGCGCCGAAGGTGCGCGTGTGCGCGGTGGCTCCGGGATACGTGCTGACCCCGATGCAGCGCGCGGAGTATTCCGACGCGATGCTCGCGGAAGTGAACCAGAAGATTCCGCTAGGGCGGCATGCGAAGCCGGAAGAGATTGCAGCCCTGTTCGCGTATCTGGCATCGGACGACGCGGCGTTCGCCACTGGCCACGTCTTCACGATGGACGGAGGGGAGACAGCGGGAGGATTGGCGAGCCGGTGAGAGCGACCCCCATCGGCTAGTTTCCGTGGAAGAGCGGCCCCTTAGGGCCGCGTAAGCCGCAGGAAATCGGGATGGGCTTTAGCCCCTGCGGTTTGCTGCCGGCTTTCGCGGGCGTGGGCGCCAGCACCACATGCGGTTAAGAGGATCGCGAGATGCGTCTTAAAGATAAAGTTGCTCTCATCACGGGTGGGACCTCCGGGATCGGCGAGGCCACGGCTTTGCTGTTCGCTGCCGAAGGCGCCCGAGTCGCGATCACCGGACGGAACGACACACGCGGCGCCGCGGTCGTCGACCGCATCCAGCAGAAGGGTGGCAACGCGATCTTCATACGCGCCGACGTCAGCGTGGCCGGCGATTGCCAACGCGCGGTGGACGAGACGCTGCGCGCCTTCGGCAGGCTCGATATTCTGTTCAACAATGCAGGAGTCTTCTACGCGCAGACGGCGCTGGAATGTTCCGAGCGGGAGTGGGACGAGCAGATTGACGTCAACCTGAAGGGCACGTTCCTGATGTCGAAGTGCGCGCTGCCGGGAATGATCGCGCGGAAGAGCGGGGTCATCGTCAACAACAGTTCGGGATGGGGCATTGTGGGCGGAGATCATGCGGTGGCATACTGCGCATCGAAGGGCGGCGTGGTGCTGATGACCAAGGCGATGGCCATTGATCACGGAGCGCAGGGGATTCGCGTGAACTGCGTCTGTCCGGGAGACGTGGAGACTCCGATGCTTCCCGCCGACGCGAAGATGCGCGGGTTGAAGTGGGAGGACTACATTGCGGGATGCGCCAGCCGTCCGATGGGACGGGTCGGCACGGTGGAGGAGATTGCAAAGGCGGTGCTGTTCCTGGCTTCGGACGATTCGTCGTTCATGACCGGTGCGGCGCTGGTGGTCGATGGCGGAGGGACCGCGGACTAGCGTCCGCTCATGCGCATGAAAGCAACAGTCTTTCTCGGCGGAGGACACATTACGGGAGCGCTGGCCGCGGGCTTACGGCTGGCGCGATTCTCGGGGGAGATCGTAGTGTATGACCGCAATCCAGGGAAGCTGCGCGCGCTGCGGCGCGAATCGCGGGTCGAGATCGCGCGCGATCTGAAGTCCGCGGTGCAGCGGGCCGGAATGCTGGTGATTGCGGTGCGTCCTGCGTCGGTCATGGGGATGCTCGGTGAGGTTGCGGCTTGCGGAGTTGCACCGCCGAAGTTGTGCGTCAGTCTCGCGGCCGGGATTCCCCTACGAAATCTGCGCGCGTGGCTTGGACCCGCGGTTCACTGGGCGCGCGCCATGCCCAGTCCGGTGTGCCGCATCGCTAAAGGCTTGACCCCGGTGAGCTTTGTGCGGAGCGTGACGCCGGTGGAGCGCGCGCGAGTGCGCCAACTGTTTGCATACGTCGGACCTGTGCTGGATCTCCCGGAACGCAAGCTCGACGCGATCACCGCGGCCCACTCTCCCACCCACGGATATCACGCGCTTGCGACCTTGGCGAAGGCGGCACAGGACGCGGGGCTGGATCGAGCGACCGCGCTGACCGCAGCAGCTCACGCGCTGAGTGACGGTATCTCCTACTGGCGCGAGAGCGGTCAGCCCCTGGAAGACCTTCTACGGGAGGCGGCAACGCCCGGGGGAATTGCGGCGGCAACGATGTCGGCAATGGACGCGGCGGGATATCAGCGCGTCGTGAAGGCAGGGATCCGCGCGGGCGTGAAGCAAGCGCGCCGGAGTGCGCAGCGTTGAAGGCACCCCAGAGGCTAAAGCCCAATGACAGACATCACGCTCATCGCAGCGCTGAAAGCGCTGCGCCACCCAAAAATCGCTGGTGGACCCTTTTTAATGGTCCCTCCGAGGCGGCCTTCGCGGCGTCACTGCGTACGCCGTGGTTTCGGTGAGTGAGTTACTTCGGTTACCTCGGGTCGCGAGGCGATTCTGTCACAATATTGCCTGCCCTGATTGTGGCACCTGTGATGGAAGTTCTAACCCAAACCGCGACTCGACGCAGCACCCGCATTCGGGTGGAGATCCCCGTCGGCGTGATCAGCCTGGACCGCACTCGCCCGTATGGCGAGCAGGTCATGGTACTGATCGTCAGCGCGCAGGGATGCGGCTTTCGGAGTTCCGAGGCGCTGAAGATCGGGACGCCCATCATGCTCAGCAACCTGCCCGGCGGAGGCAGCGTGACCGCAACGGTTGCGAACTGTCTGCCTCTGGGGACTGACGGACAATATTTCCTGATCGGTGCGTCGCTCTACACGCACGGCAACGTCTGGGGAATCGCAAATGCTCCGGAAGACTGGAAGGCCGCAGCACAGGACAATCCCGTTCCGGCCCGCGCTGCCGCAGCGGCGAGCGCTCCGAAGCGAACGGCGCAGAAGAAGGCGGCCTGGCCGTACAACTTGTTCTCCGAAGACGGCGAAGCTCATCCCGGTCGCCGGTAGAGTCCGCTCGCGCCCGGTTTTGCTGCCGCAAATCCCGCGGTCTTGTTCTTTCGTAACTTCTGCAACGCCGCGCACGCTGCCATACTCTGGGTAAGCGTATGTCCGAAGAACTCAACTCGACAGCACCCGTTGCGGCCAGCAAAGAGAGCAAGCTGAACGATCGTCCGTTTCGCGTGAAGCTGCGCGGCTCGGTGCTGGTGCTGGTGCGGCTGCCGAACAAGCGGTCGGTGCGGGCGGCGATCCATCAGCTTTCGACTTCCGGTGGAGTCATCCATCTGGAGAAACCGCTGGATGAGAAGCTGGAAGTTGAATTGATTTTTCACATTCGCGAAGCAACGCTGCGCGGCAAGGCGCAGATGCTGTTCCCCATGTGGGCGACGCAAGGGTGGATGCAACCCTTCCGCTTCGTGGATCTGACCGACGCCAACCGGCAAACGCTGGACGAGAAGCTGAAATCTTTTGTTGGTGAAGCAGCGAAGAGCGCTGCCGCCGGGGCCTGAACCGGACTCGTCTTCCCGCACTCCTGCAATACCCTCCCAACCTTCTTTCATCAGAGCGCGACGCCCGTGTCCTAGTTACCGTAGTTACATTGGTAGCTGAAACGGAAGGACTATGATCCGGAAATAGGTCTCACATCATGAAGCGACTCAACTTTCTGGTTTCACTCACCAATAACGACAATGATTATCAGCAGGAGCAGGCGGCCGTGGCGGAGAAGGCTGCGCGGCGGCTGGGCGTCGACGTGAAGATCATTCACGCGAACAACGATGCCTTGGCACAAAGCCAGCAGTTGCTGCACTACGTGCAGGATTCTTCGGTGGCGCGTCCCGATGCAATCGTGTTCGAACCGGCGGGCGGCACGGCGTTTCCGCAAGTGGCGCGAGCGGCGGCGGCGGCGGGAATCGGATGGGTCGTACTGAACCACGAAGTGGACTACATCCTCGAGTTGCGCCGCACTCACAAGATTCCGGTGTTTGCCATCAGTTCCGATCACGAAGAGGTGGGGAAGATTCAAGGACAACAGTTTTCGGCGCTGCTGCCGAATGGCGGATCGATTCTGTACATCGAAGGTCCGGCCAACAGTTCCGCGGCAAAAGAGCGAACCGTTGGGATGAACCTGAGCAAGCCCGCGAACATCCAGGTAAAGACGATGCGCGCGAACTGGACGGAGGAAAGCGCGTACAAGACAGTAAGCTCATGGCTGCGCTTGAGTACTTCGCAGGAGAGCCATATCGATCTGGTCGGGGCGCAGGATGACAGCATGGCAATGGGCGCGCGAAAGGCGTTCGCCGAGATCCCTGAAAGTGAGCGGGCACGCTGGATGAAGATTCCTATCACCGGATGCGATGGGATGCCGAAGACCGGGCAAGCCTGGGTGCGCAACGGGACTCTGGCGGCGACGATCTTTATTCGTCCAAATACCGATTTGGCGATCGAGATGTTGGTGGAAGCATTTAAAGGCGCTGCCATGCCGGAACGCAAGGTGACAGCACCGGAGTCGGTGCCATCGTTGGCGGAGTTAGCGGGCAAGGCGCGGCGGGCGGCGAGGGTTTAGGGTTTCGAAGTTTAAAGGTTCGAGGTCGGCGTCTTAAGGCGTCCCTGCGGGGACGTCTTTTGTTTTTGGTGCTTGGATAGGCCTGTGTCCGAGGGCCGCTCGCCTTCGGCTTCGCTGGACGGCCGAGGCGGCCGTCCCTACATGAGCCGAGGCGGCCGATTACGCGAAACAGGGACGGATTTATTCCCAAAATTTATAAAACGAGAGTAAGCTGTCCCCCATCAGTCGTCGCCCCATCCTGAAGCAGCCAGTCCAGCGTGTGAGACGTTTAACGCCAGCCACGAGGAGAACCCTATGGCAAACGGGGTAAAAAATTTGGAAGTCGCGCAACCGCAGCAGTATCAAGCATCGCAGTCGACCTGGGACAAGATTGCCGACAGCAAGGCATTCCAGGATCTGATGGCGACGAAAAAAACGTTTATCGTGCCGGCATTCATCTTTTTCGTCGTGTATTACTTTGCCTTGCCGGTGCTGGTCGGATATGCCCCGCAATTCATGTCCACCAAAATTGGGTTTGTGAATCTCGCCTACCTGTTCGCGCTGTCGCAGTTTTTTGTGGCATGGGTCATCGCCGCGCTGTACGCGAAAGCTGCCGACAACTTTGACCAGCTCGCAAAAGACATCCTCGACAAGGCTGAGGATGCAAAGGGAGGCAAGTAAGCCATGACGAATATTCCACTGATTATGTTTCTGGTGTTCATTGCGATCACCCTGGGCATTACTTACTGGGCGTCGAGGCGGTCGGCGGGGGCGAGCGCGTATTTTGCGGCGAGCCGGCAGATCAAGGGCTGGCAAAATGGGATTGCGGTGGCCGGCGATTATATGAGTGCGGCGTCGTTTCTGGGGATTGCGGGCATCATCGCGTTTCAGGGCTATGACGGCTTTATGTTCTCCGTGGGCTGGCTGGTGGCGTACCTGACGGTGTTGCTGGTGATTGCGGAACCGCTGCGCAACGCCGGCAAGTACACCATGGCGGACGTGCTGGCGTACCGACTGAAGCCGCGTCCGGTGCGGGCCATGGCGTCACTGAGCACGCTGACGGTCAGCACGTTTTACATGATCGCGCAGATGGTGGGCGCGGGCACTCTCGTGAAACTGCTGCTCGGCGGATCGGTGAGCTACAACAAGGCCGTGATCGGTGTGGGCCTTCTGATGATCGTGTACGTGGTGTTCGGCGGCATGCTGGCAACCACATGGGTCCAAATCATCAAGGCGATCCTGCTGATGGCGGGAACACTGCTGCTGAGCGTTCTAGTGATGGCGCACTTCCACTTCAGCTTCGGAGAATTTTTCGGAGCTATTTCGCAGGTCACCTATCACGATGCAAAAGGGGCGGTCGTGGTGAAAGATTTCCTTCAGCCCGGGCTTCGTTACAAACCGCCGTACGGGCCGCTGGATCTGATCTCGCTGGGACTGGCGTTAATCTTTGGCACCGCTGGACTGCCGCACATTCTGGTGCGGTTCTATACCGTGCCGGACGCGAAGACGGCGCGACACAGCGTGGTATGGGCCATGGTGCTGATTGGCAGCTTCTACATTATGACGACGTTCCTGGGATTTGGAGCGGCGACGATTGTGGGTCCGGACTTCATCAAGAGTCATGGAGGCACGAACATGAGCGCGCCGTTGCTGGCCAACGCTCTGGCCGGGTCCATCTTCTTTGCGTTCATTTCGGCGATTGCGTTTGCCACGATTCTGGCCGTAGTGGCGGGACTGACGATCAGCGCGACGACCTCGTTCTCGCACGACTTCTGGACCAACGTAATCCATAACGGGGTCGAGCGGAAACCGGGGGAAGAGGTGCTGGTGGCGCGCATCTCGGCGTTCGTGGTGGGCGCGGTGGCGATCGGACTCGCGATTGTTTTGCAGACGGCGAACGTGGCGTTCCTGGTGGCGCTGGCGTTTGCAGTGGCGGCGTCGGCGAACCTGCCGGTGATTGTGATGTCCATCTTCTGGCGGCGGTTCAATACCGTGGGCGCGGTTTCGGGACTCGCGGTGGGATTGCTGGCCTCGATCGGACTGATTCTGGTGAGCCCGAGTTTGATGGGGATCGATCCGCCAACCGTAACTGGAGCGGCGCGGCACTTGATTCAGGCTAAGCCCTGGTTCCCGCTGGAGAATCCAGGCATTCTGAGCATTCCGCTGGGATTCATTGGAGCGATCATCGGGACCCTCGTCAGTCACGAACCGTCTTCGCAGGATAAGTTCAACGAACTGCTGGTTCGCTCGAACACAGGACTGGGCGCGGAGAAGGCAACGGCGCACTAAGAACCGTGGTCAATCTGGAAACCGAAAGCCCCACCCTTCGACTTCGCTCAGGGCAGGCTTTCTCGCAAAAGACGCGAGAAATGGGGCACCCGAGCGTGAGCCATGGGTCTGCGGATATGCTAGATTGGGTTTCGCGGGCCTATAGCTCAACGGTTAGAGCAGCAGACTCATAATCTGTTGGTTCCAGGTTCGAATCCTGGTGGGCCCACCAATCAAATCAACCACTTCCGTCGGAATGTCCATTTCACTCATAACGTCAAGTTGCGCGGGCGTTGCATTTTGTTGCGGCTTTGTTTTGACATCCAGGCGGTCCACCCACGCGATGTCCGCTCCTGGAATAAGATGCCCGTAAGTATCCACCGTCACCTGGATGGAACTGTGGCCCATTTGATCCTTCACGTATGCCAGCGACGCGCCGTCCTGGATGAGCAGGCTGCCGAAGGTGTGGCGAAGATCATGGAATCGGAATCGACGCAGCCCGGCGCGCTCAAGGCAGGGCAGGAATTGGTACTGGGTCAAGTTGCTCTGGTCGAGGACCGTGTCCGCTTTCGAAGGGAATACGAGATCCTCAGCAATGCTCGTCTTGCCCTTCATGAACGCCTCTAGCATTCGCTTGTCCCTCAGTTCCAGTAAAACTCCACGCAGCTCTCGTGACATGTCAACCCGCCGCGATTTCTTGCTCTTGGGCGTCGTGAATCTCCCGTGTACGAAGTTGCTCTGCACAAGAATGTAGCGGTTGGGATCGTTGTCGCTAGCTCCAAACTGGAGATCACCCCATCTAACCGCAAGAAGTCTCGCCCTTTCGGAGCCCCGCACGAAGGGCCATCAAAAATAGCGGGTGAAATTCAGGGTAGAACTCTTTGGCGGCCTCAAGAAAAATCTGCGCCTCCTCGCGAGTCATTGCCTGAGCCTTGTGGGCCGCCTTATGGCTCTCAAGAAACCGTCCTAGCCTCAGCCCCGGATTGCTGGCTAGGATTCCATCCTCGACCGCGGCGCTCAGAACGACGCGAAGAGTTGCAATTGCCAGCCGGATTGTATTTTTCGCCAATCCTTTCTCCGTGAGGTCTGCCATGAACCCTTTGATCTCATCCCGCGTGATAGCCGTAATCCTTTTCTGCCCGAAGCGGGGAATGACGTAACGTTGTTGGTAGTCACGATAAAAATCCACCGTCGATGGCTTGCAACGCAGGGCGTCAGTCTTCAACCATTTCTCCGCGTAGGTTGCAAATAGCGGCTCTTCCGGAGAGTCCGACAAGAAGCCGAGAGTCTCCTAGAGCAAGTTTGGCCTCGAGCTGCCGGCGCACCTGCTCCGCTAGTTCGCGGCTTGTGCCGACGCACTTGGCCTTCCTGCGCCCGCGATAGTTCACGAACACGTACCACTTACCCCCGCGTTTGCGAATCTTTACGCCCATCAGTTCGCTCCCGTCACTCCGGCTACGAGTTCATCCACAATACAGCCTACGTCAATGGCTTTGAGCCTGTGATTTTCCAACCAGCGATCGAAAGCCCCCCTGCGCACGAGGATCTTTGCTCCGACCCGAGCGGCCGGCAAGGGATCGATCGGACGGTGGACCCACTCCCGCAGCGTGCGCTCCGATACGCAGGCGTATCGTTGCAGCGCTTTCAGGTCGAGCCATTCGGGTTGGCTGGTCTGGTTAACCATGGCAGCTCACATAAATCTCGCTGTGCTCCATAAGCACAGGCTCCGTGGTCTTCAGTTTCTTTGCTTTCCTACCACAGAGCCGACAAAACCGCAGCGCGCGGTCAGAGCGCCTCAGACGGCGATATTCCCGCTGATGTTCAGAGGAGCAGGTTACCGCTCCCCGACGCTGACGATCTGCCGGAATTGGCTGCTGGCAAAGAATGCAAAACGTCGTCATGGATTCTGTTCCAAAATCATCTGTTTCTCGAACATCCTCTTCACTCAATTACGAGTCTTTTATTTCAACTACCTGCGAGCACCCGATTTGTACCGGTTTTTGGAACACATGCTCACCGCTTGTAAAACGTCAGTGTTTTTGCGTCGAAGAAAACCCGTTCGTTGCTCACTGGGCCGTGCCGCTGCTTTGCAATGATCAGTTCGTCTTCACCCGTCGGATCGCCGACCTCGTCGACAGGGCGGTACGCCATGATGATCACGTGTGAATCGTTTTCCACCGTTCCACTCTCTTTTAGGTGAAACTTATTCGGCCGGAAGTTCTGATTGCCATCCTTCGGACGTGACAATTGGCTGATGGCGACGACCGGAACGCCTGTATCCTTCGCAAGGCTTCGAAGGGCATTGGAAACCTTTGTCAGGCGTTCTTTCTCCTCCCTGGCCTGGGCCGACACCACTTGCATATAGTCGACGATGATTAGCTGGATTCTTTCCTGACGAATCAACAGGCGCGCTTTCGCGACCAGCTTTTGAATCGATAAGGAACTATCCTCCACCACAAAGAGGGGCCATTTTCCAACGTCGCACATGGCGCGCTGAATCCGCTGCCGCGTATCGGAGTCGAGATTGCGCGGGTAGCGGATTCGCTGAAAAGGGATTCGCCCCTCGTGTGACCAGAGCCGCTGCAGCAAGTCTCCCTTTGCCATCTCAATCGAGAAGAATCCGACCGGTACACCATTGCGGCAGTTGGCCGCGGCGATCTGCAGGGCTAAGGCAGTTTTGCCGTCACCAGTGCGCCCCCCAATCACCCAGAGTTCGCCTTTGCGGATTCCGGTAGTCGCGACGTCCAACGATTCCAGGCTCGTGGCCAGCCCGATGAGATCGCCGTGGCCTTCGGCAAGCTGCTCCCACTCGCTATATACTTGATCAGAGAAGGCGATAACGCGCTGTGCGGGTGCCGCATCGGAGCCCGTTTGCACTTGAAGGATCCGTTCACCGAGTTCTTCGATAGCAGTCTGCGATGAACCCCCGTCCCCGATTGAACCGATTGTGGCGTTACAAGCGTGGATGAGCTTTCGGAGAGCGGCTTTCTCCTTCACCATTCGGATGTAATGCTTGATGCTGGGGCGGTCTGGTACGCCAGTTATCAAGTCTGCGATGTAGGCATACCCGCCCACCCTGTCTAGTTCTCGTCTGCTGTCCAGTTCCGCAGGCAGAGTGACGGTGTCGATCGGTCGGCCGGATTCAGCGACGGACTGCATAGCCGCATAGATTCGCCGATGTGAATCGAGGGACAAGTCGGCGGAAGTTAGTCCATGGGCTGCGGTTTCGTCATACGCCTTCTGCTCCAGTAGGACTGCTCCGAGGATCGAGCGCTCTGCTTCCTCATTCGCGGGCATGCTGTCGATTTGATATTCCAGCGTGTTCATTGAACGCCTCCGGCAGCAGTGCGCTCAGCGTTGCGCTCTTGGAGAAGGCGCTCACTGGCCGAGACGTAGGTTGCGGGCGTGCTTCCCGGGTTCGTCTTTCTCGCCTTCAACTCAAGCTGGTCAAACCTGGCGCGCAGTTTGTCCATGCTGAGAACATTGGACATTTCAAACTCGTCGCGTTGTACCCACCGGATTAACTTCGCAATCTGCTCGGGATCGCGTTTATCGATGTCCAGCATTCTTTGAGCCGTCACCGCCCAGTTCCGCTCCTGCGCAGTAGTAATCCGGTAATCGGCTTTGTTGCGAAGGATTTCTGACTTCAGAAGTGCGGTCAACTTGGCTGCCTGTCGAGACGGAGTTGAAGTTGGTTTCTTCTGAGTTGAAGCGTTTGCCTGGTCCGAACCGATTTCAGGTTCGGACGTAATGTTTTTAGAAGAAGAAGATGAAGAAGAAGGGGACCCCCCAAAGGATACCGGCAAGGATCCCTCTAAGGACCCTTCCAAGGTATCCTTCCGGTTGTCCTTTCGACGTGGGACATTGGGATTATTTAGACTGCTTGCTCCGCCATTGGCGCGGGTTTCCCGCAGTTTTTCGTCTTGTATCATGCGCCGGCTGAAGATGACTCCTTCAGGAGTTCGGCTAAATACCCCAGCATGCTCAAGCTCAGCCAGTAGCCTCTCGACGTCCTCTGAGGTACCACCCACCATACGTGCAAGGACCGGCGGAAGGATGAGGCGAAGGATATCCTTGCCCCCATCCTCCGACACGGCCGGAAGAGTCAGGTGTCCGTATGGTGTGCCCTGGTGCATGTAGCAAAGCATGTCGGCCCATAGACCGCGGGCGCCAAGGGAACAGGCACGCAGAGCAGTGTCTCGTAGCCAGTCACCGGGATAGAATTGAAAGCTTGGCCTTTTCAATCTGGGTACCCCGCTTCCTTGCCCAAGATGCCGAACTCCGGGAAGGAAAGACCTGTCGCGGCAGGCGCAATATTTTCGTGCTCGGAGCGGTTAACTGGGGTCACGGCGGGTTCGATCCTGAACCACGAATGGCGCTGTCCGCTAACTTCGCGGATTCTATTCGTGATCCGGAAACCGAGGCGCCGCAGTTCGTAAAGCCTGGCGTTGTACTGCGCGGCACAAGCTTGGACCCTGGGCAATGGCACCCAGTCGCCCCGGGCTGACAGCAGCAACTCGAGGATGCGTTGGCGTTGCGAGGCCCGCAAGGTCATCGCGTCCCCTCAGCACGATACCCGGAGTCCATCCGCGCGAAATATCGGTCAACATGCTGACCGATGTGCTCTGGAACGACGCCGTCTTCCCGATGAGTGAGCGCGGACAGTTGCTGTCCGCGCAGCGCCCGGCTGATTCGTTCCAGTTCCGTTAGCAGTCGCCGCAAACGTTCTTTATCTGCCGATATGCCCGGCGTTTTAAGCTCTAGTTGCAGTGTGATCTTCCGACTATGCAAGCCGCGGATTGCGACTTCCAACGTCCGAAGGTTTTTATCAGTGTCGACGAGGTCACAACTTTGGCTTGACGGCGCCGGTTGACTGAGCTTATTCTCCGACTGTATCGATTCCATTTTTGCTCCTAAGTGGCGAGAACCTTGACCGGGCTCGCCATTCTTGTTTTTGAATTAAACAGCCACCGCTTCCTTGCCAGAGAGCGAACTTGTAAGCTCGCCCACTCTCTTCTCGGACATCTCCCGCAGTGCGCTGTGAAGGGCGACCAGTTCCTCGCCTCGCAGGCTGGTATAGCCACATTCCGCCAAAGAGATGCGATTCCGAGGAATGCCTGCCGCCATCGATAGTTCGTACTGCGAAAGGCCACACATCTCGCGCATACGCCTCAGGTCCGAGCCGATAGTTGCCTTAGTGTTCATTCGCCGCTCCCGTAGGTAAGCATTGCTGCTGCTTTGGAGTCTTGAAGATCTCACGTTCGCGTGATATCACCTAGCGGCCGATGTTTCCGGGAAACATTATGTGCGAATGGCGCATGAAAGGCGGGACTCGGAGAGGTTTCTGGAAACTTGCGGGGGTTGCTGGAAACTACGAGCGAGCTTTAGAGAAGTGCCTTGACTGCACTTTCGTGCTTTGCCCAAGCATCACTCCAACTCGAGAAGTTGCGCCATGGAAGGTCGATCTTCAAATTGTCTGCGGATACAACGATGTCTTTGTATGTGACACCTGGGGTCTTCTCCCAGAGCAACTGAATGCTTGTCTTCGCCTTCGCCAACCGTTGGCTTTTGTCGCTGGGCTTTCTCTTGCTGGATGGCCTCGGGTTCGAACCGCCCGACTGCGAGCCATCAATTGTTTCTGTTAGGCTCAGCCATTCCTCCGATCTACGCACTTCGTTTTTTAGTTCATCCCTGCGGGAATCGGAGTCGCAGTTGTATTCCAAAAGGGAGAAAATCAGTTCCTGCATTCTGCGCGAAGCTTCGTCCGGTCGTAGCACCTGGTTTCGCAATGCCTCCGCGAAGGACGGCCTCAGTTCCGTAATGACGTACTTGCATAGCTCGAGGATTTGTGTCTGAGCAGGGAATTTCTCGACTGCCTTACAAATGACGAGGTTGGTCTGCGGAATCAAAGCCGCTGGATAATATGGCGGCAGATCATCGGGGATCGCGGTTGGCTTCGGTTGTTGCCGACCGCGGGACCCACCCGTGACAGGTGGGCACGCTATCGGGGCTGAGCTGATCTGGATTCGCTTAGTGGACTTACTATTGGCGGTGTCGGTCATTCTGCCACCCTTCCGTGACGTGCTTCCCGATTGCGTGAAGTACCCTGGAAGGTGGGGACGGGAAGGCGCCCCACCTTGTCACTGCCAATGATCAGTCAGCAGCTATCCGGTTCTGAGTGGATATTAGCAGAGTGGCCAAGAGCAAAGACCCACTTGCCACTAACGGCTTGGGGTCGACCTAACACCTTCGGTGCGACCTTTCAAATTGAACCGCTACCAAACCTTAGGATTTCTTAGCATTTTTGAAGTGACCTTCGGCCGGGCCCAAAGAGTCTTAAACAACACCGTCGATGAGGGGATACTTGCCCCATGCCGGCGCCCTCCTCCCCATCATTCGCAAGACATTTCGCTGTACGCGCTCATCTCCGTCTTTGCAAACGAATATAGGATGAAACTCGGAGCGAACGATGCAACTTTCACGAGCCCCCGCGGATGGCTGTCCTCCAAGCGCCAACTGGAACGTGAGCCCCGGAATATGGAGCATATGAGCATGGCTCGAATCCACCCTGATCGTGTCCGGAAAGTTGAATGAAACATGCGGTCTCGGTAGATCAGAAACTAGGACCATGACCGATGCGTTCAGCGGAAACCCAGCGTCGCCACAAAGATACTTCCGAATCTCCTCCTCGTACTTCGGCCCGAGCCTGATTCCCTCGTATCGTTGCCCTGAGGATTCCCATTCGCGAACTGAAGCCCGCCAGAAAACGCTCATGCAAAAATAGACCGCCCTTTCAACGTCCATTCCGGCAACGGTTGAAGCGTTGAAGATGGCGGCCTCCTCATCGACATGTATTGGCGTGGCCTGCTGTAGCAATACTCGAAGCCGAAAGCGATCGCGTCCCCGATAGCAGTGCCGCATCACCCAGTCTTCGCCGTTTTGGTCGAATCGCTTTTCGCACTCGGAACAGAGCAAATACTGCGTGGCTTGGAAAGATGTCTGCCGGCGCAGTTTGGAGGTAAGCAGCACCGGATCCGGCCGCCTTCGGTGATTGGCGGCTCGGGCAAGACGATACAAAGCCTTAGGGACCAAATGGCTATCGCGCAAGTCGCGTCTCTGCAGACAGAGGGCACAGACTCCGCTAGGAACGGCCAAGGTGCGCCTCCGAAGCCCGAGACGTTTTAATTCGCCGAATCATTCCGCATCACCTGTCGAATGTGCTGCACCGAGGCGGCAGCACGGGTCTGTGATCTGTTTTCAGACGCTTGGAAACTTAACATTTGTTAACATTACCGCGAGGCCCACAAGAAAAGTAAGTGATGCCTGAATACGCAAAAGACGTTGTGATTGCTATTCTCGGTTCGTCCGTCGGACTAGCCGGGCTGCTATTAGATTCTTGGATCAAAGATCTTAAACAAGAATACTTCAACATTTGAATGTGTAACATCATGCAGCGGCGAGTAAGTCGACGATGTTCTGGATGGCCTTGTCGGCTTTGTAGTAGGCAAGTTCGAGTTTGCTGTTGGGTGCGTGAGCCGGGTCGGGAGTGTGGTGAAAACGGCTGTTTGCGAGGGGGCCGCAGAGGCGCTTGTGGAAGAACAGAAACAGGAGTGCGACCTGAACGCCTTTTGGGGTGAGGCGGTAGGCATAGCGGGAGCCGTCGCGTTGCAGCAGGTCGTGGCCCTTGAGTTTTCGCAGATCGTAGCGGAGTTGGTTGAGGCCGTAGGTTTTGGGGGAAAGCTGAAAGGTGGTGAGGACGGCTTGGTGGATCTGTTTCGCGGTCCATCCGCCGACGGTATTGCCGCCATGGAGCAAGACCTCAAGTAAACGGATCATGCGGGCGTCGTGGATCTTGATTCCGGGATAGCGGACCGTGCCCACGGTGAGGGGCAGGGCCAGGCGCTGCAGCAAGGGAAAGTCGACGTGGACATTGAGGCACTGGGCCTGGAAGCCGGCAAAGCGGTCGGTAATGATCTGGAATCGGGTACGCACGGCGTCGAGATGATCGAGGCCTTTCTTCAGACCAAAGTCGCGCAGATTGTTGGAGCAGAGTTCATTGCGCAGGTAGCGCGAGAACTTTTCGTACTGTTTGAGAAAGGCGTTCTTCCAATAGGCGCGGAAGACGTGATGGCCATGCTCGATCTGATCGAGGACGGTGGCCAGCTTTCCCCGTAGCCTCTTGTTCAGCCGAACGCCGAAGATCTCACTAATGCGGTTGGCGGTGAGGCGCCACAAGCCGAGCTCGCAGCTGCGCTCGAAGATCTTGTGAATGGGAAAGTGGCGCTTAAAAATAAAGTTGCGGCAATACTCAATCTGAGTGATGGCGTAGAAGCGGGACAGGTTCATCTGGCTGCGTTCTTTTTTGGAGAACTTCGGGCCCAACAGGAAGGTCCAGTAATCCAGCTGTTTGCGGATGATCTGCGGGCTCAGCCGATCCGCCGCTGTCTGCAGAGCAGCCACGTCGTCGACGGCGAGAAAGGCGTTGTCGCTCTTATGGAAGCCGATGCGAGATCGATTCAGTTCCTGCTCCATGAAGGAGTGGCCGTTGAGCCAGTAGGTGGCATGAAAGGGAAAGAAGGAGCCTACGCGCAGCACGATCGGCCCCAGAACCTCATCCCGGATATAGAAGTAGTAGTGCGTGAAACGGCTGCGCTGGTGGGCCAGGATGCGATAGTTCGGATCGGCAGTGGGATATTTCGGGACGCTGATGCGGAAGGTCCGACCCTGTTCCATGCTCTTGAAGATGAAATAGACCCCGTAGGCATTGTTCTTGATCAGACGATGCAGGCGGGGGGACACGTAATCTTCTTTGCGCACTCCCTTTTCCGCCCACTCCATAGGGAGGTGATGGTTGCGGGCGTAGGCTTCCACCCAGTCCCGGTAATCCCCGGTGCGTTGGCTGAGCACTTCTTTGTTCACCACCGGGAGGCCCAGCACCTGACGGACGAAATACACCACCTGCTCGGGTCGAGACAGACCGCTCAAGTAGCCGTGAATGACGATGCGGTCGAAGCAGTGATAGACGAAGGCTAGCAGGTTTCCGAATAACTGCGTGAACTCTTCCATGGTCCCGCACTATACTCGCCAGGAAGCACCGAGGAGAACCGAGAGGAGAGGCCAGAACCATGAAGCGGGGATGGGGAAAGCAATCGGTCGAGGGGAAAGGCTTCCGCTTGGCGGAGGAAGTTCGTTACATCCAGAACAAGGCTGCCGAGCATGATGGGCGGGTGGTTACTCTCGGTCAACTGATCCTGTTTTCCACCGATACCGGAGACGCCTGGTTGCTGGACGTCGCCGATCAACTGGCTGCGCCCCTGGCTCGGGATGGTGATCCGGAGCCGCTTCACCTAGAGGAGACTGACACCAGCTTCGCCATCGGATGGAAGGGAGAGTATCGCATTGAGGGGACTGCCTTCATCTACGCCGATCGTGACTCGGGACGGGTCAGAACCATCCTCGGGTATCCCACGCAGAAGATCGCCCGAGCCGGTTAGTTCGGAAATTTCAAATATGTTTGGCTAGTCTTTAGTGGGTTTGTGTTTGCTCAGGCAGACGGTTTTCCCAAAGAAACAACTGATGATGCAATCATCAATCGCTATCGTAATGTGGGCAGGGCAGGACTGATCCCTTTTTTGATTTCCCTCACCATGGCTGCCATCAACGTGGTATGGTTCATTTGCCCATCGGAGAACCTGTACAGGTTGTCGGTGTACGGTTTTCTCTTCCTCCTATTGAGCGCAGCTGGCTATGCGATTGCGGTGCTCGGATTCTATTTGTGAGGAGGATACGTGTCTCTAGATACGGAGAAGATGCACAGGTTGAAAGGGAAAGATTTTCCGGAACTGTACAAAAAGCATCCAAAGAAGTGGCCGGAAATGGTCAACACGGCCCGTGACTACGCGCAAACATGTGTCGGTGCAGGGGAGAAGGTTCGAGTAGGGGATGTGGTCACAATTGTCCAGAACGCCATCAGAATCGACCCGGAATTTGAATCACACGTGAAGGGTAAGAGTCTGACTCAAAAGTATTGGGTGTCGTGGTTCGCTGAGTACATCATCGAACAGACATACCCTCAACCAGATTTAACGCACAAGGGAGGGCAATCGCATGTCGTCAAAGCAAGCGAAGCTAGCGGCTGAACAGTTCCTTCGGGACTCTGCCGAAATCATGGGAAAATACGGACAGGAGCCAAAACTGTCAGGCAAGCGCTACGAGGAAGTCCTAGCCGATACGCAAAAAACATTCCAAGCACTAAGCACCAAGAATAAATAAAATTTACTCCACCATTGCTCATAAAACCTGCCATCAACGGCAGGTTTTTTTATTGAGCAACTGGGCTGACAGGCCAAAACTCATCACAGTACATCCTTCGACATATTGACAAACCATTGTGAATAGTAGAAATTCCTTCGCGGCGCGAAAGTGCTGGCAATTCTGCCTCCCCCCGTCGCGCCGAGAGCCTCAGAATCCTCCAGATCTGGGGCTTTTTCAATGGCCCTGCCGCGGCATATCATTGTGAGACAACCTAGAGGTCCTCCAAGTTTCGATTTTGATAGTCCCTCCGAACGATCGGGACTCTTGCGCGGATCACGCAGCACGGTTCAACTCCAAGCACTGGTGGCACGCGCACTTGAAGCCTGGATCATCTGCAAGAACCACATGGCCGCACTGCTCGCAGATGAACCAACTCGGCCGCTGGATCATCGGCCTGAGGCCCTCGCTCACTACGCAATATGGACATCGAACGATAGGGTCATCCATTTTCGCCTTCTGTCCTCTCGCCCCATGACGAACCTAGGGCGACGTTGGCATCGTTGAATTTGATTTTCTACCCATAGTTCTGGATACTAACCGGCTGCTGATCAGTCCGGCAATTCGATCCGGTCGGCGTGCTTCTTTTCCCGCTCGTGCTCTTCAGCAAGAACCTTTTCGAGCCAGCGCGCCTGACGGTCAGCGACCGACTTATCCACGAACGCGGGCGAATGACAGATGACGAAATCTTCGCCGCAGACGTCGCACCGCAGGATCCCCATCGCTTGAAAATCAGTAGTCGCCTTGTCTCGTGCCTGGTCTTTCTTTATTGCCACTGCCTTCATTTGCTGGACTTCTCCGATTGACCGGCCTTTTGCGTGCGTGCTCTCGCCGCGGCTTTCGAAGCCTTTCGCGCGATTGCCAAGCGGCGCTCCGGAGTCAGATTCTTCGCGCGCGTCTGACCGCCAATGCGCCCGAGTTCCTCGGTTAGTTTCTTCTGAGCTTTCGTTAGACGAATCATGCGCTTCATGCTTGCCATACTACCATAGGGGTAAGGTGCTGCGATTTTAGAGAAATCGGACACCTGCCCTCTAGCGTAGAGCCGCTACTGTCTGCACTATGGAACCATTACTGTCTACCGTAGGCGTAAGGTAGACATAGCATGGATAATGATAATATAGACATTTGCGATCCGTTTTCGGCTTGACAACTAACCGACAGCGGTGCAGACTAATGACGTTAAACAGAAACGCCTCGCCTGAGTGTTAGAGCACCCAGAACGAGGCTAACCAGCAGGCGCCCTCAGGAGGGGCAACCAAATGGCTACAAACGAAGCTACCATCCATTCCTTTCCGGCTCAAGGCCGGTCACCCTTAACAATTACTTCCGATGAGGATCCGCAGATTGACTGTGCGTACTGCGGACAACCCACAATGGCAGTCAAACGATACAGCAACGTCTATTGCAAGAAGTTGTGTGCCGCGCTGGGCTTATTTCAGTCTGCCTGGGATGAAGATGGGATCGACCCGGACACAGGGATTGAGGCATTGACGACGCTGGTCGAGGCAGCGCTGAGCGGGAATACTGCGGGGGAGATGCCAATTCCGACAAGGGTACGAGACTGTGACTCAGAGGCGGCCCTGGAGTTACTGCACTCAGGCCCGCTTGGCGACAGACTCTTCATGATCGTCGTCAGTGACGAAAGCACTCCCGACTGGGTTCCGGATCCAATAGCGGCGAAGGCTGTACAGAAGCTTTACCGCGCCGAGCCCGATCAGACCGAACAGAGCGAACGTGGGCGTGCCCAGGGCGAGATTGACCGCGTCGTGGACAGTCTGCTGCAAAATGGCGACGAGCCAGAAGAAGGTCGCCCATGAACTCCCTTGCGGCAAAGCGAGTCGCCTTATACGCCAGAGTTTCCACCTCGAAATGCGAGAAATGCGGTAAGCGGCAGTCCGACCACGGAGCGCTCGACCACGAATACAGGGGCCAGGATTCCGAAGTCCAACTCCGCGAACTGCGCGAGTATGTCGAGCTTCGCGGGTGGCAAATCACCGAAATCTATACCGATAGCGTCTCCGGCACGAAGAACTCTCGGCCGGGACTGGACAAGCTGATGGGCGACGCTGCACGACGGCGCTTCGATGTGGTCGTCGTGTGGCGTTTTGATCGTTTCGCGCGTTCGGTGTCACATCTACTGAGAGCCCTTGAGCAATTTCAGGCACTGGGAATCGATTTCATATCCCTTTCGGAGAACGTCGACACCAGTACACCGACTGGGAAGATGATTTTCACGGTTTTGGGTGCCGTGGCGGAACTGGAACGCAGCCTGATCGTGGAACGGGTCAAGGCCGGCTTGCGGAACGCCCGGGCGAAAGGGAAAAAACTGGGGCGCCCAAGGGCCGATGTCAGTGAATCCCAGGTCGAGAGTCTTCGCGCATCTGGGGCTTCTTGGCGCGCAATTGCCAAACAGACGGGGCTTGGCGTGGGCACGGTCCACCGAATCGCACAGCGGCGTTCCAAAAACGTCTGCGGCGACCCTTCTAGCGCCAGTCTGGAAGTGCCTGATGCCGACGAGCCTCACAACTTGATGCTGTCCTAAAATGTGCGGCTCACTTATTGGGCATAGCTCCGCCCTTACGTTTCGTTAAGCCCGCCAGCCTTCCTGACCTATTGAGGCGTGATCAACCGTACCGGCACAGGAGAAGATCCCAGCACGGGCGAACCAGTCGAGTTGGTTCCGTTTCCACAGCCGACGACGTTGAGCACCGTAACGTCCACATTGCCCCATCCGTTGGTGTCTACGTCGTTGATAAAGACCTGCAGGAAGCCAACGATTGTGACTGGATTGGTAGGCGAAGAGGTTATCGCAGCGGTGTCATAGATAGGCAGAGAAACGATGGAGTTACTGCTCGTAACTGGGCTAGTGGACGGGATCCCCGTTGGGTTCCCAGCCCCGGGCTTAATCTGAAAAGGAAATGATGTAGTATCGAGTGTATCTTGACCGGTAGCTTGATTGATCAAGCACTCTACGCCATTGGAAGTATCACCGCTGTGGAGGCCGGGGTTTTCGCTAAGATCCACAGTATTGCCATGGAACACCCCGCAGGCGTAGATGGTCTTTTGATCACAACCCTCAATCGCATTTTCAAAGTCGGAACTGCTGACTGCACAGGAAGGGACTGCGACCGACGCATTGGCAGTAAGACCGGGAAGATATTCCAAACTAGGCGGGTTTGGAATCCAGGGCGAACCCACATTCGGTTTGTTCGCAATCGGCGTGGGCGGGTCCCGCAGGATACAATTGCTGCCGCCTCGTCGACAATCGGGAAGAAGAGTGAACCTCTCTCCGATTACGCCGTTGGAGCTTCCCCCGCCCGTTGAGATTCCGGCAGACACGATGTGGCCATCAGCGGGGTCGACAAATGGCGCACAGGGACCACCACCAGCTCCGCAGGTCGGGCCAGGATTCCGCGGATCCAGATTGGGCACAATCCACGGTTTCACGCAACGGGGTTCCACCGGAGTAATCGTGGTGGTTAAGCCACTGCTTAGTGAATTGGAAGGATTAAATGCCTCGGCGGTCGCCGTCGCACTGACACTATTCGTATTTCGCGACCAAATCCGAGAAAAAAAAGTGGGAAGACCCGCGCGGATGACCTGGACCTTCACTTGCGGATTCACTCCGAAGGCATTCGCTCCAGTGAAAGTGCAATTTGCCATGTCGGTCCCGTTGTACAAGAAATTCACATTCACACTAGTCGCGGTCGCATTGCTAACGGCGTTTTGATTCGCCAGCGCCTGGGCCACTTGTGCAGCCGCCGTGCAAGCAGCGGACCAATTGCCAGTTGTGTTTTGTGGATCTCCCGTCACTCCGCTGAGGGAGAGCACTCTCGCGGCCCCGAGGGCAGCAGTATCGGCAGAGCGTTGAGCCTCCTGCCTTGCAAGATAGAGGGTGACAACATCAATCGAGAGAGCGGCCATAGCGATGATGGCAACCATGGCGATGGCCACCAGCACCATAGTGACGCCGCGTTCTTCGCGGCGAGAACGACAACTACGCTGAAATCTGCGTATTGCGGGCGGTTTCATATTGGCGAGACCAGCGCACAATTTACCGTGGACACAGGATTGTACAACCTTCTGTTCGAGTCCGCAGTTTTAAGCGCCATCTTCATGCCGTAAGCCGGCCACAGTGGACTTACCCGTCGCCGAACTGCCACGCCACTTTCGTCCTCGGGGTTCGCCCGGTGCGCGTGGAGCGGCGTAATCCCTGCCGACAGCCAGCCCTTAGCAGCGTTTGTTGTGTTGGGAATCCGCTTGTAAGTGATTTGATCCGCCGTAGGCGCGTTCGAGAGTACTGTCGCAAATCTCTGCGGTGTTGCAAAAACATTCATCTTGACAGGACCGCAGAGCACGGTCAGAATCCGCGTGCAAGTCCGAATCCTTCCCCACGTTGGACTCCGCTTGCTCCAGTGGTTTCCAAGCGACTCGGATCATCTCCAAGAGGAGTGAGGAGAGGAATCCTGATGCGCCGATGGTTGACTGTTCTTGCAACACTGGTAGTTTGCTCAACACCGACATGGGCGGGTAGCATCGGCCCCGATACCCCTATCGACACCGTGGACGTCCACGCCTGGGCCGTGATTACCGCACCCGCTACCTGCCCCAGCTGCGTGGAGAAGATTGACGTCAACTTCCTGTTCGTCAACGTTTCCGACGAGTACGCAGGACACGTTGTGCCTGGAAGCTTGACCATCAACTCCTCGGGCTTCATGGGGACTTTTAGCACCCCATACTGTTGCGGCAACAACGCCTTTTATCTGGGCATGTGGAACACCTTCAACTCATTGGGGCCGACCTACGGAGACGAGTTCGACCTGTACTTTAACAATACGGGCGCTAACACCCCCACAGACAACCTCACCACCATCGTGCCCGGTAGGAACAACATGGACTTCGATTTCTGGTCTTGTGAGTCGGCGGCCTGCTCTTCGGCCTACGGGACCGGCTGGGTAGGCGGCATCAGCGGGGACGTAGGTCTCAAGGAGGGAAGTAACGTTACGACCGTCCCCGATGGAGACTCCATCCTTCCCCTCAGTCTCAGTGCTTTCGGAGCGTTCGCTTTGGTTTGGCGCTGGCGACGACGAGAGGTCTAAGAACACCCATGACGACGACGTTGAAGACTATCCTCGAATTTGTGGTGCTGGCGTTAATCGTAATGGCAGTCGTTCGATTCTTTACGAAGCGGTGACCCCGGAGGGCGAGGGAAACTGTTGCAAAATCACCCCGTAGGCCGTGGAGAAACTGCAGAATGCTGCTGGCCTTGGTTTCGATGACCGACTCCATCACCATGCATTGACCCCGTGACCAGGGTTTTCTGGTCTTTGCGACCAGGTATCTGTTTTTAGTCTCTCGCTTCCCCGCGCATGGAGAAGCCATCCCTGAGAGCCGTTCCAAAAACCCAGATGCAGTCGAGACCGCAACCTGCTGATTCTCCGAGGTCGAAGCCACCTGCCTGAAGCGTTCCGAAAGGAACTGTTTGTCGAACGCCAAACACTGCCTAGCACAGTTGCTGTTTGGAAATCTAGAACCTCCGCTCTCGCGCGCGGTCGCAAGCATTCGAACTTTCCGGAAGCAGCAAATCAAAGGGCATCAACTTTTCTCATAAAGAAGCCCGTCGACTTTCCTCCCCCGAGAAAAACGACGGGCTCGATCTGGTCGAACGAGGCGGGTCGGAAGTCTACCCCCTCAGAAAACTCCGATAGCCTCACCGCAGGGGTGGAATCATAGGCCGGAAGCGATTCGACAGTCAACCGATTTAGGATCTGGGCTTGAACAGCTCCCGGCCATAGCGTTATTCTTATGCCACTCAGCCGAACCTACGATTTCTTCTCCGTTTGGAAAATGGCAGTCCGACTGAATCGGCCCCAAAAGCTAAGCCCCCCTTGTAAGCGGATTCTGGGTTTACGATCCCCGGGTACTAAATAAGATCCGACGCCGGTACGGGCATTCCCCGGCGACTTAGAAACACCTCCCCCGTCGTCGCCGGGGCACCAGGGGGCGTGATTGAAGCGGGTTTCCGTTGCGCCCCTTTGTGTAATTGCCCAAGCAGTAGAAAATCATTGGCCTCACTCAACCCTGTTGTGGGGCCGTCGGCCTTTGGTAATCAGGAACCTGCTGGATACGGGTGCTACGATGCAGACATGACCGTCGAAGAGCGAATTTCTGAATATTTATGTTTCCCTCGCGTTCAGTTCGTCCAAGCTTGATAGCATCTGTTGACAATGCTGCAGGATCTTGCGATAGCAATCCCGCTCCGCTCTCGCCCGCCCTGAGTAGCGCCCGTGCTTCGTCACGGCCTGCCGGATGCGTTCAATTCCTTCCGGTGTCTTCGCACCAGTACTGAGCCCGCCGTGAAGCCTGCACCGGCCATTTGACATCGCTGGACAACGACACGACCTACCGCGCCGATTCTTTGCACCGCAGCGTGCCGCCTTCGAGAAGTCGCCGGGCGGATTGCCGTTCTTAAGCCATCCGTGCCGCTGTTCACGGGGTGTTTCTCCTGTTTTCCTTGTCATCCCCCACTCCCCGGCTCCACGGCTGCCACAGCACCAACAATAGCTTGGCCCCCATCATGGACGTGGACGTGCTCAACCGTGACCTTCTGCTGGCACTTTGTGCCTTTGAGTTTCTGCATCGCCTCAAGTTGTTCGGTGAAGACCCGCATTAGGCGGGTTGCCCGGTGTACGTTTGCGTCAACAGCTTCACTGTGCTGCTGATCGAGAGTTGAGCGCCTCAGAAACAGAAGAGCCGCGTCATTAGTAGCGATCATCTGGACGGCGAGCATAGTTTCCGTTGCATTCTGTGGCGCCATCTCCGCTATCACCGCTGACGCCCTAATCAAGTGGTCGTGCGCGTCCTTGGGCTTCGGCCACACAAGGGCGTCGGCCGCCTGTGCGATGAAGCGATCGGCGGCATCGAGCCGCTCAGTGCCTGTGACCTCGCAAGCAGACTGTATGACTTCATTAACCAATTGTTCGCTAGTCTTCTTCTTCATCGCCACGCTTCGCGAATCCGATTTTCCAACTGGGATCGGAATAGTGAGCGCGTGATTGTCAGTCCGCTTTTTTCGTTTCATTTCTTGACTTCCGGTTCCTGTGTGGCCGAAAAAGAAAAGCTAATCGGCTATCCTGTCCCATTTCTTACCGTGCCATACCCATCGCTCACTGCCCACTGTTGAAATCTGCCCCATCTTGGTTCCAGGAGTCTGTGGTCCAGACGATGCGGAGTAGTACCTCTTGAACTGACCGCTTGGGCCTTGCCCTGCCACACTGGGCGCTTGGACTCCGCTCGAACCCGCTGTTTGGCCAACTGGCGTGCCGATTGGTTCACCCCGAGGTTCTGTATAGCCCGGCGGAGGTAATTGCGGCGCGGGTTCGGGGAGCAATCCTCGAATCGTTGGCCTCTCGGGGATCTCGGGCAGCGTTGCACCATTTGTTACGAGCTTCGAGAACGACCGCTCCACCAGTGCGTCCCGTGTCAGATTTCCGGGAAAGAACGAGCGGTTTATCGCTTCCCCAGCTCCAGCCCCCACCAACGCTCCAGCCGTTGCGCCTTCCGATCCGGCAACATACCCGCCAATACCTGCCCCTGCTCCTACTGTGCCTAGCCTTATGAGACTTTGAGCTGTCTTGCCAGTTATGCTATTCGCGCCAGTCCCCGCAACATTCTTATCGCCATTGAAGATCTGATTTTGCGCGGCATTTCTGACTGCAATGAGTGATCCTTCATCCTGTCGAAGCTGGTAAACTCCCTCGATTCCCCTATCGGCGAGGCGCCCATAAATTCCCTCGCGCAAGGCGCGTGCCGCCGCTTCTCTTGCGGCGTAAGCGGGGTCGGTGGCTCGCGCTTGGGCCTGGTCATAGTTGTTCTTCGTCTCAAAGGCCGCATTTTCGGCGTTCAATTGCCGTCTCAGCCGGTCAGCCTTCATTACCGTCATCGGCTCATCAAGGTTGTACGGTGCTAGTTCCTTGAGGCCAGATTGCGTGAAACCCTGTTTCAGAGAATCCGTTTTTGCAAGGGCTGCCTTGACTGCATCCAGTGGGTTATTCGTTAATTGGTCGGTCGGATTCTGCCTTATGTAATCGCTGATCTTGTTTTCTATTCTTCCGATGGAAGAATCGGCCGCGTCCTTCACGTCCGCAACAGTCTTGATTGGCGAAGCTGAGTGTTCGTCTTCAAGATAAGGCCGGGCATTCTGCAAATCCTCGGGAGTATAAGGAGTTGACTTGGTTGGGGGAACTCCCTTGGCAAAGTCGGTGTGAACGGCTTGAACTGTTGCCGGATCGGTTGAGGGCTTGAACGTTCCGAGCGTAGCGGGCTTCCCATTAACCCCCGCTTTAGGAATAGCGCCGGGGGCTAGTTTAGACATACCCACACTAGCGGCGACGTTGGCTCCGGCACCAACCATCGTTCCGATCCCTCCCGCGGTATCGCCGGACTCTAGTTGATCGCCAGAATGAGCGAGTACGGGACCGAGGCCGGGAAGCAGATATTCCGTGGCATGGGTGAGGCCGCGGACGTAATCCGCATTTTGCAATTCTTTCTTGGCTCGCAGTCCGAGTTCGCCTTGAGCATCGGCCATTGCTTTCAACGTATCCACCGGATGCATGAAAAAGTTTCTGCCTTGTTCCTGAGACACGACTCCAACACCAGAAAGAAGATTGCTCCCAAAACGGGATGCGGCGGAGGGCGACTGATCGTCCCATTGAACCTGAGGGGCGCTCTGCTGTTGCGGAGTATCCCATGTAACTTGCGAGGCGCTCACTGTGCCACCAACCTTCCGCCCTTAACGACTACTTTGGTTCCGTCTGGCAATTTCCCTGTGGCCCCTTCCGTTTTGCCTGCAGGGGCCGCTCCGAAATCTTTACCGCTAGCCTGCGCCGCTGGAGTGGTCGGCGGAGGCGTATTGTTCTGACTTGATCCCGCCGTCTTGGGAAGCATGGCGCGTCCTTCGATATAGTTGAGTTCTGTTTTAACGCCAGTCCTCAACGTCGAAGCGTCCATTTTCCCTGCGTCGGCTAAGTCTTGGAAGTGCTCCAGCATGTAAGACCCGCCGCGATTGCCAACATGGGCATTCATTAGAAGCGTAGTGCTCAGGCCCATTTTGCCTCGCAATGCAGTCACATAAGGGTCGGCCGCTCCGACCTTACCGGCGAGAAAGTCATTCCACCGCGAGGCTACAACCCCAAGCTTGCCTTCCTGGTCCAGTTTATCGATCAATGGGAGAATCCCCATCGTGTCTGGATTCTTGGGATCGCCTTGTGCAGTCGCTAATGGAATCCAGTGGCGAGCCGATTGCGCCTTGCTTACTTCCTGTTCTCCGGCTTTCATCGGATTCTTGAGGCCCATATCATCAGATTCGGACTTCGGCACTAGAACATCATTCCCTTGGGCGTCTTGTCCGATCACGGGAGTTAAGTCTTTCGTCCCCTTGGTTAGCGCGAATGTCTGTTCGCGGAGAGCGTTGGAAGTATCTTGCTGCGCCTTGGTTCCCTGCGCCTTCTCCGTCGCTTCCATGATTTTGTCGACGCGATCAAAATCTGCACGAGTCGCATTTGGCCCAAGGGTAAACGGAGGAGGAAGAGGCTTGCCGGGATTTAGAACAGCATATCGACTGGCGAGAGCTTGATTAAGTTGTTGGACTTTATCGCCCAGCGGAGAGGTTGGGGCATTACCGGCTTCGGCAAGATTCTTCGAAGCCGCGGTTGTTTTTTCGGCAATCTCAGCTTGCTTGTATGCATCAGCGATGATCTGCTTGTGCGCGCCAAGTTCTGCTTCGAACCGCTGCAAGCCTTCATCCCCAACTTGTGCGAACTGCTGAGGGTACTTCGATGTATCGACGCCTAATTGCTGCAAGCGCGGAAGCGCGTCTTGATATGCCCCTTGCACCGTGTTCGGTCCAGCGTTGGGAGACTTCGCAATCGCCCGTACACCTTCTAGGATGTTGTACATATTGTCGACCTTCGCGTCCGCTAGGTCGATGTTAGCTTTCCCAGATTTAGCTAAGGCTTCCGACATCTGCGCGTTCTGCATCCTGATTGCAGATACTTTGTTGATCGGAACACCTGCACCAATCAGGGAGTTGAAATACCCATCCGAATCGTAGCCGGTGACCTTACCGCTCTCGTCCTTCTGCACGAAGTTGGGAGCCTGGGAACGCATCGTTTGGGCATCCTGTGCGTCCCCTCTGGTTTGTGCGACTTGGAGTTGCCTCTCTTGTGTCTCCAGTTGGGCGTTCTGAATCTGCGATTGCTGGAGTTGCTGTTGCGCTCCTAGGCGCTGGACGCTAAGGAGCTTTGAGTATGTCTCCAACGGATCAGTCGGTTGCTGCGGTTGTATTGCTAACTGCGGAAGATGTACTAAGCCACTGCTCATCGGGTAACCTCCCAAAAATACAAATGTCGTCTCATCGTTGCAACTTTTGGCGTGTTCTCAGCGGAATCATCGCCTGTTTTCATAACTGTTCACTCGCGACAGGCTTGGCAATTTCTGCATAGGGATTCCTCCTGTTAAAATCTCAGCATTCTTCAACAGTTGACCATTCACAGTTCTCCGTCTTTCTTGTTGCGTCTGGGTTGCGGATTTTGCAGGACTTTGCCGGAGTCTGCCGAGGGAAGTTGGGGATTTCCTTTGTTTTCGGAGTCCGTGGAAGGACTCATAATCTGTTGGTTCCAGGTTCAAATCCTGGTGGGCCCACCACCTTAAACCCCAATTTCCATGCGGTTTCCACGCACCCTAGCCTGCCAACCGCTCGCGCTCCGTTCCCGTTCTCGCGCCTCCGACGATCGGCGGCAGAACGGCCCCGTTGTGCTGGTAGGCGCGGGACTCTTAGTACGCACACTGCAGAACCTGAGAAACGTAGACCCCGGATTCGATACACGCAATTTGCTGACGTTCAGATTGGACCCGACGCTGATCGGCTACAAGACACCGCAGGTTGATGCGTTCTACAGAGATTTGCAGCAGCGTATCGCGGCAATCCCAGGGGTCGAGTCGGTGAGCTACTCGAACAGTACGCTGCTGAGCGGGTCGTTGTGGGGGACGGGTTTCCATCTTGAGGGCACCCCGAAAGATCAGCAATCGGATGCGGACTATCTTCCCATTGGTGAAGGTTTTTTCTCCATGATGCACATGCGGCTGCTTTCGGGACGAAACTTCAATTCGGCGGATTTTGCGCAGGCCGAAGCGGCAGGGGGAAAGGGAAATAGCGCGAGCAGAGCGTGGAGAAAGCGAAGGATGCTGGACTTTCGCCTCCGAGCGGGAGCGCAGCGGTCCCGCAGAGCGCGGCAAAGGAAGCGCCCGTGCCGGTGATCGTGAACAACATGTTCGTGCAGAGATATTTTCCGAGAGGTGAATCCGCTGGGAGTTCATTTTGGTGCGAAGCGAGGCCGATCCAGCAAAAGGGGACTGGGCAACTCCGGGCTGGGAGATTTTGGGGGTGGTGAGCGACGCAAAGTATCAAGACCTGCGGAGCCCGATCGACCCTACGATGTACGTTCCCTCCAGCGGCGGCAACACGAGCTTCGAAGTGCGTACCAGAATGAATCCCACCGCAGTCGCCGCTTCCATACGCAGCGTGGTAAGCCAGATGGACAGCAATTTGCCGGTGTTCGATGTGCACACGCAGGCGGAGTGGATCGACCAGTTGCTGTTCCAAGAGCGCATGATTGCGAAGCTGTCGGGATTTTTCGGTATCCTGGCGCTGGTGCTGGCGTGCATCGGATTGTACGGGCTGCTTTCGTATGAAGTGTCGCGGCGCACGCGTGAAATCGGCATTCGCATGGCCCTGGGCGCGCAGCGCCGCGGCGTGCTGAGGCTGGTTGTGGGGCAAGGAATCGTCCTGGCAATGACGGGCGCGATAGTGGGCATCGGGGTGACGCTGGGCGTGTCACGCTACCTGAACTCGATGCTCTACGATATTCGTGCGAATGACCCTGCGACAATTGCAGGCGTGGCCATTCTGCTTACGCTAGTCGCGGTCGTTGCATGCTACATTCCCGCCCGCCGCGCCATGCGCGTCGATCCAATGGTCGCGCTGCGGTACGAAGAGGTAAGACCGCGCGCAAACCTTTCCCTCCGAATAATCTTGGCAAACGACAGGAGATTTGACGACATTCTCAGCCGTTCTTCCTGAGTTACGGGCAAGCTGAATAATCCATAAGTTAGCGCTTATGGGATTTCGCCCCCATTCCGATCTACGAATTCGTCAACTTGTGGTGATTCCGTGCGAACGCGCTCCAGCAGGCCGCCTATGAAGTGGGAACTTCGTCCCACTTTTTCCAGGGGCGCAGGCGAAGTTTACTCAACCGTCAACGTTAGCATCACGTTGTTCGCAGAAGGATAAGGCAGGCCGCTTGGTTTGCAGCAAGAAAACTAGTGCACGCCGCTAGTAGTTTCAGTTGAGTTGCTTCGGCTTCGGCGGGTTCTTCCACGAATCCTGTTCCGCCCGCTCCTCAGGGAGAGTTTCGCATACTGCTCGCGCTCGAAGTCCTCCTGCGCAATCCATTCAACCACGCCGTCGGCCTCGCCATTCTCGCCTGCCTTCTCATCGCTATATCTGTGCGAGCCAAGCAGGATGTTGATCGTGGTCGCCTGGTGCTCGCCGTCGATGCCGAGCGTGCTGCGCTCCAACTCTGCGCTGCACTTCACCAACAATGCGAGCTGCTCCGGCATTAAGTTCAACTCAGCGCCGGACGCAATCTTGCGCTGCCATTCTCGTAGCCCGTGCGCCGCGACGTTTCCCATCGCGACCGCAAGCTGCCGATGTCGCTCGCGCATCCTTACCCGATTGCGTGCGAACTCCTGGCGCTGCTGCTGGTCGAGCCACAAATCGTACGCGTCAGCACGCAACTTCCAGTTGTGACGAGTTGACCACCAGAACACGTTTTGCACGCTGCAAGTCAATGAAGTTGCAACACCCTTCAGTGAGCGCTTCTCGGCGTCGCGAGACAGGCTGAACGCGTGATACGCCCGCTGCGACTCGTCGGGTTTCTTGTCCCACGCCTCGCGATGCTCAACTATCACAGCATCTTGCGGAGGGTCGAGGTCGTCTTCAGGTTCCATGCGGACACTCCAACTTCAGGCCCGACTGTGGTGCTTGGACGGGCGCATTGATTTTCTTCCGCGCCTGGCGGCCGATCAATGTGAGCGCTTCTCCAATTCCAGCCCATCGGCCAGCAGCCGCTTGCACTCCTCGACGGTCAGTTTGCCGTGCTCCCGCAACTCGGCCAAGCCCTGCGCCCCAAGCTGCTGCATATCCAACGCGGCTCGCAAGTGACGCTTCCGCATCTCCTCGATGGCCTCGGGCGAGTCGAACGCCACGCCGATGTCGTCACTGTCGTTCATGAAACCTCCCGAAGGATTGAGCCGGAGGCGACGGACTGTTTTGCCCGCCGGAGTTAGCATTGCAGGCGCCTTTCCGGACGATGTTACGCCCCGGGGGCAAGGCCGGATGTTTGCTGGGATGGTTCCGAGGGGCGAGTAGGCGGAGCAGAACGAAATGCCGCCCCCGCGACGGTGATAACGAATCAAACAAAACGCTTATGAGTTTCGGCGACGTTCAAGAAACCCATCGCCGCCGTCGTCTACACTTGGCTGATTTCTTTGAGCAGAATCAGTGCGATTGGGGCGTTCAGTAATCA
>CAWHSR010000051.1:0-70036 GCA_963832015.1 uncultured Acidobacteriaceae bacterium
TCCTCCGATATTGGCGTCCTCCGTCGACGCGGATGTGATGTTGCCGGCTCCGTCAGTCACCATAAAGCCGCCGACTGCTGACGGGCTAGTCGCGCCGGGAAAAGCGCCCTCAACGGTAAATGCCAGCGCGCCAGTGGGCACGTTGGTGGAGGTTTGGGAGAAAGCATCCCCCGAGAGAGTTGCAGTCGCGTCCATTTCAATAAATTTCAAATGGCTCGCATCAATGGCGTACACATCGTAGGTCTGAGTACCGAACTGTGTTGTGACCAACGTCGTCCCGGGAGTGGTTGCAGGGCCCGAAACGACCTGTCCACCGAGTCCTTGAGAAGTGTACGCAAAGCCGTTGTCGTTGAAATCTTCCAACCCGGAGATGGTCCCGCCTGAACCCACGGTGAAATTACCGACCGTAGCAAACGGATCGGCAAAGCCGCTACTCACATCAGTTCCGAAAAAAATGAACGCGTACGACCCGGCCGGGGAAACTCCCGCAGTCTGTATGTCAAGCGAGCCACTACCTGTTCCGTTGTTGTCGAATTCGGTGACCAGCCCATGAGAACTGTCTTGGAGAACAAAATCGAGAATTATGTTCCCGAATGCCGTCGTAGTGTTGAGAGTGGCTTGCCCTCGTCCGTCCACGTTGACCTTGTAGCTGCCGCTGCTGATCGTTGCATTGGAAACAAGCGGGAACGCCCGGATCATTCAGATCCAGTGTTCCTCCGGTGATTCCCCCCTGGCCATTACCCCCGCTGCCGTTTGCGGTGAAGGTGCCGACGATCGCATAAGGCGCTCCTGTGGCGTCGGTGCCCGAAACGGAAAACACGTAAGTGCCGTTGAGATTGCTGTTGCTAAAGCTCCCGCTTGGCGGCGCAATCGGTGTGGTGAAGCTGTTGTTGCTTCCACAACCCACGAGTACAGCAATTGCAGACAAAATAACGGGCACAACAAGACGATTGCGCAACGACATAAAATCCCCCTCAACGATTGGTTGGCGCAGAATTTGAGTCTTCTGGGCTCAGGTTAGCACGATTAGTTGCCGCTAGCCTGAACCCGAATCCAGAGAATAAGTAGCGCGGAGAGAGAAATATTTCGAAGCTTTACATCACTTTACGAATGTCCGAAAAGCCTTGCCAAGCCTAAGGATGCACCTCAGCCTCTTGCCCTGCCAACTGCCGCAGAGACTCGTCGTAAGGTGCCCGTGCAATGCCTTTTTCCGTAATGATGGCCGCCACATATTTCGCAGGCGTCACATCAAACGCCGGATTCTCCACCTCCACACCGTCCGGAACCATCTGTTTCCCGGCGATGTGGGTGACTTCCTTGGCGTTTCGCTGCTCGATGGGAATCTTGCTGCCGTCGGGACAGGCGAGATCCACGGTCGATATCGGCGCGGCCACGTAAAACGGAATCCCGTGCTCCTTCGCCAGGATCGCCACCGTATAAGTCCCAATCTTGTTGGCCACGTCGCCGTTGGCCGCGATGCGGTCGGCGCCCACCACGATGGCTCCGATTTTCCCCTGGCTCATCATCGCCCCCGCCATGTTGTCGGAAATCACCGTGGTCGCGGATGCCGTCTTTCATCAACTCCCACGCTGTCAGCCGCGACCCTTGCAGAAACGGGCGAGTCTCATCGGCATACACGTGAATCTTTTTCCCCTGCTCGACCGCCGCGCGAATCACCCCGAGCGCCGTTCCATATCCCGCCGTGGCCAGCGCCCCCGCGTTGCAGTGCGTGAGCACTCCGCCAGAACTCGGCATCAGCGTCGCGCCATGGCGTCCCATGGCCTGGTTCGCCGCGATGTCTTCCGCGTGCATGCGCTGCGCTTCTTCAATCAACTCCCTTTTAATTTGCGGAATGGGCCGGATGCGGATCCGCTCGTACTTCTCCTGCATGCGGCGAATCGCCCAGAACAGGTTCACCGCAGTCGGCCGCGTTTTGCCGATGAGGTCGCAGATCTGGTCGAAGTCGCGCTTCAGGTCGCCCGTCGACTCCGCCTTGGAATTGTTCACGCCCAGCGCGATACCCATGCCCGCGGCCACACCGATCGCCGGCGCCCCGCGCACCACCATGTTGCGGATCACATGCGCCACTTGTTCGTGAGTCTTACAGGTCACATAAACTTCTTCGGTCGGCAGCTTCGTCTGATCAATGAAGCGCACACCTTGTTCAGTCCACTCTAGAGTTTGAATCATGATGAGGTTCTCATTCCAGGAGTTTCGAGTTTCAGGTTTCGGGTACTTGGACTGCGTTCACCGCATACTCGAAACTGGAAACCTGAAACTCGAAACTATATTTTGTGAGCCTCGCACCGGTTGCGTGGATTATTCGTCACCGCTGGCCGTCCGCACACCTCACAGGCCACAGCCACGGCAAATACGCCAGGCGAGGTTTCGTCATTTTGCAGAATATGCTCCCCACGTACATCGTTCGCGGTGAAGATCGAAACAAATGGTACCGCCCCCGCCGCCTTCTCTACGTTCGGACGTCCCTTGGCCTCTTCGCGCTCCACCAGGCACATCACGCCCACCACATCGAATCCGAACTCGCGCGCCGCCTCAATCGCCTGCACGGTCGATGATCCCGTGGTGCAAACATCATCCACAATTACCACCCGTGCATCCTTCTCGCGAAAGCCTTCAATGCGCTGCCCGGTGCCATGCTGCTTCTCCGCCTTACGCACCAGAAAGCCGTCCAGTTCGCCGCTCACCACGGAGACCGCCACCACGATCGGATCCGCTCCCATGGTGAGCCCGCCGATGGCCCGCGCCTTCCATCCGCGTTTCTGGATCTCTTCGAAAAAAACCTCTCCCGTCAGCCGCGAGCCTTTCGCGTCGAGTGTGGTCGTGCGGCAGTCGATGTAGTAGTCGCTGGTCCCACCGGACGAGAGCTTGAACTCACCCAGTCGGAACGACTTGTGAGCGAGCGTACTCAGCAGTTTCTGACGCGCAGAATGCATAAAAATCTACGATACCACGGCCGCCGAGTTTCAAGTGGCTGGCCTCGCACGAACGAGAGGAGACTCCGGCAAGCGAAGTCGTTCGTGATACTTCGCGTCCTTCGTGGTTCAGGCATTGTTCTCTACGCTTACGAACTGACCCACTGCCGAGACTTCGAGCGGGTCTGCCATACGCGCCGGGTAGTGCTTGCGTGTTAACCTGAAATCTTGTGGTAGGCCGCACGACACGCCCGCGACCTTGCGTCTCGGGATGATTCTGAATCGAGGTACAGACATTGCAGAGTTCGCGCAGGGTTCCCCATTCCATTTTTGCCGGCCTTTTTCTTTCCACACTTACGATAGCCCTCCTTGCCCCGTCCGTCCTCGCCGACGGCACCCGCACCTGGGAACAGTCCAAATTCGACGACCTGACCAAGGGCACCGCCAGCGGAGTGGCCATCCGCAGTTCCGGCGGCCTCGAACTCGCTCCCTCGTTCAAGTTGCTCTACGCCACGCCCTCGACCTACATCTGGGCCGTCGTCTCGGATGACGCAGGCAACGTCTACGCCGCCACAGGATCTCCAGCACGCGTCTATCGCATCACAGCAGATGGCCAGGCCACCATTATTTTTGAGCCGCGCGAACTGCAGGTGCAAACGCTAGAGGTCGCTCCCGGCGGCGTGATCTACGCCGCCACCGCGCCCGACGGCAAGGTCTACAAGATCGAGCACAGGGGCAAAGAAAAAGGTGAGCCCAAGCCCGACAAGGCCGAAAATAAGTCCGACAGCAGGTCCGACAAGGACGCGCCGAAAGATCCAGCGAAGCCCACCTTGGATCCATCCTGGAGTTCCTCTGAATATTTTGCACCCGGCACGAAGTACATCTGGGACCTCATTCTCGACAAGGCCGGTAACCTTTACGTCGCCACGGGAGATCACGGCGAGATCTACAAAGTAACGCCCAAGGGCGAGCACTCGCTCTTCTTCAAAAGCGACGACACCCACATCCGTGTGCTCGCACTCGACGCTAAGGGAAACTTGATTGCGGGCACCGACGGCAGCGGCCTCGTCTACCGTATTTCTCCCGCTGGCGAAGGGTTCGTTCTGTACAGCGCACCCAAGAAAGAAATCACTGCGCTCGCTCTCGATCGCGAAGGCAACATCTATGCCGCAGGCGTGGGCGAAAAGCGCGCGAGCGCGGTAACGCCGGCGGGCAGCGCTTCCACACTCACCATGGGAGCGAGTCCGTTGTCGCCCGCATCTCAAACTCCTGGGATGACTCTGACCGTGACACCCGCCACCCCGCAGTCCGGCCCCTTCCCATTTCCCGGCGGAGGCGCCGGTGGTGGCTCCGATGTATACCGCATTGCCCCCGATGGCTCCCCGTCGCGAATTTGGACTTCGCACGAAGATATCGTCTACGCCCTAGCCTTCGATTCCCATGACAAGCTGCTCGCGGGCACTGGGAACCGCGGACACGTTTTCAGCATCGAAGGCCAGGATGAATTTTCCGACCTGCTGAAAGCTCCGGCCTCGCAAGTCACAGGGTTCGCCAAAGCTCCCGGCGGCGGCCTCTATGCCGCCAGCAGCAACCTCGGCAAGATTTTTCTTTTTGGCCCAGGTCCGCAGAGCGAGGGCACCTACGAGAGCGATGTGTTCGATGCTAGAGTCTTTTCACGCTGGGGCCGGGCTGAATTTCGCGGATCTGGCAACGTAGAACTGCTCGCGCGCAGCGGCAACGTCGACAATCCGGATCGCAACTGGAGTCCCTGGAAGCAAGTAAATCTCGGCAAAGAATCTGAGATGGCAGTTCCCGCCGCGCGCTATGCCCAGTGGAAAGCCGTGTTGCATGCGGGAAGCACCAAGCCGATGGTCGACACCGTCACTCTGAATTACCTCCCGAAAAACGTAGCGCCCGAAATCGAAGACGTCTCCGTGCAGATCGGCGTGCGCTATCAGCCGCTGCAGAAATCGTCCAGCCTCAGCCTGGGCACGGACCTGAGTGGATCTTCGGGCGGACATTTCGAGTCGCCCGTACCCAGCACCCACGATCGCGACTCGATCGGCGTGAAGTGGAATGCCCATGATGAAAACGACGATCAACTCGTCTATTCGGTCTACTACCGCGGCGATGGTGAGTCCCGCTGGCTCCTGCTGAAAGATAACTTGACTGACAAAGCCTATTCCTTCGACGCCAGCCTCCTCCCCGACGGTGGCTACACAGTCAAAGTTGTGGCTTCCGATGCTCCGTCGCATTCTCCGGGCGAAGCTTTGACCGCAACCAAGGAGAGTCGCCGCTTCGAAGTCGACACCACGCCCCCGCGAATTGAAAATCTGACAGCCTCCGTCGAGGGCGTGCAGATTCGCGTGCGCTTCCGCGCCGAAGATGGCTTCTCCACCATCAAGCGCGCCGAGTATTCCGTCGACGCAGGTGACTGGAAGTACGTCGAGCCCATCGGCCAGCTATCCGACGCGAAGACCGAAGACTACGACTTTACGGTCGCGGTCGACGCGAGTAAGGACGCAGCCTCCGAGCACGTCGTCGTCGTCCGCGTCTACGACAAATACGAAAACATGGGCGCCGCCAAGACACTGTTGAAAGGAAAGTAAACCCGGGTCGAGTCCACAACTCATGTGGGGACAGCCGCCTCAGCTGTCTGGCCAGGACGAAGTCCGGCCGCTCGTATAACAAAGGCGTTCTCACGACAATTCAGAATTCGGACATGTCCCAAAGGCCTCTTTCCGGCCGGCACGGGCCTCGAAGACAATTGCTGTACGATGCGCTGCCCCTGTTCAGCCTGGAAGCTCTCTATCTTCCTTTCCGCGCCACTTGCGCTCGCCCTGATCTTGACGGCTTGTTCCGGCGTATCAAATCCCGCTGCAAATAATGGCGGCACGGGCGGCTCAGGCGGCGCGGGCGGCTCAAGTGGCGGCACCGGCGGCAGCAATCTCTCCTGCAACGTCATGTCGGTGGGCCAGGCCGCGAATCTGAACGGATTCGTTCCGTTCTCCAACAACAGTCTTTGGAACACGGACATTTCTTCCGCGCCCGTCGATCCCAATTCCAACGCCATCATCACCAACTGGGTCGGCTCGGTTAACGTTCACCCCGACTGGGGCACCGATCCGACCTACGGCATCCCCTACGTCGTCGTCAATGGCAGTCAGTCGCTGGTCAACGTGAACCTGGGCGCATACGGTGGCGAGAGCGATCCCGGTCCCATGCCCGTCCCGGCGACCGCTCCAGTGGAAGGCGGATCGTCCAGCACCGGCGATCGCCACGTGCTCGTGCTCGATAACGGCAACTGCTTTCTCTACGAACTCTATAACTCGTCCGTAAATTCCAACGGAAGCTGGAACGCTGATTCGACAGCCGTGTGGGACCTGCTGGGCGACGAACAACGCCCCTACACTTGGACCTCCGCCGACGCCGCCGGCCTCCCGATCTTCCCCGGCCTGGTGCGCTACGACGAAGCAGCCTCCGGCAAAATTCAGCACGCCTTCCGCTTCACGCTACCCAAGACCAGCGCCGCCTTCACTCCGCCAGCCTCCCATTGGGCGGCGACCTCGAGCGATCCGACAGCGCCGCCAATGGGCATGCGCCTGCGACTGAAGTCCAGCTACAACATTTCCGGTTTCTCCACGCAGATGCAAGTCATCCTCACCGCGATGAAGACGTACGGCTTGATTCTCGCCGACAACGGCAGCGCGCTTTATGTGACGGGAGTGTCCGACAGCCGCTGGGGCTCCGACTTCAATTCCCTCAAGACCGTGCCAGCATCAGCCTTCGAAGTCGTCCAGATGAACCCGGTATACACGAACGCAAACTATCCCACGGGATCAGCGCCCACGATCAGTTCTTTTACCGCATCGCCCATGCACGTTTCGTCTGGAGGCAGCGTGAGCTTGTCGTGGAACGCCGGCAGTTCCGACTACGTAGTTGTGGCCCCGGGTCTGGGCGCAGTCCGTGGAACGAGCGCAACCGTGAATCCCACAGCAACCACAACCTACACTCTTTACGGGACCAATCAGTACGGTCGAAACTCAGCCACGGTCACCGTGAACGTCCCGTAGGGCGAGTCTCGCAATTCAATCGCGCCTAAGAAGTGGCAGACGCCCCCCCTCCCAGCCGCGGAGCGGTGAAAGAATGGAGCCCACCGCGTAAGCCGTGGGCGGGCAGCCGCGATCTGAGCCAAGCCCCGGAGGGGCGAAAGAAGTAACACGATCGAGGATAATCCAGGGCTCAGCTGGCTCAAAACACTCGCGGAACCAGCGCCCATGTTTCGCGCCGGTATGCGTCATACTCAGCCCCAAACGCTACCTCAAGATTCTTCTCTTCCAGCCGAATCTTCCGCCAGTACGCGACCCCAGCGATGACCACTCCAACGATCGCGAGCCAGGTGCCCGTTACCAACGCGGTGCCCACATACATCGCGAGCAGGCCCGTGTAGATGGGATGCCTCAGTCGCTGGTACGGCCCCGAGCGGATCAAGTGATGCTCTACCTTGATGGAAATCTCCCCGCTCCAGTTGGTGCCGAGCGCGCGCCGCGCCCAGATCGCCAGAGACAATCCCAGGAACTCCACACCAAGTCCCGCCGCCAGACTCAGAAACGTCAGAGGCAGAAATCGCCCCAACCCGCGAATCGGGACGATCTCCAGCAGCACGGCTACGTTTGCCAGAAATACGTGAAACCCGCGCGAAGCTTTGCTTTCGGAGTTCTTTGCCTCCGCCGCGCCCTTCGCCGCGAATTCCCAATACATGCTGAATAAAATCCAAGGGATAGCAGGAAGCAGGTATCGGTGATGGGCCAGCAGCGCTCGATCAAGCGTGAACGCAGGGAAGCGGGCGGTCAAATTGTTGCCGAAGCGAACCACCAGCGCGCCGAACACTGCCCCCGCCGCGCTGGGGAGAAGAAGCACTTTCTTTTGCTTCATGGTTTCTTGCCGGTTCCATTTTCGCCGCAAACATTCCGAATGGGTACGATCGGAAGATGGTCACCGCGGCGCGTCTATTTCCGGCGCACCCGGCAAACTTGAACTCTTGATCGAGGTCAGCTCCCCCGCATCCCGTAATTCCGGGAAGAGCCACGCCCACGCCGCAATGACGACCAGAGTTCCAATTCCCCCCAACACTACCGCCGGTACCGTGCCAAACCACTGCGCGGTCACGCCCGATTCGAACTGCCCGAACTCGTTCGACGTCCCAATAAAAATCATGTCCACCGCAGTGACGCGCCCACGCATTTCATCCGGCGTCGCCAGCTGCGTGAGCGTTGCGCGGATAATCACGCTGATCATGTCACTCGCTCCCAGCAGCAACAATGCGATCAGCGAGACCGTTAGGCTGCGCGAGACGCCGAAGATAATCGTAAAGACTCCGAACCCAGCCACGGCCCACAGCAGTGTCGGCCCGGACCGCCCGCGCAGCGGCCAGTGCGCCAGCAATACCGCCATGATCGCCGCCCCAACTCCCGGAGCCGTGCGCAGCAGCCCCAGCCCCCACGGTCCCGTGTGCAGAATTTCGCGCGCATACACCGGAAGCAACGCGACCGCCCCACCCAGCAGCACGGCAAACAGATCCAATGAAATGGCGCCCAGGATCAGCTTCTTGCTCCATATGTAATGCAGTCCCGCGAAGACAGTCTGCAGCGTCATGGGTTCTCGCGGACGCGCCTTCACCTCCGGCTTGATGCGGAACGACGACACCGTCGCGCCAATCGCCGTCACCATCGCTACCACGTACACCACCGAAGGCCCACGAAACGCCGCGTAAACAATCCCCCCGAATGAAGGCCCCAGAATCGTTGCCGCCTGAAAGATGCTCGCGTTCCACGCCACCGCGTTCGGAAAATGTTCTGAAGGAACAAGCTGTGGCAGGATCGACCGGCTCGCAGTGCTGTTAAACGATCGCACCACGCCGATCAGAACCAGCACCACATAGATCGAAGTAATCGAAGGCACGCCGCGCACGGTCAGCGCCAGCAGCAAAGCAAAGCACACCGCATAACCCGCGTAGCAGGCCGAAAGTACATGCCGCCGTTCGAACCGGTCCGACGCATGCCCGGAGAGAGGAAACAGTAAGATTCCTGGCAGAAATTGTGCCAACCCCACATATCCCAGATCGAGCGGTCGGTGGGTGATCTCATAGACTTGCCACCCAACGGCGACGGCCTGCATCTCAACCGCCGCCACGATCAGGAACCGGGCGATCTGGAACAGCACGAACCCCGGGTGAGTGAAAGCAGCACGTCCGGCTCTGGCGTCGGCGGTTGCAGGCATGAACTCCTACTGTGCCATAGAAACCCGCGGATGTGCACGGAAGGGCGCCGTTTTCAAAACGTTAAGGCAGGATGGATCAGGATTTCTCCGACGCGAAATACACCACCAGAATGCTAACCAGGCCCAGCACTCCGAACCCGAAAATCAGCAGGAGGAGATTCGGATTGACTTGCCCTGACCCTGTCGACAGAAAATGAAAGGCGCGCGCAGGGGCGATCTCCGCCCACCACGACGACCACTTCAGACCATGGCGGTACTGCGATGCAACCAGGACCGCACCCACGAATACGTACACGGCCAGCGCGAAAGTTTCCGCGATCGTGATCGGTCGGCTCACGCGTTCGGTCGCAGCGTTCCGCCGCCGCAGTTGTGCCTTCCACCACAGCAGGCCCGGTGAGCCGCGAAGCGCTTCACGCTCCAATTCACTCCGCGCGCCCTGGAAAGTCTGCGTCACCAGCACGAGATCGCTACAGTTCGTGCAGTTCTCTACATGCGCGCGCAGTTCCGGAGCGCAGCCCTGCGGCCAGTGGCCATCCTTCAGCGCCTGTGTCAATTCGTTTTCGAATGAGCAAGTGCGAAACGTCATGCCCTTCCTCGCTGTACCCCATCCATTTGCTTCCGGAGCAACCGGGCAATTTTCCGCCGCGCCCGGAACAGCAGCAGCCGAATCCCTGCTGCGTTCAAGCCGGTAATCTCCGAGATCTCACGATGCGAATACCCTTCCGCATGAGCCAGCCAAAGCAATTGCCGCTCGCGCGGGCGCATCTGCGCCATCGCCGGGTCGAGTATCACTTGCGAATCGATATGCGACAACCCGTCCCGCGCCGCCAGAAACCGCTCCGGGACGTCTTCAATACACGCAGCGAGCGGCCGTCTCCAGTGGTCCTTTAAAAGATTCGTCGCGATGCGGAACAGATAGCGCCGGTAGTTCACCTCGCCGCCCTCCGGACGCGTTGCGCACAGGAAGCGCAGATAGCTTTCCTGCATCAGGTCGTCCGCCAGCGCGGCGTTGCCCGAAACCCGCACCAGGTACGCCCGCAGCGCCGGGGCAGAGCGTTGGTAGAAGCCGGCGAAGGCATCGCTGTCCATGGGCAGGTCGTCAGGCCGCGATAGCGCGCGAGCCTCAACATTCGGGATGGCATATTCCCCGGTCGTATCGTGTTTCCTCATGGCTGCATTCCAGAGCAGCCCATCGTCTGGCTGCTGCGTGGATCAGGCAGCAAATTGATTTTATTCCCGCGCTCCGCTATTCGGCATCAGGCCGAGATGGCGGGCCAGCACCCATGTGAGTCCCGCCGAAATAATAAACCCAAGCCCCGGCATGAGCACCACAATCCCGAGTACGAAGAAAGCGATGCCGCCGTCGGGAATGTTGTGGCGCAAAGAGATTAGGCCGGCACCCAGCAGCGTCATTACAATTCCAATCTGCAAAGGCGTCAGCACCCGGGCGACCGGACTCGGAACCGGAGCCTGCCGCTCGAAGCCAACTGCGATCGGCGTCGCTTCCAGGAAGCGTTTGCCCGCGTCGGTGCTCATGTACGTGAGCACTTCCTGCGACGTGCCGAATCTTTCGATCAGCCTGCCGTGTACATCCGTCTGCAGCTTGAAGATGCGGTTCCAGCGCCGGTTTTCCAGCAGAACATGCGTCAGCCACAACAACCCGCCTAACATGCAAAGAAAAACCAGGAACGGAATCCCATCGCTGATCAATTCGTGGTCAATGCCAGACGAGTCGGGCTGAGACATCTGGGGCCACAGCTTGCGCTCCAGCACCTGGGCGGGTTGCTCGTGTTCGGGGTGCAGATTATTGAAGAGATAGAAGTCGGGGCTCTTCGCGATCTCGGGATGAGCCTGCAGGAACTGCCCTAGTTCCGGATTGTTGCGGTTCACATATTCCGCATTCGAGAGCAACGATGGGTCGTGGGCCACAACCTCGGCCAAGGTGGGACTCACCCGTAGCAATTGGAGAAGTTGGTCCTGCATGGCGGCCACATCTTTTTCGCTCATCTGCTGCGCAGCATTGGGTGCGGGTTGCGCGGATCGCGGCGCCTGGGCAGCGCTGACAGCGGTGAACAAAGCTAGGAATACTACAACCGCCTGAACCACTGCCATGTGCCGCCGCTGCCTATGCATATCGATGTTCCCCCTGAGAGAAGTGCTTTGTAGCATCTCTAGGCACACAACGAACGGCGGGCGGAAATGGTTAACAACAATTTCAACAATATTGTTGGTTCCTCACGCAACTAGCGGAGCGTTGGCAATGCCCTCGGTCCCGAACACCCTCCGATATCTCTCAACCTCATCCGGCGGCCCCAGCGCCTTGGAATAGTTATCGGAAAGTTTCACCGCCGGCCGTCCTTCGACCTCGGAGACTTTGCAGATCAGGCTGATCGGATCAAAGCCCCCGCCATTATTGGGATTGCATCCGCGAAAGTCATTGGTCAGCAGGGTTCCCCAGCCGGCGCTGACCCGAACCCGGCGCCCGGGCGTCCACTTGTTGCGGTCCTCAAAATCGGATGCGCTGAGAAAATCGCTCGGCCCCACGCCCTTCGCCAGAGTCCCGCCAAAATAAGCGTGCAGCCCCAGGATCGCGTCCACATCCAGCGTGTCCGAGGCAATGAGCAATTTCTCGCGCGGATCTCTGCCATGCTGCTTCAACCAAGCAATGTACTCATCCCCCGCGACGTACGGATCCTTGCTATCCACGCGCTGCCCGGTCCAATCCGCCACCCACTCCGGCGCTCCTGCGAGAAACTGCGTCGTCCCAAACGTGTCCGGCAGCATCACCCGCAATGCACCTTCATATGTCTGCTGCCACAGTTCCAGCACCCGATACTGCGACGCTTTCAACGCCACATCATCTGGCGCCAGAGCAGCCATCACCATCGGGATCTCATGCGCATTCGTTCCAATCGCTTCCAGATCGTGCTTGTGCGCCAGGAACGCGTTCGAAGTCCCGATGAAATTGCTCCCCAGGTTCGCGGCCATCGCAACCACTACATATTCCTGCCACAAAAAGCTATGCCGCCGCCGCGTTCCAAAATCAGCCACGCTCAGTCCTGGAACCCCGCGCAGCCGCTCAATCTTGTTCCACAATTTGGTTTTCGCCCGGGCATACAGGATGTCGAGCCCGAACTCGCTCAGCGTCTTCAATTGAGCTCGCGTCTTCAACTCGTCCAGGATCGCCAGCGCGTACAACTCCCACATGGTCGTTTCAGGCCATGTGCCCTCAAACGTCAATTGGATTTGCCCGTCGCGCACACGCAGCTGGTAATCCGAAAGCCGGAAGTCGTGCTCCAGCCACTCTAGAAACCCCGGCTCGAAAATTCCGCGCCGCCCGTAGAACGTGTTGCCCGCCAGCCACACCAGTTCCGACTTGCGAAATCGCCGTCCGCGCACGTGCTGCAGCTGCACCTTCAACTCTTCAATGTGGATGATGTCCGCCATCCGCACCGACGCGTGCCGGTTGATCAGCGAAAACTGTACCCGCGTATTCGGAAAATGCTTCCAGATAAACTGCAGCATCAGCAGCTTGTAGAAATCGGTGTCGAGCAGCGACCGCACCACCGGATCGAGTTCCCAGTTGTGGTTATGCGCGCGTTCTGCGAAGTTGACGATCATCGAAGCGGAGTGGCGCCGGACCTGCAGGTCTAGAGTCTAGAGGTCGACGTCCAAGAGTTGACAGTCTAGCAGCTTGCTCAAAAGCCGTGAACACGTCGCTGGCCAGCCGTGTTGAACACCTGCCCTACCGTGGAAGAGCGGCGCTTTAGCGCCGCGTAAGCGAGGAAAATTATGCGGGTTTCACCCCCGGTGGTAGTAAGTTCCCGATCGGACAATGCCTTTTGCACCTCCTGCCAGGCAATCACCTTATCCTCCTTTCTCCTCAGACATGGACTTTGGTGTGGTTCCCTCCACTGCAGGCGGATGCATAATCGGACTGCCTGAATCGCTTCACCTCCGCGGAGACCACCATGCGACGCCTCGTGCCGGCTGTCACCCTGTGCCTGTTTCTCTTACTGATTATCCCAACCCAAGCGCAAGACAACGGGACGCCCACTGACGCCGCCGCTGTGCGCTCCACCGTGACGAATTACATCGAGGCCTATTACACCGGCGACGCCGCCCGGATGCAACAGACTCTTCACCCTCACTACCTGAAGCACATGCTTCACGGCAACATCCAGCGAATCGACAACTAGCAGCTCACGTCGCGCGGCCCGGGGTCGGTGAAAAGAGCCACGATCGTTACCGTGCCCGAACAGCCTCTACGACCAAGCTCCAGCCGCGTAGCGGCGATATGCGAAAGCCCAGCACGGAAGTGGGAAGCGATCATAGCTGAACTCCGAGTCCCGTCAGGACGACACGATCCTGTAACGAGACTAGGCAGAAGACTTCTTGCCATAGAGCTGAAAATTGATTCCGGTTTCACCGCTTAGATATGCCGAGGGAACTAGCCCTTCGCCCCCACGAACTTTTGCTCCAACCCCTCATACACTTCCTCGGCGCGGCGCAGGGCTTCCTGCACATTGTTGCAAATATTCTCTTCCCCGATAACCTCGGCGAACTCTGCCTGATGAATCAACTGCGCAGGCTGCTCGCGCGCCCCGCAGAGAATCAACGTACGCTTGCTGGCGTGCAGTTGCTTGGCAATCTCCTCGATGGCGAACAGCCCCGTAGCGTCGAGTGCAGTCATATTTCGCAGTCGTAAGATCACCACCGGAGGCAGCAAGTGCAGATTCTCCGTGACCGCCCAGATCTTGTCGGTTGCCCCGAATAAGAACGGTCCGTGGATGCGGAAGATCGTCGCGTAGTACGGAATGTCCTTATCCTGCAGGATGTGCACACGCCCGTCTTCCACGTAGTCCTCAGTCACCTGCGACACCGTCGTGGTCGAGGCCACACGGCTGATGAACAGAAGCGCCGCCAGAATCATCCCCGCCTCGACCGCGACGGTTAAGTCGGCAAAAACGGTCAGCGCAAACGTCACGAGCCAGATGCTGATGTCGGTCTTGGTCAGCTTCAGCAGTTGCGGAATCTCGCGCCACTCGCCCATGTTGTAGGCGACGACCATCAGAATCCCCGCCAGCGCCGCCATCGGCACATAGCTGACCAGCGGCGCGGCAAACAGCAGAATGCACAACAGCGTGAGCGCGTGAATCATTCCCGCCACTGGCGTCTGCGCACCTGACCGAATATTGGTTGCGGTCCGCGCAATAGCTCCCGTGGCCGGCAGTCCGCCAAAGATCGGCGAAAAAATATTGGCCACGCCTTGTCCAATCAACTCGACATTGGGATTGTGGCGATCGTTACTCATTCGGTCAGAAACCACCGCCGACATCAGTGATTCGATCGCGCCCAGCATGGCCACCGTGAAAGCGGGCCCTAGCAGCCCATGAATCAAGTCTGTACGGAAGTGCGGAATCTGCCAGTGCGGCAGCCCGCTCGGAATTCCCCCAAACCGTGTCCCGATCGTCTCCACCGGCAGCTTGAAGAAATAAACCGCGCAAGTCGAAAGCAGCAGCGCAACGATAGGCCCTGGAATGCGGGGCGAGAGCCCCCGGCAAATGATCAGTGTCAGCAGCGTGAACACGGCGAGCGCCGTCGCCTCAAATGACAACGTGTGAAAATTCCCGGCCAGTGCTTCCATGCGCAGCCAGAACACGCCCGGAACTTTCTCGAGATGCAGCCCGAAGAAATCCTTGATCTGCGTGCTGGCGATCAGCACCGCAATCCCATTCGTGAATCCAATTACAACCGGGCGCGGGATGAACTTCACTCCCGTCCCCAACCCCGTGACGCCCATAATTACCAGCAGAACGCCGGCCATCACGGTGCACATGAAGAGCCCATCCACGCCGTGCACCGCGACGATCCCCGCCACCACCACGACAAAGGCGCCGGTCGGTCCGCCAATCTGCATCTTCGACCCGCCCAGTGCAGATATCAGAAATCCGGTGACGATCGCGCAATAAATCCCAGCCTGCGGGGTCAGCCCCGACGCGATGGCGAATGCCATCGCCAGCGGCAGTGCCACCAATCCCACAGTGACTCCAGCAATCAGATCCAACAAAAATTTGTGACGGTCGTAGTCGCGAAGACACAGCACCGATTTCGGAAGCCAGTTCTCACTCAGGAAAACACGCGCCATTTTCCCATTATCGCCCCACCGGCGGAAATCAGGTAGATGACCGAGGTGCGCCGCTCTTGATGATGTGGGGTCTCGCCGAGGTTCGTGGAAGGGCACGGCTTCAGCCGCGCCCTTGAGGTCAAACCATAAATGTCGGCTTTAGCCGCTGGGGAACCTCACTCTGCCGCGCGCATTGCGCGCACTGTAAAATTTCTCCATGCGTTTCCTCCGAACCCTGGGATGGCTGGCCTGCGTCGTCTACTCGACCATCCCTCTGTTCTGGCTCATGGTTCACCCGCAAGCCCATCGCTGGCGAGCAAGTGAGCGTTCGCCTTTCCGAGTGCTGGTCCCCGCATGGATCGTCATGTGGATCGGCATCGGCACACTGACTGGCCCCTGGCGCAACGCAGCGTTCTATTCGACTCGCTGGTCTTGGATTCCAGCCGTCCTGCTGTTTGCGATAGGCATCCGCATCTACTCCAGTTCCGGTGCCCACTTCGGCTGGGCACAATTAGGAGGCCTGCCGGAAGTTCGCCGCGGAAACCATGATCAGCGCCTCATCACGACCGGAATCCGCTCGCGCGTCCGCCATCCTGTCTACCTCGGCCATCTCTGTGAAATGCTCGCCTGGAGCGTCGGAACGGGATTAATAGTCTGCTGGCTGCTGACCGCGTTTGCGATCGTCACTGGCGCGGTCATGATCCACATGGAGGATGCCGAACTCGAAAAGCGTTTCGGCGGCGAGTTCGTTAGCTATCGTGAGAGGGTCCACGCCGTGTTACCGAGGCTGCGCACATGAACCTTTGTCGCGGTCAAGCACGGGGTAATCGCTATAATCCGTTTTGGCTGAAAGCGGAGAGCTGACAGCTGATCTGTCCCCATGCGCTTCGAACTCTTCATCGCGACGCGGTATTTACGGGCAAAAAGAAGGCAGGCCTTCATTGGCATCATCACCGGCATCTCTATCGTCGGAGTCGCCGCTGGGGTCGCCTCCCTCGTAGTCGCCATGGCGATCACCAACGGCTTTCGCCAGGACCTGCAGCAACGCCTGCTGGGTTCCACGTCGCACATCAGCCTGCAGCGCGTCGCCGACGACGGCATCCAGAACTGGCCCGCTCTCATGGACCGCCTTTCCAAAGAGCCACATGTAGTCGCCGCCGCTCCCGCCATCTTTGAACAGGTCCTGATCTCCCGCGGGCCGCGAGCACGGGGCGCAATTCTCAAAGGCATGATTCCCCGCTACGAACGCAAAGTCGGCGACCTCCTCAACTCCGTGAAGGAAGGCTCCTCCGTCCCCCTGGAGGAGGAGCCCAACCCAGCTCCGCAACCGCAATCGGCGCCAGACACCACCGCCGCCCAATCTCCCGACTCCCTGAAAGGTGTCCAGCAGCGTGTCGCTGCCATGCCTCCCATCGTTTTGGGCAAGGAGATGGCCAACAACCTGGGCGCCGCCGTAGGCTCGACCGTGCTCGTTACTAGCCCCCAGGGCGAACTGACTCCCTTCGGCATGGTCCCGAAATACAACCGCTTCCACGTGGTCGGCATTTTTAGCTCCGGCTTCTTCGACTACGACTCCAATTGGGCGTTTGTGAGCTTATCGGATGCCCAGAAATTGTTTGGCTTGGGCGACCAGATCTCCGTTGTGGAATTCAAGATCGACGACATCTTCAAGGCCGACCAGATCACCACTCAGCTCGAAGCCGCTGCTGGCAAGGGCTTCATGGCCACCAACTATCTCGAGCAGAACAAGGCGCTGTTCCACGCCCTCCGCCTGGAGCGCCTCGTCACCTTCATCACCATCGGCCTCATCGTCTTCGTCGCGGCTCTGAACATCCTCATCTCCCTCATTATGATGGTCATGGAAAAAACGAAAGACATCGCCGTGCTTATGTCGATGGGCACACGCCGTGCGCAAGTCCGCAACCTCTTTATTGCGCAGGGCGTACTCATCGGCACAATCGGCACCGCGATCGGCCTGATCCTCGGCTATGCCATCTCCTATGTCGGAGGCCACTACCACGTGCTGACGCTATCGCCCGAGGTCTATTCCATCGACTACGTGCCATTCGCTCCGCGGGTGATCGACGGCGTCTGGGTCGCGCTGTTCGCCGTTCTGATTTCGTTTGTGGCAACGCTGTATCCGTCGTGGTCGGCGTCGCGGATTCTTCCGGCAGAAGCGCTGCGTTATGAGTAAGAGTTCCTCAGCCACGGATTCGCGGATTTCCAAAGATACTGCAGGAGTCAGGAAGCGGACGGCCGCAGAGTTCGCGGAAGAATTGCAAATCTGTGCCCAAGCGAGATCCATGCACGACCGAAAATCCGTGCCCGCCCGAAATCCATGCATGATCGAAAACCCATGCATGCCCGAAATCTGCGCACGCCCGACCTCACTGCGCGTCCGAACTCGACCCAGGGCCGAACTTCGTGCACGCCGGAACTCCGCGCACGGCCGAGCTTCGCGCACGCCCGAACTCCACGCGCGCCCGAATTCCGCGCACGGCCGTATATCCGTGCACAACCGTGGAAGAGCAGCCCTTCGGAGCCGCGTAAGGCACCTGAAATCAATCTGGGCTTTAGCCCCTGTGGTCGTCGTTGCTCCGGCAGGCTGCGTTTGTTCCCAGCTTTTTCGACCTGTGTCGCTGCAAGCAACAGAGAACGCGGGCTTTAGCCCCTGAAGGCCACGCCGGGCATTCGTGATTCTAGTCACATGACGACGATTTGCCCCGGTGTACAGTTTTTGGCATCACCGATTTTGCAATTCGTAACCGCGAAACGATTTGCTGGCGGTAAGCACTAATCTAAGAGCCGGCGGATACCGCCCCGACAGTAGTTTGTCATCTTCCGCACTTTAGCTCTTGGAACGAAAGGGACTAACCTTGCATCTAACGGAACAAGAGTCGATGCTTCGGGTGGAAGGCTTGAAAAAGGTTTTCCGGTCCGGCGAATCGGATCTAGTGCTCTTTGAGAATCTGTCGTTTGACGTAAAGCAAGGAGAAATGCTCGCCATTGTGGGAGAATCCGGAGCAGGGAAGAGTACCTTATTGCACATCCTGAGCGCTCTTGATCGTGCTTCTGCAGGTGACGTATACTGCGCCAACTTGCGATTGAATTCTCTATCGCACGACGCGGCCGCCGACTTTCGCAACCGAGAGACGGGGTTCGTCTGGCAGTTCCACTACCTCCTGCCGGAGTTTACGGCGGCGGAGAACGTCGCCATGCCCTTACTGCTTCGCGGGCAGACGTGGCAGCAGGCCGAGCCAGAAGCATCCCGCTGGCTCCGTGAGGTTGGACTGGAGCAGCGTGCGCATCATCGCTCCGGGGAGCTCTCGGGCGGAGAGCAGCAGCGGGTGGCTCTGGCTCGCGCGCTCATCACCGGTCCCAAGCTCTTGCTGGCGGATGAGCCGACAGGAGATCTTGACGGCCGGACAGCCGAAGCAGTTTTTGATTTGATTGCGCGATTACATCGCGAGCACCAACTCACCTCCCTCATTGCAACGCACAATTTGTCGTTCGCCCGCCGCTGCCATCGTGTATTAAGGTTGCAGAGAGGCCGTGTCGAGGAAATTGCCCCAGAGTCGCTGCCGGCCTGAGCGAAGTGGAGCGGTGAAAACGAGGCAAGCGACGTCAGCAAGAAGGCGCTGTCAGCAAGCAAGAGGGCCGTGAGCGGGGAAGAGTCGTGCGAGGGAGACAAGCGGCGTGAGCGAGGAAGAGCGCCCCTTCGGGGCCGCGTTAGGCGGTCGAAGATGTTGCGGGCTTCAGCCCCCGAGGCGAAAGATTAGTAAGACAAAGTGCAAGAAATTGACGTACGAGGTTCCGCCCCGAAGGGCCGTGCAACTGTTCCTTCGGTAACGTGATCAAAGGTTTGTAAAATCGTTTCGGTACTTTGGTTTTGGGGCCTTTGATTGCATAATGTAGGGATAGAATAAGGTGAGTAGAATTTAGGGATCGGGTTCGGTAGGTCGGGCGAGCACAGTTCTTCTCGACCAGGAAGGTCAGGGGGAAGGGGCATTATGTTTGAACGCTATACGGAGAAAGCCAGGCGCGTCATCTTTTTCGCACGCTACGAAGCCAGCCAGTTCGGGTCTCCCTATATCGAGACGGAGCACTTGCTCCTCGGACTCCTGCGAGAAGACAAAGCCCTGACCAATCGCTTCCTGCGGTCCCACGCCTCGGTCGAATCCATTCGCAAGCAGATCGAGGGACACACTACCATCCGTGAGAAAGTCTCGACCTCGGTCGATCTCCCGCTGAGCAACGAGTGCAAGCGCGTGCTCGCCTATGCTGCCGAAGAGGCAGAGCGCCTCTCGCACCGGCACATCGGCACCGAGCATCTGCTCTTGGGTTTACTGCGCGAAGAAAAGTGCTTCGCCGCCGAGATCCTGCACGAGCGCGGCTTGCGCCTCTCGACGATCCGCGAAGAGTTGGCCCGCAGCACCCAGGAAAAAGCTCAGCCGCAACGCCAGCGTGAAAGCTCGCTACTGGCTGAATTCTCCCGCGACCTGACCCAGGCCGCCATGGACAGCCAACTCGATCCGCTGGTCGGCCGGGAAGCCGAAGTCGATCGCGTCATCCAGATTCTTTGCCGCCGCACCAAGAACAATCCGGTGCTGATCGGCGAGCCCGGCGTCGGCAAGACCGCCATCGTCGAAGGACTGGCGCAGCGCATCGCCGACGGCGAAGTTCCGTCGTTCCTCGCCGACAAGCGTATTCTGGCTCTTGATCTCTCGCTCATTGTGGCCGGCACCAAGTACCGTGGCCAGTTCGAAGAGCGGCTCAAGACCATCATGAAAGAGCTGATGGAGAATCAGAACTCCATCATCTTCATCGACGAATTGCACACTCTGGTTGGCGCAGGTTCGGCGGAAGGTTCGCTCGATGCCGCCAACATTCTGAAGCCCGCCCTATCGCGTGGCGAAATCCAGTGCATCGGAGCCACCACGCCCGGCGAATATCGCAAGTCGATCGAAAAAGATCGTTCGCTCGAGCGCCGCTTCCAGGCCGTAAAGGTTCCGCCGCCGAACGAGACCGACGCGATCAAGATCCTGTTCGGCATCAAAGATCGCTACGAGAAGTTCCACGCCGTCACCTACACCGACGACGCCATCAACTTCGCGGTCTCGCACTCGAACCGTTACATCCCGGACCGCTTTCTTCCAGACAAAGCCATCGACCTGGTCGACGAAGCCGGAGCCCGTGTGAAACTGCGCCAGACTTCGCTCCCGGAAGAGTTGACCGAAGTCCAGAAGCGCATCAAGTTCATCGTGCACCGCATGGAGAATGCCATCGCGAACCACGAGTTCGAAAAGGCGCGATTCTACTCCGATGAAGAGCGCAAAGAGCGCGAGAACCTGCGCGCCTTGCGTGAGAAATATCATCTCGACGAGTCGTCCACCGGCGTCGTCAACCGCGAAGACATCGAAGACGTCGTTTCGCGCTGGACGGGCGTGCCCATCACCTCGATCAAGGAAGAAGAAACGCAGAAGCTCCTGCGTATCGAGGAAGAGCTGCACAAGCGCATCATCTCGCAAGACAAATCGATCAGCGCCCTGGCCCGCGCCATCCGCCGTTCGCGTGCCGGCCTGAAGAACCCGAACCGCCCCATCGGCTCGTTCCTGTTCCTGGGCCCGACGGGCGTCGGCAAGACGGAAGTTGCGCGCACACTGGCGCAGTTCATGTTTGGCACCGAAAAGGCTCTGGTCCGCTTCGATATGTCCGAGTTCATGGAGAAACATTCGGTCTCAAAGCTGATCGGTTCGCCTCCGGGATACGTCGGCTACGAAGAAGGCGGCCAGCTTACCGAACGCGTGAAGCGCGCTCCGTACTCCGTCGTCCTGCTCGACGAAATCGAGAAGGCGCACCCGGATGTCTTCAACATCCTGCTGCAGGTGTTTGAAGACGGCCAATTGACCGACGGACTGGGCAACACGGTTGACTTCAAGAACACGATCATCATCATGACGTCGAACATCGGCGCACGGCATTTGCAGAAGCGCGAGGGGTTCGGGTTCCAATCGTCGAAGGAAGACGTCATCTCCGACAAGGTGGAAGAACTGGTAAAGGGCGAAGTCAAACGCACCTTCAACCCTGAGTTCCTGAACCGCCTCGACGAAGTCATCCTGTTCCTGGCGCTGGGCGAGAGCGACCTGATTCAGATTCTCGAACTCATGGTCACGCAGCTCAACCAGAACTTGGCGCAGAAGGCCATCACGGTCACGGTTGCGGACGATGCCAAGAAGTGGATCCTCAACCAGACCCTGACCGACCGCAGCTATGGTGCGCGCCCGTTACGCCGCGCGCTGCAGAAGTACATCGAAGACCCGTTGTCGGAGGCGCTGATCCAGGGCACCATCACCACGCGCCCCGCCTTCATCGAGGTCTTCCTCGAAGACAACAAACTCTTCTACCGCCCAGTAGACGCGGAGAAGACCGAAGGCGTCCTGCTCTACGAAAAGTAGTTCGATATCTGGGGACAGCCGCCCTCGGCAGGGTTTAAGCCGTCAGTCCAAAAGCTGACGGCTTATTTTTTGTTGAGCCCGAAGAAACTTCCCGATTGACCCCGTGTTCAACCTGTGATTAGATGCCCGAATCCTTCGGTGGGCCAGCGCCAGAGCCCGCCAACATTGGGGCGTGCGACAGAGGTGAAGTATGAAGTCCACTTTGCATGCGGCCCTAGCTGTAAGCATGCTAGGCCTTGTCGTCTTTTCTTTGAGCTTGGGCGCCAGCGCACGGGATGTCGTCCTGCCCGCCGGTACTCTCTTGCAATGTACCCTCAACGAACCTAACTTCTCCTCGGCCACCGTCGATGTCGGGGATCCCGTTCTTTGCCACCTCCGCGGAATCACCGAGTTCGGTCAGCAGGCTTTTCCGCGCGGCAGCTATCTCGTCGGACATCTCGAAGCAGCCAAGGATCCCGGCCACTTCTGGGGCAAGGGATCTCTCAAGCTGCAGTTCGATCGCATCGGCGTTCCGACCGGGGACCTGCCTCTCGAGGCCAAAGTCATCGCTACGCGGGGCTACAAAGTCGACAAGCAGGGGAAGATCGACGGCAAAGGACATCCCGTCCGCGACGTTGTCGAATGGATGATTCCTCCGCTATGGCCATGGAAGGTCATCATGCTGCCAGCGCGCGGCCCGCGCCCCACGCTGAAAGGCGAAACCGTCCTCAGCATGCGCTTGATGGATGATGTTCAAATCCCGCAAGTCGCGCAGACCTACGGCCCCAGCTGGCACTTCTTCGGACGTCCCCAGAGCCAGTCCTACCAACCCTCGATTTATGACGACAACAAACCGCAGCCGATGATGCGGGACGCTTCGGTCACGAATCAGGTGGTTCCACAAGCCTCCTACGCAAGTCTGGTAACGCGAACCATAACTCCGGCTCCGGTGAATGCTGCTCCAGGTATGCCCGTCTTCGTCCTGACCAATGGCACCATACTGTGGGTCAGTGGCTACGGATACGCCGACAGTCGCATCACCTACTCTTTGGTTGGTGGCGGCACTGGCGTCATCAGTACCGACGACGTCGACTGGTCCACAACCACGCAGCTCAATGCAAAACGCGGCGTTCGCCTGACGCTGCACAACAGCCACTCAACCGCTTCAACCCAGGGGTTCTAGTTCCACTCATGTGGGGACAGCCGCCATCGGCTGTCCCCGAGCGCAGCTCGGAAGATTTCCAAGCAGCCAGCCCATTGCTGGCTGTTTTCTTGTTTTATGGGGGGCGGGCGCCCCCGCCCGCCTGCTGCCGCGCATCCCGGCAATTTTCCGCGACCATTCCTGTTCCCGACCCATCCAACCAACGGGTGCACTTCAAAAGTACCTCCACGTCGCGGGGCTCGCATGCAAAAAGTAAACATCGCCGAAAAATTCTCCAAGGTCTCCGAATACTGGAAGCCCTACATCGCCGCCGAACTCAACGGCCAACATGTGAAGCTCGACAAGATTAAAGGTGAGTTCATCTTCCACCACCACGACCATGAAGATGAGATGTTTCTGGTGGTCAAAGGCCGCTTCCGCATGGAATTCCTCGACCACGACGAATGGATCGAAGAAGGCGAGTTCATCGTCGTCCCCCGCGGAGTCGAACACAAACCCGTCGCCGACGAGGAATGCTGGTTCCTGCTGTTCGAACCAGCCTCCACCCTGAATACCGGCAACATCGTCAACGAGCGCACGGTGCAGCAACTGGAGCGAGTCTAGCGATAGCCAATCCGGGTACAATCAATGTATGGATCTGACCGTCTATTCGGCCGCGACGTGCCCCGACTGCCGCGAGGCTAAGCGCTTTCTCGCGAAGCACAATATTCCGTTTAAGGAAGTCGACGTCCTAACCACCCCTGGCGCCGTCGACGAAATCGTCAAGCGCACCGGCAAACGCGCCATCCCTCAATTCGTGATCGATGGCGAGTGGGTCCAGCCCTACGATCCCCGCAAAGGCTTCCTCTACGACGAGATGGCCAAGCGCCTTGGTATCAAAACTCCTTAGTCAGCGCCCCTCAGTGTCCTCGTGTCCTCTGTGGTTGAAGCCTTGGCGTTTCCTTCCCCTATCGCACGTACATCGTCTTCAGTACCGTAGCCAACCCGCGCCAGACGGGCGAAGATACTTATTCCAAGTTCTCGGCCGAACCAGCGTCCCCCCGCTCAAACGGCTGAAACAGAACGACTTGGGCGAGTACCGAGGACCGCTACTTCGACGCTCATGGCCGATTCCCAGATCAACGAACCTCCGCCTTCCGACACTTCCCCCGTTCGCGCTCCCGAAGCCCAGCCTCCGCAGGAATCGATTGTCGGCGACTGCTGGCAGCAAATGGTGCAGGCCGTCATGGGGATCGTGCTGCTTCTGGGCGCTCTCGCCATGGTTCACTATTACACGCCCACGACGGCCGTAGAGGAACCCCCCAACGATCTGCAAAAGCAGGTCCATGAACTCACCGCGCAGGTCGAGCAACTCAAGCAGGACCAGGCCATGCCCGCCGTGGTCTTGAATCGCTACCGCAATTCCATCGGATACATCCACGGCGTCTACCAAGTCGGATTTTCGAACCAGCGTCCCGTCATCCGTGCGCGCGTTTCCGGCACAGGATTTCTCATTGGCAACGGCTTGCTGGCCACCAACCGCCACGTAGCCGAGCCCTGGTACGGAGACTCCGAAGCCCAGAAACTCATCGATCAGGGAGCCACCGGCATGCTCGAAAGCCTGGTAGTTTTCTTTCCCGGCTCGCCCACGCCCGTGAACTTGTCGCCTGCGTCGGTCTCGAAGACCTCCGACCTTGCCGTGCTGCATGCTGAAAATACAGATGTAGTCCGCGGTCTTCCGATCCTGCCCCTCGCCAAGTCGTCTGGCTCTCCGGGACAACTGGTCACGGTGATCGGATACCCCATGGGCATCGCCGGGATGGTGGCCAAATCTCCCGCAGGGATTTACGAGCGCATGGCCTACCGTCACAATGACATCAACGCGGCCAGCGAGTTGGCCGCACTCTCTCTGATTCGTCCCTCGACCACTTGTGGACATCTCGGCGACGTAGTCGGCGACAAGCTCATCTACGACGCGCCCACCGCCCACGGCGGCAGTGGCGGCCCGGTCTTCAACACAAAAGGCGAAGTCATCGGCGTGAACTCCGCCTACATGGACGGCTTCTCCGGTGGCACTTTAGGAGTTTCCGTCGACTCTCTCCGCCCTTTGCTGCAAGAAGCACAGAAACAAAACTAAACATCTTCGATCAGCAAAGCCTTCGTGATCCTTCGTGTCCTTAGTGGTTCACGGGTTGTAGCCGAGCCCTCATGAATGCAGATTGCTCCCGCGTAAAAAAGAAGGTTCCCATTTCGATCGCGCGCAGGCTCTGCTCCTGCCATGTCGGTGTCATGATTCCCGCATGCGCGTGAGCGTGTGAACCGAGCAGCAAATGGCCCAGTTCATGCGCAACCACCGCTCCCAGTAGATGCGCCGCGCCAGTGCCGCTCTCGCGCTCTATCTCCTCAACTCGGTCGAAGAATACGTTGCAATACCTGCCAATTCCACCTTCCCCAAGAAACGCCACCCCGAAAACCGAATCGGTCGACGTCCTTCCCGTCGGCACAATGTGCAGAACGAAGACGATCTGGTTCGCCCCAGGAACCCGCTGGCACACGTCCACGACCGCGCCACTCTGGCAGTCCTCCCACTCGATTTCGACGCCCGCGGCGTGAAAGATCTGCCCGGCATCGAATTCTGCCTTTCTCAACACCCGCGGCGAAACACCCGCGCTGTTATTTACCAGAACTGTGATCTTCGGCAGTTTGCTGTTTCCCGCGTCAGCCATCGCCATCGTTCCCCATAACAGAACAACCAACCGCAATCCCCAATGTCTGAAACCGAACCCCATCGCCTTGCCCTCCGTATCTGAGGAGAGAAGGTCGCTCAGATACCGGGGTGCCTCAAGGCTCTGCAGGTGACCGGCAGATAAAAAGTATGTGACCGCCTAAGCGGCAACACGTCAAATAGTTACAGAGTGGGGTGACATGGGAACCCGCACCAATGGAATGCTAAACTCAGGCGTTGTGGGAAGTGGAAACGGATCCTCGACCGAGGAGGCGCGCACGCGCCGCTTTGGGGTCTTCGAACTTGACCTTCGCGCCGCGGAACTCCGCCGCAGCGGACTCAGGGTCAAGCTACAGGAGCAGCCCTTCCAGGTTCTGGCGCTTCTTCTCGAGAAGCCCGGAGAGATCGTCACCCGCGATGACTTACGCAACCGTCTCTGGCCCGCCGACACCTTTGTCGACTTCGATCACAGCCTCAACGCCGCCATCAAGCGGCTGCGCGACGCCTTGGGCGATTCCGCCGAGAATCCCACCTTTGTAGAAACCGTGGCCCGCCGCGGCTATCGATTCCTGGCGCCGGTAAGCACCACTCTGGCGAATGGCAATGGCTCATCAGCCGCGGAAACGCCAACGGTTGAACCTCCCGCGGTCCCCGCAGAGCGTATTCACCTGTGGTGGATCGCTGCCGCCGCGGCCGCGGTGCTTCTGGTTCTCTTCGGCATCAAAGTCGGCCTATCGCTGGCACAGAGTCACACGGCCGCCACCCTACCTCTACGCATCTCGCAGTTAACCGCGAATCCCGCCGATGATCGCGTTCGAGCGGCCGCCATCTCGCGCGACGGCAAGTACCTCGCCTTCTCCGACGAGACCGGCTTCTACTTGCGCCAAATCGACACTGGGGAAACGCACCCAATTCCATTGCCGTCGGGAGCGCTCTCCGAATCCGTCAGCTGGTTTCCTGACAGCGCTCACCTTATCGTGGTCTTGACCGGACTTGCGCCGTCTCCAAGCCTCTGGGAGATTTCAACCCTCGGAGGCAGCCCGCGCAAGCTCCAGGACAACGCAAGGTCGCCCGCCGTATCCCCCGATGGCAAGCAAATCGCTTTCATCACTGGCCAGAGCATGCACAACCAGATTTGGCTCATGGCCGCCGACGGGGAACAACTTCGCAAGCTGATTGGCGACGAGGGCGATTTCTTCGCATCCCTTTCTTGGTCCCCCGATGCCACGCGCATCGGATACATCCGAGGCAGGCTCTCCAATGCTTTCGGAGTTAACGGAGCCATCGAGTTTGTTGACGTGCGCGACCAGCACGTGAACAGTCTGCTGCATCTCGCCAGCGCTGGATGGTTTTCCGCCATGAGCGGCCCTCTGGCCTGGGCGCAGGACGGACGATTGATCTACGCGCTGGCCGAGCCCCCGCCCCGGCAGCTCGATTCCAACCTGTGGTCGGTCAGTGTCGACCCCGGCGGACATCCCTCCAGCACCCCACTCCGCCTGACCAACGACCACGGCTCCGTCTCGAGCATCAGCATTTCCGGCGACGGCAAGCGCATCGCCTACTTGAAAGGCCTCCCCCAGCCCGACGTCTACATCGCCAAAACGGAGGGCGCGTCAACCATCAGTGAGCCAGTCCGCCTGACACTCGATGACCGGCAGGATCTGCCCTTCGACTGGACGCCCGATAACAAATCAGTCCTCTTTATCTCGGACCGCACTGGAATCTTCAGCATCTACAGGCAAGCCATCGATCAGACCGTGCCGGAGTTGCTCGTTGGAGGCAACTACCCCGTCCTTACTGCCAGGTTGAGTCCCGACAGCACCCAGCTTCTCTATCTGGTTTACCCAAGTTGGACGGACAACGTTTCTTCAATCTCTCTCATGCGAATGCCTGTAACCGGCGGTGCTCCCCAGCAGATCCTTCAAGCCCGCTGGATCAGTAACCAACAGTGTGCGCGCGCTCCCGCAACCGAGTGTTTATACAGCGTCGAAACCGATGGCAGGTTCACGATCTACAGCTTCGATCCGCTGAAGGGAAGTGGACCTCAGGTGTATCAGATTAAGGATGATCTCCCGCAGTCCTACAACTGGAGCATCTCCCCCGACGGAACCACGCTCGCGATCGCGAAGGGGAAAGTCGGTGAGGAAGAGCCACGAATCCACCTGATCTCACTCAAGTCTGGCACGGAGAAATGGCTGCCGCTTCAGGGCTTGAGTGGGGTGGGAGCCATTGATTGGGCCGCCGACAGCAAAAGCCTGTGGGCTTCGTCCGTGGGCGATGAGGAAAATGCCCTCCTGAACATCGATCTGCAGGGAAATGCGCGTACGGTCTGGCGCCCCAAGAAAAAGAGCATCTACTGGGCGATTCCATCGCGCGATGGCCGGTACTTAGCCCTGCACGTCAGCAGCAGCAGCGCGAACGTCTGGATGGTGGAACGCCCCTGAGTAATAGAAAATGCAACCCGAGAATTGTTGTCGGATCCGCCTCGAGAATTTAAGACAAAATCGTGTCTTGCCAGAAAATCCTAGTGAAAATCCAGCCGCCCAACCGGAACGACGAGGTTGGCGTCGTGTGGATCCGGTCTCTCCCGATTTTTTCGAACACTGGTTTCCAGTTAGGGTTCAGAACGCATTGGCCCGGACATCTGCCGGGCTTCCGTCCGTACCGCCCAACTAATACGGCACGACTTCGGTATTCGTCAGGCTCACCGGATACAGGAAGTCCTTGGTCAAATCGGCCGCAGCGCCGTCCTCTTGCAGCGTACCGCCGCCCGAGATGACACCTGCTGCATTGTTGATGAAGCCGAGAGCAATGTTATTGCTTGAGATCGCGAAAAGCGCTCCCGTGAAGCCGGGCGAGAACACATAGTTTCCCCCGCCGGTCGTGGTGAACGGAGTATCCGTAAGATTGCTCACATTCACCGCGTTGGCGGTGCCGCCGCCGTAGCCGCCATTTGTGTCGGTGATGCCAGTCACCTGCCATACATGGTCGGTGAGTTGAGAGGAAATGATGGCAAGCGGTGCGTACACGGAATTTGCAATCGGGGCCGGAGCCTTGCTCCCATTGAGCGGTATCGACACGGCCGAAAAAGCGATCTTTACCTGCGCAAGCGTCCCGGTCGCGTTCTCGACGGTGGCAAACAGGACATTGCCCGAATAGCCGCTGCCGCTTGGCGCCGCCAGAAACACTTCTGGAAGTCGGTTGCCGGCGGTGTAGTTGGCAAGCGTGGTCGGTGTGGTTGTTGTTGTCCCCACTGGAACTGTGTAAAGCGTCGCTGTTGCTTTCGTCGGATCCTCGACGCCGTTGGTAAACGGTTCAGCATAGAACTCAAAGACAACCACTGAATCGTTGCTCCCGATCAGTTGGTAGCCCTCGATCCCAGTGCTGGACGCCCCCGAGAAGGATGGCGACGTATACAGAAGCTTGGGAGTTCCGCCCCCGAGAGCAACTTGATAGAACGCGGCAGTTGTGGTGTTGCTGGCGCCGGGGATCAGGTCCATGTAGTACAGGTTCGAGTCGTCCTCTGCGCTGTTGCCAATAGATCCAGTCGCCAGGTTTTGGATTAGCGTAACCGCTAACGTCGATCCGTCGATGCGGTATAGCTCATTCACTGACCCGGTGGTTGTCACTTGGAAGAAATATGCTGAGGTGCTCAAGGTGGCCGCGTCTAAGATGCCCGCCACATAGGTGACGCCGCTCAAGCCCGTAATCTTCTGCGTGGGCGACGTGAAGGTGTCGTCGGCATAGAGGTTAAAGGATTTCGTAGTTGAGTCGTACTGCAGCAGTCCTACCAATTTGCCGTTCTGGTACACCGATTGGAACTCGGTTGTGTTGATGTTCACCACCACCGGGGCCGTCGTCTTTGAGTCCACGTAATGGACGACTTCGTAGGTGCCTCCACCCGAACTGCACTGCGCTACGGTCCCAACTTCGATGACCGCGAACAGCGTAGTCGGCTGCGTCACGTCAGTCTCCGACGAGCTACCGATTTGGCAAATCTGTTGGGTAGAAGGTACCGCCAGATTGCTGATCTGCGTCGGCGTCGGGAGCGTCGACGTTCCCGCCAGGGTCAGCCCGAAGATCCTGGTGCTTCCGGTGGAATCCGTGTCGGCATACATCATGACCTGCGGCGAGTATGTTACGACACCGTTTTTCGTGGAAATTTGGGTTCCGATCCCCAGCAGTTGGGTGTTGTCTGTAGTCACGAATGTTGGGGCGGGCGCCGAAGTCAGCTTGTCCGAAGGGATCAGGAACAGGCCATTCTTTCCGACCGGAGTTACGTTAGGGACTGGGGATGCCGAATAGGGGATCCAGTAGGCCCCGCTGCCGCCAGTACCTGAAGAGCACGCGACCACGACGTTCGTCACATTGGCTGTGCCCACTGTGCCTGTACCGTTAGTCACGGTGCAGGTCTCGCCCGTGGGCTGCGTGCCGACAGTGACCTTGTAAGCCGCGCCACTGGCCAACGCCGTCTTAAACGTGAACGCTCCGTTGGCCGACACCGTGAGTGAGTCGGCGCCATTATCGAGCAGCGTGACGGAAGTACTGGCATTCAATCCGTTGACCGTGCCGCCGATGGTGAAGATTTTCGATGCGGCGCATGCGACTGCGACGTTCGTCACATTGGCTGTTCCCACTGTGCCCGTACCGTTAGTTACGGTGCAGGTCTCGCCTGTGGGCTGCGTGCCGACAGTGACCTTGTAAGCCGCGCCGCTGGCCAATGCTGTCTTAAACGTGAACGCTCCGTTGGCCGACACCGTGAGTGAGTCGGCGCCGTTATCGAGCAGCTTCACCGAAGCGCCGGTCGTCAACCCCGCGTCCGTGCCGCCGATGGTGAAAGTCTTGGCTGCGACGCAAGCGACTTTGACCGTTATGATGTTCGCAGTGCCCACTGTGCCCGAGCCGCCCGTCACCGTGCAGGTCTCGCCCGTAGGCTGCACGCTCACGGTGACCTTATAGGCAGAGCCGCTGGCCACAGGTTTCGCAAAGGTGAATGCACCGTTGGCCGTTACCTTGAGCGCGTCGGTGCCGTTATCCAGCAGCGTCACCGAAACGCTGGTCGTCAACCCCGCGACGGTGCCGCCGATAGTGAAAGTCTTGACTGCGCAGGCAACTTTGACCGTGGTGACATTCGATGCGACCACTGTGCCCGAACCCGCAGTCACGGTACACGTCTCGCCGGTAGGCTGCACGCTCACAGTGACCTTATAGGTAGAGCCGCTGGCCACAGGTTTCGCAAAGGTGAACGCGCCGTTGGCCGTCACCGTGAGCGAATCGCTGCCGTTGTCGAGCAAGGTCACCGATTTGCCGCTGCTTAACCCTGAGACTGTCCCGCCAATCGTGAAACTCTTTGGCGTGCATGCGACTTTGACCGTGGTGACATTCGACTTGCCTACTGTCCCCGAACCGCCCGTTACCACACAGGTCTCGCCCGTGGGTTGCGTCCCGACTGTGACTTTGTAAGTCGCGCCCGTGGCTAATGCTGTCTTGAAGGTGAACGTTCCGTTCTTCGCGACCGTTAGCGCCCCCCCGCCGTTGTCGAGAAGTATCACCGAGCGCCCGGTTACCAGACCGGAGACCGTGCCACCGATGGTGAAGGTCGGAACTTTGCAGGCGACTTTCACCGTGGTGACATTGATTGTGCCCACCGTGCCCGAACCGGCGGTCACCGTGCAGACTTCGCCAGTAGGCTGCGTCCCGACGGTCACCTTGTAAGTCGCACCGGTGGCCAATGCCGTCTTAAAGGTAAACGAGCCGTTCGCCGTCACTTTGAGCGCGTCGGCGCCGTTGTCGAGCAGCGTCACCGAAGTTCCGCTGTTCAAACCCGAGACCGTGCCACCGATTGTGAAATTGCTGGCGTGGGCGTATGTCGCCGAGACAAGAGCCACAAGGCACACTATTACGGCGGTGAATACCTTCATAAGATCGAGACGCATCGGAGCCTCCGGGAGATTTCACGGCGCCTCAATGAGGGCCGTAGCCGCGGCGTTCGGCCCGCGGCAAATGGAAATTTTAGGGGCCGTCTCTTTCCGAAATTTCCGCAGCGGAAACGAGAGGAGCAGGAATGCCTGCCCCGGAGGGGGGATTGCCGCGGATCATATCACCGCAGAGGCGAGAAAGGAAGCGGTCATATCATGATTTTGTTCCCGCCAGTTGAACGGTTCACTTCCAACCCTACGTTGAATCGCCGTTTCGTGGATAATCATCCACGTGGCCCAACTGGAGAATTTTCGTCTCAAGGTTTTCCGCACGGTCGCCGAACATCTGAATTTCCGCAAGGCTGCGGAACACCTCTTCCTGACTCAACCGGCCATCACGCTCCAAATCAAGGCCCTCGAAGATGATCTTGGCATCCGCCTCTTCGATCGCGCCGGCAATCGCGTCTGCCTCACGCCCCAAGGTTCCGTGCTGCTTGTCTACGCAAAAAAGGTGGCAGCTCTCGTTTCCCAGGCCGAGCAACAGCTCGGCGCCCACGAAGGCAAAGTCTCTGGCGAACTTTCCCTTGGCGTCTCAACCACCATCGCGCAATACGTTCTTCCGCGTTTACTCGGAGCCTTTCTCGCCGAGCACCCCCGCGTCCAGTTCTCGCTGCACAGCGGCAATACCGGCGAGATCGTCCATCTTCTTCTCGATAACAAACTCGCGATCGGTCTCATTGAAGGCCCAGCCCGCGACCGCGGCATTCGCACCGAGCCTTTCATGCAAGACGAACTAGTCCTCATCGTGCCGCCCACCTTCGCATCCGGTCAGATGTCTCGCGCCCAGCTCCTGGCCTCCAACCTTCTGATGCGCGAACAGGGTTCCGGCTCTCGCCGCGTCGTCGAACTCGCTCTCGAGAGCGCGGGCCTCAAGCTCAAGTCCTTCAAGAACGTGATGGACCTCGATTCCACCGAGGCGATCAAGTCCGCAGTAGAAGTGGGACTCGGTGTCGGTTTCGTCTCGCGTTGGGCCATCTCTAAAGGACTGGAACTGGGTGCGCTCAAGGTAGCGGACGTACCCGGCCTGAAAGCCGATCGCCATTTTTCCCTGATTTCACGCACCGGTCCTGAGCCGCAAGGTCCAGCCGCGGCGTTTCGCGTTTTCGCCCTCGAGCGTGCCCGCCTTCTCGCGAACCCCGCCCGAAAACGCCCGCGCTCCGCCAAGTCCAGCCGATAAGCGCAACTAATCGCCCATCAAAACTACTGCTTGGACGCCTGCCCCGCTCCCCCGCACACTAGATTCGTGAGCAAGAGCATCTTCTTTCTGGCCCTCATCCTAGCCGCGACCGGACTCATCTCGCCCCCGCTTGCCCTCCTTGGCGGTCTCATCTACGGATTCGCAGCCGTGCATCCCTTCCACGTCGAAAGCAAACGTCTGTCCAGGTTTCTCCTGCAAGCCTCCGTCGTCGCCCTTGGTTTTGGCATGAATCTGCATCAGGTCCTGCAAGCCGGACGCTCTGGATTTCTCTACACGGCGGTCAGCATCACCGCTGTCATGCTGTTGGGTCTTGGGTTCGGCTACTTGTTCCACGTCGGAAAGAAATCCGCATTCTTGATCAGCGCGGGCACGGCCATTTGCGGCGGTAGCGCCATCGCAGCCGTCGGCCCCATCGCAGAGGCCAGCGAAGAAGAGATGGCCGTCTCCCTGGGTACCGTCTTCATCCTCAACTCGGTTGCCCTGTTCCTCTTTCCCGTCGTTGGATATGCGCTCCACATGACGCAGGCGCAGTTCGGTCTCTGGTCGGCCCTCGCCATTCACGACACGAGTTCAGTCGTCGGTGCAACCGCCAAATACGGCGCTACTGCCCTCGCCGTTGGAACCACAATCAAGCTCGCCCGCGCTCTCTGGATCGTCCCTCTATCGCTTGTCACCGCCGCGACCCTGAAGAGCAAAGCCCGCATCCAGTGGCCCTGGTTCATCCTGCTGTTCTGCCTGGCCGCGCTGCTCAACACTCTGTTGCCCTCATTCAATCCGACGTTCGGTGTCCTCAATCATCTGGGAAAAATCGGCCTCACCGTCACTCTCTTCTTGATCGGTACGGGATTAAACAAAGAAACCCTGCAGCGCGTTGGCGCGCGCCCCCTCCTTCAGGGACTCGCTCTCTGGATCATCGTCGGCACAAGCACCCTGGCGCTAATCCTCTTCCATTGGATCGGTGTGTAAAGACGTTCTAAATATCTGTTCGACGGCTAATCCGGCTCCACTGATCGGTGTGTAAACCCGTTGCGACCATTCGCTCTGCCACTTCCTCGCTTTTATTACCGATCGTTGCACTATCGGTCACTGCACCACCGGATCCTTGCACCACCTGTCGCTATACGAAGGGTCCTTGCACTACCACTCCCCTCCGCCACCGGCCCTTCAGGGCCGCGTGAGCGATGTGAAATCAGTGTGGGCTTCAGCCCCTGTGCTCGATTATTTCCCGAGGGGCGGCGTTTTCCAGTTTCTTCAGCTGCATCGTCACCTATCTACGAGATGCGGGCCTTGCGATCGGCAGAAAAACTCGCTTTTGGGTGGCGCAACGCTCCAAGCGCTGCGATAAGGCGCCCCTTCTGTTAGGGCTCTAGCCCCTGAGGCGCACGCGCACCTCTGAACCCCCAAATAAAAAAGCCGGGAAGCAATCGCTTCCCGGCTCAAACATCTCTCCCTAGAACGCCCACCGCAACGAGAACTGAATCAACCGCGGGTTGCCGTTGGTCTGCACGATCTTCCCAAACGGGCTGTTCGTCGGACTCGCCAGATACGCCTCGATATCCGTTACCGTCGGATCTCCAAAATTGGTGTGGTTCCACATGTTGAAGAAGTCCGCCGCGAAGCGTATCTCTTGCCGCTCTCCAATCTTGAAGTACTTCAGGAACGACACATCCCAGTTCTGCTGGAACGGCCCATGGTAAATATTGCGTCCCAGATCTCCGAACCCCGTCGTGCAGAAATTGGGATCCGAAAGACACTGCGTCGGGTAGAGTTGTGGTGCCGGTGTGAATGCAGCCGGGTTCAAATAGCCATTGACCACCCGCGAGTGAATATTCCCACTCGACAGTCCGCTCGCAATGCTCGCCCCCGGAGCCAGGCTCGCGCCCAGTAGCGGCGTGCTCCCTTGTCCCAGAAAGCCCGTGCCAGCGCTGGAATCGAAAATCGAGAACGGCAGGCCGTTCTGGAAAATAGTCACGCCGCTCACCTGCCATCCCCCGAAGGCAGCTTTCTTCACGCCCGTGGCGTGCGCAAAAAACGGAAGACTATATGCGTAGCTGACGGCGAGCCGCTGCGGGCGGTTGAAGTCCGAAATCCCCCGCGATGCATTGATGTTGCTCTGATCGTTGTAAGCGGTGTTAAACGCGGTGTTTCCCGTCGAGGTCGCGTCAATATTCTTCGAGAAGGTATATGCCGCCTGGAAGTAATTCTGCCCCCATCGTCGCGACACGGTCGCCTGCAGCGCGTTGTAGATCGAATACGCGTCGTTGGCGAAAATCTGGTAACCGCTGTAGCCGTTCAATCCCGGCGTCGGCGTGCGCGCAATCGCATTGGCGAACGTGTTGGTTGTGATCGTATAAGTATTGTTGCTTGCGTCGGTGACGGTGAACGGGTTGGCCGGGCTGGCATTCACCGACTGGATCGCATCCCGCGTTTCGCGCAAATGAATCCCTCGCGTCCCGACGTACCCTGCTTCCAGCACCCAGTGCCCCCCCAGTTCGCGCTGCACCGTCAGGTTCCACTGCTGCGTGTTGGGCACCACGAAATGTCGCGGCACTTCCAGCACAAACAGATTTTGGGTGCTGTTTACCCCGGGTCCGGTGCATCCGCCATAGGTTGCCGCCCCATTCGTATCGGGAAAGCTCGTCAGTTGCGCCAGGCATGGCAACCACGCCCCAGAAAGCTGTCCAGCCTGCGGCACCGCGTTCGGATTCGTCGCAGGCGTGCCGGTGAAAAAGTCCGACATCGTGAATCCCGGCGTCTGTCCGAAAAATACGATTGGGACAAATGGCGCCTGGAAGCTCAACTGGTCCACCGCACCCACGTCCTCACGCACGTAGTAGATGCCGTAGCCACCGCGCACCGTGGTCGTGTGATGCCCCGCCAAGTCCCACGCGAATCCCACGCGCGGTCCCCATCCTGTTGAAACACTGTTCTTGAACGTCGATCCCGCCGCGTTTCCCGTCAGTCCTGTAACTCCAAGCTTGTTCACGCAACTCGGATAAATAAACGGATACGTCCCCGACTTCGTCAGGTCCGACTCGATGTTGCCGATATGACAGTCCCCATCCGTCCATGCACCCAGAAATTCCGTGCGCAGCCCCAGGTTCAACGTCAGGTTTGCGGTAGCCTTCCAGTCGTCCTGCGCGAAAACCGCGGAATTGTTCTGCCGGTACTGGTGGTTGTAAACTCCGCCACCGCCGAAGCTGAACTCCGGCGTGCCGCCCACAAAATTTCCGAAATCGGTCGAACTGCCCGTGTTCGTGAAAAACAGCTGCCCGTTAAAAACTTGAGGAAACTGCTTGTTGAGGCTCACTCGTATGTACTGCCCGCCAAACGTAAAGGTGTGCGCTCCCTTGACCCAGCTCAGGTTCTCCACGAAGTTGTAATTGTTCTGGACCTGAGACTGGTTCGCCTGCGGTGTTGGTCCGAACTGAAATCCTGAGGTCAGGAACGTAAACTTGTAAATGCTGCTGGTCAGGTTATTGGTTGGGCGGTCGATTCCGGCGTCGGCCACGGTCACCGGATTTACGTTGATCGCACTGTTGTTGATGTGAACCAATCCAAACCGGAAGTCATTTACCAGCCGCGGCGAAAACACGTGCGTCTCCGAAACCACGAATAGCCGGTCATGAATCGGCAGTTGGTACGGGAAGTTCAAATCTGTCCCGCTCGCGGCCGCGCCCAGTGACGCTTGCAATCCACCCGCGCCGAACGGAATGTCTTGCTCCGAGTCCGAGAAGAAAAAGCGCGCTGCCACCGCATCCCGCGAATTACGGAACTCATGGTCCCAGTTGCCGGTGAATTGATCGTCCGTAAACTTGCCGGGCTTGCTCACGGTGAATTGCACCAGCGAACCGGCCGTGGTCCCCGCAGGAACGTTGCTGGGCACGGGGTACAGATAGCCGTTCGCCGGCGCGCCAAACTGATCGCTTTGAAACCCGAGCAGCGATACCGCCACTGGATCAGCGCTGGCCACTCCAAAATCCGTCGCCAGTTGCGCCGCTCCGCCCGGACCGCGATCGGCCGCCGGAACATAAGGAATAAACGTGCTGATCAGCGTCCCCGGAGAGTCTCCGCTGCGTTGCCGCGTTCCCTGGTAGTTCACAAAAAAGAATCCCAGCTTCCCCGCGGGGCCCACGGGACCGCCCAAACTGCCGCCAAAAATGTTCTGCTGAATCACCGGCCGCGGCGAGCCGCTGCCTTTCAAGAAATATTCGTTCGCGTCCAAAACCGTGTTGCGGAAAAATTCGTAGGCGTCCCCATGAATCTGGTTCGTCCCTGACTTCAAGATGGCGTTGATGTTGCCTCCGCCGTTCCGCCCCTGGCTGGCGTCGTAGAGCGACGTCTGCACCTTGAATTCCTGAACCACATCCGGATTCGGAAGCGGTGTGTTCGTCAGTTCCGCCACGTTGTAGTCAGTGGCGCTGATGCCTTCGATCAGATAATTGTTGTTATCTTCACGTTGCCCGTTCACCTGGATGCGCACTTGGCCGCGTCCCAACTGGGCTGCCGCGTTCAATTCGCTCTGAGCCCCGGTCGACAGTGTCAACAACTGTTGAAAGTTCTGTGTGGCCAGCGGCAGCGCGCGGATCGTGTTGCTGTCAATCGCCTGCCCCGTGGTCGCGTCGCTCGTATCCACGGTCTGCACTTGCGCCTCAACTTCAATCTTCTGCTGCACCGACTTCGTCGATAGCTTCGCAATCATGCGCGTCGTCTCCGTCACGCGCACCACGATGCCAGGAAGACTCGCCTGCGCGAACCCCGCGCTCTGGATGCTCACCGTGTAGGTGCCAACCGGCAGGAGGGGCGCCGTAAACGTTCCATCCGCCCCAGTCGTGACAGTGCGCTCCAGAACATTCGTGTCCTGATTCGTTATGCGCACCTCAGCGTTGGCGACTACCGCCCCGCTCGGATCCTGCACGGTCCCCGTGATGGCCCCCGTGGCTCCGCCCTGCCCGAAGGCTCCAGCCGCAAAGGCGAATGCGATCAGACTGAGAATAACTAACCTGATTGAATAACTTGACATGCTCTTCTCCCTGTTTCCTGAAACAGAACCTCAATTTCCGTTAGCGCGGATTTGAGAACTCAGTACATCGACAACAACCAACAATGCATCGCCTGGCATGGATCTGCGACGGCCGCTTCCGATCGCGAAGTCCAAGTAAGATTGGTTGATCCTTTGCCATAGCCGGGTGTACAACTCTGCCTGAATGTGTTTTTTGTGGAGTGAAAAGAGAGTACCGAATCAGAGCAGTCGTTTGCAAGAAAAGATGTTGCACCGAAGTAACAAATGAGCTTCCCGGCCCGACCCCTAGCCTTCTCCGAACTCACGGTAGCGCTCCAGAACATCGCGCTCCGAAATCACGCCCTCTAACTGCTGGGAGTCCGCGCGGTTCACCACCGGCACCACCGGCCACCGGTCCACATACCGCAGCGCCGTCTCTAGAGGATGATCGGGATACACATCCGGAATGCGCCGGATCGGCAGCAGCGAACCTAAATTAGCCGGACCTTTGCCTTCGTCCGATAGCGTACGAAGTTGCTGCTTGTTCACGCTGTTCCAACCGCTTGGACTCATCTTCACCAACAGATCGTCCACCGGTGATAGCTCTGCCTTCAGCAGCGCCTGGTCCACAGTTTCCTGCGCCTCCAGTACCGCGCCTTCCACGGGACGCATCGCGTCTTCCACACGCAGGATGCCCTCTTCCCGCTGCTCTTCCATCGACGGCAACTCCAGCCCGTCCTGCCGCGTCAGCAGATCGAAAATCGCAATGGGCTGCAGCCCGCGGGAAATTACATACGCAAACGTGTTCGCCACAATCACGGGCACAATGATCGAATAATTTCCGCTCACCTCCAGCACCATGAACACAGACGTCATCGGCGCCCGCAGAAATCCCGCGAAGAGAACTCCCATGCCCACCAGTGCGTACGTCCCTGGTGACCCGCTCAGATGCGGCAGAAAAACATGCTCCGCTCCGCCCACCGCTGCTCCCAGCATCGCCCCAATAAACAACGTCGGCGCGAACATCCCTCCCGGCGTTCCACTCACGAACGACAGCAGAGTGGCCAAAATCTTTAGTCCCGCCAGCAGTGCCAAGAATTGCCAGGTAAAGCGCCCATGCATGGCCTCGTCCATGGCCTCGTACCCGGCGCCCATAATCTGCGGCGCGCCCATCAACGCCATGATCCCAATCAGCAGCCCCGCCAGCGCCGGCTGAAAATACTGTGTCCATCGCGGCAGCGCCTTGCACAGCGGCCGGAAGGTCGCAATACCGCTCGAGAACAAGACCGAAGCCAATCCGCCCACGATGCCCAGGGCGGAATACGCAATCAACTCCGACGGCCGCTCCAGTTGTACTGCTGGAATCCGGAACAGAGACTCCGATCCCAGAAACCACCGCATCACCACCACGCTCGATACCGCCGAGAGTACGACCGATCCGAGAATCCCGGCCGTCCAGCGCCCGATCACTTCTTCAATCACGAACAGCACCGCGGAGATGGGCGCGTTAAACGCCGCCGCCAGTCCAGCCGCAGCGCCCACTGGTGCAATCAGCCGCATGCGATCTCGCGACAGCCGCATCCGACGCCCCAGAACCGATGCCAGGCCTGCCCCAATTTGCAGCGACGGATCCTCCGGCCCCAGCGAATGCCCCGACCCAATTGCCAGCGCCGCCGTAATGAACTTCCCCATCGCGGTGCGAATCGGGATATACCCGTTGTAGATATACAGCGCCGCCTTGGTTTGGTTGACTCCGCTGCCGCGTGCCTGCGGGAAAAAATGAATCACCAATACCGCGATCACCAGACCCGCCACCGTGGGAGCCAGCAGAAGCCGCGACGGCGACAACACTGCTCCCGACCCCAATAGATAAAGACGGCACCATCCAATGGCAAACCGAAAGCACACTACCGCCAGTCCGGAAAACACTCCGATGAACACCGATAACACCAGGAAGAAGCGGTCTTCCCGGAACACCGACTGCAACAAAGCTTTCGGGGAGTGCCCGTTGATGGGCCTTGCCGCAACAGGCTGGCCATTTTCCACTACGACTACAGGTTGTTCGTTTGATTCCGCGTCCAAGCTAGTTGCCCTCGTGCAGTTTTGCGATTAGCAGCAGCGCCATGTCCGCCCCAGCCGGAGTCCCGCAGTTCGCGTTGGTTTCGCGCTCGATGTCGAATACCAGGTCCATGGCGGCCTCTACCATGTCCGGATTTCGCCTCAATCCCGCCTCGGTAATCTGCGGTTTCATTTTCGCCCAACTTCCCGTCAGACTTGACTGAGACGCGGTCGGCAGCGCAATACCTCGCACAGCTCCGCATACCTTAAGGCGTTCTCCCGCAGTTGAAAAGGCGGACGCCACAATCTTGGCGCGCTGCGCCACCGACAACTGCCGCCGGAATGGATCCATCTCCAGCACCATGTTCGTCATCTTCAGCTGGTCGGCACTTCGTGTGTCGCTCGGATTACCCCCGACTGCCTCTTCCAAATAGTGCTGCGCCAGCGGATAACGCCCTAATTGAAACGCCGCGAATCCTGCTCCCGCAAGCGTCGCGCGATTGTCTCGTTCCAACTCCGCGCTCTGTCGATACGCCGCAAGCGCATGCTCATAGTCCTGAACGCGCAGAAACAAATCACCCACCCGCCCCTGCTGCAATGGGATCATCCCCAAGATTCTCTTGCAGCGCGATCAACTCCGATTGTGCCTGCGCCTTGGCTCCCGTGTTCAACAGAAACTCGATCAACTCCAGCCGCGCATCCCGCCGCTTTCCTTCTTGATCGCTCGGCCAAGCTGCATAGATCGCATTGTGGTAGTAGCGCAGCGCCTGTTCGGTTTGTTTTTTTTCTGCCGCGATGCGCGCCAGTTCGAGATTGACCAGGCCATCTTCCGGCTGGCGCTCCCAAAGATTGCTCAGATAGGCCGCCGCTTCACCGGTCCGCTTGAGTCCGATCAAAGCTTCAGCCAGATTCAGTTGGTAGGTATAGTTATCGCGGGAGTAGAGAAGTGCCGACCGAAATTCCGTAACTGCGCTGTCATATTTCCGAGCGCTCAGATCCACCACGCCGCGCGTGAACCACCGCTCTCCGAGAGCATCCCGTTGCCCCTGGTACGCCTGAGACAATCCCGTCACCGCCACGAAGAAGATCACTGCGAGCACCGCCAGCAGCGCGAGCATCACCGGCTGTTGCCTGAGATACCGCCGAAGATCCTCCATCGTTCTCGCAGCCATCGTGTCTCCCGTGCGATTCAAATATCATGTCATCCCTATCATGTCACCGGTACCATGTCACCCCATACCATGTCATCCCGACCGCGGAGTGGAGGGACCTGCTGTTTCCGCGGAAAGACGCCGCTTCTCCGCACCTCAGTTAGCAACGGTAAGCCAGCCCGGCTCGCGGACATGCTCGTCATGAAACCGCAGCAGCCGCGCGGCAAGGATCGTGGCACGTCCAAGGTATCCCACAACCTTGCGTTCGTCCGCGCGATCCACCACCGGTAGGCGTCCGATGTCGAACCGTAACAGTTTCGCCGCTGCCTCCGAAACCAACTCATCCGGATACGTAACGACAAGATGTGTACTGCCCGCTTCCAGCACCGTTGCCACGCCCGACGAATCTTTATCCAGCGCGCGCAACACGTCGCCCCGCGTGATGATCCCCGCCAGCCGGCCCGCTTCGTCAACAATCAGCAAAGCCTCATGCCGGGCCACCGCCGGATCATGGCGCGCAATCCGCTCCGCCAGCTCTGCCACCTTGGTTTCGGCCCGAATCACCGGCGCTTCCTTCTCCATCGTCTCCCCAACCGTCGCCTGCGTCAGAGCGTCCGCCTCGTAATCCTGATGCACGCGCAATCCGCGCCGCGCCAGTTTCTCCGTCATGATAGAGGTGTTCGGCATGAACAGCATCGCGATCCCGTCCGCGATCACCGCCACTAGCATCAGCGGCAAAACCGAGTTGTAGTCTCGCGTAATCTCAAATGCAAAAATGATGAACGAGAACGCAGCCCGCGATGCCGCACCAAACACCGCGCCCATTGCCACCAATGCAAACGCGCCCGGTGAAAGATGTGCCGAAGGGAAGGCCCGATTCGCAATCATCGCGAACAGCCCGCCCATCGCCGCGCTCCACATGAACGTCGGAGCCAGCAACCCGCCCGACGTCCCTGATCCCAACGAAATCACCAGCGCCGCAAACTTCGCAATCATCACCACCAGCAGAATCTTCCACACCAGGTGCCCGTTGAGAATATCCCCAATCGTGTCATATCCCACGCCGAACACGCGCGGCACAAAGTACCCAATGATCCCCAGCGCTAGAGCCCCAACCGCCGGCCACCACAGTTCATCAAACGGAAGTTTTTCGAATAAATCCTCCACCCAATACAGCGCCTTGCTCAGCCCCACCGCTGCCAATCCACAGATCGGCCCTAGCACAAGATAAAACGGAAGAGCATGCGGAATCCCGAAGTCCATCGCCCCCACTTGAAACATGGGTCCCGCACCCAAAAGCTGCATGTGTACAGCCGTGGCCAGCGTGCTCGCAATGACCAGCGGAATAAACGACCGCGACTTGAACTCGAACAGCAGCAACTCAATCGCGAGAATCACCCCCGCAATCGGGGTGTTAAACGTCGCCGACATTCCCGCCGCCGCACCGCACGCAAGCAATACCTTTCGCTCGACCGCGGTTGTGTGCAACACCTGCCCCACCAGCGACCCGATCGCTCCCCCAGTCTGGATGATCGGACCCTCGGCGCCGAACGGCCCGCCAGTTCCAATCGCGATCGCCGCCGAAATCGGCTTGAGAATCGCGACCTTCGGCTCGATCCGGCTGCGGTTCGTCAGAACCGCCTCCATCGCTTCTGGAATGCCGTGCCCCTTGATCTTCGACGACCCATACTTCGCCATCACTCCCACGATCAGCCCGCCCACCACCGGGACCAGAATCACCCACGCTCCAAGATGATGCGATCCCACGCTCCGGAAAGTAGTCGACCACTCGTGAAAGAAAAACAGATTGGTGAACAGCCCAATCAGCTTATAGAGTGCGTAAGCGACCAGCCCGGCTACGAGCCCAATCGCTGCCGCAAGAAACGACACCAGCACAATGCGAAACTGTGCCGGCTGCGCTGTCAAAGTCGAGTTTGGAGGTGTGTTAGTGGCCATGTGAATCACTTCGCTAGCCCTCGATGCGCGCGAACCCCCCGCTGCTTGTGGGCCGCGGGATTTTGGGTGGCGCAGCGCTTTCAGCGCTGCGCATCGGGACTCCGCCATCCATAAGGGCTTTAGCCCCTGGGGTGCTTTTCAAAGCATTCATAATCCGATCAACTCGCGCTGCGCTTCTCCCGCATCTCCTTCTCCGGCATCAACCGCTGCAGCGCCGCCACCAGGCTCGGCGCCGCATTCCGCAACTCCTCGTGATGATGCAGCGCCAATTCCGCCAGCACCTTCTCGCCCTTCGGCGTAAGCTCCAGCAACACCTCGCGCCGGTCGTCCTGCCCCCGTTGCCGCTGCACGTACCCGCCGCGCTCCAGTCGGTTGATCAACTCCACCGCGCTGTGATGTTGAACCTGCATGCGGTCGGCCAGGTCCCGGATTCGTGGCCGTACCCCCTCCGGCATCCCCTTGACGGCCAGCATGAGCTGGTACTGCCCCCGCTCCAGTCCGGCAGCCTGTACCGCCTGCTCGCTGAAGTGCAAAAACTTCCGAATCTGGTACCGGAACTCGGCCAGTGCCTGATAATCCGTCAGCGTAAGTTTCTTCATCCCGCCGATTGTATCGTTCCGCGATAGTACGTGAATATTATATCGTGAAACGACATATAAAGAAATCGATCCGCCTTGTCATCCTGCGCGAAGTCAAAGGATCCCTACCCCCCGGATTTCCTTCGTGAACCTTCGTGCCCTTAGTGGTGAAAAAGTTCTTCGGCCCGCGCCCGCTGGCACTCTTTCCCGCCATCCATTTAGAATCCTTAGTCCACAATTTCGCCGCACCCACAGGAGTGCCCTACCGTGATCCCGCGCTACACCCGTCCAGAGATGGCCCGCATCTGGAGCGACGAAAACCGCTTCCGCACCTGGTTGGCCGTGGAAGTCGCCGCCACCGAGACTCTAGCCGAGGCCGGCCTAGTCCCCAAAGACGCCGCCCGCGCCATCCGCGAGCGCGCCGACTTCCGCGTCGAACGCATCCACGAGATCGAAGCCGAAGTCCGCCACGACGTCATCGCCTTCACCACCGCCGTCGCAGAAATCGTTGGCCCTCACGCCCGCTGGTTCCACTACGGACTCACTTCAAACGACGTCGTCGACACCGCGCAAGCCCTGCTGATCCGCCAGTCCTCGCAAGTCATCGCGCAAGATCTGCAACGCCTCGCCGAAGTCCTCGAACGCCGCGCCTGGGAGTTCAAAGACACTGCCATGATCGGACGCACCCACGGCGTCCACGCCGAGCCCATCACTTTCGGATTCAAAATCGCCAACTGGTATTCTGAGACGCAGCGCAACATCGCACGCTTCATGGCCGCCGCCGAAGACATGCGGATAGGAAAATTCTCCGGCGCCGTCGGAATCTTCGCTCACCTCACGCCCGAACTCGAAGAAAAGATCTGCGCGCGCCTGGGACTGAAAGTCGCTGCCGTTTCGTCGCAGGTCATCCAGCGCGACCGCCACGCACACTATCTCGGCACGCTCGCCGTCATCGCATCGACTCTGGACAAGATCGCCACCGAGATTCGCCACCTGCAGCGCACCGAAGTCCGTGAAGCCGAGGAATTTTTCAGCGAGAAGCAAAAGGGATCCTCCGCCATGCCCCACAAGCGCAATCCGGTGACGGCCGAACAGATCAGCGGCCTCGCGCGCGTAGTCCGCAGCAACGCCCAGGCTGGACTCGAAAACGTCGCCCTCTGGCACGAGCGGGACATCTCCCACTCTTCCGCCGAGCGTGTCATCCTCCCCGACTCGACCACGCTCGTCGACTATCTCCTGAGCAAGACCACGAATCTGATCGACACTTTGTTCGTCTATCCCGATCGCATGCGCGCCAATCTGGAAAGCACGCACGGCCTCATCTTCAGTGGACAACTACTGCTCGACCTGGTCGAGCACGGCGTCAGCCGCGAAGAAGCCTACCGCCTCGTCCAATCCCACGCTATGCGCGCCTGGAAGGAAAATCTAGACTTCCATCAACTAGTCCTGGCCGACAAAGAAATCACCAGCAAAGTCCCCCGCAAGCAGGTCGAATACGCCTTCGACCTCCCACGCCAACTGAAAAATGTAGATAAGATCTTCGCCCGTGTCTTCGACGGGAAGAGAAATATCGGCAAGGTCAAAGAAAAGAAGAAATCGGCAAGCAAGAAGTAAGCCAGGGTTCCTTCGTGAACCTTAGTGTCCTTAGTGGTTAAGCCTTGAGCCCGAAACCGAGCTCGAACGCCGGGAGATGCCGATGCACAGGATCTCCTGCTCCGCGCCATACCCGCGCTGATGCGCCTCGCTCGGCACCTCGTACGCCTTCAACTCATTCCAGTTCCATCGACTCGCATAGCTCGGCGTCCCGCACGAACAATGCAGAATCCATTCGTCCCAACATCCGGCAGTAATCGGCACCAGGTATGATCCGTTTTCATACGGACTAAAACCGACGAGGTATCGCGTGCGGCACCGCGGACACTCCACGCAATGGCGAATGCGGCATCCCATGGCTCCCCCAGCCATCAGAAACGCGGGATTCGCGCTATGGTTTCAGCGCAAGACCCCCTCGCCCGACCTTACCGAAATCGATGGCAAACCACTGGACGTTCGCGGACCCCAATGTCGCACACTGGACGTCTGCGGACCTCACTCCGCTCTCCGATCGCATCGTTTAGAGTGCAGTCCGAAAACGTCCAGACTGTTCCGACGACTCGGCTATCATAGGCAGGCGATTTCGATTTCTCTGATTGCCCAACGATCAGAAATCAACGACTCCACGAGCGGGATGGCGTATGAATCTGGACTTGCAAGTCTGTTCCCGGGCACGCTTGTCGCGCGATCCACGCTTCGACGGCAAGTTCTATATCGGAGTCGTTGGCAGCAGGGTGTACTGCCGTCCGATTTGCCCGGCGCCCACGGCGAAGGAAAAAAATTGCCGGTACTTCGCCACCGCTGCCGCCGCGGCCGAAGCGGGATTCCGTCCCTGCCTGCGTTGTCGCCCTGAGTGTTCGCCTGGAACTCCCGCATGGCTGGGCACTTCGAATACGGTCTCTCGAGCCTTGCGTCTGATCGCAGAGAGCGGTCTCGCAGACGGCGGCGTCGAGGTTCTGGCCGAGCGGCTAGGAGTTGGCTCGCGTCACCTGCGCCGCCTCTTCCTGCGTCATCTCGGTGCCACTCCCATCGCCGTCGCGCAGACTCGCCGCCTGCACTTCGCCAAGAAGTTGATTGACGAGACAACTCTGCCCATGACCCAGATCGCCCTCGCCTCGGGATTCGGTTCGGTCCGTCGCTTCAACGCCGGCATCCGCAAGGTCTACCATCGAACGCCCACCCAGATCCGGCGTCTGGCGCGGAAGACCACCGCCCAGCCGGGAAATCAATATCGGTTCCGCCTGCACTTCCGCCCGCCCTATCACTGGCAGGGCATGCTCGACTTTCTAGCTGCGCGCGCCACTCCCGGTGTTGAGGTCGTGGAATCCGGCGTATACCGTCGGACAATTTCCTTGCATGGTCGCGCTGGATATTTCGAAGTCTCACTCGACGATTCCCGCGCCGCGCTTCTCCTCCGCATCGAATTCGGCGATCCGCAGTCGCTGTTCTTCATCGTCGAACGCATCCGCGCCATGTTCGATCTCAACGCGGATTGGGCGGCCATCGTGTCCAGTCTCCGAGCCGATCCCACGATCGCCGCCGGAGTGGAACTCGATCCCGGCCTTCGCGTTCCCGGCTGCTGGGATGGCTTCGAACTCGCGATCCGCGCGATTCTAGGCCAGCAGATTACCGTCAAGGGCGCGACTGCCCTCGCTGGCCGCATTGCCAGCACCTATGGAAAGTCGTTCAAAGGGCCCAGCGGACTTACCCACCTGTTCCCGTCCGCCGAGATTCTCGCGGAGGCGAAACTCGCGACTGTCGGCGTGACCGGCGCCCGCGCCGAAACCATTCGCAGTCTGGCCCGCGCCGTGAGCTCCGGCAAGATCAGCTTCTCGGGAGTCGTCGACTCCGACGCGTTTCTCGAACGCCTGTGCGAAATCCCCGGCATTGGCAAATGGACCGCACAATACGTTGCTATGCGTGCGCTCCGCGAGCCCGATGCCTTTCCTTCCAGCGATCTCGGCCTTCTTCGTGCGCTGGCATTGGCCACTCCTCGAGAACTGGAACAGCGCGTCCAGGGTTGCAGACCCTGGCGCGCCTATGCGGCCATGTATCTTTGGAAAATCGCGAGTCAGCCCGCCCCGCGTGCTGCCCGATCCTTTTCGCGGCATTCCCAGAAACACAACGTCGCGGGATCGGCTCCCGACCGCTCAGTCTCAATAGCTGCTGTGAGGAGAACAATATAAAGATCAATCCAGCAGCGGCCGTGCCGACCCGCCCAGCAGCGATGGATTCATATTGAAGATGTTGTGATGCCCCTCGGGTCCGCCCCATGCAAACATGATCGAGACCATGGGAAACCCGCCCGCCCGCAGCGTGAACCCGCCCGCAAAGCTGTGCCGCAGATGATCGAATCCCAACTCGCTACGCGTCAGCGCCACCCGCCCTTGGTCCGCCTCGAACTTAAACCCAAACGGCCCCCAGATCGAGTGCTCGAAAGTCTCCTGCATCAACAACAGATTCGGAGCGCGATACCGGTAGTCCTGATAACTCCCCAACGACATCGCTCCATTGATGTCCGACCCGCCCAGCGTCTGCTGAAAATAAAACGGCACCGCGCTGGTTGCCGAATTCATCGACTCCGAGAGCAGCAACCGCACATTGATTGACCCATTCAGATTCCGCGAGCGCGAAACCGCGGGACACGTCGATCCGACCGGCGCGCACGAATCCGGTCCAACCCCATCCGTACTCTTCGCCCCCGACTGCGTGTAGCCATACAAATACAGCGTGTGATTTAAGTCCACCGTCCACCGCTGAAACGAATTCTGCGCACTCGACGGCGCGAAGAACTCCTGAATGTTCCCCATGTAATTCAGCTGCAAGTAATCCGCGATCACCGGCTTGATGCGCACTCCCTGGGCTAGCTGCACAAATCCCGGCTGCGAACTCAATCCCGGCGCTGTCGCATTCGTGTAGTTGGTGTAAATGGACGGCGCCGACTGCCCGTTCTCTCCTCGAAGGTTCACGAACCGCCCATTCACTTCCCCTAGTAGCGCGAGGTTCAGCTTGCGGATCGCCGCCCATTCATAGACCGGCTTGATCGCATTCACTCCCAAAATCGTCTGCGTCATCCCAAACACCGAAGCACCCGCCAGAGACGAATCATTCCCCAGCCCAAAATAATTCAGCTTGTTCAGCGAGATCGTCTGCGCATACAGGTTGAACACGGTATAAGGATGCACCGCCAGGTTGGACTTCTTCGCCTTCGGCGCCGATCCGCCCGCGGCGGGTTCATTCACAACGATCTTCACCTCCGGCGTATGCACCAGGGTCATATAGCCACCGGCGCGCCACGCCCCGTTAAAAGAGCCCACCGCATCCATGTCCCAACTCATCCGCCAGTTCTTCGAGTTCCTCGCCGCCACGAACGCCCCGCCCAGCCCGAATCCGTTTTGCGGCGGCATGCTCCCCGCCGCAACGTGCAAGGGATGGTCCGTGAACAACTCGACGGCGCATCCCGGCGCTGCCTTGAAGCCGCCCTTACAGGCATCGCTCATCCGCTCGCCTTCGCGGCGGAAGTCGGCCTGCAGCCAGTTCTCCTGGGCCTGAGCGCACGGATTCATCGCGCCCATCGCTGCAAGCCATAGCAGCACGACCACACACCAACGCGTGGTCCCCGACGCATTCGTCCGGAGTGACCGAGCGCTATTTCTTCGGTCCACGGGAGCCCCCTTCCTTCTTCGACCTTCTTCGGCTCCGTATCTTCCGCTCACCCGCTTCGTCGGCCACGGCCGCAATCTCGATCACGCGCTTACGCTTCGGCACAACCTTCGCCCGCGTCGCGGCGTCTCGATGCGCTTCATGAATTGCCTCGGTCACGTGCCGGATATACTTCGCCGCCTCGCCCTCGGTCTTGACCGCATTGATGTAGATCTCGCTGTGATAGCGCAACGGCAGCCGCTTCTCCGCCGCGTGCAGATACTCCATCTGCGCCTTCAGCAGCGCAGACACCGGCCGGTTCGGATTAAACGCATTCGTCGGCCTCGGCACATGGATCATCGTCATGGTTGCTACTCCTTGAGACTGTTTTCACCTCTGCCGCAGTTCGCTCCGCTGCTCTACGCGGGCTTTGATACTTGCTGAGAACTCGCTGCCCGAGACTCGCTGCTGAAACTCGCTTTTGGGTGGCGCAGCGCTTTCAGCGCTGCGATAAAGCTCTTCCTCTCCCGAGGGCTTTATCCCCTGCGGTCCCTCTACACATCAAAGTCTGGACAATCTGTTCGGATCACATCCAGCGACAACAGATTCCTCGCTGGTTCGCCGCATCTCGCTCGTCGGCTTTGAAACTCGCCGAGAACTCGCTGAGAACTCATTGCTGAGACTCACTGCTGAGAACTCGCTGCTGAGACTCGTTTTGGGTGGCGCAGCGCTTTCAGCGCTGCGATAAAGCTCTTCCTCTCCCCGAGGGCTTTAGCCCCTGCGGTCCCGCTACACATCAAAGTCTGGACAATCCGTCCGCATCACATTCAGCGACAGCAGATTCCTCGCCGGATCCACCGCTCCCGAATTCCGCTCAATAAACACATCCGCGCTCGTCTCCCGCGGAGACCGCGGCGAATAATCCCCCAGAAAGAACTTGGTCACCGTCGCCGGAATCGACGCGTGGTCGAACACGCGATTCACCACCGTCCCCTTCGGAATCCACGGCGATACCAGAATCGCCGGCACGCGCACGCCGAGCCTGTCAAACGCAAATGGTCGTCCCGTCCCCGTGTCATTCACCGACGCTGTGAACTGGTCCGGCGTGCACGCCGGAGGCACCACGTGGTCGTAGATCCCGCCATGCTCGTCATACACAATCAGCAGCGCCGTGTTGGGCCACAGCGGCGAATTCTTGATGGCGTTGTAAACCTGCCCCATGTAAATCTCCCCCGCCTGCACGTTGTGGTCGGGATGCTGATCGCTCGCCAATTCCTCGCCGCTGTCGGTCTCGTGATCGTTGAAGTTCGGCTCGATGAACGAGTAGTCCGGCAAGTTGCCCTTGGCGCAGTCATCCAGAAACTGCGGAAACGTGCCGAACAGTTCCGGCTGATGCTCCAACAGGTTTGTAACCTCCATGGTCGAGCTTGTGGTGTCGTAGTAGTAGAGTTTCGAAGTGCGCTTCGGTGTCGCTCCAATCAGCCGGTCGTAGATGCTCTTGAACGGCTCGTTGACGTAAATCAGATTCATGTCCACGCGCCCGAACGATGTCCCGTAATGTGCGAACGCCCGGTTGCAAATCGTCGGCCCCGGGATCGATGCGAACCAGCGGTTGAACACCGCAAACTCTAGCGCCAGCGTCGTCAGCACCGGCAGCCTGTCCTGCGCGAAGTAGTACATGATCTTCTGCGAATGCCCCACGTCGCGCTGCTGGTTGAAGTAACTCTTCACGAACCCCTGCATGTTGGCCACGCGGTTCGGATCGCCGCCAAAAATCTGCAAATCCACCGCCGGAAAATGATGGTCCGGATCCGGCTGCAACTGCGCCTGAAACTCCGCCAGCGCCTGCGCCTTCACCGGATTCCCATTCGCATCCGGATTGCTCAAATCCGGCGTGACGCCATCGATTGCAGTATTCACAGCCTTCAGCGATCCCAGCATGTGGTCGAATGACCGGTTCTCCATCATCAGCACGACGATGTGTTGCAGCTTGTCGAGTCCAGGCGCCATAGAAACACTCCTGCGATGAATGATAGTGCGGTTCGCTCTGGAAACGTTTCGTGGATCCAGCAGGGAAGATCGATGAGTGGCATCGGGCTGCTCTTCCGCGGGATTAGCGGCGTCATATCGTGGAGGAGCGGCGCTGCAGCGCCGCGGTAGAGGTCAGGGAAATTGGATCTGAGTCCCGTAGGGACGGTAGAAGCGCCGCGCGCAGCTACCCGCCTTGCAAAAGAACTCAAGAGCCTGTCCTGAGAGCAGTCGAAGGGACTCTGCACCGTCAAGTGTGTAGTTCCCAACGCGCTTCCTACGCCGGCACCTTTACCTCCGGCCAATAGCGAAAGTTGCGCAGCGTAGCCTTCCCCGATCCGCTGGCGTATATCGCCGGCCTCACATCCAGGAAGCCGCCCAGAACGTTGTGCTGCATTCCAGAGATTTCGGCGGATTCCTGTGTGCGCTGCCACTCTTTCCCCGGCAGGCGGAAGTAGAAATCCACTTCCTGGCGGTCGTTGACAACACGCAGCGTGGCGCGTGTCGCGCTCTTCTGCTGGCGGTTTGGCACATACCCATTCGCCAGCCGCACACCCACACCTTCCGGACCCACCAGGATTCCGGTGGCATGCTGCGGATCGTAGAACAGCATCATCGCGCACTCGCAGCCCGGCTCGATCTCGACATCGATCTCCACGGTGTAGGCATGTCCGCCGACAGCGGTGGTGAGCGCCGAAGAATCCGCCAGGGCTCTTTCCGCGAGCCGCCAGAGTCAGAGCGCCACTGCCCACGGTGAATCGTGTCGCGTCGTACTCACGCCAAAAGCCCCACTGCAGTCCGAGTTCCGCGCTGGTGAAGTCGTCCGAGGCATCGAGCAAAGGCTGTTGGCTCATGCCAGCGACGGGCAGGGGAATCGCTGCATCGGGCATGATGCCATCCGGTACGCGAACCCCCCGTCGGCGGTCCACTCCACCGCAAGCAACAGTAGCTGTCGGCCCAGAGTGCGATACCCGTTGTCATACGAGTGCACCGTCATGTACCACTTGCCGCCCGAAGTATCGACCAGCCTCCCGTGCCCCACGCTCAGCCAGCGGTCGTCGCGCGAGCGCGTACGCACCACCGGGTTGTACGGAGAGAATTCCCAGGGGCCGTCGGCATGGCGGCTGCGAGCGCTGATGACGGAATGACTCGTCGCCGGTCCCGCTGTCCCGCCCTCGGCTACGTTCAGGTAGTAGTAGCCGTTGTGCTCGAGAAGTTTCGGCGCTTCAAGGCAAGTGCACTCCATGCGCGTGGTCGTGGGCATCGGCCACGGTTCGAACACCACGCGGGGCGCAGTCTTCACGGCCAGACCGTCCGCAGTTAACTCGGCCATCTGTCCGCCAACCATGTACAGAAAGCGGCGGCCATTTTCGGCAGTGTGCGCAGGATCGATCGCGTTGATGCCAAGATCAACGGGCTCGCTCCACGGTCCCCTGGGACGATCTGCGTGCACCACTCGCAGCCGGTTGTCGGCGGGGAAATAAATGTAATAGCGATTCTGATACTCGCAGAGATACGGTGCCCATACGCTGCCATGGTAGCTCTGCAGCGCGGCCGCCACGGGACGCCAGTTAATCAAGTCGCGCGAGTGCCAGATCAACAGTCCCGGCGCGTAGTCAAAGCTGGAGTGGGTGAGATAGAAATCATCGCCCACACGGATGGGGCTGGCATCGGGATGGTCGCCGCCCAAAATCGGATTGCGGTAAGTGCCTCAGCCAGCCTGCGCCAGGACCAGACGGCTCTGAGAAGTAACGGCCGGAGCAGCGGACACAACAGCAGTATCGCGAAGAAAGCGGCGGCGTGTAGTCATCGCGGCGCAAGTCTATCTGCGCACGCGTGCGGAAGTAAAACGATGCGATCCGCGCCCATCCTCACGGTGCGTGGCCCATCCCTTCGCAAGCTTTCGCGAAGGGTGGGCGCCACTCAGATTGCATCATGGGCTTTTCGACTCAGCAGTTCCAGTTCGAAATAACCTCTACGGAACAACCACCTTGACCGCGGCAGTCTTGCTGCTTTCATGGCCAGAGACATCGACCGATGTCGCCGAGTAGTAGTACGTGCTGCCGTTGGCGACGGTCGAATCGCTGTACAGCGTCGACGCAACCGTACTCACATTGATCTTGGTCCAACTCGTTCCATTGGGACCGCGATACACGTTATAGCCAGCCACGTCGTTCGATGTCGAAGGCTTCCAACTCAGGTCCACGACATGGTTCGCCGATCCCTGAATCACCACCTTGTACGCAACCTGCGACGTTCCGCCGCCGCAGCCGGTGACCTTTACGGTGAAGGAATAGGTGGCCGCAGTCGTCGGCTTTCCTGCCAGCGTCAGCGACTTCGTCGTCTGCGACACTTTCGAGGTGACGCCTGCCGGCAGCTTTCCGGATGCGATCGCCCACTTGTCGGGCGTGCATCCGCCGCTCGCCTGTATGACCGCAGAATACGCGGTTTCAACCGTGCCATTCGGCACGCTCTTGGTGGTTATCGTCACGTTCGCCAGACTTGGGGACACGAGAACACTCAACAGCAGGGGGAGGAATGAAAACTTCATGACTCCATGGTCGCGTCCCCGCCGGATTCTCGACAGATATCAGAGGTTTCAAGCCCGATTCAAAGGTTTGCATACCACTCACAATGCTATGTCTGCCCCACCTGTGGTTAAGGATTAACAGAGTTGCCGGGTGCCGCACCCTTCTCGCGATTTCAGCGAGAGGGCGGTGACTTTGACTTCAACCTCAACCATCAATCAAATTCCACAACCTCCTCCTCATACAACGGATCCACACAAGCCCGAATCTCCACCACCTTCAACAGATCCCACGCCTCCCGATACCGCGCCCACTTCGCCCGCTTGCTCCCCGCCGTGAAATGCAGCGTCGCCTTCTTCCCCATCGCCGCATACGGAATGATGTACCACTCCCCCACCGGAATCACCCACCCACCGGCCCGCACCCCATCACATTCAAGCTGTACTCATTCCCCCGCCGGCAAAAGATCGTCGACTTCACCTGCACCCGCCAGATCGGACCTCCATTCTCTACCGCCACGTCATATCGCCCAGACTCCCCAAACAGCTTCAACACTCATCTTGCTTCATTCCTTGATGTTTAGCGATGGTGTCGTCGCCCTTCCTTAAAACTCGTCCAAGATCGTTTGGGGCGGGGCTTTTTCACACCGAAAGCGCTCGACGTTCAATGACCCCCGCCGTGACAAGTGATCTGGGCGCAGTTGTAACCGCTTTGGGATTTCTCACGAAACATAGACGAGGAACTCCGGCATGTCCGGAAGATCATCAATGAAGGTCCCCTTTTTCTTCCCCTTGGAAGAAAAGCGCCGTACCCGCCGCTTCTTCCGCTCGGCCACGTAGAAGTCGCCGTCTGGACCGACCGCGAACCCGGAGGGGGCGTCTAGCTTCCCGTCGATCACAACGCGTGCCTTCAACTTGCCGCTCGGAGGTTTGGACGTCAGGTCCAGCGCGAGGATGCTGCCGCTGCCCGAGGCGCCGATGTAGAGACTCTCGCCGTGCAGGATCAGGTGCACGGGCGCCTTCAGCGCCCTCCCCGTGATGTGGGCCATCAACTCCCCCGACTTCAAATCGAAGACCTTTACTGCGTCACCGGCTTCGTCCGCCACGTACAGATGTTTCCGGTGCACGACGATGCCCCGCACCGAGTGGCGTGGCTTGCCGCGCTCGTCAAGCACCACCTGGAGGCCGAGGGGCGATGGCACATCGAGCGGCGGGCGTTCACCGTACTCTGGTAGGCTCCCCTGACTGGACGCGACGAGCGTGCCGGGGAGAAATTTCCCGTTTGGATAGTGCTTGCGGAGGTGCGCGGCAACCGGTGCAGGTATGCGGGCCTCCGGCAGAAGCGCCACCACGGTGTTGGTATCCTGGCAGGAGACGTAGATACGACCATCGTCTCCCAGTTCCACGTCGAACGGATGCACCATCGCTGCAACCTGCTCAGTTTGCGCGACCACCTCCTTGAAGCGGAAGGTGTCGCCGTGCCGGTGGTAGCGCGCGATGTGGCTATCCTTACGCCAGGCGTTCGCGATGTAGAGGTCGTCGCCCACCAAGGCGAAGCCGCGCGCGATGTGTAGCGGCTGTGCCTCCGGAGATGGATCTAGGAGCAACGGATGTATCTTGCGTGGGGCGCCGTTGTCCTCGAAGACGCCGATGTTGTCGACGCCGTGCCCCGATTCACCTCGATAGCTGATCCACCACACGGCTCTTTCCTCCGCACACGATCGTTGCATCGTTCAGCATCAGCGCGCGACGCCCACCCGCGCGGTGATGACCGGAGTCGGATAATTCGCTGGTCCGGAATCTACCCTCTGTTCGGTAGTGCAGCACCCTAAGCGGCTATGAGGTGGTTCCTGATGGCGTACTTAACCAGTTCTGCGTCGCTCTTGGCGCCCAGCACTTCCATCATACGGCACTTGTGATATGTAACAGTCCGGAGCTTAATGTCCAAGATGTTGGCCACCTCCCTCATCACCTTGCCTTCGACCAGCAATTGCAACACTTGCCGCTGCCTCTTAGTCAGGCACTGCTCTTCCTGGACCAGCTTTTTATGTTCCCAGCGCAAGCAATCGATCGTGTCTTGCGAGAGAGGACTTGACAAGCACGAATAGCCCCGTAGCGACTCGCGAACCGCATGCACCAACTCAGCAGCGGCGCAGGTCTTAAGCAAGTAGCCAGAAGCTTTGAACCCAGCTATTGGGAAGGGCAAATCCCCCATCAAAGACCAGGATTACGGCGATATAGTCCTCAAGCACCTTGCGACAGTGCTGTAACGTCCAACTCCAACATTTGCTCAATTGGCAAGGTCGGTTCTTTGATCACCCACGTTCTTCAGCAACCTCATTCAAGTGTGGTAGTTCATTTCCTCCCCTGACTGCGAATCGTATAAATCAAATACGCCACGATCGCGACATTCACGATCAGTGCCCCCACTCTCACCCAAGTAGCATGGCGGTAGATCTCATACATCTCCACCGGCACCAGGCTGCTGGTGATAATCACCGTCAGCCACTCCCCCCACCGTTTCTGCAGCCACAATCCCGTCCCCTCAGCCAGGAACAGCCCCGCATACAAGAAGCTAACCAGTCCCAGCTTTTTGATCTGGTCCGGACGCAGATTCGAAACCTTCGCCAGAAAGGCAACCACATACCGGCTCCCAGTGTCGAACTTTAACGCTTCCACCAGGTGCTCGGCCAACCCGCCCACATCTTTGTGCAGTAATTTGAACGCGCCTACACCGAGCGCAATCAACGCTGCACACTTCAGAAACTTGAAGACCGCGATCAAACGTAAAACTCTGTCGTTGGATGATTTCATTCCAAGAAACCGTTCACACGCAATCTAATCCGCACTCTCAGCTCGGACCTCAAAACCAACTCTACCCTCGCCGCATCCCACCGTAGAATACCTGTGACCGCATGCGCGCCCTGCTCCTCACCCTCGCTCTTGTGTCTGCCGCCGCGGCCCAGGCGAATCCTCCCGCCATCATCGTCACCGACGAGAATAGCGTGGTCGTCCCTTCCGCCCGCGTTTCATTGCAAGCGCCGCCCTCGCCCGCCATCCGCTGCGAGACCGATCTCTCCGGACGCTGCCAGTTCCCTTCCCTCGCTGCCGGAGAATACCAGCTCCGCGTCGAAAAGGAAGGTTTCTACGCTCTCGATCAGCCCGGCGTCCAAATCAGGCCCGGCTTGTCCATCGATGTATCCATCTCACACGAGCAGGAAGTCCACGAGATCGTCGATGTCCACGAATCTCCTCCCGCCATCGATCCCGCGCAAGTCGTCGCGCAAGAATCCGTCAGCGGACTTGATGTCATCAATATCGTTTATCCCGGCACCCACGACTATCGCAACGCACTGAACTTTATCCCCGGCGTCGTTCAGGATCAGGCGGGACAACCCCACGTTGCGGGAGCTCAGACTTACCAGACCGTCACCCTGCTCGATGGCTTCAACGTCACCCAGCCCGCGAACGGACAACTCGTCGTCCGCGTCAGCACCGACTCTTTTCGCTCCATCCAGGTCCAGCCGTCCCGCGAACCTGCCGAAGACGGCAAAGGATCCGGCGGCATGCTCAAACTCAATACCGGCATCGGCGACGATCACTTCCGCTTCTTTGCCACCAACTTTATTCCCTCCATCCAAAACAAGCACGGATGGCGCTTCGACCAGTTCCTTCCCCGCTTCACTTTCTCCGGCCCCATCGAAAAGGGAAAAATATGGTTCTACAATGCCTTCGAAGGCGACTACGCCAATACCGTCTTTACCGCACTCCCCGTCGGAGCTGACAATGATCACACCATCCGCGTCGGCGATCTCACCAAACTCCAGTCCAACCTCACCAGCCGTAACATTTTCACCGCCAGCTTTCTTCTAAACCATCTGCATGACCAGTACGCCTTCCTTTCGCCGCAGATGCCGCAACTGACGAATCCCAAAGATGTCGAATCCGCCTACTTCGGCAGCCTCAAAGACCAACATTATTTCGCCGGCGGTCAACTGCTCGAAACTGGATTCGCCTTCGCCGAGTACGACGCCCAACTCACTCCCTACGGAACCCTTCCCTACTTCATCAATCCCAACACCGCCGGCGGAAACTTCTACTTCGCAAACCAAACTAACGCTACCCGCTGGCAAATTCTCTCCAACCTCTTCCTCCCCTCGCACCACTGGCACGGCCGTCACGATCTCAAAGTCGGAATGGATCTCGACCGCATTTCCTATAACGCCACGTTCGAGCGCCAGCCGATTTCGTTCCTCAGTGCAGACAACACTCAGCCCTCAACCCTACCTGACCTCTGCCTCACGGCTCCCCAGGATTCAACTTTTCCCTGCACCCGTTACTCAACCTTCGGCCCCGCGCCCTTGCACGAGCAATACAACACCGAACTCAGCATCTACGCCGAAGATCGTTGGAGCATCACCGACCGCCTGCTCCTCGAACCCGGCATCCGCTTCGATCGCGACGCTATCGTCCGCCACCTCACGTTCTCTCCCCGCCTCGCCGGAACCTACGTCCTCAACGCCTCCGGCAACACCAAAATCTCCGCCGGAATCGGCCTCGTCTATGACGGCACTCCTATCTACCTCATCGCCCGCCCCTACGCCGGCACCCGGCAAGATCTCTTTTACTCTGTTGATCCCACCTGTACCGCCGCCACCGGATGCGTCACTACCACCGGCCCAGTCCCCACCGCCTTCACCGTCAACAGCAGCACGCTCGAAGTTCCGCGCTTCCTCAACTGGAGCATTGCCCTCGAACAGAAACTTCCCTATGCCATCTACATGAAAGCCGAGTTCCAGCAACGCCGCGGCAATCACGGCTTCGTTTACGACACTCTCAACAACACTCCTGGCGGCAACTTCATCCTCGAGAACACCCGCAACGACCGTTACGACGGCTTCCAAATCTCCCTCCGCCACAACTTCCGCGAAAGCTACATGCTGATGGGCTCCTACACCCGCTCCAGTTCCCGCTCCAATCAAGTCCTCGACTTCAGCGTCGACAATCCCATCTTCAGCCCTCAGGAACCCGGTCCCTATCCCTGGGACACTCCCAACCGCTTCCTCTCCTGGGGATACCTTCCCTTCTTCAATCTCCCCATCATTCATCAGCTCGAAATCGCCTACTCCCTCGAAGCCCGCACCGGATTTCCCTTCAACCTCTTCAACAACCAGCAGGAACTCATCGGCCCACCCGGCGCCCAGCGTTTCCCTTCCTACCTCTCCTTAAACCTCCAACCCGAAAAACGCTTCCACCTTTTCGGATACTACCTCGCCGTCCGCGGCGGCTTCGACAACATCACCGGACGCTGCAATCCCTACGTAGTCAACAGCACCATCGACCCCATCTCCCATCCCGCGCCCACCTTCACCGCCTGCCAAGGCCGCGCCTTCACCTCCAGAATCCGCCTCCTAGGCCGCAAATAAATCTTGGGGGGACGGCATCAAATAGACTCATGTGGGGATGGCCGCCTCGGCCGTCCCGCCGAAGCGAAGCAAGGTGGAACCACCACGGATTTGTCATGCTGAGCGAAGCGTCGAGGAGCGCGAAGCGCTACTCCCCGCGCAGTCGAAGCATCCCTACCCCGCCCGCACTTCTCAAGCTTTGTCATCCAGAGCGAGGCGCCTTTTGTCTCGCGAAGAACCCGGGCGAGCCGCGCGATGCGTCGCGTTCTTCGCGACGCAAATCACCTGCGCGTTTGGCTTGCATCCATATCCCCGTCCCGTCGCCAAGCGATATAATCATCCATATCACTTGCATCGAAAACCCGTTTCCCGTCATCTCAAAAGCCTGGAGGACAATAGACAATCATGGCTCACGAATTACCCGCACTCCCCTACGCATACGACGCGCTCGAACCGATCATCGATAAGCAGACGATGACCCTGCATCACGACATGCACCATGGCGCCTATGTGAAGAATCTGAACGCCGCCATCGAGAAGCATCCCAATCTCGCCGGCAAGACCGCCGAGGATCTCATTCGCGACCTCAACGCCATCCCCGAGGACATTCGCGGCGCCGTCCGCAACAATGGCGGCGGCCACGTCAACCACTCCATGTTCTGGAAGATCATGAAGCCCAAAGGCGGCGGCGATCCCTCCGGCCCCATCGCCGACGCGATCAACAAGACCTTCGGCAACTTCAAAGATTTCCAAACCAAATTCAACGACGCCGGCGTCAAGCAATTCGGCAGCGGATGGGTCTGGCTCACAGGCAAGTCCTCCGGCGAAGTGCAAATCATCAGCACCCCCAACCAGGACAATCCCATCTCCCAAGGCCTCTATCCCATCTTCGGCAACGACGTCTGGGAGCATGCCTACTACCTCAAATACAACAATCGCCGTCCCGAATATTTAACCGCCTGGTGGAACGTCATCAACTGGGACGAAATCAACAAACGCTACGCCACCTTCAAATCCGGCAAATCAGTCCAAGAGCCGGCCATGGCCCGCTAGCATCTCCAGAAAACACGTAGCCCCGGACGCATTCACCCGGGGCTATTTTCTTTTATCTCCATACCGATCTATGCAACCGACCGCGCGTACTGTTCCGGCTGCTTCTCGAACTTTGTCTTGCAATCCTGCGAGCAGAAGCTGTACTTCTTCCCGCCGTATTGTGTGTGGTATTGAGCATTATTTTCGTCAATGTTCATTCCGCAAACAGGGTCTTTTGTCATGGTTCATCTCCCATATAAATTCTCTTCCTCATACGATTCTCGACCCATCCGCCCCAACTTCCGCTCAGGTAATTCCTGTAGTCAAAGGTAAACACGTAGCCCCGGACGCATTCGTCCGGGGCCGCTATCTTCACTGTCCCTCCGTGTCTGTGGTCAAGTTGTTGCCTAACCCTGGAACCGCGGTCTCCCATCCTCCGTATAATCCCAAAGACACATGCCCCTATCCCGCCGCGCCCGCTACGGACTCATATTCCTGACGCTCTACCTAAACCTCTGCATCATCGGCGGCATCTACCTCGCAGACGGCACACTTCACCCCGCCCGCCGCCCACTCACTGAAGACGAAGTCACTGCAGTTCGCGACTCCGCCCTAACCCTCAACGCCAACTTCACCGACGCCGCCATCACAACTCCCGATAACGTAACTCTACGCGCATGGATCATTCACCCGCACAACCCCAACGGCAACGCCGTCCTCCTCCTCCACGGCCTCGCCGACAACCGCATGGGCATGACCGGATACGCACAACTCCTTCTCTCCCACGGATTCACCGTCCTCCTCCCCGACGCGCGCGCCCACGGCACCAGCGGCGGCCCGCTAGCCACCTACGGTCTGATAGAGCGCAATGACATCCATCAATGGTTTGATTTTCTCGAAGCGCAAGATCATCCCCGCTGCATCTTTGCCCTTGGAGAATCCATGGGAGCCGCCCAACTCCTGCAATCGCTCGACACGCACCCACACCTCTGCGCCGTAATCGCCGAATCTTCTTTCTCCGATTTTCGTGAAATCGCCTACGACCGCATGGGACAGCCCTTCAAACTTGGTCCCTGGGTCGGACGCACCCTACTCCGTCCGCTAGTGGAAGTAGCCTTCCTCCGCGCCCGCCTGAAGTATCACCTACGAATGGACGACATCTCCCCTGAAGATTCAGTCGCGGCCACGAAAGTGCCAGTGCTCCTAATCCACGGCCAGATCGACAGCAACATTCCCGTACGTCACTCGCAACGCATTCACGCCCGCGCCCCCAACACAATCCTGTGGGAAGTCTCCGGAGCCAACCACTGTGGTGCTATAAGCACGAGCCCGAACGAATTCGAGCACCGCTTGCTGGCATGGTTCAAAAACACGTAGCCCCGGACGCATTCGTACATGGGCGGCGAGGTAGCGCCGGCGTCTCGCCATCTGTCGCAAGGACATCTGTCGCGAGCGCACCTTGCCCTCGCACTCAAAGTGACCTATGATCCAAGCCTCTTCAATGCAACAATAGAATGAGACAACTCTCCTGATCGTTCAGCACGCTGTTGCCGGTCCTGGTCTTGATGTTGTCAATTGTCCCGTTCTTCATCATGGCGCCCCTGTCTTTTAAGCATGCCGCGCACGGAAGCGATACGGTCTACATAACAACCAGCAATCTCAGCATCTCCATTACCTTACCTTCTACCGACTTCACGCGCTTCGCATTCATCGCTGCAGCTTTCCGGCTCGAAAAAATAATCATCGTTGTCGACCTTCCGGGGCATTTAGGTGATTTGGCAATCTCGTATCTCGTTTCACACAAACCGTCCTGGTATCCGTACCCCCTGACCAAGGAGGTCTGGCGCTGCTTCCCTTATCCGTTCTTCGCCTTGCCAGCCTGGTGGTTTGTAGGCCTTGGAATTGACACCTTTCTCGGACGCCGACGCGTGGGCCGCAAGGGCTTGGCAGTGAGTCTCGTTCTAGGCCTTATTTTCGCCGTCGTTGCTGCTCCTGCGGTTCGGCCTAACCCCCGCGGAGAGACTAGAGCAAGATCAGCTTTCCATCTACATAATGGGCCTGGCGCTCTGGAGCTTGTTGTTTCTCATTCCCTTCGCCGCCTGGTTGCGATGGAGATCCAGCAACACTAATGCCCCGATACCAACTGGCGAAATGGGCGCTTAAGGCCCGCGACATACCACCCCACCCTTCATCACAAAATCCACCTTCTCCATCAGCGACACATCCGCCAACGGATCCCCCGGCACCGCCACAATATCCGCCAACTTCCCCGCCTCCAGCGTCCCCAACGAATCCTGCATCCCTAACAACTCCGCCGCGGTCGCCGTCGCCGACCGAATCGCCTGCGCCGGAGTCATCCCAAACTTCACCATCGAGGAAAATTCCTTCGTCGGATCAATCTTCCAATCAAACCCGCCCGCATCCGTCCCAAACGCAATCTTCACTCCCGCCTTCATCGCCCGCCGAAACGTGTCCTCATGAATCTGAATCATCTTGACCCATACCGGAGCCCCTTCCGCCGCCCGCCCCTGCGCCACATACTCCCCCACAAAAATCGTGGGCACATAAAAAATCCCGCGCGCCGCCATCACCTTCAAATCTTCGTCGGCAATGTAGTTCCCATGCTCGATCGTATCCACGCCCGCCTCGACGGAATTGTGCACCCCCTGCAGCGCCATCGCGTGCGACGCAACTTTATGCCGCTCCCGGTGCGCCTCATCCACAATCGCCTTCAACTCGTCCAAAGTGAACGTCGGGATATCGTCAAGCACTCCATCCTCTCGCACCCGATACGTCCGGTCGCTGTACACCTTAATCCAGTCCGCCCCATGGCTGATCTGCTCGCGCACGGCCGCCCGCGCGCTGTCGGCACCATCCACCAACTGCACGCCATGTGGAACCATCACCGCAGGCGCATACCCTTGCAACGGATAAGCCCCCGTCACGTCCAAAGCCCGCGTCGCCACCTGCATCCTTGGCCCCGGAATTACTCCGCTATTGATCGCCTTCTTCACATCGGCGTCGGCGTATCCCGCTCCCTCAGTCTCCAGATCGCGGATGGACGTAAACCCGTACTCCAGCGCCCGCCGCGCATTCACCGTAGCCAGAATCGTCCGATACTCCGGCGACTGCTTCAGCAACTGCTCGTCATACTCCGCCGCCGTAATATCCCCCTGCAGCAAAATATGCGTATGCGTATCAATCAGGCCCGGCAGACAAGTCTCGTGCGACAAATCGACGACCTCGACTCCGCCCGGAGCGCTGTTCGCAATCTCCTTTATCTTTTCTCCCTCGATCACGATCACCACATTCTTGCGAACCGAATCCCCGCGCGAATCAAACAAACTCCCGCACCGCAACGCGACACTCTTTGAAGTTCCTGTCTGTCCGAAAACGCAGGTGTTGCCAACCACAAGCAAGATCCCGACAACTGCAAGCGTCACTCTCCGCATCGCGCCTCCTCTTGAAACCTTAAAACCTTGAAACCTTGAAACCTTGCCTTTCTGCATTTCCTGTGCGCCCTCTGTGGATATTCCGGCTGCCCACTCTACCAGATTTTCTCCACCTCCCAGCCTCTCACCGAGAACTAGCGCCATCCAGTGGCTCAGCCTTCCGCTCCTCACCTGTTCCTTCATCCATATCGATCCGCGAAAATCCGCGCCCACTCTTTTCCTCAATTGCACCAAAAATACTGAATTGACCCGCGCCCGTTTCGCTCGTACAGTCTCCTTCGCCTTCATAGAAATCCAAGTCGTTCCAGCTGGCCAAAACCAGTTGGCAATCGCACTCAATAAATCACCAGAAAGCTTAGTTCTCAGGTCAGCGCCACATGAAATCAGAGCAATGGAAGACATATCGCACGCGTTTCTTAGTCAAAGCTAAACAACTCAGTTCCAGCCTCAGCTTCGTCGATCATCTCGGCCGCCAGCATTGCGGACGCAAAGGCGATTACCTCGTCGAATCCTCCGACGGTGTCCTCAGCATCGCCCCGCGCCGCATCTTCGAGGACATCTACGTCCCCATGACCCTGCGCCACGGACCAGCGAGCAATGAACCTAGGCCCGGCCCTCTGACGTTTGCGCCACTCGAGATCGAAGAGGTCAAGCTCGCCAAGTCGCCAGCCGCCCACGAACGGGCCGACACGGCAAGCCGAAAACTTCCTCAATCCTGCCGCATCCGTCCCAGCTCCAGCCTCGGATTGATGTAAACACGTAGCCCCGGAAGCATTCGTCCGGGGAAACCCTAACTCGATTTTGGGGAGTACCCCATATATTGCGAATGGCGGCAACGTCGGGAAGGTGCCGGAAGATAGTGGTCGGTCCCGGAAGGACCCCTGAAAATAGCCCAGCGCTTCCAGCCCTGGGACTACGCCGTAAACATCTTGGAAAATCTTCCCGGAGGGACGACTGAAGCTCTCGATCGCGATCATTGCAAGAGCACGGCAATCCCAGCCCCTGCCGTGAGATACGACCCAAAAAAATGCCTCACTCGACAAATCACGCCTGTCTCATGTTTTCCACAATGTGGAAAACGGGGCCCAAAGCCCGCATCAAGCCCGTCATTGCTAGGGATACAACCTGTAGTGTTTCTCTCTTGACAGCTACTATCTGCGGGAGTAACTTTGCAATCCCAAGCACGAAAATTCCGCCTCACGGGAATGGGACGGAATTCCCAAGCAGTACAGACAAGAAGGACGCGGTCCAGTGCCCGGCCAGAGGTGACTCGGCACTCCACCGCCAACCACAACCTAGGGCTCAGGCGCCCGGGCTTCCAGACCGTAAGCCCGGCGCCCGAAACCTTAACTGACTGGAAACAAACCATCTTCCGGAAAGCCGAATGCCGGAAGCCGGCAATCAATGCGGTGGCCGTTCCCCGACCCTCCCCCGGGGTGCGACAACAACCGAAGTGGAGTCGACCACCAGTCTGTAACCTGCCTCCCGGCAGCCAAGGGAACTCCTTTCCTACCGGGCGGCAGCAGGACCCAGGAGCCCGCAATGGAAGGTTTAACTCGTCTCGTTTCAGAATCTCTCGCGCGTCACGGTTTCGATCGTCCTCTCGACTATCGCCGCCTTCGCTGGTCGCGCTGGTTCCGTTGCGACTCTCATCACAGCCTCCTCGCCGTCCCCAGCAAACCCGGTGTCTTCGCCGTAGCCGAAGAAATCATGGACTTCGGGTCGGACGTGAAAGAGCGGTGCTTTAGCACCGCGTCAGGCAGCCACTCTGGTCCGGCTTTGGCCGCTGCGGGAACTTCTCCGGAAGCCGAAAGGCGGAAGCCGGAGGCTGCATCCCCCCGCCGCATGCTCGCCGTCACCCAGTTCTTCGAAGACGACGACATGGCCTTCGTCCTCGACCGCATGCTCTCGCGCCAGAATCCCATGGCCGCCCGCCTGGCCTCCGGTCGCTACTTCGTCCGCTTCGTCGTCATCGAGGACGAAACTCAGCGCCGCAGCATCTGCAGCGCCCTCAATCAATGGATGGTCTCCGCCTCAGAAAAGGCCACCGGCATCGGCTCCCACTTCGCCACTTCGCTGGAACTCACCCCAGCCACCGAATACAACCCTCAAGCCGATGAACGTCAGCAAACCCTTTTCCCGAACAAAGAGGATGTGCCGCAGGCGCCCTCGCCTGCGAATGCCGACGCTACCGATACCCACGTAGCGGCAGTTTCATCCGTCCGCCCACCCGCGCGAAGTGCAGCTGAATCCGTGCGGGACCGGGTCTCAGACCCGGTCGGGCCGAGCGCAGCTCGGCAGGATTTCGCCGGCATGACCGATACTCATGTGGCGACGGCCGCCTCGGCCGTCCCGCGAAGCGAAGCGAGCGGCTTGCGCGCGAAATCTGGTTTTTCTGCTCCAGCACCCGTCCCGACGGCCCCGCTCTTAAACTCCGGCGCCGCCACCAACATTCACTGTCCCTCCCCCTTCCCCTCCGGCTTCTAGCTGAGGGATTTCGGGTGTGGCGCAGCGCTTGCGCTGCGATCAAACGCTCTTTTTGCAAATGAGTTTTGCGGTGAAAGGAAACGCAGCTTTGTGGGAACGAGATTGACCGAACGCCCCACAAATCCAGCCCCGAAGGGGCGGAATATGTTAGCCCAGGACGGAAGTCCTGGGCAGGCCCGAAGAACAGGAACGAGTCCCGTAGGGACGGCACCGCGCTCCCGGAAATTGCCCGGCCCCGAAACGGCGCCAGAAGATCTTTGAAAGACCCAAGCACCACCCCGATTCCCCCGCCCGCCAGCCCCGGACGCCTGAATCGGCGCAACACGCATAGAATCTAATAATTGGAGAGCCCAATGGCAGAATTGAAAACCGTAACTGAAACGACCGTCACCACGTCCACGTCGATCCCCGCAAAGAAGAAGTCCTCCGGCCTCTCCTTTCGTCGCCTCTTCACTAAGCCCGGCGTCTCACCCTACAACGAAGTCGAATGGGATCTCCGCCTCGCTCAGATCACCGATGCCCAGGGCAACATAATCTTCGAGCAGAAAGACGTCGAAGTCCCCAAAGACTGGTCCATGACCGCCACCAACATCGTGGCCTCGAAATACTTGCACGGCAAAATCGGCACTCCCGAGCGTGAAACCGGAGTCCGCCAGCTCGTCGCCCGCGTCGCCGAAACCATCCGCGATTGGGGAATGGCGCAAGGCTACTTCAAGACCGCCGACGACAGCGCCACCTTCCACGACGAACTCGTCCACATCCTCGTGCGCCAGTACGCCGCCTTTAACTCGCCCGTCTGGTTCAACGTGGGCTGCGACCGCATCGAGCCCAACTCTGACGGCCGCAGCTGGCACTGGAACCCGCAGACCCAGCAAGTCGAATTCGGCGTTACCGGATACTCCAAGCCCCAGTGCTCCGCCTGCTTCATCAACTCAGTAAAAGATTCGCTCGACTCGATCCTCACACTGGCGAAGACGGAAGGCATGTTGTTTAAGTGGGGCTCAGGCACGGGCACAAATCTCTCGCCCCTGCGCGGATCGACCGAAACTCTCTCCGGCGGCGGCACCGCCAGCGGCCCGCTCAGCTTCATGAAAGGATTCGACGCCTTCGCCGGCGTCATCAAGTCCGGCGGCAAGACCCGCCGCGCCGCTAAGATGGTCATCCTCAACGTCGACCATCCCGACATCATCGAGTTCATCGAGTGCAAACAGAAAGAAGAAGCCAAGGCCCACGCCCTAGTCTCCATGGGATACGACGGCTCCCATCCCGACTCCGACGCCTACTCCTCCATCTTCTTCCAGAACGCCAACAACAGCGTCCGTGTCACCGACGACTTCATGTACGCCGTAGTTCGCGACACCGACTTCTCAACCCGCACCGTAACCGATGGCTCGGTCGTCAAAACCTACAAAGCGAAGGAACTCCTCCGCAAAATTTCCGAAGCCACCTGGCATTGCGGCGATCCCGGCATGCAATACGACACCACCGTCAACCGCTGGCACACCTCGAAGAACACCGCGAGAATCAACGCCAGCAACCCGTGCAGCGAATACATGTTCCTGGACGATTCAGCCTGCAACCTGGCCAGCCTGAATCTTCTGAAGTTCGCGCCCAACGGCACGTTCGATGTCGAAGCCTACCGTCACGCAGTAGACGTGTTAATCACCGCGCAGGAAATCTTGGTTGACAACGCCGGATATCCGACCGAACAAATCATGCGCAACTCGCATGACTACCGTCCTCTAGGATTGGGCTACGCAAATCTAGGAGCCCTCCTGATGGCCGCCGGACTCCCCTACGACAGCGACGCCGGCCGCGACTACGCCTCCTGCGTCACCGCCATCATGTGCGGCGAAGCCTACCTGCAGAGCTCCAGAATCGCCGAACAATGCGAGCCATTGGTGCCGGCGACAGAAGCGACAAGAAAGAATCTGTCAGAAACAAACCTAGGTGCAGGCATCACCAACGCCCATGTGGGACAAGATGCTCATGTGGGGACGGCCGCCTCGGCCGTCCAGCGAACCCTGAGCGAAGCGCAGCGGAGCGCGCCCGGCACCATGCCCGGCGGAGCCTGCCCCGGCTGGTACATCAACCGCGAACCATTCCTTGACGTAATCCGCATGCACAGAGCAAGCGTGAATGGCATAAACAAATCGAATGTCCCCTCATCAATCTACGAAGCCAGCAAACAATGCTGGGACGAAGCCCTAGCCCACGGCGAAAAACACGGCTACCGCAACAGCCAAGTAACAGTGCTAGCGCCAACCGGCACCATCGGCTTCATGATGGACTGCGATACAACAGGAATTGAGCCCGACCTCGCTTTGATTAAGTACAAGAAACTGGTCGGTGGCGGCATGATTAAGATCGTCAACAACACCGTCCCCACAGCCCTGTTCAAGCTCGGCTACAACCACGAGCAGGCCGACGCCATCGTCAGCTACATTGACGCCACCGGAACCATTGAAGGGGCGCCGCATATTAAGGATGAGCATCTGGCGGTGTTTGATTGCTCGTTCAAGCCGGCTAAGGGCACTCGCTCCATCGCCTACATGGGACATCTCCGCATGATGGCTGCCGCGCAGCCCTTCATCTCCGGCGCCATATCGAAGACTGTCAATCTTCCGGAGAACGCTTCGGTGGAAGACATCGCCGAGGCTTATCTGCAGGCTTGGAAGCTGGGGCTCAAGGCTGTCGCCGTTTATCGCGACGGGTGCAAGAAGTCGCAGCCGCTCAGCGCCGCTGGCACCAAGACTGCGAACTCCACCAAGGACGATGCTCGCATCGCCGCCGCTCAGCACATCGAGGAAGAGGACATGAACGCTCCTCCGCGGGCGGTGCGGCACCGGTTGCAGGAAGAGCGCGCTTCGATCACGCACAAGTTCAAGATCGGAGATCACGAGGGCTATATCACCGTCGGCCTCTATCCCAATGGAGAGCCTGGCGAACTGTTCATCACCATGGCGAAAGAAGGATCGACCGTCAGCGGCCTGATGGACAGCTTTGCGCTGACCACCTCGATCGCGCTGCAGCACGGAGTTCCGTTGCGCCTGCTCTGCGAAAAGTTCGCGCACACGCGCTTCGAGCCCAGCGGCTGGAGCGGCAATCCCGACCTCGGCTACGCCAAGTCGATCACCGACTACATCTTCCGCTGGCTGCAACTCCGCTTCCTGACCGGCCAGCAGCAGATGCTGTTCGAGAATCTGCGCTTACGGTCGGCCGGCACGTCACCGACTCCAGAGGGAATCGGTGACGCGAACGGCAGCACGGATTCACCGCGAACTGAGAACCGGGATCTGAGAACTGGTTCCGGCTCCGTCCACGCCGCCGACGCGCTCTCCAGCATGGTCGACATGGGAGACGCACCCAGCTGCAGCTTCTGCGGCAGCATCATGACGCGGAACGGAAGCTGCTATCGGTGCATGAGCTGCGGGAGTACGAGCGGCTGCAGCTAGAAAGCTCACGTAGGGGCGGACGCATTCCTCCCCCAGGTTTTTTGTGGAAGGGTAGCCGTGCAGCAATGAGAACGATCCTCAACGGCTTAGCCGATGAGGCCAACAAGTCGTACCCGTCGAGTAGACGTTTTAGTCGTGAATGGAGGGCACGGCGAACGCCGTGCGTTTTGGCTTGGTAGAGGATCTTATCGAAAGGTTGTGGTAACCGGTGATTGATCCAATTGGTCGGGCGTCGAAATCGAACCCGGGTTGGCGCCCACTGACGTGGCTTCCGTGGCCGCGGAACCGGATAACAAACCGAAGGAAAAGACGATCTTCGCCGAGATATATGACGCCAAGAATGTCCGCGACATAATCCCGCGCGTAAATAGATGGAGGCGAAATCAAAAACGAAGCCTGGGCCCGCTCGGGGCAGGCTCTTGCGTTCTTTGCAAGGGCGGGTAGCGATGCTGCCGATGGGTTTTATTTCGAACTCACGTGGCGGTTCTGCCGTCCCTCCGGGACTCTGTTCAACTTTAGGGTAACCCTTGTCATTTGCAGCGTTGATACCAACTTACAGAATGGCAACTTTCCTAACTTTTGCAACATTTCGGGCTTGAGTTGCACGATCAATTGCACAACCGAGGGCGAAGCCGCTCGGTTGAGATCGGGGCAGGCTCTGAGCTATGTCACGGTGGGTGCGATGCTCCGATCGGGTTTGATAAAATATCAAATTCGATTGCATGTTGCAGCAACTCAGTCGGTCGCTTTTCAAGAGAGGTCATGAAGCCGTTGCGTCATTCCACGTCTTCCGCCAAGAGAATCTGATCTCGTCTTGCCCTTGCTCCATTACGCGGATGCGCTCAATTGTCCCTT
>CAWHSR010000052.1:0-181747 GCA_963832015.1 uncultured Acidobacteriaceae bacterium
ACCCAACGCATAGAGACCCGAATCTACCTCTGCAGCAAATCCACCGGCGCCGTCACGTCGTGCACTCGGAAGTACTTCGCCAGCGCCGGATACTTCCGCGCCACCGCCTCATACATCGCATATGCCACATTGCGATAAGAAACATGCCCCGCAGGCGTGGTCCGTAACTCTGAAATGTAAACTGCCTCGGCAAAATCCATCTTGAACAGCGCCCGCTTGCGGAACGCCAGCGGAATCGCATACTGCGAATTCTCTGCCGCCTCAGGCGAATTCCCCGAAGCCATCTTCTCCACCGCCGTCTGCACCCGCCGCATCGCCGCCTCAAACCGTCCGCGCACGCCTGCGTCTTCCATGTCGAGCAGCATTTCGTAGCCGTGTTGCGTTGTGAATCCCTGCATGACCTGGATGCACCGCCGGTGCCGGTGCATATCGCGGAATCCACCGGTATCCATCAGGATGTCGAAGCGGAACTGCTGCCCCGCGCGGAATCCCCGCAGCATCTCGTCGTGCTTGCCACGATGCCGCATCCCCAAATCGATGATTTCCCGCCTCCGTCTTTCCCCCGCCACCTGCACCGCCTGCCGAATCTGACGATAGGAATGATGGCAATGCTCGTAGAGCAGCGTGGTCGCGATCTCCACTTCCAGCGGCTCTTCGTCCAGCAAATCCACAATCGCCTTCGACGGCGCCAGCGGCTCATCGGCCATCAACTCCCGTGCCGCCTGTCGCAACTCGCGCCGCGTCGCCATCTCATATTCATTGGGATCGGCGTACTTCACCAACGTCGGCGCGACTCGCACCTCACGCAGCAACTCCTGCTCGGCCCGCCCCCCCAACTCAGGACTCACCGCCCGAATCTGCGAAACCAAATCCCGCAACGACTCCGCGTTGACGTTATACGCCGCGCCAGTCGCCGCCTTCTTCAGCGACTCGCCCAACACCCGCACCTCTTTATGCGTGTGCGACAGCAGATGAGCCACCTGCGTCTCCAGCGTGCGCGCATTGACAATCTCGCCCAGCGAAGTATTGGTCGCCAGCGGCAGCAAATACCGCGTGATATCGAACGCCCGCGCCTTCAACGTCCGCTCGTACGCATCCTGCTTCATGTCGGCGGGTTTCGGCGTAATGTCGATCAAGTACTGCGTCATGTGCGCCGACATTGCCTCGTACTCGGCAAATAGAAAATCCAGAGTCTCGCGGTAAAGCTTCCGCCCTTCGTCGTCCGCGCCGAAGTCCGGAGTGTAGTACCCACTCTTCTTGAAGTCCTGATACCGCGTCGACCGCTCCTGCCCGTCCCACCGCTGCTCGTCCGCCAGTTCAATCGCCGCCAGAATCGACAGCCTTTCGACCGCCAGCGCAATGTGCGCCAGGTCCGCAATCGAGCGGTGACCATACTGAAAATAAAATGTGTTCAGGAACTTCTCCGCCTTCTGCGTACTGATCTCGCGCAGCGACTCCTTCATCGACAGCGCCGACCGCGAGTACTTCGCCATGGCGTAAGCCTGAATCTCCGGCTCCACGCCAAACACCGCGAACACTTCGGTCGAAGGCTCGGTCGCTGTGGCGCGGGCGCCCCCGCCCGCGATTTCTGGCGGCGAGTCGATCTCAGGCTTTCCGGCCACTGCCGGACTTTCCAAAGCAGTCGCCCGCTGTGTCGATCTGTGTCCCGAAGTCGTGGCGTCAGGGTTCGGCTTGGAAGGGTTGGGCATGGTCACAACATTCGTCACAGAAGAAGACATGGGAGTGCTCGCATGTTACTCGGCGCGCTTGTGGATTAGCAATGTGATTCGCCGAGCCTCATTGCGCAAGAAAAGCCCATGTGGGGACAGCCGCCCTCGGCTGTCCCTGCGGGACCGGGTTTCAGACCCGGTCGTCGAGCGGAGCTCGACTGCATTCTCGCGCCGCCCGCTCCCCGCGTATAATTCGGCTTCCACCGCAGTCATTACCAAGTATTTGGGAGAACTCTCATGTCTCTTTCAGGACGAGTAGCCCTCGTCACCGGAGCGTCCCAAGGCATCGGACGCACTTGCGCCCTGCGGCTCGCCAAAGAGGGCGCGACCGTGGCCGTAGCCGCTCGCAATCAGGAAAGATTGAACGAACTGGTCAGCGAAATCACCGCCGCCGGCGGCAAGTCCGCCGCCTTCGCTCTCGACGTCGCCGACGAAGAGCAGGTGAAATTCACTGTCAAAGCCATCATCGCCCAGTTCGGCAAAATCGACATTCTGGTCAACAACGCCGGCATTACCCGCGACCAACTCGTCATGCGCATGAAGCGCGCCGACTGGGACGCCGTCCTCCAAACCAACCTCACCTCTGCCTATCTCTGCATCCAGCAAGTCATCAGTTCCATGCTCAAGCAGCGCTGGGGACGCGTCATCAACATCACCAGCGTCTTCGGCCAGATGGGCCAGGCCGGACAAGCGAACTACTCCGCCTCCAAAGCTGGACTCATTGGCCTCACCATGGCGATCGCTCGCGAAGTCGGCTCCCGCAACATAACCTGCAACGCCGTCGCCCCCGGTTTCATCGAAACCGCCATGACCGCGGTGTTGAGCGACGAATTCAAGCAGACCGCCGTCAAACAGATTCCGCTCGGCCGCGTGGGTACTCCGGAAGATGTAGCCGGTGCCGTGGCGTTCCTGGCGTCCGACGACGCGTCCTACGTCACCGGCCACGTGCTGAACGTAAACGGCGGCATGCTGATGGGATAGTTTTCGAGATCGCTAACCACAGGGGACACGGAGGACACAGAGGAAATGAAAGCCAAGCACACTGTTCCTTCAGGTTCCTCTGTGTCCTCCGTGCCCTCAGTGGTGAAAGGATTTGCATTATCCCAGGCGGAATCCCCTGCCCAGATCGCCCAAGCCCGCGAACTCTTCCTCGAATACGCGCAGTCCCTCGGCTTCAGCCTCTGCTTCCAGAACTTCGACAAGGAACTAGCAGGTCTCCCCGGCGACTATGCCCCACCCGAAGGCCGCTTGCTGCTCGCAGACTACGAAGGTCAACTCGCGGGCTGCGTAGCTCTGCACAACCTCGAACCGCAAGTCTGCGAGATGAAGCGCCTCTACCTTCGTCCCCAGTTTCGCGGCAAGGGTCTAGGCCGAGTTCTGGCCGGCCGCATCATCGCCGAAGCCCGCCAGATCGGCTATCAGCGCATGCGTCTTGACACCGTCGAGCCGGTGATGAAAGATGCGGTCGTGCTGTACCGGAGAATTGGTTTTCAGGAAATCGCCCCGTACCGCGCGAATCCCATCGCCGGCGCCATGTACATGGAACTCCAGTTGTAATCGCAGCCATCCTTCAGCCAGAATGTCCGCAACCAAGTACTGAGAAGGATCCCCATTCATGAACAAAGGCTTGGTACTAGCGCTTGCAGTTCTCCTCGCCACCGCGACCGCTCTCGCCTCCGACGGCAAGTCCGTCTCCTACAAAAGCGGTGACGAAACCGTCCAAGGCGTTCTCTATACCCCCGCAGGCAAGGGACCATTCCCGGCCCTGATCGTTGTTCACGAATACTGGGGCTTGAATGACTGGGTCAAGGAGCAGGCCTCAAAACTCGCCGACCAGGGCTACGCCTCTCTCGCGATCGATCTGTACCGCGGCAAGGTCGCGACCACGCCCGACATGGCGCACGAAATCATGCGCGGGGTCCCCGAAGACCGCGCCAAACGTGACCTTCACGCCGCTTTCGAATTTCTCGCATCGCAGCCCAACGTAAAGAAAGATCGCATCGGTTCCATCGGTTGGTGCATGGGTGGAGGTTACTCCCTCGACGTCGCCCTGCAGGAACCAACCTTGGCCGCGACGGTTATCAACTACGGCCACCTCGCCACCGACACCGACGCACTGAAGAAAATCAATGCCCCCATTCTGGGTCTCTTCGGTGGTCAGGACCACGGCATCACTCCCGCTGACGTGAACCAGTTCAAGGCGACGATGGATCAGCTCGGCAAGAAAGTAGAGGTCAAGATTTACGATGACGCGGGTCACGCCTTCGAGAATCCCAACAACAAAGATGGATACCGCGCTGCCGATGCAGCCGACGCCTGGAAGCGTACCGTAGACTTTCTGGCTGCGACATTAAAGAAATAATCACAGCGCGAAAAGGGCTACCGGACGTGCGTTTGCGCCGATCGGTTACTTGCACGCCGTGCAAGCAAAATCCTGCGTGCGCGTGAAACTCCGCTGAAACCCATTCGATTTTCGTATGGCACTGACGTCCGCCGTATAGCACGAATTTCCCACTTGCCAGAAGGTGCTGATCTGGTTACTATGACCCATCCTGAAATGCTCCCAACAATGAATATCGGCGAGACCATCCGCAACTACCGGCTGCAAAAAGGTATGTCTCAGGGCGACATCGAAAAGCGAACCGGCCTTCTTCGCTGCTATCTGTCACGCGTCGAAAACGGCCACACCATCCCTTCGCTCGACACGCTCTCGAAAATTGCCGGTGCCATGGAACTCCCGCTATCGCAATTTTTTGCCGAGCCCGGTCACAGCAACGGCTCCAAAGGTCTACCCCAACTGTCCGACGACGAAGTCCGCTTCCTAAGCCAGATCCGCCGCTATTCCACCAGCCTGAACGACAGCGACCGCAAGCTGGTTCTTGCCATGGTGAAGAAAATGGCGTCGAATTCCGGGAAATAGCTCCCCAGCCCCGAGCTATGAGCTTCGAGTAAACCCAGCTTGGTTTTCAGATTTGTTGCGCGCCTTTTGCCCCCTCAAAATGATGATTTCCCTTCACTTCTAGAGAGGACCACGTAGCGGGCGTGGCGCTCTAAGCTCATAACTCGAAGCTCGCAGCTCGCTCCCCCTTACTTTCGTTCCATTCCCCTTAGTGACCCACGGGTACCTCGTCCTCGATGCTCCTCCTTACTACACTGTGCTTGGAGACTTCTGTGACCACCGACGAGGAACTGAATGTACTCGACGGCCAATTGCGCCGCTTGAAGATCGAGTACGAGATTTTTTTCAGCAATCCGAGCAAGCGGCCTCCCACCGACATCGAGTGGAAGGTGCTGAGTCTGCTGCGCAAGTTTTCCGACGGCGGCCGTATGAACTTCTCCCAGCGCTACCGCTACAACGAAATGGCCCAGCGCTATGCCATCTACAGCGACCTGTGGCGCAAGAAGTCCCGCATCCGCGAGGAAGGCTACCGCCGTCCGCAGGATGCTCTGCTTTCGGTGCAGGGAGTTCGCGTCCTTGAAGAGGAACACAAGCCGCAACACCATCCCGTGTACGGAGTGAGCCATGCCGCTGCAGCAGCGGCAGGCGCGACTTCATCGCAGCCCTTCACACTGCACAGCGTCGACCAGGCAGAGCGCGAGCAGGTCGAGCGCCTCTACAACACGCTCGTTGCCGCTAAGAAAAAAGCTGGCGAGAATGTCTCGGGCAACATCGATTCATTCACAACTTTCGTTCAGAAAAAGACCCAAGAGATCCGCAAGCAGTACCACTGTGAGAACGTCGAATATTCCGTCGAACTCACCGACGGCCACGTGAAACTAAAAGCCAAAGCCAAGACGTAACCCGCGCTATTCAAGAAGATCGAACGCCCTCTTCACCAGCTGGTTCGTGACAGTGCCAGCGATCTCCATGCTCTCGACGTGTGGAACTCTCCCTTGGATGTTTCAAGAAAATACCTGGGTTTTGGAGCAGCGCTTTTGGGTGGCGCAGCGCTTTAAGCGCTGTGGCTAAGCTTACTTTTCTCAGAAGGCTTTAGCCTCCGAGGTACCCGGACCGAACATTACTGATAGAATTTTTGGTCGCCGTTCATCATTCCACTACTCATCCGAGGCCCAGCATGTCTGCCCGCATTCAGCGCGCCATTCTCAGTGTCACCGACAAAACCGGACTCGTCGATTTCGCCCGTAAGCTCTCCGCCCTGGGCATCGAACTCATCTCCACCGGAGGCACCGCCAAACTGCTGCGCGATTCCGGAGTCACCGTCAAAGACATCTCCGAACTCACCGGATTCCCCGAAATGCTCGACGGCCGGGTCAAGACGCTTCATCCCAAGGTACACGGCGGCATCCTGCATCGCCGCGAGGACCCCAAGCATGTAGCCGCGGTCGCAGAACATGGCATCGCTCCCATCGACATGGTGGTCGTGAATCTCTACGCCTTCGAGAAAACCGCCGCCAAGCCGGGAGTCGCCTTCGAAGAATTGATCGAGAACATTGACATCGGCGGACCCTCCATGATCCGCTCCGCTGCCAAGAATTTTCACGATGTCGCCATCGTGACTTCACCCTCGGACTACGACTCCGTCGCCGATGAACTCTCGCGCTCCGGCGGCGCGCTCTCCCACGAAACCAAGTGGCGCCTCGCGCAAAAAGCCTTCGCCACCACGGCCGCATACGATTCCGCGATCGCGACCACGCTGGAGCGCATCAGCCCTAATAAAATCGAGCGGCAGGAATCCTCGAGCTTTCCCAATACGCTGCGCTTTCAATTTCACAAAACTCTGGACCTGCGCTACGGCGAAAATCCGCACCAGAAGGCCGCCATGTACTCCGACGGCTCCGGCGTAGGCGTCGCTAACGCCCACCAACTCCAAGGCAAGGAACTCTCCTACAACAACATCGTCGATCTGCAGGCTGCATGGGACCTCGCCCAGGAATTCGATGAGCCTGTGTGCGCGATCATCAAGCACACCAATCCCTGCGGCACCGCCACCGGGAAGACTCTCGCCGAAGCCTACATGCGTGCCCTCGAATGTGACCCAGTCTCGGCCTTCGGCGGCGTGATTGGAGTCAATCGCCCCATCGACGCCGATGCCGCCGAAGAAATGCACAAGCTCTTCCTCGAAGTCATCGCCGCGCCCGCCTTTGACGAAGCCGCAAAGGCCAAGTTCGCGTCCAAGAAGAATCTCCGCCTTGTGGAAGTGAAGGCGGTGAATCAGAAGTGGGTGCTAAAGAATGTTTCCGGAGGAATGCTCGTCCAGGACGCCGACGTCCGTCCCTTGCAAGACGCCGACCTCAAGGTCGTGACCAAGCGCGCCCCCACGCCGGAAGAAACCCGCGCCCTGCTCTTCGCCTGGAAGGTCTGCAAGCACGTGAAATCCAACGCCATCGTCTACGCGCGCGACGGCCAGACCGTCGGCGTCGGCGCCGGACAAATGTCCCGCGTAGACTCCGCCAAGATCGGCGCCATGAAAGCCCAACTCCCGCTGAAAGGCACTGTGGCTGCGTCTGACGCCTTTTTCCCGTTTCCCGACGGCGTCGAAGAAATCGCTAAAGCTGGAGCAACGGCAATCATCCAGCCGGGCGGCTCGCAGCGCGATCCCGAAGTCATCGCAGCCGCCGACCGTCTGGGCCTCGCCATGCTCTTCACCGGTGTTCGCCACTTCCGCCACTAAGTAAACCGTTGATTCCCTGATTGTTGATTGCTGATTGTAAAGATATGTCCCGCCATATCCCTAGGAAGCCGATCTCTCAATCAACAATCAGCAATCAACAATCCGGCAATTCTCCGCCGGTACCTGTACTTCCGGTTCCTCTCGCTCGCGCCGCCGCCAGTGTTTTTTCCCATCCCGCCACCGGTCGCGGTAGAATAAAGGCACCTTTCCCCCGGCGGCTTTGCATCCAAACAAGCTGAGGCTTCGGAAACGCGCTTCCAGCGCATCAGGTTGAGCATGAACAGAATTTCGCGTCTTTTTTTGATGATCGCGGTGGCCGCAACTACCGTCGTCGCCCAAACCACCTCATCTCCATCTGCGTCGGAATCTGCTCAGTCTGATTCTAAGCCGGTCCAGTCTTCGCCACGCAAAGTCGACAAAGCCGCCGCTTATTACCACTACACAATGGCGCACATGTATGAGGAGATGGTCACAGCCTACGGTCGCAGTGACCTCGCTACCAAGGCCACCGAAGAATACCGCCTCGCCATCGAAGCCGATCCCTCGTCTGAATTCCTGACCTCCGCCCTGGCTGAGCTCTACGTAAAAACTGGACGCATTGCCGACGCCGTCAAGGAAGCGCAAGACATCATCAAGCGCGATCCCAAGAACCTCGAAGCTCACAAGCTTCTCGGCCGCATCTATCTCCGCTCGCTCGGGGACATGCCCGGCGGCTCCGGTTCCGACAACATTCTCAAGCTAGCCATCGAGCAGTACGAGCAGATTACGAAACTCGATCCTGACAGCGTCGACGACCACCTGCTCCTCGGTCGCCTCTACCGCCTGAACAACGACATGCAGAAGGCGGAAGGCGAATTAAAGACAGCCATCAAGCTCGATCCCTCCTCGGAAGAGGCTGTGACCACGCTGGCTATGCTTTACACCGATGAAGGTGACACCGCGCACGCGTTGAAGGTGCTGAGCTCCATTCCCGACTCGGCTCGCTCCGCGAAGCTCTATGCCGCTCTGGGCGCCGCCTACGAACAGCGCAAGGATTACAAGAGCGCCATCGATGCTTACAAGCACGCTATCGTTCTCGATCGCGACAATCTCGACGCCATCCGCGGCCTCGCCGAAAATCTGCTCAACGACGGACAACTCGACGCATCCCTCGAACAATACAAAGTCATCGCTGACTCCAATCCCGAAGATGCGCAAACCTACGTCCGCATGGCCGAAATCTATCGTCGCCAGGCCAAGTACGATCTCGCTCTCGAAAACCTGAAGCGCGCCGACACCTTGGTTCCCGACACAATGGACGTCCCCTATAGCATGGCCTCGGTCTACCAGGCGCAGGGACGTTACGACGATGCAATCAAGCTCCTGCAGGATCTCGTCAAGCGCACCGAAAAAAGTGAAGCCGGATCCAGCAACGCCGACCGCAACAATCGCGCCATCTTCATTGAGCGCCTCGGCATGGTCTATCGCGAGCAGGAAAACTACACCGCCGCCATCGAGACCTTCCGCAAAATGTTGACCTTGGGCGATGAAAACGCCCGCAGCGGCTATCAGGAGATTATCGACACCTACCGCGAGGCCAAGCAGTGGCCGCAAGCCACCGCCGCCGCCAAAGAAGCCGTGCAGAAGATGCCCGACGATCGCGACCTTCGCATGGTGCTCGACGCGCAATTGGCCGACACCGGCGAAGTCGACAAATCGGTCGCCGACATTCGCACCATGCTGAAGGGTGGCCCCGAGGATCGCGAAGTCTATCTCCGTCTCGGCATCATTTACACGCGAGCCAAGCGCTACAACGAGGCCCTCGAAGCTCTCGCCAAGGCAGAGCAGCTTTCGACCAAGCCCGAAGACAAGGCCTACGTTTCATTCCTTCGCGGCGATCTGTATCAGCGCGAGAAGATGTTTGACCAGGCCGAAGCCGAATTCCGGAAGGTTCTGGCAACCACGGCACCGACCGATCCACAGAGCGCCGCCACGCTCAACTATCTCGGCTACATGAACGCCGACCGCGGCGTGAAGCTCGAAGAGTCCCTCAACTACATCAAGCAGGCTTTGACCTTTGAGCCCAACAATGGCGCCTATCTCGATTCGCTCGGCTGGGCTTACTTCAAACTGGGCAAGTATGATCAGGCGGAAGAGAACTTGACGAAAGCCGAGTCTCACATGGGCACCGATCCCACCGTGCAAGAGCACCTCGGGGATCTCTACCAGAAAACGGGCCGCCTGAAACTGGCGGCCGCCCACTGGGATCGCGCCGTGCAGGAGTGGAACAAAACCGTTCCCGCCGAGCAGGACACCGAAGCCTTCGCCAAAGTCCAGCAAAAACTCGACGCCGCAAAAGTAAAACTGGCAAAAGAAGACTCACAAAAGCAGTAATAGGCAGAAGCCCGGCAGCAGTCAACCAGCAAAGTCCATGTGGCAATGCCCATGTGGAGGAATGTCCATGTGGGGACGGGCGCCTTCGCCCGTCCAGCCGCGACGGTTTTTGTCGCGGCAGCGCATTTTGCCGCCGCCAAGTTTCCTCTGCGTGATGATCCACGAGCACTTCGTCGCCTTGCTAAACTCCCCACATGCCACCGGAGAACATTCTCATCCGCGAAGCCGCACTCGCAGACATCGCTGAAATCCTTCGCCAGCGCCGCCGAATGTACGAAGACATCCACCACACCGACTCCGTCGTGCTCGACGCCGTGGTGTCCCTGTCCTCCACCTACCTCAAGACCGCCATGGCCAACGGCTCCTTCCGAGCGTGGCTCGCCTCCGATGGCAACCGCGTAGTCGCCGGAGGCGCAGTCATCATCTCTCCCTGGCCCGCCCATCCCTACGACCTGGAATGCCGCCGCGCCACGATTCTCAACGTCTTTACCGACCCCGAATACCGCCGCCGCGGCATCGCCCGCAAACTCTTGCAGACCATCATCGCCTGGTGCCAGCGCGAAGGCTTCGCACGCGTGACTCTCCACGCCAGCCCCGAAGGCCGCCATCTCTACGAATCTCTAGGCTTCGAGCCCAGCAACGAAATGCGCCTAAGTCTGCGTTGAATTGTTGCCGTTGCCGGAAAGAGCCGCGAGCCCTTACCGTGGAGCAGCCCGAGAGGGCCGTGTGCGCAACGTGAGAGGGCGGCGTGCAGTAACGTGGAAGAGCGGCCCTTCAGGGCCGCGATAGGGACAAAGGAAAATAATTGGGCTTTAGCCCCCGTGGTCGCCTTTTCTCAAGGGAATTACGTTCCTCTGTGCGCACCTTCCAAGCCTGCAATCAAAAATCATCAATCAACAATGCTATCCTTTCCCCATGCTCGCCGCCTACGCGGTGCACGTCGCAAACTCCCGCGGACGCCGCTTCACCGAGCCTCCGCATCCCTACCGCAACGACTTCCAGCGCGATCGCGACCGCGTCATCCACGCCCGCGCCTTCCGCCGCCTCGAAGCCAAGACGCAGGTCTTCACCCGCCGTTACTCGGATCATTTTCGTAACCGCCTCACCCACACCCTCGAAGTGTCCCAAGTCTCCCGCACCATAGCCGGAGCGCTCGACCTCAACGTCGATCTCGCCGAAGCCCTCGCACTCGTCCACGACATCGGTCACCCTCCCTTCGGCCACGCCGGAGAAAAAGCTCTCGATGCCGCCATGCGCGAGCACGGACTCTTCTTCGACCACAACCTGCACGCGCTCCGGATCGTCGAAGATTTCGAACAGCGCTACGCCGCCTTCCGCGGCCTGAACCTGACCTTCGAAGTCCGCGAAGGCATCATCAAGCACTCGCACGACTACGACGCGAAACAACATCCCGAACTAGCCGAATACCTGCTCGACCAGCGCCCGCCGCTGGAAGCCCAGTTGATCGACCTGACCGACGAAATCGCCTACAACACCGCCGACCTCGACGACGGATACGAAGCCCATCTCCTGTCGCTTGAAGAAATCCGCGAAGGCATCCCCGCCTTCGAGCGCTTCTACCGCGAAGTCGAACAGATCTATCCCACCGCCCCCGCCAAGCTGAAATTCAACGAGACCTTGAAGCGAATCCTCAACCGTTTCGTCGGAGACCTCATCACCAACACGCGCACCCGCCTGCAGCAAGCGAAGATTCAAACCCTCGACGACGTCCGCAACCACAGGGAACGCCTCGCCGCCTTCAGCCCCATAGTCGAAGCCGAACGCAAACAGAGCAAGGACTTCCTCTACGAAAACCTCTACTTCAGCTCAGCCCTGGCCGGAGAAAAAGATGATGCCGAGCGCGTAGTCGGCGAACTCTTCACCTACTGGATGGATCACCCTGACGCCCTCCCGCACAACTACCGTGACAAGGTCGAAAAGAAAGAAGATTCCCTCCCACGAGTAATCTGCGACTACATCGCCGGCATGACCGACAACTTCATCTTCGAGCAATACGAAAAACACTGCGGAATCCGCTGATATGCCATGTGGGGACAGCCGCCTCGGCTGTCCACTGGGCGCTGGCCGGTCCCTCCCTAGCCTGTTCCTTGCATTCTCAACCCTTTGGTCGCAAACTTGGGAACTTCGTACCTTCCCTTGTGTGTCAATCAAGGCAGGAGCGCGGAGCTTCACAATGAGCTTGCCATTTCCGAGTATCTGTTATCGGCTTTTCGCTGCTGTTATCTCGTTTGTGCTTCTCTGCGGCACGTTATTCCTCGCACAAACTCCTCAGCAACAATCGTCTTCGCCGGAACTTGCTTTGGACAACGACCCGGAGCGTCAGCATGTAACTGACCTCTACAACGCGGGAAGATTCGTTGAAGCCATGCCGTTGTTCGAGAAGCTCGTCGCGGATCACCCCGATGATGCGACGATCAAGGCGGATTGGGCCTTTTCGATCTTGGCCTACGCCGCTACCTTGACCGACCTCGAGCTTCGCAAGAAAGCCAGGGTTCGGGCCCGCTCCGTAGCGCTTCAAGCGCAAAAACGAGGCAACAACAATGCTACGCTCGAACTCGTCCTCCAGACTCCGCCGGACGGCTCTGAATCCGCATTCTCTGATCGCAAGGAAGTGGATGATGTCATGAAAGCGGCTGAAGCCGACTTCGTCCGTGGCGACCTCGATAAAGCGCGCAACGGATACCTCCGGGCCGCGCTTCTCGATCCCAATAACTACCAGGCTGCCCTGTTCATTGGCGACGTCTATTTCAAGCAGCACGTCAATGGCAGCGCTGGCGAGTGTATGACCGAGCCATTCAGATCGACCCGAACCGCGAAACCGCCTATCGCTATTGGGGAGATGCGCTCTGGGACATGGGAAAGAGTGCGGAAGCTCGCCAAAAATACATCGAAGCCATTATTGCGGAACCCTACAGCCGCATGTCACGGGCAGGACTCGCCCAGTGGGCGCAACGTTCCAAGATGCCTCTCAATTGGGTCATCTTGCACGACAAGGGCTCAGTGGTGCAGAAGGGCGAAAAAAACATCAGCATCACCTTGGACAGCAGCTTGGGAAAGGATGACCCAAACGCCTCTGCATGGCTGACCTACAGTCTAGGACGCGCTACTTGGCGCGGCGACAAGTTCAAGAAAGAGTTTCCCAATGAAACCAGATACCGTCACACCATGCGAGAAGAGGCAGACTCACTACATCTGATGGTTACAGTCCTTCTAGAGCAGAAGGATTTCGAAAAGAAAAAAAGTACACTCGATCCGTCGATACTTCAGCTCGTGAAGATCGATCAGGCTGGTTTTCTGGACCTCTTCGTCCTGTTGAACCGCACCGACAACGACATTGCCCAGGACTTTGTACCCTATCGCACTGCCCACCGCGATACGCTCTATCGCTATTTCGATGAATTCGTGGTTCCCAAAGCACCGCAACAATAACGATCAGTGAAGATTCGTAGCAAGCGGTCACTTCCCCGCCACCCCCGCCACCACATCAAACAAAATCCTCGGCCCCCTCCGCACTTCCTCCACCCGAATCCGCTCATCATTCCCGTGTTCCGTATTCCCCTCCTCATCCGTCGCCACATAAGGATTGAACCCATACGAAATAATCCCCAGCGGCCGGTACCGCTGATTCTCCGTATACCCACTCGTGATGTGCGGCACGACCGGCGTCCCCGGAAAATATTTCCCCGACACTTCCCGGATCGCCGCGTACAGCGCATTATCCGTCCCCGAATAATTCGCCACGCGAAACTCCCCCTTCCACGGCTCGACCGTGACGTCCGGATCATTCACCACCCGCCGTATCGCCGCCAGCACCGCCTTCGGATCCCCTCCCGGCAGAATCCTTACATCCAGATTCGCCCACGCCTCCGGAGGAATCACATTCGTCTGCTCCGATCCTCCCATCATGGTCAGCGAAATCGTGTCGCGCAGCAGAAAGTTCAGCGACTCGTCCTGCTCCACTTGCTCCTGAAACTTCTTGTCTTCAATCGCCTTCTTGATATTGCGATACTGCGCCGCCCGTTCCGGCGGTTCATACGGGGCCATGTCGCGCAAGAATTCATCCACCACCGGCAATACCCGCATCGGCGTCTGATAAGCCAGAATCCGGTTCAGCGCCCGCACCAGCCGGTTCGGCGCCGAATCCACAATCGGACGCGACCCATGCCCCGGCCTCCCATGCGCCACCACGTGCATCCAGTAGGTAGTCTTCTCGCCCACATCGACGCCCACGTACTTCACCTTGCCGTTCTCCAACAGGTTCTCGCCACCTTCGTTGATCAGAAACTCCGCATTTCCCAGCAAGTCGCGCTGATGTTCGATGAACCAGTCGGTCCCCGTGTCGTCGACCTCTTCGTCAGCGACCGCCAGAAAAATCACGTCGCGATCCAGGGCCACTTTCTCGCGCTTCAGCATCACCATCACTACCAGCTGCGCCAGCCCTTCATCTTTCATGTCCTGTGCGCCACGTCCCCAAATGTAGCCGTCGCGAATCTCTCCGCTAAACGGCGGAACCTTCCAATGCGTCGCATCGCTGGTCACCACATCCATATGGTTGAGCAGAATAATCGGCCGCTTCGTTGGGTGCCCCATTTCTGTCGCGCCGTTTGCGGCAGAAGGCCTGCCCTGAGCTTGTCGAAGGGTGGGGCTTTTCTCGCCCTCCGTCCGCGGCAACCGCGCCCACAGATCTCCGCGCCCCGGCGCATACTCAAACACGCGATTCTCAATCCCTTCCTGATCCAGAATCTTCTTGTAGAACGCCACTCCTCGCATTTCATTCCCCGGAGGATTCGTCGTATCGACCCGCAGATACTCCTGCATCCACGTCACCGCCAGATCGGAATACTGCTGCAGACGATCCGCCGGAATGCGCGAGGACGCCAATGTGCCAGACGAACCTTCCGCCGCCCACCCAATACTTGAGTAAGGCAGCAAAAATAATGCGCCAAGTGTTAGTACAAGCCGCATGAAGACGCTCCCGCACCGCTTCCCACTGAACCCTGAACCCAAGCGCAAGTCAGCCTCCCACTTTGTTCGATGGTTACCTCGTGTTACCCCGTCAGATTACCGTCCCGGAGCCCTATTGCCCGAAGACCTGAAACGCAGCCCTTTTTCCACGCAGTTTTTATATCAGGTTTCCCAAAATTACCCTGCCCTTTGCACATTGTCCGGCGCTTCAACCTTGGCGGGACTACAATGTCCATAGTTATCAAGTATTTAGCGCATCAACCTCGGGCCCTTGTTTGGCATCCCACATGTAATAGAAATGGCAGAGCCGCCGTAGCTAGGCGGCCACAGTTCTAGGCCAAGCGTAGCGTCAGCGCAGGCCGGTTCAGCGAAACCGCTGGCTTTCTTTACCCTTTCAGGGGACGCAAATCAAATTTCACGCACGCCCCAGGCGTGCAGGGGTGGCGCAAACAAAGTTGAGCTGAAAGGCTCCGCCCCAAACTTGGAGGAAGTCACCATGAACAACCGCCTACTGTTCGCCCTGCCGTTGGCCGCCGTCCTTGCTTTCCCGGCCGTCGCGCAGACCACCTCTTCGTCTACCGATCAGAGCGCTCCTGCCGCCACGACTCAGTCGACCTCGTCGACCGATGCCGCCGCGACCGGCAAGGCGCCTCTCGCGCCTCCATCTCGCGAAGGCTTCTGGGGACGCATCTATCCCTTTGCCCGCAAGAACTATGTGAAGCGCCAAACCGAGCCGATCCGCGACCGCGTCAACGAACTCGATGAACTGACCGCCGGCAACAGCAAGGCGATCAAAGACACCGACGCTCGCGCCCAGGCTGGCATCAAGCTCGCCTCTGACAAAGCCGACACCGCCGATCAACACGCCGTCGACGCCGGAAACAAAGCCACTGCAGCGCAGCAGACCGCACAGCAGGTCACGACCCGCGTCCAGACCGTTGAAACCGTGGTCGGCAACATCGACCAGTACAAGGCCTCGAACCAGACCGAGATCCGCTTCCGTCCCGGCCAGACCGTCCTCAGCAAGAATGCCAAGGATGCTCTCGACCAGATGGCCACCGGAGTAAAGGGTCAGCGCGGCTACATCATCGAAGTGCAGGGCTTCTCGTCCGGCAAGGGACAGGCTGCCATCTCGACCTCGCAGAAAATGGCCGACTCGGTCGTGCGCTACCTCGTCCTCACCCACGAGATTCCCGTCTATCGCATCTACGTCGTCGGCATGGGCAACGCTCCCGCACCGACGGATGATGCTTCGAAGACCAAGCGCGTCAGCGGAGGCCGTGTCGAAGTCAGCCTCTTGAAGAACGACCTGGAACAGCTCTCCGCCAACTCCGGAGCACCTGTCACCAGCACCGATCAACCGCAGCAGCCGAAATAAGGACCGTGGAAGAGCGGCCCTTCAGGGCCGCGTCCGGGACCTTGTTAAGTTGGGCTTTAGCCCCTGGTAGTTTTGGGACGTAGGGCGCCTCGCTCTCAAGTCCCTCCCCCGGAAAAGGCCCCTCGCGCAAGCGAGGGGCTTTTTCTGTGTGCCGAGCATGTTCGACAGCTTGAGGGTGAAAGTCCCTTTGACAGCCTGATGGAGGTGAAGTCATAGCGAACGCAAGGGTGAAATAGCACTCGCCGCGAGGCGGGGCCTGAAAGAAGCGTGGAGCAAAGATGCGAGCCGAGGAACAAGAACCGGATAGGAGGCCTACGGTGGCGGGCGAGCGAGCAGATGATTGCGAAGCCCATTATCCATCAAGCTCACTGGTGGTAAATCCGGCGGTTGCGTGTCGAAGGCGGTCGAACTTACCTCGGGAGATCTGCGGCATGTCACAGAGTCGGGACTGAGGATGAAGCGATTCACCCTGACCGTGTCGCAGAAGTTAGCGGCGCACGGCGGCTACGCCGTTCGTAATGACAGAAACTGGAGCCGGAAAGGGTAGAGAATAGACCGACGGCTCGGCAAGCTATGACCGACCCCTGTTTGGTGCTTCGTGCCCGCAAGTCAGCGTAGTTCCGGTGTGCTGGCGATTCGTGATGTAGTGGCGGCTGGCAACAGCTTGACCCCGTTGGAGAGTCTACTAAACCGATCGCACCCGGGCCGAGTCCGTCGACTTCCATGGAGGAGGCTTCGATGGGAACACCGAAAGGCAAGCGCACAAAGATGGATGGTCTTCCGCAAATCAATCCCGATGCGGCCGGGATAGATGTTGGCAACGCTCAGCACTGGGTGGCAGTGTCGCCCGACCGGGATCCAGCGAACGGCAATTACCCCCTTAACTTCCTGTCTCAGTCCAAGGGTGCACTCCAGACTGTCCCCCCTATCCCGATTGTTCGGCGCACCGCGATCTTCGATTGTGCAGCTTCCAGCGAAGCCGGAGAAAAATTCCCGCGAATCGAGCCAGTGGTTTTTGCAAGGGCTGCTCACACTTCCGCTATCCTCGCGTCCATACCCTAACTCTATGTACGATCTCAAACTCGCCCTCCGCCAATTCCGCAAGTCTCCCGCCTTCGCCGCCACGGTCATCTTCACTATCGCCCTCGGCATCGGCGCCAACACCGCCATCTTCACGCTGGTCCACGCGATTCTGATGAAGTCTCTTCCGGTCGCGAACCCTGCGAGCCTCTACCGCATCGGCGACCTCGACGACTGCTGCGTGAATGGCGGCTTTATCAACGACAACGGCGATTTCGACCTCTTCTCCTATGATCTCTATCGCAATTTCCAGGACACCACGCCAGAGTTCGAACAACTGGCAGCCTTCCAGTCCGGACACTCCCTCGTAAGTGTCCGTGGCAAAGCCGGCACAAAAGCAGAATTGGCGGAATACGCCTCCGGCAACTACTTTTCGACTTTCGGCTTAGGCGCTTACTCCGGCCGCGTCCTTCTTCCATCAGACGACATACCGGGCGCACAACCGGTTGCCGTTCTGAGCTACCAGGCCTGGCAAGCGGCCTACGGCTCTGATCCCGGCGTGGTTGGTTCCACCATCACAATTCAGAACCAGCCGGTCACCATTGTCGGCGTCTCTCCCCCCGGCTTCTTCGGCGACCGCATCGACAGCAACCCACCCGCCCTCTGGATTCCGCTCAACGACGAGCCCTACATCGATCACGATGCCAGCATTCTCAAACAACCCGACACCAATTGGCTCTATGTTCTCGGGCGCGTAAGGCCCGGAGTCAATCCCGGCAGCCTGCAGGCCAAGCTCACCAACGGCCTACGCCAGTGGCTCGCCACACAACCTGCCTACACCGCCAACGGACGAGATACTCTGATCGCGAAACAGTACGTCAAGCTGACTCCCGGTGGCGCCGGAGTCCAGAACCTGCAGTTGGAAACCAGCAGCGGCCTCCATCTCCTCATGGCGATCTCCGGCCTGGTTTTACTGGTGGCCTGCGCCAACATCGCGAATCTTCTGCTGGCCAAGGGCGCCACTCGCCGCGCCGAGACGTCCATCAGCATGGCCCTGGGTGCGGCCCGATCCCGCCTTATCCGCCAGATGCTGGTCGAGAGCTTGCTGCTCGGTTGCGCCGGCGGAGTCGTTGGCATCGCCCTCGCCTATGCGGGCGCCCGCATGATCCTGACTCTCGCCTTCCCCGATTCGCCGAACCTGCCCATCCACGCCAGCCCATCCCCTGCAGTCCTCGGGTTCGCCTTTGCCCTGTCTTTGCTCACCGGACTCATCTTCGGAATCGTCCCCGCATGGATCACCTCCCACTCGGATCCCGCCGAAGCCCTGCGGGGTGTAAACCGCTCGACAAAAGATCGGGCCTCGCTTCCACAGCGTTCACTCATCGTCTTTCAGGCCGCGCTCTCACTCGTGCTGCTGGTTGGTGCCGGCTTGCTCACTCGCAGTCTGCGCAACCTGGAGCATCAGGACTTCGGCCTCGTCACCTCAAACCGCTATGTCTTCCACTTCGATCCCGCGGGCGCCGGCTACACGCCTGCCACCATCGGCGCGGCTAACGACCGACTGGAGCGCGAATTCTCCGCCCTTCCCGGCGTCCAAAGCGTAGGCCTCGCACTCTACAGCACGCTGGAAGGCAATAACTGGGGCGAAGGAATTTATGTGGAAGGCCGCAAGGCGCCTGCCCCCGGCTCAAACAACAACGCTTCGTGGGACCGCGTGAGCCCGCATTTCTTCGAAACCGTTGGCCAGCCCCTGATTCGCGGCCGCGTTTTTACCGACCAGGACACCGCCACGTCTCGCATGGTCGCGGTCGTGAATCAGGCCTTCGTCAAGAAGTTTTTCCCCAACGAAGATCCTATCGGACGTCACTTCGGAACCTTCGATCAGAAGTATGCCGCCGACTACGAGATCGTCGGCATTGTCGCCGACGCCAAGTACAACAACCCGCGCGAGCCCATGCGCCCCATGTACTTCCGTCCCATGACCCAGCTGAATACGACGATCAAAGAGCGCAGCTTCATCACTGCCGAGACTCGTTCCGTGTTTCCCAACTCCATCACCCTTCGCTTCGCCGGCGATGCCGCGAGCCTGGAACCTATCGTTCGCCGCACGCTCACGAACATCAACCCCAATTTCACCGTTCTCGATTTCAACTCGCTCGACTATCAAGTCGCCGGCAACTTCAATCAGGAACGCCTAATCTCTCGCTTAACCGCGCTATTCGGCCTGCTGGCGCTCGTTTTGGCTTCGGTCGGTCTGTACGGAATCACAGCCTATTCCGTGGCCCGCCGCACCAGCGAAATCGGCCTGCGGATGGCTCTGGGTGCCAATCGCAGCGACGTCGTCGCTCTCGTGCTCCGCGCCGCATCCTGGCAAGTCGGTCTCGGCCTTGTCATTGGGATCCCCGTTGCGCTGCTTGGCGGGCACTTGATGGCCAGTCAGCTCTACGGCGTCAGCACCTACGATCCCTTCACGATCATCGCCGCGGTATTGATCCTTGCCGCGTTTGCCGCGATCGCCGGCTTCATCCCCGCCAAGCGTGCAGCCAGCATCGAACCCATGAACGCCCTGCGCACGGAATAGGGATGTGGCGCAGGCGCCCCCGCCTAGGTCTATACTGCCAGCGTCCGCAAGTGCCCTGACCAAAAATGGACCTATACCACTGGCTGCCCCCCGATGCCGTCAAGATCCTCCTCGTCCTCTTCCTCTCTTTCCTCATCGGACTCGAACGCGAAGAGCACAAAACCGCAGCCGGTTCCTACTCCTTCGGCGGAGTCCGCACCTTCCCCCTGATCGGTTTCATCGGTTATTCCATCGCTCTTCTCTCCGGCGCGCAACTGCTCCCGGTCACCTTAGGCTTTCTCGTGGTCGGCGGATTCCTGCTGCTTTCCTATTGGCACAAGCTTTCCAGCTCCCAGATCGCCGGAGTGACTTCGGAAATGTCCGGCCTCACGACCTACCTGGTCGGCGCCCTCGTCTACTACGACCACCTTTGGATTGCCACCGCTCTCAGCGTGGCAAGTCTCTTGCTCCTGGAATTAAAAGTCGGTCTTGAATCTCTAGCTAACCGCACGGCCCCACAGGAAATTCTCACCTTCGCCAAATTCATGCTCCTCACGGCCGTCATTCTCCCCACACTCCCCAACCAGGAGTTTGGACGCTTTCACATCAATCCCTTCAAGACATGGCTGGTCGTCGTCGCCGTCAGCACGATCTCGTATGGCAGTTATGTCCTGCAGAAGGTCACAAAAGAAAGTGGCGGAGTCCTCCTCGCCGCCTTCCTCGGCGGCGCCTACTCTTCCACCGTAACCACGGTCGCCATGTCACGCCGCGCCGCGCGGGAGCAGCGACCGCACTTGTTCGCCGGAGGCATCCTGATCGCCTCGGGAGTCATGTATCTCCGCCTCGTCGCTCTTCTCACACTTTTCAATCGTCACTTGGGCGCGATGCTCGCTCTGCCATTTCTCATCCTCGCCGCCGTCGCCATCGCCATCGGATTCTTCTGGTCCCGCAGACCGGACCCGGCAGATTCCCAGATCAAGCGCCAATTCGAGCCCGGCAACCCCCTCGACTTAAAGGCGGCGTTTCTGTTTGCTGGATTTTTCGTCGCGATGCTGATCGCTACTCAGCTGGCCGTCACCTACCTCGGCCGCGCCGGTGTCAACATTCTCGCCGCCGTCATGGGCGTCACCGACGTCGATCCCTTCATCATGGGTATGACCCAGGCCGCTGGAACCCTCACTCCCCTCAAAATCGCGGCCACCGCCGTTCTCATTGCTGCCGCCAGCAATAACCTCATCAAAGGCATTTATTCCTACAGCCTCGCCGGCCGAAAAACCGGCACGCAAAGCCTCTCCCTGCTAGTTGCCCTGGCAGTCGCCGGCCTGGTCCCTCTCTTCTGGCTGTAGGAATGTGGCGCGGGCGCCCCCGCCCGCGAATGTCGAAGCAACGCATGCTGCCGGATGCTTGGCATTCGGCCGCGTAAGGTTAATCCGACCGCAGCGTCTCCATCGGATCAAGCCGCGAGGTTCGCCATGCCGGCCACACGCAGGCCACAGCCGCCACCACCAGCAACATCGCCGTCGCCGACAGAAACACGATAGGGTCGAGAGGCTGTGTTTTGTAAAGCATCGACTGAACCAGCCGAGTGACACCAACGCTGCCAAGGAGTCCGATCACGAGTCCGACAACAGCCGGCCGCAAACCTTCCCCGAGGATGAGCCGCAACACCTGCTCGCGCTGCGCTCCCAGCGCGATTCGAATGCCAATCTCCGTCGTGCGCCGTGCCGCGCTGTACGAGAGAACGCCGAACAGCCCCACCGCCGCGAGCAGCAATGACAGCACTGAAAACACCAGCAGCAGAATCGCGTCGAAACTTGCATCCAGAGTGTCCCTGCCAATGATTTGATTCATGGTCAAGATGTCCATGACCGCCAATTCAGGGTCAATCTGTTGCACGGTTCGCTGTATGGGCAAGGCCAGAGTGTTGACATCGACGGCAGAGCGCACCACGAGCCCTGTGCTGCCGAACTCGCCACTATAGATGGAAAAATACATCATGGGTTGAGCAGGCTTCGAAACCGTGAATCGCGTGTCGCCCACGATTCCGGAAATTTCGAACGGCTTGCCCCCCAGCGTCCGCAGATGCTTGCCAATGGGATCGCCACCGCCAAAATATTGCCGCGCAAACGACTCGCTGATCACAACCCGGTTGGCCTTTTCCAACCGCTGGCTGTCGTCGAAGATAGTCCCGCGAATCAATGGAATTCCCATGGCCTTGAAGTAACCCGGATCAGCCCATCGCACGATTGCAGACTGCATCTGCCCCGCGGGCAATGGAGGATCTTCAGCGATCGCAAACCCCGCGTCCCCACCGTAGCCTTGACCCGGGACTGCTCGCACGAACCCCGCAGCGTCAACCCCTGGCAGGGACCGCACCCGCGCCAGCAAGCCCGCGAAGAAATTCATCCGCTGCACGGAATTCGCATAATTGTTCTCCGGCAGGCTGAATTGCATAGTGAGTACGTTGTCAGTCGCGCAGCCCAGATCGGAAGAACGCAGCTGTGTGTAGCTCTTGAGCAAGAGTCCCGCGCCAACCAGCAGGACGACCGTGAGCCCCACCTCCAGCGCAAGCAGCCACTTCCGGAGCTGGATTCGGTCATGCCCCTCGCTGCGCGACCGCGAAGAATCGCGAAGGGAATCAAGAAGAGGTTTGCTCTTGATGGAAAGGGAAGAAGCGAAGCCCGAGAACACCGCGCAGATCACAACCAGCCCCACCGCAAACGCAACCACCATGCCATCCATGTGAATGGCTTCAACCCTCGTCATGTCTTGGCGGGACGTAACAAACCACTGCACGGCGGCATAGGCCGTGAGAAGAGCAATCGCGCCGCTGCCAGCCGATAGCACAAGACTCTCCGTCAAATGCTCGCGAACAAGACGCCATCGCCCACCGCCAAGCGCGGCTCGAATCGCCAGCTCCCTGCGCCGTGTGGCTCCGCGCGCAATCCACAGGCTTGCTATATTCAGGCAAGCGATAACCAGCAGACAGCTGGTCGCGCCAAACAGCACGTACAACGGCGTCTCGACATCGCCCACCATATCTTTGAGCAGTGGCCGCTCGTACGCTGACTTGCTGATGTAAGGATTGTCGAGATGCTGGTCGTGCAGGCGGCGCACGATCAGCGATAGCTCCGACGTCGCCTGCGCCTCCGTCACTCCCGATCGTCCAATCGCTACCCAGTCGTGAGAATCGAGAGCTTGCATCTCTTCGCCAGGTACTTCGTGAAAAATAGGCGTCCACAGTTGTACATTCAGGTCTGGATAGGCAAACCATGACGGCATTACGCCGATGATCGTGTACGGCTTCCCATCCATATGAATCGTCCGATTCAGAACGGATGGATTACCCCCGAATCGCCTTTTCCAGAGGCCCCAGGTGAGAATCGCAGTTGCGCTCGCCGAAGGTTGATCGTCCGCCGCCGTGAAGCCGCGCCCTAGCGCCGGTTCCACACCGAGTGTTCGGAACAGATTCCACGAGCACACGCCGAATGTAACTTTTTCAGGAAGCTGTCCGCCCGCTTCTGAAAGGCTGTACCCCAACCCGGTCCCCAACAGCGCCAAGCTGGTAAAATTGTGGCTCTGCGTTTGCCAGGCGGCGAAAACTCCGCCGGCGATTCCTCGGTTCGAGGGATCATCGTCCGGACCACGCTCGTAAAGTCGAACCAACTGCGTAGGTTCCTGGAATGGCAGCGGTTTCAGAAGCACAGAACGCACAATGGTGAACAACGCGACGTTGGCCCCGATGCCGAGCGTCATTACCAGCACAGAAACCACGCTAAATCCCGGAGACCGCGACAAGGTTCGCCCGGCATACTTCAAATCTCTCCAAAGATTGTCGCTGACGATCAGTGTGTTTTGCTGCCAGAGGTCTTCGCGCACGCGTTCCGGATTGCCAAATTTCACCAGAGCCTGCCGCCGAGCTTCTTCCGGAGGTACTCCGCGCGCGATATTCTCTTCAGTCTCCTCGGCGATGTGAAGATCGATTTCTTGCACCAAATCTGCATCTTCTCGCTTCAGGCGGAACAGCCTGCGCCAACTCATTCGGGGCCTCCCGCATCCAGCGCCTTATCCCCCATCACCAGGGCAATCGCGCGCGCCATTTGGCGCCAGCGACTGGTCTGGAGACTCAGCTGTCTCGTCCCCATCGCCGTCAGCCGGTAGAACTTCGCCTTGCGTTTGTTTTCGCTCGCGCCCCAATACGAGGAAACCCATCCGCGATCCTCGAGGCGGTGCAGCGCGGGATACAGCGACCCCTGCTCAACCTCCAACACTTCTTCGGAAGAGCGCTCAATCACCTTCGCGATCGTGTGTCCGTGAGCATCCCCGGCCACCAACGTTCGCAGGATCATCATGTCGAGCGTGCCCTTCAACATCTCCCCGTTGGGATGGTCCTTCTTGCCCATTCAGTGGCTCCACTAGAACTTCTATGGGAACCTAGAATACGCCACTCGAACTTCTATGGGAAGTAAAACGGGATCTCTCGGCAGGGATCCGGTCCATGGGGCCGATCTGGCGGCCGCGAACGCGGAAAGCTGCATCGTCCCCTGCACGCAACGCCATTCGAATCGGCCAACCGCGCCGCTGCATGCGGGAATGCCCGCCCAGGAAAAATTTCCACAGCTTTCCACAGCAAGAATCGCAATCAAGGTGACGAACAACCTTTACTGAGAATTCCGAAGAAGCCCACAATGATTCCGTGGGCGAGAAATCCATCAACGCAGCGAGCCAACGGCCGATCCGCCGCCGGGATCTGGCCGACAACCTCTCGCCCCGAAACACCTCCGCCCTAAGTCCTTATCCCGCAATATTTTGCCGCCAAGGCACCCACAGCTCCGCACGTAACTCCAATAAATCCAATACCTTAGCCAGACTCGCCCCGGACAACGACCCAACTCCACCCGCTAACCCTTTATTTCAGAATATTTTACGGGTAAGTCCTTCCGTCTCAAGATTTTGCCGGCCATGCCGCCGATCTCGAGACCGTAACCGTAATGAATTGAATATTTTACGAAACCACAAAGAAAAAAACTGGTATGGCTGGCCCACTCCCAGTTTGACCCTCCCGCTCCGCGTGACTAGAATTCGTCACATTCGCACGTGGGGGCCTTCCATGAAACGCCTTGTATGCTTGCTGCTGTTCTCCGCCCTCGTCACTTTCGCATCCGTCGCCGACGATGAAGACAAGAACCACCATCACCACGAAGATCTCTCAGAGACGCAACTCGGCACGGTGCAGTTCCCAGTTTCCTGCTCCGCATCCGTGCAGAAGCCCTTCGCCCGCGGAGTCGCCTTGCTGCACTCCTTCTGGTACGAAGAAGCCGAGAAGGAATTCCTCGACATCGCTAAAGACGACCCGCACTGCGCTATGGCGCACTGGGGCATTGCGATGAGCATCTGGCACCAACTCTGGAACGAACCTGACGCTAAGGTGATTGCGCGTGGTTTGGAAGAATCGAACACCGCAAGAAAGCAAAGCCAGGAGAGTACCGCCCGTGAGCAAGCCTACATCGCCGCGATCTTGGCCTTCTACAACAATTCGGACAAGCTCGACCATGCTACTCGAGTCAAAGCCTACTCCGATGCAATGAAAAAGGTGTATGTGTCTTATCCCGACGACCACGAAGCGGCGGTCTTCTACGCGCTCTCGCTGCTGGCCTCCGAGCCGCACAATGACGAGACCTTCGCCAACCGTCTTGCTGCCGCCGCGATTCTTCAGCCGCTGTTTGCTGCGCAACCCGATCATCCCGGCGTCGCGCACTACCTGATTCACGCCTACGACAAGCCGCAACTGGCCGAGCGTGGCATCCCCGCCGCCCGCCGCTATGCTCAGGTCGCGCCCGCCGCTCCGCACGCGCTCCACATGCCTTCGCACATCTTCGCCCGCGTCGGCCTCTGGCAAGACGATATCAATTCCAACCTCGCCTCCATTGCCGCCACGCGCAAGACTGCAGCCATGCATATGGGCGGCGAGGGCCACCAGTTCCATGCCATGGACTTCCTCTTTTACGCTTACCTTCAAAGTGGACGCGAAGCCGACGCCAAGGCTCTGATGGATGAAGTCAAGGCTATGCCTGAGATGCATGACATGTACGGCGTCGGATTCGACCCGCATCTGGCTACCGAAGCGCACTTCGCCGTCTTGTATCCACTCGAGATGCGTGACTGGGCCACCGCCGCAGCGCTCAAGCCTGTCGCCGTCGAAGGCACCGCGGAAGACTCCTTCACCTACTGGGCAAAGGCGATCGGTTCCGCCCACCTCCACCACCCCGAGGACGTCCGCAAAGACGTCAGCGCAATCGAAGCCATCCATCAGAAGTTTGTATCCGAGAAAAAGCAGGACCTCGCCGTGTCAACCGACAACGACCTGAAACAGGCGCGAGCTTGGCTCGCATTTTCTGAAGGAAAATACGACGAAGCGGTCGAGGTTCTCCGCCCCATCGCCGACAAAGAAGATGCGCTCGGCGACGAGCCCCAGGGGATCCCCACCCGCGAAATGATCGGCGAAATGCTGATGGAGGCGAAGCGCCCGCAGCAAGCTCTGGCGGAATATCAGACGGACTTGAAATTCAACCCGAACCGCTTCAACGGCCTCTACGGTGCTGCTCAGGCTGCCGAACAAGCAGGCAAGCACAACGATGCGAACGCATATTACGCCATGCTGTTGAAAGTCTGCGACGGTTCAACCTCCTCGCGGCCAGAACTAAGCCGTGCCAAACAATTGTTGGCACAGAAATAACCCGTTAGGCTTAAAAGGGAGCTAGCTAGAGACTAAGCTTTGGAAGTGTCCAGAGCAGCAGCTCGCGCGTCAAGGACGTCGCCCGGTCCTGTCGCCCGGTCCTGGCTCGCGCCGCCGAAGTCTTCCTGGTTTCTCTCGAAGGCGTAGCATAGGTTGCTCAACGCAGTAGTACGACAGGCACGCGCATGCCAGCGCCGGCAACACAAGAACATAACCTTGGTGCAGCGAGGCGTTTGAGCAGAACAACTCTTGCCACAGGTAGAGGCTGTAGCTGATCTTCCCTAGCCATGCAACTGGCGCCCAGTTCAGCGCTCGATACGGGACCTGGATCACGTGCAACACAACGCCGGCAATGGATAGGTCGAGCAGCGGACGAAGAACAAAGAGCATGAGCAACGACCGCGCTGGGCTGTTCGCGGGAAACCATGGGATGAAGATCATCAGCAGGACTATCGCGAAAGCCAGCGAGCTTTTGATCTTGGGAGTGCGGGGTGCGAAGATCGCCAGGAGACAGCCAATCGCGAGTTGATCCGCAAACGCGGGCAGACTCCCGGCCAGCCCGTTGTGCACTCTGAAACCATAAAGGCCAGTCCAGAAGATTGGTGTCACGATCATACACACAGCAGAATCGCGGTCTTGCGACTCTGCCACTTCTTCAGAGCGAACGGCCAGAGCAGATAGAACTGCTCCTCGATACTGAGCGACCAGAGGTGTCCGAAAATCCACGGCCGCGTAACGTCCATATTCGCGACATACCACAGCGCCGCCGCCGCGTGGTACCAGGGCATCTCATGCCGGTAGAGAACAATGACCACGACCAGAAACACGAAAACGGCGGGAAAAATTCGGTACGCCCGTCGAATGTAAAACTCGCGCAGGTTGATGGTGGAAGTCCGCTTCATATTCGCGCAGCAGGAGGTTCGTAATCAGATGGCCTGAAAGCACAAAGAAGACATGGACGCCGAGCGCGCCGTAGCCTCCCAGCACATCGAGGGAAATATGCGACTCAGGATGACTAGCGTGATCGAGATTGCCCGCAGGCCGTCCAGTGATGGTAGTCGTTGCATGCTCACGACAAATGGAGTTGCGGCCCGCACGCCACCTGGGCCCTCCGCGAATATTCGAGGTAGGCGGGATTATAAATGACACTCGTCATTTCATCTTCAAGCGCAAACTGTGGGGCATCGGCCCATAAACGTCTCCCGCCGGCCAGAGCCGGAAGGCTGCACCCGGAGCCTAACTCGGAAAGAACATCAGCTTCAAGATCAGCGCGCCTGTCATGGCCAGCGCCCCGAGCAGCGCGTTGTACTCACGGTGCTTCCAATACAGATCCATGGAGAAGGCCCCTGGAGGCTCGTCCCCCTGCGATCGCGCGGCCAGTCTGGGGAACATTCGCGGCACCCGCCGCGCATACTCCTCGAACTCGGGAAACCTCTGCCGCAAGAACGCCTCTTCATCGCGGATCACCGGAACGTAGATGGCGAAGAACATCACCACCAGAACAACCCCCACCCACCAACTCCGCGCGGCCACAGCAAAGCCCACGCCCATCAACAACGACCCAAGGTACAGTGGATTCCGTGTGAAAGCGTAAGGCCCCGAAGTCGCGAGCGCCTCGTTCTTGCGCACATGCCCGGACGCCAGCGCACGAATCAGAAGCCCGGGCACAATCATGATCGCGCCGAGAGCGATGAACCGCCAAGCAGGCTGCGCCAGCCAGAAGTACAGCACAGCGAACACGAATCCCAGAGGCACTCGGATGCGGCGCGCGGTCTTTGACCATCCCATGCTCGACCGCTCAGCCATGGGCACCTTCCGTCAGGGTCGACGCGAGCAGCGTGCGCCCCGCATCGACAACGGCATCGACGCCGATCTCCAGCATCCCTTCGTCCGGCTTGGCGACGCGAGCATGCGACGTCGGACTCGACGGATTGCGCAAGACAATGCTGCGCGTTCCGTAAGGCCCATTACGCGCCGGATCCGTCGGCCCAAAGATCGCCACCACGGGCACTTGCAGCGCTGCCGCCAGGTGCATCGGCCCCGTGTCTCCGCCAATGAACAACCGCGCCCGCCGCGTGAGCGCAATCAACCCCGTGATGGACGCTTTCGTCGGCCTCACCACGCCTCCGCTCGCGGCGTTCACCTCCTGAAACAACTCCTCCTCGCCCGGGCCAAAATTGACCAGGCAGCGCACGCCATCCTTGGCCAACTGTCGCGCGACCTCACCATAGCGCTGCGCAGGCCATCGCTTCGCTCCCCATCCCGCGCCCGGGTTCAGGATCGCGTATTCACCGACACCATGTTGCGCAAGGTCTTGGCTGATACTCTCTTCCGTCAATGGATCAAAGGGAAGCTCTACTCGGGGCACCCGCAACTCGCTCTTCGCGACTGCTTGCGCAACCGACAGATTTTGCTCGACCACATGCGTCCCGCGCGCTACCGCTCTGCGCGTGTACCATAGACTCGCTGGAGACTCGCGAGGCTCCGCGGCACCGTAGACCACGCGCGCGCCCGACCAGCGCGCCAGCACCGCCGACCGGATCGCGCCCTGCAGATCGACGGCCACGTCATAGCGCGCGGAGCGCACGTCATTCCCCACTCTCGCGATCTGCTGCAGCGTCGAAAGTGTCAACAGCGACTTCCTCCACCCGGTCAGGTTCACCGGGTGAAGCCAGTCCACCAGAGGTCGCTGCGCCGACCTCGGGCCACGCAGCGGCGTTCCAGGTGCGCACAGCAGTTCAGCCCATCGTTCTTCAATCACCCAGCCAATCATGGCCTCGGGAAACCTCTTCCGCAAAGCCTGCGCCGCCGGTAGAGTGTGGATCACGTCTCCCATGGCGCTCAGCCGCACGATGAGAAGCCGCTCGATGTTCGAAGTGCTTTCTGGCCCGGCGATCAAGGTTTCCTCGGCGAAAGCCCCAAGCGGATGATCTCGCTGGTGGAGTGATCTTTCGGATCGCCGACAATCTCGACACGGCCGCCATACGCCGCCACCGCGTCGCGCTCCGGAACAGAGTCCGCGGTATAGTCGGTCCCCTTGGCTTGAACGTCAGGACGAATCTCACGAATGATCGCCCGCACGTCGAGTTCAGGGAAGATCACGACCGCATCCACGTCCGCCATCGCGGCGACAATCTCGGCCCGCTCCTCGGCAGGCATGATCGGTCGCCCTTCACCCTTGAGCGCGCGCACCGATTCATCGGAGTTGATGGCAACGACCAGCCTGCCACCGAGCGCCTTGGCTCCGCGCAGGTAGCGGACATGTCCGACGTGCAGCAGGTCGAAGTTCCCGTTCGCCAGTGTGATGCGCTCGCCCGCGCGACGCCATTCGCTCACGCGCTCGCGGAGTTCGTCGCGGCTCAGGATTTTGTTATGTGCCTTCAATTGTGTGCGTTCAATGAAGTCGTGTCACCGGCGGTGCCTGCTCGATCGCATGCAGCAATTCTTCGCGCGAAACCGTCGCCGTGCCGCGCTTCATCACGACGATGCCGCCTGCGTAGTTGGCCAGTTGTGCCGCCTCTTCTGTCGTCGCACCCGCCGCGAGCGCCGCCGTGAACGCCGCGATCACCGTGTCGCCCGCGCCCGTCACGTCGGCCACTTGGTCGGAACCGAAAATCGGAATGTCCACCGGTTTGTGCTTGTGATCGAACGCCACCATCCCGTCGCGCCCGCGTGTGATCACCAGGGACTGCAGCTTCATTCGCTCCATCACCTGCTCGCCCGCTGCGACAACCTTGTTCCAGTCTTGCCCGATGCGGACCCCGAGAGCCTCTTCGACTTCCGGTTCATTCGGCGTGGCCGCAGTTACGCCAGAATATTGCATCAGCCGATAGCGCGAATCGACGACGATGGGCACCGCCCCCAGCATGCCTTTTTGTTGCAACGTGGCCACGATCGCCGGAGTCGCCGCGCCATATCCGTAATCCGACACGAGCAATGCATCGGATGCATGCGCGTAATTCCGCGCCGCCAGATACAGTTCCCGCGTCAGATGAGCGTTGGGCGCATCCTGCGGCTCGCGATCCACGCGCACCACCTGCTGCCGCGCGGTGTGCGTCATGCCAGCCAGAATGCGCGTCTTTGTGACGGTGGTGTAGGCCTTGTCTTTGAGCACGCCGCTGACCGCGATCCGTTTATGCCGGAAATATTTCAACAGCATCTTGCCCGGTTCATCGTCGCCGACAATACCGACTGGAAGAACGTCCACTCCCAGATCCGCCAGGTTGTTCGCGGCGTTGGCCGCGCCGCCCGGTACCACGGTTCGTTCGCGATGCTTCAGGATCAACACAGGAGCCTCACGCGACACGCGCGAGATCTCACCAAACACGAACTCATCCGCCACCAGGTCTCCCAACACCGTCACGGTGATCTTGGGAAATGCCTCGACGATCTTCCTCAGGCGGTCGGCTTCTTTCAGATGTTTGGTCATGGAATGAAACGACCCGGCGCTGTCAGGCTACGCAACCGATTCTCTCATGCGCCGCGCTTCCGCTCTTCGATCTTGTGAAGTATGGTATCGACGGCGTTAGCTGCGCCTTCCAGGTCCATTTTCACCGGGACCACGGCGAGCGGTGCAAGAGCGGAAAGATACCCTCCCAGGTTCACAGCATCTTTCTCTGTCGTTACAAATCCGCCAGCCTCGCTCCGCTGCTTGAGTGACAACAGTTCGTGAACATCCTTCTCGCTATAAGAGTGGTGATCGCGGTAGAAGGCCTCGGCCACGGGTTCGATATTGGCCGCTCGCAGCTGCAGCACGAAGTTCTGTGGGCGTGCAATGCCACAGAAAACAACCGGCCGTGCGGGAACATTCTGCGGCACAATTCCGCGCCGCACACGCCAAACGAATTTCCCCTCCGCGGGGAACGAATCCGCCGTGGCGCCGCTCGACAGCACGACTGCATCCGCGCGACGCAACGCCACCATCGGTTCTCGCAACCGTCCCGAGGGAAGCAATTGATCTTTCGCATCCTGCGGCGTTACCAGAACAAGGTCGAAATCGCGCGCCAGCGCCCGGTGCTGAAAGCCGTCGTCGAGCACATGCAACTGCACTCCGAATCTCGATTCGGCGAAGCGGCCCGCCTCGTACCGATCTTCCCCAACAATCACCGGCACCTGCAGCTTGCGAGCAATCAGCAACGGTTCGTCGCCGAATTCCTGCGGCAATCCCGCCGGATCGACCAGTCGCACGCCCTTCGATTCGCGTCCGTACCCGCGCGACAGCACATCAAACTTGATGCCGCGCGCCTTGAGCAATTCGCCCAACAGCATGACGAACGGAGTCTTGCCCGACCCCCCCGCCGACAAGTTGCCCACGCTGATGACTGCCCCTTGCAGGCGTCGCGCCCGCAGAACTCCCTGATCATAGAGCGCATTGCGCATTCCAACTACACCGCCGTAAATGGCTGAGAGAGGATTCAATCTGAGTGCGCGGCCTGCGCCGGTACCGCTAAGGGATCGGGATCCGCGGCTAGCAATGTCTTCAGCGCTGCCAGCGTTCGCGAGGTCGCTCCCATCTGGGATTGAATTGTCTGCAACGCCCGCCGGCCGAGCGCCCGCCGTTCCGCATCATCCGCGAGCAACTGCATCAGCGTCAGCGGCAACTCCGACAGACCCACGATCCGCACCGCGTCGCGGCTCTGAAACAGGGCGACAATGTCGCGAAAGTTTTCCGTGTGGTTCCCGGTTACGATGGCCACGCCGTGTTGCGCCGGTTCGATAATGTTGTGCCCCCCGCGCGGCACCAGGCTTCCACCGACGAATGCCACATCGGCCAGCGCGTAGAGCGCGGCCAGTTCTCCAATGGTATCGACCAGCAGCACTCCGCCCGCCAGAGCTGCCCCCTGCCATTGTGATCGCCGGAATGACCGAATGCCCAATTGCTGTAACAAGATTGCAACGTCGTCGAAGCGCTCGGGATGCCGCGGCGCCAGAATCATGACCGCGCGCGGATGCGCGACGCGCAGATTCTCAAACGCTTTGAGCAGCGGTGGTTCTTCGTCCTCTACCGTGCTGCCGCAGACCAGCACCGGCCCAGCCCCTGCCCCTGCCAACGATCGGAGCAGGCTTTCTACAATGGGCGGCGCGGAGGGCAGACTCACGTCGAACTTCAGATTCCCGGTCACCTGAACACGTCGCGCTTCCGCGCCGATCGACTGCAGCCGAACGCTGTCCTCCGGTGTTTGCGCCAGAAACAGGTCCACGTGCACCAGCATCTTCCGCAGTGCCCAGCGAAAACGGACGTAGCGCGGCCGCGACCTGTCTGAGATGCGCGCGTTGACCACCGCAATCCGCGCTCCGCTGGCATGCGCCTGACGCAGGAAGTTCGGCCAGAATTCAGTTTCGGCGAGCACGACCAACTCCGGCCGCAAGGCCTGAAGATACGGCCGGATCGCGAAGGCGAAGTCCATCGGAAAGTAGAAGACGTTCTCTTCCCCAAAGCGCTTGCGGGCGAGTTCCTGCCCCGTGTCGGTTGTGGTCGATATCAGCACGCGATGCTGCGAAAAGCTCCGCCGCATCTCGTCCACGAGTCGGCTGACGGCGAGTACCTCGCCGACTGAAACCGCATGCACCCAGATCACGCGCCTTGCTCGCCCACCTGAGCCCGCAAACAGCCGCGCCGGTACTTTGCCCATGCGTTCCGCAAGTCCGCTGCGGTACTTGCCGTGCCGCAGAACCTGATAGAGCCAATAGGGAAGGCTCACCAGCATCGCCAGGCCCAGCGCCAGACTGTAGAGAAAATAGCTCAAGTTGAGCCATTCTAAACCGCCTCGCCAGCGCCGGGTGTCCTGCCTTCTATAATTGGGGGATGCGGCCCCTATCTTCGCGGTTCATCCAGCGATCAGCAATCCTGGCGCTTTGCGCTGGATTGTTTGTGCCGGTATTGCTTGCCTCCAAGAGCTTCGTCAAGCCGGTGGCGAAGACTGCCATCAACTATCCCGCGCACGATTTCCATCGCGACGAGAAAACCGCCATTGCTGCCGACCCCTATGACACGCCGGACAAAGCGAAAATCTTCTCCACAGATTTTGCGGCGCACGGTTTTCTCCCCATTTTTTTCATTGTGACTAATGACGGCGACCAGCCCATCTCGATCGCCAACATGGCGATCACAATGCTCACCGCCCATCATTCGAAACTCACTCCGATCACCACCGACGACTTGTATCGGCGCCTCACAAATCCGCAATCCGGCACGCGGCCGAGCCCGCTTCCGTTGCCGCACAAAGCGAAAGGCGGGATCAGTAAGAAAGAAATGGACGAGATCGAGTCTTCGCAATTCGCCGCCAGAGCAGTTGAGCCGCATAGCACGCAATCCGGATTCATGTTCTTCGATGTCGGTGGTATCTCTTCGCCTCTGGCCGGTGCGACCATCGACATCTCCGGCGTCACCGATGCCAAGGGGAACGAACTGATGTACTTCGAAATCTCGGTCGACATGTACTTGGACGCACCGAAGAACCCCTAGATTCCGCTCGCGGTCGGGTTTAATGTAGTGCGTTACTCCGCCGACCGCGGGTACGCTGGATATGCGGCAAGCGATGTACTATTCGCTGTCAATGCCGGTCAGCACGGTGATCATCGGCTGCGACACGATTGCGCAGCTCGAACAGAACGTGCAATTGGCGCGCGAGTTCACTCCGCTCAATCAGCAGCAGATGGCTGCCCTCACGGAGAAGGCACAGCCAGTGTCGAAGCAGTCGCTGTTCTTCCGGTTTTATGAGCGGGCGTAGGGTTTACTGATCTGGCGATCCCAGCACCAACAGCTTGTCATCCTGAGGTCCGCGCTTTTTTGCGGGCCGAAGGATCTATGAAACTTGCCGGGAGTTACATGGATCCTTCGCTATGCTCAGGATGACAGCTCCACCGATGTGCTCGTGCGCCGCACCGCCCTTTATAATCACTCCCTATGGTCACCACGACGGCCGATTCCATTGCCGCCCACACGGAATATGAGCCAGTCATCGGCCTCGAAGTTCACGTCCAGCTGCTGACGGCGACGAAAATTTTCTGCTCGTGCTCGACGCGATTCGGGGCGCCGCCGAATTCCAACGTCTGCCCGGTATGCCTGGGCATGCCCGGCGCACTGCCCGTGCTCAACAAGAAAGTCGTCGAGTTCGCCACGCTGGCGGCGATGGCGCTGCAGTGCCGCATCAACGAGACATCGATTTTTGCGCGCAAGAATTATTTCTATCCCGACCTGCCCAAGGGATACCAGATTTCGCAGTACGACAAGCCGCTGGCAGAGTTCGGCTACATCGAAATCCCGGCTGGCAAGGGCAAGAAGAAGATCGGCATCACGCGCGTCCACCTCGAAGAGGATGCCGGCAAGAGCCTGCACGAGGGCTTTCCCGACTCTGACGAAAAGACGGCGATCGATCTCAACCGCACCGGCGTGCCGTTAATCGAAATCGTCAGCGAGCCTGACATCGCCTCACCCGACGAAGCCTATGAATACCTGACTCGGCTGAAAGAAATCATCCTGTACACCGGGGTCAGCGACTGCAATATGGAGGAAGGCTCGCTGCGTTGCGACGCCAACGTCAGCGTGCGGCCGCGCGGACAGAAAGAGTTCGGCACCAAGGCGGAAATCAAGAACGTGAATTCGTTCCGCTTCATTCGAGAAGCGCTGGAGTATGAAATTAGACGGCAGATTGAAGTCCTGGAATCGGGCGGCAAGATTACGCAGGAGACGCGCCTCTACAACTCGAACGAAGGCAAGACCTACAGCATGCGCTCGAAAGAGCAGGCGCACGATTACCGCTACTTCCCCGAGCCCGACTTGCTCCCGCTGGTAGTCGACGAAAGCTGGAAGTCTGAAATCGCCAGCACCTTGCCCGAACTCCCCGAGGCCCGCCGCGCCCGCCTGGTGAAGAACTACGGCATCACCGAGTACGACGCGCGGGTGCTGACATTCTCGAAGTCGCTGGCTGATCAATTCGAAGAAGCAGCCAAAGCCGCAAAGAACCCGAAGCGCGTGGCCAACCTGGTGCAGGGCGAACTGATGGGCCGCCTTAAAGCGAAGGGCATCGAGATCGAGCAATCTCCGATCTCGATGAAAGGAGTTGCGGCCTCTGCCGATCTAGTCGAGGGCGGCACCATCTCCGGCAAAATGCTCAAGGATCTCTACGATCTCGCCTTCGAGCGCGGCAAGGATTTCCCTGTGGTTTATGAGGATGAAGGGCGACCGCAACAGTCGACGGATACTTCGGCGTTGGAGAAGATGATCGACGAAGTTCTGGCCGCCAATCCAAAACAGCTTGAGCAGTATCGCGCCGGAAAAACGACCATGCTCGGCTTCTTCGTCGGGCAAGTCATGAAAGCCTCAAAAGGCCAAGCCAGCCCTCAGATTGTGAACGAGTTGCTGGTCAAGAAGCTGAAGTGATAGGGCTTTGATTTGTGGGACGGGTCTTTTGACCCGGTCGGTCGGCCCGAAGGGCCGAGGCCACGATGCAGCCGAAATACGAATACCGAAGTTGTCTGCTCACTACCAGAAAGACGATCACCCGCTGTTCGTCACATTCGCCACGGATCGTCGGTGGGACCTTCCTCCTGAAGCCCGAGATATTGTCTTCGAATGTTGTCTGAACGAAAACGGCCACAAGTTCGATCTGCATGCTGACGTAGTCATGCCGGATCATGTGCACCTGATCTACTCGCCGCTCCGCCGCGAAGATGGCTGGAGCTCCACGTTACCCGAGACCATGAAGACCATTAAGGGAGATCGGCACGGTACATCGATCTCGCGCTAAAGCGTACCGGTCCTGTTGGCAGGAGGAGTTCTTCGATCATGTTCTGCGATCGAATGACAGTTTGGTGGATCGAATGGAATATGTTTGTGAGAATCCCGTGCGGGCTGGGATTGCTAAGATGCAGGCTGAATACCCTTGGATTTGGAAAGGGAAGATTCCGGTCCTCTGAGATGTGGCCAGGGAGAGCCAGCGGCCTTTCAGGCCGCCCGACGGGTCGAAGACCCGGTCCCACACAAAAAACATGGTCCCACACAGAGCTCAGCCCCAACAGGTACTCTCGGCTATCACTTTGGTCATCTGATACTCCCCTCGGCTCCCTAGTACCATGACAGTGGGCCTGCCTGTCTTGGGCCGACCGATCGGGAATTGCCATGAAATTCAAGCTCGACCGCATCATCAGCATTGCGACCCTGGTGGCATCGTTAATCGCCATCATTCTGGTTCTGAAGAAGCCTGCGCCCGTGGCTCAGCCGCAGGCTCCGGCAGCGATTGCAGAACATGCCCAGTCGTTCGACCGGAAAATGGCCGAATTTGAGCAGGCAACGCAGCAGTCGATGTCGAGCGCCGCCTCGTCGTCTTCGAATCCTGAAGCCGGACGGACTGCCACCAAGGCCGAAGTTCACATCAATTCCGATGAGATCGGCGCAGTTCTTGCGCAAACGCTGGGCAACGCCGGTGGAGCGGCTCTTACGCCAGACTCCAACATTGGCAGCGCCGCGCCCACCATCAAAGACCAATCGGTCACCATGGACGGCGACGTCGTGCATGGGCAGTTTCTTACCGAAATTGCGGGCAAAGACGTGTGGGTGACGGTTTCCGGACACATCGGCGAGAAGGATGGGTATGCCACGTTCGATCCTACGGAATTCAAGGTCGGCGATCTGAGCGTGCCGGTGTCGCTGGTGAATCCCGCGTTGCAGAAGAAACTGGCCGAGGAACGCGATCGGCTGAAGCTTCCCGACAACGTTGGAGCGATGAAAGTTCAGAATAGCGAATTGGTTATGCAGCAGAAGTAGGCCCGGATCTGTTCTCCGAGCTCATGACCGTGATATTGTTTCCGCCATCCAAACGGCGGATTCGACACACCAAGTTACGGACCACGTTGTAGAGTCGCGGACCGCCCTTGCCCGTTTCGCGCAAACGCGACCCCTTACGCTTTTCTTCCTGCTGACGTATACATGGACCTGGACCCTGTGGCTGGGCGTGGGATCTCTCATGCCCGACGACAAGGCTGAATCGTATGGCGTTCTGCTGTTCCTCACCGGCGCGTTCGGTCCGACGGTAGCCGCCTTGATCACTCGCTGGCTGACTGATCGCGATCTGAAAATCTGCCACACTTGGACAGGCTGGGGCAGCTTAGCCACTGGTCTGGTGTTTGGCCTGGGCGCCTTCTTCGTCGTCACGCTTCTGGCGCCGTCGGCAGCCATCGTAAAGGCGCCTGTTTATGCGCTGCACTGGGCATCGCTTTTGCACTGGAGCACGTATGCGTTTAACTACTCGACTCTGCTTGGCGGCCCGGTGCCCGAGGAACCCGGATGGGCGGGTTCGCCTTGCCGAGATTGCAGGAGTACTATGGTCCGGTGCGGGCGACGCTAATCCTCGCTCCGCTGTGGGCGGGATGGCACCTGCCGCTGTTTCAGATGAAGGGCTGGAGCAGCGCGAAGCCCTGGCAGTTTCTTCTGATCCTGGTGGGAATTGGTTTCCTGCTAACCGCGGCGGCAAACATTTCGAAGTTCAACGTGGTCGTCGCCATTGTGCTGCACGCCTTTTTCAATACCAGCAGCGGGCTGGGGAATGCCCTGACGCCAGGTTTGCCGCGACGGGCCAACGAGATGATGATCTACACGTTGGGGGTATTCATTGGCGGCGTTGTCGGGGTTTGGGTGCGTTTGGGTGCAGGGGAAGACCCCCACCCTGCAGTCGAGCAATCAGTGAGCGCAGCGGCCTTTCGGCTACTGACCGGGTCAAAGACCCGGTTCCACACCAGTTTAGGCAGGTCTCACACGATTCTCAGTGGCGACCTTTCCGTACCAGCGGCCTGAATCCTTGATCGTCCGTTGCTGTGTTTTGAAGTCGACGTAGGTCAGGCCGAAGCGCTGGCTGAAGCCTTCGGCCCACTCGAAGTTATCGAGAAGACTCCACGCATGATATCCGCGAACGTCAGCACCTTCGGCGATTGATCGAGCCAACGCAGCCAGATATTCGCGGTGATATTCAATGCGGCGGCTGTCGTGAATCGCGCCGCTGGCGTCGCGACCATCGTTGTACGAGCATCCACTCTCGGTAATCTCGATCACTGGCCGGTTGTAATCACGCGTGACGCGCATCACCATGTCATAGAGCGCTTTCGGCCAGACTTCCCAGCCGAAGTCAGTCTTCGGCCCCTGTTGTCCGCCGTCCATCTTCACGGGGAACAGCCACTCCTGCGCGTGCGAGAAGCGCTCCATGGTTCCGGGCGCAGAGGCAATGGTCCGGTAGTAGAGATTGATGCCGATGAAATCCAGCGGAGCCCGCGTTTTCTCCATGTCGCCCGATTCGATCCGCATCGCCGTTTCGGGCAGAAACGCCAGCGCGTCGGGATAACGCCCACGCAGCGCGGGCTCCAGGAACCAGGTATTCGTGATGGCATGTGCGCGCTTGGCGGCGAGTTTGTCTTCTTCGGATTCCGTTGCGGGCTCACACGGTGACATGCTGAACGCCGTGCCCACGCGCGCGGACGGACGTGCCGCTTTGAGCGCACGAAACCCGCCGCCTTGCGCTAGATTCACCACGTGCGTGGCCCGCAGAAAGTCGAGAATGCTCTGGCGCCCCGGAGCATGTGTGCCTTCGAGATGCCCGAGATCCACGAATGCATCCGGCTCGTTAAAAATCATCCAGTCGGAAACCCGGTCGCCCAGCGCCTGCGCCATCAGTTGCACATAGTCGGCAAAGCCGGCAGCGGTGTCGCGATTCGTCCATCCTCCGGCATCTTCCAAAGCTAGTGGCAAGTCCCAGTGATAGAGCGTGACCAGTGGCCGGATGCGCGCTTCGAGCAGAGCGTCCACGAGTCGGCTGTAGTGATCGATACCCTTTGAATTCGCCGCGCCCGATCCCGAGGGCTGGATGCGCGGCCAGGAAATCGAGAACCGGTAGCTGTTCAGGTTCATCGCCCGCATCAGGGCGATGTCCTCGCGCCACCGGTGGTAGGAATCGCAAGCCACGTCGCCGGTGTCGCCGTTCTTGATCTTGCCCGGGGTGTGCGCGAAGCGGTCCCAGATGGATTCGCCCTTGCCGTCTTCGTTCCACGCGCCTTCGATTTGATAGGAAGCAGTGGCCGCGCCCCAGAAGAATCCCTTCGGAAACGCCGAGGTGGAAGTAGCGCTGAACTGCGCCGTTGAAGTGCTCGCCGGTAGCGCGGAACTCGCCTTGGAAGATCCGCTGCAAGCCGAGAACAGCGCAGGCACGCCGATAGCGGCCCCGGCCCCGAGCATCGATTGAACAAAGTTACGGCGTGTCAGACGCAACTGGGTCGGATCTCCTTCAAGAATTGTGGCGGACGGTCGGCCGTCAATTGTGCTTGATGAACTTCCCGTTCTTCTGTCCGGTCAGCGAGTTGTACAGCGTTTCCAGAAACGCATCTTCATTGATGAAATCTCCGGAATACTTCCTCCACGGATCAAGCAGCTTCGCCTGCTTCATCTGATCGAGCGTCTTGCCTTCCGCAATCGCCTTGGCCACCACGTCTCGGGTTGCCTTGAGCATGGTCAAGTACGCCCGCACATCGTCGAGGCTTGACACCGGCCCGTGTCCGGGAATGATCTTCACATCCGGCGGGACCTGGGCGATCACTTTTTCCACGCCGTCGATCATCCCGTTGATGCTGCCTCCGCTGTCGACATCGATGAACGGGAAGCCATACGTCACGAAATCGTCGCCCATGTGAACGACGTTGGACTTGGGAAAGAAAATGATCGAATCGCCGTCGGTGTGGCCGGCGGGAAAGAAGAGCGCTCGGATATCTTCGCCATTCAGATGCACGGTCACGTCGTGATCGAACGTGATAATCGGCAGCGCTTCTTTTGCTGCCGGCTTTACGTCCATGTGCACCGAGCTGCCGTTGCCCGCTGCCCCGCCCGACCCCAGGCGCTTGCGCACATTGTCCTGCGCAATAATTGGCGCCTGTTTCTGAAAGTATACGTTCCCCCCGGTATGATCGCCGTGATAGTGCGTATTAATGATGAACCGAACCGGCTTATCAGTGATGCCTTTCAACGCGGCCTGGATCTTTTCCGCAAGCGGAGCGTACTGATCGTCGACGATCACAATGCCATCGTCTCCGGCCGACGCGCCAATGTTTCCTCCCGAGCCTTGAAGCATGTACACGTTGCCGGCCACCTTCGTGACCTTGATCTGCACTTTGCTGAAATCCTCGTTCTGTGCCACGGCCAGGCTCCATGAAAGCAACATGCTCACTGCCAAAACCGACGCTCTGCGCATGATCACGCCCTTTCGTCGAAGAGAGATTCTACCGGATAAAGCTGCCACGCTAGAATCTCCTTGACCCTGACCTAACGTCAAACCTTACAACCTCGATAAGGGGACCTGTGAACCAAACCTACCTGCCTCACGAGTTCGCGAAACGCGCCGCAGTCACGATCCGCGCCCTGCATCACTACGACCGGCTTGGACTGCTCAAACCAAGCGGCCGTACCGCTTCAGGGTATCGGGTGTACTCCGACCGCGATTTCGCGCGACTGGAGCAGATCGTAGCGTTGAAGTTCATCGGATTTCCCCTATCCCAAATCCGGGAGCTTTTACACCGAAAGGACACTGATCTGTCTTCTGCGCTTCGCCAGCAACGAGAGATTCTCGCTGAGAAGCGGGACCATCTCGACCGGGCCATGCAGGCCATCGAACGCGCAGAAAAGATTGTGGCTGGCGGTGGGCAGCCGGACTGGGAGCCATTCCGGAAGGTCATCGAGGTGATTCAAATGCAAACCAAAAAAGACTGGATGAAGAAGTATTACACCGAAGATCAACTCGCAAACCTGCGCCAGCGTTGGACGCCCGAGGTACAGGCTGAATCGCAGCGTGGCTGGGATGCGTTGGCGAAAGACACAGAAGAAGCCATCGCGAGGGGAGTCGACCCAACCGGCGAGGTCGGGTTGCAATTGGCGGAGCGCCGGAAGAAACTGCTGGCGATGTTTTCCGGCGGCGATCCTGGCCTGGAGCAGAACCTGCAGAAGCTCTACGCCGACAAAGCCAATTGGCCCGCCAGTTTCAAAAAGCCCTACAGCGATGCCGTCGATAACTTCCTCCGCCAGGCCGCCGAGGCCCTGGCGAAGAGCAAGCTTGTAAGCTGCTAGGGATTCGCGGGGAAGAAGAATTCGAGGGCGCGGCCCAAATCCGCGCCTTCAGTTCCTACCAAGAATTTTCCCGCGCGGACTCACCCGCCCTCACTCCGGGTGCAAGCTGTCATACATCTTCCACAGCTTGTCGGCGGTGGCGCGATAAATCACCCAGCCCTTGCTGCCATCCGAAATCTCGCGGAAGAGCAACTCGCCCCGGCGATCGCCATCGACGTCCACCGCGTCGATCAACTCGAGACGCGGCGTGATGTCGAGGTGGTATTTGTCGGTGACTCCCGAATAGATCTTGTGCAGGTTGTTGTAGATGTCCGGATACGCCACCAGCACGATCGAATACTGCATCTCAGCTTCGACTGCGGAAAACGCAGCACCAGTTGGTGGCGGTGGCATGTGCGCTTCGGCGCTCAGCACCATGACCGCCTGATTGTTGGTCCACAAGTCGTAGGCCTTCATCTGCACGTTCTCGAGGATCGGATCCTTCATCTTCGGCATAACCGGAGCTCGGTGCGCAGCCTGTGTTCCCGCCGGCTTCGGCGTGATCCGCGCCTTGGCTTGGGCCTCCAGGTAGGCACGCACCTGATCCTTGGCCAGAGCTACCATCTGCTTTTGACGGTCCCCTTCTTCGTCCTTGAGCCACTCGAACGCAAACGAGTGAGGGTCTGGCCCCGTCGCGTCGGAGATCGCGGGAACCATGTCGACCGGTGTGCTGTCGGCCGCGGCCAGAGCAGATTTTGCTGCATCTGTAGCGGCGGAGGTTGGAGTCGCGGTCGCGGTTTTCCCCGGCTTGCTGTACCCAGGCAATGCATCCTCCGGCAGGGGCTCGACTGGCTTCCCGCGCCGCAGAGTGGGTCGACCGCCTGCACTGGCCCCGCTGTCGGAGGCCGGCACGTTCGGATGATCGTCTGACTTAGTGTCGCTCGAGCTTGGAATCGCCAGGCTTGGAGCCTGCCGGAGCGTTCGGCGCGCTTGAGCCCGACGCAGGCTGACTTTGCCCCGACGGACTCGAACCTGCTGGTGGGGCCGGTGAGGGTGCCGGGGTCCCCTTGGTGAGTCGCGGCGGCTCGTCCCCTGAATCGGAAGGCTGGGTGGTTTGGGACGGGGGCGCGTTCGGCGGCGCACTGGATGGCTGCGACGCCTTCGTGGGATCCCGCGTGAGCCGCGGAGGACCTTCCCCAGTGTCCATTCCTGCTGGAACGGACTCCGCTTTGAGCGCTTTATTCGCGGTATCGGTACCGTTCGGAACCCACTTGCCGGTTCCAATCCAGGGACTCGTTAAGTTGACGGCGTTGCTGTGCAGCGCGCTGCCGACCGTGAATAGTCCCAGAGAACTGCCAGCGCGCTCAGCCTCATAAACCGTGCCTGTTTCTAGTGCCATAGGGATCGGATCAGCTTTGTACGCCGTTGCGTCCCAGAACTTGCCGTTGACCAGGATCGCCACGGGAATCAGCGACGTCTTGCCGTTCGCCGCCATCTGCAATACACCCACCGCTCGCGGGCCCGCTTCCTTTTTCCGCGGAACCTTCCGCTCACCGGGCGTGATCTGCGGCCGCTCTTCCTGCGCCGATGCCACACACGTCCACGACACGAGGCACGCCAGCAGCACGGCGAGCAGCAATCCGCGAGATAAAATCCTACGGTGTAAAATCGTGGCGAAGGCTGGCGGGCCGGACGAGGCCTTCCAGGCGCTCCCGGCATTGCACGTCGTAGTCCTCGGAGAAATTGCCATGAATATCAATGATAAAGCTCCCGAGTTCACTTTGCAGGACGAGAACGACAAAGAGGTCGCGCTCAAGGACTTCCTCGGCAAGACGGTGGTGCTCTATTTTTATCCGCGCGCCGACACTCCGGGTTGAACCGTCGAGGCTCGCGGGTTCCGCGACACATACAAGAAGATGCAGAAGACCGGCGCCGTGCTGCTTGGCGTCTCCCCGGACACGCCCAAAGCGCAGAAGAAATTCCAGGAAAAGTTCGACCTGCCCTTCACCCTGCTGGCTGACGCCGACAAGAAAGTCGCCGAGGCTTTCGGCGTGATGAAAGAGAAGAACATGTATGGCAAGAAAGTTTGGGGAGTGGCGCGGACCACGTTCATCATCGGCCCCGACGGCAAGATCCAGCATATCTTCGAGAAAGTGAAGCCCGAGGGCCACGCCGAAGAAGTGCTGGCGTATCTTAAGGAATCGGCCAAGGGCGCGGCTTAGAACACGGCTTGGGACGGACTGAACTGAGCGCGGGAACTATTCCCGTCAGCTCTTCGTAGCAATACATGGGGGAAGTTGTGTTCACGCCTTTCGGAGGCAATCATGCGTCGTCTCATCCGAGTCGTTGCCGTTTCTGGAATCCTGCTGTTCACCGTTGCCACTGTCGTTGCGGAAGCCGCGGCTCCTCCGGCGGATGATCGCGACGCCATCGTGATCGTCTACAAAGACGGCCACCGCCAAAGCCTGGTGGCAACCGAGATCTCGCGGATCGATTTGAAGGCCCCAGCCGTGATCGTGTACAAGGATGGCCACCGCGAAAAGGTCTCGGCCGAGATCGACCGCATCGAATTCGGTCCGCCCGAAATTGCGATGACGCCCGGAAGGCGTCACTTCGTCGGCAAGTGGGAAGTCGGCGAAGGTAACGGCGGCCACTTCTTCATCACGCTCGAGGAGGACGGAACGGCCAGGAAGACTCTCGGCTCATCCCATGGCTCCTGGACTCTGGTTGACGGCGAGGCCCGCATCAGCTGGGAGGATGGCTGGCACGACGTGATCCGCAAAGTAGGCAGCAAGCACGAGAAGGTTGCATTCGAGCCCGGCAAGTCCTTCGCCGACACGCCGTCCAATGTCACCACCGCAAAAAACACGCAGCCGCGCCCGATCTAGTCTGCTGCCGACGTGAGTGTGCGCTAGTGTTGACGCCAGAGCGGCGTGCCAAATGGTTTTTTGGGTGCGGCGTGCCAATGGTTTGAGTGGCGCAGCGCTTTTAGCGCTGCGATCTCTGGTGCAGTTTCTAATCTCGGCTTTAGCCGCTGGTGTCCCGAGGCCGACAGCCGGCAGTTCTTACATTTAAAATTCCCCACGCATGACTGAGTCGCACGCCCTGACGCAGACCGCCCAGATCCATCCTCTGGATCGCGCATTCTTCAACCGCGATCCGCGCCACGTGGCGCGTGAACTTCTGGGCAAGGTGCTGGTTCGACGGGCAGAGGTGCCCAAATCTCCTCTCACCGCCCGCATCGTGGAGGTCGAAGCCTACCTCGGCGAGAAAGATCCCGCCGCCCACTCCGCCGCCGGCAACACCACCCGCACGGCGGTTTTGTTCGGGCCGCCGGGCTACGCCTACGTTTACTTCATCTACGGCAACCACTACTGCCTCAATGTATCCTGCGAGCCGGAAGGCCGTGCCGGAGGCGTTTTGTTCCGCGCTCTCGAACCGCTTTCGGGGGTGAGCGAGATGGCCCAGGCCCGCGGCATCGAAATCCATGGCCCTGCAGACCTGCGCAAACTCACCAGCGGTCCGGGACGCCTGTGTGAAGCCTTCAGTATTACCCGCACCCGCGACAACGGAGGCGATCTCACTTCCGTGGCCAGCAATCTATGGATTGGCGACGACGGATATCGCGCCCGAGGCATCCGAACGACTCTCCGCATCGGGATCACCAAGGCTGCGGACAAGCCTTGGCGCTATGTTTTGGATGGAAACCCTTTTGTTTCAAAGAAAGTGCGGAAGTAGACTGTGGTCGGGGGAGGGCGCAGATTCGACCCTTTTCCGAATCTGCGCAAGTGAAGTGCCGTGGGTATTCCGAAGCCCTGCAGCGAGCCCTGACCGATTTTGGGGCCGATGATGCCTTTGCCGCAGCAGCGGCCAAGCTGAAGGAACATTATGGGATTGAGGTTGCAGTGAGCGCCATCCGTGGGTTTACCGAGGAACATGGAGCGGCGATGCTGTGTCAAGAGAAGCAGAAGAGCGATTGGTGCGATCATGCGGCGGGGGTGCCCGTGCTCATTGCCGAAATGGACGGCAGCCTGTTGCCGGTGGTGGAAGTGGCCGAACTGGTGGCGGGAGCAGCGCGCGTGGATCGGAGAAAGACCCGGCAAGTGAGCTGGAAGGAAGCCCGCTTGGCGCTGGCTCATGAACCGGGTTCGGTGACTCCCATTTTCGGGGCGACCCTGGGAAGCGTGGAGCAAGCCGGAGAGCGCCTGGCGGTCTGCGCCCTAGAGGCGGGAGCGGGAAGCCAGACCAGAATCCATGGGGTGGGAGATGGGGCGGTCTGGATTACCGAGCAAATGGAGGCGCAGTTTGGGACCCAAGCGCGGTATTTGGTCGATTTCTGTCACCTGTGCGACTACCTGTCGGCGGCCGGAGAGGTAATTGCCGGTAACGACAAAGCGGCATGGCTGGAGGAGAAGAAGGACTGGCTGAAAGACAATCGCTGGAAAGATGTTCTCGCAGCTCTGCGGCCGTGCTTAGAACCGGCCCACCTCCCCGACCCCGAAGCTCCGGTTCGTGCCTGCTTTCGATACATCTCCAACCACTCGAATTTTCTGGATTACAAAGGCGCCCTAGCGGCGGGATTGCCTATCGGTTCGGGCGAGATTGAGAGTGGTCACCGCTATGTGTTTCAGAACCGGCTCAAGATCGCAGGGGGCTGGTGGAAGACAGAAAACCTACAAAAGATGATCGCTCTGCGGGTATTGCGAGCGAACGGAGGTTGGGCAGATTACTGGACCAACGTGCATCAGGCCTCTGCCCAGCAAACTTGACAGGGGGTGTAGACTTGGCTCCGGGTTCGAAGAGGCAAGAATCCTTGTCGGTAAAGGTTTTTCGCCCGCCATCGGCAAGTAGCCGAGAAGACAAAAAAATCAGCTGGTTTTGCCGCATCCCTGCGCTGGCGTGAATCATCTCATACGGTAGTTAGGAGCCCGCGTGTCCCGCTTCGCGCGATTCTCGATGTTGCCGGCGACGCTCGGTACGATCTTCGCAATGCTGGTTGGGGCAACACCGTCGTTCGCAGCCGCCGACGGAGCTGTTGCCAGCCTTCCCCCAACGACCTCTTACATTGTTATCGGCTTTGCCGGAGGATTCGTGCGCCACGACGATCCGCACCACGGGCCCGTGCGGCTGGCCCGCAAGCTCCAGCAGGAACTGCCGAAGGGCGCCTCGATCCAGGTTTTCGAGAACCGCCACAGGAGGGCGGCCTTCGAAAGCATTCTGCTCCTGCTCGATACCAATCATGACGGCGTCCTGAGCGACGCAGAAAAAGCGCAGGCGCACATCATACTCTTTGGACATAGTTGGGGAGCGTCTGCCGTGGTGATGTTGTCCCGGGAACTGGACCGTGCGGGCATCCCTGTGTTGCTCACCGTGCAGGTTGACAGCGTGCGCAAGCCGTGGCAGAGCGACAAGGTCATCCCCGAAAACGTCGTCGCTGCAGTGAACTTCTACCAACCCCATGGCTTTGTTCACGGCCGCTCGCTGATCACTGCCGCGGACGATTCCAAGACGCAGATCCTGGGCAACTACCGCTTCGATTACCGCAAGGACCCCGTGCAGTGCGAGGGGGGGTCATGGTTCCAACATACCTTCTCCCCCAGCCATTTGCAGAGTCAATGTGATCCCCGCCTGTGGACGCAAGTCGAGACTCTGGTGCGCCAGCGCATGGAGCCCCAGCCCGCCACCGTGGCGGCGCTTCCGCAACCCTGATCGTCGTATCAAGGAACGTAAAGGTCGCGGTTACACGAACCGTGAGGTCGGGGCCGTGTCGGCATCAACTCAGTTTGTGCTTTAGCGCGTCGCGCTGACCGTCTGTGCTGCAACCGGCTTGGAGCCGGGACGCAGCCACCAGATTAATCCACCAGCCAGCACCAATCCCACTGCGATCAGCTGCGTGCCGGTCATGGCACCGCCGAAAACTGAGCCGCGGCCGGGATCGTCGCGCAGATACTCGAGGAAGAATCTGGCGATTCCGTAGATGAACATGAACGCGCCGATGACCTGGCCGTCGAATTTTCTGTGCTTGAGCAGCCACATCAGGAAGAAGAAGTTCGCCAACTCCACGGCTGACTCAAACAATTGGGTTGGCTCGAGCGGGATGCCCAGCGGCGTTCCAGTAATGGAGTTCGCCAGCGGATTGTGGAAGGTCACCCCCCACCAGTGATGCGTTTCTTTCCCGTAGCAGCATCCCGCGGCGAAGCAGCCGATGCGGCCGATCGAGTGGCCCAGAGCGAGGCCGGGAGCGAAGGCGTCGCATGTCCCTAATGCCGGCAAATGGTGACGCCAGACATACCAGGCCGCCGCCACGAACGCGGCGAGCAGTCCCCCGGAAAAAACTCCGCCGGCTTGCATCGTGTTGATACTGAAGATTTCGCCAGGATGCGCCGAGTAGTAGCTCCACTCGTTGACGACATAGAGCACCTTCGCCCCGACAATGCCGCAGAGCACGACCAGAATCCCCAGGTTCCATGCCTTATCGCCGTCGATCCCGAGACGTTCGGAGTTGCGGACGCTGATCCATAGCCCGATCAGGACACCCATAGAGACCAGGAATCCATACGTCGGCAGGAAAAACTTCCCTAGATGAAAGAGTTGTGGGAACACTGTTTAGTTAGATGCGGGAAACCGGGATTTGCTACTGGAACTAGTTTAGCAGGGAACCGGACAATGCCCGACGGACGAAGTCGGTTTGCACTCCCGGCATTCGCGGGGGGGCGCCCGCGCCACATACCTCAAAAGAAGAAAGCAAGCCGACCCACTAGGCCGTGTGACGGGCCGAGAATGAACCCGTCGGTAGACGTTGGGAACCCGCCGAGACCCTTTAGGCATCTCCGCATGGCGGAGCGCTGCTCACCGGATCCTAGTTCGAGTCGAGTCCCCGTTCATTCAGCATTGGTTCAAAAATCGGTTACCGCCATCACCAACCCGGCAGGCCGGCTTTCAATCAGGATGCTAGGCAAATCTTGCGTGCTTGGCAAGTGGAAGACCGCAAATAGTTGGCAGACCATTTGCAACCAAAGTAACGAATGGTTCACAAATGGGCTTGCCAATTTAGGGTGCCAGCGCCATCGAGGCCCGCATTGGACCGGGGAAGGACTTGATTCTGCTGGCCAATTGTGAGTTCATACTCAGTACGCGAACACCGGGCCCCAGAGCGTAGCCGCAAGCGCGTCGCGGCACGCTGGAGAAGTCTCAGTGAAGTCGAAAGTTCGTACGCCCGCCCTTGCGGCGGCAGCCGTCCTCATGCTTGCGCATGGGATCGTGCTGGCACTTTGGTACGGCACCGAGCGAGCATCGGTCTGGGGCGACTGGATTGGGACCGTGGCAATTGTTCTCGCAGCCTTCACCTGCTGGTCCGCTGCCAGCCGATCGGGTTCCTTTGGCAAGCGAGTTTGGCGCCTGGTTTTCTTTTCTCTGATTCTCGCCCTCCTCGGGCAACTCGCTTACACCTACTACTACGACTATCTGCGAGTTGCGTCCATTACTCTGTGGCCGAGCGACATCCTGGTCTTCTTCTGGGTTGTTCCGACGTTGATGACTCTGTTCCTGAGTCCGAGGGACCAGAATAGCGGATTCCGCTGGCTGCGCTTCTGCGATTTTGCGCAAGTTTGCACCCTCGTCCTGGCCCTCGAACTCTCTCTTCTGTATGTGCCTTCCCGCTGGGAGACCTCCGAGCGGGCCATGTCGATTCGCGAATTCCATGTCGGACTCGCCTTCTTTGGTCTCGTGACTCTCAGTTTCCTGGTGCGCGGAATTCTCACTCGTTATCCAACGGGCCGTTCCTTCTTTCTCCGCATGGCTGGGTTTCTTTTCGCCTATGCGATCACGACGAATACGACGCTTTTTGCCTTTGCCACCGGGAACGTTCAGCAGGGCGTTTGGACCGACCTCCTATGGACTGCCACCTATGGCCTCTTCGTGGTGATCGCCGCGACGTGGGACGGAGCTGAGCCGGACTCAGGGAAGACGAACGTACCCTTTGCGCCAGGCATGCAACTGCTCGCGCAGTTTTCTCCCCTGATCATCCCCGCCATCGTGTTTCCGCTTCTGTTGCGCATCGCTCAGGAGCAATTCTTCTGGTCCGTATTCCTGGTGATGGTTTCCTTCGCGGGCGCCAGTGGACGGCTTTTTGTAGTTCACCGGCAACTGCTTCACAGTTCCCAGGAATTGGAGAAAAACCTTGGCTTGCTCCAGGGCATTACAGAGGGAACGACCGACGCGGTCTTCGTCAAAGACCTTCAGGGCCGATATCTGATGATGAATTCCGCGGGAGCGGGCTTTCTTGGGCGCAGCGTGGACGAGATCCTCGGCAAGGACGACGCTGAATTGTTCAGCCCCGATGTCGGGCGCACCATGATGGAACGCGATCGCGCTGTGGTCCAATCGGGCGAGGCCCAAACTTACGAGGAACCTGCGACTGCCGCGGGTGTAACTCGAACGTACCTGGCAACGAAAGGACCCTATCGCGATCCAAGCGGCGAGGTCATTGGGTTGCTCGGCATCTGCCGCGATATCAGTGACCGCAAACTTGCCGAAGAGGCCATGCGCCGGTCGCAGCAGAAGTTGCACATCCACTTTGAACACACTCCGCTGGCGGTCGTGGAATGGGATCTCCAGTTCCGCGTTACCGCATGGAATCCCTCGGCGGAGCGGGTCTTCGGATATTCCCGCGAGGAGGCAGTCGGACAGCACGGCAGCTTTATTGTTCCGGCGCAGTTTCGCCAGCACGTGGACCGGGTCTGGCAAGATCTGCTGAATCAGAAAGGTGGCGTGCGAAATACCAATGACAACGTCACCAAAGATGGTCAGACGATTACCTGCGAGTGGTACAACACCCCGCTGGTCGATGATTCCGGACGCGTGCTGGGCGTGGCGTCGCTGGTGCAGGATGTCACCGAGCGTTTCGCTCTCGAAGAGCGGCTGCGCCAGTCACAGAAGATGGAAGCCGTCGGACGTTTGGCCGGCGGCGTCGCGCACGACTTCAACAATCTGCTCACCGTGATTCTCGGCTATTCCCAGATCCTGGCCGAAGGCGTGCCCGCCGGCAGCCGGTTGGCCGAGAGCACTTCGCAGATCAAATCGGCTGCTGACAAGGCTTCCGGTATCACGCGTCAGTTGCTGGCATTCAGCCGCAAACAAGTGCTTTCCCCGCACGTCATCAACCTGAACGACATCATGCTGAACCTCGACTCCCTGCTGCGCCGCCTGATTGGAGAAGACATCGAGGTTCTGACCGTTCCCGACAACGATCTGGGTTCAGTGAGGGCGGACCCCGGACAGCTCGAACAGGTCATCATGAACCTGGCGCTGAATGCTCGCGACGCCATGCCTCGCGGTGGCAAGCTCACGCTGGAGACCTCGAACGCGCAGCTTGACGAGTCCTATGCCCGCCGCCACCAACCCGCGGAGCCGGGCCGCTACGTCATGCTGGCGGTGAGCGATACCGGCCACGGGATGAGTGCAGAAACCCAGGCCCGCATCTTCGAGCCCTTCTATACCACGAAAGAGGTCGGCAAGGGCACCGGCCTCGGTCTTTCCATGGTCTACGGCATCGTCAAGCAGAGCGGAGGATACATCTGGGTCTACAGCGAACCGGATCGCGGCACGACGTTCAAAATCTATCTCCCACGCGTGGACCAGCCGGTCGAGACCTCAGGCGCTGAACACCATCCCAGAGCCGTGCAACGTGGTACCGAGACGATCCTGCTGGTCGAGGATGATGCGCAACTACGCCAGCTCAGTTCTTCAGTGCTGGCGCATTGCGGTTATAAGATGCTAGTCGCCGCCAGCCCCGAAGAAGGCCTGGCCATTTGCAAAGAGAACCATCGCGACATCCGCCTGCTGATTACCGACGTCGTCATGCCCCGCATGAACGGTCGCCAGTTGGCCGAACAGATTGTCCAGGTCTCTCCGAATGTCCGGGTGCTCTACATCTCCGGCTATACGAGCAATGCGATCGTTCACTACGGGGTTCTTGATCCTGGGCTTTGGTTCCTGCCCAAGCCGTTCACTTTGTCGTCTTTGATTGCGAAAGTCCGCGAGGTTCTGGACTCCCCAACCCCGCAAGCCAAGCCAGTCCTGTAGTTTCTACTGTTTTGTTGCCTCGGCCCAATAACTGCTTCGCGCCAGCACTGTGTCTTCGGCCGCGCCTTTTAGCCGCACCCGAATCTGATGCAGGCCGGGATGCGGATTTTTCGGCGCGAAACTCAGCAGATAGCGGCTGTGCAAATGATTTGTGAAGTCGTTTACCCGCACCTCGAACTTCTTTCGCGTCGCGAAGAGTTGGTACTCGCCTCCAGTCATGGATGCGATCGTGCTGGGGATGTTCTTCCTCATAGCCTGTGTCGTCCGGTACGCCAGATCCATGATGTCGAGGCCGTTGTGCATCTCATTCATGTTCGTGCCGCGCCCGGTGTCGAGAATGTTCGAGAGCGAAGGCGAAAACGCCAGCGCGTACATCACTGCATTACTCTGTCCAATCGCCGCGATCGTGTCGGCGATCTTCGCATGGCTGCCGTGATCTCGCGTTTCGCTGATCAGCAAGAGCACGCGCAGATGATCTTCAGGTTCGTTCTTGAGCAGCTTGACCGAGTAATCGACCGCATCCAGAATTCTCACTCCGTCATCGCCCCGCTGCAGATTTCGCAGATCGTCCTCGACCAGGGTCGCGTCCTTCGTGAAATTCCTCGTGAGATCAACCTCGCTGTCGAACTCCACGACCGCAACCCGGGCCGTTCCCAGAGTGAATAGCGGGTCAAGCATCGACTTCAGGCCTTGCATGCGAGGGAACTCCGCGTAGGCGCGGCGCCCTCTTTGAATCGCCACGACTAGCGAAATCGGCTGTCCCTCGGGCACTTCGTCGAGACGAACCGGTTGCTCGACTCCGTCGTCCTCCACAATGAAATCTTTGGTCTGGAGCCCGTACACAATTCCGCCCTGCTGGTCTTTTACCAAGGCGGGAACCAGCACAATGTTGGATTGGGATCGGAGAGTTGTTTCCTGAGGAAGAGCGGCGCTGCCCAAGAACGATAAAACGACCAACCCAAGAACAAGGAACGATTTCGGAGCGCGCAGGCGCAGACTATCCTGCCTTGCGGTTTTCGCCCAGCACTTCATCCAGCGCATCTGATAAAAGATGCGCCCGCTTCACATAATCGGTTGCCCCGCTGTCCTGCCTTTTCTTGAGCAGGTGATATTCATCGGCAATGTTGAGCGCCGCCAGCACGGCGAGCCGCACGGTATCGATGGTATTGGTCGCTTCGGCCACGGCGCGCATCTTGGAGTCGACGTACTCCGCCAGCTTCAAAATGTATTCGGGATCGGAGCCGCGCAGGTTGTACGCCTGGTCAAAAATCTCCACCCGCACGCTGGCGTTCTGCGCGTCTTTCACGATCTGATCTTTAGTTGCTGTAGCCATAAACCATTCTCCGTAGACGAAGTTCCTGGCGTCTGCGCAACCAGCAGTCCTTAGCTCGCCTCAGCGATCGACTCAATCTGCTGCAGCATTTTCTCCACGCGGCCGCGGATTTCCTCCCGCTCTTTCTTCAACTGCACCGCCTCGCGCCGCAGCCGGACCAGTTCCTCTTCGCGGTCTTCCATCTGCTGCCGCAGCCGCTGCGCGTCGCGCTCGGCCGTAGCCTGGGCCTGCCGCGCTGCCTTGTACATCTCTATGGTGCGATAAATCTTGTCCTCGAGCGCCTGAAAATCGTCCACTGGAACCTGATCTGCCACCTGTTCGACCGCATTCAAAGCCATGATTGCACTCTTCCCCAGAGAGATTTCTGGAACTTCCTCGCAGTATACTCCACATTTTTGTGGACAAGTCAGCCGTTTGGCCGACCTTCGCGGGAACCAGGGGCGTGGATTTGACTTATAATTCCTGCTGCCAGATCCTCTGCCAAGGAGCTTGAAACGATGAAACGCCTTGCTTATTTCACCCTCGGATTACTTCTCGCTCTGGCTGCCCTGCCATCCCGGAGCGCGGCCAAGACCAAAGTCGAAGTCAAAGATGCTCAGGGAAAATCCGTTGGAGATATTTTTGTCTGGGATCAGGGACCCGGCGTCGCCCTCGAACTCAAACTCCACGATCTGACTCCCGGAGAGCATGCCATCCACTTCCATGCGGTTCCGAAATGCGAGGGCCCTGACTTCAAATCGGCGGGCGGACACTTCAATCCCGAGAGCAAAAAGCACGGGTTCGATAGTCCCGACGGCCATCATGCCGGGGATATGAAGAACTTCACCGTTGGCGCGGATGGCAAAGCTAGCGTCCGGTTAGAGGATGCGGATGTGACACTCAAAGACGGGCCGCACTCTCTGCTCAGCAACGGCGCCGCCATCGTCGTCCACGCCAAAGCCGACGACTATAAGACCGATCCGTCCGGCAATTCAGGAGACCGCATAGCCTGCGGCGTGATCACTAAATAAGTTCATGTGGTGACAGCCGCCTCGGCTGTCAGGTTTTGACGTGTTTTTTCTAGTCTCAGAGGACTAACTGCTAGCCAGTCGACCCGGCCCGCAGCTTCGCCAGCCTGCGCGCCGCCTCGTCTAATGTCTCCGGCTTCTTGCAGAACGCGAACCGAACCTGTTTTGCCCCATCCCGCGGATCGCGATAGAAACTCGATCCCGGTACGCATGCCACGCCAATCTCCTGCACCAGGTATTTCGCAAACGACACGTCGTCCTTGTACCTGAACGCAGAAATGTCGGTCATCACGTAATACGCGCCTCGCGGCCGGAAACACTGGAACCCGGCCGCCGTAAGGGCGGGCATGAGATGATCGCGCCGCACGCGGTATCCCTTCGCCAGATTCGCATAATACTCCGCCGGCAAACTTAAGGCCGAGGCCCCAGCTTCCTGCAGAGGCGCCGGCGCACCCACCGTTAGAAAATCGTGCACCTTGCGGATCGCATTCGTGATTTTCTCCGGCGCAACCGCCCATCCCACACGCCATCCCGTGACGCTGTAGGTTTTCGACATGCCATTGATGGTGACGGTCCGCTCGCGCATTCCCTCGAGCGACACCATCGAAATGTGTTCGGTGCCTTCATAGAGAATGTGCTCGTAGATTTCGTCTGTAATCGCCAGCACATCGAACTCGATGCACAGATCGCGAATCAACTCCAGTTCACGGCGGGTGAAGACCTTGCCCGTCGGATTGTTGGGCGTGTTGAGGATGATCGCCTTGGTGTGCTTGTCGAACGCGCGTCGCAGTTCTTTTTCGTCGAAAGTCCACTCGCCGCCGTCTTCTGTGGGTGGACGCAGTTTCACGAATTTCGGTTTCGCCCCGCTCAGAACCGAATCCGGCCCGTAGTTCTCGTAGAACGGTTCGAAAATCACGACTTCATCACCCGCATTGCAGACTGCCAGTAGAGTTGAAATCATCGCCTCGGTCGACCCGCAGCACACGGTGATCTCTTTCTCTGGATCAACCGCAATCCCCTGCCAAACGCCCATCTGCCGCGCAATCGCATTCCGCAGATCCTTAGCCCCCCAGGTGATGGCGTATTGATTCACATCGGCTGCAACTGCGCGCTGCGCCGCCTGCTTGACCTCCGCCGGGGCGGGGAAGTCCGGAAATCCCTGCGCCAGATTGACCGCGCCATGCAGCATCGCCTGCCGCGTCATCTCGCGAATCACGGATTCGGTAAAGTGCCCCACCTTGTCGCTCAGAAAGTGCTTGGCTATGCCCGAAGCCTCGGGTGCCCCATTTCTCGCGTTCTTTGCGAGAAGTGGGGATTTGGAACTCTTTGGGAGAGAAGATTTTCGCGAAGTGCGCGTCGGAGCTTTCTTGGCTTTCTTGCGTTTGGTCGAGGTGCGGTCTGCCATAGCAGGCAGACTAGCAGTGCAGCCGATGAAGTTTCAAATCTAGATGTTCTTGCGGGCGCCGTTTGCCCATGGGGTTGAGACTTTGGGTGGCGCAGCGCTTTCAGCGCAGCGATCCGATCCCTCCAAGATTAAGTGGCTTTAGCCACCGAGGTAGCTCAGCGGCTCAATTCCTATAACTCGCACTTTCTCGCAGCGTTTTCAGCGCTGCGCCACACAAAAGCCACCGCCACCCAAAGTCTCACAACGGAGGGGCTGCCAGGTCCTTCACGGCTTGAAGCCAACGCTCTGCCACAATTCGGCGGTGTGGAACATCGTCCCGTTCGTGATCACATCCTCGACGTTGCGGAGGTTGTGAATATCATCCAGAGGATTGCCGTTGACCAGAATCAGGTCGCCGCGCTTTCCTTTCTCCACGGTCCCGGATTCCTTCTCAATCCCCATGGCGCGCGCCGACACAATGGTCGCTGCCTGGATCGCTTCCATGGGAGTGAATCCGGCCTGTACGTACAACTCGATCTCGCGATGCAAGCTGTGGCCCGGAACCGTCTGGTCCGTGCCGGCGACTATCGGGATTCCCGCCCGGTGCAGCGCTCCTACGATCTCCAATTCCTTTTCGTACACTTTTTCACCAATCTCTGAACGGTCCGTCGGTGGGGCGACATCGGTGAGTTGTTCGGCGAGTTCGGGAGCGACCTTGGTGACGCCCGGTTCAAAGCTGGCAGGAGGCTTGGCGGTGGTTGCGGTGAAAAATTCCATCAGCGCGATGGTTGGATCGACCACCGTGTGATGCTCTTTCAGAAACGCCAGCGCCTTCTTCGCCTCCGGTGAATCAAGATCGATATTCGCCCCGGCCTTGTAACGATCCAAACGGCTGGCGCCTTCGGGGAGCGGCGCCTTCATGATGTCGGCGATGTAGCCGATATGGTTGATCTGGTCCTGTCCCGCTTCAACCGCCTGATACGCGTTCAATCCTTCGGGGATATGTCCGGTCACGGTCATGCCCAGACGATGCGCTTCGTCAGCGACGACCTTTAATTCTTCAAGCTTCACCGAGCTGTAAATCTTCATCTGCTGAAAGCCTGCCGCATGGTAGCGGTCCGTCCACATGCGCGCTTGTTCCGGCGTGTCGACGCGCTCGACGCCGATGGTGAAGGTGCTCGAGCCGTCGACGATGCCCGCCAGCAGCAGTCGTGGGCCGAGACCGCGTCCTTGCGCGATTGCGTCGCGCACGGCGGTGATGAATTCGAACTCGTTGCCACAATCGCGCACCGTAGTCACGCCCGCCGCCAGATAGATCGGTCCCCACTCGACTTGCTCAAAGTGCGCGTGCATGTCCCACAGCCCGGGCAGAATTGTTTTGCCGTGCGCGTCCACGACGTTCGCATGTTTGGGAATCTTTACTTTAGATCTCGGGCCAACAGCGACGATGCGCCCATTATGAAGTACGACCGCCGCGTCCTCAACCGGGGCAGCGCCCGTGCCGTCAATCAACGTGCCGCCCACGATGGCGAGCGTCGGCGCGCGGCTGCCCGAAATGCCTTTGGAAAGTTCGGCCAGAGCGCTCATGCCGTCGGCTCCGGCGCGCCCCACAAAATCGCCGAGAGCGCTTTCATAGCCTTCGCGGATGGCTTCGAAGTGGTCAAACTCCGCGTCGGTCGAGACGAGCGCGACCAGATTGCGGTTCGCATCAAACCACAGCGTCTCACGTCCCCAGATCAGGCCTTCGATGGTGTAGCGGTCGAGTTTCTCATCTCTCGCGCCATCTTTGCCGGTAATGTGGATCGTGTCTTGCCCGCGAGGCTCGACTTTCACGCTGCCGCTCGGCAATGTCGCCAATTGCGCGGGAGAACCATGCGTGGCCCAGTAGCGCAACATGAGCATCTGCATGGTCGCGGGCGCATAACCCGCGATGGTGAAAAACGGTCCCGTGGGCAGAGTGAGTTCGCTCTGCTTGTCGCGGGTGCGGAAGTGAACCGCGCCAGCGTCGATGGTCACCGCCTCGTCGATCGAAACACTGCGCGCGGTTTGTCCTTTGATTTCGAAGGACTGCGGAGTCAGGTCCGCGGCGGTGCGAAACGTGGTTGTCAGAGGGACCGCAGTGCCGCGGTCGGTGAACTTGAAATCCACCTTTGCCGCGAGCGAGTCGCCGTCGCGCCGGATTTCATACGTCTCCTGGCCAATCGGCTGTTCGAATTTGTGCAGAGTGAACTTGCCCCGCTCGACGATGGTAGAGGCGTCGCCGCCTGCGGGCTGTTGCGCAGCCGAGATTGCAGGTGGGACCGCCAGTGCGACTGCACAGACAAGCACCACTGGGCAGAGGAATTTCCAGATGTACTTTCTCATTTTGGTAGAAGCCCCATCGCAGCGCTGCCAGAACTGGCAGCGCTGCGCTCCAACAGCATAGATGTTTGACTCTACTTCTTGATTGCAATCCCCAACTCGCGCAACTGCTTCTCGCTGACCGGAGTCGGCGCATCTACCATCAGGTCCACAGCGCGGGCCGTCTTCGGGAAGGGGATCACCTCACGCAGACTCTCAGCTCCCGCCAGAATCATCACGATGCGGTCGAGTCCCAGCGCGATTCCTCCGTGCGGAGGCGTGCCATACTCCAGCGCTTCCAGAAAGAATCCGAAGCGCGACTTGGCCTCTTCTTCTGTCATGCCCAGAGCGCGGAAGATTTTGCTTTGAATGTCCGGTCGGTGAATACGAATCGAGCCTGACCCCAGTTCGGTTCCGTTGAGCACCACGTCATAAGCCAGCGCCCGCACTGCGCTCAGCGGCGACTGCGGATCCTTCACCGACTCCACACCCGCTTCCAGCAGGCTCATGTCCTGCTCGTGCGGCGAAGTAAATGGATGATGCGCCGCCATCCACTGTTTCTCGCCCTCGTCCCACTCGAACATGGGGAAATTCGTGACCCATATGAAACGGAAATCCTTCGCAGGATCGCCGCACTCTTTGAAAATACCGTGCCGCTCGGAATATTTCTGCGCCAGCGCCAGCCGCAGCAGTCCCGCCGAAGCATAGATCGCCAGCTCCGCTGGAGTGACTTTGCGATGCGTGGGCATCGCGGTCTGCGGCCCGGCCTGCGCCGACCCGGCAACCAGGACGATCAGGTCGCCTTCCTCCATCCCGGTCTTCTTGGCAATCGCGGCCGAGGCGTCTGGATATTTGTTCCCGATGCGCTTGAAGTCCTCGAAAAGTTTCGCTCCGCCCTTGACGTGAAACATCGGCTTGATGTCGTCCCGTTCCTTGCGCGAGAGCTCGCCCACCTTGGGCGTGCGAATGGCAATCACCGGCAGGTTTGCATTAATCGCCAGTTCCTGCAGGTTCTGTGGAGTGAAGCACTCCCGCACGTCCGTAAATGCTGGGAGGCGCAAATCCGGCTTGTCGATCCCATATAACCGGATGGCCTCGTCGTAGTCCATGCGCGGGAACGGTGTTTTGATCGCACTGCCGGCGGCCTGAAATGCCGCGGTCAGAAATCCCTCGACGACTCCCCACACGCTTTCGGGCTGAGGATACGACATCTCCAGATCAATCTGCGTGAACTCCGCCTGACGATCGGCGCGAAAATCTTCGTCCCGGAAGCAGCGCACAATCTGAAAGTATTTATCGAATCCAGAGATCATCAGGATCTGCTTGAACATTTGTGGCGATTGCGGCAACGCATAAAACGTTCCCGGCTGCACGCGGCTGGGCACCAGATAATCGCGCGACCCTTCTGGCGTAGACCGCGTCATGAAGGGCGTTTCGATCTCTAAAAATCCCTGTCCGGAGAGATAATCGCGGATGGCCTTCGCCACCTTGTGCCGCAACTCAATGTTGAACTGCATGACATCGCGCCGCAGGTCGATGTAGCGATATTTCAGACGCGTCTCTTCATTGGTGAGCGCGGTGTCCGAGGGCAAGAACGGCGGCAGCTTCGACTCGTTCAGAATGCGCAGCTCTTCCGCCACCAATTCGACTTCGCCCGTTGGCATGTTCGGATTGATGGTGCTGGCATCCCGCCGCTTCACTGTGCCGATCACCGCGATGACGTATTCGTTGCGCAGAGTTCCAGCTTTTTCGTGGATCGCCGCGTCGCGATCAGCATTCACCACAACCTGCGTCACGCCCGTGCGGTCGCGCAGGTCGATGAAGAGCAGGCTCCCGTGGTCACGCCGTTTGTTGACCCATCCCATGAGCACGGCCTTCTTGCCGGCGTCGGACGCGCGCAGCGTCCCGCACATATAAGTCCGTCGTAAATCTCCTAAGAAATCGAGCAAGGTATGTCCTTCACAGTGAAAATTAGAGCAGAGTGCCGAAACCGAAGATTATAAACGGTCTTTCTTGTGAAGGACTTGCGCGCTGCTAGAAACCACGGGGCACACGGTGTTCCGGAATCGGGTCTGAAGTTCGCCGAAATCGTGTCCTTCCGGCTATCCCAACTCTGTTGCCCGCATCTACTATGGGTAAGATGTCCGTAGCCCGGCCTCTCGATGAAATCGCGTCACCCGCGCCCGCTCCGCGGCTTCTGGTTGAGCTGCCGTCCAGGCCTCGTGTCTTCTTCGGGAACCTCCGCGATCTCGTCTTTCCGCGCCGCCTTCCTCCGCTCGAATTGCGTTCCGCTCCGGCGCAGTTCTGGCCAGATGTGTTCGTGACACGCCCGCTTCCCTGGGCCCGATTCCTCCAGTCGGTCGTCTATCACGCCGTAGCGTTTGCGTTGCTGATCGGATTGACCCGCTTCTTCGCTCTCCAACCCCAGGTCGTGGCGATGCCAACTTTCAGCCACTCGCAAGTGATCTACTACCAGCCGTCGGAATATCTGCCGCCGCTCGATACACGCACGGCACAATCGGAGCAGCTCGAGAAAGCCGATCCGGAATTCTCGCGCCAACCAATCATTTCTCTTCCTCCTGAGGCGGACAATCGATCACAAACCATCGTGACGCCGCCTAATGTCAAGCTGAAGAGCGACGTAGCCCTGCCCAACATCGTGGCGTGGTCCGACAGGCGGGAGCAGCCGCGGCTCGCCATTCCCTCCGTTCCGTTAACTCCGGCCGCAGAGATTTCGCGAATCACACCGCAGATGCAGAACTCCGTGGTTGCTCCCCCTCCCGACCTGGGTGCTTCGAACGCGGCGGCTTATCAGGCTCTGCAGCCTGCGATCGTCGCGCCTCCACCGAGCGTCGAGACCGCATCTGCTCGTCCCATCGGCGATCTGAACATCGGACATAGCGCCGTAATCGCGCCCGCACCCCAACTCCCGATCGCCGAACAGCGCACTGCTCCCGGCTCGGGATCTAGATCTTACGGCGTGGGTGCTGGTCCGCAAGTCGTTCCTCCTCCACCGTCGGTTTCTAGCGCAGGACCCTCCGGGGCGTCGTTTGGAGAACCCGGGCGTGTCATCGCGCTGAACCTGCATCCCGCTGTGGGCGCACCACCGGACGCACCGTCCGGGAACCGCCGCGGCACCTTCGCCGCCACGCCCGAGGGACATGCCGGAGCCTCCGGCTCGCCTGGCGCCAAAGGCGGCGGCAGCAGCAAAGAAAGCGGGAGCGGATCGGCGAAGGGAACTGGTGACTTACCATCAGGACTCTACGTCGGAAGCACGGCGGCAAAAACCTCGCCCGTGGCGGGCGAACCTGGCCCAGCGTCGACCAACTCCGTCAACGCGAAAGTCATAGCGAGCGTCCCGCCACCACGCGTCACCAGCACGCCCTCGCGTCCCATGCAGCCCGGCGACTCTGCGAAACTCTCCGAAGCCGAACGCTCAGTGTTCGGCAACCGCAAGTTCTATTCGCTCACGCTTAACATGCCGAACCTGAATTCCACAGGCGGTAGTTGGGTCATCCGCTTCGCTGAACTCGCTCGCGATTACAGCAGTCATGATTTGAGCAATGACACACCCGTCGCGGATCTCTCACAGCCCATGGCCACGCGCAAGGTCGATCCAAAATATCCCATTCAGCTCATGCGGGAGAACGTGGCCGGCACGGTGATCCTGTACGCGGTCATCCACGCCGACGGGACAGTGGGGAATGTTCGTATCCTTCGCGGCGTCGACGACCGCATTGACCAATATGCGAGCCAGGCGGTGGCTCAGTGGCAGTTCCAGCCCGCCACGAAAAACGGTGCTCCGGTTGACGTCGAGGCGACGTTCCAGATTCCGTTTAAGCCGGCGCGGGTCGGTACGAATTTCTAGTTAGGGATGGATCCAGGTCTTGCGTGGGCCGATGCTTTTCTCAGCGTCCGGCGCCCTTGCGCTTCTCAAGCGCCGAGTAGATCGCGGGATCAGTACACACTTCGTAGTACTTTCGATCGGTCCATCCCTTGACCGAGAAGTCGGCAGCGTCGATCCTCGGAATACGGCTCTCGCGCACCACAATCTTGCGGAAAATATCGCGATCGACCGGCACCGTGGCGCTGAAGAGGTGGTACTCCCCTTTGTCCGACGAAGCCAGCGACGGTGGTAGCTTCACTTTAAGGGGCTCGAGCGTAATTTCTTTTTCCAGCTTGCGGAAAGCGGTTTCATTCATGCGGATACCGCCCAGGTTGAAGCTCAGAATCACATCTTCCGGGTTGCCATTCTCGTCCAGTTCCGCCGCCTGAAACGCATATACGTGGAATGGCCCGGCCTGAGGCTCCATCACCTTGCGCGCCCGCTTGTTGCACGAAGACAAGCGGTCGCTCTCGTTCAGCGCTTCCGAAATCATGATCTGGTGCTCGCCGTCCATCAGGTACAGCGGCGCCGCGTCCTGCGCTGTGATCCCCAAACCCAACTCCAGCCCCGGCATGCCCGAGCGCTGCATCAGTTCGTTGTACCCGCGCACGATCTCAATGATTTCGCGCGCTAGCACGCACATGCGGCTCACCGCCAGTCCGGGCTCGCCTTCGCGCTCCAGAATCGCCAGGATGATGGCATCGCCTTCCAGGAATACTTTCTGCGCGCCGTACTTCTCCAGCAGCTTGTTCACCGGATCGTAGAAATTCAGGCTGAAGTACGATGCCGGATTCAACCCCTTCTCCATCATCGTCCTCGTCAGCCGCGTCGAGTCGCGCACATCGGCCTTGAGGACTACGTGGCGCAGCACTTTCTCCGACTCGGTTTCTCCCTGTTCCTCGGGAAGCAGAAACTCGTAGAGCGTCCCATTTACTCGGGACAGTTCCTGCAGCCGTTCGTTGCCCATCAGGTTCACGGAATCCAACGCCGCGTTCAACGTTTCCAGCCGCCGCAGATCGCGGTGATAGTGGAAGAAATCGCCCAGGAACCGCGCCGCCACCTTCGCCCGCTCGGCCCCGCGGCAACTAGCCACTTTGGCCACGGCGGCATACAAACTGTTCGGCGAAAGTCTGCCCTCCTGAATCATGCGCTCGACGCGGTCGCATTCCGTCCGGTCGATCAGAGCGTTCTTCAGTTGCTGCGCATTGATTCGCGGCGAGTATTCGGCCAGCAGCGGCACCACGTGATACGAGGCGATCACGTTTTCCATGACGCGCTCGTCTTCCAGCAACCGCACCCACTCCGCCAGGCGCTCCTGCTGGGCCAATCCTTCATTAGATTCCTCCGGCGTCCCCGTTCCCACCAGTGCCCGCGCATTCTCCGGGACATTCATCCACGAGTCGAGCGTCTCCGCGCTCACCTCTTCGCCATATTGCGAACGCAGGAAAGTCGACGCGATTTCCCGCATCCGGCCGTAGCGGTCCGGATCGCGGTCCCAATTTCCCAGCATGACGTAATATTCGGCGCACAAATAGTCGTCGCGCCCATCTTCGGAAAATAGCAGCCGGTTCAGAAACAGCGGATACGTGAAATAGCTGCCGCCGCTGGTCTCTTCCCCGAACAGCGACCGACGGGTGCGCGCCAGTGTGCTCTTCTCGACTTCGCGCAGGGTCTCAAAAATTTCCTGCCCTGCTTTGCGCAGGATGATTCTTTTCCGCACCTGGAACGCCGCCAGTCGCTCGCGGTATTCGTGCGCCTTGCCCTGCCGCATGTTGTCGTAGCTCTTGATCAGTACGCGGCAGCGTTCCAGCACCTGCGAAAACTGCAGGTTCATCTCCGTCCGCAGAAACTTCGTGACCGCCAGCCGTGCCAGCAGGTCCACAGACAGCTTGAATTCCTTTTTGGCTCGATTGAGGGATGCGACCTGCAGTTCGGTCAACGCCGCCTTCCACCCGCCGGGATCGTTCTTCGGACGGGCCGGCCTTCCTGCTTGCTGCGCCATCCACGAAGGGCCCTGCGCAGGCCGGGTCGATTCGGCCGACAACAATCCTTCCAACTCTCCGTGCCGGGCGATTAATCGTGCGACGTGCGCCCGCGCCAACTCTACAAACTTCCCACTGAGCACTACATCATGCCGCAGATTATCGACGCCCACCGAGATGCCCTCGAGCGAGACAAAGGGCGTCGATGCAGCCAGATTCGGCGGCGCCGTTTTGTCAGGCGCCCCACCCAGTCGAAAAATTGGAATTCTCGGCATTCCGCGTCAGGAAGTCTATTCGGAAGTTGCTGATTTCAAACGGACATGTCGAGGTTAGCACGCGGAGAAGCGGCGCTAAAGTTACCTAGGTTACCGCGTTAACTCGTTGATTTTGTTGTCCAGAAGGAGAGAGCCTCAACCCTGCGCTGCTCATGTGGGGACAGCCGCCAACGGCTGTCCGGCCGGGCAAAGCCCCGGCAGTTGCCCGAAGATGCGACAAGGCAATACCGCGAGGAAACACCGTGAGTTGATATTCGCGACCGCTACTGACTTTTCGCCCGCGCCGCCTCGAACTCATCGCCCTTCTGCCATCCGACCAGCTTGGGCTGACCCGCGGCTTCCCATCCCAACGCAAATCCAAACCGCGCCATCGCCGAATCTCCCACGAAATCCATCTCGGGATGATATTCATCACTCGGCTGGTGATAATGCTTCTCGACGTAGTCGCGCTCCTGCTCGAGTCCCCAGGCCTCGGTGTGCCCCTTATACTTCATGCCTTCGTTGATCGAAAACGAAGGAATGCCGACGCGCGCCAGGCTGAAGTGATCGGAGCGGTAGAAGTGCCCCGCCTCAGGCCGGGCGTCAGGACGAATCGCCAACCGGAACTCCTTCGCCGTCGCCTGCACCGACGGATAGAAGTCCGTCCGCTCCGCCCCGGAGACTTCCACTTCCTCCGGCGCCCCGAGCGGCTTCACGTCGTCATAGTTCAAGTCCAGCGCAATCTTTCCCGCCGGAATGGGCGGATGTTTTCCAAGATACTCCGACCCCAGCAGTCCCTGCTCCTCAGCGGTGACTGCGGCGAAGATAATCGAACGCCGTGGCCGCTGGGCCGCCGTCCCGAACGCCCGAGCCACCTCCAGCAGGATGCCGCAGCCCGTGGCGTTGTCGTCAGCGCCGTTGAAAATGTTGTCTCCCGGCATGTCCGGACGAATGCCGAAGTGATCGTAGTGCGCTGTATAAAGCACCGCTTCGTCGGCCATCTTGTGATCCGCGCCCGGCAGAATCGCCACCACGTTGTTCGATTCGAAATTCCGGACCTTGCTCACCATGTGCGCCTTGAGCCTCGCACCCATGCTTACGGGATGAAAGTCCTTGGTCTGCGCATCTTTGAACATTTTCTCCATGTTCATTCCCGAGGCCGAAGCCAGCCGCGCCGCTACATCTCCATGCACCCACGATGCCACTTTCAACGCCGGCCCTTCCAGCTTCAAATACGACTTTTCCCCGGAATTTGAGTTCCGCACTACTTCCCACGGATAGCTCGCCATCTGCGTCTGGTGGACCAGCAGCACTCCCACCGCGCCTTTGCGCGCTGCCTCTTCATACTTGTAGGTCCAGCGCCCGTAGTAGGTGAGCGCCTTGCCCTTGAAGAACTTGGGATCATCCGAGGGCGGCTCATTCACCAGCATCAGCAGGACTTTCCCGCGCACGTCGAGGCCCTTGTAGTCGTCCCAGCCGTACTCCGGCGCCTCAATCCCATATCCCACAAAAACGATGTCCGCATCCACATCCGACTGCGCCTGCTGCGTCTGGTCGTAGGCGACATACTCGTCAAGCGGTTTCAGATTCATGGTCTCGCCCTGCTTCGGAACAAGAGAAAATGTGGTCTCCGGCAGAGTCGTGATTCCCATCAGAGGAACCTTTTGCATATAGGTTCCATGATCGCCGGCCGGCTTCAGCCCGTATTCAGCAAACTGGGTAGCGATGTACTCCGCGGCAATGTCGCCCCCGCGCTGCCCCGTCCCGCGTCCCTCCAGCAGATCATGCGACAGATAACGCACGTGCCAGCGAATATGATCCGGCGTGATCGTCTCCAGCGCCACGAACGCGGGTCCCGGCAACTTCACTGAAGGCGCACTCTTAGCGCCCTTCGAGCCGCCAGCACCGGCGCCATCGGCCCATGCGAACAGGCTTGCGCACACGATCAGACTGGCTGATACGGTTCTCAGCGTTCCTTGCATAAACAGGTCTCTCCCCCAAAACCAAGCGGCGCGCTTGCTGGAAGGCTTTTTTTGTGAAGTTCTACAAGAATTGTAAAGGAGGGTTAGCAGAGGACATATTAGAAGTAACTGCTCAGACAGCACGAGAGTGCACCCACTCTCGGACAAAGGACACGCTGGGACGTGTCCAGATGCGCAGGGTTACTCTCCGCTGGTGAGCTTGGTATTGGTGGTGATGGATGCTTGTGTGGGGACGGGTCTTTGACCCGTCCACCGAGCGCAAGCTCGGCGATTTTTCAGCCACCGGCCCGGTGGCTAGTTTTTCGACCCTCAACCCGCCCGGAAATCCCGCACTTCTTCGCCCGGCTTGAACATCACCGCCGGAGCGCTCTTGCCAGCTTCAGCCATCTTCTCGTTAATTTCCTCGAAGTCCTTCTTCATCCACCCTACGCTCGAAACCTCAATCTCCCCATCCTGCGCGATCCAGAAGATGGTGGGAACATTCGTGAGTCCGTACGCATTAGAAGCAGCGTAGGAACGTGGGTCATCGAGCAACACAGGGAACGTAACGCCAAATTCCTTGTTGAATGCAGCCGTTTCCTTGGCATCGTTCTGCGAAATGCCCACCAGCCTGACGCCTTGCCCCCCGTAGATCTTATGGAGCCTCTCGAAAAACGGAAGCGCATATTGGCAAGTCGGACACGAAACCTTGAAAAACACCAGCACCACCGGCCGGTGCGCGAGTTCGTCACTTAGCGAAACCCGCTTCCCATCCAAAGTCTTCAAATCAAATTCCGGTGCCTTCGCCCCAATGGTCAATGCCGCCATCGATCTTCCTCCCGTTCGTCCTCGCAATAAGTGTCGCAGCCAGCGCATAACCTGCCAAACCGCTCCTACTTTAGATGACGCAACCGGCCTTTCGGATGGGGAGGACTGATTTCCGCTTTCTGCAGAATTTTCCGCGCCAGTCCCGTAAGCGCAACCCGCGACAATCTCTCCGCCGGAATCCATTTGCCTCCATCCTGGGAGGCCGCAGCCACTCGCCACACCCGCACCGTGTAGTCCGTGACCGTGATCGAATGTTTGAGCGTGAAGCTGGCATCGGCATGGTCATCGCTTCTTGCTTTTGGGTGGCGCAGCGCTTTCAGCGCTGCGATCTTGCCTGCCCCATTGGACCGCGCTTTAGCCCCTGGGGCACCTCCACTCACCTCGGGCAACTCCCACATCCCCGCCATCAGTCGCGCGTCCCGCGCCCTCTGCACCAAAAACACCTTGCCTTCGCGGCACGCCAACGTGTAATGAACCTCCCGCTTCTTTTGCCGAGCCGCTTTCGGCGCGCCCGCCATCTCCCCGCGCGTCGCGCACCACTCCAGCACCGGACAAGTCAAACACGCCGGCGCCCGCGGCGTGCACACGGTCGCTCCCAGTTCCATCACCGCCTGGTTGAAGTCCCCGGGACGTGCCCGATCCAGCAACCTCTCCGCTGAGAGCCAGAATTTCTCCCCGGCCAGCCTCTGTCCCGAAAACCGTTGCAGCACCCGCTCCACATTTCCGTCCACCACCGCGACCGCCTCACCAAAAGCGATGCTGGCGATCGCTGCCGCCGTATACCGCCCAATCCCGGGCAACCCCCGTAGTCCCTCCATGGTTTCCGGAAACTTCCCTCCCCGTTCCCGTGCCACAACCTTCGCCGCCGCATGCAGCATACGCGCCCGCCTGTAGTATCCGAGGCCGCTCCAGGCGGCGAGCACTGAAGCTTCCCGCGCGCGAGCCAGCTTCTCCACGGTCGGAAACCGCCGCAGAAATTCGTGATAGTGCGCAATCACCGCTGCTACCCGCGTCTGCTGCAGCATGATCTCCGACAGCCACACTCGGTACGGATCGCGACTCTCGCGCCACGGCAGATCGCGCGCATGCGCGTCATACCACGCCAGCAGTTGCGCGCGAAACAGTCGCTCCCGCAACTCCGCGTCCAATTTTGCTTGCGAACTCATGTCTGGAGCCCGCATTTTACCGCAGGCAAGAACCTGCCCCGATCCCCGCGAACCACCGAATTCCGCCGCCCGCCATTGACCCGACCCCTGAGGCACGAAATAATACCCCTGCCTGGCAATCCGCAACGCCGCGTGAATCCATTCACGCCGAGTCATTACGAGGAGCACCATGAACGACTTCAACCGCAAGGTGGAAGACGCTTCGGCGCGTGTCAGCCAAACCATAGGAGACGCCGCCGAGCGCCTGGAAAAAGAGATTCCCGAATTCATCAAGTACCTCAACGACGAGGTTGTGCCGGCAGTGCGCACGCACTCCACCAAGGCCCTGCGCACGGCCTCGCAGAAGCTCAACGAATTCGCCGACTACATGGAGCAGCACCACCACCCGCCCAAATAGTGCAGTCGCGCACGCGATCCGCAGGCTCGCCACGCCAACGCGATCGCTTCGCCAGCATTGTCATGTTCCTGATCGTCCTCATCACGCTTCTGTTGCTGAGTGCCTGCGGCCATCCGAAACAGGCGCATGTGAATGTCCCTCCGCCCCCGCCGCCGGCTTCAACCACCGAATCGCCGACGTCCCAGCCTACGGCAAACGTCCCGGCCACAAGAGAGAACGCAGCACCCAAATCCAAAGCAGGAGCTGACACCGACGCCGACCTCGCCGAACCCACTCTCCCTGCCGATGCCCAGCCCATCGCCACCGAGACCGGACTCGCCAGTTGGTACGGCCCGCCCTACCACAACCGCCGCGGATCGAACGGCGAGGTCTACAACATGCACGCCATGACGGCCGCGCATCGCACCTACCCGCTAGGCTCCATCGTGCGCATTACCAACGTCAAGACCGGACAGCACGCTCTGGTCCGCATCACCGACCGCGGGCCCTTCATTCCAGGACGCGTGGTTGACCTTTCCCTCGCCGCCGCGCAGAAGCTCGACATCTGGAAGCCCGGCGTCGCCGAAGTAAAAGTCGAATTAATGCAGTCCGCTGCAACCCCGGGTGCGCCCGGAAAATGGGCCGTGCAGATCGGCGGATTCCCCCACGAGCCCGCCGCCAGGAAAGTCGCCGATCACCTGCAGCGCCGCTATCACACGGCCAAGGTCCTGTGTTTTAACAGCCCGGCGGGAGACTGGTGGGTGCGCGTACGCGTGCTCGACGACGATCACGAGCGCGCCCAAAAACTCGCCACCGAAACTGAAACTCCCGAAGGCGCAGTCTTCCTGGTCCGTCTCGATTAGGTTTATGTGGCGCGGGCGCCCCGCCCGCGTCTAGCCAGAACGGCGAATTGTCACTCGAGAAATCTCTACCCGGCAGCGGTTGTCCTTGACCCGACTCTCCATCCGATAGAAACTTAACAAGCCATGACTGATTCCAGCTGCCTTTTTTGTCGCATCATCCGCGGCGAGATTCCCGCGAAGAAAATCTACGAAGACGACCATGTCTTCGCCTTCGAAGACATCAGCCCAAGGGCGCCGACGCACGTCCTCATCATTCCCAAGAAACATTTCGCAGGACTGAAGGAAGCCGAGGCCGCCGACGCCGAAATCATCGGTCGCTGCCACCTCGCCGCGGCGGAGATTGCGCGCCAGCGCAATATTGAGCAGGGATACCGCACCGTCCTCAACGTTGGCCCCGGCGCCGGACAGTCGGTCTTCCACCTCCACGTCCACCTGCTGGGCGGACGCCCACTGGCGTGGCCGCCGGGGTAGCCTCAGGCGCTGTTCTGCTCGTTCGATGGAACAAAATGGAGGTTGAACGAAAACAGCACCAAATTGATTGGCACTGTATAGTCCGCCGCAAGGTACAAGGTTGACGTTTCTCCGGAGCCCAAGCGCCGCACCGTAACCTGAGTAGGCTTCAGTTCAATGCCGTGTTCTTTCGCCTTGCGAATTACCGCACGAGCGGCGCCCTCATCTGAACCCTGCGGCACAACCACTCCAACATGGGCGCCCGCCTGTGATCCCATGTCGCGCAGATCCTCTTGAAAGTTCATGTTCGCTACTACTGCCGAACCAATCTGCGATCCGGTCGTCAACGCGAGAACAAGAACGACGATGCCGAGAATAATTTTGAGATTTCTCATGATAACCACGTTTCCTGCGGGCACCGAATCGCGTTTTCAGCTGTCCTGTCTCTTAAGTGTAGAACGGCAGATTATGCCACAGAGCCGATCTCAATCCTGCGTTCGCCCTTCACCAAGGTAACGTCGACACCGTATTCCTCGCTTAGTAGCATCAGCCATATCTAGTAGCTTTTGGTCGAATTGCGAGACTTTCGCACTGGACTTCATGATGACCTATTGTCCGTGTTTGCCCCTCGTCAACGGCGCCTTCCACAAAATAACCGCTGCCGCTCGTATGGTCGCCGTGGCCACGCTGCTGGCCTTTTTTTCCAGGGCGCTGGTGCCTCTGCCACTGACGCAAAACCGCACGGCGCTGCCTCGCCGTGTGCATTCTCGGATGCGGAATTCGACACCGCCACCGATGTTCGCGCGTTAGACGAATACCGTACTGCCATTGCCCAACTGCTCAAGCAGGAAAAATTCGCGGTGCTCGACTGCCTCGCCGACGCCGCCCGTGCCAGTAAGGCAAGATTTCCCGGTGGGGCGTGGAAGCTGCGCAATATCTACATCGGACTCGATTCTCCCCAACCCGGTCATCCCACGCAGGACGATTGGCAACGGCATATGGAGCTTGTCCAAACCTGGGGGCAGCGCAATCCCAACTCAGTTACTGCAACCATTGCCCTAGCCGAATCCTATGCAAGCTACGCCTGGGATGCACGCGGCGATGGCTTTGCCAATAGCGTGAGCGAGAGCGGATGGAAGCTGTTTGGCGAGCGCATGGAAAAAGCAAAAGCGATTCTCGACAAGAACTCGGCTCTTGCTGCCAAATGCCCCGACTGGTACATCGCGATGCAAAAAGTCGCCCAGGGACAGAGTTGGGAATTGCCCCGGGCTACCGCTCTATTCGAGCAGGCTGTTAAGTTTGAACCTGAGTATTCATACTACTACCGAATTTACGCCAGTAATCTTCTACCCAAGTGGAGCGGACAGGACGGCGACGCCGCGCGTTTCGCGGAAGACGTGGCCAACCGAGTTGGGGGAGCAGCCGGCGACATCCTCTATTTCCAGATTGCCGAAGTAATTGCCTGCGGTTGCCAGGAGCCCGAGTTCAACCACTTTTCCTGGCCTCGCATACAGAGGGGTTTTACTACTCTAGAAAAAAAGTACGGTGTATCCATGTTTCTGGTGAACTCCTTCGCGCTCATGGCGGTGAACTCCCAGGACTGGGTAGCCGCGGATGCCGCGTTCAAGCGCATCGGCGACAATTGGAGCGAAGAGAAATGGACCACGGAGGCATGGTTTAAGCAAAACAGAGACACTGCTACTCAAGCCGCTCCGATGCAGATCCAAGCCCGCGCCACGCGGAAGGAAGCCCAGGACAACATGCAGACTCCCGAAGGCCAGGCCTTCCGCAAAGAAGTCGAGCAGAAATTGACTGCGTTCGAAAATTCGTGCCTGAAGGAATCCGCCGGCGACCGGCACAAGGTGGACCTGTTCCTGCGAATCGGAAAGGACGGCAGCGCGGAAAATGCGCAGACTCAGGAGCGCCCTGACACCTTCGCGGTCTGCATGATGCGGGCTCTCTACCTGTCGTACACCCGCAAGGAGACTCCATTTACGGCGGCACCTCGGGCGGCTTATTGGGTGGTGGTGGAGTTGGATCCTGCGACCTTGGACGCATCCGCAAAATAGACTCCAGGGAAGATTAGCGATAGTGGCTGGAGACAAATCCGCACGCGTCACGCCCGGGTACGGTGCGGCGGGCGATGCGCGCTACTCCATTTTGAGCGTGACGGCCGGATCGATTCGAGTGATCCGCAATGTCGGCATGAAACTCGCGACGGCAGCAATGACCGCGATCACTGCGGGAACGGCCATGAGTGTCAGCGGGTCATCGTCGCGGACACCGTAGAGTTCGCTGCGCAAAACCCGCATGGCCGCGAAAGACAGCGCCAGCCCCGAAATCAGGCCGCAGCCTGTGGCCACGACACCTGCGGAGCCAACATCCAACATCGCCTGACGAATCGAAGATCCCAAGGCCATGCGGATGCCAATTTCGCGCGTCCGCTGCACAATCAGATTGGAAACCAGCCCATAAATTCCGACGGCAGAAAGCAAGAGCGCCAGCCCCGCCAGCACCGCGAGCAGGGCGACCTCCACTCTCTGATACCCGAGGTTCTTCGCGAGGATGTCGTTCATCGAGTGGAAGCCGGAAAACGGCAAGCTGGGATCCACCTGGGCGAGAGCCGCTTGCATCGCAGTCGTAAGTCCCTGCACCGGCGCGGCCGTGCGCACAATCCAACTCGGTTGAAACCAGACATGCGCAATATTGACGAGATCCTGCGGTATCTGGGTGGCCGCAAGATAGAATACGGGCTCAGTCGCCAGCGGTGCGTCGCCATTCATGCCGGGGCGCTTGGCCACATTCCCGACGACGCCAACGATCGTGTAGACATGATTCTCATTCTGAATGTGGCGGCCGATCGGATTCTGTTCATTGAAGAACTCGCGGGCAAAGTCGACGTTCACAACCGTAACGGGCTGTGAAGTTGGCGTGTCGCTTTCGGCAATGGCACGGCCCGCAAGAATCGGGATTCTCAGCACCTGAAAATATGCTGGGCTCACGTAGGCCGTGCTTGCTCCCCACTCTTTTCCCGCGAATTTGCCGTCCAGCACCTTCAGGCCGTCGTTGAGGCCGCGTTCGTAAGGCACGCTCAGCCCAACCGCGGCGTCTTCGACACCGGGAATCTGCTTCATCGCCATCAGGCTGCGGTCGATGAGACCGTGGAACGCGCCAGCGTCGCGGTAGCGGGCATCATCGAGCGAAACCTTGGCCGTCATCACGTTGTTGGCATCGAAGCCGGGAGGCAAAGTTTCCAGGTAGATCAGACTGCGGACCAGAAGACTCGCTCCCGCGACCAGCACAACGGTAAGCGCGACTTGGCCGCCAATCAGCCACTGGCGGAGATGGTTCGATCCTCGGGCAACGCCGCGGCTGCCAGTTGCGATGGATGACCGGAGATCGACACGGCGAACTTGCAGAGCGGGCAGCGCCCCAAAGAGCAAACTCGTGAGCAGGGACGCCCCAAGGGTGAAAGCCAGCACGCGAACATCGACCGCTAAACCGCCGAGGGGCAGCATGTCGTCGGGCAAAAATCCCGGCAATGAAGAGAGGATGCCACGGGCAAGCGCTAGTCCGAATCCCGCGCCGATGAACGCTAATACAAGATTCTCCGCCCAAAGTTGGCGGAGCACCGTCCACCGGGTTGCGCCCAGAGCAAGACGGGTGGCGATTTCGGGTGTCCGGCGGGCGATCCGCACCAGGGTGAGCCCTGCGAGGTTGGCGCACGCGATCAGCAGAATCAAGCTCACCGCCAGCATCAGTCCGATGACGGGCTTACGCATGCCATTATCCAGATTGCGGTCGAGGGGCGAGGGATAGAACCACGCGCGCCCCTTGGATTTCGCGATCCCGTCCAGGGAAGGCTTTTGCAACTGAGCCAGTTGAGCAGAGGCTTGCTGCCATGTCGCTCCCGGCGCCAGGCGCATGATGATCTCGCAATTGTCTCCTCCGCATTCTCCGCTCTGGTGGGGTTGCAGTGGAGTGAAGACGTCCGCAGTCCCCGTGGGTTGCGCGTGCTGGGACAAGATCCCAACCACGGTGTAAGGCTCTCCCTTGAGCCTGATCTCGCTCCCTAGTACCTGCGCATCGCCGTGAAAAACCGACTGCCAGAATGGGTAACTCAGGATCACGGCATTGGGCCCGCTAGGACGGTCTTCCTGCTCGGTGAAGCCCCGGCCCAGAGAGGGTTGGATACCGAGCACATCGAAGTAGTGTGCCGAAACGCGCATGTCCTGCACGTAGCGCACGCTGTTCCCCGACGCCGAACCAGCCTGCAGATTGACGCCGCTTGTCCCGCCGAAGGAGGCGGCTTGAACGGCGGGGATATTATCCCGAACTAACTCCCAGGTTTCGCCGTCCTGGCTGGTGTCTTCGTCTTGTACGAACTGCCCCGACTTGCTCGAGATGCCTTCCTGATGGAGAACGAGGACAGCTAAACGATTGGGCTCGGCATACGGCAGCGGCCGCAGCAGGAAGGCATTCACCAAGCTGAAAACAGCGGTATTGACCCCAATCCCCAGGGCGAGCGTGAGAATCACGGCAAGAACAAAGCCCGGGCTCTTCGGCAGTTGTCGCACCGCCAGGCGGACGTCCTGAATAAACATGGCTACATGCGCCTCCGGCCACAAAGCGAGCATTTGGCTCGCCACGGCGCGTCGCAGCATGTCTTTGATAAAAGAGTGGTTAGGCTGAGTACCCACTCTTTGCGGAGATCGGAGTGTTCGATCTCGGAATCGAGCGTCCGGGAGTGGACACGATTACGAGCTTGGCAACTTAGGTTGCCGAAACCAAGGAATGGCATCAGGCGCAGTGAGCGCTCGGCTCTAGGCTTCAGGGAACATCCAAGCAAAAAATCTAAAATCCAGAACGAGAAGATCTTACTGTACTGTCGGCTCCACATCCTCCGGCGCACCATGCCTGCGCAACAACTGCGGCAGGTTTTGTGAGAATGCCGACCGCGGCAGCACCATATCGCAACCGACTTCGTGGGCCTTCTGCTTCAGGTCGCCCTGCACATGCGATAGGAACCCGATAATCGACGTCCCCTTCTTCAGCTTGCTCTTCAGCTTCGGAATCAGGGTCAGCGGTTTCACGCTCGCCAGGTTCAGATCGAAAATAATCAGGGATGGTTTCTCGTCGCCGTTCTGCGACATCTTTTCCATCAGATCCTTGTCGGTCTTCACAAACTCAACTTTCACGTTGAGCTTGCGCGCCGTTTCCTGGATCTTCGCCATGAAGAACAAATCTTCAATGAAGGCAAAAATGCGCGAATTCGTGTCTTCGGTGCTCGCCGGTAACGGTTCCGGCTCCGGTTGCGGATATTGGGCCGCAAAGCCCGGCCTCTGCCGTCCGCCACCCTTGTGGCCGTTGTTGTTGCCGCCAGCCAGTGCCGCCCGATAACTGTGATCCATCGGCGCTGTGTAGATGCCGTCTTTATTTTCCCGGCTCAAGCCCGGTCCGGGCCGCTGTCCGCGCTGGTTGTGGGGGCGGCGTCCGCGCCGCCTTCTTCTTCCGCCTCCTCCGCCACCGCCGGAGGGTCTTCCTGGTCCTGCGTTCATAGTCCTCTCAAGATGTTGCGTGTATGTTGCAGAATTTTACAGATCCCAAAGGCCCCACCAGTCGCCGGATCCCGCCCTTTCAGGCAAAGCTCCGCCCATTACACAAAATCGGATCTACGCAATTGCGGGTAGCGACTGGAACACACTATGGAACGAACCCCAACTCTTCCAAGGAACTGCTATTCGAGAATGAAACCTTAAAATTCTTGACTCAGTATCGATTTTCCGTTTTATCGGATCCGTCAGGCGCCGCCTCGGATCGGCTGGCGCGGAAGGCCTGCGCGGGAACGAGGCCTAAATGAGAACAACTTCATGGTACTCGCCCTTGCCCAACCGCGCAAGGCCTCACTCGCCCACATTTTGCACAGGAGGCCATGCCTAAGAGTATCCTGATCGCGTCCAGAATCGTAATTCTCACCAATCCAGATGCACGGGGTCCGAGAGCCGGAAGCCGAAAGCCGAAAGCTTCCTCACTCCCCGGTCGAAACCTCGCGAGCCCACTCCTGCGCCTGCCAGTAAAACCCCGCAACTTCCTCTGGCTCCAGTCGCAGGCTCCGACACAACTCCTCCGCCGCGGCCCACTCGCCGCTTTCATGCGCCAGCATCAACTGGAACACGGGACGCAGCTCGCTCGGCTTCCCCAGCAGAACCGCCTTCGTCGCATGATCCAGGGGGATTTTCTCCAGCATTTCCGCCATCGACATTTCCATCATGGCGTCGATCAACGACAACAAGCCCAGCAAAAATAAGTCCGACTCCCCGTGCGGCACACGCGGTGCTAGAAATTCGCCAAACCGCCCCCGCACCAGTGCCGACAGCACCAAATCGCTGGTCCTCTCCTCGCCCGCGCCCACGGCCGCCACCAGCCGGACCCAGCGTCTCACGTCGCGTTCTCCCAGCATCGACAGAGCATGTCGCACCGAATGGATCTCACTTCCAAATCCAAACATCGCCGAATTCAAATACCGCAACAGCCGGTAACAGACCGACGCCTCCGCCTTGATCAGTTTCTCCAGTTCTGGCAACTCCAGGTCCGGCCGCGATACTTCCTGCAGCATTCTCAGATAGTTCATCCGGTTTGCCGGCATGTCGCGCGTATTCATCATCTCCGGACGCCGGAAAAAATACCCCTGGAAATATACGAACCCCTGGTCCCGCGCGCGCACAAATTCCGCCCGAGTCTCGATCATTTCCGCCAGCATCCGGCACCGCCATGGCCCGAACTGCTTGATCAACGCACTCTGCTGCTCTTCGGTCGTCAGCTGCATTTCGACCTTGATGATGTCCGCCATCTCCGCCAACGCTTCCCTCGGATCGTTGGCCACATAGTCATCCAGCGCGATCATGTAGCCCGCTTCTTTCAGGGTCCGGCACGCCGACACGACATCCGGATCCGTGGGAACAGATTCCAAAACCTCAACCACCGTCGTCGTCGACGGCAGCAGCGTGACCAGCCCCTTGATCAGCGTGTCGCGCGTGCAATTGACGAACGCGCGCCGCCCATCGCACAACACATCCAGTCTCCCATCAGCAGGGTCCGGTCCAGGGTCGCCCGCGACGCTTCATTGGAGTCACCGAAACGCATTCTCCAGACCGTCGCGAAACAGCAGTTCGTATCCAAACACCTTTTCGTCCCGGTCGAAGATCGGTTGCCGCGCTACATACCGCAGCGGCTTCACATCCAGCACCCGGGCACGCGCTACCGCTTGTCCAGCAGAAGTGTTTCCCACGTCATTTCTATCGGTGGCTCATCGAAAAACCTGAAGGCGCAAGCACAACTCGGGGGAGATGACGTCGGTTCTCCTTCGTGTACCTTCGTGTCCTTTGTGGTTCATGCTCATTAGTGTGAGGGGAAGCCCGCCGGGTGCCCCATTTTCGGCCGCTTCCTTTGCGGCAGAAGTGGGGACTTCGCCGTCTGAAGAACTCACCGTATAGAATGATCCCCGCTCGTATGGCCGAGGAGGCCCATGCCCGATTCGCCTCACTCCATCCCACAACCCAACTCCGCCAGCCCCGGCATGCGGCGCCAGTTCGAGATCTATCAACTCGGCCTCGCGGGCAAGAAGCTCTCGGTTCCAATCCCACTCTCGCAACTCGAAAAGAAAGCGGCCGAGGTTCTCTCGCCGCAGGCCTACGATTATGTGGCCGGTAGCGCCTCCGGCGAACGCACCGCCCGCGCCAACCTCGCTGCCTTCGATCGCTGGCGAATCGTCCCTCGCATCCTTCGCGATGTTTCCCAGCGCGACCTTACCGTGGAACTCTTCGGCCAGACTCTGCCGGCGCCAGTCTTGCTCGGTCCCATCGGCGTGCAAGGCATCATTCACCCCGATGCGGAAGTCGCTGTCGGCCGCGCTGCCGCATCGCTGGGCATTCCCTTGGTTCTCAGCACAGTGTCTTCACGACCCATCGAAGAAGTTGCGCAAGCCATGGCCGCCGCCCCGCGCTGGTTCCAGCTCTACTGGGGCAAAGATCCCGAACTCACAACGAGCTTGCTGCAACGCGCGGAAAAATCCGGCTATTCGGCGCTCGTAGTCACCCTCGACACCGCCATGCTGGGATGGCGCGAACGCGACCTCCAGCATCCCTACCTTCCATTCCTCCTCGGCGACGGTCTCGCCAACTATTTCACTGATCCTGTCTTCTGCTCGCGCCTCTCGCAACCGCCATCTGCCGATCCCTCGGCTGCGATTCGCCTCTGGGCAGGACTGTTCTCGAACACCGCGCTGACCTGGAACGATCTCGCATGGCTACGCCAGCAAACTAAATTACCCATTGTGCTGAAAGGAATCCTCCATCCCGACGACGCCCGCCTCGCCCTCGATCACGGTGTCGATGTCATCATCGTTTCCAACCATGGAGGCCGCCAGGTCGACGGCGCCGTCGCCGCTCTGGATGCGCTCCCCGCCGTAGCCACCGCGATCCAACAGAAGATCCCAATTCTGTTCGACAGCGGCATCCGCTACGGCGCCGACGCGATTAAAGCCCTCGCCCTCGGCGCGCGCGCCGTTCTGCTGGCACGTCTCTATATTTGGGGACTCGCCATCGCCGGCGAGCAGGGGGTGCGCGACGTGGTCCAGAATTTCCTGGCGGACTTGGACCTGACCATGGGCCTAAGCGGCCTTAGCTCGGTGAGAGAATTGGACGCGTCGATCCTGGAAAAGTGAAGTGGGCCAGTGCACTGAGCAGGTGCCAATGAGTATTGTTCTTGATAGCGGCAGGGAGAATTGCTTTTGGGTGGCGCAGCGCTATCAGTGCTGCGATCTGGGCTCAAATATGAATCCGGGCTTAGAGAGTGCGTGAGAACCGGATTTCTGGGAGAACGATGGAACAAACACCATTAAAATCCAGCCGCGAAGCGGCGGCATGTGATAGCCCGGCACGTAAGTGCCGGGTAGGCTGGGAAGAAAGAGCGAGTCCGGTAGGGACGACATCAGTTCTCACGCACACTCTTTAGCCCATCAGGTACATCCCTGATTTTCTAAACCCTCTGCACCCCGCCCAGCCCAGCGAGCGCCGCCACAATCTTCCCCGACCACTGCACCACTTCATCCTCGCGCAGAGTCCGCACAGGGGACTGAAACCTTACTCGCAACAACGCAGAATACTTCCCGGCCGCGATCGACCCGCCACGGAAAATCTCTACTGGACGAAAGCCCTTCACCTCGCGAATATCCAACTCAGCCACGGTCTTCCGCATTTCGATGAATGGGACATCGTCAGAAAAAATAAAGGAAAAATCCCGCTCTACGGCCGGATATTTCCCCAGTGCTCGAAACCGCACTGGCCGCAGGCCTAGCTCGTATAAGTTATCGAGATCAAATTCTGCCAGGTACACGTCCTGACGCAGCTTTCGCGCCGCCGCGACCTCCGGATGAATCTGTCCGAACTGAGCTACGACTACGGCATCGATCTTTGCCCGCGCCGAACGTCCAGGATGAAAATACTCCGCCGCTTTCCGATCCAAGCTTAGATAAGAAGCAAACGGCGCCAGCAGATTCTCCACATCGCCTTTGAATCCGCGAAATGTTTCCGTCGCCGCCGCATGCTCGCCCTTGCTCACATCGAGCGCGCCATCCACAGGCAGCGAGCCGCGCACTGCCGCCGCCGTAGCGCCTAAACAAGCGCGCCTCGGTTCCACCCGAGCCTCGCCCGACAATTCATACACGTTGGCGATCTCGAATAACCGCGCCTCCGCCACATCGCGATTCAAATTCCATGCCAGCATGTCGAGCATGCCCGGAGCGAGCGAAGTCCGCATCACCGACGCCTCTTCGCTCAAAGGATTCTCCAACTCCAGAACCTTTGCCGAAGAAAACTTTTCCGCGTCGGAATGGGAAATGAACGTGAGCGACAAAGCCTCGCTGTATCCCAGTGCCAGCGCCCGCTCGCGCAAAGTCGCATCCATCGCCGCATGCGGCAACTCGACCACGGCGCCGCTGTAAGCCGGCAGCGTGTTCTCAAATTTGTCGTACCCGTGCAACCGCGCGATCTCTTCGATCACGTCGATCTCTCGCTCCACATCCAGTCGCCAGCTGGGAATATGCACGCGGAACTGCGCGTCACTCTGCCCCTCAGGAATCAGCGAGAAGCCCAGCCGCTTCAGCAATTGATAGATCTGCGACGAGCTCAGACTTCCACCCAGAATGCGCTTCACGTCGGCCACATGCAGCACCACCGGTGCCTGGTCCATCGCCTTCGATAGCACATCGACTACGTCGCCAACCAGTTCCCCGCCTCCTGACTCCAGAATCATCTGGGCCACAAGATCGCAAGACAACACGGTCGATTCGAAATCCGCGCCGCGCTCGAACCGGTGCGACGCGTCGGTGTGAATCCCATGCCGACGCGACATCTTCCGCACAATCCCCGGATCCCACCACGCCGACTCAATCACGATGTTCCGCGTCTTCTCCGTGATCATCGTGTCGTATCCACCCATCACTCCGGCGAGTCCCACCGGCTTCTTCGCATCGCACACGACCAGATCTTCGGAAGTCAGATTGCGCTCCACCCCATCAAGAGTCTTCAGCGTCTCGCCGTCGCGCGCTTTGCGCACAATAATCTTCCCGCCCTCAAGCAGGTCCATATCAAACACGTGCGTAGGCTTTCCAATCTCCCACAGAACATAATTGGTAGCGTCGACGGCGTTTGAAATCGGCCGCTGATCGAGCAACTGCAGCCGGTGCGCAATCTTCTCGGGCGAAGGCTTGATGCGAGTCCCGCGAATCACCCGCGCCGAGAATCGAGGACAAAGCGCCGGCTCCTCGACGGTAATCGGGAAAGGCCCCCCATTCGCAGGCTTGGCGGGAGCCGGGAGCCGGGAGCCGGAAGCCGGTTTCAGCGGCAGATCATAAATCGCCGCCGCCTCCCGCGCCACCCCGTAATGATTCATCGCATCGGGACGGTTGGTGCCAATCTCCATCTCAAACACGGTGTCAGCGCCGTTCCCGCTGATCCCCTCGACCGAAATCCCAACATTGGTCAAGTCTTCGGCGAGCCGCCGGTCGTCGACCGCTAGATCAACGAAGTCGCGAATCCACTGTGGAGAAAGTTTCATGAGAAGCTTCTAGCTTCTAGCTCCTAGCGACTAGCCACTCCAACTCCCAACTCTCGAAAGAGCTAGAAGCTAGGAGCTAGCAGGCAGAAGCTCTATCCAAACTGCTGCAAGAACCTGACATCCCCCTGAAAGAAGTACTGCAGATCGTCCACTCCATACTTCAGCAGCGCGAGCCGGTCCACACCCATACCAAACGCGAACCCTGAAACCTTCTTCGGGTCGTACCCGTTTTCCTTTACGAACTCAAACACGTTTGGATCGACCATCCCGCATCCCAGTACTTCGATCCATCCCGTCTGCTTGCACGGGCGGCACGCGTCCGCTCCCCGCTTTCCACTCCCACCGCAAATGAAGCAAGTGACATACAGCTCCGCGCTGGGCTCGGTGAAAGGGAAGAACGACGGCCGGAAATGCGTCTTGACCGACGACCCGAACAGCGCCTTCATGGCGTGATCGAGCGTCCCCTTTAAATCGCCGAATGTAATGTTGGTATCGACCGCGAGCCCCTCGATCTGATGAAACATTGGCGAATGGCTCGCGTCCGGAGGATCGTTGCGATGCACTGTCCCCGGAATCACAATGCGAATCGGTGGCCGCATCTTTTCCATCGTCCGAATCTGTACCGGAGAAGTATGCGTGCGCAGCAGCAACCGCTCGCGCTGCGGCTTCGACTGCTGCCCCGCAATGAATAGCGTGTCCTGCGTATCCCGCGCCGGATGGTTCGGCGGAAAATTCAACGCCTCGAAGTTGTAGTAATCCGTCTCGACGACAGGGCCCTCGGCAACGGAGTATCCGAGTCTCTGGAAGACGCCGACAATCTCGCGCCACGTCCGCATCACCGGATGCTCGGCGCCAATCGGACGCCGCACGCCCGGAAGGGAAATGTCAACGCGCTCGGCCGCGAACGAGTCCCCGCCGGAGCCCGCGACATGTGCGCCCTCGACAAGTTCCGTGATCCGTGCCTTCAGTTCGTTGACGCGAATCCCGGCCTCGCGCTTCGCCTCTTTCGGCGCGCCCTTCAGCCACAACTCATTAATCTGTGTCAGGATTCCGTTCTTGCGCGCCATCCACCGGTCGCGAAACGCTTTCAGTTCCGCATCATTGCGAACCGCGGCCGCCTCTCCCGCACACGCACCGATACACTCGCCCGCAGCCTTTTCCAGCGCCGCCGCCGAATAGTCGGTCAGTTTGGGAACGGTGTATGCCACGATGATTAGCAAAACGCGTTATAAGCAAAACGCCCGGTCATCCTGAGCGCGTCTTTTGCGCGAAGGACCTATGCAACTCGCCGCGAACTGCACAGGTTCTTCGCTTCGCTCAGAATGACAAAGCTAAGGGATAACGATACGAAATGAGAAGCCAGCTGTTCCGGAAGCCGGAAGGCGAGCGCCGGAAGCCGCCCTACGCCGCCCCGATCGCGCCCTTGGCCTGCGTCGTAAGGCTGGCAAATCCCGCCGGATCTTTCACCGCCAGGTCCGCCAGAATCTTGCGGTCCAGTTCGATGCCCGCCAGCTTCAATCCATGAATGAACTGGTTGTAGCTCATCCCATTCAGCTTGGCGGCGGCGCCGATGCGCACGATCCACAGCGAGCGGTACTGCCGCTTGCGCTGCTTGCGTCCGGAGTAGGCAAACTTCAGTCCGCGCTCTACCGCTTCTTTTGCCGAGCGGTACAGCTTCGACTTAGTGAGGAAATATCCGCTTGCGCGGTCTAATATCTTTTTCCGTTTGGCGCGGCGTTTGGTTCCGCGCTTTACACGAGGCATGGTGTTCTCCTTTTTTAGCTGCACTTACCCGGCGGCTGGAGGCAAGGACGATTCGCCACGGCGGCGATCTCTGGCCTCTTCACGCGCCTCTTTCATGTGGCGCGGCCGCCCTCGGCCGCTTTGGGCAGCTGTGATTCGCTGCCAGAAACGCGGGCGAGGGCGCCCGCGCCACACAAAACTCTTATTGGTACGGAATCATGCGCTTGACTTTGCGCTTATCGCCTTCGCTCACGAGCGCTGGCGATCCCAGATTCCGTTTCCGTTTCTTGCTCTTCGACGTCAGAATGTGACGCAGGTGCGACCGCCCCCGCTTCACCTTCCCCGTCCCAGTTAACTTGAAGCGCTTGGCAGCGCCCTTGTGTGTTTTCAATTTCGGCATAAAGTCCTCAGAAAACAGCCGTCAGCTTTCAGCCCTCGGCCGTCAGTTTCATTTCATTCTCGCAGAATGTCAGATGACCGCTCAGGCGAGACTGGTTACAGCAGCTTGCAATTCGGTCCTTCCCTACGACGCGGGCTTGGCGACCTGCGCCGGAGGAATGCTGGGCGCACTCTGCGCCGCAGCCTTGTGCTTCTCTTCTCGCTGCTTTTCTTTCTCTCGTTCTTTCTCTGACTTCTTCGGCGCCAGAATCGCGTGCAGAGTATTCCCCTCCTGCCGGGGACGAAACTCCACAATGCTGTGCGGTTCCACGTCTTTGATCAGCCGTTCCAGAATCTGCCGGCCGAGCCCGGTACGCGTCATCTCGCGTCCGCGGAAGAAAATGGTCGCCTTCACCTTGTCACCTTCATCCAGAAAACGAAGAACGTGATTCTTCTTCGTCTCGTAATCGTGGTCGTCCACATTGATGCGGAACTTGACCTCTTTTACGGTGATCGTTTTCTGGTGCTTCTTGGCTTCGCGCTCTTTCTTTTCCTGCTGGTAGAGATACTTCCCGTAGTCCATGATGCGGCACACGGGAGGTTGCGCGGTAGGCGAAATCTCAACCAGGTCCAGATTCTTTTCGCGGGCTTTTTTGATGGCTTCGTAGGGCGGCATGATGCCAAGCTGCTGCCCTTCGTCATCAATCACGCGGATTTCACGTGCCCGGATACGATCGTTCGTGCGGATAAAACGTTTATCGATACAGTCCTCCGTGCTCTAAGCGACTGAGAATAAAGAATTATAACATGAGGAGTGTTTCGAATCGTGCCCGGTCAACTAGGTTTCCTTACGGCCTCCGGATGACTCGCCGTTAATGTGAGTTGATTCCCGACAGCACCACGAACGGTAGCTGTCGCAGGCGGAGCCTCTGCCCTGCGAACGCAAACTCCTTCGTCCGCCCTTGCGCCATGAACTCCACGATCCGCGGAATCTCCCGCAGCAGATACTTCTGTCGATCTTCGAAGTACTCGCCCTTCTTAAGGTTGCCATCGAACAAGGCCCGGTATTTGTGCGAGGTCTCCAGAAAACCCGGCTGGTTGCAAAGAATAGCTTCGGACTCCGCCAGCACATGCGCCAGGTACTTCGCACTGTGATCATGTGGAAGCTGCGCTAACGCTTCCTGACAAGTCGTGCGGATGTGCTCCCGGTTGCTCCGTCCCCAGCGCGCACAACTCCACACGTAGTTTGTGACCATCCACATTTGCACGCCCCGCCGTTGCTTCCACTCGAAGAAGTGTTTGCGTGCCTCCCCTTTCCGTCCCAGGCCCAGGATGCAGTACCCGACCTGTCCCCATATATCAACATTCGCCCACAGTGCTGCCCGGTTCGCGTTCCAATAGCGGATTACGTTCCTGTGGTATCCATGCCCAGAGAGTTCCTGAACCAGGACCGAGATGCGCCTTCCATCGTTCGCCGACTGCGCATCCAGCATCGTGAGCATCGACAACACTTGCCGTGCGCCTCTTAGCGGGACCCAACTGTGCCAAATCGGTTGAACTCGCACCTTCTGGGTCCTCGTTCCACCAAACGCATGACAGGCCATCAAATGCAGGGCGTGCGGCGTTGGCTTGGAGCCTTTTCGCAACGACTGCAACGCATTCTCATACACCTGCTTCTGCACTCCGGCGTTCTTCGCCGCTGCCCAGGCGTACTCAGCCGGCCATGGAGAGTTTTCAACTTCCTGGAACCAGACACTCGAGATCGCATCCATCGCTTCGGACTTCTTGTTTTCTTTCAGAAACACTTCCACGAGGCGCGCTCGAATAAAGGGGCTGTTCGGCTCCAATGGCTGCACCTTCCGCAACACCGTCGCACTTTCATCCGACCGTCCCTGCGCGCGCAGGAAGTCATAGCGTTGCAGATGCGGCGCAACGTCCTCCGGAAAGTCCGCCAGAAGCCCTTGCCACTCCGACTCGATCTCCTGAACGGACAGCTTGCACTTTTCCAACACCACCAGGCGCTGTTTTCGAAACTTCGTATCGCCGCGGAACGGGGCCGGAATCTCGCGGAGCACCTGCCGGCCGATCTCCCAGGCCTGATCCTGCAAAATCCACTCCATGAGAACGCCCCAGCCCCAGCGGTACCATGGCGCGTCGAGAAGGATCGACTCCATCCGCCTGGTCGCTTCTGCCTTCTCGCCCTTTTGACGCCGAATCCATGCCAAACGTCCCCGCGCTGGAGAGTTATCTGGATAGATCGTCAACAATGGCGTTGTGACTTGCTCCGCTTCGTCGTGACGCCCCTGTTCTGTGAGGGTGACCGCCAGCAGATCGGCCGCATCCAACTGTGTGGTGTTTAGAGTCAGGCTCTTCCTGAAACAGGCCTCGACCTCTCCCGGCTTGGCAAATTCCCTCGCCCGGTTCAGCACGTCCCCGAGAAGAAACCACAAATAAGCGCCGCGAGGATAAATCGCCGTTCCATCTCGCGCCATCTGTACGGCGCCCTCCTTATCCCCGCATTCCAGCAGCAGTCGAGTCGCTCGCGCGCGCCAGCCAACCTCATCCGGAAGAAGCTGCATGCCGCGTGTGATGATTGCGCGGGCTTCCCCAAACTGCCGGTTCTTGGCCAGCATATGGACGCGAGTTGACCAGATCTCCGTGCTCAACGGATTCCGGACGGCAGCAGCCTTCATCAACGAAGATGCTTCGTCACGCTTTCCCAGATATTCGAGCACTCGGGCCAATTGAAGATGTGCCGCCACGTCTCCAGGAAAGCGGCGAATGATCTCTCGCAGTTCGGCCTCGGCCCGGTCAAACAGCCCTAACTTCCTGCAGGCACCAATCAGGGAAAACCGCAAACCAAGGTGATAGGGGAAGCGGACGACGGCGGGTTCCAGAACCTTCAACGCCCGGGCTGCATCAGACCTTCCCTGTCCCATCTCCACCAGAAGGTCCGCGCTTGCTTGCACGACGTCCGGATCATCAGCTCGGGACGCTTTCAAACGCTCAGCCATTTCCTCCGCAATCGCACTTCCCAACCTCTGGGCTACCAGGAACACAGCTTCCCGGGCAAACGGGATCCGCTCGGGGCAGTTTTCGAGCGCAGTTTCGATCTTTTCAAGAACGGACTGCCGCTCCTCCGGTTTTAGTGCCGCCGAGCAGATCCAGGCGCGGCGGTAGCTATAGAAATTGTTCGGCTCTCGATCGATCGATTCGAACCACAAAGCGGTTGCCTGGCGCCAGTCTCGATGTGTTTCAAACCAATGGGCACGCGCTCGAAGAGTCGAAGGATGCTCTGGCGCAGTTCGTTCGCACTGTTTGAGAATCGCCTCTATTTGGGGCGCAAGGCGTTCTCGCCGGCTCGCATTTGCTCGTTCATAGTCGCCTATCCTGCGGAACGCAAGCTCGCGCCATGCCCAACTGTCTTCGCTGTTGCGCTTCACGCGACGCGTCAGCAGCAGATCCTTTTTCCAGCGCGGAGCAGAACTCGCATCCAGTTCCGCCGCATATACTCGTTCCAGATCGTCGTGTTCCGGATGAGCGCCCGACCACTTGGCGGCCCGTTGATGCGCCGCCCTCATTCCATCTTTCTTCGTGATCAACTCCAGCAGGGACTGCCGGGCCGGTAGCGAGTGAGGCGCGCACCGGATCCAGTGCTCGCAATGCTGAATTGTGTCATCCAGGTCGCCGCTCATGCGGCCAACGTTCGTTGCGGCCTCTTTGTAAAGTGCCGCATTCCCCAGCTCTTTCAGCGCGACTAAACTCGCGTTTGCTTCATTCCATTGCCCCATTCGGGCAAAGAATCCGGCCGAAAAACTCTGCAACTCTGGCGACTTCGGATGCAGTTGCAGCGCTTCCCGGCAAACACTGATTGCCTTTTCCGGCTGGCCCCAGTATTCCAGAGCGGAAGCCCAAGTGGCCCAGGGTCCGGTGCCAACCGCTGCAGACCCATATTTGCGCGCCCGTTTCTCAAGCCAGGCCAGGCCCTCCTCCAGCTGATGCATTTTCACCAGTGCGTCGCAATAGGAACGAGCGTAATGCTCGTGATTGCTGGCCAGACACGAAGCCAGCCGATAGCACAAGAGAGTTTCCGAAAAATCTTCATGCCAGAAGAGATCTCCGAGAACGTGCCATGCATCTGCTGCATTGAATTGCCGCCGCAGTACTCCGTTCAAGAGGTGCTTGGCCTGAGGCCGCGTCGGCGCAGACCTCCGCAGAAGATCGGCCAACTGAACGACATAGGTATTCGGAGGATGCCGCCACTCTTGCTGTGCCTGAACTCCAGGCAGCGTACCCGCGTTCACAACTTCAGTCAGCACTTCTCGTATTAACGCGCTGTTTCCCAACGCCCTGCATGTCGATAACAGAGTTAGCCGCACCATGGCTGAGTTGGGAAATTCCCGGAGCAACTCCTGAAGTTTGCTGAGTGCGTGGCGAGTGTGCCCTTCTTCTCGTGCTTGGATCGCTTCCAGATATCGCGTGAGCGGATGATCCGGCTGTCTCCTTTCCAGATCCTCGGTCACTTCGCGCGCCGCCTCCACGCCCACTCGCATGCGCGCTTTCTGATGCAACATCAATGCCGTCATGGCTTCCACGTCAGCTCGCGGCAGCAATCTGTCGAGCGCCTCAGCGTATTGCGGCGGAACCACCGCCATGGCTTTTGGTCCAATCGGAGCCTCTTGTTTCCCCAGACTGCTCAACAGATATTCGCGAGTGCGAAACGTGGATGGATCGTGCAGCAGGATCGTGCCGGCAGCCTCGTCCAGTCCCACGACGTTCACAGCATGGCTAAAGTCGTCGGTCTCAATACCCAGAACGAACGAAAACCCAGCCTTCACCAACGCCGCCGTAACTACTGGTGTGGCGCAGAACATGCGCACTTCAAAGCCGCGCTTCTCCAGCCATTCGGTTGCCGACCAATATTGCGTTCCGCCAAGAGTAATGTCCGAAGCCATCTTCCGCGGATCAAGTTCCTTCCCATACACGCTAAGCGCCGACGCCAGGCTCGATGGCAGGCACTCCTGATACTTCTGTTTCATGCGGCGGTGCGCGAGCCGAATGCGCTGACCGCCTGGATTCTTGCGGAGGTTTTCGAGCACGGACCGGTAAAAGGGCGATCGCGCGTTCTTTGCCCATTTCGACATCTCGACATGGTCATCCATTAGAGCGGCAACTTCCAGCTTCATGCGCGCAAACCCGGCCTCCGACTCCCGATCTACGAGAGGCGCCAACTCTGTCAGTTTGTGTGTGAGTTGCAAGGCGCTTTCCAGTGCGGCTCGGCGCTCATTGCCTGACAAGGTCTCCGCCCATGCACACTGATGCCAGCACGCGTAGAGCGCCAGTTCGTAGGATTCCCCTTGCGAGGCCATCGCGGTCAAACGTTCAGCCGCTTCATCGGCTCTTCCCAGGTTGAGAAGACTATGCCCCAGACTCCTCGTCGCGGCCGGTGAGCCAGGATCCATGGCCCACGCTTGCTCTGCGGTGGCAAGAGCCTCTTCCCACCGGTCTTCCAGTGCCAGCACTTCAGACTTACAACTCAGGAACCAGCTATCCTCGACGTTGAGCGCTTCTCCGCTGCGGAGGCAGTTGTGCGCCCTTTCAAAGTCTCGCAGACTCCCCCACATCGTGGCGTGAGCGCCAAACCAGTGAACTCGCAGCTTTGCATTATCCCCGCCGAGATCCGGGGCATCCTCAAACTTCCGCAGATCGTCGAGCAATCTCCTTTTTGGGGAACTTAAGAATAGGGCCGCAAAGCGAACTCTCGTATTCTCAGGTTCGCGCTCGATGGCCTTTCGGATGAGCCACCGCGAAACGCGCGGACCTCCTAGTCGCGCCGCCAGTCTGCTGGCCAACAATACTTCTTCCATTGGAACTTCTTCGACGCGAGTCTCCGCGACCCACTGATCCGCGGATTCGCGGTATGCCTGCAGATAGAGATTCCGTTCATACAGGCTTCGGATCTTGCTGAGGTCGGCCATGCGGTTTTCGTCGTTCTCCTGCAAACGGAAGAGCAGATAAAACACAAAATGGATCGCGTCTCGTGGGGATTCCACGGACCGGTCGTCTTGGGCGAAAATAAGCTTAGCTGTTCAATACCGGGAACTGTAGATAACCGAGGTGTCACTCCATGTGCAGAAACATCAAGACTCTCTTCAACTTCGATCCGCCCGTCACCGACGAGGAAGTGCGTGCCGCTTCGCTTCAGTTCGTCCGAAAGATCACCGGCTTCAACAAACCGTCCAAGTCCAACGAAGCCTCGTTCCTCGCCGCCGTCGACGAAGTTGCCGCGGTCTCAACTCGACTTCTGCGTTCACTCGAAACCACTGCGCCGCCGAAGAACCGCGAGGAAGAAGCCGCCAAGGCAAAAGCTCGCGCCGCGGAACGATTCGGTGCGTGACCGACTTACAAACTGCTATCGATTTGCCCTACTTAAAGGAAAGCCTGTATCCGCATTTCCGAGGCTGGGGCGTATATCCGCCTTGCTGCTTGAACGCAGACTTCAATCCGCGCGCCCGGCGCCGACCGCGATTTCGAGTGGTCTACAGTATGTAGGGTATCGAACGCGCTTGCGAAATCGGGCACCATACAGGATAGCCACTGGTCGACGCGCCTACTTCTTAGCCATGCACACGCGCCGCCTCGACGACCGAATTCGACACCTTTGCTCCCGGGTCACCGAAGCCTCAAACGGGGAACTGGAAGCCGTTCTGCAAGAATTACTGAGCGCAATCCACGAAAAAATTGAACGCCTCAGGAGTCTGGCAGCACATCAACTCCTTCGCCGCAAGCCCGTCACGGATCGGCGCGCCTCGCCTCCTTCCGAGCACAGCGGCGCGAACTCTTGGGAGTGAGAGTCTGCTCCAATCACCATTTCGATCGCAACGCTCCGCACCGCAGCGACAGAGTGCGCAACTTTTCCACGTCTTTCGGGTTTATCTTAAATGCGCTCTTCGGGATGCAAATCCCCCCGCAAAGGGGCTGCCGTGAGGATCCGATGACCCCCGACGAACGAGAGCTCATGCAATTGCTTTGCGAGCAGATCGCCAAGGAAGAAGATCCTGAGAAGTTTACGAAACTTGTCCAGGAACTCAACGATCTGTTGGAGCATAAGGTGAAACGACGCGAGCGACCGGCCAGGCCGCTGGATTCGAAATCATCGACCCGCTTGAATCAACGACCACCCGAACGATCCCAATGATCGAATGGTTCCTGAGTGTGTCCGGATTTTTCTCTATGGCGCTTCCCAGTCCACGGAGTACACATCCTGGGTGCCCGTATCGCGGAGCAGCAGCGGGGAATCATCGGGGGCGAGAGACAAGCAAGCCCCGTACCGGCCAGTCGTGGCGAGACTTTTCAGATCGACGACTTGTTCCGTCTTGTGGTCGCTGACTCGAATTCGAACCACCGCATTCTTTCCGCCGTTATCCAGCACATACACATACTGACCGTCATGCGACCAGTTCAGCCAACTCAACGAGCCGTTGGCCAGTTCGGTCCATTTCTGGTTCTGCAAATCAAACAACATCAGCTTTATTGAGTCCGCCGAGAAGGCTGAAATGTAGCGACCGTCCGGCGACCATCTCGGCGAGTACAGCCCCTGCGAGTTAGGCAGGTCCGAGACCTGGTGGCTGGCCACGTCCAGAACATGAATCGCCGAAGTCGGATCGTTCGATTCATTGCTGAACACGATCTTTGTTCCGTCCGGTGACCAGTTCGGATCCAGTTGTTGCCGCGGATCATCTGGCATCAGCTGCCGCGGACTTCCTCCATCGGCTGAAACCTCATAGATCCTCGCCGGCTTCGTCGCACTCAGCGCAAATTCGAAAAAAATAATGTTCTTCCCGTCGGGAGACCACCGCGGCAGCAACGGATACATCGGCGGATAAGTGAGTTGCAGACGCTCGCTTCCGTCCGCCTTACTTCTCCATAGCGAGCCCTCACGATAGGCAACGTAGGTCACCCACTGCCCATCCTTCGAGAAAGCAACATACTCCGCTGAAATTCCGCCGAGAAACGGGGCGAACTGGCTCGACTTCGCGTCGTACCGCATCAACTCGCCGCGGTACGTCTGCCCGATCATGAACAGCTTCTTGCCGTCGCTGCTCGGCAGAGGATAAGACAGGGACAGTGGGCTCGACGTCAGCGCAATCGGCTTCGATTCAGAGCGCATAAAGGCGCTCTTTTCTGGCACTGCCCAGATCTGATTCTTCGATTGCAATATGAAGTACTTGCCGTCCGCAGTCCACTTGCCGCAACACTCGTCCGGCGGATCATGCCAGCCGCCCAGGAAGCGATGCAAGTCTGTTCCCGTCACGGATACTTCCCATGTGAGTTGCTGCCCGATGGTTCCGGCGCTCTCCGTGGTATCGAATCGCAAGTGGCTGCTGTCGGGCGACCATTCCACATTCTTGATGTCGCCCTTCACCGCAAGCAGTCTCCGGGATTCGGTCCCATCTGCCTTCGCTACGAATAGATCACTCAGATTGCTGTATGCCAGCATCTTGCCATCCGGTGACCACGCTGCGGTTTCTCCCGAAGCATCCCCCAGCCTGCGCGGAGAACCGCCCAGCACAGGCAGACTCCAGATCGGCCCTCGCGGAGGCGCGCCCCGTCCGTCAACCACCAGAAGTTCGGCCCCGCCCGGCGACAGGTCCACAGGAACCATGTCAGCCGAAGGCATAATCGACATCCGTCTCGGATCGCCGCCCGTCACCGACATTTCCGCGAGCCCATGGAACGCGAAGCTTCCCGAACTTCCCACGCCTACCCCCAGGTAAAGCCTCGATCCGTCGGTCCCAATCAGCGACTTCGGCTGACCGTCATGGGAGAGTTGAACGTAGTTTGACACCTTGGGCGCGGCAGCCGGCTGCATCCAAAAATAAGCAAGCACCCCGACGACCACAACCGCCAACGTCGCCACTACGAGAAGCGCGCGAAATCGATGCGAGTCCTTTTCTGGCGGGCCATACTTGCCGATGCCAGGGATCGTATGTGCGCCCGATGGTGGAGCGATCCCGGAATCCGATAATGCTTCCAAAGCAAACGCCAGGTCCGATGCCGACTGAAACCGTTGCTCCGGGTTCTTCTCCAGGCAGCGCAACACCACTCGCTGCAGCCCCACCGGCGTCTCGGGGGCAAGCTCTGAAATGGGAGCGGGTTCTTCGTTCAGGATCGCGCTCATCGTATCGGCCGATGTCGGCCGGCCGAACGTCGGCTTCCCCATCACCATCTCGTAAAGGATCGCGCCGAACGCGAAAATATCGGTGCGGTAATCCGTTGGCAGTCCCCGCACCTGCTCCGGAGACATATAGCCCATCGTTCCCATGGCTACGCCCGGGATGGTGAGGGTCAGGGCCACATTCGCCAGGGATTCCTTGGGCTGCATCACCTTGGCGAGCCCGAAGTCCAGAATCTTGACGCGACCGTCTTTGGTGACAAAGAGGTTGTCGGGCTTCAGGTCGCGATGGACGATGCCTTTTTCATGCGCCGCCGCCAGGCCGCGCGCGATTTGCTCCCCGTAGTCGATTGCCTTGCGCACCGGCAGTGGCCCACGCCGAACTGCCTCTGCCAGCGTCATCCCCTCGAGCAGTTCCGATACCAGGTATGGGACCCCCGCGTAGGTTCCCATCTGGTAGACCGCAAGAATGTTGGGATGATTCAGAGCCGCCGCGGCTTTTGCTTCTACTTCGAATCGTTGCAGCCGCTCCGGATCCGACAAGACGAACTGCGGCAGGACTTTGATGGCCACGTCGCGCTCCAGCCGGGTATCGCGCGCGCGGTATACCTCGCCCATGCTGCCCGCCCCAAGGGACGAGAGTATTTCATACTGACTGAGTCGTGTGCCAGAGGCCAAGGGCATGGGTGCCGCAATTATAGCCCCGGGGCAAATTGCAACCTCGTAGAAAAAAGAGCCTCCCGCTCCGGCAAATCACTGGATCCAGCATGCTTCCAGCAACCGAATCAAATTCACAGCCCGCGAGCCGGCCAAAAGCAGCGTCGCTCCTGATATGTGATCGAAATCACATCGGGACAGCTCTCGAACGTTGCTCTCGAACGTTATCTTGACAGGGGCCTATCGGACCTGTAATCTCGCCTGCCATAAAGCCTGCGTGCTCGGCTGAAGACAATATCCGACGTCGTGGGTTATCCTCTGCGGCCTCTGCTTTCCCCCTCAGGCCCCCGGACTCCACGGAGAAGCAGGATTTTTTCGTGAGAAGCCTTATGCCCGATGGTGCGGAGGTTTCTATCCGGTCGAACAAGTTGGTGGTGGTGTGCTTCGTCATTTCGATGTTCTTGCCGGCATCGTCTTGGGCCCAGGGCTTCCCGCCGCTGTCTTCCGAAGACCTGAAAATGACCAGCGAACCGAGTGCTCCCAGTGCGCCCGCAATTATTCTTTTTCGCGAGGTGGACCGGGATGACAGCGGTCAAGGGACCATTCACGAAAGTAATTACTACCGCGTCAAGATTCTGACAGAGGCAGGTCGCAAGTATGCCGATATCGAGATCCCCTTTATCAAGAATGTCGACGAGGTTACCCATGTTGTGGCACGCACCGTTCGGCCAGACGGTTCCAGCGTCGAATTTTCCGGCAATCTTCTCGAGAAGTCCCTGGTGAAGGCGCGGGGACTGAAGGTCTTGGCAAAGACCTTCAATCTGCCTGCGGTGGAACCGGGTTGCGTCATCGAATACAGCTACACGCTCGATCTTCACCACGCGTACGCTTCTCACTGGATTCTCAGTGAGGAGTTATTTACCAAGCAGGCGAGATTCTCACTGAAGCCCTACAAGGGTGGCCTCGTTCCCATAACTCTCCACCAGAGTTGGCAGAACCTACCCCCAGGCACCCGACCCAATATGGCGCCAGATCATTCTGTGTCGATGGAGGCGAGCAACATCCCCGCCTTTCAGGTCGAGGATTTCATGCCGCCACCAAATGAATTGAAGTCCCGCGTCGACTTCGTTTACGAGGTGGGAAGATCCGAAAATGATCCTGACGTCTTCTGGAGAAATGTAGGCAAGACCCGCGACACGCATCTGGAGAATTTCATCGCCAAACACAAGGCCATCGATGAAGCGGTCGGGCAGATCGTTTCACCAACCGATTCCTCCGAGGTAAAGTTGCGCAAGATCTATTCCCGTGTGCAGCACACTCGGAATACTACCTACGAGTTGCATAAAACCGCTCAAGAAGAACAGCGACAGAACGAAAAGTTGGACGAAAATGTTGAGGATGTTTGGAAGCGCGGCTACGGAAATCAGTGGCAATTGGATTGGCTGTTTCTCGCTCTGGCCCGAGCCGCAGGTTTCGAGGCTTACGGATGTTGGGTTTCCAGCCGCGCCGAATATTTCTTTAAACCAAACACGATGCAGAGTGGGCATCTCAACGAACCCGCGGTGCTCGTCAAGTTCAATGGCCAGGATCTTTTTCTCAATCCGGGAGATCCGTTCGCCCCATTCGGAATGCTCGGCTGGTCCGAAACGGGAAGTGCCGGAATGCGGTTGGACAAGGATGGCGGCACCTGGGTCAAAACGACCCTTCCGAAGAGTTCGGAATCGCGGATCGAGCATGTCGCCAAACTGCGTCTCACCGACAACGGCAACCTTGAAGGGAAGATCAAAGTTACCTATACCGGCCTGGAAGCGTTGTATCACCGACAGGACGTCCGCAACGCCGACGATGTGACCCGCAGGAGGTTCCTGGAAGACCGGGTCAAGAATCAAATCCCGGTGACCTCGGAAGTGGCACTCACGAACACGCCAGACTGGAGCAACCCTGAGACGCCCTTAGTGGCGGAATTCAACATCACCGTTCCAGACTGGGCGTCCAACGCGGGGAAACGTACCGTGATCGCCGCGGGCTTGTTCACCAGCGTCGAAAAACACCTTTTCGAGCACACCAACCGCGTCCATCCCATTTATGTTGACTACCCGTATGAAAAGGAAGATGACGTCACCATCGAACTTCCCCAGGGTTGGAAGGTGAGCAGCGTGCCGCCGCCTCAGGCGTCCGACGGCCATATCGTCAGTTATAGTCTGAAGGTCGACAAGGATGGCGCCGCACTTCACATGACGCGGAAACTCTCTTGGAACTTTCTCCTGCTCGACGTCAAGTATTACCCCGCGCTGCGCGAGTTCTTTCAGTCGGTGAGGACCGGAGATGATCAACAAATTGTCTTGCAACCCGCTGCAGCGTCGTCCAGCAATTAGCCCGTGCCTGCTGCTGATTTACTGCTGCGCCCTCATTGCCTTTCTTTCTGGCGCGCCCGGCGCCCTCGCCGGCGATGCCCCTTCGTGGATGCATGCCCAGGTGAACGCGCCATTGCCCGCTCACGATGAGAAGACCGACGCGGTTCTTCTCTATTCCGAGACCAACGTCACCGTCATTTCGACCGACAAGATCAAGACCACAGTTCGCGAAGCCTACAAGATTCTGCGTCCGAATGGACGGGAACATGGCACCGTCCACGTTTATTTCAACCCTACGCGCAAGATCAAGAGTCTGCACGGGTGGTGCATCCCCGCTCAAGGCAAAGATTACGAAGTCAAAGACAAAGACGCGTTCGAGATCTCTCCTAACATCTCTGGCGCGGAACTTATCTCGGATACGAAACTCAAGGTCCTGAACATTCCGGCGTCCGATCCAGGCAACATCGTTGGATACGAGTACGAAGTCGAAGAGCAGCCCTTCTTCCTGCAGGACCAGTGGTATTTCCAGCAGACGGATCCGGTCCGCGAGACGCACTACTCCCTGCAGCTGCCGTCGGGTTGGGAGTTCCGCGATTTCTGGTTGAACCATCCTGCTGTGAAGGCGACGGACGCCGGCCACAATCTCTGGCAATGGACCGTTTCCGATGTAAAAGAGATTCGCCACGAGCCCGCCATGCCTCCCTACAGGGGAGTTGCTGGCCAAATGATCGTGACCTTTTTCCCGCCTGGAGGAAAAGCGCCCAACGGGTTCGCCGCCTGGAACGATATGGGCAAATGGTACTTCAATCTGGTTGGCGAACGGGTGGATGCCTCTCCGGAGATTAAACAGGAAGTATCCAAACTGACCGCCTCGGCTACCACTCCGTTGCAAAAGATGCAGGTGATCGCAGAATTCGTGCAGCGCAACATCCGGTACGTTGCGATCGAGTTGGGTATCGGCGGTCTTCAACCTCATCCTGCGGCCGAGGTCTTCTCACACCGCTTCGGCGACTGTAAGGATAAGGCAACCCTGGTGCGGTCGATGATGCGTGAGATTGGCGTTGAGTCTTACCACGTCGTGATCAATGATCGGCGCGGCGCTGTGACCGGCGACATGCCGGCGCACGATGGCTTTAACCACGTGATAACTGCTATCAAGTTGCCCGCAGGCCTCAGCGATCCTTCCCTGGTTGCCGTCCTGCAGCACCCTCAGCTAGGACGGTTATTGTTCTTTGATCCCACCGATGACATCACTCCTTTTGGGCAAATTCGTGGGGAATTGCAGGACAACTATGCGCTACTGGTAACTCGCGAAGGTGGAGAACTCATTCCCTTGCCACAGCAACCACCGGCTATGAACAGCATCGAGCGCAGCGCCAAGCTCACTCTCGATGCCGGGGGGATGCTCAAAGGCAACGTCAAAGAGGTTCGGCTGGGCGGGCGTGCCTGGTCCGAGCGCTATGCTCTCATGAAGGTCACCAACGATGCGGACCGCGTGAAGCCCATCGAAACTCTGCTTTCGAATTCCATGCCCAGTTTCCGCATCACGCATGCCAGCGTGAGCAACTTGCAGCGCACTGACCAGCCCTTCGGCTTTGACTATTCGTTCGAGTCCGACCACTATGCCAAGAACGCTGGCGGACTGCTGCTGGTGCGTCCCCGCGTGCTCGGCAACAAAGCCTTCGGCTACCTTGAGACGAAAGAGTCGCGCAAGTTTCCCATCGAGTTCGAGGGGCCTGCGCGGGATGTCGACACCTTCGAGATCGCGATTCCCGCCGGCTACGAAGTGGACGACATGCCGCCTCCAGTGGACGCCGACTTCAGCTTCGCCAGCTACCATTCCAAGACCGAAGTGAACGGCGGCGTGATACGCTACACCCGGACTTTTGAAGTCAAGGAACTGAGTTTGCCCGTCGACCGGGCCGACGAGCTCAAGCGCTTTGACCGCACCATCACGGGCGATGAGCGCAGTACGGTGGTGCTGAAATCGGTCGCCCGCTGAACGCTACCCGACTGGAGATCCTTTGAAGCTGCTACTGGAAACGCGCGAGGTGGGACGCGTCACCATCGTGCGCTGCAAAGGACGCATCGTTGCCGGAGGCGAGGTCGAAGCCTTGCGCGCCCACATGACTCATTTGTTGCGCGACCGTCGGTCCATCGTTCTTCATCTCGGCGAGGTGGTGTTCATCGACAGCAGTGGTCTGGGAGCCATTGTGCGGACCCTGACCAGCACGCGCCAGGTGCATGGCGACTTGAAACTCTGTGACGTTCCCCAGCCCATCCGCAAAATGCTGGTGTTGTCCCATCTCCACAAATTGTTTGATTCCCACGAGTCGGAAGATAACGCGGTGGCGGCGTTCTACAGCGCTCCGGTCCAGTCTGAAAAGCCCGTCTCCACCGGCCACAGTGTATTGTGCATTGACCGCAATGCCGACGTGGTCACCTACGTGCGCGAACTGTTGCGCCGCGCGGGCTACGATGTTCACACCAGCAACAACCTGCGCGATGCCCTCATCCTGATGCGCGTCTCGCGCTTCAATCTGCTCTTGTTGGGCGCGGAACTCGCCGGTTCGCCCGCGACCGAAAAATCATTCCGCGATCTTTGTGCTTCCGTCCCCTGCATTGAACTAGGAAGTGATTTCTCCACCCTCGACGCCGGCCAGGCCGCGTCGGCCCTCCTGGAAAAAATCGCATCGCACCTGCAACCGGCTTCCTAAGTCAGGTTTCATGGCCCTTAATCCGCCCGCCTCTCCGGCGCCAGCCCGTACCCTTTTCGACAATAGTCACGGTTCGCGGTGTTCAATTCTGAACAGACACATCCCCGTGTGTCCGCGCATCTTACCCATCAGTGTGGCCCTTTGGACGACCTGTCGTATTTTCCGAAGATAGGTTTGACACTGACAGGCTAGATAAGATATTCGTACTTTGGGCCTGACGTTAGCAGGAGGCCAAAATGATCCCGGCGCGTCCCTCCAAGAAAACCATTCTTTGCATCGATGACGATGATTCCATCTTGCGCTTCGAGCAGGCGCTGCTCGAAAGGAATGGGTATGAAGTTCTCACCGCTATGTCGGGGGAACAAGGGGTCAGACTAGCGGCCATGTGCCATTGCGATGCCGTGCTCCTCGACTACGAGATGCCCGGCATGAACGGCCGCGAAGTTGCCTCCGAAATAAAGCTCATACGACCTGAACTTATCATCATCCTCCTCTCCGGCAGCGCGGTTCCCACCCACGCCCTCGCCTTGGTGGACGCGTTCCTGCTGAAACTGGATAGTAGCCGTCAACTGCTGCCCATGATTGCCGACCTCTGTAGCCGCAATCCGGATCCAAGACGCAACCCCGGGAACGCGAAATCTTGTCAATAGGCTAGGAGCGACCCGCTCGACGTATCTCCTTGCCCTCAAAGCAAATATGTTTCTGCCAGGATTTCCGGTTCACCTGGCCCAAATTGATAAAATAGAGATATAGACTAAATTCTTGAAGGGAACCAAGGCGCAGCCTCCAGGCTTGCGCCTTGAGTGTTCTTAAGCCGAACTAATGGGGAGCACAAAAACGAGTTCTACAAAAACCAGCTGTACGAAAACGCTGGCACCTGCTGCGGCCCCGATACCGCTATGGACGAGAGCGGTGAAAGCAGTGGTGGACGAGCCGTGAAAGAGCGGCCCTTCAGGGCCGCGTCCGCCGTAGAGAAGCTATCGGCCTTTAGGCCCTGAGGCACCCCTGAGCGCTCCATGAAGATAAGCCGCAAAGCCCGCCCTAACCGCAACCGCGAAGTGGCGAAAGATTGCAGCCCACAGCCCGCCCTGAGCCTGCCGAAGGGACGTAAGTCGTGGGTGAGCGAGCCGACCACCAGCACCCAGCCCCACTGGGGCGAAAGAAAAAACCACGCCTCGCGCGACTGCGTCCGTTACCGTGGGAGAGAGCGCAGATCTTGCCTCATTTGCTGTTTAATGGGCGGAAACGCTATCTTGAGTTCCAGTCACCCCGATTCAGCTAATCCAGGATTCTTGCAATCGATAATGCGTCCCGTCATTCAAGTTTCCGCAATCCGGAAAACGTACGGCTCCACTGTGGCGGTCGACGAAGTATCGTTTGAGGTCAACGACGGTGAGATCTTTGGTTTGATCGGGCCCAACGGCGCGGGAAAGACCACAACGATGGAGTGCATCGAGGGGCTGCGCACACCCGACCAAGGCGCCATCTCGGTGCTGGGTCTTGATCCCTTTAATGACGTTTACAAGCTACAAGAGCGGATTGGAGTTCAGCTTCAGCAGGCGCAGCTGCAGAAGCGGATCAAAGTGTGGGAGGCTGTAGACCTGTGGGCCTCCCTCTACCAGAGGGACGCAATCGACAGCGAGCGGTTGCTCGAGCAACTTGGCCTGAGCGACAAGCGAGATGCCTGGTTCATGACCCTCTCGGGCGGCCAGAAGCAACGACTCTTCATTGCGCTTGCGCTGATCAACAATCCTGAACTGGTGTTTCTCGACGAGCTCACGACCGGGCTCGATCCGCAGGCGCGCCGCGCCATCTGGGATCTCGTGCGCGGCATCCGCGAGCGTGGCAAGACGGTTTTCCTGACCACTCATCTCATGGAGGAGGCGGAGCGGTTGTGCGACCGAGTGGCGATCATCGAACACGGACGCATCATTGACATCGACACGCCGCAGAGCCTCGTGAACCGGCACTGCCCTGAGCGTGCCGTCATCCTCGCCACAGACGACCTCCGAGCTGCAGATTGCTTTCGCACCATCTCGCGAGTCGAGGCGGTAACCTGCAGCGACTCGCAGTTCACGATCCGGGGCCAAGGCGACGATCTCGTCACTGAGGTGATTCATTGTCTCTCCGAGAATCGCATCCGGGTTACGGACTTCCGTACGATTCTTCCCAACCTCGAAGACGTTTTTCTCAAACTAACCGGTCACTCGATTCGCGACTAGGCGTAATTCATGATGATGCGTGGACTCTGGAAATTGACATGGATCGAGATCAAGATATTCCTCCGCGAGCCGCTGGGGGCATTCGGGACGATTGGTATCCCCGTTTTGGTGTTCGTCGAAACGGGTCGGATCGTCGGGCGCTCCCTCTCACCGGTCTCACGCGCCGCCAGCCCTTTTATTACGGCCGGCCTACCCGTGCTGGCCTCGGTCCTGATCGCCATCAGCGCGGTGCTGTCGCTAGTCACCATCATTTCGATCTACCGCGAGGGAGGCATTCTCAAACGGCTCCGCGCCACTCCCCTGCGCCCCCGGACGATCCTCACTGCCCATGTGCTCGTCAAGCTACTGCTTACTGCGGCCACGCTGGCCTTGATGGTGCTTGCCGGCAAACGCTATTATCCGATCGGAATCCACGCTCCGCTGTTTAGCTTTACGATGGCGCTTCTAATTAGCACCTGCAGCATCCTGTCTATCGGCTTTCTCATCGCCAGCATCGTTCCCACAGCGCGCTTTGCGCAGCCTATCGGCGCCGTCATCATGTACCCGATGATCGCTGTCTCGGGACTCTTTGTGCCGGTTACATCGCTGCCACCAACGCTCCAGGCAGTGGCCAGAGTTGTGCCGCTAACTTACACGGTGTCACTGCTAGTGGGGATTTGGAAGGGCGACGCATGGTCGGCTCACGTGGGTGACGTAGCGGCACTGGCCCTGGTGTTTATGGTCTGCACGGCGCTTTCAGCGAAGGTGTTTCGCTGGGAGTAGCAGATATTTCTCGAAGCTCTCGAAATCTCTTCAACGCTAAGACGGCAAGGTGCCGACTTTGCCGGAGGGAACCTAAGCCACGCCTTCTCGATGAGGTTGTCTCCCGGGATCAAAATAGCACCTGGCCCCACCAGTGCTCCATCTACCACGTCGTCAATCTGAGCGCGCAACCAGAGGTTTGGCTCCTGCCGTCCGCGCAGTCGGCGGGCGGCCCAGCCTTTCGGGCCGACAGTATAACCCGGGGAGTCCCCATCATAAGCGCTAACTAGCCAAGGGCTTCGCCCTTGATATCCCATCGGGTACTATGGCTTTCCTGGAGTGATGCCGTAGAAGCGTTCATGGCGGTAATCTTCTGGGTATTCCACAACACAGGAGATCGCCATGAACGCGTTCTACGAGCACCATAAGAGTAGCATCGAGTTCGCATATCGATGTTTCGATCGGATCCTACTGAACGGACTGATTCAACCCTTCCAACAACCCGAACGAGTAATCGGCTTCTTCAATACCTATCGGGATGCAAAGCGGGTAATCCGTCGGACCCTCACCGAGATTGCCGACCAGTTTCACCATTGGGTTATCAATCGTGCGCAGAGATGGGGTGCACCCATCGTCGAAGCTCCACAGCAGGAACGGCGCGACGATTTCGTGCTGCCGTACTTGCAAAAGACCGAAGCCGATCATGTGGCCGTCATTCTGAAAGCTCGCGAACCCGCTCGCATCTAACTCTTTTCTAGTTCTTGATGCAGGGAGAACTTCGGCCGCATAAGGTTCGTTACTATGTGGAGCGACGGACCCGGAGTTCGAGTCCAGATGGCGGCGGTACTGCATGTTTACAAGGAAGTAGAAATTCTCAACGAAGGACTACTGCGGGGCGAGATTCGCGAGCCGGGACGGTCACGGTGTCCTACGACGAGAAACCCGGCATTCAGGCGCTGGCGCAGAAAACGCCCGACCGGCGCCCGTACCCGGGCAGCATGCCAGCCCGACCCGGGACTACGATACAAACGGCTGGGAACCGTTTCGTTGTTGGCGGGGCTGGATCTGCACCGGGGGACGGTCACCGAGATCGTCAGCGAGACGCATAAAAGCAAGGACTTCATTGAGCTCCTGAAAAAGCTGGATGCAGCCTATCCGGCGGCCACGACGTTGCGACTGATTCTAGACAATCACTCCGCCCATATCTCGAAGGAAACGCAACGCTACTTGACGAGTCGGCCGCAGCGCTTTCAGTTCGTCTTCGTTCCCAAGCACGGCTCGTGGCTCAATCTGGTGGAGAACATGTTCAGCAAGATGGCGCGCAGCATGCTCCGAGAGATCCGGGTGCAGAGCAAGCAGGAACTGATCCAGCGAATCCACCTGTACTTCCAAGAAGTGAATGCAGCTCCGGTGGTATTCCGATGGAAGTACAAGATGGATGAGATCTCTATTGATTAGTTATTTAGAGAACTATGATCTAGTTGCCATTGGCGGAAAGCAGAACCAATGCCCGCATCTGGAACTGAAGCAGCGCTGGGTGAATCAATACAATTTCTATCTCAACGACCAACACTGGGGGCCCATGTTTGTCCGCATGTGTCCTTACTTTCCTTTCTCCGCCCGAGTATGCCTGAATCAGCATCATTGGCTGGCTCTTCGGATGCAGCAGGAGGGCATTTCCTTTCGGCAATGCAAAAACGCCTTCTTGCAATGCTCCAACCCCGAACGGTTGCAACAACTCGCCGATTCTCTGACCGCCCAAGATTTATTGCGCTGCGGGCAGAAGTGGCTGACCGCCTTTACTCCCTTCTTCTCCTCCCAAGAGCGGCGACAGGCTGGCTGCCAGCACCGGCTCTTCTTCTCTCAGGTCGAGCTTTGCGACAACCTGATCTTCTTCCGCCGTGCCTCCGTCGACCAGTTCGCCGAGCGCTTGCTCGACATGAACCGAACCATCGGACAACCCAAAAAGATCACTCTCATCTTTGGCCGCAAAGTCACTCGGCAATACAAGGGCAAGCTGCAGACCGAACTCGAAGACCTCGATCTTCCCAATCCCGTCATTCGCAGTCACTACGCCCATGGATTCGCCAAGCAATACGTCCGCGATGACCGCTTACTACGAACCGAGCCGGCCACCAATGACGTCACCGACTATGGGGTCAAAAAGAACGTCGAGAACCTGCCGCAGTTGCGCCAGCGCATGTCCGAGATCATTGACCACTACCACGATGCCCAGCAAGACATCCTGGAAACTTTCATCGATCGCGGCCAACTCCAAAAACTGGCTGAGCCCACCACCCTGACCAACGGAAAGCGCATCCCCGGCCTTAAGCTCGATCACCCTCGGCAACTGGCGGTGATGCATGCTCTGGTCCGCTATTCCAATATCGCTGCCGGCTCCACCTTCACCACCGCCGATCTCTACCCGCCGGTGTTGGACGCTCTCGGACTTCCCCAGTCCCAATACTCCCTGGCATCGCTGCGCTACGACCTCTCCAAACTGCGCGCCAAGCACCTGCTAGACAAACTGCCCCACTCTCGTCGCTACCGTCTCGCCAACAAGGGCTTTTCCATCTGCGTGCTCTTCCTCAAGCTATTCGAGCGCATCTATGCTCCACTCACCGCGGGTCTCCTCAAGCCTTTCGCCGGCGATCGCAACCTTGCCCCGGACAAACGTTGTCAACTTGACCGCCTCTATCAACCGATCACCGACGATCTCGACGCTCTCTTATCCGCAGTCGGCCTCAAGACCGCCGCTTAACGAATCCAACGAGAACAAAATTCTCGTTTCGAGGTGCATAATCGACTAAGCAGGCGGGCCAGAAGTTGGCGCTCCCGGTCGGTTTCTACGCGGTAACTTCCGAGTAGACAACCCGCCCGGAGGCTCCAATTTCGCTTCGCGAAACCACTTTTCTCGCAGGGTGGGCACAGCCGACTAATCAAACTCAAAAGAGAGCAAGCCATTGACACTCTACCCATAGATTATCTATGGTAAAGGGCGTGTCCAAAAAACCCGACCTCCTGCCCGGAACCCTCGATCTGCTCATCCTGAAGACGCTTACCCGTACACCGCTGCACGGATACGGCATCGCGTTGTCGATCAAACGTCTCTCCGATGATGTATTGACGGTGGAAGAAGGCTCGCTCTACCCGGCCTTACAGCGGCTGCTCCTTCGCGGTTGGGTGAAGGCGGAATGGAAGATCACGGAGACGAACCGCCGTGCGCGTTTCTATACGCTCACCGCGGCGGGGCGCAAGCAGTTAGGCATCGAAGAGTCCCAGTTTGAGCAGATGATTACGGCGATCGGGCGCGTTTTGAGAAACGCGCAGGAGGTCTAGGATGAATCCGTTAACACGTTTCCTGAAAAAACTCTCAATTCTGTTTCGCCGCGGGCGATTCGGAAGCGAATTGGAGGAGGAAATGGCATTTCATCGCCAGCAGGCCGAGGAGGAATTAGTGGCTAGCGGGGTAACCCCGGAAGCGGCGCATTACGCGGCGATGCGGCAGTTCGGCAACGAGACGAAGCTAATGGAGCAGAGCCACGAAGAAGTAACATTTCGAGTGGAGACGGTGGTGCAGGACCTGCGCTTTGCGCTGCGGCAATGGAGAAGGAATCCCGGATTTGCGCTGACGGCGGTCTTGGTTCTGGCGTTGGGAATGGGTGTGAGCGTCGCCATCTTCGGTTTTGTGGATGCGGCTCTGCTGGAGCCGCTTCCGTACGCAAATCCCGATCGGCTGATGTCGGTGAACGAAAGCAACATTGAAGAGCCGCGCTGGCCTCTCTCGTATCTGGATTATCTTGACTGGCAGCGGCTGAACAAATCCTTCAGTTCACTCGATGTTTATGGCGGCGCTGGCTATCTTCTGCGCACTCCATCCGGGGCTGAGCCGGTCGAGGGTGCGCGCGTGAGCGGCAGCTTCTTTCAGACCCTCGGCGTGCATCCCGTGCTGGGGCGTGACTTCGATCCCGGCGAGGACCGGCTGGGCGGGCCAAATGTTGTGATCCTGAGTTATGGGGCATGGCTGCATCACTTCGGCGCACGTCGCGATGCGGTGGGGCAGACGGTGGACCTGGACCATGAGGCCTACACGATCATTGGTGTCCTGCCTCGTGCGTTTTCGTTCGCGCCGGGCGGCAACGCGGAGTTCTGGGTTCCTATCAATTCCTTGACCCATCACGAACAGATGCGGACTTTCTATAACTTTTGGGGAATAGGAAGGCTGCGCGACGGGGTCACCATGAAGGCGGCGCTGGCCGAAATGGCGGCTATCGCAATACAACTCCAGCGGCAATATGGCGTAACCGGTCGCAACCTGACCGCCAGTGTGGTTCCGCTCGCTGAGATCATTGTCGGCGATGTGAGGCCCATCTTGCTGACGCTGCTGGGTGGGGCGGGGCTGTTGTTGTTGATCGCGTGCGTCAACGTGGCCAGTCTTGTGTTGGTGCGCTCGGAGAGCCGCAGGCGCGAGATCGCCGTGAGATGCGCGCTGGGCGCAACCCGGGCGCGGCTGGTGCGCCTCTTTGCGTCCGAGGGCCTGTTGTTGGCCTTGTTCGGTAATCTGGCTGGCCTGATCCTTGCCGGAGCGATTATGCAGTTTCTTGGTCGCCTGGTTCCTAAGGATATGGCATCAAACATGCCATTTCTGGGATACCTGGGTTTGAACAGGCACACGGGCGCGTTTGCCATTGCAGTTGGACTGTTGGCTGCGGTGCTGCTGGCCGTTACACCAATGGTGCGGCTTTCGTTTCAAAAGGTGCGTGACGAATTGGCCAGCGGCGGTCGTGGTGCAACCGGCCAGCACTGGCGACGGCTGGGAGCGAGTATGGCGGTGGTGGAGCTGGCCGTAGCCGTAGTACTGCTGGCAGGCGCGGGACTGCTGGGGCAGAGCTTCTATCGGCTGCTGCACGTGCCATTGGGCTTTGATCCGAACCATCTCGCAACTGTGCGAGTAATGGCTCCCGGCACGATTTACCGCAGTGACGAACAGACCGCAGGACTCTATCGGGAAATTGTGGGCCGCGTCGCAACCTTACCGGGGGTTCAGTCGGCCGGCATGACCAGCGTGCTTCCGGTGCAATGCAACTGCGATACCGACGCGATCCAGATCCCTGGAAGACCGAGCCACGACGAACATAATGAGGTTGTCGAGCGCCATGTGAGCACGGAGTATCTGCCCACACTCAAGGCGAATCTAGTGCGTGGACGGCTTTTTACCGAAGCTGAGGATGCTTCCAGGCCCGGAGTGACCGTGATCAATCAAGCGCTGGCCCGGAAGTATTTCACAGGCGAAGACCCGATCGGCCAAAGGATCGCCGATGACGAGGGGGGACATCCGTCCGAGTGGGAGATTGTGGGCGTGGTCGAAAACGTTCACGAAGGACCGCTTGATGTCGATACCTGGCCGGCGGAGTATTTCCCCATCAACCAGACGCGGGACCACTATTTCAGTCTTGCAGTCCGCACCGGGCAAGACGCGGGGATGCTGCTGCCCGTGCTGGTGAACACTTTGCATCAGATTGACCCGAACCTGGGCGTGTCCGACGAACAGACGATGAATGAGCAGATTGAGGGCACGCAGGCGGCTCTGCTGCACCGCTTTTCGGCGTGGCTGGTGGGCGGATTTGCATCGATGGCGCTGGTTTTGGGCGTGGTTGGACAGTATGGAGTGATCGCCTACTCAGTGAGCCAGCGGACGCGGGAGATTGGTGTCCGCATGGCGCTGGGGGCAAAGCGCATCTCGGTGTACAAGCTCGTCATGCGGCAGGCGGGGTGGCTAACATTAGCCGGGTTGGGGATCGGGCTGGTCTGCTCGGTGGGAGCGGCGCTGTCAATACGGAGCCTATTGTTCGGAGTGCAGGCGTGGGACGCGATGACCCTGGGTTGCGTGGCTGTATTGTTGGGGCTGGCATCGATGGCGGCTAGCTTCCTACCCGCTCGTCGCGCAGCATTGGTGAATCCAACGGATGCGCTGCGAGCGGAGTGACAGTGTGGCCGCTTCCTCTGTTCATTTTGGAGAACTCGTCGAGTCAGTCGAAATAACCGTCCAAGTTGCGCAGAAGGAGTTTCAATTTTCTTGGTGCCGGGCGAGTCACGAGCCAAACGGAAGTAAATTCTGAAGTTAGCGCGTAAGGGTTCGCCACACCGAGGGAGAACTTAAGCCACGCCTTCCCCCTCGATGGCGTTGCATCTCTGCCATAGCGATAGCCTCCCAACCCACCAGCGCTCCATCCACCACGTCATCAGTCCGCACGGTGATCCAGCGGTTTGCCTTGTGGCGTCCGCGCAGGCGCAGCTTCAGATAGTTGTCGGTGAGGGATTCGGTAAACTCGCCGCCGGCGTCGTTGCCGACTACGTTCAGTGTGATCGCGTCCACCTCTCCGCCGACGAAGCCCTGCATGAAACTTAACTTCTTTTCGGCTGCCAGTTCGCGCAAGATGCGATTCCGCTCGCGGGCCTGGTGCACTGGAACTTGATTGGTCATCGCCGCCGCCGGAGTCCCCGGGCGCGCGGAGTAGGTGAAGACGTGCAGGTACGTGAACGGCAGCTCTTCGATCATGCGGCGCGTGGATTCAAACTCGGCGTCGGTCTCGCCCGGGAATCCGACCATCACGTCGGCGCCGATCGCGGCGGTGGGCATCGCCGCGCGAATCTTCTCGACCTTCTCCCGATAGTGCCACGGACGATATTTGCGATGCATGCGCCGCAACACAGCGTCGCTGCCCGATTGCATGGGCACGTGCGCATGCTTGGCAATGCGCGGCGACGACGCGACCAGCGAGATCAATTCGTCGCTCCAGTCCATCGGCTCGACGGAGGAGATGCGAAGTTTTTCGAGACCAGTCTCGGAGAGAATGGCACGGATAAGATTCTCAAGAGTGGGCTTCCGGCTTCCGGCTCTCGGCTTCCGGAAGTCGTCGCCTGAATCAGTGAGCGAGGTCCGGAGGCCGGAAGCCGGAAGCCGAAAGCCGCCCAGATCCCGTCCCCATCTCCCCAAATTGATTCCGCTGATCACGACTTCGCGGTACCCGGACTCGACCAGTCCATTTACCTCGCGGATGATCCGATCGGCCTCGAGCGATCGGCTCTGTCCGCGCACATAAGGGATCACGCAAAAAGAGCACCGGTTGTCGCATCCGTCCTGCACTTTAAGATTGGGGCGCGTGCGTTCATTCGCGGCATCGAAAACGGGCGCGGCCAGCAGTTCGGTGTGCGCGAAGATGTCGGAGACGAAGATCGGGCTTCCGGCTTCCGGCTCTCGGCTTCCGGGCGAAGCTGTCAGGGTTGTCAGAGGAACGAATGCAAGTCTCTCAGGGGCTAAAGCCCTGGGATGAGAGGGAGGCTCCATCGGAGCGCTAGAAGCGCTGCGCCACCCAAAATCAAAAGTGTCGTGCTGCTCAGAAACCAAAACGTCGCGCCGCTCAAAAACCGACGCGTCGCACCGCTCAGAAACGGAAACGTCCCGCTCAGATTCGCCAGCTAGCTGGGCTGCAGTGGCACTGACGATTTCCGCCAGTTGATGCTTGTGGGAATTGCCGATGACGAGACTCACGCCCGGCAGCGCCGCGACTTCTTCCGGTGCGCGCTGCGCGTAGCATCCCGTCACTACAATGCGCGCATCGGGATTCTGCCGCCGCACCCGCCGGATGGCCGCGCGCGCATCCTGATCGGCGCCCGCGGTCACGGTGCACGTATTCATCACCACCACGGAAGCTTGTGCCGGAGTAGAGGCGCGCACGATACCGCGCTCTTCGAACTGACGTTCGAGGGCGGCGCCGTCAGCCTGGGTGGCGCGGCAGCCGAAGTTTTCTACAAAATAACCAGCCACGTCCCTATGGTAACGCAACAACTCGCGTCACCGAGGACGCTCATGCCACAGCTCACGCCGAAGCCGCAGTCCTCCGCGACTGAAAACATTCTCGGCAGAAGACGGGGCGGCCTTGCGTCGGACGGAAAGGAACAGTCGTCTGTTTTCCGCATCCCGAGCAAGTGGCCTGAGTTTCGACCTTGGTGTAGCGGTAGTTCTGTCCGGGCGCGGGGGGCGCGCCGAGTACTGAGATCCGCTTGGTCTTGCAAGCCTTGCAACGCTTGGGTTCGTTCTTGAACTGTTTGTCGTGGAAGAAAAGCTGTTCCCCAGCCGTGAAGACGAAATCACTCCCACAGTCGATACACTTCAGCACCTTGTCCTGAAATTCCATCGAGGATGGCTCCCTTCAGCCCGTTTCCGCGCCCACTCGCGGGGAAAGAACTGCGGTGGTACACCGAAAATACAGGTTGTTTACTGCTCCCCCTCTTACAACCCCTTGGACTCGGCCCGCCACGCACCCAGGAGGGGCGTGGGCACTGCTTATCGTGCTTTTATATGCCGGAGATGAAGTATGAAATTCCCTGCTGCAGCTCAACTCGGTGGGGGGTCAGATTTGAGCAGAGCCGCCCCGGGAAGGAGCGGCCCTCTGCTGCGCTAGTCTTGTTCTTTGCGCGTTTTCTTGCGGGCACGTTTGCGAGCGAGAGCAGCCTTAACACGCTTCTTCTCGCCGGGCTTCAGGTAAAAGGAGTGGCGCTTGACCTCCTTGATAATGTCTTCCTGTTGCACCTTACGCTTGAATCGACGCAGTGCGTTCTCGAGGGATTCACCCTCTTGAAGCCGTACTTCTGCCAAACTGACACACCCCCAAACCCGTCCGGATGGACCGAATAGTTATTACAAGGATTTGACTCCAAGTCAAGTGAAAGTGGTCAAAATCTCTGAACGAGACAGCTTTGACACGATTTCGTGACTCATTTTGAGACGTCTTGGGCGTGTTTTTGGGTGTTTTCGGAATGTTGTTGAATGCTGCCGTGACAATTCAACTGCTGTCGGCAGGAGTCCCCACACCACGCTGGAAGGTCAGGAAGAAAAGGAAAATCGTGCTGGGCCAGAGATGTAGGAAGAGACGAGTCAGCGAGAAGCGCAGGTGCCAATAAATGTCGTAAGGGGTGATCAGGTAGATCGCGAAATACCCGCAGACTGTGAGGACTAGCGCAAGCCGGGATGTGCGGAAGCCAGGCCCAGTGTTCCTTGTGGGCTCGATGCCAGCCGCGAAGTAAAGCCCGGGTAACAGAAGCGTGCCGGGCAGCAGGAGCCAATGTCCGAAACGAAGGAATCCCTTCCCGTACCACTTGAGGATGGCTAGAAATCGCGTGGGGTCGATCAGTTTGTGGAAAGCTGTCGCCGGATCGGAAAAGAGGTCGCCCGGCGGCGCTATGGAGTGCTTGAACCAGGCGATCAGCAGGAATGCCGGCGCGACAGCAACGAGCAGGATCGTAACAGCGATCGCGCGATCAGTCAGTCTTTGGGGCGGGCGTTGCGGATCGGGGGCGCTGTGTCTTTCAGGGCGGAAGAAAACCACGACGCGAGCTGCAACGATGGCACAGAGAAACAGTAGCCCTTCGTTCTTGGTCCAAGCAGCGAATCCAGCTCCCAAGCCTGCCAGAACTAGCAGGCCAGGCTGGGATGAGCTGGTGGCATGGCCGGAATGACGATCATGCAGGCACAGCAGGGTGACGGTGGCGAGGAAGAAGAAGGAAAGAGGGACGTCGGCGTACTGCGAAGTTCCCAGTTCAATAAAAAAGGGGGTAGTTAACAACGCAAGGCCAGCCAGCATGGCGGGGGTGCGGCCGCGAAGCACGTCAAGAGCGGAGACCAGTAGTCCGACAGTGCTGAAAGTAAACAGCAAGCCGATGACGCCGGGCACGGTTGGCTCATCGGAGCCGAGGTAACTCCAGAAGTGCGCGACGGCTCCAGGTAGAAGCAGTGGGTAGTCGGGATGCGACCAGGGGATGAGTGCGCTGAATCCGTCACGCCAGTGTGCGCCGCCGCGATAAAGAAAGCGGGCGTGGAGATTCCAGATGGAGAATGCATCCCATCCGTCGCCATGCGGATGAGCGAGCGTGCGCGTGACTGCCGCATAGAGCGCGGCACAGAGCGAGAGCGCGAATGCGAAGGTGAGAATGCGCTGTAGCCACCGTGAGAGGTCGAGAGCCTCGGCCGGTTCACGGAATGCGCCGGACCGCGTGGCATGGTTTCGCAGCAGAAAGAAAACGACTAGAAGCGAGAGCGTCGCAACGTCAGCAGCGATGAGGTTCCTGACTGCGAAGGCCCGCGACAAAAAGAAAACCACCGAGAAGATTCCGAGGCCATAGCCGACCGCTAGCGATCCGCGCAGCGTCAAGTCCGAAGCGAGCCGACCCCGGCGCGACCAGCCCGCGTCGACGAGCGCAAGTCCAGATGCAACACAGAGCATCGCAGCGAGCGCCAGCGCCATTTATCTTGCGTCCTTGTTGGCGAAGAGCAGGACGCCGTTTCCGAAATCTGTTATCAGATCCAGATGTTCCACTGAGGTGTGCAGCGAAGCGGGGAAGTTGCCGATGACCAGCGCATGATTTGGGGAACGATCGATGACCAGCGGCGCGAGCGCGTACTGCGCGAGATAGTAGTCCGCCACGGGATCGGCGGAATCTCCGACGTAGCCGACAACCCCTCGCGGCGGCAGCGCCGCCTTCAGGGCGGCGAAACGCTGGTCGGAACGCTTCGCAACGTCGTCTGTGCTCGGGTAGCCGAGGCGCGGTGCATCTCTCAGCACACGGACGGTCGACAACAAACATCCCAGGACGAAGAGCAGAGTGGCGATGGTGAGTCTGGAAAGCGGAGGGCTCGAGACTTGTTGCATGAGTAGAAGATGAAAATCTGGCAGCATTATACGTCGCGCTGGGAGTGGGTCTCGATTGAATGTGGCGCCGGCTTCCGGGCGGAGTAGTCGCCCGGCTGCAGCAGGTCGAACGCGAACCCGCCTTCTGCGTCGCTGGACGCGGTGAAGCGCAGTCCGGTCGCAGTGCTGACTAGCACAATTGAGGCTTGGGCAATCCGTCCTCCGCTGGAATCGAGCACCGTGCCGCGAATCGATCCGCTCGCGTCCTGAGCCGAGAGCAGTGCAGGCATCACGACTAGAAAAAGGATGAGGGCTGGAAGAAGGACAGTGCGCGTCGAAAACATGAGGTCGCCTCGAACTGCAGGATCGAACTCGGAGGGACCCGACGCGCGTTACCGGACGCGAGACGAGGAGCCCGCGGAAAAGTGCCGGAGGGAGCATTCCTAGTCACACTCGGCCGTAAACTTCTCCGCGGAAATTTGGAAAACCAAGTTTTGGTGTAGCACGCAGGCGGAGGAGAGTTCTGTGATCGGGGGCGACTTTTTCGGGACGGTTCCCGGAGTGGGAATGGGATTCAACACAGAGGACCCGGAGGACTCAGAGGGAATCGAGCGAATGGTGGCGCATGTCTCGTTGGCGATCCGAAACGACAAGCCGGTCAAGCTTCGCTCGATGGACAGCCGAGGGCGGCTGTCCCCACATGAGGTCGTGCGCGAAAAGGGAAGTGTAGCCCTTACGCTGGAATGCGTTCTCGTGATATTTTCAGTTTCCTTTCGAATCCCTGATTCGAAAATCATGTTCTGATAAAGATAAATATGATTCGTTCCTATAAAGGTGTGCGGCCGACGATTCCCGCAACGTGCTTTGTCGACGAATCGGCCCAGATCATTGGCGACGTCGTCCTCGGCGAACACGCTTCTATCTGGATGAACGCCGTCGTCCGCGGAGACGTTCACGAGATCCGCATTGGCGCCTACTCCAACGTGCAGGACAACAGCGTCCTACACGGGATGAAGCAGCAGTGGGGCGTTTATCTTGGCGAGTACGTCACAGTGGGACATTCTGTGACGCTACACGGTTGCGTAATCGAAGACCACTGCCTGATCGGGATGGGAACGATCATCCTGAACGGCGCGCGGATCGGCGCGGGATCGATTATCGCGGCGGGCACACTGATTCCGGAAAAGACGGTAGTCGAGCCGGGATCGCTGTGGGTGGGCTCTCCCGGAAAGTTTCGCCGCAAGCTCGAAACGGAGGACCAGGAAACGATCATGCGCTATGCGCGGAATTATCTCGGGTATAAAGATGAGTACCTGAGGGAAAAGTAGTTAACCCCGAGCAGTGAGCACAACTACCCAGTACTGAGTACCGAGTACTGGGTACCGAGTACCGAGAATTGTCATCCTGAGCGGAGCAGGCCGGTGAGCAACGCGAACCGGCTTGTGGAGTCGAAGGATCCCTAACGGAATTCATGCTCAATATGTTTCAAGGTGTTCTCACCGTTCGGCCGATGGCGTCGGGTCTCGAAGAGCGGACTCCCTGATAGGCTTGTAGTGTCGGCGCAGCGGTAGGGATCCTTCGACTGCGCGAGCTCATTCGAGCCCGCTCTGCTCAGGATGACAGAGTAAAGGGAAAGCATGATTAAGGCTGTTCGAGGAACGCGAGACCTTCTGCCGCCCGATACGGCGCTATGGAATTTTGTCGAGGCAGCCGTGCGGGACGTGTTCCGCGCCTACAACTTCCAGGAGATCCGCACGCCGATTTTCGAGGAGACTGCACTCTTCGCCCGCGGAGTCGGCGAAGAGACTGACATCGTCGCCAAAGAGATGTACACTTGGGAGGATCGCGCGCGGGCGGCCAGCGAGAAGGGGCAGTCGCTGACCCTGCGTCCAGAAAACACCGCCGGTGTCGTGCGCGCGTATATCGAGCACAGACTTTGGGATCGCGGCCTGAACAAGCTCTACTACATCGGACCGCAGTTTCGCCGCGAACGTCCGCAGAAAGGCCGCTACCGGCAGTTCTACCAGATCGGCGCAGAAGTGATCGGTCCGGCGTCGGCGGGGAGCGAATCCCCAGCGCGCGACGCCGAAGTGCTCGAGATGCTGGCGACGTTGCTAGACCGGCTCGGCACCACGGACTGGAATCTTGAGCTGAATTCCGTCGGCACGCCCGCCGACCGCGCCCAGTTCAACGACGCTTTGCGCAAGGCGTTGGAGCCGGTCACCGCGAAGATGTGCGACGACTGCCAGCGGCGCGCAGTGACCAATCCGCTGCGCGTGTTTGACTGCAAGGTGCCAGCAGATCAGCCGATTATCGAGACTCTACCGCGCATCACGCAGTTTCTGGGCGAAGATTCCCGCAAGCACTTCCAAGCGGTGCAGGACATTCTGACCAAGGTTGGCGTTCGATTCTCGTTGAATGACCGACTGGTGCGCGGGCTCGACTACTACACGCGCACCGCATTCGAGTTCACGCACGGAGCGCTGGGAGCGCAGAACGCGATCCTCGGCGGCGGCCGTTATGACGGGCTCTCCGAGGCGCTCGGCGGACCAGCGGCTCCCGGCATCGGGTTTGCCATTGGCGAAGATCGGCTGGTGATGTCGCTCAAGGAGACCGCCGAGGGCGTCCAGCGCAAGCCGGACCTGTATATTGCCCCCATGGCGGAGATGAATGGCGAGGCTGCGCGCCTGGCTCGCGAATTGCGGCGGCACGATCTGGTCATCGAACTGGGAGACGAAACCTTCCGGCTAAAGAAGTCGTTCGAGGCCGCAACTAAGGCTGGGGCAAAGTACATCCTCATCGTGGGCGAGAATGAAGTGAAGGCAGACGCGTTCGCGCTGAAAAACCTGGCGACCGGCGAACAGGTGCAAGTGGCTCGCGCCGAATTGCCGCAGAAGATTCAAGGATAGCCGTGGCAAAAGCGTATCCCGAGATCAACGAAACACTCAGCCAATTCATTCAAGCGCAGTCTGTGTTTTTTGTGGCGACGGCGCCGCTCGACACGAATGGGCACGTCAACCTCTCACCCAAGGGACTGGACACGTTCCGGATTCTCGGACCGCGCACCGTCGCCTATCTCGACATTTTCGGCAGCGGTGTTGAGACCATCGCGCACTTGCGCGAAAACGGCCGCATCGTCATCATGTTCTGCGCGTTTCAGGATGCGCCTAAAGTCTTGCGGCTCCATGGCCAAGGGCGCGCCGTCGAACCGCACGAGGCCGAGTTTGCGAGCCTGCAATCGCATTTCCCAGTTTATGAGGGCACCCGTGCGATCATTGTGGTCGAAGTCTCGCGCATCAGCGACTCCTGCGGCTACGGCGTTCCGCTGCTCAAGCACGAGGCGGACCGCTCGGCATTGCCGGCCTGGTGCCACAAGCGGGGAACCGAAGGTCTTAAGATTTACCGGCAGGAAAAGAACCGCCAGAGTATCGATGGACTGCCGGGAGTCACGAACACAGTCGATTAAAGATCATTGGGTAACGGGGAGGTCTGATGAAGTTTCATTTCGCGGCGTGCCTGCTGTTGTCATCTCTGGTGTTTTCACCCCTGATCTATCGCGTAAACGCGCAGACTGCAAATGCGCCCGCCAAGGCGCCGAGTCCGCTCGAGCAGACGCTCATGGCCGCTGAGAAGAGTTTTGTGGAGGCGGCGAAAAAGGGAGATGTCGCATTCTTCAAGCGCACCCTCACCGATGACTTTTCTTTCGTCCAGTTCGACGGTCAGTTGTACGACCGTCAGGATATGCTTGACCAGTTCGGCGACGGCGGCGTTGATTTGATGCCCTACGACATGAAAGTGGTGATGGCGGGCGACGGCGTCGCGATCGTCACTTACAACGTCGTGTTGCGGGTTCCGGCGACGGAGGATCAGGGGCCTCCTCCGCGGTATCAGCACTTCAGTACGGTTTGGGTGAAGCAGGGCGACGTGTGGAAGATGAAGTTCCAGCAGATGACGGCTTCCCATTGGGGCGATTGGTAGGAATTCGGAGTGGATGATCTTTGATTGTGGGTCGAAAAGCCCCATGAAATGCGGTTGACGGAGGGGCTTGGCGCGAGTCTAATACTGTGTCGCGCGCGGCGCGTTTTTTAAGCAGCAATCAGAAATCGACAATCAAGAATAAGCACACGAGGCGCACAATGAAGAACATAGGAATGATTCTGGCGGCTTGGATGGTGTTGGCAGCGTCGGCGCTGGCGCAGATGGAGATGCCCAAGCCCGGCCCGGAAGTGAAAAAGCTCGACATGTTTGTGGGCTCGTGGACTTTGGATGGCGACATGAAGGCGACCTCAATGGGACCGGGCGGCAAGATGACCGAGACCGAGAAGTGCGAGTGGATGGAAGGCGGGTTTTTCGTCGTGTGCCATGCCGATTTCAAAGGCTCGATGGGCAGCGGATCGGGTATCACGGTCATGGGCTATTCCACCGAAGACAAGACCTACACCTATCGCGAGTTCAATAGTTGGGGCGAGTTCACGGACTCCAAGGGCACGGTGGACGGCGACACGTGGACCTGGACGAACGACGAGAAGATGGGCAGCATGACGATGAAGGGCCGCTTCACCATGAAGATCACTTCATCCACTTCGTACGGCTTCACGTACGAAATGTCAGAGGATGGAACGAAGTGGACGAACGTCATGGAAGGCAAGGCCACCAAGGGGAAGTGACCGCGCCGGCGTGACAATTGTCATGCGCCTTGGCTGACGAATCGCACTGGGCAGCCGCTCCTGATTTCACTACGATCCTGGTGAAAGACTTCCAACAAAGGAGCACGCGCATGAATCTCAAGACAATTTTTGTTTCCGCTTTGTTGCTGTTTAGTGCTACCGCCTGGGGGCAAATGGCGCCCAAGCCCGGTCCCGAAGTAAAGAAACTCGACTACTTTCTGGGAACATGGACGGTCGACGCGACGATCGGTCAAGGCCCGTGGGGATCAGGCGGAACGTTCACTTCGACCGACACCACAGATTGGATGCCGGGCAGCTTCTTCCTCGAGCGCCACGCCGATTTCAAGATGCCTCCGGAATTAGGCGGCGACGGCAGGGCCACTTCGATTATGGGGTACGACTCGGACCAGAATGTGTATACCCGCGATGAGTTCAACAGCTTGGGACACCGCGGGGTTTCGAAGGGCACGCTCAGCGGCGATACCTGGACCTGGACCAGCACCCAGAACTATGGTGGGCAGGAGATTAAGCAGAAGATGACCCTGAAGGTGCTGACGCCCTCGAGTTACACCATGAAGTTTGAAGTATCGCCGGACGGCACGAATTGGATGACCTTCATGGAAGGCAAAGCTACGAAGAAGTAAGGTTCCGGCGCACCGGATGAAAGGCTTCAGCCTCTAAGGCTGGAGCCATTTTTGCTGGCGCGCGTCGCTGGGAGTACGATTGAGTGTTGGCGTGTGGGTCTGGGAGCGTATGAGAAGAATCTACTTTGTCGGTGCGTGTTTCCTGGTGCTTTCTTTGGCAATGTTGACGGTCTCGGCGGAACTGCGCGCGCAAGAGGCGAAGCCACCCGCGCCCGCGCCGGACCAGGCCACGAAGAGCGGGAATGAATATTCCGGCATGTACACCTTTCTCAAAGAAGGCGAATTCGTGCAGGTGACCGTCGAAGATGCAGGCCATGTCACCGGGTTTGTCTCGCGATTCGGCGACGGAGAGAGCGACAAGGGAGCCTTTCTCGATCAGTTCTTCAAGACCGGAAAGCTCGACGGGAATAAGCTGACCTTCACTACGGAAGTTGTGCACGGGGTGACGTTCGACTTTAAGGGAACGATTGACCGGGGAGAGGGTAAGAATCCTGGGGATGAGGGTTATTTTGTGCTTAAGGGCACGCTGACCGAGAACGCGAGCGACGTAAACAAGAAGGTAACCTCACACTCGCGGGAAGTATTGTTCAAGATGTTTCCGCAGGATGCGACGCCTGCCGCCGTCCAGAGGAAGTAGCCAGAATAGCTAGCCGTGAGTGCCAGGTTTATTGGCCCGCGCGAGCAGGCGACAGATTCAGGCGGCCGGGGACTTTCTTGCGGGCACTTTCCGCGCCATACACAAGGTCGGCGCTTCCGTCGGAATTGGAGGATGCTTCCGCCAGGGCCGCAGCCAACGCGCGGTACGAGCGGCTGATCTCCGGGCCCTCCTGTAGAACCACCGGTGTGCCGTGGTCAATCGACGGCGAGACCGCCTGGAACGCGTTCGGAATTTTCCACAGGACCTTGCAACTGGTCACCTGCTCGACATCATCTTCCGTGAACCCGGGAATCTTCTTATAACGATTTAACACCATACGCAGGCGGTCACGACCGGTACCTTCCTCGAGAAAGGCGTGAATGCGTCCAGCACTCCACAGCGAAACCACATCGGTCTGCGCGACCACGAGCACCGCGTTGGAAAGATCAGAGAGCAGGCGCGTTGTAGGGTCGAGACGGCTGGAAGCGTCGACGATAACGAAGCGGTAGTGATTCACCAAGAGATCGAACAGGCGAGCGAGTTCACCCGGCGTGGGTTCTGTAGGATACGGTTGCTGCGGCCCGGCCAGAAGGCGCAAGCCTTCTTTGGTCGGAGTCATCAGGCCGTCGAGCAAAGAGGCATCGAGGCGGTGCAGATTTTGTAACGCGTCGAGCACGCCAAACTGCGGCCGCAAGTTCAGATGCAGCGATGCGTGGCCAATGGGCGCAAAGTCGACGAGAACGACATCGCCATGAGACTGCTGCAGCGCTACTGCGGTATTGACGGCGGCCGTTGTGCAGCCTGCGCCACCCTTGGCGCTGAGGAACGTGAATACCCGCGCTTTGCCCGCGCCGCCGAGGCTGCGAGTGCGCGAGGAACTGAAGCGGGTAAGAGCTTCGAGCAGGGGCTCGGTCCCGGCGGAATGGTCCAGATATTCGCCCGCGCCCGCACGCATGCTGGCAACAATGCTGGCCGGATGCGTCATATTGCCGTTGGCGAAGATACCGATCTGCTGGGTGGTGGCGCGAATCAATTCGATGGTGTGAACGGCGCGCTGGGCGTCCTGCGCGGACATATCGACGATCACGACTTCGGCGCGGGAATCCTGCAACTGGCGGAGAATGGCGTCGGTAGGTCCGGCAGGAAAACCAACATGGCTGAACACAGCCTGTCCGAGGCGCGTCGCTTCCAGTCGACTTTGCAGCGCGGATAAGTGGTCCTCATCCTCGGTCAGGATGGCGACGCCGATGCCATGCATAGTGCGGTTCTCGCTGACTTCTCTCGGTGTCTGCATGTTAGAAAGAGAACGTACTCTTCGCCAAGTGACCTAGGTAACAGACAATCTGAACGCGCACGTTACGCGTGAACGCAAACACAACTTAACCGCCTGATGAATATCTTTGGGGGGAATGAACTTCGTAGAAAGCCCGAGGCTGACCGCCCCTGTCACCAGACATTGTATTCCAGGATGGGCGAGTTGAAAAGATGTTTTGCCGGGGTGCCGTAGATCGGAAGCAGCCAAGAGGTGGGATTCAAAAAGCCATCGCGCGATGCGCCCGAACGGAGTGACCTATCCCAAGACCGGACGGACCGAGTGAGCCAGAGGCCGTTCTTCGTCGCGTTCCGGGTGAAGGGCGGAGACGCGAGGGAAGGTGGCGGATGACTGGGATTCGGGGAGGTATTCGTACCCTTCGAGGCGCACGGCAACGCCAATCTTGTTTTCGGGACGAGCCGTTCCGGCACAATCGGCAACCGACGTCGCGGCGGGCCGAACCACCCGCAAGACATGGCCGCGGCAGCGTACGGGCATGCTTTCTCCCAGGGTGATCTCGGACGGCATGCGAAGGGTGAGTTCGATCTCGCAACCTTCGGTAAGCGGAGCGTTGGTGAAGAAGAAGACTCCGCGCGAACTCAGGTCTTGCGTGAATCCCACGCCTTCAAGAGAGGTGCCCGGCTGGCGCAATGAGAGCGGAAGAAGATACGGGAACCGCTGTCCGACACGGCGTTCAATCGCAACTGGAGGAGTGGTCATATGTGCGTGACTTCCTTTGCCGAATCGCCGAAAACGCAGGGCCTACTTTAGCTCACGCCGGGCGATAAGAGAAGGTCGAAATGAGTCGTTCCAAAGGACGCCTCCAACCTATTCATCCAATTAGACTTGGTAAGCGGCCGCCCACAGGGGAGTTGCCGCGGAATTCTGACCGCTTGTGGAAAAGTCGAGAGCGGGCGCGATTCCGCCGTTTCATCGGAGCCGTCACGATATAGTGGTGCGCAAGTTGATCCGTCATCATCAAAGAACTGAACGTGGCTGATTCGAAACTTCCCATCCCAGAAAATACAGCGGCGAGCAGCGCACCAGCGGCCGAGAGCCCTAGGTTGCGCTGGCAGGCGGCCGGACGCGCCCTGCGGCATCGCAACTTTCAGCTTTTCTTCAGCGGACAACTGATCTCTCTCATCGGAACGTGGATGCAGACCGTGGCCCAATCGTGGCTGGTCTACCGCCTGACGGGCTCTGGCTTGAAACTCGGGGCCGTGGGGTTTGCCAGCCAGATTCCTGTGTTCTTGTGCGCTCCCATCGGCGGGATCGTGGCCGATCGCAGCAATCGCAAGCACGTGGTGATCGGTACGCAAATCGCGTCCATGCTGCTGGCGTTCGTGCTGGCGGCGCTGACGCTGACGAATCGTATTACCGTTCCGGAGATCTTTGTGCTGGCCGCGCTGTTGGGCGTGGTGAATGCATTCGATATCCCTGGGCGGCAGTCGTTCCTGGTCGACATGGTGGGCAAGGAAGACTTGATGAATGCGATCGCGCTGAATTCCTCCATGTTCAACGGCGCGCGCGTGATTGGCCCGGCGGTGGCGGGCGTGCTGGTGGCGAGGTTGGGCGAGGGCTGGTGCTTTTTCGCGAATGGGGTCAGTTACATCGCGGTGATCGCCGGATTGATGCTGATGAACGTGCACGCCCCCGCGCGGGTCTCGGCGAAGACCTCGCCTTGGGAACACATCGTTGAGGGATTTCAATTCGTCAATCGCACAGCGCCGATCAAAGCCTTGATGGTCCTGCTGGGATTGGTGAGTGTTACCGGGATGCCCTACGTAGTTCTCATGCCCATTTTTGCGGACAAGATTTTGCATCGCGGCGGGCAGGAATTTGCGTCGCTGATCGGATCGCACGACCTCGGAGCCGTGCGACTTGGGATCCTGATGGGCTCTGCGGGTGTGGGCGCGCTCCTGGGCGCGCTGACGCTGGCGGTGCGCTCCGGCGTCAAGGGACTGGGGAGGTGGATCTCGGTCTGCTGCGCCGGTTTTGGCGTCAGCCTGATGCTGTTCTCATTTTCGAAGTCGTTCTGGCTGTCGGTTCTGCTGCTGATGCCGGTGGGATATTTCATCATGCTGCAGATGGCATCGTCGAACACGCTGATCCAGGTGATGGTGCCGGACGCCTTGCGCGGGCGGACGATGGCAGTGTACTCCATGATGTTCATGGGGATGGCTCCGATTGGAGCGCTGCTGGGCGGCGCATTGTCGGATCGGTTGGGCGCGCCGCTCACCGTTTCCATTGGCGGGTTCGCATCGGTGATGGGAGCGTGGTGGTTCGCCGCGCAGTTGCCCAAGATTCGCGTGGAGGCTAGAAGGCTGATTGTTGCCCAGGCGATGGCAGGTGGAGAGCCTGCGGAGGAGATGTCGACGCCGGTGGTGGAGGAGTAGCGATCACCTTCTCTCCCGCTGCATCATTTCGGATCAGGTTGGAAGATGCATGCCCGCGCTTCGTCGGTTTTGTCCCGTAGTGCCAGAATGCACCAGTTCGCCCAATCCACGATGTCTTGTTCGTTGTTGATGGCCTCGTTCAACCGCGCTTTTGAGCCACCCTCTGTATTTTGCAGAGCAAGCGCCAACACACGAATGGTTCCCCGTGCGCTGACGCGCATCTTTTCGTAGTGCACGATGGTCGCGGTGCGCTGCTCTGGCTTCACCTCGGGGTCCTTCGCCGGGGCACTGATGACGATCATCTGCCCATAGGCACAGGCCCACGAGAGAAGGAAACCGGCGACAACATTACGTGCGATTTTCATCATTTACCGAATCCCCGACACGTGGGCAGCCAGCGTTATTCCCAACGCTGATTCGCCTTGCGATACTGCTCTGATTCTAAAGTCGATACACCTGAAATCAACCTAACGATAGGGTGGTTACCATTGCGCCATTGACACCGAAGCGCGCCCAGAGCGTTAATGCCCATTCTCGAAAGCTTCCGAACCTGCCATTCGCCAATTACCGTCGTAATGGCAAATATTGAACGGGGCTTGTTCCACCGAACCGCAAGCCGCAACCTAGTGACAGTATCGTCTCTGCGGAGGAACTATGTCCCAGGCAGCCTCACCGTCGTTCAAAGCCAAGCTTGTGGGCAAGCGTGTGGTAGTGAAAGTTTCTCTTTTCAGCCGCGCCTTTCCTGCCATGGTGGCTGCCACCGACGAAACTGGATTCTGTCTTCTGAGCGACGAAATGGTAACGGCTTTGCGCGAGATCACCGGCAGCGCCATGGCCAGCATGGATTCGCCCCACGTCTTTCTGCCGTACTCAAGCCTGGAGTGGCTCGTATTCTCGGAAGCCAAAGCATCCGCGGCTTCCGCGTAGTTTTCTCCCAGCCATCTATAATTCTGCCCCATGCAAGGTTTCTGCGCCCGTATTCTTACAACTCTCTCGCTCTTCCTTGTGTTCAACGCGATTCTGTTCTCTCAGACTTCGGGCGTCGATCCGCTCGCGCCTACACGCGACGCCATCATGAATGCCTCACGACGTGAATGCCTGCGTCACGTGTGCCTTCACCATGTGTGCTTGCACCCCGTGAATGCGTGCGCTAACGTGAAATTCCTGCATCACGTGAATGCGTGCACACCATGAATGCCTGCAGATTGTGAATGCATGCTCAACCGTGGAAGAGCGGCCCTTCAGGGCCGCGTGACGCGCTTGGAATCAACGCGTGCTTTAGCCCCTGTGGTCATTTGTAGTTGATTCGCAACCTCGGGAGGTTCGCGCCTTCGCGAAGCTGTTCATGAAAACACTGCTACAGGCTGCGGAAGCGGTCTTTCACTTCGCGGACGAACTCCATGAACTTCGGCTGCGTGATGATCTGGGGATGCCAGCAGAGGTCGCGTTCGACCAAATCGTACGTCTCGACGATGTGAGAACCGGGCAGGGGATTGCCCTTGGCGTCGTGATCGCGCCCCATCAGCCATAGATGGTCAGCGACGGCTGCAGCGGCGGTGATGTCGTGGGTGACCACGATAATAGTGTTGAGTTCATCCATGTTCGCGACCTTCTGGATCAACTCGCTGGTCTTTTCCAGCATGAGCAGGTCGAGGCCGCTGAAGGGTTCGTCCATCAGCAGGAAATGGTCGGAGCAGAGGATCTGCTGGATGATGGCGCAGCGCTGACGCTGTCCTCCAGATAGCTGCACCGGGTAAAGACGCGCCTTGTCGACTAGGTCGAAGTCGGTCAGGTACTGGATGACTTTGTCGCGAGCGGTCTTGTCGTCTTTTTCTTTCTGGTTGGCAGCCAGCAGCAGGTTCGACATCACCGTGCGATGCTCGAACAGAGGATAGTCCTGCGCAACGACGCCGACCTGCCCGGCCTCTACCGGGCGGTCTTGCCCATTAATGGTGACGCGTCCAGAGGTCGGCTTGTTCAGCCCGGCAATGATACGGAACAGTTGCGTCTTGCCGATGCCGCTGGGGCCGAGGAATCCGACGACCTGCCCCTGAACGTGATCGGAACACACGATGTCTTTGATCTCCGCGCTGACATGCTTGAGGATGGGGCGGCCGTCGTATTCGAGGGAGACGTCCTCAACCTTCAGCAGCGTTTTTCCGTAGGTGTACGTGGGCATGATGTCGTGTTACTTCCGCTCCAGAGTCAGATCCGCGTACGGACAGAAAACCTTGCGCAGCAGGCCGATCGCATAATCCTGGCCCAAACCAAGCAGCAGGATGGTCAACTGAATGGCGAAGACTGCGCTGAGATGGAAATGCTTGTTCTGGTTCAGCAGCATGGCGCCGACTCCGCCTTCGGAGCGCGAGATGCCTTCGACCATGGTGAGCATCATCCATCCCATGGCGGCGTTCTGGCGCAAGACTTCGAAAGCCTTGTCCGCCTGGCCGATCACTACTACTTCGTAAACCACGCGCCATTCCCCCATGCGCAGCGTACGCGCCAGGTCGAACCTTTCTTTAGGGATACTGGCGACCACTTCTGCCATGCCAGTAACAAAGAAAACCGAAACCGAAAAAACCAGCAAATAAAGTTTCAATGCATGCCCCGTGCTGGCCATCAGCGTGAAGAAGAACGTCAGACCGACCATGGACAAGAATCGTAACTTGCTGAGCAGCATAACAATGGGTCGAAAGAACGGGATGACCGTGAGGTAGGCCATCAGCAGAGAAAGCAGCGTGGCTAGCGCGATCGCCTCCAGGTTCAGAACGAAGCTGGTGATCAGTTCGCCGCCCAGCCCTTCCATCCACATTTCGCCCAGCGCCTGCCAGACTTCTTTCGGCTTGGGTAGAAAAAGGGTCGGAGAAAAAATCCAGATGAAAAACAGCAGAACCAGCTGGAACCCGACCATCCACCGGACGGTTTGTTTGGAGATCACCCGATTGGGTGATAAAACCTCAATCGCCTGATTCATCTGTCTTTGCCGTGGTCGTTTCCATCTGTCCCTTTGTCATGTCGAGAGTTCGCTTGTCATTCCGCGCATCCCTTTGTCATTTCGAGCGCAGCGAGAAATCTGGTTTTGCCTTGCTGCCGGCAGACAGCAGATTCCTCGTGGCTGCGCTCCTCGAAATGACAAGCTGCAACGTGTGCGGCTAGCTGCCGGACAACGTAATTTCCACGCGGCGGTTTGCGGCCTTGCCGGCGGCCGTGTCGTTGGTTGCCACCGGATTTTGCGAGCCATGCCCGACAGTCTTGAAGCGGTTGTCGGGGAAGTTGCGCGGCGCATGCTTCTGCAGCCAATCTTTGACGGCACCTGCGCGGGCATCGGAGAGTGCCTGATTCACGCCCTCGCTGCCGGTGTTGTCGGTGTACCCGTCAACCTGAATAAACAGGCCGGTGATGGCGAGCGAGTCCTTCAGTTCCGACATTGTCCGCACGCCTTCGGATGTGAACGTGGCCTTGCCGGTGTCGAAGTTGATCGAATAGGAACGCTTCGAAACCACCGGGCCACTTTCATTGGCGGCGTATTGCGGCGCTTCGCCCTCGGCACCACCGCTGCTCATGCGCGCCTGCGCTCCAGTGATGAAAGACTTGTCTTCAATCTCTTTCACGTCGGGGATCGGCGTATCTTTGAACAGCGCGGGATATTGCTGGGTCGCGATGTTGGCGAAGACGGTGTACGTGGAACGGAAGTTGTCGTTGGTGCCGGGCTCGAGGCCGAAGAGGATGAGGTTGTCGGCTAGGTTGTTGACCGTCGATCCGCCGAGGTCGACTTTCAGTCCCTGCGCGTCGCTCTCAGTTACGCCTTTGTAGTACTTGTACCAGTAGGCTTCATCCTGATCGGAATAAACCTTCGCGCTGATCGCGGACGCCTTGTGCAGCACCTGATCGAATGCCTTGACCTGGTCGCCGGCTTCGAATGTGGCTGCGAGCATTCCTTCGATTTCGGCGCGATTGCGCTCGAAGAAGTTCTTGGGGCCAAGGATGACGGCGGGCATCTGCGAGCGATATTGCTTGGAGCTGACGACTTTGATCAAACCGCCCTTGCCCTTGGCGATGGTGACGTCGCCGGGGGTCCAGGTCACGACTGCATTGACGCAGATGTGCTTGGTTTCGCCGGTGAGGTGTCCGTCTTTCACGACTTTGCGGTCGTCGCACTTGCCGGCCACATAGTCGGCCGCGGCCACGTTGTAGTCAGAGGCGTTGAGCCAGTTGACGGCATCGGGATCCCACGTCTTCTCGTCGGGATTGTTCTTGATGTTGTTGTCGCCTTCCCACTTCTGGGCGATGTTCCAGTCGCCGTCACGCAGCACGCCTTCGACCAGCAGGCCTTTGGCCGCCTGAGGATTGCTCTTCACATCCGGCGGAGCCATCAGCGAATCTTCGCCGCGGCTGTAGCCCGTCGCGCCAATTACCTTGGCCTGGAATTCGTTGCCGAGTTTCTTCAGTTGCGGATTGATGGCTGCGAGAAACTGTCCTGAACCATCGCCCATGATCACGACAAAGTTCGCGCCGTTGGAGCACTGCGACGATCCGCTGGAGATCTCCCGGGCGCAGGCGATCAGGTCTTCCTGCATTTTGCCGGTGTCATCCTGACGAACCAGCATCAGGTTGACGCCGTGCTTTTCCATCAGCGAGCCCTTGGTCGTGTTTGCCCCGCCATTGGCGTAGATCATGTTGATCTGCGCGTTCCATTCCCAGATTTCCCCGCGGATCAAAGTTGCCGGCACGCTGGCGGCCGTCGAAGCCGGAAGCGCTACAGGCTCCACGTTCTGCACCAGCGCTTCTTTCACGTCCGGCAGCGCAGCCTTTTCGGGGACCAACGCCTTCATGACGCCAGGCGTGGGAATCCACCCAAGTTCCGCGGCTTTGCGGAGACCAAACACAAAGCCCACGACTAGCAGAGCGATCAGGATGATTTTCGGGCCAGTCTTCAGATGTGCCATGCCTTGTTGTTTCCTCCCCGGATACAACTCGTGTTTCGAATCTCGTTACTTAAACATGTCTCCGTAATCGCCGGCACTCTTGGCTGCCGGTGGGGCGTCGCCGCCGCTCTTTCCAACCGCAACCGGCACCGGCGCTGCGGTTGCGCCCGGCAACAGGAATGCGGTGTCGGTCGCGCCTGAGGTGAGCAGTTTCTGTTCGTAGGCATCGAGCTTCTCGAGAGCTTCGGTCTCGACCGCGCCGTTTTCCAAGTCGATCGTGTCCATGAAGTTCTGTGCTAGGCGCTGGAAGTCTTCCATCTCGCCCAGTTTGCGTCCGGCCTCTTCGGCGAGGTGCTCCATGGTCTGGTTGTAGAGTTCTTTTTCGTCGCCCGTGCCCTTGATGACAGCGAGCGCCGTGCGATACGCGCGATAGGCGGCGTTGATCGTCTTGTACTCGATTTCAGCCTGCTTGACTTCGTTGTCAGTGTCTTCGATGTAGAAGTCGATGTGGACCGCCCACTTGCTGAGCAGGTCGTAGATGTTCTGCAGTTTGCCGAGCAGTTGCTGATAGCTGAGATTCGATTTTTGCAGGCGTCCGGCTTGATTGGCCTTGGCCTTCATCTGCAGCGCCATGCGGAGTTGTTCGTTCTGGTCCGCGGTGCTGGTCGCGAGTTTCTTGGCGTGGGCCGCCAGGCGCATGTTCTCGTTCGCCATCGCCTGGTTCTTGTCGATGACGTTCTTCAGATACTGAATCTGCCCGCTGACGTTCGAGATCTGCTGCGACATCACGTCGCGGCGCTTGCGCATCTGCGACAGGTGATCTTTCAGGATGCCGATGGGATCGATGTTGATGATCATCCCGGTAATCCACCGCATCAGCAGGCGGAACAGAAGATGGGTGCGGCTGCTGAAAACGACAAACAGCACCGCGGCGATCATCGCCGCCAGGTAAATCATGTGCAGCGTGTCGGCCAGCATTGAAACGATGAAGGGCACGATCTGGGCCCAGCCATAGACCGCCGCGGCCGCCGCCAACGCGATGAAAATCATTCCGGTTTTGCCTTCGGGCCGCGACCAGAAAGACTTCAGTTCATCGCCAAGATTCGTAGGAGTGGAAGGCGTTATGCTCATTGTTCTTCATCCTTGGAGAAGGCTGACGTACTTGGCCTTCTCCTGATCAATCTCAAGGGCGCGTCGTTGGACTGCGATTGCAAACTGCGACTCGGCGCGCTGAATCTTGCCCTGCGCTCCCACCAGTTCCGTGGTGACATCCGACAGGCGCTGCTGGAGTTGTGCAATTTCTCCTTGCTTCTGCGCGATCGCGGCCGTGACTTCCTGCACTTTCTTCTGGCGGTCGTCAATTTCTCTCTGCTTGGTCGCGGCCGCCGAATTGGCGAACGATTCCTGCTCGTTCTGCAGCGCGACCTTGAGTCCATCGAATGTGGCGAGGATTTTTTCCTGTGAAAGCCCTTCCTGCGCCTTGGCCTGAATCACCGCGGTCTTGAAGCGGGTGCGCTCGTCCAGCGAAGGGATCGCCGACAGCGGATCGAGATACTTGTGAATGGTGACGGCAACTTGCGTTGCGTCGAAGTTGGTTTTCGCCAGAATGCGCTGGTAGACGTGCTCGGTCTCTTCCGTCATCGGTGGCGCACTCGCCGGGTGATACGAGACGTCCGTAGAAGCCGCGACTGGCGCGGCGGGGGGCGCTGCCTCAGCGTGAGGCTGCGGATGCGCCTGCGTTTGTCCCTGTGACTTCGGATCGTCGTCTTCGATGATCACGTGCTTGATGCTGTCGATAAATTTGTTGCTCATAGCTCGCGCTCCCTACCTGTGCTACGTACACTCCCGCTAGACAGTTCCCTGGCGACACGGCTCTTAATCTGTGTTTGTCCGTATGTTACTGAAAATGATCGTCTCGTTATAGCGTCGCGTGGGGATGGGTACCTGCTCTACCAACGGCAACCATTCCGCGGGTCTGGTCCCACGACGGTTTCACAGAGGATGCTATGGCCTGAGGGGGGTGCTGTCAATGTGACGATGGACACAGAATATTGCACTTCGCAAAGTAATTTTGCAGAATCCGCGAGGCGTGATTTATTGGCTGGCTTTCGGGTGATGGGGCCGCAGCGAACGCGCCACTAGCGCCAGTCCGCCCACCAGCAGGATCAGCATTACCATCGTGTTAAAAAGGCTGGCTCCGCGAAAGTAGATGTGCATGTTGGCGATGATGCCCGCGAAGATAAACAGGGCTCCGGCAACAGTCAGAATCCATCCGATGGTGCTTTTGCCATTCCAGAAAAGGATCCCCACGCCGAACAACATGGGCAGAAGCGTGACGCCGAAACTGTTGCCTCCCCAGAAATTCCAGTAAGAACTCACCACGGTCACTTGATTGGTGATGAGGAATCCGCCAATACAGGCCATGGCAAAACCAAGCAGAAATTGGCCGAGGCCGCCGGAAGTTCCACCGACATCGCTGACGGGATGGTTGTCCATGCGCGACAGCATAGCACTTCGGGCTTCTGCAGGAAATGATGAACACGCTGACGTGCCGGGCTCAATATGACATCTTGCAATAAGCTATTTGCGAAGTGCGCTGCGGCCGAGAGCCACGAGAAAGATCGCGCTCTTGCCCCGAGCGTGCGGCGAGAAGAAGTTGACGACGTCATCGTCATAAAACGTCAGGCCGCTCGCGCCAAGGCCCTGAGCGTATGCGGCAAGGTAAAGCTTGCCGCCCAAAATACCGGCCTCCAGTTGCGCCTCACGGTATCCGCGGTTCCCATAGCGCTCCAGAATCTTCTTTAAGTCGGCGAGGAAGAAGACATCGACGGCGGCGTCGGCGGGCAGTTGTTGTTCGAGGCCCAGAAAACCAGCCTTGTCGCGGAAGTCTCCGGGCTTCAGCAGTTCGAGAGCCTTCGTCTTCCACTGATAGACGTAGGCTCCGGCGGCCAGTCCGTCTACGTTGTTCACGATCAGGTAGAGATCGTTGAGATGACTTCCGGTGGAATCGAGAAAATCGGCGGGAATGCCTCGGGTGGCGCGATCCAGTATGAGGGAAAGCTGTTGCAGAGTGATGGACTCGCGCGAGAACTGCCGTGTAGAACCGCGCCGCGAGATCACTTTCTCAATGGAGTCTTCCGGAATGGAATCATGTACCAACTGCAGCGAAGTGACGGTTCCTTTGGGGGTTGGAACGTCGCTCGACGGTGTCTTGCCGCGCACTGCGGCGACCTCGCTGACTGAATCCAGCGAAGAGGCCTCGTGCATCTTGCGCATGGCGGGATAGTCGACTTCTTCCTTGGAATAGGGAACGATCGGAAGATTGAGCGGGGAAATTTTCGGCGGGCTGGGCGGAGTCGCTTGCTGATGCCCAATCGAAACCAGCGAGAACGCCACTTCGCGTTTAGTGTCGAGGTTTAGCAACTCGTTGACCTGATAGTCGACGAACCCGGTCACAATCCTGGCAGGCAGCTTCGATGCTTCCGATATCGCCAGAAGATTGGCAAGGATGGTGCCGTTATCCCATCCGAAATGGCGATAGGTGCGGGAGCGATATTTCCAGGCATTGCGCCAGTAGGTGCCGGTACAGATGATGGTTGCCGGAGCATGCTCAATCGATGGATCGCCGCCCGTGGCTTCGACGAGGGTCTGCCGAAAATCACCGGCCCGCAACTGGCGCAGGCCGAACTCAGCGACGCCGAAATGGTAGACACCAGCCGCAAGGCCGGCAGAATCCTTGGTGCGCGGTAGATCGGTACAGACCACGTAGAGCTCAATTTCGTAAAGCGCTCCGGTGCAGGCCGCGGCGCGAAAGAAAATTTCTATCTGCTCCTGTCGCTTGCTCCGAACGACCCCCCCGGAAAAGAAGAGGAGTTGCGCCAGCGTCTCGAGATCGGGAACCGCCTCGGCTGATGCTGGTTGACCGGGAGTTGCGATGGCATCGAGCGCCGCGCGGCCCGTCCCGCGAAAATCTCGAGGCAGGCGCAGGACTTCGAGCGTGGGATAAATCTTGAACAAGAGCGGCTTGTTTTCCCAGTCCAGAAAATGGGGGCTGGTTCGGACGCTGAGTTGAGAATGCTTGGTGCCGGTGTGATATTGCCAGGCAGCGTCGAGGTGCTTGTTCTGGTTCAACCGAGGGGCTCCTTAGGGCGTTAGCGGTAAGCGCTCGGTGGCAGGCCGGTGATGCGGATTCCGGCGTGGCCTTTATGGCGGATGTTCATCCCGATGAGCAAGGCGGTGATCTGTTCGACGATGCGGGCGTTTTCGAGTGCACCGCCGTCGATGGCGCGGACGCCGGGAATCTTGGCCGCCAGTTCGCGAGTGAGTTGCGCTGCGTCGGAATCGTTACTGCAGACGATCACATCGCAGTCGAGAGGAGCGTCGGTGTAGAGCAGTTCGGCGGAAACATTGTGGAAAGCGGCCACCACGCTCACTTCTTTCGGCACGAGTTCGGCAGACTGCTGGGCCGCGGAACCCAGCCAGACGCCGAGAGTGCGCGAGGCGCGTCCTCCCACGCTAGCCGCCAGGGGGACGGTGGCGTCGATAAGGATGCTGCCCGCCGTCATCGCGGGCTTAAGTTGCTTGAGCAGAGAGGCTTGCCCTTCGAAGGGAACGGTCAGCATCAGGATGTCGGCGGCGGCGCAGGCTGCGGCATTTTCCATGCCGGAAATGTTCGCCTGGCCTCCAACTTTCTCCCGAATGGCGTCTGCGGCTTTCTGCGCGCGCTGCGCGTCGCGCGATCCGATAATGATGGTTTCTCCCGCGCGCGCCCAGCGCAGGGCAAGTCCCATACCGGCGGGACCGGTTCCACCAATCACGGCGATCGGGCGGGCGCCTGAGGGGCTAGCATTCGTCGTCACGCGAATTCAGCCTCGACGACTGCTCGGTGATGCATTCTCCTTCGTTCAGCGCGGGCTTAATGTGGATGCGCGAGTACGTGGTGTTGCGCTCAGCGGGAATGCGGCCCATCTCCAGAATCAGCGACTGGAAATCTTCCGGGCTGGTGTACTGGCCCGCGGTGGCTCCAGCTTCGCGCGAAATATTCTCTTCCATCAAAGTGCCGCCGTAGTCGTTGGCGCCAGCGTGCAGGCAGAGTTGCGAGAGGCGGCGATTCAGCTTCACCCACGAAACCTGAATGTTGTTGATGGATCCGGCGAGCAGCAAGCGCGCCAGCGCATGAACCTTGAGATGCTCAGCCAGCGTTGGTCCCGTCCGCGCCAGGCCCTGGTGAAAGAGCAGCGTGTTCTGGTGCACGAAACCGAGCGGAACGAATTCGGTGAAGCCGCCAGTTTCGGATTGGATGTCGCGCAGCAGTCGCATCTGACGCACCCAGTGCCCGGGCGTTTCGGCGTGTCCATACATGAGCGTCGAGGTCGAGCGAATGCCGCACCGGTGCGCCGTGCGGATGACTTCGATCCATTGCGCGGTAGAAAGTTTGTTAGCCGAGAGGATATGGCGGATCTCGTCGTCGAGAATTTCGGCGGCGGTGCCGGGCAACGTGCCCAGGCCGTTGTCCCGCAGCATCGAAAGGTAGTCCGCCAGCGGCATGCCGGTGAGTTCGACGCCGTAGACAATTTCCATCGGCGAGAATGCATGAATGTGCATGCGCGGAGTGGCGTTTTTCACGGCGCGCAGAATATCGCGGTAGTAGAACTTGGGAAGATCGCGCGGCAATCCGCCCTGGATGCAGACTTCGGTCGCACCTAGTTCCCAGGCTTCCACCGCCTTCCGAGCCATATCGTCGAGAGAGTGGAAGTATGTATCGGACTCACGCGGGCCGCGACTGAAGGCGCAGAACTTGCATCCCACGAAACAGATGTTCGTGAAGTTGATGTTGCGGTTCACCACGTAGGTGACGATGTTGCCGGCGAGTTCCGCGCGCAACATGTTGGCTGCGGCGAGCAGGCCAAGGAGGTCATCACCTTCGGCATTGGCGAGCGCATAGGACTCCTCCAGCGACAGGTCGGCGCCGTTTTGCGTTTCGAGAACCCTCTCGATAGAAGAGCGCACAGAAGGAGTTAGGCACGGAGCACTGTCGGACCAGTCGAGCGAAGGAAAGGATTCCAGTTCTGAGAGAGAAAGTTCGCGGTGCACGATGTCCTCCGTCGGTACAGTGTAGCTCGATCCGTTCCGAGCCACAAAAGCGACCTCATCCTGAAGCCCAGCGCAGCTGGGTTGAGGGACCCTACGGAGGATGAAAGTCTGATGCTGTGATGGGCCGCATGCACCAGGTTTCTCGCCGCCAGCATAATCGTCTGCCGCGCATCTTAAGATCCCTCGGAGAGCTATCGCTCTCCTCAGGATGACATTCTTGGGCAGACAGGTCAGCGGAATAGGTCGGTAGATGCAGGGCGCAGCATGTTCTTGACCCCGCCCGGGCCTGGATCGTAGCGAAATCCGCGGACGATGCACGCCGGGGCGCGGTTGAGTTTTCCGCAGACGAGTCCGGCGGCCGAGGCCAGTTCGTCGGCGACGGCTTCGACACTCGCTTTCAGCTTGTAGCCGTGGGAATCGCGGCGGCCGCGATCGTCCCGCAGCGGCTTCATGCCGGCGATGCCAATCGCGAATTCGGTCAAGCCTTCGCGCCAGGGGCGCCCGAAGCTGTCGGTAATGATGACGGGGACAGACACGCCCGTTTTCTTCTTGAGAGCGCGGCGTAGGTTGGCCGCGGAGCGGTCGGAGTCTTCCGGAAGCAACAGCGCGTGGCTGCCGCCGTTGACGTTAGATACGTCGACGCCGCTGTTGGCGCAGAGGAAGCCGTGGTTTGTTTCGGTGATGAGCACGCCATTCTTCCGGCGGATTACGGTGCGGCTCTCGCGCAGGGCCAGTTCGATCACGCGGGCATCGAGCGAATATTGTTTCGCCCACGCGATCGATTCGTCGGACGGCTCGATCGTCGCGAGATCGACAACGCGGGCTTCGGACTTGGAGACGATTTTGTGTTTCACGACGAGGATGTCGCCGGATTGAAAGCGGAGGCGGCGTTGGTGGAGTGCTCCGAGCAGCTTGTCGGCGAGCGAATCTCCGGGCTGGATTTCGTCTTCGAGTTGGATCGGGATCAGGCGGAGTTCTTCAGGCGAAGTCGGCTTGAGTTTCTTTCGCTTCTGCGGGGCTGGTGAATCCTTGGCCGCTAACCCACGGCTAGAGTTTACCCTGAGCGGAGCCGAAGGGCCGTGGGCTGCACTCTTCCGCCGCTTTGCGGCTGATTTCTTCCTGGGGCCGCTCGGCTTATTCATAAAACAATCTTACGCGCCGGGGGCTGCCGCCTCATTCCGTGCCGGTTCGCGGTTGGTCGTGAGGAAAAGCCTGTACGCGAGCATATTCGCGGGCCAGTTTTTGAGCGCGGGTTTCGCCGGAGGCGGAGATTAGTTGCTGCAGGTCTTCGGGATTGTCGACGTCGACGGCAATTCCAGCGAAGTTCAGAACGATGCACGGTTTGCCCGTCGCTTGGGCGGCAGCGTGGTGCGGCTTGAAGCTGTCGTTGCCGAAGCGCAGCGGGAACAGATTTACGGGGCGCCGGAAGGCTGCGTTGGTGCCTCGTCCGTCTGCCGCGGGGACCAGCACGCTACCTTCGGCGGGCGCGTGCTTCAGAATCTCTTCGAGTTCCCACGCCTCTACCAGCGGGATGTCTGCGGGGATCACTAGCGTGCTATCAGACCCGCGCTCGACGCAGACGCGAGTGGCCATCTCGATCGCGCCAGTCTCTCCCGGATTGTCGGGATCGGGAATGACTTCGAAGCCATACTCCTTCGCCAGCGTCACCGCATAAAGATCGCTCGTGACGACTCCAACCGGCGGGCGGGTATTCCAATTGTGCAGGACAGTGAGCACGTCGTAGATCATGGCCTGAGCCAAGGCAGTACGCGAAGGCTGGTCGAGAACGGCCGCGAGGCGCTGTTTCGCCGAAGACGTGTCCTTGATGGGAACGAGAATCACGGCTGCGGGTCCAGATGGCGCGCCGCGGCGCCGTGATGGATCGGCTCATTACCTGCGCGCGGAACTGGCGCAACGAACGAGAGCACCTCTCGTGCCAAGGCCGCTTTGTCGTCGGCGCTGCGCATGATGGTTTGCGTGCACTGCACGCGCAGGCCGTTCTTGCGCAGCGTCTCGGCGGCCCGGGAGTCACGCGTATCGCAGATCAGCACGTCGAGAAAATCTTCATAAGCCTGGGCGACGCCGGCGATCGAGCAGGGAAGCCCTTGCGCGGCCATCAGAATTCCCGCTGGGCCTGCAACCGGAGCATTGCCGACGATGGGGCTGATGGCGGCAATCTTTCCGTGAGCGCGCTGCAGCGCATCGCGAATGCCCGGCACCGCGAGGATCGGACCAATGCTAGTAATAGGATTGCTGGGCGCGAGCAGAACCGCGTCGGCCGAGACGATCGCGTCCATGACGCCCGGCGCCGGTTCGGCATCGGAGGCTCCGGCGAAGCGCACCGAGTTTACCGGATCCTGATACCAGCGTTGCACGAAATATTCCTCAAAGCTCAACTCACCCGCGGGCGTATCCACACGGGTCTCGACGCGCGAGTCGCTCATGGGGAGAACGCGTGCTCTCACTCCGAGTTTTTCAGAGATGACTGCAGTGGCTTCGGAAAGCGTCTTGCCTTCGGCTAGCAGACGCGAACGCAGCAGGTGCATGGCGAGGTCGCGGTCTCCGGTGTGGAACCATGTGGGCTCACCCAGTTGTCCCATGGCCTGCAGGCAGAGGAAGGTGTCGCCCTTCACGCCCCATCCGCGCTCGCGGCTCAGCATGCCGGAGAGCACGTAGGTGATCGAGTCGATGTCGGGCGAGACGTAGAGCCCCCACCACAGCAGGTCGTCGCCGGTGTTCACCACCAGCGTGATGTCTTCGGCGGGCATGACCTGGCGCAGGCCGTCGACGAACTTCGCGCCACCGGTGCCGCCGCTGAGCACGCAGATCATCTTTTCGGCTCCTTCAAGCGGCCCTCTTCATTCGTGCCAGGCCGCGATCGTCGGCTGCGGCGCATAGCCTTTCGGACAGCAATCCATGCTTGGCGGTCACGGCGGGAATAAACTCTGGATACACCGGAAGACGCTGGTGCAGAGTGAATCCCTTGGCTTCGGTGCGCAGGCGCAGTTGCTCCAGGTGCGGCCAGGGCTTTTCCGGATTGATGAAGTCAGGCGTCAATGGCGACACTCCTCCCCAATCGTTGATGCCGGCATCCACCAAGTCATCATAGTAAGGTGCGGAGAGGTTTGGAGGGGCCTGAATATTGACGTTGGGGAGTAACAAGCGAGCTACCGCCACGGCGCGGAGCATCTCGCCGCGCGTGGGTTCGGGACAGTTGGCCATGGGGATCGCGGGCTTGACGCGGAAGTTCTGCACAATCACTTCCTGAATGTGCCCGTAGCGGTCATTCATATCGCGAACCGCGAGCAGCGTGTCGACGCGGTCTTCGAGCGATTCGCCGATGCCGATCAGCAGGCCCGTGGTGAAGGGGACCTTCTGCTTACCGGCGTCTTCGATGGTGCGCAGGCGTTTGGCCGGAACTTTGTCCGGAGCGTTGTCGTGCGCCGCGCCCGGGGCGAGCAGGGCGGCGTTAGTGGTCTCGAGCATGAGTCCCATGCTAGGGGAGACGGCCGCGAGACGGGCGATCCATTCAACGCTGAGCAGGCCGGGGTTCGGGTGTGGCAGCAGGCTGGTCTCGCGCAGTACGAGTTCGCACATGGCTTCGAGATAGTGCAGCGTCGACTTGTAGCCGAGGTGCCGCAGCGTCTCGCGCATCTCGGGAAACAGCAGTTCAGGCTTGTCGCCAAGGCTGAAGAGGGCCTCCGTGCAGCCGAGCTTCTCGCCGGCACGGGCCACCGACAGGACTTCGTCCGGAGTCATGGTGTGGGCGCCGGGGTCGCCGGGATCGCGGCGGAAGGTGCAGTATCCGCAATAGTCGCGGCAGAGGTTGCTCAGCGGCAGGAAGACTTTGCGCGAGTATGTGATGATGCCCGGCTTGAATCGTTCTTTGGCGGCGTGAGCGGCGGCCAGCAACTCGGGGAGATCGTCGTCGGAGCAGCCGATCAGGTCCAGGGCATCTCCCCGGGAGATGGGTACCGCGGGCGCGATGGAGGTGACGGACACTTCCATCGAATGATACAACGTGTCGTGGTACTGTAGCGGTTCGTGTGGGATGGTACGTGTGGAAGGGTTCGTGTGGGACCGGGTCTTCGACCCGGTCGCGGCGCGGAACGCCGCTGGGGCCTGGCATGAAGCATGATTTGTAGTTAGGCGAAATGCGGGCCGCGGCCGGGTCAAAGACCCGGCCCCACACAGAAAACAGAAGCACAGAAGCAACGATGAGCTTGAATTCTCTGGAATTTCGCAAAGCGATGGGATGCTTCGCCACCGGGGTGACGATCATTACGGTCGACCTCGAGGGCGAGGTGCACGGCATGACCGCCAACGCGTTCGCCTCGGTCTCGCTCGATCCGCCGCTAGTGCTGGTTTGCGTCGATCACAGCACGCGCACTCATACCCACCTCCACACCAAGAAACGATTCGGGATCAACGTCCTCTGCGAGGATCAGCGGGCGATCTCGGAGCACTACGCACGCACCGAGCGCACGCACGAGAAAGCGGCGGCCGAGGCGGGCGCGCGTTTTGATCGCACCAAGCAAGGGACTCCGATGCTGCATGGGGCGCTGGCGTACCTGGAGTGCCGCCTCGATTCGGCGCAAGTGGCCGGGGATCACACTATTTTTATTGCGCAAGTGGAGGACGTGGTGGTGCGGCAGGGCGAGCCGTTGCTGTTCTTCCGCGGAAAGTATCGGAAGGTGGGGGAGGAAGTCGGCGGGTAGCCACATTCGCTTTACCTTCAAGGGAGGAGAAAGTTCCATTGAACGAGAAACTCGCTGGCAAGATGATCGCTGCAATTATTCTTGGGACTTTATTCGGCAGCTACCTCACAGCGAGTACGTGAAGTGGGGGAGCAGAGGGGAAGCGGCTTTTCTTGCACATCAGACGCAGCGGTTCGATCACTATATGGCAACTCCACAGCCGTTGCTGCAGACCGTTCTCGCGTCCACGATCGTCGTGGTTGGGGTCCTGGCGATTTATGAGGGAATAGCCTTTGTCCTTGCCGCGATCTTGAGTTCTGCATCAGGTGGTCGGACAAAACAATAACATCTCGAAGATCCTGTTTGTCACCTTTTAAGCACTGCAACATCCAATGCTTTGGGCAAGTAAATCATGGGAGTGGAGTTGACTCATGGCCGAAAAGACCGTTGAAAGGGTTACGAAGTCGGAAGCTGAGTGGAAGAAGCAGCTGACCGACGAGCAGTACCACGTGACGCGCGAGGCTGGAACCGAGTGTGCGTTTAGCGGCAAATACTGGAACACGAAAGAGCAGGGGATGTATCACTGCGTGTGCTGCGGATCGCCGCTGTTCGATTCGCAGACGAAGTTCAATTCGGGGACGGGATGGCCGAGTTTCACCAAGCCTGCCGAGGGCGGCGGAGTGGTCGAGCATCGAGATACACAGTACGGGATGGTGCGGACCGAAGTTCGCTGCGCCAAGTGCGACGCGCATCTGGGACACGTGTTCGAGGACGGTCCGGCGCCCACCGGGCTGCGCTATTGCATGAATTCGGCGGCACTCGATTTGCGGCCGGCGGAGAAGAAGTAAAAGCCGTCCGGTATTGCGAATTTTTGGCCGGCCGCTTTTCGTAAGTTGTTGCGTCTTCGTGTAAGTGATTGCCAAGTCGTAGAAGGGCCCTGGCAAGCTCCAGGGGCTTTCTTTTTGTCGCGTCCGATGAAATTCCTCGTCCACGGAGCCGATCGTCGCAGCAAGGGCCGTTTTCGGCCCCGCAAAGGGCATCCTGCGAGGCGGGCGGAACCGTCTTTCGCTGCGCTAAAATCGCGGCGTAGCCGACAATCATACGTACCATTATGTACGTACAAATGACATAAGCCCAATGCGGTGAAAGCTTTAAGCGGAAAACAACAGGGGCACGCGTAAGCGTGCCCTTGTTTTACCCCAGACGTTCGGCCTGCCAAATTACGCGCTGGCGGTTGCGGCCATGGCCTTGGGAGCCTCGGCTGCCTTCGGCTGCGCGTTCTGCTTGCCTTCGTTGCGGACCTGAATTCCGCCCTTGAGCGAGGCGCCGTCTTCGACGCTGATGCGCACGGTGGAGATGTCGCCGGCGACCGAACCTTCGGCGCGGATGTCGACGCGATCGCTGCATTCGATGTTGCCGGTTACCTTGCCCATGACCACAACTTCGCGGGCCTGGATGCTGGCATCAACTTTGCCGTTGCGGCCGATGGTGACGCGGCTCTCGGGCATATTGATTTTGCCTTCGATGCGGCCGTCGATGTAGAGAGCTTCGGAGCCGCTGATTTCGCCCTTGATGACCAAAGTGCGGCCGATGGTGGCCTGATCCACGGGAGCGGTGACGGTTTTGACCGGGTTGTAAGAGTTGGGGTTGGGGACCGGCGAGCCGGCCTTATTGAATGAGTTCTCCGACGACTGAAGCATGCGACCTTCCTTGGGTTCCCGCGCGGCGCCTCGCCCTTGGGTTCCTGGCACCTATTCCTGCGGTTGGTCTTGAAATTTGTGGCCTGCGGCAGTTGCTGGCCACTTGGCCAACCTGAATATCGCACAGGCGTAAGGTGAGGGGAGAGATTACGGAAGGTGGTGTCCGGGTGCGGAGGCGGGATTTGCGCTAGTCGGAGCCCTGCAGGGCTTCGGCCATCTCTTCCCATTCCTTGATCAGCGCGGCGTGGCTGGCCTTATGCTGCTCGAGTTCTTGCGACTGCCGCTGGCTCTCTTCGGCGCTGACGAAATTCTGTAGTGCGGTTTCCAGGCGCGCGATCGCGTCTTCGGTCTGGCTGATTTCCTCCTCCAGATCGTGGACGCGATCTTCCATCTGCTTGCGCTTGATGGGATTCAAGCGCTTCTTCGCTTCGGCCGGATCGCCAGATCCATTTCCATTTGCAGGCGCGGTTGCGGCGACGGGCTTTGGCGCGGGTGCCGGTTCGTTTCGCGCCGCCTTTACTCCGGGAACATCATCCAGCGTGGGCGCGACGTGCTGGCCGCCTTGTTTGCGCCATAGATAGTCTTCGTAGTTGCCGGGGAAGACTTCGACCTTGCCGCCGCCGACTTCGAAGACGCGCGTGGCCAGTTTGTCGATGAAATATCGGTCGTGCGAGACGAAGACGACGGTGCCGGTATATTTCGCCAGCGCATCGAGCAGCACGTCTTTGGCGCGTAGGTCGAGGTGGTTGGTCGGCTCGTCCAGCAGCAGGAAATTGGCGGGATGCAGCAGCAGGCGCAGCAGGGCGTAGCGTCCACGCTCGCCGCCCGATAAGACACCGATCTTCTTGAACACGTCTTCGTCGGAGAACAGGAAACATCCCAGCAGGCTGCGCAGTTCGGTCTCGCCAGAGCGTGGAGAAGCCGCGCCCAGATCGTCGAGGATGCAGGCGTCGGGATCGAGTTCCTTGTACTGGTCCTGCGCGAAGTAGTCGGCTTCCACGTTGTGGCCCAGGCGGTATTCACCGCGCGTTACTTTCTCCGTTCCGGCGAGCAGCTTGATCAGCGTGGACTTGCCCGCGCCGTTGACGCCGACCAGGGCGATGCGGTCTCCGCGCTCGATCATGAAGTCGACGTTGCGGAAGACTTCTTTATCAGGTCCCCCGTTTTTGCCGGGATAACTCTTGGCCACGCCCTCGAACTCGGCCACCATGCGCCCGCTGGGCTTGGGCTGCGGGAACGAAAAGTGGATCGTCTTTTCTTCCGGCGGAATCTCGATGCGCTCGATCTTCTCCAGTTCCTTGATGCGGCTCTGCACTTGCTTGGCTTTCGTCGCCTGGTAGCGGAAGCGATTGATGAAGACCTCGAGTTGCTCGATGCGGTCGCGCTGGTTGCGGTAGGCGGCCGTCAGTTGCTCGTTGCGCTGCGTCTTCTGGGACAGGAACTTGTCGTAGTTTCCCGTGTAGAACCAGAAGCGCTTGTTCCAGATTTCGGCGATCTTGTTGACCGTGACGTCGAGAAAGTAGCGGTCGTGCGAAATCAGCACGAAGGCATGCGGATAGTTCTGCAGATACTCTTCCAACCAGTTGCGAGCTTCGAGATCGAGGTGGTTTGTGGGCTCGTCGAGCAAAAGGAGGTTGGGTTGTTGCAAAAGAAGTTTGGCGAGGGCGAGGCGCATCTGCCATCCGCCGGAGAACTCGTCGGTCAGGCGCAGCCAGTCTTCTTTCGTGAAACCCAGGCCCATCAGAACTCGTCCGACTTCGGCTTCGATCGAGTAGCCGTCGCGGGTGCGGAATTCGTGTTCCACGCGGTGGTAGCGGTCGGCGACGGCGGAGTATTCCGGGCTGGTGTGGTCGAGTTCCGCCATGCTGTGGGTTAGCGATTCGAGTTCCGTTTCCATGGCGCGCAGATCGTCGAACACCGACATGCACTCGGCGAAGACGCTGCGGCCGGAGAGCGTGAGGCCATCTTGGGGAAGGTATCCGGCGGAGGTTCCCTTGGCGACGACGAGGCTGCCGTAGTCGAAGGTGTCCATGCCGGCGAGGACCTTCATCAGCGTGGACTTGCCAGTGCCGTTGCCGCCGACCAGGCCGATGCGGTCCTGGTTCGTGATGAGCCAGTCCGCGTTTTCGAAGAGGAGTTTGTGGCCGAAACGTTTTCCGGCACCGGAGAGCTGAATCATGGGCTGGACTTATCGTCTCATAAAGCAGCGGCCAGAGGTGGCCGCTAAACCGTGGTATATTGGCCGTCCATTCGGGACGCTGCACATGGAACCGTTACGCCCTGTGTCGACCGGGGAGTTGCTGGACCGCACGTTTGCAGTCTACCGCAAGAACTTCGGTTTGTTCGTCGGCATCGCCATGGTCACTCATGGCGTCTACCTCGGATACGAGGTGCTCTCCATTAAGCCGGCCGCGGTCATTCGCGGACCAAGACTTGGCGCTTCGTACTATCTCAGCATCGTCCTGGCCTTGGCTTTTCTGACCATCGTGACGACGATTTCGCAGGCCGCTACGGTGAAAGCGGTCGCCGCCGTTCATCTCGATCAGAAAACTTCTGTTTCGGCGGCTTACGGAAGTCTGCGTCGCCGGATCTTCAGCGTTTTCGGCATTTTGTTTTTCGTATTCCTGATTACGGGAGCGATTGCCGGTGTACTTGTGTTCTTACTGGCTGTCGTTGTTGGCTTGATCATGACTGCTTTAGAGAACGGCGCCGTTCCGAAGAATGGAAGCGCAAATTTCGTTTCGTTATCCAAGGGCGGCCGCTTGCGGATTGCAGCCGTTTACGTGCCCTTCCTGATTCTGTCATGGATTGCATCCGTGTCTTTCGCATCGATTGCTCGTCTGGCAGCGACTCCATGGCACAGCCGAATCGCTTCGATCGTAGTCATTCAGGTGGCTGGCTTTGTCGCTGGTTCGCTGACTGCGCCGCTCGCGACGATTGGCATTTCCCTTCTTTACTATGATGAGCGCGTACGCAAAGAGGCTTTCGACCTGCATCTCATGATGGCCAGCATCGACGCTGCGCCCCAGCCTTTAGTAGCGCAAGCCGAAGTATGAGGCCTCTCCGAATCGTGCTATAGTGTCGGCGATTCCCCCAGGAGCCTTTTATGACTGAGTCCCTGCGGCCCATGTCCACAGGCGAACTGCTGGATCGCACATTCATGCTGTACCGCAAGAACTTCCTTTTGTTTGTGGGGATTGCCACGGTCGGCCCGGCGGCTTACCTGGTCTTCCAGTTACTCACAATCGGCTCGGCGGTAGTACCCGGATCGAGCCGAGCGACCGGTACTGCGGCGCTCGCGTCCATGGGAGTCGGCATATTGGTAGGACTCGTGGTCATGCTGGCCGGAATGGCGATCTCCCACGCCGCCACAGTGAAAGCGGTGGCGGCAGTGCACTTGGGAAGAATGATCACGGTAGGCGGCGCCTACAAGGCTCTGCGGGGGCGGATCTTTCGTGTTTTGGCCGTCTTTAGCCTGGTCATGCTCCTGGTCATTGTGGGGGCCGGGGTAATCATCATGGTAGCGAGTGTGATCGCCAGCTTAGCCCTGGTTGGCGGAGCCCAGGCCGGAACGGCAGGTGCCATCGCTGGAGGATTAGTGGGACTGGTTGCAGTGGTGGCTGGGGTACTCCTGGCGATCACCATTTATGTTCGTTATTCCCTTGCGATCCAGGCTTGTGTGGTCGAAGACCTGCGCCCTATTGCTTCCCTGAAGCGCAGCGCGGTGCTCTCGAAAGGAGCTCGCAGCCGCGTGCTCACGGTCTATTTCGTCTTCGGATTGCTTTCCCTGATAGTAAGCGTTGCTTTGGGCGGAGGGATGGGGGCTGCTGGCGCCTTACTCCATAATAGAATCGTCGCGCTGATTCTCATCTACCTGGCGAGTTTCGTGGCTGGATCCTTAACCGGCCCCCTCGCCACCATCGGCATCTCTCTGCTTTACTACGACGAACGAGTACGCAAGGAAGCCTTCGACTTGCAGCTCATGATGGCGACCCTCGATGAGCCTTCCCAGCCCGTGGCTGTGCCGATTCAGGCATGACACGATCTCGTTTTCGAGGAATCGGCGCCCTTGTCCTGCTCAGCGGCTTGGCCTGCGCGTCGGATCAGCCTGCATTGACCGAGCCGCAGTATGCGGATCAGTTGCAGCATTATCAAGATCAGGTTGGCGAACTCAGTTCAGCCCCACAAAAAGCACCCGCCCTGAGGGACTCGATCCCGCCTTCGATTACGGTTTCTACAGCCCGCGGCGACGTCGTGGTCAATACACAGTTCTTGCACGATGGCTTGGACCATTTTCTGACTACGGAACCGAAGGCGAGAGCCAAGGTCCTGTCCGACTTGAGCGATCGTCTCCGAGGGATGCGCGCGGAATCCGATTTCTACGAGCAGCCTGATCGCGCCGATGACGCCGCCCGAAAACGTCTCGACGAAATCCTGGCCAGCCGTGAGTTCAGTCGAGTCAGCGGGCCCTCCGCTCTTGAGTTGTGGAAACAGCGGGTCGGCGCCTGGATATTGAAGCAACTCCGAAAGATCAGTCCTAAGGTTCCGGACCTGCAGGATGCGGGACAAATCTTCGTATGGGTCATGATTGGGCTGGCGGCAGCGGTCGCCGGCGTTTGGTTGTACAGGATTTCGCGCGATAGCGTTGCGGGAGGCAGCCGCGAGATTCTTCCCTTCCTTCCGTCCTCTCGCGGTTGGCACGAGTGGTTGGCCCAGGCACGGGAGCAAGCGGCGCAAGGAAATTGGAGAGACGCCATCCATCTCGGGTTCTGGGCCGCAGTCTCGCGCCTGGAGTCCGAGGGAGTGTGGCCTCCGGACAAGGCCCGCACCCCGAGGGAATATCTCACCGCGATCCCGACTTCGAGTTCATCGAGAGAGCCCTTCTCTGTACTCACGCGCAAGTTCGAAGCAAGTTGGTACGGCGCGCGGCCAACCACGGAAACTGATTTCGCTCAGTTCACCGCCCATCTCGAGAGACTCGGATGCAGGTAACCTCTCCCGAAAAGCGCGGCTTCCTCGCTCTGGGTATCGGGATGCTGCTCATGATGACGCTCGTTGCTTGGCTGAATTCTGACGATCGCGACCAGGGGGACGGCTATCCTTCCAGCTATTCCGTACTGAGGCGAGGAAGCAAGGCGGCGTTCCTTCTTTTGCAGCAGAGCGGTTATCCCGTGGAACGCTGGGAGAAGTCTCCCATCGAACTTCCCAACGAGGCCTCTGGCGTGACACTGGTGATTGCGGGACCGGAATCGCGTCCGCGGACACAAGAGTACAGCGCGCTGGTCCGTTTCCTGCAGCATGGTGGCCAGATCTTGATCGCCGGAACCAATCCCGACCGTTTTCTTCCGCAATCCGCGGCCGAGTTTGGCGACGCGCGCGTAGGAAATTCTGAGTGCACCCCGACTGCTCTCACTCATCTGACTCGGGGAGGTCCGATTTCCCAGGACGGAGACCTGTCTTGGAGTCCGACCAGTTTTGCTGCAGTCGTACACTTCAAAGATACCGACGACAGGCCAGTAGTGGTTTCTTACGGGCTCGGCCCAGGGCGTGTGATCTGGTGGGCCAGCGCTCTGCCTCTCACCAACGCAGGCATTCGCGATCGCGGCAATCTTAATTTGCTGCTGAACTCAGTAACTGACAGCAAACGTATCCTCTGGGATGAGTACTATCATCAGCAGCATTCGTTGGAAGCGGCGCACCACGACAATCCAGCGCAGCTATGGGCTCTGGGACAAGCAGCTTTCTTCGGAGTTCTGCTGGTCCTGACTTTTTCCCGTCGCAGTGGACCGACCGTCCCAATGGTTCGCCAGTCACGGTTGTCACCACTAGAATTTGTGGAGACTTTGGGCAATGTTTTCCAGCGCGCACGCGGCACTCAGGTCGCCGTCGAGATTGCCTTCAACCGGTTTCAGCAGTTGGCGGCGAAGCGCCTCGGCATTCGCGGCGCTTCCAGTTCCAGTGAGATCGTGCTAGCCATGGCCCAACACGGCTTGAAACTTCCCGCAGAAATTGCGGCGCTCGCAAGCGCAAGCAGCGATGCAGCGACCGATACTCAGTTATCGGAAAAACGGGCACTTGAGCACATTCGGGCTCTCGTCCAAGCCATGACGTTACTGGATCCGCAGTCCGGAAAAAGAGAAAGGAATCGATAGCCAGATGGAAGCGATTACGAAACTGGTATCCCACGGCCGCACGGAATTGGCGAAGGTGATCGTGGGCCAAAGCGACTTGATCAACGGCACATTAATAGCATTGCTCTGCGGAGGGCATGCCCTCATTGAGGGCGTGCCGGGCCTCGGCAAAACACTGAGCGTGAAGGTTCTGGCCCAGGCGCTGAACGTAACCTTTCAGCGCGTGCAATGTACCTCAGACCTGATGCCCGCCGACCTGCTCGGCACCAACATCCTGAATCTGCAGAGTGGAACCTTTTCGCTGCACCGCGGTCCGATGTTCACCGACCTCTTACTGGTGGACGAGGTAAACCGCATGCCACCTCGAACCCAGGCCTCCCTACTTGAGTCGATGGAAGAACGCCAGATCACGATCGATGGCACACGCCATTCGCTTTCCTCGCTTTTCACGGTGCTCGCCACTCAGAATCCCGTGGAGTTCGAGGGTACATACCCCCTTCCCGAAGCGCAGCTGGATCGCTTTCTTTTGAAGATCAAAATTGGCTATCCCTCGGCCAAGGAAGAGTTGGAAATTCTGGAGATGCACAATGCGCCGCAGACATCACCCGAAGTGAAAGACATTACGCCCATCGATCCGGAAACGCTGCAGTTGGCGCAGCGCGAGTTGCGCGAACTAAAACTGGAACCATCGCTGCTCGGCTACATTTCGGAGATCGCGCGCAAGACCCGTAGTTGGCCTTCCGTCTCGCTCGGAGCGAGTCCGCGAGCCGCCATCAGCTTAATGCTGACCTCCAAAGCGTTGGCTGCCCTGGACGGACGCGACTATGTGATCCCCGATGATGTGAAGGCGGCCGTGCTCCCTGCGATGCGGCATCGCATCGTCTTGCGTCCGGAAGCGGAGTTGGAAGGCCTTGATACCGACCGCGTGTTAACCGATGTTTTGGCGTCGATTGAGGTCCCGAAGTGAGCATTCCGCGCCCATTAGAGCCGCCGCCAATCGAGGCCGCCGGCGGTCCACGAGGTCGATTCAGTGGCGGTGCCGGCCCTCGTTTCTTTCTGCTTACAGGCGTCGGACTGGCGTGGATCATCCCGGCACTCTGGAATCGAACCTTCCTCTACGCAATGCTCCTATGGGATGCCCTTTTACTGGTTGCCTTTCTGGCCGATTGGTTTCGCCTCCCGCGCCCGCGGCAGTTAACCGTCCGTCGTGTGTGGAATAGCGCTCTATCCATCGGTGTCTCATCGCCGGTGAGCATTTTCGTCAGGAATCAGTCTGTCGTTCCGCTGCAAATCAAGGTGTTGGACGACTTGCCTCCATCCGCGTCGCACGAAATCACGATCGCTTCACTGTCGATCCCGGCCGGAGCCACGAAGAAAGTAACACTGCACTACACGCCGGGCACACGCGGAGATCGAAAAACCGGCCGCGTTTTTCTGCGCTATCAGTCTCCCTTGCAGATGGCGGAGCGATGGGCGGTTGCCGATCTGGTGCAAACTGTGCGGGTATACCCCAACTTCGAGCACGCCCGTAAAAGCGCCGTCTATCTCGCGCGCAGCCGCCAGATTGAGTTGCAGATGAGAATGATGCGATTGCGAGGCATGGGATCCGATTTTGACAGCCTGCGCGAATATCGCGAGGGAGACGAGTTGCGCAATGTGTGCTGGACCGCTGCCGCGCGGCGCGGCAAGCTGGTTTCAAAAACCTTTCGTGTGGAGCGCAGCCAGGCGGTGTGGATCGTACTCGACTGCGGCCGCCTGATGCGTGCCCGTACCAATGGCTTCAGCAAACTCGACCGCGCAGTCGATGCTGCCCTGTGTCTAACGCAACTTGCTCTTTATTCAGGAGACCGCGTCGGCCTGCTCGCTTATGGACGTGCTGTCAATCAGCGGGTGGTGCCGGGTCGCGGAGCGGCGCAGATGCGTCACATCGTCGAGCAACTCGCCCTGGTCAATGAAGAGGTTCCGGAAGCCGATCACATCCGCGCCGCCGCCAGCTTGCTCACTCTACAGAAGCAGCGCGGACTGATCATCTGGATCTCAGACCTGGCTGAAAGCGCAATGACTCCGGAAGTGATCGAAGCGGCTGGACTCATGCTGTCGCGGCACCTGATGCTGTTCACCGTCATTGCGCAGCCAGAGCTCAAAAAACAGGCGCGCCACAGGCCCGCATCCTCCCAGGACATGTATCAGGTGGTAGCCGCGCAGGAGATGGTTTACCGCCGCGAATTGTTGCTGGGACGCTTGCGCGAACGCGGCGCTCTCTGCATGGAAGTAGAGCCATCGCGCATCTCTGCCGCAATTCTCAATCAGTATCTTTCGGTGAAAGAGCGCAATCTGATTTAGGAAATAGCCTGCCGGGACTCTATCCGCGATCGCGCACCACCCCACAAGTAAGCGATCAGCAGGGTGAATAGAGCTGCTCCCGCCATGAATTTCAAATAGGCTGGCGTACCCGATGGCGAGAAGAAGCCTTCGATCGAGCCCGCGACGACCAGCATCGGAATCACCCCGACCAGCAGACGTACTGCATCGGCCCCTCCGGAGGCCAGGGAATCCCTTCGCGATAACACTCCTGGAAACATCAGCGCTTGCGCCAGCCTGAGCCCGGCACCTCCGGCGATGAAGATGGCAGGAAGTTCGAGCACGCCGTGAGGGATCACGAAGCTCCACAAAGGTAGGCTCATCTGGTAGTTACCGCAGGCCACGCCAATCACTCCCAACATCATTCCATTAAAGAAGAGCAGATACAGGGTGCCCAGGCCCCCCGTAATACCGGCCGCGAAGGTCATGAACGACACCGAGAGATTATTGGTCATGATCGCGCTTGACGCCTGCGGCTTGATCGAAACAATGGAATGCGTCCACATCTCGTGGCGTTCGATGCTTTGGACTAAATTCGAGGGAAGGAACTCCCGCATGTAATCAGGATCGGAAAGTGTAAAGAAAGCCCCAGCAATTGCGCCGAGTAAGAAGATCGCCGTAGCGGTGGCAGTGTAAGGCAGAAATTGCCGGAAGATTTGGGGGTATTCGCGTGTGAAAAACGTCCATATTCCCCCGACCGTCTTCTTCTGGCCGGCGTAGATGGCGTTGTGAGCGCGGCCTAGCAGCTGATTCAGATAGCGCGACTGCTGCACACTCCGCGAATCTCCCCGTACCGCCGAGAGGTCGGTCGCCGTCTGGCGGTAAAGCAGGCCCAGTTCCCGCAACTCGGTGCGGTTGAGCGCATGAAGTCCTTGCTTTTTCACTAGAGCTAACAGAGACTCTAGTTTTTCCCAGTTGACTTGGCGCTTTTTTAGCCAGGATACGGAGATCATCGTTGGACCCGACGGAGAAGCTTACCATTGAAACGCCCGAACAGATTGCCCTGGAGTTTCCGTTGGCCGGGGTGGGTAGCCGGGGGTTGGCCCTCTGCATCGATACTTTGATTCAAGTGATCGCCGCCCTGATCGTCGTCGTTATCGTGATGTTGGCCCTGCCCGATCTTAGCCGTAACTGGATGGGCGCCAAGAATTGGGTCACTGCCATAGCCTGGTTCCTGCTTTTCTGTCTTTATTGGGGATACTTCGCTGCCTTCGAGATTCTATGGAACGGGCAAACGCCGGGTAAACGACAGGCCAAGATTCGTGTGATCAGCGCCAGTGGGCGTCCGATCACGGCGTTCGAAGGAATTGCTCGCAACATCATGCGCGCGATAGACTCGCTCGGACTCTACGCCGTGGGGTGCATCTCCTCCGCGATCGACAACAGGAACCGGCGCCTCGGTGATATGGTGGCCGGAACTGTGGTTGTGCACGAAGTCGAGGAGCAGAGCGTTTCTTATTGGTACGGCCAGGAGAAGACCGCCTTCGTACCGGCCGTGAATCAGCCAGTCACTGCACTCACGGCTCAGGAATTTCAGCTGATCGAAGCGTTCCTGGCCCGTCGCCTCGACATCCCCAACCTACAGAGGCTGCAGTCGGCTCAGACCATTGCCGATCGCATCGGCTCGCGCTTGAATGTTCCAAAGGCGGAGAGACCCGTCGATGAAGGCTTCCTGGAAGAGGTATCTCGGCGCTACCGCGATACAGACCGGAGTTGAGTCCTACTGGAGGGTAGAGTAAGAAGGAAGCCGGGGCAGGCATGAGCGAATCGAACAAGAAAACTGGCGTAAAGTCATGCGCCGAAATTGCGATGCGAACCTTGCATGGTGCGCCTCACGGGAGAGCTAAAGAACCAGTTCGCACCTTGTTTTTTGCATAAGCGATTAAGGCCCGGCAACCTCGCCTTTTGCATCGTCGTCTTACGAAGAAGGGAGTAAGGTATCGACGCGAACAATGCCAAAGAAGAAAGCTGCTAATCTCCCGCCGAAACTCACCGAGGCTGAACAAGATCTACTTTCGCACATCCAAGACGGATACCAGCTTGAAACTGATTCGCTCGGCGGGAACCTGGTTCTGCGGCGGTTGAAAGATAATGAAGAAATGCGCCCTCTCTCTGCCACTCGCAATACCATCAAAGCGCTGGAAGAGCGCGGACTCATCGGCCCCGGCAAAGGGCGGGACCCGCTCACTATGGTCTGGCATCTGAAACAGAAATAAATAGAACTCGCAAAAGACGCCGTAGAAATTCCTAGGGTATGGCAGTTGCGATCGCTACTGGAACCGATATCCCGGGTTTGGGTTGCAGCGATAGACGCGCCCTTTGTCGGGATTGACGCCCGCACCGCAACTGGCCCAACTCAAAAACAGTGATGGTCCCATCGGAAAAATGATGGTCTGTCCGTCCACGTCTGCCTCTATGCTTACACTCTCTGCAGCGGAGGGCAGCGTGAATGATAGCCCCCCGCCAAAGATCACGGGATACGACCAATGTTCGCTTTGACTTACCATGGGGCGAAAGACCTCAGCCTCCAAGAGAAAAGTAGCGGTATCGGACCAGTTTCGGGCTGACACTATAAAGGCCTGCCCGCCCTGCGACAAGTGGTCGGATTCAATTTTCGTGAAGGGACAGGGACCGGCGATGCAGGAGGCGCGAGCGTCGCGAAATTGGTTGCCCGGTCCCGCATCCAAAGTAGCCGACCCTAAGGCCGCCTTCCACTTACCGTCGGGCGAGCAGGGATGTTGATTCTTACACGGCACGTTGCCCTTGTTTTCGATCTCGAACGTTTGCACCGCGCCTCCGATGTTCAGCTCCGTCAACCCCCTGATGGTATATCTGATGCGCACGTTGGTCACCTTAACATCCGGCTGATCCTTCGGAGCCGGATTGCTGGAGAGCGGAACGAGACGAACAACGTAAAGTTTGTTGGCGACAATATCCTTCAGGTCAAGCGGACGGTACTGCGCGGAGCGAAAAGAGAGCACGAGCGGATGCCCCTTCCGGATCGGTTTGCGCAGCTTAAGCAAAAAAAATCCGGAGGAATCGGATTTCGCCTCGGTTGCAAGATCGCCCGCGGAGACCGTAACGCCCTCGACTGGCTGCTGTTTACGGGGGTCGGAATCCTCCATCAGGACCGCTCCACGAAGAGAGATCGGTTTTTGTCTCTGCCAATAAATCAGAGCCAGAACGCTGCCCGTGAGCACAACGACCAGCAACGCGATCCAAACCTCAATTTTGTGGGTACGGGTCATGCACTAATGATGATTACTACCAGCTATAGATGACGGGTGCTGCTTGCACGTTTCACCGCGAGCGCCGCAACGGCGAAGACTTCCGTTGCATCTTTAAATGGGTGTCGTAATCTAACAAATGGTTGCCCCTTGTTTGGTATATTGTGTTCCGTTCCAATGCCATGATCAAGTCACCACGATCCACATTGTGACAGACGAACTCGTTCGCAACAACAATTCCAGGTCGCGACAATGTAAAGTTGCGGTGACTCAAAGTGCCTGGTCCAGAGTCAAAATGATCATTGAGAAATTGCTCATCCGAAATGGAAACGAATGACAGATGACAAACCCAATCTGCTTTCGAGACGGCGGGTCATGCGCCAGGTTTTTGCTGCGGGTCTATGTCTTCCATTTGCAGATCTGATTGGCGCTTTGCCCATCCAGGCGCCGCCCTCGGCTCCAGTTGGCGGCGCTGCCGGTGCGTCGGGTTTATCCCCGGAAGACGATCAGTTCCTCAACGAAGTAGAAGCCGCAAGTTTCCTTTTCTTCTGGGAGCAGGGTAACCCGAAAACGGGAATGATCAAGGACCGCTGTAACGTTCATACAGATAATCAAGGAGGTGCGTCGAGCATTGCCGCTACCGGCTTCGGTCTTACAGCGCTTTGCATTGGCAGCCAGCGGGGCTTCATCTCCCACGACGTCGCGCTGGAGCGTGTCTTTGCCACTCTGCGTTTTCTGTGGAAGAAGCTTCCCAACCACCGCGGATTTTTCTACCATTTCGCCAACCCCGAGACGGGGGAGCGCATGTTCGACTCTGAAGTTTCCTCGGTAGACACTACGATTCTCCTCTGTGGTGTTCTGACGTGTCGCGAACACTTTCGTCATGCCGGAGTCACTGAGCTTGCAAATTTGATCTTCCGCCGTGTGGACTGGACCTGGCTCTCAGAGGACACGTCCCTGCTCACCCACGGGTGGACGCCGGAGGTTGGATTTCTTCCTTCTCGTTGGGATTACTACAGCGAACTGATGATGATGTATCTGCTGGGCATGGGATCGTCGGCCTATCCGCTGAAGCAGGATACTTGGAATGCGTGGAAGCGTTTGACGTTTGAATACGATGGCCTGCGCTATATCGGATCGTTTGCGCCGCTCTTTGTGCATCAGTATTCGCAGGCGTGGTTTGATTTTCGTGGCAAGCGCGACAAGTTTGCAGACTATTTCCAGAATTCCGTGATTGCCACGGAAGTGCATCGCCGTTTTTGCATAGAGTTGGGTAAGCAGTTCCCCGATTATAGTGAAGACCTGTGGGGGATTACCGCTTCTGATTCGCAGCACGGCTATGTCGCTTGGGGCGGGCCTCCCTCCATGGGACCCATTGATGGTACAGTTGTTCCAAGCGCGGCCGGCGGGTCATTGCCGTTTCAGCCTGCAGCCACGATGCGGGTTTTGAAGACCATCCGCGCCCGCTACCCGTCGGCCTGGAATAAGTACGGGTTTGCAAACGCGTTCAACCCTCTGAACAACTGGTATGACTCGGATGTGATCGGGATCGATACGGGAATCGTCCTGTTGATGGCTGAGAATCTGCGAACCGGGTTTGTCTGGGAAACCTTCATGAAGACCCCGGAAGCGCAGCGTGGAATGGAGCGCGCGGGTTTCCATAAATACTAGCGATTGAGGCTGGCACCGCATTCGGAGGGTGCTTTGCCGGAGTTTTCTCACCCTACCCAACCTCACAGGCGGTTTTGTCATCGAAGCATCGCTTGATCGGGCCTGATTTGCCTGAAATTCACCCGGCCCTTCGGCCAAGACCAAACGGGCCCCCGAGTGGAGATTGCGGGGAACGACTCGATCCGGGCGGGCACATATTTTCAGTCTTTATTAGAATCATGTTGATTCGGTCATGAGCGGCAAAGCAGAGTTCTTTGGAGGATGGCGGGAGCGGCTCGCAGCTCTTCGCAACGTCCCGGCAGTCCTACGCTTTGTGTGGGAGTCGGGACGTGTGGTCGTCGTATTCGGGCTGATCGCGCGAGTGATTGCGTCGCTGATTCCGCCCGCGCTGTTCTGGGTTTCAAAACTCATCATCGATACGATCTACCGGGTCCTCACTACTCATCAGCCAGCCGGCACCCGGCTGTGGTGGCTCGTTGGCATTGAGTTCGCCATCGCCGTGGCTGCCGGTGTTCTGGGCCGTGCCATCGACTATCTTGATGCTCTGCTCGCGGGCAAATACACGCATCACATCAGTGTTCGCGTCATGGAGCACGCTGCTGGACTGGATCTGCTGGCCTACGAAGATCCCGCCTTCTATGACCGGCTAGAGCGGGCCCGCGTGCAAGCCACGGATCGACTGTACATGATCCAGGCGATTGGACGCCTCATCCAGCAAGTGATCACGACGATTACGCTGTCAGTCTCGATCATGGTGTTTTCGCCCTGGCTTCTGCTCTTGCTGGTTGTGGGGGTAATTCCGGCTTTCGTGGGCGAGACTCACTTTGCATTTCTTGGATATGCCAAGAACTTTCGCCAGACTCCCATCCGGCGCCAACTCGACTACCTGCGCATTCTGGGCGGCAGCAAGGAGGCGGCCAAGGAACTGAAGTTGTTTGGTCTGAGAGATTTCCTGACCGGCAGATTCAAGGGACTTTCAACTCAGGTATATGAAGAAGACATTGCGCTGGCGCGTCGCAAAATGGGATGGGGCGCGGTTCTCTCCGCGATCGGAACGGCGGGATATTACACGGCATACGTGTTCGCGGTTTGGAGGACGGTCACTGGCGTCTTCAGTTTTGGCACCCTGAGCTTATTGGCGAATGCCATTCGCGAGGCCAGTTCGAACCTGCAGCAGACCTTTTCAACGCTCTCAACCATTGCCGATCAAGCCTTGTTCCTGACTGACCTCATCGCATTTTTCGAAATGCGTCCCACGATCGAATCCAAGCCCAACGCTTTGCCGGCGCCGCGTCCCATCCGGCGCGGCTTTGAATTTCAGAATGTTTCCTTCCGCTATCCGGGGAGTTCGCGCCTGGTTCTGAATAAGTTGAATTTTCACCTGCATCCCGGCGAGCGAGTAGCGCTGATCGGCGAGAACGGGGAAGGCAAGACCACTATCGTCAAGTTGTTGACTCGCCTTTACGATCCGGCGGAGGGGCAGATCTTGCTGGACGGTGTGGACTTGCGCGAATATAGCCTGGAGGATCTCTATCGCGAGATAGGCGTCATCTTTCAGGATTTCATGCGCTACGAGATGACCGCGCGGGAAAACATCGCGGTCGGCCGGATCGAGCAAATCGATAACGTGCAGTTGCTCGAGCAATCGGCGCAGAAGAGTCTGGCCGATGGTGTTGTGCGAAAACTCGCCTCGGGATATGAGCAGATGCTCGGCCGGCGCTTTGAGGGCGGTGTCGATCTTTCGGGTGGCGAATGGCAAAAAGTTGCGCTGGCCCGTGCCTATCTGCGCGACTCGCAAGTGCTGATTCTAGACGAGCCCACCTCGGCGCTCGACGCGCGCAGCGAATATGAGGTTTTTCAGCGTTTTGCCGAACTGACCGCCGGGAAGATGGCCTTGTTCATTTCGCATCGATTTTCGACAGTGCGGATGGCAGACCGCATTGTGGTGTTGGAGAATGGGCGTATCGCGGAAGAAGGAGACCACGATGCGTTGACGCAACTCGGCGGCCGCTACGCGGAAATGTTCGAATTGCAGGCGGCCAGTTACCGGTAAGGCCGCAGGTCGAAGAATCGTTCGATCAGCTAAGGATAGGTTGCAAGCATGGCTACCAATACTCAGACCGATGGCACCATTGGTGAAGAGCCGCAGCACTCTTCCAATGATACCGGCGCAGGCGCTGAGGCGATGCGGCGCGCCGCCATGGAGTTGGCCGCGAGTCTGCGTTGGCTGCCGAAAGCGCCCTCATCGGATGCATTCTCGAAACGTTGCCAAAAGCTCGCAAAAGCCTACGAGACCATAGAAGAACGTGTAGAGGCAGCCTTTGCGCGGGCTCCTGATTCGGAAGATCTGTTATGGCTCCGTGACAACGCGCAGCAACTTTCATCGGCAACGCGACTGGTGGCAACTGAACTTGGGCCGCTTACGCACCTTCCTAACGCAATCGGTAAGGGCGAAATCCTGCCCCGGGTGCTGGCGATCGCGCAGGCTTTTTTCGAGGAGGCCGGCGGCGACTTTACCAAAAACGACTTCACGGCATTTTGTCTGGCTTTTCAGGAGAAGTCTCCTCTCGAGTTTCACGAGATTGGTGCTCTCGTCCCGACGCTGAAGCTTGTATTACTGGAGCAGATTGCGGCGCGGGGCAGCCGCCTGGTGAATGAGCCGACAAGCAAGCCCGCAACGAGTGTGACCACTTGCATTCGTACCTTTCGCCATGTGACACAAACCTCGTGGAAGGACGAACTGGAGACGCTCATCCCCTTCGATCGGATTCTTCGTGAAGATCCTGCAGCCGCTTATGCGGCGATGGATATTGAGAGCCGGAATGTGTATCGCGAAAGGGTTGCAAAGATCGCTCATGGTTCTGATCGAACGGAGTTGGAAGTGGCGCAAGCGGCGCTGGCTCTTGCGCGACAGGCTCAGAAAAGTAGATTCGACGACCCCAGGATTGCACTGCGAGAGTCACACATTGGCTACTACCTCGTAGGTGAAGGAGCGACGCTTCTCTGCCAGAGAGTCGGTTTCCACCCCACCTTCGGGGAACGCTTGCGGACAGTGTTGCGCAGCCATCCTGATGACTTCCTGGTTCTTGGAATTGCGATCCTGACTCTTGTCATCGTTACCGGAACGGTATGGCTGTTGACTCCCGCCACGAGTTCACTGGGGCTCGTGTTGCTTGCGATATTGATTCTGGTGCTGCCCAGTTCTCAGGCGGCGGTTCAATTGATGAACTATCTGACCACGAACCTTATGCCGGTCGAGGCCCTGCCCAAGATGGACTTCTCCGAGGGCATTCCCGACGACTGCACCACCATCGTTGCCATTCCGACGCTGCTGCTCAATGAAAAACAGGTGCAGGGCCTGGTAGAAAACCTGGAGGTTCGCTTTCTCGGCAACCACGATCGCAATCTTCACTTTGCCATCCTCTCCGATCTGCCGGATTCGGATCAACCCGCGCCGGATGAGAGTGCACTCGTGGGTTTGTGTTCGACACTGATCGGCGAGCTTAATGAAAGATACTCCGGGAAAAACATGGGATCGTTTTTCTTTCTCCATCGCCACCGCGTCTACAACCCACGCGAGAGAGAATGGATGGGATGGGAACGCAAGCGCGGCAAGTTGCTCGATCTGAACCAACTGTTGCGCGGCCAGTATGACAGTTTCCCAGTGAAGGTCGGCGATCTCTCGATTCTTCCCCACGTCCGCTACGTAATTACGCTCGACTCCGATACTGAACTGCCGCGAGGATCGGCGCACCGCATGGTAGGAGCGATTGCCCATCCGCTGAATCAGGCAATCATCAACCCCGAAAAGAATATTGTGGTTGCAGGATATGGCATTTTGCAGCCGCGTGTCGGCGTCAGCGTGCAGTCAACCGCGCGCTCGCGGCTGGCAGCCATCTTTGCCGGCGAGACCGGTCTTGATCCGTACACGCGAGCGGTTTCCGATGTCTACCAGGATCTGTATGGAGAAGGCACGTTCACGGGAAAGGGCATCTACGACGTGGACACAATGTTCCGCGTCTTAAACCGCCGCTTTCCCTGGAATTCTCTGCTCAGCCATGACCTGATCGAAGGCGCTTACGCACGCGCCGGACTGGCCACGGATATTGTCGTGATTGAGGACTATCCCTCGCACTACAGCGCCTATAACCGACGCAAGCACCGCTGGCTTCGCGGTGACTGGCAGATTGTGGAGTGGTTAACGCAATACGTGCCCGATGAATCCGGCGTGCGGGTTCCCAATCCGATCTCCACGGTTTCGCGCTGGAAGATTCTCGACAACCTGCGCCGCAGCCTCGTCGAACCAGCGACATTGTTGTTGCTTTTGTTTGGCTGGCTCGTGACGGGCCATCCGGTTCTCTGGACGCTCGCCACGATTTGCATTTTGTTTGTTCCCGCATGGGTCGAATTTGCCTTCGGACTGACCCGCGCCGTCGTCGCGCGGCAGACGGAAATTGCTCGGGAAGCTGCGAGCAACCTTTTCGCGGCTAACTTTACTGTCTTCCTTACCCTGACGCTTCTGGCACACCAGACGCTTTTGTCACTGGATGCCGTGGTACGGGCGCTGGTCCGACTGCTGGTGACGCGCCAGCGCATGCTCGAATGGGAAACGGCGGCGGAAGCGGAACTGGGAGAGCGCCGCACTCCAGTCGACCGCTATATCGACTGGATGCCATTCTTTGCCATCGCCCTGGGATTGGTGATTTGGCGGGTGCGCCCGCAATCGCTGCCGGCTGCGACTCCGATTCTTGTGCTGTGGGCCTGCAGCAAACTCCTGGCACTCTGGCTCAACGCCAGTCCTCTTGACCCGGTCCACGAGATTACCCCTCAGGATGTCATGCTTCTGCGCAGGTCCGCCTTGCACATCTGGCGATACTTTGCGGAATTTTCCACCGAAGAGCACAACTGGTTGGTGCCGGACAACCTCCAGTACCAACCGCGAAAAATCGCAGCGACGTTATCCCCGACCAACGTAGGACTTCTTCTCAACGCAAGGCAAGTGGCCAACGAACTCGGCTATATCACAGTGCCAGAGATGGTGGAGCTCACGCGAAAGACTCTCAGTACTCTAGTACGCATTCCCAAGTACCGAGGGCACATCATGAACTGGTACGACACTCGCACACTCGCGGCAAAACCGCCGTTTTTCATTTCGTCGGTCGATAGCGGCAATCTCGTAGCTTCTCTCTGGACGTTGCAACAGGGGTGTCTCGATCGCTTGCATCAGCCTCTTCTTTCACGAGCGCTGGCCGAGGGCTTGCTGGACCATCTTCGAGTTCTCGTCAAATTGCGGGCGGTCCCGAAGCGCGTACTGTCGCGTTCCGAAGCGCAGTTCCGAGATGAGCAGGTTCGCAACGACGACTGGTTGGCTCCTGTCTTGACCTTTGCCGAAGATGTTCTGGACCAGAAGTATCGCGACAAATCTGACGCCTCGCCCGATGTCGCCTGGTTCCGAGAGCAAGCGCATTTGCGAGTCCACAAAGTCCGCGAATTAGTGCAGGCCTATATGCCCTGGATGCTGCCAGAGTTCGCCGCACTCCGAGAAAAGTTGCAAGATGACACGAGCTCAATTGACGAGGTCCCGCTGCGGCAGCTGCCCGACGTAATTTCAGAATTGCAGGTACGTCTCAGTGACACGGTTCGCTCTGCTCAAAATGGCAATGCGTCGCTCGGTGAGCGTCTCGGACTCCTGCTCCCTGCTGCGCGGCAGAATGCACTTCGTCTAATCGAGGATCTTCGACAGATCAGCGAACAGGCTTGCGGCTTGGCCAACGCGATGGACTTTACGTTCTTGTTGGATAAGCAGCGTCTGCTGGTGTCGGTCGGCTTCGATGCGCAGTCCGAAGAACTGCAACCTTACTATTACGACTTGCTGGCCACCGAGCCACGCACCGCCATCTTCGTTGCCATCGCGAAGGAGGATATTCCACAGGACTGCTGGTTCCGCCTCGACCGGTCATTCACGAGTGATCACGGCCGCCCGGTTCTGCTCTCGTGGACTGGAACCATGTTCGAGTACCTGATGCCTTCGATATGGATGCGTAGCTACCCCAACACACTGCTCGACCGCGCAAGCGTGGCGGCCGTGCGAGCGCAACGGGCCTACGCGCAAGAGAAAGGCATTCCCTGGGGCATTTCTGAGTCCGCCTGCGCGAAACGGAACGAAGTCGGCGACTATCACTACGAAGCGTTTGGCGTGCCGAACCTGGCGCTGCAAAAAAGCGGATCAGAACCGGTGATTGTTTCCCCATACTCTACGTTTCTCGCCTTGAATGTAGATTCCAAAGCCGCGCTCGCCAATCTGCACCGCATGGACGCCCTGGGATGGTTCGGTTCATACGGATTCTATGAGGCCGCCGACTACACGAGTCCGCGTAGTCGCTTCCGCTGGGCGCGATTCGAAATCGTCAAGTCTTGGATGGTTCACCACCAGGGAATGAGCCTGCTCGCGCTCGGTAACTTTCTTTGTGGCAATGTGGTGCAGCGCTGGTTTCACTCCGACCGGCGCGTGCAGGCGACGGAACTGCTCTTGCAGGAAAAACCAGTCTCCCGCGTGCCCTCGCGAAATTAACAATTCACCGGCCAACAATGTCGGGTGCCCGACGAACTTACAGTCCGAGATAGAGCAAACGCTGTATCGCTTTCCTTCGCACAGAGTCGCGAGAAGATGGCATTCGGATGTATCACGGCGCGAACAGACCGACAAGCCCGGAATCGTGCTTGTCCGGTTTTCGAAACAAATCTGATGGGTCTTAATTCCTCTCATTAATAGCGAGGAATTCAGCGAAAAGGTCCGTAGGCACAACACGTTAAATGCAAAATCGAGTATTGGCCATATAGCCTGTGTTTCAAATTCCGTAAGAACCTCAAATTGTTCTTGCCTTCATGGAACTTTCCCGCTAGAAAGAACAGCATTCTTGCACTGGACGCCCCTGTGCCCGCCGTCCAACAGGTCCTGGTTTTGCCGCGTGCTTTGACGCCATGTACTCATGCGCGGAAACCCAACGACCGTTGCATGGTTGAGAGTTTCAAGCTAGCGCCAGCCTCGTCTGTGTTGCCTGGAAGATGCGCTTCCTCATGGGAATCGCATTTTGCCAAAACCGACTCGAGGGGACCCTACGCCGATGACCTTGATCGATCCGCCTGATGATTTTCGGATTCGCCAAGTTTTGCTAGCGATTCAATCTGACCCATCTACAAGTATCTCGGATCTCGCCGGTCGCGTAAATCTCAGCAACTCACGGTTAGGCCACTTGTTCAAAGCTCAAACCGGCTTGAGCTTGAATGTCTTCCTGGCAAATGAGCGTTTGGAAAGAGCTGCCGACCTGCTGCGCTGCACAGACATGCGGGTGAAAGAGATTACTTACAGTGTGGGCTATGGCCAAGAGCCGAGTTTTACTCGCGCGTTTAAGAAGAGATTCGATATAAGCCCGGCTATCTATCGTAGGCAGCAGCGCCTCTTTTCGAAGGAGAGTCGATTCGGATGACCGAGGTTAGATGGACTAACCTCGATTCATCGCACTTGCCTCAGCCCCTATCCCACTTGTTCGATGGGGCCGGAGAGAAAGGGCATAGGCTGTGCTGTTCACGCGGGCCACTATTTTGCGGTGGAATCTCGCGACCGTTGGAGCACGGCTCTCCACGAGCCGCGTCATAATCCGACCATGATGAGCAACCACAATTCCAAAAAGACTGGTGGGCAGAACCGGCTGGGACCTCAGGTTCAATTGGGTTCGAACTGGTCCGCATCGCCGCTTGAAGATCTGCTTGAAGAGAAAACCAAGTTCCGGATCATTGCCATTGAGCGTGAATGTGCTTGCGGCGCAGCCAGCATTTCTAAGAAGTTATCTCATATCCTCAATTGGAAGTTGTGGGACCAGTTGCTCGCCCAGGAGCTCGCCGATTCGATCCGCAGCGACCTGGCGACCGAGAAGCATCCCGTTCATCGCACGGACGAACGGTTCTGCCGTGTTGCCCAGGTTTTCTGGCGCGGCAGTTACGAACGAAGTGCCCAGTTCGGCGATTACCAGTGTGTGGATCCTGCTCATATGGTCGCCACCATGCAGAAGGTCATCGACAGGATCGCAAAAGAGGGCAATGCCGTTGTCGTGGGACGTGGCGCTCCTGGCTTCTTCCGCGATCGCGATGACACATTCCATGTCTTCCTCTACGCGCCGCGCGAGGAGAAAATTCGGCGGCTTATCTCAAATGGTAAGAGCGAATCCGACGCCTCTCTCGTGGAGGCCGTCGATCGCGAAAGGAGCGATTTTGTGAAGCATTACTTCGGCGTGGATTGGCCCACTCGCTCGACCTACGATCTGATGGTCAACACGGTCATTGGAGAAGACAATGCGATCTCGACGATCCTCCATGCGATGCATCGCATGCAACAAGGCAGGAGATAGTTCGTCACCCAGTTATCCTCACTGGTCCTCGGTAGGTTCGCTGTCTCACCTCCTTCTTCACTGCGTCGGTAAGGTCCGGCTATCTGCTTCGTGGCCGCTTTTCGAAATCAGTCCTCTTGGGAAGCTCTGAGCAACCATCGATTTTGAAGGCGGCAGGAATTTCAGGCCTGCACAGGTCACGAACTCCCCCTATATTGCTTACGGCCTTACCGGAACCCGCTATTTACGCGAGGTTCAGAGACACTACGCCCTTGCGACCGCCAGCCGTCTGCGGTGCAGGTACAAGTTCACCAGCGCGAAGCTGGCGCACAGGCGATGATGGTTCTTCTTTATCCCGCGATATCTCACCTTCGCGAAGCCGAAGATGCACTTCAGAATCCGGAACGGATGTTCCACCTTCGCTCGCACTCTGGCCTTGACTCGGTTCTTGGACTTTTGTAACTCGTCCACAAAGTTCTTGAATTGCACTCTCCGGCTGGTCATATCTTGCGCTCGCGGAGCCGCCTGCCGGATGGCTTCTCCCTGTCCCTGATAGCCACCGTCGCCCCACACCTTGCGCTCCTCGCCGTGCAACAGATCCGGCAGCATATGCTTGTCCGCTACCGAAGCCGCCGACGTGCACACCGAATGCACATGGCCTTGCTTGGAGTCCACTCCGATGTGCGCCTTCAGCCCGAAGTACCACTGCTTGCCCTTGCGCGTCTGGTGCATCTCCGGATCGCGCTCTCCGCTCCGGTTCTTGGTCGACGAGGGCGCATGAATAATGGTCGCGTCCACAATCGTCCCCGTGCTGATACCGATGCCCCGGCTTTCCAGATACTGGTTCACCGCCTTCAGCATTGCCCCGCCCAGTTCGTGTTTCTCCAGCAGGTGACGAAATCCCAGAATGGTGCTCTCGTCCGGCACCGGCGCCCGCCCCAGATCGATTCCCACAAAGTGCCGCAGCACTGGCGATTCATACAGCGCATCTTCCGCCCCCGGATCGCTCAGGTTGAACCACTGCTGCAGAAAGTACACTCGCAACATGATGCTCAGTCCTACCCGAGGCCGCCCGTTCTCCCCCTTCGGATAGTACGGTTCGACCAGCGCCTGTAACTCCGCCCATGGCACCACCTGCTCCATTTCATCCAGGAACTTCTCTCGCCTAGTCTTTCGCCCGTACTTCTCGAACCCCGTTTGCGCCGCCAGAGTTTGTTGTCGCACTCGCCTTTTCACCTCGACTTACACCGTATACGCTCAGCCTGTGGATCGGGGAGTTCTTCAGAGGTTCCCTTGGTCGCCACGAAAGAACTGAACCTGTCGACCGTGAATGGTCGAAAGACGCAGGCTGGCAGCGCGTAGCGCGTTCTGCTAAGAGATAGCGGCTTCAAACAAGAGACTTTGATTGACCATCGCATGGGAGCAGTGGCATCTTGCAATCACTCAGTACCACCAACAAGAACTGGGGTCCCAGCAGCAAACAACCCAATAAACTCCTCAACTTCGTCTGCAGGTAACACCTGGCAAATGCATTCGAGCAGATATTGTGACCCCGAGAGATCGGGAGGAGGTGTCCTATGTATTTCAACGTATTCGGCGAAAAGGTTTCCAGAGCTCGATACCGCGAAATGGTGAACGCGGCGAAGAACCGCTGCGAACTGATCGCGGCGGGTCTGACCAGCCGTCGCGATCTGATGAAGATGGGACTTTTGACCGCCGGCGGCATGCTGGTAGCCAAGAGAGGCTTGAGCGCCCGTGCTTATGGACAGACCCAGACCAATAACCCTCCCAGCTCCGGGAGTAATACCAGCCCTGGAACGAACCAGAACTGCGTACCGGGGAACCAGACCCAAAGTCCGCGGACCAGGCCTTTCCTCAATCCTCTGGTTGTCATGCCGGTCGCGCAAACCGTGCGCTCGCTGAATCCTACTCCCACCGAGGATCCCAACACTGCAGCTGGAGAGGTTCGGGCCGCTCCTTTTCAGGCACCCCTGATCGACTCCAGCCGCTTCCCCGTCGTCCCGCGGACGCTGTACAACTTCAACCAAAGGCAGTTCACGGTCAGGCAGACGAGCGATCAAGCACTGCCGGCGCAAACCATCTGGGGCTTCGACGACGGCACTGGCCCGCGCAGTCCTGGACCGACCTATCAGGCCTTCTACGGACACCCGCAGCTTACCCGCAACACCAATTCGCTGCCTCCGGTAACGCAGGTCAACAATACGGGCTTCGGAATGCCATCCGTAAGCACCCACCTGCACAATGCGCACAACCCTTCCGAGAGTGATGGTAATCCCTGCGACTTTTACACCAGCGGCCACTTCTGCGATCAGTACTACCCCAACGTGTTGGCCGGCTTCATGCGCCGAATGGCGACATCAACGAATCTTTGAGCACGCTGTGGTACCACGACCATCGCGTGGACTTTACTTCGCAGAACACATACAAGGGCCTGTTCGGGTTCTATTGCCTTTTCAACCAATTCGATACCGGCAATGACGATTCCGGCTTCCGGCTGCCGGATTTCCCGCAGCACGACATTCCATTGGCATTTTCCGACAAGGTATACGACCCCGAAACCGGCGAACTGGTGTTCGACCTGTTCAACCTGGACGGAATCCTGGGTGACAAGTTTCTGCTTAACGGCATGATACAGCCGTTCTTCAATGTCGAGCCGCGGCGTTACCGCTTTCGCCTTCTCGACACGGGCCCCTCACGTTTCTATGAATTCTTCCTCACCGATCTGAGAAACCTGAGCGCTACAAACCCGTACTGGCTGATTGGCACTGACGGCAACCTTTTGCCCAACCCCATTCAGATCAAGAGCGTGCGCATTGGTCCGGCTGAACGCGTGGATGTCATTATTGACTTCAGAAACTTCGCCGGCAGGACCATCTACCTGGAGAACCGCCTCAATCAACTCAGTGGACAGGGGCCCGCGGCAATTGATAGTCAGGTCGCAGCCCAGAATGCTTCCAGCACGGAGTGCAGCCTGGTTCTCAATTCAAGCCAGCCTGCAATTCTGCCAGCTGGAAAAGGCAATTTGCTGTTGCAGTTTAGGGTGAGCTCCACCAGCGTCCGCGACGAAAGCGTCGATCCAGCAACCAAGCCCACGTTCTATCAACTCCCGAGCACCAACGTTTCACCTCGGATCGTGAGAACGTTCAAGTTTGATCGACTGAATGGCCAGTGGTCGATCAACGGGCAGTTCATGGACTGTAACCAGTTTAGGTTTGCCGTGCAGCAGAACAGCGTGGAGCAGTGGCTGCTGATGAACCTTTCGGGCGATTGGACACACCCCATCCACATTCACTTGGAAGAGCACCGGATCCTGAGCCGCAATCGTGTGGCACCAACCGTACCCTCGACTTGGGACGCAAGAATGTCACACAGTTGCATCCGAACGAGCGCGTGCAGTTGTTCTTCCGCTTCCGCGACTGGCTGGGTAAATACCCCATCCACTGTCACAACGTGGTCCATGAGGATCACGCCATGATGGCGTTATGGCATGTGGTCGCAGAAGGCGACAACATCCAGGTGCCGTAAGGCTGGTGCAATGCTGAACTCCTGGGCCGGGAGCGCGCGGACCAGGAAACGAATAGGAGATGCTCGACATGCCTCACATTTCAAGAAGACGAATATTGAGTTGGGCAGCAATCGCGCCGGTTGCTGTTGCGACTGGCGCTGCAGTCGGAGTCACCGGTAAGCCCTCCCCCAGCGTCGGGAAACTGACGCCGTCCGAGTTGGCGGCGCATCCAGCGCCTCCACCTTCCCAACGTCCCTCTTTTCACGCACGAAGGAAAGCGAGTCCTGTTCTACGACGACCTGGTCAAGGGCAAGGTCGTCACCTTAACTTCTTCTTTGCCAAGTGTGATGAGGTCTGCCCTCGGGTGACGGCGAATCTGGAGAAGGTGCAGAAGTTGGTCGCTGCCGACCTCGGCAGGACGCTTTTCATGTATTCATTCACGCTGAAGCCAGAAGAAGACGACGTAGACGCGATCAGACACTACCGTGAGATGTATTATGCCCAACCCGGCTGGACGTTCCTGACGGGTAAGCCGGCGGACATGGAAACGCTTCGGAAGGGTATTGGCTTCACCTACCCAGATCCAGCAATCGACAATGACAAGACCCAGCACATCGGAAACATCCGTTATGGAAACGAGCCCTTGATGTTGTGGTCGGCGTGTCCGGGGATGGCGCATGCCGAATTCGTTGCCGAAAGCATCTCCTGGATGCTTCGGCCTGAAGCTAGTCACGTTCAGCCGTCCTGAGGTCTCTTCAGACCGCAAGGCTGGTCTGTGTGTTTTCAACGCCGATCGCCGGTTCGTCCGGTAGTCATCGGAGGAAGGAATCTAGTGATGAAAAACTTTCGAAAGTATGCTTCGGCGTTTGTCGACATTTTGGCCCTGGCGGGGTTGTCTTTCTTGACGATTCCCAACATGGCAGCTCAATCCGGGAGCTACAACCCTCCGCCCTGCGACTACAAAGATAGTTTCTATCAGGACAATGGCTTGGATCCAACCCAATTGGTCGGTCGTTTTGGTACTAGTCGCCAGACCGGCCCGCCTGCGACCGGGAGTCAAGTCAACTGGGTAGCGGACAGCAATTGCAGCGACTGGACGCGAAGAATGGCGTCAACTTGGACGGGTCTCCTATTGTCCTGACTGCTGACGAACTGAACAACCAGTTGGAGGCCAACGGTTGTGGCGCGGAAGGGCAGGAGGCCGTGGATGGCTCAGATGGCGGAGCGATCTGGCTGGTGTGTCCTGCCATTCCTGATCCGACCGCCGGTGCAATCACAACAGATGCTTTTCTGGATCAGGTGTTTCTCCCCAACGGTTCCCCGCAGAACCCAGCGCTGACGGCAAACTTTAAAAGCCTGCAACAGAATGGGCAGTTCCCCAAAACGAGCGTTTCTCAGCCTCGGACTCGAACCACAGTCAAGCGTAGTTCCCCCGCTGGCGCGAAGCTGTGACCGATGCTCTGGAAACCTCCCTTGCCCTGGCAGTGCACTCGCGCTGCCAGGGTGAAGTCTTTGCCTCTCGGGCAATCGGGTAATCAGAATGTCTAGCGCCAAAGGAAAACAGGTTTCTCGCCGTGATTTCATCGGCTGGACGGCTAGCGCGGCCGCTCTCGGACCATTCTTCCACTTCTCGGGTCGCGTTCTCGCCAGCCAGAAAACGCTCAAGATCGCGAAATGGTCTCATCTGGTGCCAGAGTTTGACCTCTGGTTTGAGAGCGCAGCCAGGGACTGGGGCAAGTTGCATGATACGACGATAACCGTCGACGAAATCCCCGTTGAACAAATCGGAGCCGCCGCTAGGGCTGAAGTCCAAGCTGGTTCAGGACACGATGTCTTCATGTTTCCCTGGCCTCCGGTCGAATATTTCCAACACGTGATCGACCACGGCGACATATACAATCAGGTGGCGACCAAGTACGGCGCTATTCCCCAACTTGCTCACTGGTCGACTTTCAATCCCACAGTCAAAAAATACTTTGCCTTCGCTGATTTCTGGGCTCCTTCTCCACTGCATTTCTATCAGGACTATTGGGCTGAGGTAGGCATGCCCCTTGGCCCGGTGCATTACGGCAGCCTGCGTAGCGGTGGGCGAAAGCTGCGCGATAAGCTCGGCATACCTTGCGGCCTGGCCTTTTCAAACACCCTGGAGGGAAACGTCACACTGCATTCCATGCTGTACGCCTTTCGGGCCTGGATACTGGATGGCAGCGGGAATGTAACTTTCAACAAGAACGTCTTCGCCGTTGTGGCCCTGAAGTACATTCAGGCTTTATATCGAGAATCAGGAACAGCCGACCAGCTCGCCTGGGGCTCCGGGGGCAACGTTCAAGCGATGTTGGCGCGCAAAACCTCCTCCAGCACCAATGCCATCAGCCTCCTGCGCATCGCCGAAAAGCAGAACTCACAGGTGGCGGCCAAGATTTGGCTTCAACCACCCTTGCTCGGAACCAACGGAATGGGAGTCACGGCTCTCCCGCACATCACCAACTGCTCAGCGGTCTGGAGCTTTGCCCAAAATCAGAACGGCCGCCAATTCCTTTCCGATCTGATCGATATTTCAAGAACCGGGTATGAGAAAAGTATGGGCTGCAACTTTCCCATCTATCCGAAAACGATCCCTGACCTCGTTGTGCGCCTCGCCAAGGACCCGCAAGCGGATCCATCCTACAAATACCAGGAGCTTAAGGATGCGCTGCATTGGACCCCAAACCTGGGTGTTCCAGGATTTGCTACACCTGCATATATGGAGATATTTAACAGTTTCCTGATTCCGCGCATGGTCCAGAGCGTTCTCAAGGGGGAGCGCACTCCAGAAAGTGCTGCCGCCAGCGCAGAAGGAGAGATCCAGCGCATTGCCGACAAGTGGAAGCAGGTTAGTTAATTGCGTGATCAGGTGGTTAAGGGAATAACAAATCGAGCGGAGGTGGGGGCATGAATAGACAGAAACCAATATTGATATTTCTCGCGCTCGTACTGATTGCCTCCGGCTCGGCTTCACCTTCGACGGGGCTACCTCGCAAGTCACCGGAATTCGCCATCCACGAACCGTCTGGCAAGACGACCATGCTCTCCAGTCTCAACGGCAAGGTCGTGGTCATGGAATTTCTGTTCATCCGGTCGGAGCACTGCCTGCGCGTTGCCAAGATGCCTGAACACGCTTCACGGTGAGCTGGGCCCGCGAGGTTTCCAGCCGGTGGGCATCACTTTTGATCCGCCAAACGGAAACACCGGCGCGCAATTGGTGAGCTACATGGTCGACTATTTCAAACTGACGTATCCCATCGGCTACTCGGCCAAAGCCGACGTGGACACCTACCTGAGCCGGTCGGGCAACCAGACCTTAAACATTCCACAAATCGTGGTCATCGATCGCACTGGAATGATCCGAGCCACCAGCGGAGGCCCCGGCGGCGATCCCAAGTTAGAGGACGAGAACTCGCTGCGTAACCTGATCAACGATTTGCTTGAAGAAGGTAAAGCCACCAGTCCAACCCGTAGATAGCTGATCGGGAACCACACTTAGAACTCGGTCCGTCTCGGTCGTCAGCAGCAAGCGTGCACATGCGGGCGGACTAATGGCGCCAGATCAGCGCGAGCAGGAGTACGACGCCCAGCAACACCAAACATCCCTGAACCTTGTCGCGCACTGTTACATTCCCACTTTTCCGGTGCGGGTTTGCTTCTTCTACAGTGAGACCACAGATGATGCAGCGCTTCCCATACACCGGCACAGCCAGAAGGGACAGGCCGCCGGTTAGAAAGGTCCCAAGTATGGTGCCCGCGCCAAAGGCGCGCTTATGCCCTGTGTTCTTCTCGCAGTTCGGGCAATAAGCTATCTTCATTCAATTGCTCCTGGGAAGGTGTTTGGTCCGTGACGCGAGACTACCTGCGCTCCAGCATTCTGTCTCTGGCACACGTGTGCCGGACAACGTCACTTTCAGGCCATTTCGCAGCAGCCAATCGTGCCATAGCCTTGAACCGCTGGCGGCGAGGGCACTTCAGATAGCGGTGACAGAACTCAAGGTTCGCTTATCTACGCCATCGTCGCCAGTCCAACCCTCAACATTCGCTGAGAAAAGTCTCGCCGCGAGTCGAACTCTCCCTATTGCGTAGCTGCATCGGAAGCATTACGTTAATCGGGTGATCTTCCCCCGGCGCAGTGGAATCCTTCTCCATGTCACGTCTCTGCCTGGCATCCACGGCATCGGCGATCTTGGAGACTCCGCTCATGAGTTCATCGAATTCCTGGCCGGGTCGGGGCAGAAAATCTGGCAGGTCTTGCCGCTGAACCCCACCGGATACGGCGATTCTCCTTATCAATGCTTCTCCGCATTTGCCGGAAATCCCCTGTTCATAAATCTGGAAGCTCTTCGTGAGGAAGGACTTCTGTCGGCGCAGGATCTCTCCAATGCACCGAATTTTCCGGTGGAGCATGTGGCCTACAGCCGAGTCATCACCTTCAAGCAGGAACTCCTTCGCAAAGCTGCCCGCACTTTTTTTGCAGACAGAACAGGGGCCGACCGTCGGGCCTTCGATACCTTTTGCCAGGAGAGCAGGGAGTGGCTGGAGGACTTTGCGCTCTTTATGGCGTGCAAAAGAGCCCACAAGGGTGTGGCCTGGGTCCATTGGGACGCTGGATTATGTCAACGTAATCCCGCCGTTCTGAAGGAATGGCGGAGGGAATTGTCGTCTGAGTTGGACTTTCACAGGTTTGCCCAGTTCGAATTTTTTCGGCAATGGGAAAAAGTAAGAAGTCTCTGCAGGCGCCACGGCATCAGCATCATGGGCGACCTTCCGATCTATGTCGCTCACGACAGCGCTGATGTCTGGGCTCATCCTGAGTTGTTTCGCCTGGATGAACGAGGGCGGCCCACTGCCGTTGCGGGCGTTCCGCCCGATTATTTCAGCGCCACAGGTCAACTTTGGGGCAACCCTCTCTATCGCTGGGATGTCTCTGCGTCTTCCGGCCACCGTTGGTGGATTGATCGCTGCCGGGCATCGCTTGCAATGTTTGATCTTGTGAGACTGGATCATTTTCGAGGTTTCGAAGCTTATTGGGAGGTTCCGGCCACGGCTTCAACGGCTGCTGAAGGAAAGTGGGTAGAGGGCCCAGGTGCCGAGCTTTTCAGGGCTTTGCAAGCTGAATTGAGAGAATTGCCATTTGTGGCAGAAAATCTCGGTGTAATTACTCCCGGTGTAGAAGCTCTACGCACCAGTTTTGGCTTCCCGGGTATGAGCCTTCTGCAGTTCGCCTTCGGAAAAGATCCCCAAGGTCCCAGCTTCCGTCCGCACAATTATTCTCGCGAACTGGTCGCGTACACAGGCGGACACGACAACGACACTACTGTGGGGTGGTGGACGAGTGCAGGAGTCGGCGATAGCACGCGCACGGAAGAGGATATCCGAGAGGAACGCGACTTCACTCGTAAATATCTAGGATTTCAAAACGAGGAGGTCAATTGGGTATTCATTCGCGCGGTCCTGGCCTCCGTCGCGAATACCGCCATCGTTCCCTTGCAGGACGTATTAGGCCTGGGCAGCGAAGCTCGAATGAATTTGCCTGGTACTGTGAGCGGAAACTGGGGATGGCGCTACAAGGCGGACAGTCTCACCAAGGACGTTCGTGAAAAATTACTAGCTCTAACACTTCTGTTTGACCGTTGAGGTCTGTGAATCTGCCTTGCATCAAGGCAGCGTGGGATAATGCCGCATGCATGCCGAGGCGGTCCGAGACGATGCGACTCCGTCGAAGGAAGACTGTTCCGCGACGAGAGTCATCCTGTGAAATGCTCAAAGTGCGATGTCAACTACGTCCTGCACTATGACGACGAAGCTGAGGTCTCACTCACCTTCTGCGGCATACTGGCAGAGGAAATTGTCACCACGCGCCATCCAGACCACACCGGTACTGTCGTGCTCGATCTGGTTCCTCTGGATCGGGCACAACAACGAAAAAGACGAGTGGTGTGGTCGACCCGGACCTCGCTGTCGAGTCTCCTCAAGAAAAGGCCTGACCTTCGCGAGGAACACTCGAACCCGCGGCAGCCTGCAGAGCCTGCTTAGAGTGGCGACAGTTCATCTTCGTCCTGCTCTTTCTTGTTACGCACGAATTTCTCTTCCAGGAAGCGCCGTGCCAGATCCCTGCCGCCGATACCAAATGCGATGGCCAAGCCGAGCATGAGGGCCCCGAAAGCAATTCCAAAAGCAACAAGCATGGTCTGTTCCGCCAAGCCCAGTTCTTCGAAGACGATGGACAATACGAAAACCATAATGATGCTGCGCACGGCGAGGCTCAGAAGGCGAGGGGACGGAATATTCGCATTCACTGCAGCCAGCAGAGCAGCGCGAGCGGAAAATCCGGCGGCAAGCATGCCGAAAAACAAGATCAAGACCGCCACAAACAGACGCGGCAGGAACAGGAAAAATCTTGCGATTTGCTCCTGCAGTCCCAGGATTCCCAGTACGCTCACCCCCAGCAGAATGAAGCCAAGCCAGGTGACCCAGAAAACAAACCGGCTCAACATCTCTGTCGCCGATGGGAGTGCCGCTTTGGCAAGCAATTGAGAAGCGCCGGCATTCTCGGACAACCGGTCGAAGTTGATGAGCCGGAGAATGCTGCGCAGAAATACCTTGACCACGTAGGCGATCAACCATCCCACGAATGCGAGGATGAGCATTACGATGAGACGAGGAAGGTAGTGGGCGAAACCTCTGGCGAGATCCTGCACCGCCTGAGTCAGTTCGTTGACAATCATTTCCCGCATATTTCCCTCACTCTTTCGATTTCCACATCTCCAGCAGATATGGTTTCAATCGCTCGAACTCAAGGCACAAGGCTTCGATGTTATTCGCGACGTCATTTGCGGATCCGTTGCGGTTCTCGACGACAAACGTGAACACTCTCCCGCGAAACAGCGGCGCGAGTGCCTGAATAATGTGATCGCGATTGATCACAGATTTCTGGTAAGCCGCAGCAAACTCATATACCGTCTTGACCCATAATTCCGCAGGGTAACGAAACTGCTCTTCCAAGCCCGCGATCCGCTTCAGCTCCGCCAGAGTGGAAGGAGAGAGAATCGACTGAAAGACGGATTCCAATTCTGATACTCCACGAACGAACATCTCCCGCAGACGCTTCCTATTTACCCGCAAGGGATCCAGGACTAACTCCTGGTCACTCCCGGTTGTAGGAACCTCCTGAGAACCAGAAACTCCGCTCCACACCTGGAAATCCGCCTCTAACGCGGAGAACAACACTCCAACGGATTGCCGCAATGTGGGGACCAGATCAGCAGCGCGCCGTTCGACGGGATTCTTCTTTCCGAGAAAGGACTGGCAGACGCGGAATCCGCCCGTGACCGCAGAAAGAGTGAGGCGGAGTTCGATTCCGTCTTCGCCGATTCCATCGTTCCATCGATTCTGGCCAAGGAATTGGCTTCCGAGACGCCCGGAGAATCCGAACTCCGGCATGTAGGCTTCGCGGATCCTTACTCCATAGAGCGCGCGAACCATCGGGTACAGCAGGTTCGTCATCAAGAGCCCATCAAACTTGTGCCTGCGATAGGTGGGTGAGACTAGATCGAAGCCGTCGTAGTATACGGGTCGGAGAAGGTTGGAGATCCATTCGGCAGTGATGTTTTCGGATTCGGGGGAGATCACAACACATGCCTTGGCTCGAAGCAGTTCGGCGGCTGCCAGAATCGTACGCAATGCAACTCCGCTCTGCGGGGTACTGGCATATTTTGTGCTGATCGCGTGCAGCGTGCGGAGCGCGTACACACTCGAGGCCCGACGCACATCATCGATGGAAACACCAGTGATCAGTTCGGGAGTGCCGTCGTGAGATCCTCCGTCGGCATTGATGATGACTGCCCGCTCTCGCGGAAATCCACGGAGGATGCCGGTTCGAATCGTGTGGACGATCGAATCCACTGTCTTGGCATTGTTATGAGTGGGCAGGCCGACAAGGATATCGACCTCGCCAACATTGATGAGCTGGCGGAGAAAATCATCGGTAAGAAAATTTCCGTCTTCCACGTCAGGATTCCGTGTGATCTTGGTGAGTCTTCGGCATTCGACATTCCTTCATCGTTCGCATTCGCCTAGACTCGTCGCAGCCGAAACCAATAGGACTGGTAAGGCCCCAGCGTCAGGAGATATGGCAGGTCGCCGACGCGGGGAAAGAGATTATTGCCGAACATTTCGATGGGAACATTTCCCTTGTAACGCCGCAAATCCAGTTCGACAGCCTGCGCGGCGCTCGAAAGATTGTTGACGGTCAGGACGGTTTCATTGCCGAGTCGCCGTAAGTAAGCCAGTATTCTGTGATTCGCTGGATAGAGAAACTCAATCGACCCCCTTCCGAACACAGCACTGGATTTCCGGACCGCGATGATGCGCCTCATCCAATGAAACAGGGAATGTTCACTCTCCTTTTGAGATGCGACATTTACGGCGGGATACCCGTATACCGGATCATGAATAATCGGAGCATACAGCCTTTCCGGTTCCGCGGTTGAAAAACCAGCGTTCCATCCTCCACTCCATTGCATGGGAGTCCTTACTCCGTTGCGGTCGCCGAGGCTTATGTTTTCGCCCATTCCAATTTCATCTCCGTAATAGATGATCGGGGTGCCGGGCAGCGACATCAGCATGGCATTCATCAACTCGATCCGCCTGCGATCATTATTCAATAATGGGGCGAGTCTCCTCCGAATTCCCAGGTTGAGCCGCATCGTTTTGTCCTGGGCGTACATGTCGTACATGTAATCGCGTTCAATGTCGATGACCATTTCCAGGGTCAACTCGTCGTGATTGCGCAGAAAAAGAGACCACTGGCAGGATGGCGGTATCTCTGGAGTCTGCTGCAGGATTTCTGTGATCGGCTTACGATCTTCGAGCTTCAGCCCCATGAACATCCGCGGCATCAGCGGAAAATGAAACGCCATATGAAATTCGTCGGCGTTCCCGAAATATGGCCGCAAGTCCGCAGGCCACTGGTTGGCTTCCGCTAGAAGCATTCTTCCGGGGAAGTTTTCATCCAGTCTTCGCCGCAATTCCTTGAGAATATCGTGGGTCTCCGGCAAGTTCTCACAATTTGTTCCCTCGCGTTCGACCAGATACGGCACAGCGTCTAGCCGGAAGCCGTCCACGCCCATCTCCAGCCAGAACTGCATCACACTCCACATCTGCTCCCGCACTGCCGGATTGTCATAGTTGAGATCAGGTTGGTGGCTGAAAAAGCGATGCCAATAAAATGACTTCGAAGTCGGATCCCACGCCCAGTTGGATTTCTCGGTATCGAGAAAGATGATTCGGGTGTCCTTATACCGGGTGTCGGTGTCACCCCACACGTACCAGTCGCGGCGCGGATTATCCTGCGAACTTCGCGCCTCCTGAAACCACGGGTGTTGATCGGAGGTGTGGTTCAACACCATTTCGATGATGACCCGGATCCCACGCCGATGAGCCGAGTCGAGAACCTTGCGGAAATCCTCGAGTGTCCCGTAGCTGGGATGGACCGAGTCATAATCCGAGATGTCATAGCCATCATCGCGCAGGGGCGACGGGAAGAATGGCATGAGCCAGATCGCGCTGATCCCCAATTCCTGGAGATAATCGAGCTTCTGTTCAAGCCCGAGGAAATCGCCAATCCCGTCGCCGTTGCTGTCGTGGAATGTGCGGACATGAACTTGATATATGATCGCGTCCTTATACCAAAGCACATCTTTATTTACGTTCAACCGCTTTCTCCTCGGACCCTCCAGGAATCTTGGCAGACCTGGGACTCAAAACCCAGTTTAAATGAAGTGAGGCGTTCACCCCCTTCCCTCTCGCTCCATCGGATACATACGAGGAGTCAAGTGAGGTACGACCTGCTCGAAAGCGACGAAGTGGTCGCGCTTTTTTAGCTGGCTTTCGCCTCTTTGTCGCGCTTCCGGAAGGCAGCTTCCCCAACGTCAGACACCTCGACCCATTTCTGGTTCGGCGTAGCCTCGGCGTCGTAGTTGTCATGCCAGTTCCACCACTTGTACGGCGCGGTCTGGGGATAGCCCTCCGGCGAGTCCTCCCAAATTTCCTGACGGCCGAGCGGCGTGAGGTCGAGGTAGCTCCAGGTGCTACCCATGGCCTCATCGCCGCGGTTGTTAATGAAGTATGTGCGGAACAGCCGCTCGCCGTCGCGGAAGAAGACGTTGTGGCCGTGCCATTGATCGACGCCGAAGTCCACGTCGAAGCTGTCGGTGATGGTGTACCAGGGCATCTCCCAGCCCATACGCGCCTTCAGGCGCGCGATATCCGCCTGCGGCGCGCGTGAGGCGTAGACGAGCGTGGTGTCGCGTGCGTTCAGATGGGCCAGGTGCGAGACCTGATCGGCGCCCAGGGAGCAGCCGCGGCAGGCGTGGTCGGGCCAGCCGAATACCCCGGGCTCGAAGAAGGCGCGATAGACAATCAGCTGAGGGCGACCCTCGAACAGGTCGATTAGGCGAACCTTACCCTCGGGGCCTTCGAACTCGTATCTCTTGTCCACAGCCAGCCAGGGCATCCGCCGACGCTCGGCGGCCAGCGCGTCTCGGGAGCGGGTTAAGGCCTTCTCTTTCACGAGGAGCTGCTGCCGGGCAGCCTCCCACTCCTGTTGCGACACGATCGGGGGTGTGTTGATCGCGGGATGCGGTTTTCCGTGTTCCTTGTTTCTCTCTTTGTTCGTCGACATTTTCATTTCTCCTTGTTATTCAGATTCGGGCTGATTTCTTCTGGTTCGTTCCTTTTCCGAGAAACTTTCACAGCCAACGCTGCCAACCCGCCGGTAGAAACCGCCCCGGCGACGACTAACCCCACGGTTGCAAAACAGAATGGACACATCGTGCACCTCCTCGGTGGCCAACTTGACAGTTAAGCCGCCTCTATTGGGATGACGGGCAGGGTGGGATGATTTCGACAGAAAAAAATAAAAACATCAGCCCCGCCGTTGCAGCAGGAACTGTCTCACTGCGGGGTCCTCGGTCAGACCAATCGCCCGGTCGAAGGCGTCCAAGGCCTCAGGTGTTTTCCCTAGCCGTTGCAACAGGTGAGCGCGAACCGCCCAGTACGGCTGATAGGTAGATATATCGTCCGGGTCGATCCCATCCAACGCAGCCAGCCCTGCTTCGGCTTCGTTCGCTTCGGCTACGGCCGCGGCGTATCCAGTTCGCGTGCCGAGCGTCGGCGATATCCGGATCAGCTGTTCATAGAACATCATGATCGCGTTCCACTGAATCCGGCCGCCGCGTGCTCGCTCGGCATGTACCGACTGAATCGCAGCTTCGAGTTGAAACCGGCCGGCGCGAGCGCGCCTCGACGCCTCGGCGAGGTGGCGTTCCGCCTCTTGAATTAAGGACAGAGACCACTTCTGGCAATCCTGCTCCGAGAGTGGAACGTACCGGCCGTCCGGTGCCCGCCGCGCTGCCCGGCGGGCTTCGCAGTGGAGCATCAGCGCCAGGAGACCGTGAACTTCAGCTTCGCCCGGCATCAACTGCAGAAGCACGCGTGAAAGCCAGATCGCCTCCTCGGCGAGGTCGCGTCCGCGTTGGTCGACACCGGCCATATCATCCCAGCCAATCCCGAAGGCGGCGTAAATCGCTTCCAGCACCGCGTCGAGCCGCCGTGGCAATTCACTCTCCTCCGGGATTTCAAACCGAATCCCCCCGTCGCGGATCTTCGTCTTGGCACGCACCAGGCGCTGTCCCATCGTGGCGGGCGAAATCAAGAACGCGTGAGCAATGCGCGCGGCTTCGAGACCGAGAACAGACTGGAGCATGAGCGGCGTGTGCATTGCCGGATCAATCGCCGGATGGGCACACACGAACAGCAGTTTCAATCGTTCATCTGGAAATTCCGGCGACAAAGTCATGTCCTTGGATTCCTCACTGAGGAGCGCGAGCGTGGGCTCGCTGGCCTCGGCTACTTGCCGATGACGCACAAGATCGATAAAAGAGCGGCGCGCCGCGGTCAGCAGCCACGCCTCTGGATTCTGTGGCACGCCGTTTCGCGGCCAAGTTTCGAGTGCTGCCACCAGCGCATTACTAAGGGCATCCTCCGCGCTTCCCACGTCGCGGGTGTTAGAGGAAAGATATGCCACCAGCCGGCCGTAGGACTCGCGAGCCACGCGTTCGATAGTCCGATGAGTGCTCCGGTGAGTGCTCTCTGGTTCGCTGCCACTCATCCGGTGACTCGACGCTTGAATTCAGGCGAAACCGGCCGGACCTCTACAGCGCCGATCGAGGCTGCGGGGCATCGCGCTGCCCAGTCCAGGGCCGCGTCCAGCGAGGGAAGCTCCAGGATTGCGAATCCCCCCAGTTGCTCCTTGGTATCGGCGAAGGGCCCATCCTGTACATGCCGCTTTCCATCCTTCAATCGCACCGTGGTCCCGGTCTCTGGCGGTTGCAGTGGATTGCCACCGACGTAGATGTCGGCCTCGACGAGTGCTTTGTAGTACGCCTGCCACGCACCGAGGTAGGGATTATTGTCGTCCGCATTTCGTGCCGCAAAAGCTTCTGGTGATTCGAAGATCAGCAGGGCGAATTGCATCACTTTTCTCCTTGAGAACAATGGTGAGCGCCTTGCGCTCCCGACTGTATGACGGATGAGACGCGGCCTATTCGACAGATTTCAGGAAATTTCGAGAAATTTCAAGGGGGTGCACCGCCGCTATCCGACCTAGGGCTCGGTCGGCAGATACCTCGGCCGCGAAGGATTCTCGATCACCTGATCGTCGTTCCAGTCGCCGGGCAGCGCTCTACCCCATTTCGGTCGTCATGATGAAGAGCGGCTTCATTTCAAAGCTCTTGTAATGGGGACGCAGACGGTCGATGTTGTATTGAGCTTTTACGTCGACGACTTTCTTGGTCGCCGTAACGGTATCGATGGGCATGTTGTCATATCGGCCATTCCTGAGAACGACCAGCCGTCCGTGGATCTTGCTCAGCAGCAAGTCGAGGGCGAGATTGCCATAGGCCATCGGAACGATGGAATCGATCGCGTCGGGATCGCCGCACCGCACGAGGTACCCCAGCTTCTGAGTGATCGTGTCGATCGTCTTGCCATTGTTGTACTTGGGCGAGAGTTCCTTCAGCTTCTCCGAAACCAGATCTCCGATGCCGCCAAGTTTCTTGTGCCCGAAGGCGTCGGTGGTCTCGGCCTCGAAGATCATTTCTCCGCCTTCGAACATCGCTCCCTCGGAAACCAGGACGACAGAATACCGGCTGGGGTTCTTTCTGCGGTCCGCGACTAATAATTCGGTGAGGCGCTCGATGTCGAATTTGTGTTCAGGAATCACGCAGCGGTTCGCGGCCCCGGCCATCGTGGGAAGCATGGCCGTAAATCCTGCGTAGCGGCCGAATACTTCCAGGACCAGGAAACGTTCGTGCGAGCCGGCGCTGGTGCGCAAGCTGTTGGTCATGGAGATGGTTCGCGTCACGCACGTGCTGAAGCCGATGCAATAGTCGGTGCCGGGAACATCGTTGTCCATCGTCTTGGGAATGGCGACGACCTTTACGCCCTCTTGATAAAGCCGCACGCCATAACTCAGAGTGTCATCGCCGCCAATCGGAATCAGGTAGTCGATGCCAAGCCAATCCAGGTTCTTCAGTACTTCCGGGGTCAGATCGTTCTTCTCGGCGTTATACGTGGATTGCAGATGAGGCGGAACACTGGCCTTCTTCACCTTGCTGGGATTCGTGCGCGAGGAGTGCAGAAACGTTCCGCCCGTGCGGCCCGTGCGATTGACCAGATCCTCCGACAACGTTTGAAAGTTTTCGCTGTTGTCGTAATCCTTTTCGCGGACCATGTCGACCAGCCCGGCCCATCCTCGACGGATGCCGATCACTTCACAGCCTTCACGCAGCGCGCGAATCGTTACGGCGCGAATCGCGGGATTGAGGCCCGGTACGTCGCCTCCGCCGGTGAGAATTCCAATGACACCCTTCTTTGTTTTCACGGATAATGCCTCGTTTTCCTTTGAATGGTGAGTCGTCTCCGCCTTAGATTGTGGAGCCGATCCGTTCATGAGACAACCTTTCAATTCTCCGGGCGGAGGGCGGATGGGTCTGTGATTTGAATCATGAGGGACTGTGACGGTGGCACATTGGACCCTTCTGGCTCGCACCCAGCGCCCCTTGCGGGTAGAACGGATTGAGTAATGATGATGAAAACGCGGTCAGCCGACGAGAAGCGCCGTATAACCAGCGCCCCGCATCGACCTGTACCTGTTACTTGAGGAGCGCGCCTCAGTGCACCGGATTGCCGTCGGCGTCGATCTTATGAACCTCGCCCAGGTTCAGTTCCCGCACGCCCGCCTCGACTTTACTCATGTCTCCCACGACCACCCATATCAGATGGTCCGGCAGGATGTATTTCTTGGCGACCTCATTGGCGCTCTCCGGCGTGAGCGCCAGCGCCTTTTGAGTGAAGGTGTTGTAGTAGTCCTCCGGCAAGTTATACTGAATGATGTTGCCGTAGGCGCCGCTGAGTTGCTGCACGGTTTCAAAGTTGCCCGGCAGCGCAAGCGTGGTATTGCTCTGCTCGTCCTTGAGTTCTTCCGCGGTGATTGGTTTTTCGCCCGCGATGCCCTTGTATTCCTTGACCAACTCAACCATGGATTCTTTGGTCTTGTCGGTCTGCACCGCCGAGATGCTGATATAAGGACGCTGGCCCTTGGCAGGCGGCAACACGGCGCGGACGCCGTAGGACCAGTGCTTGTCCTCGCGCAGGTTCATGTTGATCCGCGCGCTGAACTTTCCGCCAAAGATGCCATTCACGAGTTGCAGTGCGATGGCATCCGGATCATTCTGCGGAGGCGCCAGTTGCGCGCCAAAAATCACGCTCTGGATCGATCCCGGACGGTCGATCAGATAAACCACATCCTTTTCCGGTTCGCCCACCTTCGGGACCGTTCTCTGCGGAACGTCGCCCGGCTTCCACGACGCCAACAACTTTTCCAGCTTGGGTTTGATTTCCGCCAGCGTCGTGTCGCCCACGACCAGCAGCGTGGCATTGTTGGGCTTGAACCACGTCTCGTGGAACTTCGCCAGGTCCTCGCGGGTCATTTTCTTGACGGCTTCTTCGGTGCCTGAGCCGGTAAAAGGCACGGCGTAGGGATGTCCCTTGCCATACAGCAGAGTCGGCACCACGCGCAACGCCATGGGTTGCGGCGTCACTTTTTCCCGCTGGATGCCGGCAATGCGTTCCTTCTGCAGGCGCTGGAACTCCTTCTGCGGAAACGCGGGATGCAGAATGAGGTCCGCATAAATATCCAGCGACGGATCCATCGTGCTCTTGAGCGTATTGAGACTGACCAGGGAATAGTCGAGACTCGTTCCGGCATTGAAGTTGGCGCTGAGCGATTCCAGTTCCTCGCCAATTTTCAGAGAATCACGCGTCGGCGTGCCTTCTTCCAGCATGCGCTGCGCGAAGCTGGCGGTGCCGGTCGCGTCGGCCGGATCCGCCGAGTATCCGCTATCCACCATCAAAGTGAAGTTCACCACCGGAGCGGTATGGCGCTCCGCCAGCACCACCTTCAATCCGTTGCTGAGAGTGGCTTTCTGCAGCGGAGGCAGCTTGAGCGACATGGGATCGCCCGCCGCCGGCTCTTTGGAACGGTCGAGTTTGGCGTCGGTCTTGAACGTGGTGGGATACGGATGCACTTCGAGCACGTAATCGCCGTCGCTCAGCCACTCATCGGCGGCCTTCTTCACCGTGGCGGGCGTCGCGGCCTTCACCCATTTCAGGTAGTCCTTGTAACAGTCGGGATTGCCCCGGAAAGTCTGGCAGCGCGCGAGCAGGTCGCTCTTGCCGCCGAAGCCGCCGATCCGTTCCACGATCCGCGCGTATTTGCCGAGGATCTGCGTCTTGGCCAATTGCAATTCGGCAGCCGTCGGGCCGTTCTTCAGGAAACTCTGTAATTCTTCGTCGGCAGCCTTTTCCACCTTGCCGAGGTCTTCGCCCGGATTCGCCGTGAGCGTGAAATCGAACTGCCCGCCGATTTCGCTCGTGTCATTCGACGCGGTCGCACTGGTCGCAATCTGATCTTTGTAGACCAGTCGCTTGTAGAGCCGCGAGGTTTTGCCCCCGCCGAGCACTTGCGCTGCGAGATCAAGCTGCGCCTCTTCGGGCGACCCAAATTCTGGCACGTTCCAGATGCGATAAAGGCGAGCCTGCGGGACGCGATCCTGCACCCATCCGCGGTGCGTGCCGGTCCGTTTCGCAATCCACACCTCCTGTTTGGCAATCGGCGGGCCCGCGGGAATGTCGCCGTAGTACTTTTCAACTTTCTCTCGCGCCACTTCCGGCGTAACGTCGCCCGCGATCACCACCGTGACGTTGTTCGGCCCGTAATAAGTCTTGAACCACTCCTGTACGTCGCTCATCGAAGCGGCGTCCAGGTCTTTCATCGAGCCGATCACCGTCCACGAATAAGGATGGCCGACCGGGTAAGTGTTCTCCGTGATGATTTCTTCCGTGACGCCATAGGGCTGATTTTCTCCCTGACGTTTTTCGTTCTGCACCACGCCACGCTGCAGGTCGAGCTTCTTCTGGTCGAGCACGCCCAGCAAATGCCCCATGCGATCGCTCTCGGCGAACAACGCGTAGTCCAGCATCGATGTGGGCACGTTCTCAAAGTAATTGGTGCGATCGTTGTTGGTGGTGCCGTTCAGGTTCGTGGCTCCCACCTTCTCCATGGCATTGATGTAGGTGTGGTTGAAGTCATCGCTGCCGCTGAACATCAAATGCTCAAAAAGATGGGCGAAGCCGGTCTTGCCCGGCTTTTCGTTCTTGGAGCCCACGTGATACCACGTGTTCACGGCCACGATCGGGGCCTTGTGGTCTTCATGCACCAGAACAGTCAGCCCGTTGGCAAGCGCGAACTTGGTGTACTTGATATCGGGAATCGGGATGTCAACACTCGCGACTGCTACGGGAGCTTTGTGCGCCGGAGCGGGTTCCTGTGCAACGACGGAAATTGAAGTAGCGATTAGAGACGCCAACACTGCAAGCAAAATCACTGCAGATGATGTCAGTCTGTTTCTCAAGTAGTGCCTCCAGATAGTCCAGATCAAGCTAGAAAGTACCGCACAACACTCTACACAAGAAGCGCTCCACTCGTCACGAAACTCAGAGAATGTTTACGAAGTCTGTCTTTTCGTTTCCTTCGTGAGCGTCGTTGGCCCTTAGTGCTGCGCCGGTTCCGCTTTCAAATAACGGTCGAACCACCCGGCAAGCCGCTCCATGATGTCGCGTTGATGTTCCGGCTTGCGAATGGAGTGACCCTCACCCTCGTAGACGACAAACTGCGTTTCCACACCTAGACTCTTAAGCGCATGCCAGAATTCGCGGGACTGCGGCTCCGGCACCTCCCCATCGCGCTCTCCGACCAGGATCAGAGTCGGTGTTTTGACATTCTTGATGAACGTCATGGGCGAGCTTTTCGCATATACGGCGGGGTCATCGTAGACCGACGCACCAAAATACGGAATCATCCACTCGTCAATGTCATTCTCGCCGTAATAACTCAGCCAGTTCGACAATCCCGCGCCGGCCACCGCCGCGCGGAAACGATGGGTCTGCGTCACCGCCCACATCGTCATGTATCCACCATAGCTCCAGCCAAAGATGCCGACTCGTTGATCGTCCACTGGCAAGGTCTTCACCACTTCGTCGACTCCGCCCAGGATGTCGCGGAAGTCTCCATAGCCAAAGTCTTTGACGTTCCCTTCGGCAAACTTCTCTCCCTGCCCAAAGCTCCCCCGAGGGTTGGGATAGAGCACGAAGTATCCCTTGGTGGAAAGGCTGTCGATATTGAAACCGCGTCCCGGCCAGCTTGGGCGCACCGCTGCCGCAGGCCCACCGTGCACCACCACCACCATGGGATAGCGCCTGCTTGAGTCGTAGTCTTTGGGATACAGCAGCCAGCCCTGAATGCGCATTCCGTCGCTGGTCCAGTGCAGGCTTTTCATCTCGCCCCAGTCCGGACGAACCGCGTCGTTGTAGTGCGTCAGCTGTTTCCAACTGCCGATGGAGCCCACCCAGATCTCTCCGGGATGCTCGGCCGAACTCCTGATCACCGCCGACTTCGCATGATCCGCGGACCACGAAATCGCCAAGGATTCCGCTCCCGACCAGAGTTGCGCAATTTTCCCGTTCGCAAGATCAA
>CAWHSR010000053.1:0-210422 GCA_963832015.1 uncultured Acidobacteriaceae bacterium
TTTGGCTTTCAGTCCAATAGACTTGGCCCAACGGGATAGCCCGCTCGACACCTTGATCCTGAGCTATGACACGGAACCCGACCACCAACGAAGAAGGGGCGTTACTCGTAAAAAAGCTTTTGGATGAGGCGACGCCTGTTTTGGCATTTCTAATTGGCGGGGATGGTTCGCACGGCAAAGTACAGGGATTTGTCGACAGCTTTACGAGTGAAGTTGGGTTGGTCGTGTCTGCCACTAAAGGATTGCCCTCGACAGCCGACAATCTCTGCCTCTTTTTAGGGTCAAGCGACAACTTGACATATTGTTTTGGAGATGAGCGCGAGATTCCGGAACCCTCCCGTGAAGAGGCCGTAGGAAAATACGGCAATACAATTCTGACGGTACTGGCGGTCTCAAGCGGTTCTTTTATGGTCTTGTATTTCAATTCCTGATTCCTTTTTCAAACTGTGGCGCTACCGAGCAAGGGAATTCATTGTTGCCCCGCTAAATCCACTCCAATTGTGGACGTTAAACCTGAAAGCATTTGAATGTTCAGGGTTGGAGGAGTTTCTATCCTGTGTATCTCATAAGATGGCCACTCCATTTTGGTAGGCTTTCTTCAGTCGGTGTTCCTTCGGACGCTTTAGCCCTTGGTCGACCCACTTGCTCAGATAGCGCTCACCAAGGCCGGAGCGTAGAGTTGACACATGGACGACAGTTCAATCAAGGGTCGGGTTGAAATGCTTCGCCGAGAGATTGCAATGATTAAAAAACGCCGGGTATGATTCTAGCGTGATCTGGGTTCTCTTCCTTTTTCAAAAAGCGGAGCTCAACTATCGCGGTCACAGGAATCATTCACTGGAAGACAAGGCAGAGCATGATAAGCGGGAGTTCCGAATCCTAGCAATACGCGAAGACCTTCGTAAACTTCGCGACCAGGGGGCACGGCCAGCAACGCCCTGTTATGTTAGGGCACTACCCCATCTTGCTGGAGCCTCCCATCGCACGTAATAAGGCGTATACTACTCATATACGCACCTCTCCGCCATCCTTGGCGAGGCGACGGTCTTCTGCGTGAGTGGAGGCCATCGTGGCTAAGAACAGCAAAAAACATTCCAATATTTTAGACACTCCTGCACAGCTGAGCAGACGGTTAAGACGGTTTTCCAACCGCTCCCGACCACTGATGACGGGAAGGATCGGGATATTGCGGCAGTGCTCTAAGCCTGCACTCCTGGCGCCGACATCGAGTCTCGACATGAGTGTTGAGAGCGAATCATATTTTATGATCGGGTCGCGTGACCTAGAGCAACGCATTAGGTTCGAAAGCGCTTCTCGTTCGCTGACCTCGGCTAACACATTCTTCACCTTAGCAAGTCAAGCGTGATGGCAGATCAGCGAGGCATGGGAACCTTCCCGTTGTCGACCGGATATGAATGAGAGGAGTCTGCAAGTATGGCTACAAAATTTACACCACTCCACGACCGCATTCTGGTGCGGCGGGTAGAAGAAGTTGGCACAACTCGAGGCGGAATCGTCATCCCGGATTCTGCCAAAGATAAACCACAGGAGGGCGAAGTCATCTCGGTGGGGACGGGCAAGACCAATGACGAAGGCAAGCTATTTCCTCTCGCAGTAAGAGAAGGCGACCGCATTCTGTTCGGCAAGTACTCCGGTACCGAGATCAAGATTGACGGAGAAGACTTTCTCATCATGAAAGAGGAGGAAGTCCTCGGCGTCATCTCCGGTGCGGCCAAGAAAGAGACCGTAGGAGCAAAGAAGTAGGTCCGGATGTTCGTTTGTGCTTTCATTGCAATCGCATTCCGCGATTGCGATTGGTGACGAACTCAGATTCCTCGACGGTTAAGAGCGTCCCGCTCGGGATGACAATAAAGTTTTAGGTTTAGGAGGAAAGAATTATGGCAAAGCAAATCGTACACGGAGAAGAGTCGCGGCAGGCGATCCTCCGCGGCGTCAACCTCTTGGCGGACGTCGTGAAGGTGACCCTCGGCCCGAAGGGCCGCAATGTTGTGATTGAGAAGAAATTCGGTTCGCCGACCATCACCAAGGACGGCGTCACCGTGGCCAAGGAAATCGAACTGCAGGACAACCTCGAAAACATAGGCGCCCAGATGGTGCGTGAAGTCGCTTCCAAGACGTCCGACGTCGCTGGCGACGGCACCACCACCGCCACCGTTCTGGCTCAGGCCATCTACCGCGAAGGCGTTAAGACCGTCGCAGCCGGCGCCAATCCGATGGCCCTGAAACGCGGCATCGAGAAGGCCGTGACCACCATTTGCGGCAGCCTCGACAAGGAAGGCACCCGCATCAAGGGCGAACTCGACAAGTTCTCCAAGCCCGTCACTGGCGACATGATCGCCCAGGTCGGCACCATCAGCGCGAACAACGACGACACCATCGGCAAGATCATCGCCGAGGCCATGAAGAAAGTCGGCAAGGACGGCGTCATCACCGTCGAAGAGTCGAAGACGCTCGAGACCCAGATGGAAGTCGTGGAAGGCATGCAGTTCGACCGCGGCTACCTCTCACCCTACTTCGTCACGGATTCTGAACGCATGGAAGTTGCCTTTGAGAACACCTACATTCTCATTCACGAAAAGAAGATCAGCTCCATGAAGGACATCCTCCCTCTGCTTGAGCAGATCTCCAAGAGTGGCAAGCCGCTGCTTATCATCGCAGAGGACATCGAGGGAGAGGCCCTGGCGACTCTTGTCGTCAACAAGCTGCGTGGTACGCTGCAGGTTGCTGCCGTAAAGGCGCCTGGATTCGGCGATCGCCGCAAGGCCATGTTGCAGGACATCGCAACGCTCACGGGCGGGAAGGCAATCACGGAAGATCTAGGCATCAAGCTCGAGAACGTAAAGATGGAGGATCTCGGACAGGCCAAGAAGGTCACCATTGACAAGGACAACACCACCGTCATCGAAGGTAAAGGCAAGCACGCTGACGTCGAAGGCCGCGTGAAGGAAATTCGCAGCCAAATCGACAAGACCACCAGCGACTACGACCGCGAGAAGCTGCAGGAGCGGCTGGCGAAACTGGTCGGTGGCGTGGCCATAATCAAAGTGGGGGCCGCAACCGAAACCGAAATGAAAGAGAAGAAGGCTCGTGTCGAGGACGCCATGCACGCAACCCGTGCGGCCGTCGAAGAAGGGATTGTCCCGGGCGGCGGTGTAGTCCTGGCCCGCTGCGTCTCCGCACTCGACAAGCTGAAGGTCGAGGGCGATGAGCAGATCGGCGTCAACATTGTGAAGCGTGCTCTTGTAGAACCGCTGCGGCAGATCGCCGAGAACTCCGGCGAAGAAGGCGCCATCGTGCTGGGAAGGGTCAACGATTCGAAGGAGAATAACTTCGGCTACAACGCGCTGACCGGCGAGTACGAAGACCTGGTAAAGGCCGGTGTGCTCGATCCTACCAAGGTCGTGCGCACAGCCCTGACCAATGCCGGCTCGATTGCGGCGCTGATGTTGACTACCGAAGCCCTCGTGGCCGACATGACGGAAGCGAAGAAGGGCGCTGCCGCTGCCGGCGGCTATAGCGGCATGGGAGACATGTACTAGTAGTTTGATTCCTAAATAGCATTGCAATACCAGCCGTGATGCAGTATGCTATCGCTATACCACCACTGGGTGGCCACTGGCGATGCCCTTTATCAGTCGACGTGCCCGGCTGAACCTGACCGAGGAGGATACCATTTGGCTTGAGCGACTGGCGCAGTCGCGAACCGAATCGGCGGCGCGTGTGCAACGCGCGCAGATTGTTCTGCGCTATGCTCAGGGCCAAACCGTGTCTGCCATAGCTGCCGCTTTCAATACCAATCGACCCAAAGTGGAACGTAGCGTTTCCAAGGCCCTGGAGTTGGGTGTCCGTGCCGCCATGCGCGATCTGCCCGGACGCGGCCGGCGGCGTTCGATCATGGAAGAAGACAAGACCTGGGTAGTCGACTTGGCCTGCCAGAAACCCAAAGATCTGGGCTATGCGCAGGAGCTGTGGACTACGCGCCTGCTGGCCAAGCACATCCGGAAGCATTGTGTGGAGGGGGGACACCCGCAGTTGCAAACGCTGGGACGAGGGACGGTTTCCAAGATCTTGTCGGCGCATCCGGTGAAGCCACACAAGATCCAGTATTATCTGGAGCGGCGCGATCCGGAGTTTAAAGCCAAGATGATTGAAGTGTTGCACGTTTACCGGGAAGTCGAGCTGTGGCGCAAGGCGGGCTTGCCTTCCGAAGTGGTGGGCGTGCTGAGCTATGACGAGAAGCCGGGCATTCAGGCCATCAGCAATACCGCGCCGGATCTGCCGCCAGTACCCGGTCGGCACCCCCGCGTGGGACGAGATCATGAGTACAAACGGCACGGCACGGTGTCGCTTTTGGCCGGCATCGAGCTACTCAGCGGGGAGGTGTTGGGCTTGGTTCGGGAGCGCCACCGGAGCGCGGAATTTATCGAGTTTCTCCAGTTGGCGGATCAACGCTATGCGGCCGGACTTCGCATTCGCATCGTTCTGGATAATCATTCCGCTCACATTTCCAAACAGACGCGAGCGTACTTAGCGAGTGTGCCGAACCGCTTCGAATTCATCTTCACGCCGAAACACGGCTCGTGGTTGAATCTGATTGAATCTTTCTTCGGCAAACTGGCCCGGACGTTATTACGGGGGATACGAGTCAGTTCGAAGGCCGAGTTGAAAGCACGCATCGAACTGTACCTCAAAGAAGTGAATGAAGAGCCGGTGGTGTTCAAGTGGAAGTACAAGCTGGCCGCGCTCGACGCTGAGTCAGTAGCGACTTGACCATCCCTATTGCTATGTTATTTAGGAATCGACATACTAGGAACTAGGCATACGGTCAACTATTGGCGAAGACCGACCTGCGGTGGCGGTAAAGAGTGCTCAACAGAATGAGAAACCAAATGGCAGTAAGAGAATCGAGCACTAGACGCCCGAGGCGATTGGCCGGCACTTGTGATCTCAGACCGAGCGAAATCCGCCGAGAAGCGACCCATGAACCCGATTGTGTCCCCATTTGTACCGGAGGTAGACTAGGACCACATGCGTAAGCGGCTTATCCCTCCAACTCAGGAGACGGTTCGTCCTGACAGCGAAGGCTGGCTAGACCTCGACCGTGCAGCTGCGGTCGAGGTCACGTCGGAAGAGGAGAATTTCCCGGTCGAGTCTGCGTTGGTCTTGGAAGAAACCCGGGGCTGGCGTCCGGCTATCCCGGGAACTCAAACCATTCGGCTGGTCTTCGATCAGCCGCAAAGGCTGAGACACATATCACTTGTTTCTGAGGAAACCGAAACAACGCGCACGCAGGAGTTCGTTTTGAGATGGTCTCCGCATGTCGGACACCCTTTCCGGGAAATTGTGCGCCAGCAGTGGAATTTCAGCCCACCTGAGACGACACGCGAGGTCGAGGAATACCATGTCGAGCTCTCGGAAGTCACCGTACTTGAGTCGATCATTACTCCTGACATCAGTGGCGGAATGGCTCGCGCCTCGGTCAAGAGTCTCCGCGTGTCTTGACTCGGTAGACGAACGTCAGCTTCGATCTATAAATTCATAGCAAATGCCGCAAGTTTCAGACCGGTTCGTTCGTCATCTCGGAGACGCCCAATCTTTTCCCGAAGCACTGCTCTAGGTGATCCATGCAATCAGAATAGCTCATCTAGAACGTCGATGGTCCGATTCCCTCCGCGAAGAAACGGCAAAGATTCAATTCATAGAAACTTGGGTCCAAAGTTGGGTCCAGCTCGAAGGCCATTTTCAGCCCAAAATGGGGTTAAGTTGCGCCAGATCAACGAAAGTTTGAACAGCTCATAACCCAAAGGTCGTGGCGCCCTATACGCGCTAACTTAGTAGCATCCCTTGCGTAGGCTTGCCGATCCAAATCCAGCATAAGACCACGGGGGCTAGAGGCGTAGTCGCGTCACGGGGTTATAATCCGCAAATTGTATTCCCAGAGCATGATTGCGTCCCGCTCGGGTCGAACCTCGTCCGCCCAGTTGGCGACAGATGCGAGGCTCGCATCACCAAGCAGCGAGCGAATCCCCCTTTTCGCGTTCTCGGTCAGGCGGGACTCAGCGAGAGAGGCGACGATTTCGTGTCCTTCGGGTCCCCAACCGATCAGGGTCGAAGGTATGAGCAATGTCAGGACAAGGGCTACCCCGCAGACCATGGCACGCTTCATAGGGTTACTGCTTCTCTCCAGTACAGCATTGTTTCGTCACTGATTGCGGGCATTGGTTTGTTCTGCTCATCTTCGTAAATCTCAGACAAACAGTCGAAGAATGCTTTTGCCTCCGCTTCCAGCCCAAGAGCGCTCAAACACCTCACGATTCTCGTGATCCGCAGATGGTTGTGATTCCCGGGAGACAACCAGGCTGTCCCCTTGGCAGCAAAATTCAGAGCGCGATTAACTCTGATTTGCTCTCCTTCGTTAGCCTCAAGCCCATAGAAGCTCATCAAGCGCAGGAAAGAGACTCGCAACTTTTCTTGCAGGTCGGAACGTGTTCGGAACTCTTGAATAGACTCCAGGTTCAAAACAGGCGCGGCGAAATTGAAGGTGCTGGGCTCGGGAAAGGGAAGAGCCATTGTATATAGTCGTGAACGGCTTCCAACTGATCGTCGGGCCACTGTTGAATCTCGTGGAGGTAACGACCACGATGGTCTGGTTCGGTGCCACTGTAAAACCCGATGATCCGTGAGTTCGGCATGGGCAAGTATCTCACTGCCCCACTACAAGAAGAGGTGCTTCTGAATCTGAACGAGTTCCACAGCAGGGAATTATGGCAGATCGGTCAAGCCCCGCCTGCTCTTCTTTGTCCACCCTGCGACTCAACCCTTGGACATGGATCGCACGCCCTGTTGCATGAGCCACTTGGCGATTGCTGCTGAATCGAATCTGACGCAGGAACCCACTCGGAACGACGGAAGGCTGCCTCGCTGCGTATTCCGGGGCAAGTGAATAGCGATTCCGGGGCGATGTGAATAAAGATTCCGGGAGGATGTGAATAAGGATTCCGGGCATGTGAATAGAGATTCCGGAGATGTGAATAATCCGAACCGCGATGAAAGAGGCGGGTTGGAACCGGAGTTGATATTGACGTTTCTGGATCGAGCTTTCTGAGTAGGAGCGGAAAGCGGTGCTGGACAACCAATGGGGATTTCTCCTCTGGCTAGAGGAGAAACCGAATGTCCCAGAAGGCTCTGTCCATGCGAAAAATCAAAGAAGTGTTGCGTTTGCGGTACGATCTTGGCCTGCTGCAGAACGAGATCGCCCGTAGTTGTTCCATCGGCCAAGCCAGCGTTCATCGTTATCTAGAACGGGCTTCGGCGGCGGGTCTGAGTTGGCCTCTCCCCGAGGAATGGGACGATCGCCGACTGAATGAATTGCTTTTTCCCGCTGCACCGGCGGGTGGCAGTCCATCGGTCCGGGGGCCCGTCGACTTCGCCGCCATCCATCACCAGCTACAAAGCCACAAGTATGTGACGTTGCAACTGCTCTGGGAAGAATATCGCCAGAGCCAGCCCGCGGGATATCGCTACAGTCGCTTTTGCGAGTTGTACCGGCGATGGCACCGGAAGCAAGACGTGGTTCTACGCCAGGAGCACCGTGCTGGCGAGAAGATGTTTGTCGATTGGGCCGGTGCCACCATTCCGATTTACGATCGCGAAACGGGTGTGGCCCAACCGGCCTCGCTGTTCGTAGCCGTACTAGGCGCCAGTTCCTACGCCTTTGCGCGAGCCACACTCAGCCAGGACCTTTCCAACTGGATCGAGTGTCACGTCCTGGCCTTCGAGTTCTTCCAGGGCACCAGTAAGTTAATCGTCCCGGACAATCCCCGCACCGGCGTCACTCGTGCCTGCCGCTATGAGCCCGACCTGAATCGCACCTACCTGGAGATGGCACAGTTTTACGGCGTTGCCATTATGCCGGCGCGGCCCTACAAAGCCCGGGACAAAGCCAAAGTGGAAGCTGCTGTGCTCTTATCAGAACGCTGGCTCATCGCCGTACTGCGCCACGATAAGTTCTTCTCTCTCGCCGATCTCAACCAAGCCATCGCGAAACTCCTGGAGCGCATGAATCAGCGTCCTTTCCGCAAGCGGGAAGGGAGTCGGGCCTCGCTCTATGGCGCCCTGGATCGACCTGCGTTGCAGCCGCTTCCGGCCGAGCGCTATGTCATGGCCGAGTGGAAGACGGTGCGCGTGAACATCGACTACCACGTCGAGGTCGATCGCCACTATTACAGCGTTCCCTATGCGCTGGTCGGCGAACAGCTCGAAGCACGTTTCACCGCCCACACCGTGGAGATCTTCCATCGTGGAAAACGCGTGGTCTCGCACGTGCGCAACTTCACGGCCTATCACCACAGCACGGTGCGCGAGCACATGCCCAAGAGCCATCAGGCTCATCTGGAGTGGACCCCCTCCCGGTTGATTCATTGGGGAGAGAGCGTGGGCGAGACTACGGCCCAAGTCATTCGCACCATCCTGAACAACAAACCACATCCGGAGATGGGTTATCGCGCCTGTCTGGGCATTCTCCGGCTGGCCAAGACCTATTCCAATCCTCGGCTGGAAGCGGCTTGCCGACGCGCTCTCCAAGCACAGGCCTGTTCCTATCACAGTTTGGAATCCATCCTCAAGCGAGGCTTGGACCGACAACCCAGTCTTACGCCGGAAGCGGAGCGCTCCAGTCCGCAGCATGAAAATCTCCGCGGCGGCCACTACTACCAATCCCCCAACAAGCTGGTGCAATAAACGCCAATTTAGGAGGCAACGAACATGTTGAATCAACCCACGATCGAAAAACTACACACCATGAAAATGCACGGGATGGCCGATGCCTTCCGCGCTCAACTGGAAACCACCGAATCGCACCAACTCAGTTTCGAAGAACGTTTTGCCCTGTTGGTCGATCAACAATGGCTGTGGAAAGAGAATCGGGCCCTGGGCCGCCGGCTGCGCTGTGCCAAGTTGAAACAACGCGCCGTGATCGAAGATGTCAACTACCAACATCCCCGCCAGCTGGATCGCAGGCTCTTGCGTACGCTTGCCAGCAGCGAATGGGTGCGCCAGAAACTCAATCTGGTGTTCACCGGTCCCACGGGTATCGGCAAAAGCTGGCTGGCGTGTGCCTTGGCACAGAAAGCATGCCGGGAAGGATTCTCGGTTCTGCACAAGAAGACCAGCGAGTTGTTTCGGGAACTGGCCGTAGCCCAGGCCGATGGCAGCATGGGCCGGATGCTGCTCCGGCTGGCGCAGATCGATGTGCTGTTGCTCGATGACTTTGCCATGGCGTCCCTGAAGGACAGTGAGCGCCGCGACTTTCTCGAGGTCTGTGACGACCGCTATCAGCACCGTTCTATGATTCTGACCTCACAGATGCCGGTGGCCCATTGGCACGAACAGATCGGCGATCCCACCGTTGCCGACAGCATCCTCGACCGGTTGCTGCACAATGCCTACCGCATAGAACTCAAGGGCGAGTCCATACGCAAGACGCTCGGTCGCAAGCCCGACCAGGAGGATGGCCAATGAGTACAGGAACTCGTTTCCAACTGAAGCAGCCCACTGGCTGGTTTGCCGCCGGCCGGGAAGTTCGCTGCGCCCTCCAACTGCTTTCCGACGCAACTTTCAAACTGTTTGTCTGGCTTTGCTTACACGCCGAGCGGGGCCGAGGCGCTCTGTCCGCTACACCGGCAGAGTTGGCTAGAGCGCTGGGCAGAAAGGAAAGCGATATGCATCTTGCCCTCGAAGAACTAGCCCGAATGTCTCACAGCGGGGGAGGTAGCGACGAAAAGTAGCTCGATCGGGCGACGGAGGGCAGGTCAAGATCCTGCAGTCATTGTGCGGACCTTCATCGGCGATCTTGCTGGCCGTCCTCGCCCCGGGGGTTCGGGTTTTTGGTCAGGGAAAGACACACCATTCCCCCCGACTCGTTGTGCAGCGCAACGGGTCTCGCCACGTGTTCCCTCTCAGCAGCGCAGAGCTGCAACTTGCAACTGCCGGTGCACCTGGCGAAATAGTTCCAGGTAAGGATAGCCGGTCGACAGCGACACCCAGATTTTGCGTACCGTGATGCGAATCTGGGCCCCGATCTTGAGCAACTTTAATCGCACCGTGTTGCATTGCGCTTTGGCCAGTTCGGTGCCCGCCAACCCCAACCGCCGCAGAGCCTGCATCAACAGGTAGGCCACGGTGGAGAAGTAGAGCCGGATTTGATTGCTCCGTAGCCAGGACGTGCTGGTGCGATCGGCAAACAACATCATCTGTTCCTTAATCCGATTTTCCATATCGCCACGAGCGCAGTAAAACTCCTCATACAAGCTCTGCGCCCCCCAGCGGGACGGGGCAGGAAAGATGGTTTCTTGCGAGCTCAGCGAGGTGACCACGAACCTGGGATTGGCCCCTTTCTCCAAGTGTTCTGCTTTGGCGATCACCCGTCGGGCTCGCGACCAACTGTTTCTGGTTTGATAGTCGAACTCGGTGAAGACTCGCGCCGCTTTTCCGCTGTGCTGAAATTGGGCCGCCGCTTGTGCGCCGGCCGCCACGATCTCCCGTAGCAGGCGAGCATTTTGCGCCAAGCCCACCACATAGTCCACCCTATTTTCTTCGCACCAACTCAGCAACTCGTCCCGACAAAAACCCGAATCGCCGCGCACGATGATCCGCACTTGCGGCCACGCTTGCCGGATCTGCGCCACAATCCGTTCCACCTCCGCCACGCTGCCTTTGGCCCCGTCGATATTGGACGGCCGCAAGCGGGCGCACAACACATACTCGCCACAGACGATGTACAGCGGCAGATAGCAGTAATGCCCGTAGTAGCCGTGGAAGAACCGCTCTTCTTGCTCCCCGTGCAAAGCAATGTCAGTGCTATCCAAATCCAACACGATCTCTTTCGCGGCTTCCCCATGCGCTTGCAGAAAAATATCCACCAGCGTCCGATCCACGGCAGCTTCGTCCAGGATGATCTTCTTGTACCGCTCCTTTTCCCCCAACTTCGCCGCCCCCAGTTCCATTCGGTTCAGCGTGCTCTTGCCCGCCAGGGCGGTGCCCTGATCGCGGACCCGCCGCCGTTCCTTCCCCGTCAGATCTTCCTTCTCCACCAACACCGCCAGCAGCGGGTCGCGCCGCAACTCCTCGTGATCGTTTAAATCTTCGTAGCCCAAGGCCAGTCCGTAAATCCGCTGCGCTACCAACTCGGCCACCGCCTGTTCTCTCAGCTCCGGATCCCGATAGTCGCTAAAGCAGCTCGCGAACTGGCCGACGATGTTCGTCCGCTTCTCCACCTCGCGCAGTAGCAACCCCCCGGCGTCGCTGGTGATGGCTCCGCCGTCAAATTGCCCGCGCACTTCTCGCTCATTTAAGGGATGAAATGGAAACGGTTCTTGGCTACACTCTGTTGTCATAGGGCTGTCTCCCTTCGTTGGCCTAACTACTACTCGCTATAGCTGTTATGCCACGAAACGACAGCTCTTTTTATTTTTTGTTTGAGAAATTAGGGCTAGAGCGGCAGGGTGTCTGCACCCTGAGAGCGGACGGCGTCATCGAGATCAGAGATCGCTTCTGGCCTTACCAGCGCGACTACGATTCCGCTGCCAGTGACGAATCGCGACGCTATGTGGAAGAAGTGAAACGTCGGTTTCTCCAGCGCCGCTGCGTACAGAGTAGTTTTACGGCCGCCGATGAGAAACTGGCTCTGACGCTCCATCATCGCGGTGTCTCGCTCCTCCACGTTGAGCGTGCCATTTTGCTGGGCGCCCTGCGCAAGTACGCCGCGGTCCGCCAGAACGGACGCGGCACGCCGATCAGCAGCTTGCACTACTTCGCCAACCTCTTCGAAGAAGTCCAACAGGAGATATCGACTCAGTACTGGAACTATGTCGCCCACAAGGTGAATACATTCGAGCAAACTGAGCGTTGGGCTACACCGAACCGGACTTGGGAAAAGTGAAATGCGACCGAAGAGAGACAAAACCAGGGATGCTGTGGATCGACCGAGTCTGAGATCGTCGCTCTCAGGCAATCCTGGCGCGATATTTTTCCGAGAAAAACCGGGACAGGCACAAAAAAGACGAAAGCGAGCAAGAACGACTGGTTTCACAAGAGCAACTGAGAGACGAAACAATGACAAAAAAGGAAACGAAACAATGCTGAATATGAATCGTGCACCTTGATTAATCTCGAAGGTGTCGGGCATGATTGTAATCCCAGCGTCGCTGCGCTCCGACTTTATTCACATGGCCGGAATGACCATTCACATCGCGCTGGAATCGACCATCCACATCGTCGGAATACGCACCTCGCTTAGCCCGCCGGAGAATCGTTATGCGAGACATCTGAAGTAACTCCGCAAGCTCTTCGGCGGTCAGAGCACGATGAATGGCGTTGATGCGCGAGGCGAGGGACATCAACCGATGTGGATTCGGGCTGTCGAGTACGCTGCTCATTGCACCCCTCCGAAAATTTCATTCACTTTCTCACGCACTTGTTGACTCCGAGAAGGCTTCAGGTAGCGCATCGTCGATTCCATATCAGAATGACCGAGCCACTGCTGCACTGTCCGCAGATCGACGCCTGCCCAGAGGCACCGTGTCGCGAACGTCGCTCTGAACTTGTGTAGCCAGAAGTCTTCAGGGTTCAGTTCCGCACGCTCGGCGACGGCCTTCAGATCATCGAGGAAGTTCATCTTCACATTGCAGCCGGAGGTCGGAAAGACCAAGTTGCAGGTTTTATCAGATTTCGCCTTCAGGGCCTTCAGGGTGGTCACCAACTTGGCCGGAATCGGAATTTCTCGTTCCTTGTATGCCTTGGGCGTCCAGCCTCGATCCGGTTTGTGGCTGACGCGAACCGTGGAAGCTTTGAAGTTGATCTCCGCCCAGTAGCTGTACATGACCTCCTGTTCGCGCATGCCCGTCATCAGAAAGGACTAAGAAGAACCATCATCGACTGTGCGCCACCTTCGCGTTGGTGAACCTGTATCTGCACCGCAGACGGCTGGCAGTGGCGAGGGCGTAGTGTCTCTGGACCTCGCGTAAATAGCGGTCTCCGCTAAGGTCGCAAGCAATACAGAAAACTTCCTGGGCCTGTGTCGTCCTGAAATTCCTGCCGCCTTCAAGTTGATGGGTTGCTCAGAGGTTCCCTAGAAAACAACCTTCTCTATTCTCAACTGAACGACCGCACCGCTTATAAAGCCAATTTCTACGAAGTGCCGAATCGGGGGAGGCTGCACACTGCTGTCATAGCTTCTGGTTTGCTAGTCGAATGTAGACGTGGGGTTCGGCGTTGTGGCATCGGTCGTAGCCGCCTTCGGCAACAACAAAAGTCCCAATGCGGCCATCACGTTTAAACCATTCGTGCGCGTCAGTACGCCCGGAAGCATCTGATAGTCGAATCGCATCTCGCCGTTCTCATAATGTTCTTCAAAATGTACGTTGATCGCCCGGCCATCGAGAGCTTGCCCACCTCGGCAAGGAGCTGAGGAATATCCACGCGGAGCTTTTTCGGTAATGCGGCGCATAGGAGCCGCGTTCGATCTGACGCACACTGGGAGAATCGTTCATCGTTTTCTCCGGGCGGCTATTGCAGCGGCCATTCTCATCTTTTATTCCAGAAACGCAGTGTCCACTGTGATCCGATCACTTGTCGCAGGTTGACTCTCAGTTCGGCATGATTCGGGTGTTCGCTGATGGAAGTCCACGCCAAATGTTATCCGCGCCCATGAGGTCACAGCCGAGTTTTGCCCAGGCTTCGCCTTTGCGGAGGTCTCGCACCACTGCGCGAACGGGTCGCCCAGCGGCCAGAAGGTTGCGAGCCACTTCACCCCCAACGTTGCCAGTAATTCTTGTAATTACGAACATTTATGTGCCTTCTCCTAATTCGACTCGATGTGCTCCGTGGCCAAAACACCTTCACGATAGCTTTCTTACTGGCAACTTTAAACGATAAAGTCTTGAGCAGATCAGAGATCTTCGCAGGGTGACAGTTCACAGCGCGTGAAATCGAGATCGTCGGGAATCAGAAGCGAGACTGGCGAAGGGCGGTCCGGAATGCCTGATACAGTGTTTTCTTAACTAATAAAGTCGACGGTCACAGAAAGACGATTGCAATGACGCAGAAGAACAAACACATAAGCAATGACGCAGCGCTTTCCCAGCATAAGGCAAGAGTTTTTATTACCGGTTCGGCGGATGGGCTCGGGCGAATGGCCGCGCAACTTCTGGTTGAGCAGGGACACACTCCCGTTCTGCACGCACGCAACGAACAGCGCGGGCGCGAAGCGATGACCGCTGCACCCGGAGCGGAGACGGTTGTGATCGGAGATCTCTCAAGCGTCGCACAAATGAAAGAAGTCGCCGCGAAAGTGAATGCGCTCGGCCACTTCGATGCCGTCATTCACAACGCCGGCGTGGGCTATCAAAGTCCCAGACGAGTTGCCACCGAAGACGGCCTGCCGCTGGAATTTGCTGTGAATACGCTGGCTCCCTATGTTTTGACGGCTCTCATCCACAGGCCAAAGCGGCTGGTGTATTTGAGTTCAGGCCTTCACCAGAATGGCGATCCGAGTCTCGAAGATCTCGCGTGGGAGAAGCGTCAGTGGCGAGGAATACAGGCTTACTCCGACACCAAGCTGCACGATGTCATGCTTGCCTTCGCAATCGCGCGCCGATGGCCGGATACATTTTCGAATGGGCTGGAGCCAGGCTGGGTGGCTACGAAGATGGGCGGCGCGCACGCGCCCGATGACTTAGCTGAGGCATATCGCACACAAGTGTGGCTCGCTGTTAGCTCTAACGCTGCCGCTGAGGTTACGGGGCAGTATTTTTATCACAGAAAGCTGCGAGAGCCGAATCCCGCGGCGCGAGATACGACCAAGCAGGACAAACTCATTGCCGCCTGCGCGGATTTCTCTGGCGTGAAACTTCCTGAGTAAAGCCAGATAGGAGGATGAATGTCGCAAGTATGGCTGGTCACTGGTAGTTCTCGCGGTCTGGGTCGCGCAATTGTCGAAGCGGGCCTTTTGGCAGGCAATAAGGTGTTGGCGACAGCTCGGGACATTGGGTCACTGCGTGAACTATCGGAGCGCTACGGTGAGCAGGTGAAGCTCTTCGCGCTAGATGTGACCGACGAGTCGTCGGCAGCCGCTGCGGTCAGGGCTGCAATCGATGCGTTTAGCTCTCTGGATGTTGTTATCAACAACGCAGGATATGGCAATCTCTCGTCCGTCGAAGATACGCCTCTATCGGATTTCCGCGCCCAGATCGAAACAAATCTGTTCGGGACAATCATCGTGACGAAGGCAGCTCTCCCGTACTTTCGCGAAAGGAAGGCGGGCCATTTCATTCAGTTTTCATCGGTGGGCGGAAGGATTGGTCCTCCGGGACGTGGGCCTTATTCGGCGGCGAAGTGGGGTGTCGAAGGCTTCTCTGAGGTGCTTTCGCGCGAAGTGGCACCGCTCGGCATCAAAGTCACCATCGTTGAACCCGGTGGCTTTCGCACAGACTTCGCGGGCAGTTCCACCGAACTTAGCGAAGGTCATCGTGAATACGATTCGACGGTTGGAGCTACCGCAAGATTTCAGCGGAACTACAACGGCAAGCAGCCTGGTGACCCCAAAAAGGCAGCGCAGGCGATCGTCCAGTTGACGCAAGAACGGAACCCTCCGTTGCGACTCTTGCTCGGCAGTGATGCGTACGCCGCCGCGGAGAAGAATGATCTCGCGCGATTAGAGGAAGCACGAATTTGGAAGAAACTCAGCGTCTCCACCGATTTTGAGAAAAGTGAAGAGGCAGGGACGCTAGTTGGCTCTTCAGTCCTAGCTGAACCAAACCACAGCCGCGCGTTCGGGAATGACCTGCGGCACGCTCCGGACGGAAAAAACGCCGCTCTTGGCGCCGCTCGGCCATAAGCTCACAGACCCAGGTCGTCCGCTTCGCGTGAAATCAAAAGGTAGCAGCTCTCAATGAAGTGGTAGAATCTCGTGCGGGTGCTTTCTTATGACTAGGAAATGGACTCTTAGCCCGATGATCGCGGCAAAGCGCTTCACGGGCAAAATGACAATGAGCTGTGGGAAATCCGTGAAAACTGACACACTTTCTTACACAGTTGCACATTCGTCATTCTGGATGAAAAGGGAACAGAGCCATAAACAGGTTGTAAAATAAAGCACTTGCAAGTAGAGCCGGGATGGCGGAACTGGCAGACGCAGCGGACTCAAAATCCGCCGACCTTCGGGTCTTGGGGGTTCGACTCCCCCTCCCGGCACCAAGCTCCAACCCATTCAGAGAACATCAGTTAGGCAGGACAACAGCAGCGGGGAGATGCACGTCGGTTTGTCTGATCTCAGGCGTGTTCGTCCCAACTCTGCCCAAACTCTGCCCAAACTGCTCAGCTTCGTTCTGAGCTTGGACAGCTTGTCTGGTCTGTCTCGCCTGATGCATCTTTGTCGCCGCCAGCTTCAGGTCGGACTCGCTGACGATGTTGTATCGGTCAAATATCAGTCGCGCTTCGCCAAGAATTGAAGCAACCCGCCGTGGTCGCGTCCGAAATAGGGGATCACACCATTGGAATCACGCCCGTGGACATGACGGTGGATTTGCCCCGGAGGCTCAGAACATTCGCGGATCACCTGAAACAACTCAAGATGGCAGCGTCAACGATTTTGTTTGCGCGTCGACTGGGGCGCAGCTACGAACTTCTTGAACTTTATCTCTATCTCTGCTGCATCAAGGGGATTAAACCGCTACTTGATGAGCGATCGCTCGATTCGTACGGTGTCCCAAGAATGCGACTTCAAAGAGCCGTATGCGGCGAAGTTGCTTTGTTAATTGGAGCTGCAAGTCCGGAGTCGATCGAACCAGAGGTCGTCGAGAAGGACATCGAGAATTTCACGAAAATGAATCCCTGGCTTTACAAAGCAGCGGAACAGAAGTTTTCAGAGTATCGGCGGCATCGCGCGCGAGCACAAGAAGAACACAAAGCGGCAGTTCCGTACCACGAATGGATCGAAAGTGCGCAGAGTGACGAAGGACGGGCAGCGCAGTAACCGCCGGTGTCCAACAACCCTGACACAGGTGTACTACATAGCGTCCGTGCCTTTGCCTAGATTCCGTTTGAAAATTCACAGGTTTAGCAGTACCTTTTCGAAATGAGCAGGACAAAGCACTGGAGCGAGGGCGCGCCGCGCGAGCCGCTGACCGCCGCTCACGAAGGCAAAGACTATTCAGGCTATTACCAGATCGGTCGTGGCATTGTGCGGGTGACGTATGATTCTGACACGAAAAGCACTCAGTTCAGGACGCATCCGGAGGTGACGGCGCGAATCCTCCTGCGTGAACTGGTTGAGGAATCGCTCAAGCGTTCAGCATGAACGGCCCGCAGCGACCACGCCCTGGAGTGATTCGTTCTGGCGCGTTGGGTTATGAGCCGAATGCTGCCATCCACACCGGACAACTCCATACATCCAGGGCCAACAAAACGCTGACTTCGGCGTATCGCGATTTGCTCGGTTTTGCTTCAATTTGCGCCCTATTCACGGACAATAGGCGGACAAATTGACAGGTGCGGGGATGCATTCACGGGACGTTAGTCAGTGGCCGTTGCGGTGACGCACGTGCAGTTCGCTGCGAAGCAACCTTGGTGGCTGTCACGCGAGCAGCAACCCGAGACCTTGAACTCCAGCGCGTGGTGGCGGGCGCGGACTCGCGCGTCGGGGCTGTCCTTGTTGAGTTTGGCCTTCGCGACCTTCGGCACTGCGGTCTGCCGGTTCACAGGGTCATATTATCCTGGCGACAAAGTCGGGGGCGCGTCGAGCCATTCGATTGGACGATGGAAGACCTTCTGATCGCCGCCTGGCTTCACTGATTTTCATCTGAAGACTACTTCCGCAGTGGTAAGCTGGCCGCATCGGCGGAGGAATCCCATGACACATAGCCCTGTGGCGCTGTGGCATATCGAGCGCGAGGCCGGGGAAGCAGTCCGACGCGCGGGCTTGAAATACGATCACCCCGTTCGCGCGCTGTTAGAAGGGTCTGCGGTGATCGCTGGCGTGCGTCAGGCGGTGGTGCGGGTGCCCGATGAGAGCGGCGAGTTGGTTACGCTCGACGAGCGCATCAGACAGATGAAAAGTGACGCGCGTTACTCTGCTCTGTTCCCGCAGCCCGAAGGAATCGTCGCGAAGGGTGACACGGAGCAACTGAGGCAGAACTTTGCCGCAATTGCCGAGGGCAAGTTCGAGGTCCGGTAAAGATTTCCAGCGCGAGCGGTCTGAAGGCCGACTTGGGAGATACCGAAGGTCGGACCGACGAAAGATTGTCGCCCAGAAGCGCCGTTACGCTCAGAACCCCTGGTCCCGGCATTTTGAGCGTAATCGCGATGTTTCAACAGTTATCGCGCTGCTACTTGGGGGCGATGTCGGAGTAGCCGCAGACTTTCAACCACGAGACCAATCAGAGCGTACGCGGCGACGTTTGAAGCAATTAACCAATACCACTTGACGCCGAGATGGAAGGCGAGACTGATCGTTGCAATCGGGCATGTCAACCGAACAAGAGCCCACAAGACAGGTTGCGGCGATAGAGGAATCGCAAAACTGAGAATCACCCAAACGCCTGCAACGATGAAGCCCGCTCGCGCCCACAGCCCGATTCTGCGCTTCATGGTATCGCACCTCTTCATTAAGCCAATGCTACGCCTTGATGCCTCAGCGGGGCAATCAGGCGATACCGCTCATTGAGGGTTCTGAGTGCTATCGGGATTTCTCGCCAACTACAATCGTTCAGCTACAATTCTGCGTCGACGTTCAGTCGAATGGCGGGCTCTGACGATGCTTGCGCGGCTGTAAATCAAACCAAGGAACAGTGAGCCATTGAAAAAGGCCCCCGAAAGGATTCAGCGATGAAGGAATCAAGTTCTGTCTCTTTGAAAGCTGTTCTTCCGCTCACAACGATGGCATTTGCGATGATCATTGCTGCCGGATGTGGCTCACAGCACAAAATAGACCTTGCGGCCGAGGAGTCGGCCATCCGTCGGACGGATGGAGATTGGCTCGCTGCGGCCGCTGCCCACGATCTGAATCGAGCACTCCCGTTCTGGTCGGACGATGCAACCATCATCGCACCTGGCATGCCACCCGTGGCTGGCAAAGACGCGATCCGGAAATTTGTTTCTGACTCCCTTGCCACACCAGGATTTTCGATTACGTGGAAAACTGACATAGTGGACGTGGCCCAGTCGGGCGACTTCGCTTACTCCACCGGAACCGATCGGATTACTCTAGGCACTCCGGGGGGAAAGACCGTGACTCAAGAGAACCGTGGTCTGGTGATTTGGAAAAAGCAGCCCGATGGTTCCTGGAAATGCGCCGTGGACATAATGAGCCCTGCTGCACCTCCGAACGAAAAATAAATAGGGCTCCGCGATCAGTGGAAAATCAGCACCAGGAGGCGGGAACGTCTCCAGTACGGCCCTCGATTAAATGGCCTCACGCACGGTAGCTGTTATTAACAGGCGATTTATCACCAAACACGCCTGTGCCCAGTGGACTCCGGGAGAAGGTCTGGATTACCCTAGCCCGACGCCCGTTGGAACGGCACGGGCCGGAAAAGCGGGAGGCATTCAATGAATCGTTCGGCGAGTTGGAAATCAATTCTAATTCTGCTTCTCTTTGCTGCCGCGACTACGTTATCCGCAGCGACGGCAACAGTTGATACGGGGGCAGTGGCCCGAACGATCAAGGGTGATGTCGCCCAACTGGTCGCTGGACTCAATGCCCACGATGCTTTCAAGACAACCGCTTATGACGCCCCGGATATCGTCTCCATGGAATGTGGCAGTCCTTCAACCATTGGGCTCGAAGCCGATAGAGAGGGCTTCAAGGCGGGCTTTGCCCATGACCCTCTTTGGAAAGTCAGTCTCATCGACGAGACTGTAGATGTTGCGAGCAGCGGAGACTTAGCCGTTTACCGTGGCACCTACAACGAAGACAACAGTCGTGCAGGCGTGCTGCTGACCCATAAGACAAACTTTATTGCAGAGTTCAAGCGCCAAGACGATGGAGCTTGGAAAATCGTCTGGTACAGCATTTCCAACATGGAGAAAGCACATCCGAAATAATTGTAGGACGTGACTGCCTCGTGGTAAACGAGTCAACTGCTGTAATTAGGCGTGGCTGTTGAAAAACTCTTGCTCTGGAAAATGCTCGAAAAAACTTTGCGCTAGGAAGCCCTACAAACGACTTCCTCAATTTTCCTAGACATTTTCTATCCCCCAAATTTCGGCTGTTTCCGAGAAACTGGAGTTTTTCAACAGCCACAGGCGATTACGCTCAGAACCCCACAGGGGAGGGTTGTGAGTGAAATGGGGATTTTTCGCCAACTACCGCCATCTGGTGTCTATTATCAAGTGGAAGAGCCGCAACTCTCGACCTGAACAAGCTCGGCGCAGTGCTGACGGCCTATGAAAAGTTACAAGTGGCGTATTGTGCTTTCACTTGTGAATCTCGTCGCAGCTATCGGGTTGTCCGCGCTCGGTCCACGTCAATACGCAGCATTCCGACAAGCGCACCCTCATGTCGTTTCCTACATCCCGACGGCTCAGTTAATCAGCTACTGTATGAACGCTCCGTCATTCGTTCTCAGTAATCTGCTCGGCAACGTTCGGGCGTGGAGAATGTTCTGGCACCGGAGGTGGCTCGACGGTTATTGGTTTCAAGATGTCAGCGTGACCTTCTACTTTTTTGTCTTCTTATTTTGGTGGTCGGTTGGTTGGCGGGTGGATAGTGAGCCAAGGCCGAAAGGCCGGACGGCATTGGCAGTCAGTCTGGGCTGGCTAATAGGTGCCATCGGCTCTTTTGTGCTGTGTTACGGCAGTGTTGTTCTTCTGCGCGAAGAGCTTCCTTCTTTGGGTGCGTACCCGGATTCTCCTATTCTCATCTCAATCCTGCTTTGGGGTCTCGCTCTGTTCTGCTATTTCAGCGTGATGCTCTTTCGCGCTGCGAGGACGTGAACCTCAACTGTCGAGAACAGGCCATATCGCTCATCGACCGGGCTTTTGTTTGCGTCCGTGTTCTCTGCGGCATAGTCGTCGGTTAACTTCATCTGCAGAGAAGGATTCAGGGACAAAATCGCCAAGCCACTCACAGGCCTCATCGTGACTCGGGTGATTGGCGTCCTGGAGTGCTTGGAGAAGCTCTGCAAATCCTTGCGGCCCTCCACAGTCTTCGGGCGGACAACATCGTTTACCCGCTATGCATGTCTGCTGAAATGTTTCGTCTCCAAGCAAGACTTTTTCAAGAAGAAGCTCGTGCTGCCAGCCGTCCCCGAAATCGTACTCGTACAATAACCTCGCGCCCACAGTCCCGATCACTTCCCCGAGCTTAGTTTGGTTCTCAACTGCGATCTTGCCTCCAACTCTAGATCCCGGGCCAGATAACCTTGGGCTCTGGCAAACAAATTGATGAAGGTGGGAATTGGTCCACCCCATCACCGTCTGCAAGGTCCGGTGCAGATTGCGAAGCGTAATCTCACGAGGAACTAAAATGCGCCTCCAGACCGGCGGGCTTGTGCCGAGGAGGGTTACTTTGATGACGTACACTTCCACGCGGGTTTCGGGCTGTCTCAAGCGGCCGTGTCCTCTGCCAAGAATTTGGCGAGAGAACGGATCGTCTTTAGCTTATCCTCACTGAAACCGCGTAGCTCTTGTTCACTTACTCGGGTCTCGTACAGGAGTCTCCCAAACACTTGCGTCAGGTGCGAGTGCCGATAGTCGTACTTGCGGTCGATCTCTTCACGTCGTTGGGTTAGGTATTCCTGCAGGTCCCACAGGTCCGACGGCTGCTTGATCTGGCCGGCGATCTGCTTTGCTTCCTGCATCAACTCGTGCAGCTCCCGTTTCAGCGCAGCGTCGAAGACTTTGCGCGCGATCGCTTTCTCTGACCTCGACCATGTCATATCGCTCGCGCTGGCATACCCGTAATGGGTGGGAGATTGGGATGGGCTGCTCATGGGCTGATCCTCCGTCCCGACATTCTATCTCCGAGCCAGACATGGTTTCTACGGGAGTGAATCCTTTCGGCACTTCGGCTTCGCAGTCAGCTTCCTGAGGTTGGACGTCGCCTCTAAGGATAAAAAGATCGTTTACCGGATGTCCCAGATTTTGTTTGCAGCCGAGATAGCGCTCCGTCGTTTGTACCGACGCATGCCCCAGCAAGAACTGAATCTGCTCCAACTCTCCTCCGCTGTCATGACACAACTTCGCACAGGTCCGCCTCAAGTCGTGGGGTGCTATGCGCTCCAAGCCCGCTCTCCTACAACAGGACCGGACCACGTACCACACGACATTCTGCGAGACTCCACTGCCCCATACTTTTCCCGTCTTTGCCACGCCCCGGAAGATCCTTCCCTCCGTGACCCTGGCTGCTCGTATCCACTGATCGAGCGCGGTCTTGACCCACGCCGGAATCGGCACAGTGCGGATGTGGCCGCCCTTGCCGATCAGATCTACGACCGCCCAGTGTCCCTGGCGCATCTGGATTTCATCCAACTCCAGGCCGACCAGTTCCGATCGGCGAAAGCCACACCCAAACAGCATGGCCAGCATCGCGTAGTCGCGCTTGGCACGCATAGTGCTCCCACAGGCATGCTTGAGCACTTCGGAACTCTGTGCTGCGCTCAACTGTTGCCGGAGCGAAACCCGAGCTGCTTGACGCCTTTCACCCGGCTGATGCCGGCCGCCAACTCGGGACTCAGCAAGCCAGAGTCGGCAGCCTCATGTGCGAGCCGTCGAACGGCTGCGAGCTGTTGGTTGATGGTGTTGGCGGCCAGATGCCGCGATTCCAGGTACATGCGATAGCGCACGACCACGATGCGATTGAAGGCCAGGCGAGGCTCGGAGCAGTACCAGGCGATGAACTGGTCGATGGCGTACTCGTAAACCCGGCGCGAGGCTGGCGAGCCGAGGCTGTTGAGCACCGCCAATTTGCAATGATCCAGATCCGGCAGGCGTAGTACTCGGCGACGGTAATTCGGCTTGATTCTCAGTTTGCCCATAGCGACGGCCTCCCATGCCGCAGTACTTGGGAGGACGGAGGTCGGCTGGACGATGCAAGAAGGTGGGCTTCGTCTGGGGTGCGGGGGTTCTGAGTGCTATGGCCTGTTAACAACAACTATCGATAAACACAAGCCGACTTTCGGGTAGTAATCGGCTCCGGTAAGTGCATTAGCGATTTAGCATCAACTGAAAATGCGGTACGCGGTTGCTTGGTCGTATGGAATGGCCACTGGGCCAAGAAGCTCGTTGTAAGGCAACTTAGAAGCTAGCCCGACTCACTCCTCGCGCAGCAGGATCAGCGGATTGACGGATAGCGCACGCTGCGCCGGAATCCACGTCGCCAGCAATCCCAGCGCAGCCATTGCCAGAACCACACCAGCCAGGACCAGGGGATCGCGCGGCGTGGCTTGATACACAATGAAAGCCAGCACTTTCGTCGCAAGCAGACCCAGGACCAATCCAACCCCCGAACCAATCGCCAACAGTTTGAGCGCACGTCCCAGCGCGGCCCGCAACACTTCCTTGCGTTGCGCGCCGAGAGCCACGCGAATTCCCAACTCCTTGAGCCGCTTGCTCACCGAGTAGGCAGCCATTCCGAAGATGCCCGTGATCGAAAGCATCGCGCCCATCATGCCCAGCACACCCAGCGACACTGTCGCCATGCGCGAGGGGAACAAAGTTCCCCCCAGTTCTGTGCTCCACGGTCGAATTGCCAGAACCATCCCAGGGTCGATATCCCGGAGCACACTTCTCATGGCCGCGGCAAGTTGCTGCGGGTCGCGGCTCGACCGCACTACCAGCCATATCCAACTAGCCGGCGACTGCAGGAGGGGGAAGAACATCGCGGGCTTCTGGCCTTCGGTGAGGTTCGCGTATTTTCCGTCTTCGACCAGACCCACCACCCGCACGCGCGTGCCATCTTGCAGCTTGAAATACCGGCCGACAGCGTCCGGTACGGAGCCCAGTATCTTCCTTGCGAACTCCCGGTTCACCACTGCTACGCGCGGGGCGTTTGTGTCGTCATGCCATGAGAAGGCTCTGCCCGCCAACAAAGATGTCCCGGATGCGCGGAAGTAGTCTGGAGATATGTTGAACATATTAGGGTCGGCCGCGGCATTCAATGGGCTCAGATCCTCGGTTGTGTCGGTATAGACAAGCCCTTGCCAAGTACCGGGAGGTTCTAACGGCGGATAATTCACCGATCCTACGGAATCTACGCCAGGAATCGCTTGTATGGCATCGATCATGCGCCGTTGCATTGCGGGTACTCTTTCGCCGCTGTAGCCTGCTGTCGTCAGATCGGTATCCACCAACATCGCGTTCCGCGGCTCAAAACCGAAGTTGCTGTGCATAGAGCGCATGAGTCCACGCACAGCAACCATCGACGAAGTGACCAGCACGGCACAGATCGCAATTTGGACGACCAGCAATACGTCTCGGACGGTAATTCGGCGCCCGAACGCGCCTGTCGATCCCGCTTTGACGATCTCGTATGGATTGGCCCGGAGAATCTGGCGCACGGGAACAATTCCGAATAGAACTCCGCTGACCAACGCCAAGACCAAAGCTGCCAAATAAACGTTAGCATCCGGACTTACCGGCACATGGAGGGGGAATCGCGGAAATGGCTGCCACACGCTCAACCGGCGCAAAAGCAGAATGCTCGCCACGAGTCCCGCTACGCCTCCAGCGAGCGAAAGCAGCACGGATTCGGTGAACAGCTGGCGCAAAATGCGATTGCGGCTCGAACCAAGAGCCAGGCGCAAGGCCACTTCGCGAGAACGGTCGGCGGCCCGCGCCGCAAACAGGCTGCCCAGGTTGGCACAGGCCGCCAACAGTATCAAACCCGAGAGAAGCATCAACCCGGTGAGAAAAGCCCGCGTTGGCCCGTTCAAATAGTCGCCATGAAGACCAGGCCGCGCCAGCGTATAAGGGTCATTACTTTCTTCTTTGGGATAGCTTTTTTTCAGAGAGGAATCCACGGAGTTCAGGTCGGCAGTGGCTTGCGCCGGAGTGACTCCCGGCTTCAGACGTCCCACCATCTCAAACATCCAACGGATCCCGCGCGCGTTCAATATCATCTTGTCGCCGGATAACTGTTCATGGTTCACGATGGGCACGAAGATATCCGAAGCGAAAAACAAGACGGTCCCCTGGAACCCCGGAGGCGCCACGCCAAGAATGGTGATTGGATGCTTGTTTAGCCGAACAACGCGGCCCACCACGCCGCGATCATCCTGAAAATGGCTGTGCCAATATGCGTAGGAGAGCACGACATAAGGCGCGCTGTTTGGGCCGTGCTCATCGGAAGCGTGGAAGAAACGGCCAAGGTACGGTTGAATGCGCAATGCGTCGAAATAGTTTCCGCTGGTTTCGTATTCCCAGACATTGGATGGATCTTTGCCCGTGTCCAGCCCTGCCTGAGAGATGGCCCAAGCAGCCACATCGTCGAAGCTGCGATTGCGCTGGCGAAGATCGAGATAATCGGGATAGGAGTGGGACCCGACGTCGCTCCCATGTTGGACTACGAAAAGGCTCTCTGCCTGAGGCACATTCAGCGGACGCAGGATGAGTGCATTCAATACGCCGAAGACGACTGCGTTGGCGCCGATGGCCAGCATCAGTGTCAAAACGGCAGTGATGGTGAAGCCGGGAGACTTGCGCAGTTGGCGTAGGGCGAATCGCAGGTCCTGCAGCAGGGTGGTCATGGTCGGGCTCCGGATTACGGTAATTCTGTTCAGAGAAGCAATTCGAGAGCCGAAGTGTCTTGAACGCAACTGTATGAGAAAGATCGGCTTACGGAATCTCGCAGGCGCATGGGAATCGAATTGCGTCCAGTTTCGCCGACGGGTGTCCGTGAATGAACAGGGGCGGCGGCAACGGCGCCGTCCGTTCTCAGTGACGCCAGCAGGCCAAAGCGCTCATTGACCGAAGACTGAGTGCGACTGACAGGATTACTCCCCATAAACGCGCTTGTCATCAGCTCGGAAATCGGGAGCCCCGTCTCGTAGTTGACGTAAAATCGCCATAGCGCTCAGAACCCTCAATGAGCGATATGGCCTGGTTTCGTAAACCGTCGAGAGCCGCCCGGTCTCGAAGTCCCGTTGCTGCTGTAACTTTTGACAGTTCCCAAAACAACAACCACTCTCTAGGTTGAGCTTCTGTATCCATGGTTTTGCCTACGCCCCGTTCAAGCTCCTTTTGGATGGGGCCTTTTCGGGCCTCCGAAAGCGGATTGGCGTTCTATGAGACCTCTTGTAAAACGTGGCAATAGCAGTGATCAATGGATTCTCCAACTCAACACAAAATTTAACTGACAAAATTAAGGAGTAGAGCATGGCTACCAAGCAACCGAATATCCTGATCCTCTGGGGCGATGATGTCGGCATCTGGAACATCAGTGCCTTCAGCGATGGCCAGATGGGCTACCGCACGCCGAACATCGATCGCGTCCGCAACGAAGGCGTTAAATTCACCGACTACTACGGCCAGCAAAGCTGCACCGCTGGACGCGCAGCATTTATCACCGGCCAGAACCCGCTCCGCACCGGCCTGACCAAAGTCGGAATCCCCGGCACCGCCGTCGGGTTGCATGCGGAAGATCCAACGATCGCCGAACTGCTGAAGCCGCTTGGATACGCCACCGGCCAGTTCGGCAAGAACCATCTCGGCGATCGCAACGAATACTTGCCGACCGTCCACGGATTTGACGAGTTCTTCGGCAACCTCTACCACCTGAACGCGGAAGAAGAGCCGGAACTGCCCGACTATCCGAAGAACCCAGGATTCAAAGAGAAATTCGGACCCCGCGGCGTGCTGCATTGCCTGGCGACGGACAAGGACGACGCAACCGTTGATCCCCGCTTCGGCCGAGTAGGCAAGCAGACGATTAAGGACACCGGCCCACTGACCAAGAAGCGCATGGAAACCATCGACGAGGAAATCACTGCAAGCGCTCTCGCCTGGATGGAGAAGCAGGCAAAAGCCAACAAGCCTTTCTTCCTCTGGTACAACGCGACAGCCATGCATGTGAGGACTCACCTCGCCGCCAAGAACCGTGGCAAGAGCGGGCAGGACGATTACAGCGATCGGATGGTCACGCACGACGAGCAAATCGGTGAAATGCTCAACAAGCTTGATGAGCTGGGCATCGCCGATAACACATTCGTTATGTACTCCACCGACAACGGCCCCGAGAACGACACCTGGCCCGACGGCGCCAACACGCCATACCGCAGCCAAAAGGACACAAACTGGGAAGGTGCGTGGCGCGTTCCATCGTTCATCCGCTGGCCTGGCAAGATCAAGGCGAACTCGACCCTGAACGGCATCGTATGCCACCAGGACATGCTGCCGACCTTGCTGGCAATTGCGGGAGAACCGAACATCAATCAGAAACTCCTCGACGGCTACAAGGCCGGAGACAAGACGTTCAACGTGCATATCGATGGCATCAACCAGTTGCCTTATCTCACCGGCCAGGTGAAGGAGAGCCCCAGAGAAGCCTTCTTCTACGTCAGCGATGACGGCGGGATTATGGCGGTGCGGGTGGGCGACTATAAGCTGGTATTCCAGGAGCAACTTGCAGAGAAGCTTCGGGTCTGGCAGCAGCCGTTTGTACAACTTCGGCTGCCTGACATCATCCACCTGCGGCGCGATCCATTCGAGCGCGCCATCGATAACTCGAACACCTACTTTGACTGGATGTTCGATCACGTTCCACAGCTCTATCTGACGCAAGCGATCGTGGCGGCGCAGATCGACGAGTACGTGAAGTATCCGCCGCGCCAGAAACCAACCTCTTTCAACCTGGATGCAGTGATGGCGCAATTAGGGCCGGCGATCCAGGCGTATCAGGAAAAGAAGAAAGAATTGGCGGCGGGTAAAACGCCGGTTGCAGAACACGGCGTTTTGGTCGGCAAGTAAAGTAAGGCCTCACGGAAAGGGAGATCGAAAAAGGTCTCCCTTTTTTGCTAACTGTTGCAAAATCGCCTCTCTGACAACGCCGGCGCTGTCAAGTACTTTTTTTCCACACGACTCCATCCGCTCGGAGAAGAGCGCCATTTCGCTCTAGTTGATGGTTTTGCTCTTTGCTCTACCAACCAAGGCTCGCTCGTAATCAGTTTCAAGTCAGATATCTCGATCCGACCCATGCATCTCTTCGGTCGCAGGCACGATCATGATTACTACTTCGGACTCCTCTTTGCAGAGGAGCGGAACGCCCAATCAATTACTCGGTGTTCGACTGCAGACCATGGCGATTTCCGGGCTGTTCCACGTGCGAACCGAATTTCACAACTTGCTGGTAATTCCATCCCTGGCGCATCATCCAAAATAGACGCATCGCTAGTTTCCTGGCCATGGCGACTTTGGCGATCTTTCGCCCACGTCGCATGGTCAAGTGGATGTACTTGCTGTGCCATTCTGGAATCGTGCGGCTGCTGACTTGCGCCGCTTCGACTAACAGGAAGCGCAGCAGAGTATTGCCCTGCTTCGTGATATGTCCCAGCCGACGCTTGTCTCCGCTCGAGTCCTCCAAGGGTACCAATCCCAAATAGCACCCCACTTGTTTGCCGCACTGAAAGCGTTCTGCTTCCCCGATAATCAGCACGAAGGCTAACGCCGTCAGTGCACCCACTCCGGGATGGGTCATCCAGCGCACCGCCTGTGGGAATTTCTCCGCTTCCTGCTCGATCGCCTGTGTCAATTCGGCAATCGTTGGGTTCAGCCGATCCAGTAACTCCAGCAGATCTTTCCGTCGCCGGCTGGCCCAGGGGGCTAAGCGAAATGCTTCCAGTTGTTCTCGTCCGTGCTCTCTCCACAGCTTCTTCTTGCACCGTAGCCCTTCGTTCAGAGCGACCGCTTGCAACTGGTTCATCGCTCGCGTGCGCGCTTGCACCATCCGGTGCCGGTGCCACAGCAGTTGCCGCAGATCCCGATTCTCCCAACTGGGTACCCAGATCTTTGGAAAATCACCCGTGAGCAGGAGGTTCAGAATATGCAGCGCATCTTCAGGATCCGTCTTTGGCTTGCGGCCTCGCTTGGCTCGGATCACCGCTGCATCCCCCATCCACAGCTCGATTTTCAGTTCTTCCAGCAGTCGCTCGAACCAGCGCGCGTGTCCACTGGCTTCCATCCCGACATGCACCCTCTTCCCCTCGGCAGCGAGCTCACGATAAAACTTTTGTGCTCCCTCACAGTGTTCCAATCGCTGCTCTCCACAATCTCCCGTTTCCGTATTTACAAACGCAATTTGTGGGAAGCCCGGGTGGTAATCTACCCCGAAAAGGGCGAAGGAGTTCCCGGTATCTTCCCGCTTGCGTTTGCCGGGCTAAGGTCTATAATCCGCCGCCGGAGGGGAACTATGAAACACTTCTATTCTTCACTCGTGCTTGTGTGCTTGCTCGCGAGCACACTCTGGGCGGCGGACGATCCTTTTCTCGGGAAATGGAAGCTGAACATGGAGAAAAGCAAGTTCACCGGCGAGCAAACCAAAATCGAGGACCTCGGCGGCAGCAAATACAAATGGACATCCGGCAACGTGACCAACACATATACAGCCGACGGCACCGATCAGCCGACCCAGTTCGGAAACACGGTAGCGATCACTCCCGTAGATGCCAACAACTGGAAGATGGTGATCAAGAAGGATGGCAGGGTTCTCAGTTCCATGACTCACACGCTTTCGGCAGACGGGAAGACGCAGACAATTAAGGGAACGGGCAACAAGCCCGACGGCACAACCGACGATTTCACGGTTGTGATGAAAAAAGTAAGCGGCGGCTCGGGTTGGGGAGGAACATGGGAGGATACCGACGTGAAATTCACCTCTCCCGATGAGTGGGAGATTCAGGCCTACGAAGGCGACGGCCTGAGCTTCAATACGCCCGCTTACAAAGATACCCTCAGCATGAAATTCGACGGCAAGGATTACGAAGAGAAGGGTCCGAATGTCGCGCCTGGCTCAATGTCGTCAGGCAAGCGTGTAAACGCACACACGCTCGAAGTCACCGACAAGGTGAAGGGCGAGGTAATGGACCACACGAAATTTGAAGTCTCGTCTGATGGCAAGACGTTGACGCTCACGGTTCACGGAACCGGCCAGGCGAACGCCCAGACTGTCGTCTACAACAAGATGTAGCTACGCGGCACAGTCCTGCTTATGGCGTTGGTGTGCGAAGCCGCTCGCTTAAGGGAGTAAGGGAGAGGACTGTCCTCAAGAAAAAGCCATGGATGGAACTGATGAAGCCGCACAGATCCACAGATCATAGAAACCGCGCTCGGACCAAGGCAATGAGCAGACTGCACAATCGCTACGGCGAGTCAGTTGGCGTAAGATCGCCATAGCAATCAAAATGCCTGGAACAGGGATTCTGAGATCTTTGGGGTTTCCCCGGGCCTGAGTACTATTAAGCAGCCGTAGACGATGCGATCTCTTCCCTCAGTGCCCGCAACTCGGGTGTTGGAGTGTCAAACCGCGAAAAACCGCAATCTAAGCAGACCACAACCCGCGGGAATACCAAGACCTTCGGCTTGTTGAGATTCTTGATGTTGCGGTAATGGAGGATTATCTCACTAGGAAATTCCGACTGATTGACCGATGCGCATAACGAACAATTCATGAAACCTCACTGTAACGGGCCGTTCCTTAAAGGTGTGACGGTCCGCGGATCATAGCCCCTCTTGAGCCATTGGCAAAATACTACGATCATACTAATTGACCCCGCAAGGGGGTTTTAAGTGTAATGGCCTGCTTACAACAGTTAGGCTGTTGATCGCGGGTCACTACTGGGTCGCGGTGGACTTTGATTCCTCTGGAACTGCCGTACACGCCTTTTCGTTCGCAGTGCAACCGTACGTGATGAGGCGCACGACGGAGCCTTTCTGCGCCTTGTCGAATATTTCTACGCCGGGCTTCTCGCCGTGATACCACTGCCCACCCACTTTGAGCATGCGCTGGCTCCCCTCGACTCTTACGTCTTCGACAATGCTGTTGACGGATTGTCTGTACAGGATTTCGATGTCTCTGAGTGCAACCCGCCTCAACTCCCCCTCGCGTCCTTCCTCCTGGTGGTAATGGCTGATGGTCGCAAGCTCGTAAGTGTCGGCACAGTAAAGGTTAGGGCCTGATTGGAAACAGCCATCTGGTGCCTCCCAGACCTCGCCCGCCTTGCCGAGTGGCTGCAGGTCATTCGCGGAGGCTACGAGCCATTGCATTTCAGCGGGAGAGAGTTCAACGATGTTTGGAACGTCCCCCCAATAGTGGCTGTGCAAGAGGGCTTCCGGCAGCAATATCAGGCGCGCAATTGTCCCATCGCTTGCAAAGATCAATCCAATGACATAACTCGAACCGTGCCAGTAGATGATCGCGTCTGGCGGCCCCGTGTCGGTCTCCTCGTCATAGAGCCGCAGAGGCTTCTCCGCCACTGCGGTGTAGCGCCGCACGAACAGCTTGTCTGCTTTCGCGGTCGTTTCGGCTTTTCGTCGTTCGACGACAGCATCCTGAGCAAAGAGGAGAGAGAGACACGCCAGGACTACAAGTATGACGAAGCCCGTTCTGTTCACAGTGGGATTATATGAATAATCACGATTCGGATCGCACTGATTGTTGAAAAATCGCGATTACGCTCATCCTATGAAAAGGGATGTCAAGTAAAAAAGATTCTCCCCGCCCCTCTGAGAGATGCGGGCGTGGTGACTTACATCCAGCCCCACCTCATTCCTCACCTCATTCTTAGAGGGGTTATTGGTTTTGTCGCTTTGGCTCGCCGCACTTTTCCGCGGCGATGCCAACCCCAGTTGCTTGTCCCAACTCGACGGTTTCATGAAGTCAGTGGCGCACGACGCCGTTCGGTTACGAAGCTACGCAAGCTTAAACGTTGGCTTAAGTGCCAACCATGATCCTATGTGAGGCTCGAGGCCTACAGCTTTTTTCGGTTATCCGAGGGGGCATAGGATTGATCCGGAGACTCGGTGCTGGACTACAGCACACAAAGTGCCTGAATGAGCGTATGGATACTCTCCCTCGAACCGGAGCATCGCAAGAACCGATGGGCTACCACCGAGGCATGAAAACCTTGGGAGATCACCTGGGTTCTATTCGATGCTCAAGCTGCTTGCGTCTTCAGTTGTTCGACGTCGAAACGTTCCTCCTTCTTCCAAAGTGTTAAGGTAATGGCCGCGATCTTGCGCGCCAGGGTCAGACGCGCCATCTCCGGCTTCATCCCCTTGGCTAGCAAACTCGTGTAGAAATCGTGGAACGGTCCCTTGCCACAGCTGGCCCGGGTGGCCGCACTCTTGAAGATCTCTTTCATCTCATGGTTGTGATTTCGATTCAGCCCACGAACCTGCTGGGGTTTCTTGGAGCGTTGCACTTGTCCGCTCACAAAGCGGTATTGCGCACTGTCGTGGGTCTCAATGCCCAGGCCGCTGTAGGTCCAGAGTTGCCGCTTGCTGCGGAACCGGTGCGGGGTTTGCATCAGCCCGATCAAACGGGCGGCTCGAATCGGACCGATGCAGGGAATCTGGCGCAGCAGTTTCGCGGCCTTGTGTTTCCGGCTTTCCGCCAAAAACTCGGGTCGCACCTCGCGCCGCAAGGCCTGCAATCCATCCAGCTGTTGATAGAGCAGCTCGGCACGGCGGCGCACCCCGGCTTGTGGGAGCTTGTTTAACCATTCCTCCCGAGCGCGCGCAGCATAGACCTGGGTGCCGCCACAAGGAATGCCCCAGCCGCGATACAGTGCCTTCAGTCGATTCATCACGCGCGTCAAATCTTTGCTGATGGTCTGATAACTGCGCCCCAACTCGCGTAGCGTCCGTAGTCCGTTTTCCCCGTGGTAGACCGGTCGCAGCATCCCGGTGCGTAACAAGTTGGCCAGCTTCTGCGCATCCACCTTGTCGCTCTTGCTGCCCTCCTTTAACAAGGCATTGCGCCGCGGATTGCACACCACAATGTGCGGTACATGCGGCTGCAGCAGATCATACAGCCAGGCGGCCCAGGTGCCTTCTTCCCAGGTCACATGCAGCTCGCCCCGTAGACCGTGGAGGAACTGCAGAATGCTGCTGGCTTTGGTCTCGATCACGGACTCCATCACCAGTTTCCCGCTCTCATTCAGGACCGCGATCACAATCGCTTCCTTGTGCACGTCCATTCCGATATATTTGACGTCGTGACTCATTTGAGTTGCCTCCTTGGGGGGGAGAGTATTCGTGCTAACGCGTATCTTTCCCCTCAAGGTTAAAATGCCATTCTCCAGCCGATTTGCCTATGTCCTTCTGCAGTTCTTCCCACCGCGTACACCACAGCAGTTACTCCCCAAGCGCCGCCGTAGCGGAGCGAAGCCCTGCACAGCGCAGGCGGCGCCACATCCGGCCTCGACTTTCTGCAGGGGGGCGCTTTTTCATAATGCATTGACCCGGTTCTGAATGTCGTCGCAGCAGCCGCGAACCGAGCAGAAGGGGCGTCGCATTCGCAATACGAAATTAGGTTACTAAAGTACTGGATACAGTCCGCTCATCGGACTTTGGGGAATGAGGGTACAAAATCGGGTACAGTGGCATTGCGAATTTGTAAAACCCGCATGAACACTGGCGATTTCGCAATTTTTGTGCGGCCTCAAAATCCGCCGACCTTCGCGTCTTGGGGGTTCGACTCCCCCTTCCGGCACCAACCCAAAAGCCCCCAGAATAAGCGGCTACTGGTGCTAGCTCCCGCATGAGATGCAGCTCTGAAGCAGACGCAGCAGACCTGACACCCACATATACCAACGAGTGTAAAACCTATCCCACTGAAACAGTTTAGTTTACTGACAAAATGCTGTAGTGAGCATGGCTTACACATCTGTTACACATTTTCAGGTTCCAGCCACTTCTAACAAGGAATGAAGATGCCGAAACAACGCACCAACTTTGGCGCGCACGTTCTCCTCATTATGAGTCGTGATAGCTGCGTCTTGATTGGTCAAGGGCTCCTGTTTCATGGACTTTTCTCCTTGATCTATTGTCTGCATCGATCGGTATTGGGCTTCAGGTGCGTGTAAACGTGACGAGCAAACATGTCAACCTCCTTGGTTTTGTGCGACTAAGAGGGGAGAACTTCAGATGGGCTGCCTTAGTTCAGGGGATCTGAAAGAGGAGAAGACGTAATTCGCTCTGTGTAACCCTATACCAAATTCAAAAGTTCGCGCTATGGCGCTGGCTGGTTTGCGACATGGCGCGGTTGCATATTTTCGGTTGGTGCACCCAAAGGTTGTGCCGTTTCAGCTTCAATACGGCTCCGAGCGATTTGTGCTCACCGGGCTGGCATCGTTTTTTGCCGGGGTTCGTTTCCACGGCCTCGGCTGCCGAGAGTTTTTCCGATCTCGGTCTGGCTCGGTACGCACGGGTATGTGTCATCACTTCCTGGTATGTAATGACGTATTGCAACACCTGCATCCACTGCGGCGCCCGAAGACCGCGAAAATCGAGTCACGCCCACAAGCAAGACATTGGCGCAGCCACAAGACGGTCGCCGAAGTGGACCGGTCTTCCGCCATCGTAGAGAACCACTCCTAGCTTGAAGTCATCGCCGCAAGCGTCCGCCAACTTTCGGAGCCCTTTGAAGTCACCCGCATTCACGGTAGCGCTCGCCTTGACTTCGATACCGACCAATGCACCACTCCCCGTTTCGATCACCAGATCAACCTCGTCCTGATCTTTGTCCCGGTAGTGGTACAAAGCGCAGCTCTCACCGAACCACGACGCCTGTTTCAACACCTCAGAGAAAACAAATGTCTCCAGCAGCGGTCCGAAGCTTGAACGGTCTTTCGCGATCCGTTCCGCGGTAGCCGCCAACAGCGCGCCGAGTAGACCGGAATCCAGGAAATGCAACTTGGGCGTCTTTACCAGCCGCTTCAATTGGTTCTGAAACCACGGTTCCACCTTTCGGACAAGAAACAACTGCTCCAGAATAGCGACGTACTTCCTGGTCGTCTTGTCGTCAAACCCAACTTGAGCGCCCATCTGCGTGAAATTGGTTAGCCTGCCAGAGTGGTGGGCCAGAACCTGCAGCAGCCTTGGCATTTGATCAAGCTTTTCCACGTCGGCGACTTCGCGTACATCCCGCTGCACGATGGCTCTTATGTAATCCCGCGCCCATGTCTGGCGTCGCTTTGGATCTTCGCGCCGCAGCATTTCGGGGTAGCCGCCAGTCAGCACGGCTTGTACCAGGTCTTTGCCGATCATCAGCTCCGCGGGCTTGCCGAGTTTGCTGTCGAACGCTGCTTTGAGGAAACCCGGCTTTTTGCCTCGGATTTCAGCCCGTGAGAGGGGCAGAAGGCTCACGATCTCCATGCGGCCGGCCAGACTCTCTGAGACCTGAGGCAGAGTCAGGATATTGGCTGAGCCCGTCAACAGAAATCGGCCGGCCCGGCGATCATCATCGACTGACTTCTTGATGGCCCGGAGAAGTTCGGGCACTCGCTGTACTTCGTCAATGGTCGTTCGATCGAGCGCCCGCACTAACCCAGTTGGATCGCTGCGTGCCGCGGCCAGCACCGTGTCGTCGTCCATGGTGATGAATTCGCGATTGCCCGCGACCAAATCGCGGACCAGGGTGGTCTTGCCGCATTGGCGCGGCCCCGTAACCATGACGACCGGCGTGTCCTTGAGCGCGGTGGCCACCAGTTCGGCGGAAAAGCGAGGAAAGAGCGCGTGATCGGTATCGTCCATGCCGGACTGAGGCTCCGTCTAGTTCGGATTGATGGTTCGTCTATTTCGGATTATAGGCTCGTCAGATCCGGAACGGAAACTAAACGGTGCCGGGACTCATTCCAGCTTGTGGTGGGCCATCTGTACCTGGGTATGCGCGATACAGGGGGCCTACCAGATCGAGCCTGTATCTTCCGATCCGGTTCCTTCATCGCCCCCGGTTGTTACAGCTTTGCCTTAGTCAACCGGCGCAGAAGGCTTTCCTTGGCGGCGTGCTCCTGGCGGAGTTCCCCCACGGCGGACTGGAATGCAGTCACCTGGCGTTTCTGGACAACATGCAGGCTGTGGGTCGAAACTAGGCAGGGGCGCCCACGAGTTACTACAATTTTCGGCCAAGGAGTGCGTTCATGATTCTGCACAAGCTGAGCCTTTTCACGTTAGCTGCGACACTTGCGGTTTCCACAAACGTGGGAACGCTGGACGTACAAATTCGAGAGTTCGAGGTGCCGACCCCGAAATCGCGGCCGCATGATCCTGCGCGAGCGCCAGACGGCTCGCTTTGGTACACAGGACAGGGAGCAAACAAGCTCGGTCGGCTTGATCCGAAGACTGGGGAATTCAAGGAGTATCCCTTGAAGACTCCGAACTCCGGTCCGCACGGTCTAGTCTCTGACCGAGACGGCAATATCTGGTTCACCGCCATCTCCGGTGGTTATGTCGGCAAACTCAACCCCAAGAATGGCGAGATCGCCGAATATCGTCCTAACGCTGGTGAAGAGATTGATCCACACACGCCAGTGTTCGATCACAACGGCATTCTGTGGTTCACCAACGAAGAGACGAACTACATCGGGCGCCTGGATCCGAAAACCGGCAAGATGGCTTTGGTCAAATTGCCTACGCCACACGCTGTGCCCTACGGCATCGTGATCTTGCCGAACAACATTCCCATCTTCTGCGAATTCGGCACGAACAAATTGGGCAGTATTGACCCAAGCACGATGAGAATCAGTGAATACGCATTGCCAGCGCCAGGATCGCGCCCGCGCCGGATCGCACTCTCGCCGGATGGCACGATTTACTACACCGATTTCGCGCGTGGGTATTTGGGACATTTCGACCCGTCCAGCGGAAGGCTTTTGAAAGAGTGGCCGTCACCGGGGGGCGCTGAGTCGGAACCATATGGAATCGCGATCACGAACGATGGCAAGGTCTGGTATAGCGAGTCGGGTGTGAAGCCGAACGCGGTGGTTCGCTTCGATCCTCAATCGCAGACTTTCAGTACGAAGACGATCCCGTCCGGGGGAGGTGTGGTGCGGAACATGGTGGCGACTCCCGACGGGCAGCTTTATCTAGCTTGCAGCGGAGTAAACAAGGTGGCCGTGGTAAGTCCGAACAAATAGACAAACGATCCTTTGAAGCACCCCATGGCGGGCGTTGCAGCTCTGGTCAGCGCGCGCAACGCGGCTTCGTTCAAGTTGCCTTCGATGAGTTCGTCCATCGATCATTGATCTCCCCGAAGCCCGTTTGAACGAAGCCTTAGCGGCAGACGCTTTCGCGTGCTCGGTGTCAGCAGTGTGCTTGTGAAGGAATAAGGTTGGGTCATAAGGAGCTCACCTATGACCCACCTTCGCAAAATGATGCTCGAAGAACTCGAGCGTCGTAATTACGCTCAGACTACCATAGACTGCTACATCCAAACGATCGAGGATTTTGCACGTCACTTTCGGCGCCCTCCGGATCAGCTCACTCCTGAGCACATCCGCGAGTACCAAGCGTATCTGCTCCGTGAGAGAAAGCTAGCCGCTTCCACCGTGACGCAACGACTTGCGGCGCTGCGGTTCTTCCACACGCAGACGATCAGGAAAGCCTGGAGCGTAGCCGATACACCTTACCCGAAAAAGACGCGACCCCTGCCCAGCATCTTGAGCCCGGAAGAAGTTGCCCACCTCATCGATTCGTCCCAGACTCAGTTTCATCGCATGGTATTGATGACGGTCTATGGCACCGGGGTACGGCGGTCCGAGTTGACTCGCTTGCAAATCCCCGATATCGACAGTCGGCGCATGGTCATCCACATCCGCGGCGGGAAGGGGCGTCAGGACCGCGATGTTATGCTCAGTCCCAGGCTGCTGAAAGCCTTACGCGACTACTGGCGTGGGCTGAAGCGCAAACCCACGCAATGGTTATTCCCGGGCGGATCCCGGCATACCTCCAATCATCCCATCACTCCCTGGGCAGTGTGGTATGCCTGCCAACGTGCCGCCCAGCGAGCTGGTCTTCAGAACCGGGTTCATGCGCATACGCTGCGCCGCTGTTTCGCTACGCACTTACTGGAAAACGGAGCGGACCTGCGCACCATTCAGCTGCTCCTGGGGTATCACGATCTGAAAGAGACCACCATCTATCTCCATCTCTCACAACGGCACCTCAACGCCACCGCGAGTCCACTGGACTCGCTCAAGCTGAAAGAGAAGGTACCGCAGAGCGAATAAATGAACCGGCCACCACTCGAGGTGGCCGATCTGGTTCGCGCCGCGGGACGCGGCTTCATCGAACGCAGCCGCAGGTGGATTACATGGCAACACATCAAAGTGCTGCGAGCCATCGTGCGCTGTCGCAGCCGCCGCCTTGGGCGGGCATCTCGATGAGACTGGATGTCAGGGTATTCTTCTGAGAGGCGAAGTTCTTTTCATTGAGGTTGATGCGAAAGCGCTCAACCCACTCAAGACCACAAGTATCCATAACGCAGCGCGAATGGTCGAAAGCTGCGCCACAAATCCGATCAGAGGCGGACCGGCAAGGAAGCCAACATAGCCAGCCGTCGTGACTACGGCGAGGCTGGGACCGGGCGCACTGCCTTCAATGTTCCCTGCAGCGGCAAACGTATTGGGAATAATCGTTGCCAGACCTGCTCCGGCGCACGTAAATCCCACCAGCGCCCAACCGGCATTGCCGAACAACAAGACGAAGACAAGCCCTGCCGCGGCCAAAAGAGCCCCGTAACATACGAGGTGGCCGCGTCCAAGCTTCCCAGTGAGATAGTCGCCTGTCAGGCGACCTCCAGCCATAGCGCCTGAGAACACCGCATATCCAAGAGCGGCCAATCCTGGCCCGGTGAGAACCGAAGTACGAAGATAAATCGCACTCCAATCGGCGATCGCACCTTCAACGAGCATAATCGAAAATGCAAGAAGAGCGAGCGCGCCTAATCGTACAGACCACGTAATCGTGCCTCGGGATGCCACTTTCTCGGCGTCCTCAGGTGCTGAGGGAAGCGGAAGCCACCTGAATGAGAGTATGGACATTGCGGCAAATGCTATACCGCTGACCCAAAAGTGAATCCCGGCCGGAACCGCACGTGAAGCAACCAATCCCCCTAACGCAGATCCGGCCATTCCACCCAAGCTGAAGAGGGCGTGGAATGACGACATGATGTGACGCAGGTATCGCTTCTCGAGCATCACGGCGTGAGTATTCATCGCTACATCCATCGAACCAGCCATCGCCCCATAGAAAAGAAGAGCGACCGACAGTGTTAGGACCGTAGTGGATTCGGCAATCAAGGGTAGTGCGAGGCCAAACCCCAATGTCGACCCAATCACGATGTTCAGACTGCCGAAGTTGTGAATGAGCCATCCAGCGGCAGGCATGGCGAGAACGGAACCGATTGCTGCCATCATCAACGACCTGCCCAAAACGGCGGGAGAAAGATGGAGGTGCGCCTGAAAGGCAGGAATCCTCGAAGCCCAGGTTGCGATGATTAGTCCGTGGATCAGAAAGATTAAGGACACGCTCACGCGTACCTGCTGGAGGCTGCTTTGCTGCATCAATCGGATTCCATCGGCTCCGGGCGCCGAATTGTTGAGCTGTACTGTGAACTTGATGGGCGACAGCGGCCATAACTCGGGACAGGGATGTCGAATCGGCTTTCGACTCTTGATACAGTCTTTTCGACCGTGTCAAACAGTACAGAGTTAATTCCTAAGCGAGCTCCCGCCTCGACGTTTTCTGCGCGATCATCGAGGTACAAGATGTCTTGCGGGGCCACTTTGAGTAGTTCGAGACAATTTCGATAGATCGGCAACTCCGGCTTTATGGACCCGTAGTCGCAGGAATAAATCAGGTATTCAAATATAGAGAGGCTCGGAAAGGACTTGGTCACATGGCGACTGAGTTCGAGCGGCATGTTTGAGAGAAGGGTTAAGGGGAAGCCTTCATGGTGCAACAGCTTTGCCCATTGCACAGCGCCTTGATTTGGTCGAGCGATACTTTCGCTATCGAGCTTGATTAGCGTTGCTATCTGATCTCTGCTCAAACCCAGTTCTTGCTGGCCAACAACCGCTGTCCAGTATGCAGGTCCATCGATATTACCCCGGTCGTAGGGCGGCCGTAGCTTCCAGTAAAGTTCCGAGAATCGCTCATGGGGAATGCCGCACACGAGCGCCATACCTTTCAGATCCTCCGGCGTCTGCTCGAGGCAAAGAACGTTTCCGTAATCGAAGACGACTGCCCGAACCGAACGCTTTTGCGCAAGACCTTGAATGGCGCTCCGTTTGGCAGTATCATGCATAAATCGGATGATACACGTATATACGTGCACAACCAAGTGTAGTCGTGCAAGAAGAGCAGAATGAAACCAGAAGCGGAAGCAGGCCAAATCGCCCTAAAGGAAGAGCGCCACCAGTACATTTTGGAGCTACTTGGCAGTGAGGGCCGAGTCCTCGCCGCGAACCTTAGCAGTCGATACGGGGTCTCTGAAGACACGATTCGTCGAGATCTGCGCGAATTGGCGAGTTCGGGAAAGATCCAACGGGTACACGGTGGCGCCCTGCCTCGCCGTGCCCAGGCCGTTCCTTTCGTGTCCCGCCAACAAATCGACATGGAGAGCAAGATCGGAATTGCTCGAGCGGCGGCTGACATGATCCGAGACGGTCAGGTGGTGCTGATTGATGGAGGTACCACGAATCTAAGAATTGCTTCCTACCTTTCAAGAGAGCGTTCGGCGACGATTGTTACCAACAGCCCACCGCTTGCGCTGGCGTTGGCGGATCATCCGAAGTTGAGCGTGCTGATGCTCGGAGGAAATTTTCTTAAAGAGGCGCGGGTCACGACAGGCATCGAGACCATTCGTCAAGTCGAATCCATTCGCGCTGATCTTTGTTTTCTCGGAATGTGCAGTTTGCACCCGGAGGTCGGAATAACCGTCGGCGACCGAGAAGAAGCGTACGTGAAGAAAGCGATGATAGGGGCTTCAAGGGAAGTGGCTGGCCTGATTTCACTTGGGAAAATGGGGACATCTCTGCCTTACCTGGTCGGTCCTGCCTCCCGACTGACACGTTTGATCACCGATGCATCAGACGAAGATGTCCTGAATCCCTACCGCTCCCAAGGCATAGAAGTCACAAGTACGTAAACCGAAGCGGTTCTTCGTTCGAGGAAATTTTTAATGCATGAATTCCACTACGCAAAGGAACACGTAATAGCTCGAACCTTTCATAACGCTTTTCGACTGATAAAGAAGTACTTGCTGTTGGGACTGATGGTCGCGGTCTCTCTTAAGGCACAACAGAGTGCTCCGTCGCCGCCGGCGTGGACTGGTGTCGTACGCACGGCTGCCGGTGAACCTGTGGCCGGAGCGAAGGTAACGGTATACCCACCGACCGCTAAAGAGAACCTAACGGCAGTTACGGGAACCGATGGAAGGTTTGCGATTGCGGACATTCGACTCGGGCCACATAAGGTAAGCGTGCAACTGCCCGGACGAGGTCCGACAGCGTCAATTGGAGTCGATATTACCGGCATAACAGTTGTGCTGACGGTATCCGATCAAAACGTGCTGTCGATTGCAGCCAATCCGCAAACTCCCGCAGCAGGAGTCTCGAATGGGAACCCGAGCAGGACTTCGAACGCAACCAGCGGAACAAGTGGGGAGAAACTCTCCAGCCAAAAGGTAAATGAATTGCCGTTGAATGGACGCGACTTCAGCACGCTGTTGTTGTTAGCAGCGGGCACGATGACCGACGTGAACGGGCAGACGAATTTCACCCAGCAGTTCGCCATCAACGGACAGCGCGGCGTCGAGGCTGTGTTCGCGATGGACGATGCGGATGTCAGCGATCCAGAGATGGGCGGGAGCACCTTCACGAATTTCAACGTGGACGCGATTCAGGAATTACAGTCAAGCTCCGGCTGGATGCCGGCGGACATCGGGCGCGGTGCGGCGGGCTTTACCAATATCGTGACACGATCCGGGAAAAACGGTTTTCACGGATCATTCTTCGAGTTCTTAAGGAACTCCGCCCTCGATGCGCGGAATTATTTCGATCACCCATCGATTGCGGAGCCGGGCAGAATTCCTCCGTTCCGGCGAAACGAGTTCGGATTTACTAACGGTGGGCCAGTCGTGGTGCCGAACGTATATGACGGACGAGACCGCACGTTCTATTTTGTGCAGTACCAGGGATTCAGGCAGGTGCTGGGAACGACCCAGGTTTTGGCTGTGCCAACGGCAGACGAGCGAGCGGGTCAGGACATGGTGACGTACCCGGATGGCAGCACGGACACGCTGCAGGTACCGGTGAATCCGGCAATTGCTGCGGTGCTGGCCCGCTATCCACTCCCCAACAACCCAACCGGCGCGTATGGTGCGCGAACCTATGCTGCGCCTTCAAACGTGAACACGGACACAGATCAGTTTTCCATCCGCATCGATCAGAAAGTTGGCGCAAAAGGACAATTGTTTGGTCGATTCAATTACGACAATCTGACGGGACCGACAACAAATCCGGATCAAACGCTGCTCGATCCGAGCTTTGGCGTGCAGTACGTGGATCGGCAGCGGAACGGGGTCATCACTTACACACGCACCGCGTCACCGCACTTTCTCTGGTCGACATCGTTGAGTTTTACGCGGACGACACCTTCGTTTGTGACCCCGAACCACACCGATCCAGCCCTCAAGTTCAACGATGGCCTGTACGAGGCGTACAACAGCGCGGCGGGCTCGGTGATGTCAGCGTTCGGGAATTTGTTTCAGGGACAACTGAATTTTGCCTGGACGAGTCCGCGGCACGTGGTGAAGTGGGGTGCGGAAGCACGCCTTAACCGGGACACGACATACTTCGGTATAAGTCCCAATGGCGAGTACGATTTTGGCGGTGGGACGGTTTATTCGCCCGTGTTCATTCCTTCTGCGAGTGGACAGCATGACGTGCAGCCGGGTCAGCCTCTGCCAGACACTTTGAGCAGTCTGTTACTCGGGTATCCGTATGGATACACGATCGCGGTGGCGCCGCCCTACGCATCGGATGGCGCGCACATTGGGCCGGCGGCAATCAACCGGAATGACGTGAACGCCTACGTCGAGGACACATGGAAAATCAATCCGCATTGGACGCTCGATTATGGGCTGCGATACGAGCTCTACACGCCGATTTCGGAGCGGGCGGACCGCACGTCGAGCTTTCTGAATTCGTTCCCACCCGCGGGCGTTGGCCAGGAATACTTGATCAATCCGCAGCCTACTTATCAAACCGATTGGAACGGTTGGGGGCCGCGTGTTCAGGTTGACTGGAACGCGCCCCACGCGGTGCTTGTGCACGTGGGCGGGGCGATCACAGTGATTCCGCCAAATATCTGGCAGGACAACCTTCTTACGGGGTCAACGCCCTACGTTGTTTATCCCCGTGTCAATGCGGCGCAAAACGGAGAGATTGCCTACGGATTCCAAATTACACCGAACGAATTGCCGCCCGTCTATAACACCGCTGGCGTGAATGTGTTGGCTAGCGGCAATCCGAAAAACGTCCCGGCGAACACGGTGATGGACGTAAATCGATACCAGCAAGATTTGGCGGCGCTGGCGCCGAGTGGTCAGCTCTCGCTGCTGAGTTTGTCCGGGATCGACCGGCGCTTCGGCAACGGCTACCTGCAAACTTGGACGCTGGGGCTGGAACGGGCTTTCGGCGGCCTCACGGCCGATGTCGCGTACGTTGGAACATCGGCGTTTCGACTTCCCAGAATGTCCTATCCAAACGCGTATCCCGGAGCGGATTCGGAATTTGCGCGATTTACAAACTTCGACGGCAGCGGAGCGGTGACGGGGGGATTCGGGTTCGAGTCCGTGCTGACAGGGACATCGCACTCGTCGTACAACGCATTGCAGACCTCATTGTCGGGAAATATCGGACACGGCGGTCCTTCACTGCAGGCAGGTTACACCTGGGGCAAATCGCTGGATGATGTCAGCGGCATCCTGGGAGGAACAGGGTCCACCGGCGCTGTGACGCTGTTTAGTCCGCAGGACCCGTTCGATACACAAGCGGAAAGAGGGCCGTCAAGCTTTGACGTGACGCAGGCCTTCACATTGAGCGCAGCCCAGGGCTTGCATTTCGAGCATTTGGGACTTCAGTCGGATCGAACCCAGCTGTTGACGAAGGGCTGGGAGTTGCTGAGCATCTCGACGATCACTAGTGGTTCTCCGTTTACGGTGTATTCGGGAATCCAGCAAACGGGTGCGGGAACGATTGGCGCGGACCGGCCGGACGAGGCCGGAACACCGGACCTTTCGAGTGCCGGCAGTTCTACGCGACCGCGCGACGACTATTTTGGGCGGGGCGCGAACAACGGAAGCTTCTTTTCGATTCCCATCGGGATCGCGGGCGGGACTGGACCGAACTCCGGGCGCTTTGGAACAGCCGGCCGTAATACTCTTCGAGGCCCGGCATATTATGACTTCGATTTTGCGCTCATCAAGACAACTCCGATTGGCCACCGGGAAAGCGGTTTGGAGCGAGTGGACCTGCAATTCCGCGCAGAATTATTTAACATATTCAACATCGTCAACATGGGGCTACCCGCGAACACCATCGCGGGTACAGGGTTTGGCATGATCAGCAAGACCGCGGGAACCTCACGGCAAATTCAGTTTTCGCTAAAGCTCATCTATTGAGGCGCGTCCTGCAGCGACACAGGGTTGGGAAGAGTACAGAAACATGCGTTTCAAGAAGATTCTGCGTTCGCCAACGTCGCCGACTCACAGCTTGAACGCACAATCTCCTCTTGGCAACGACGAGCGCAGTTTTGCAGTCCGCCATCAGGTCCTCTGCGAGTTTCACCATCGCTCCCAACTCCTAATCTGATACGGCGCCCGCAACGTCGTAAACCGATTTGTTCCTCCTTATTGTTGAAGGTCTTGAATCTTTGAATGACCTTCGGGTTGGCCTGCTGAGTTCCAGAGATTCGATTGTTTTGACGTGGTGACCTGCTTGGGTAACGGTGCGCAGACCAAAGGCGCGGAGCCCTGTCGTCGCGACGCAAAGTGCGGCGTTGAAAGCAGCGATAAATCGAAGGTCGGTCGAAACAGCTTCGACCTTCGAATCCGCAAGGCTACGATCAACAATTCCTAGAAGATCCTTGATCTCACCTGGGCTGGTCGACTCCCGCCTTAGCCAACCGTACTCCACCCATTTTTCTAAGTTATCCTCATCTCCCTGCAAAAATTCCTTTTGGCCTTTGAGCACGGCGGTCAAAAAATGATTCCCGGTCGCAAGTTTCGACTTGAGTTCCTCGAAGGAATATACGGTCGGGTTGATAGGGCGGCCGATGTTTTTCTCCACTGTAGAAAGCCGTGAAAGGACCTCGTCAAGTGTGGCCTTCCCAACAACCATTAGATCAACATCACGCTGTGCCGTTTCTTCCTCGCGCGCGACGGAACCGTACACAAATGCCAGAAGGATTCGCTTCGCTAAAGGATGCAATGCTGATCGTAAGACGCTAAAGATGCCAATCGCCTTGTTTACCTGGGCCTGCATCTCTCGAAATATGGGGGCGTGTCGGTTCGCCTGATAAAAAACCTGAAAGCCCACTGAACTGCGAATGATAAGTCCCACGTTCGAGGGGTTCTCAAGCTCTCGTTGAACCGCGCCAACGCTGGCGTCTACTTCGCGGGCAATTTGGCGTGTGTAGAATGATTGATCGGCCCTGCCATAGAGCAAGGCGAGGATTGCGCCCCGCGTCCGTCCGAACAGAAGGTCCCCTAGACCGTTGCGTGTACTCATTCGGAGAACAATTGTACTCAGGATGAGAAACGGATTTCAGCGCAGAAGGTTCTCGAGCAATTGCATCATCAGAAATGAGACAAGGACAAAAATACAGCGGACGGGAAAGGAGCTCTTGACGCTGCTCGGATCAGTTAGATAAAAAACGCCGGAAAGAGCGCATCCTCGCGAGGTTCTTCCTTGCGACCTGACCAGTCGAAAACCTTCAAAGCTGGCACATTTACTTTACTCTCGTATGCGATCAGCCGGTTGAGAAAGGCTGCGACGCTAAACCAGAACCGTACCGCCATCGACCACAACGGTCTGCCCGGTGCTGAATCCTTCCTGCATCAAAAACAAATAGGCTTGCGCTACGTCATGAGCTTCGCCGACTCGGCCAACAGGGAGACTCCTTCCCACGCTTTCGTATAGACGTTCGCGCTCCGGTGCGCTCATGCTCTGCCAGAGGTTTGTCCGAACGACTCCAGGAGATACCGCGTTAACCCGTATTGGTGCCAACTCGACCGCTAGGGCACGCGTTAATGCTTCGATGGTTCCGCAAACGCTTGCCGCGATTACCCATCCCTTTTGCGGGCGCTGGCCAGCGATTCCTGTTGTGAGCACGATAGAGCCTTCCTTCCGAATATGGGGGCTTCCGTATTTGACCGCAGCGAGTGCCGCCCAATAACGCAGCTCAAAGGCGTGTCTGGCCTGTTGCAGATCCGTAGCGGCAAGGTCGTGCAAATGCAGGCTGTCGCCGGCGGTGAACACCAAATGATCGAACGTGCCGAGCTTGGAAAAGAAGGCTGCAACGGCTCGTTCGTCCGAGACATCAACTGCCTGCCCTTGCGCTTCTCCACCAACGGATTCAACTGCCTTCTGAACTCTTTCCGCACTACTGGAAGCGATAACAACACTCGCTCCCTGCGATGCCGCCTGCCTAGCGACCTCCAAACCAATTCCCGACGAACCGCCCAGCACAACCACCCGCTTGTATTGCAAACCGTTTCCACGTTGCATTGAATTCTCCTTGTGCATTCGACGTGTTTATATAGTTAAAGATGATTTCCTAGCACATGCGGTTCATGCAGAATAGTCATAGGCGTCATGCGTTTAGAGAAACTACGACAAGTCGATTTGAACTTCCTGATTACATTTGCCGCGATTGCGGAGGAGAAAAGCATTACTGCGGCCGCATCTCGGCTGCGCTTGAGCCAGCCTGCGGTGAGCCGCGCATGGCAGCGCGCCCGGGCGATGTTTCAAGATGACCTTCTGGTCCGATCACCGCAAGGGTTCGAACTCACGTTGCGAGGCCGCAAGATTCTCCAGGAGCTTGAGGGCTTGCTGCCGAAGATGGAGAATCTGATCTCGCCGAGTCGGTTCGATCCGATACGAGAGAAGAGCCACTTTCGCATTTCCGGCCCTGACAATATCTGCACCGTTGTGCTCCCACGCTTGTGCCGGCAGTATGGAGCCGGTTACCAAGTACAGTTCGAATTCCTTCCCTGGCGGGCCGCTATTTCGGAACTGGTGGAACGTGGGCAACTCGATCTTATTCTTCACATTGATGACGAGCTTCTCCCGGTGCACTTTCACACTGAAAAGGCTCTATAGCGAGGATTGGGTTTGCGCCGTCGCGCGTGACAGCCACTTTGGAGACCGACTCTCGCTAAAGCACTACCTGGCTGCGAGCCACCTTGTGGTTGCTACTTATGGCGGCGTGCAGACAATTCCAGACAAGCAGCTCGCAGCCGTCGGCGCGAAACGCAGTTCCTCTATTCGGGTACCTTACTTCGGTGTGGCTTTACTTCGTGGCTTTGCAATGCCTGCCAGGTACAGAACTTGTGCTGACCTTAACCACTGGCATGACCTCAGCCGTCAAACGGAATCGCGACCTACGCCTCGTGAAAGCACCTCAAGAGTTGCGTCCGTTTTATTTCTTGATGGCTTGGCATCCAAGGTTGAACAGCGATCCACCGCATGTCTGGTCCGTCAAGCCGTGCGATCAGCGGCCGGATCTCTTATTGGCTCGTAACGGGTTCTCTCTCAGTCCGCCATTTTGTGGCGAGATCCCCTTCGGTTCCAGTAGCCCTCCCGACGCACGAGGAAGCGTCCCAGTTTGTCTTTTGACAAAATCAATTCATTCTTTTCATATGCATCACAAGCGACCCCCGCAGCGAGAATTCAAAGAGACGCTCAGCTTGTTCGAGAATTCATTTTGCCTCATTGACGAAAGCTTGGACGCCATCCCAGAGACACTTGCATATTTTAGTAATGTCATCATGATCCGCAATAAGCGGAGGGGCAACCCTGATTGCAGGAAAGGAGTAGGGCAGGCCGTGCGAGCGAAGGCCTGCACCGGACATAATCTCTACGAGCGCTCCATGCTCCAAAATCGATAGGCGTAGATCTCGCGCAAACGCTGCGGCCTCTTTTGTTAGCTCTAATCCTTGCAGATATCCCTGCCCGCGAGCGTGGCTAAAAACTTTCGGAAATGCTCGAACCAATGCGCTCATCTGCTCCGTCAAACGTTCCCCCAGGATGCGCGACCTCTGTAGAAGACCTTGTTTCACCAAGCAGTTCATCCCAGCCTTTACAACGGCACATGCAAAGGGCCGAAGATCACAGGTCGCGACTGCCCCAATCGGACGGATGGTAAGCTCACGCCGAGCGATGACCATTGAAATGGGGCTAACTCCGAATCCAAGACTCTTCCCAATGACCGTGATATCCGAGGAGACGGGAACGTCATCCTGCAGGGCGAAAAAATCCCCGGTCTTCGCGAAGGTCAATACTTCATCTGCGATCAGCAGCGCTTCGTGGATGCGACAAAGCTCAGCGACCTTTTGCAGAAAACCGTTCGGAGGAACGACAATCCCCGCATCACCTTGAATTGGCTCAACAATTACTGCCAGCACATTCTCTTTGTTGTTCTTAAAAAACTCCTCCAACATCGCGCTCTCGCCAAAGGGCAGAAACACCACCTGCACGCTATTTGGATCTTCAGCAATGGGATCGATTAAACCGCGCCGGAAATACGTGCGATTTAGAAGTGAAATACCCACAGACGTCCATCCATGCCATGCCCCTTCGAAGGCAACGATCAGGCGTCGCTGGCGACGATCGTTATTCCAGCACATGCGCCGTACATCCCAGCGGGTTTCCATCGCCAATCTGATTGCTAATTCCACGCCTTCCGAACCGGAACTACGTCCAGAGACGTGATACTTATCAGCGGGAAATCGATCGTGCCAGTGACCGCCTTCTTCAAAGAGGCTGGTCAACAAGTCGGATCTAACTTTGCTTGCAATTTCGTCGGTTACATACCCATCGTTTTGGAGCGAATGGATTGCGGCCTTAACGATGTCGGGATGCCCGGCGCCAAGGCAAGCGCTAGCGTATCCGCCACTGGCATCCATTACACGCAGTTCAGTTCCCGCGCCGGGGCCTTCTAAGCGAACGAATTGTTGATATAGACCGGTGGCGGAAACACACATATACGGGAGGCGTCTACCTCCATAGTGATCAATATGGAGGCGAAGCGCCCGCTTAGCCAAATCGATATCCGACTGCGACCCCAATGACGACTGAATCAAAGTACCTCCATAGATTTGAGGCGAAAACTCGCCCAACATGGGCAGAGGCAGCCAAAGGCCGGAAATTGTTCGGACAAAATCCCGCGTCAGAATGTATCCAAAAGGGGTGGGGAGCGGGCTTGAACCGGTCAACTCCGAGATGGAGTTCCGGCGCATTCGCCCCGCTCAAAATCCATCAGCAACGCGCTGCGCAACCATCGTGCACAGTTCGATTTGCCTGGATTCATCGATGCAGTAAAAAGCGGAGAGCTAACAGCGGAGAATGCAGGTTAGGGTAACTGGAGAAAGTGGATTCAGGTGAGCTGTCGTCCGAATTTCCCGACTTGTTGTTTGTTCAATGCGCAATAATGATCGAGCTTGGACGGGAGCGGGGACAATGGAAAACGTCGGAGGAGAACACAGCCTCGACTTAGCGAGAATCGGAGCCGTGCCTCCGGGGAAAGTAAAATCTGGCAGGTCCACTTGAGGCAATATAAGGATCAGCGCGAACAAGAACAGTTCGAAAATGAGCAGGACGAACCGCCAACCTCTCATCAAAGCCCCCAAAAGTCTGCTGAGAATAGTCCATCCACTTCCTCATGTCAATTCCATCTTCGTGCCATTGTCAACCGACAATAGAAATGTCCCCATGCTTACGACATTAGAAGTGTCCCCTTTTCTTAGTAAATGAAATGTCCGATTTGTAGTTAATCTCCCGTAGTCGCCGAGGCTGTGGGAAAGTGGGAATCCCGCGGGGTTTGCGGGATTTCCAAGCGGAGTGGGAAAGTCGTTTTTGGACTTTTCCACTCCGCGGCTTTTCCACAGCCTTTCGCGCCGCCATTTTTTCTGCTCCGTGCCACGCGGCTCTTTCATGGGCGATCTCCACCGGAGATCTCCTGGATCAGCGGCACCTGCCCGGGCTTGCTCCACGGGCGCATCTTGCGATATTCCTGCCGCCAGGGATGATCCGCTTTGGGCGTGGGCGGCTTTTGTTTCTGGGCCTTGGCCTTGGCCTCGCTGGTTCTTACCGCCTCAGCTGGAACCGGACCTGGAATCTCCTCCCAACTCACCGCCCTACCGCGATAGCGAATCTGTAATCGTCCATCCTCCCATTCGCACACCGTGACTTTGCCCTTGGCCGGCGCATAATTCCGGGCTTGAGCTTGCACTTGGAAATAGCGGTTGTCGTGCCGCACCACCCAGTCGTTGCCCAGGACTCGTCCGGTTTCCAAATGAAAAACGTCCTCCAACTCCGCTGCCCGCGGGGCCGCTCGATGATAGTCCTCGGGCTGTGCCGGGTTTCTCCGAAACCGCCGATTGTGTTCCGGTAGATATTCCTTCTCCAGAAACAGGTTCGCCTCCGCATGGGTCTTGATTTTCTTCAGGCGCATTTTCTTCACCAAGCGATCCTGGTGGGTGCCATGGTTTCTCTCCACCCGACCTTTCGCTTGTGGCGAATTGGCCGCAATGATGCGAATCCCCAGCCTCTGGCACATCTGCCCAAATTGCGTCACCGGCACCACTCCCTGCAATTGCTCTTTCGAACTCGCTTCTCGTACATACACATTTTTCCAATCCGTATAAAGCGCTACCGGAACGCCGTATTTCTTGACCCAGGCTCGCAACACCCCCACCGCTGCCCAGATCGTCTCCTCACTCCCCATCCGTGCCAGCGTATCTCCGCTGGCATCGTCCACCATGTTCATCAAGCACCCACCCGGCCCTCGTTCCTCCAACCAGGGGTGGAAACTTCCATCCATCTGCACCAGTTCCCCCACATGTTCTTTCCGCTCTCGCCGCTTGCGGTGCAGGCGCCGCTTCCGCGCCCGACTCCACAGCCCTTCGGCCAACATCCAGCGCCGCAGGGTCTGCGCATTCACTTCCACATCATCGTCGCTGGCTAAGTGCTCCGCGGCTAACGTCGGCCCAAACCGCTCTCCTTCCTCCCCGGAATACTTCTTGCCCACCAACCGCATCACTCGCTCTCGAAATTTCTTCGGCTTCCTGCGGTTCGACTCCCGCCCCGCGCTACCGTGTTTCAGCCCTTTGGCTCCCCCTTCGCGATAGCGCTTGGCCAAGCGCTTGCTCTGCCGATAGCTCATCCCCATCAGCACTGCAGCATCTACCAGTTTCAGTTCCCCGCTTTCGACTCGGGCCAACACCCCGGCTCGTCGCAATTCTTTACAGCTCATAGCTGTCCTTCCCAATCTGGCCTCCTGTGGAGGCCTCCAGATTAGGGGACATTTCTATTGTCGTAACGTCGCCAAAAGGGGACATTTCTATTGTCGCCGCATGGGGACATTATCAATGTCGCGCGACATTCCATCTTCGTGCCATCTTCGTGCCATCCCATCTTCGTGCCATGCAAATGGATTGCCGTCGGTTTCTTTTCTACTGCGCGAGATGAGAGAATTCAGCGCGGAGAAGCCGGTCGTGGTTGTCCCCTCAGCAATCGCACATACAAATCGGACCAAGCCAGATGACACGCGCCAATAAAACCTCGCAGATTGCGGCCTTCGTGATCTTTGTCATAATGATCGCCGCCGGCCAGCAACAGAAGCCCTTTCCCGTAACCTCCATCGTCGACGAGCCTTCGATCGCGGGACATCCGGCACAACTGGACGCGCAAGGAAAACTCCTGCCGTGGCCCATGCCCGAGAACACAGGCTACTCGTACTCGTCCCACTTCCTCACGCAGTGGACTATCCTGTGGGACCAGTACGATCGCCAGCGCCTCCTTTATTTCTACTGCTGTTTCGATTTTGATCGCACGACTTTCGAACTTACGCCCGATCCGCACTGGGTCAACTCCACCGGCTACCTGCGCGCCATGATGCAGGGCTTCATCGAGCGCCTCTATCCTTACACCGGCGATCCTCGAACGCTTACCTTCCTGCAGGACTTCGTCGACTACGAACTGGAAAACGGGTTGACGCCCGAAGGCTACGCCTGGTCGCAGGTGCCATACGCCTCCGCGAATCCCGGCGCGAAGCGCTACACCGGATGGAGCCAACTCGGTGCCGAAGATTTCATCGAGCCGCACGTCGTTGGCGAGGATGGCTACGGCTATCTCCGTTTCTATGAGATGACGGGCAACACAAAATATTTACGCGCCGCGATCCACTGTGCGGATACACTCGTAAAGAATTTCAAGCCCGGAGACGAATCCAACTCCCCCTGGCCGGTGCGAGCCTTCGCGCGCGATGGCAACGCCGATGCCCCTCCCATGGGTCCGTATTCCGCCAACGTCATTGAGCCCATCATGCTGTTTGATGAACTCATCCGCCTCGGGCAAGGCGATGTCGCCGGCTACACACGCGTGCGCGCCGGCGCTTGGGACTGGTTTCAGAAATATCCGCTCGCTCACGACGTGTGGGTCGGATATTTCGAGGACACCGTCGCCAGCATGTCCAATATGAACCAGGTCATCCCGCTAGAGTTCGCCCGCTACGTTTTACTGCATCCGGAAAAAGATCCGCAGTGGCGAGAGCATGCCCGCCATATCATCGAGTGGGTCAAGACCACTCCCAAGTGGCCCAAGTACATCGTGCACGGAGCGACCGTCACAACTGAGCAGGGAAACGGTGTCACCTTCTGCTGCAACCTGCCGAACCAATGCTGTGACAGCCACACCTCGCGCCTCGCTGCCGTCGAAGCGCTGTATTTCGCAAAAACTGGAGACGCCGCTTATCGCGATGCCGCATTCCGTTCCTACAACTGGGTCACCTATTTTCAGGGACTCTCCTACGGCGCGCACGCTCCTTTTTCCACGCAGTGGTGGTTTACCGATCAATACGCCGACGGCCCCAGAAGGCTGATGGACGCTTTCTGGGCTGTGCCCGAGTGGGCTCCTGCGGATGAATCGCATCTGCTCGGCTCGAGTTCCGTGGTTACGAAGATCAGTTACGGCAAGGGTTCGGTCACTTACTCCACCTTCGATCCGCAGTCCTCCGATGTTCTTCGCCTGGATTTCGTCCCCGATTTCGTCACCGCAAACGGGAAGCCGCTTCCGCGTCGCAAGGACCTCGATCAGGGTGGCTTCACATTCGACGATGTCACCCACGTCCTTCGAATCCGCCACGACGACGCGCGCGACATCGATATCGAGGGCAAAGGCGGCAACGCGCCGCCGCAGTACATCACCTTCGATGATCCTCATCTCCCTGCCAGTACCGTGTTGAACGGCGAGTATCCCTCCGGAGTAATCGACTGGGGCAAAGATGCCTGGCGCATCAACGTGCCCGAGGGCGCTTTCGGAACTTTCAACCTGGCGCTCACCGACGCCAAAGCGAAAACGGCGGACTTCCGTTTCTGCTGGCCGCGCATCTTTGTCGGTGTCGACGTTTACAACGGCGGCGCCGCCGATGCGACCGTGAGCATCCACTCTCCCGAGATGCGCGAGATCTCATTCACCATCAAGCCCGGACAACTCCAGCGCCTGCGCACCGGATGGCGCGACGCGAGTTCGAAGATCATCTTCGAGTTCAAGAATGGCGACGGCCTGCGCTTCGACAATCTCGCGTACCTGCACGAGTGAAGTCATAAGATGTTCAGTCGCCTGGCCACGAACACTTTCGCCCATGTATACTCTGATGTTTCCGCGAGCTGGAACCAGCTCGTGCATCGGCCCAAGCCAACCCTGAACCAGGAGATCGCCCATGCAGAGCCGCATCACCGGCACCACCATGCCAGTCCTCGAATTCTCGCTCGACCCCAACGAGTCCATCATTTCCGAAGCTGGAGAACTTTCCTGGATGGGCAGCTCGATCCAGTTGAACACGCACACTCAGTTCGGCGGCGGTGGAGGAATCTTTGGCGTGCTCAAGCGCGTAGCCGGCGGCGGCTCTCTTTTTATGACGGAATACCGCGCCGTCGGCATAGCGGGTGAGCTCGCATTCGCCACTAAGCTGCCGGGACATATCGTTCCCGTCGAAGTCTCGCCGGGGCGCGAATACATGGTTCACCGCCAGGGTTTCTTGTGCGCCACGTCGCAGGTTCAGATCGGTGTCGGATTTCAGCAGTCGCTGGGCGCCGGCATTTTCGGCGGTGACGGCTTCCTCTTACAACACGTCAGCGGACAAGGCACTGCCTGGCTCGAACTCTCCGGAGAACTGGTCGTCCGCGATCTTCAGCCCGGCGAAACGCTGCGCGTTCATCCCGGCCACGTCGGCGCGTTTCAGTCCAGCGTCTCGTTCCAGATCACGACCGTTCCCGGCATCAAGAACATGATCTTCGGCGGCGACGGAATTTTTCTTGCGGCCCTCACCGGCCCCGGCAGAATCTGGCTGCAGACACTACCCATCGCACGGCTGGCGCACGCGATCGAGCGCTATCTTCCCCACGAAGTTTCGAGGCAGACCGTCGAAGGGGGCGTAGTCGGCGGGATCGTCGGCTCCATCCTCGACAATATGAAGTAAGAAATCGGCCAGACTCTCCGGCCCTATGCCCGTTTCGCCAGCTTGGCGTAGAGAAGGTCTCGCACCGAGACTCGCCGCTCCGTGGGAACGCCTCAACAAAAGCGGTATCTACACAGGCGCTCCGCTCACTCCAAGTCAGTGAGCGAAATGGTTTTTCTTAGCAAACGACTACGAAAAAAGCTCTCGCTGGCGAGTGAAAAATCTTTCACATTGACACGATCAGAAATTACGCACAATATTGCCACCGCTTGCCCCTGCCCCGAAAGTCAGAGATTCAAAATATTAGGAGAAGTCCGATGCTAAAAAAAGTGTGCAGTCTTGTCGGTCTGGCTACTTTACTTGTGGCTGCATCGACGCTAACCACCTTTGCCCAACAAGCAATTCAAAGCAGAAAATTACCCGCCAGCGCTCTGCTTAAAATGAAGCCCAGCACCCTCCACTCCGACCAGAATTTGAAGAGAAACGGCGTCACGAAAAACGCTTTGTCATTCAAGACCGCCGAGTCTTCTGGAATCCCAGGCATCGACAGCATCGTCAACTGGAGCGATCAATTCAACTATGCCGGGTTCGACGGGAACGGTAATGCGCAGTCGGTCTGGCCTTACACGATGGTCGGGAACCCGCCTGAATCCGGACGGACCACGTCGATCAGGGCTCCGATCGTCCCGGTTACGGTAGAGCTGCTGGGTCCCGATGGCAGCGTGGCTTTAACCTTTGGTCCCGACGGAAACGTCGTCAATAACGCGCTTACTTCTCCGGAATTTGAGCCGTTTATCTACACCAATGGTGTCGGACAGTTCAATGACCAAATGATGCGGGCCGCGTTTGCGAATCGCCTTCGCCACCACCACGGCGATGGCGACGACGGCTGGCACACCATCCTCCGTCCCAAGCTCCGAACTGCGAGAACCATCCAGGTGCCGTTCCTCACAGCCAGCGGGGGGAACGCCTGGTTTTTCTTCGTCAATGGAGCGGGGCAGCCCGTGCTGGCAGCCCTCGATGCGGACACTTTCGGGAGCCTGCTTTTCCCCGCGACCTACCCCTTCGATAGCAGCACCCCAGTTGGCGCCGCTGAACTGGCCGGCGACATCACGACCCGCGATATCTCTACCTTCCTCTTCAACAACACCGTTCTGTTTTCCGGTGGCAACATCAACAATTGCTGCATCATCGGCTTCCACACCTATGACTTCGAGCCCGGAATCCCGCAGAACGGAAATCTCCCGCGGCTTTACGTGCTGAACTATTCCAGCTGGCTCTCGCCGGGTCTCTTCCTTTTTGGGTTCCAGGATATGACCGCCTGGAGCCATGAAATGGCCGAGACTTTCAATGATCCCTTCATCAACAACGCGACGCCGTGGTGGTTGAGTGTGGATCCTTTCCTCGGTTCTGGTAATTGTCAGAACAACCTCGAAGTAGGCGATGTGGTTGAGGTTCTCGACTCTCTGAACCCGGTCTCTACGATTCCGGGGAATGGATTCACCTATCACCCGCAGAACGAGGCTCTGTTCCCGTGGTTTGCCTTCGAGTCACCTTCACCGGCCCACTTGGGAGCTTACAGCTTTCCGGATGAGACGACGCTGATGTCGCTTTCTCCGGGGCCACTGCTTCCGGGTTGCGTACCGGCTCCATAAAAACCGCACCAAATCGATTCCCAAAGAGGCCGCCCGATGCTTGGGCGGCTTACTTTTTGTCAGTGATGTGGAGGCTCGTCCTAACTTGTTGTTATCAGCGATCGCACTCACTGACCCCACAGGCCTCCCGCCGTCTCAGGTAAACTATCCCTGATCCCTTACGCCTTAGCAAAATGATCAACGGCAAACGCATCGCAGTCGTCATGCCCGCCTATAACGCGGAGAAGACCCTTCAGGCCACGGTTGGAGAAGTTCCTGAACTGGTCGACGTCTGCATTCTGGTCGACGACCACAGTTCTGATCAGACGGTTGATCTGGCCCGACGCATGGGCCTGCTGGTCTTCCAGCACGACCGCAACTACGGATACGGACGCAACCAGCAGACTTGTTATCGCGAAGCGCTGAACGCCGGCGCCGACGTCGTCATCATGCTGCATCCCGACTATCAGTACACCCCGCTGCTCATCATGGCGATGGCCAGCATGGTCGCCTACGATGTATACGACGTCGTGCTGGGATCGCGCATCATTGGTGGCCGCGCTCTGCGCGGTGGCATGCCGATTTATAAGTACATCTCGAACCGCCTGCTCACCGCTTTCGAAAATCTGTTTCTGGGCGTGAAGCTTTCCGAGTATCACACCGGATACCGCGCCTTCAGCCGCAAGGTGCTAACCGATTTGCCGCTGCTGGAAAACTCCGACGACTTCGTCTTCGACAATCAGATGTTGGCTCAGTGCGTGCACTTTGGCTTCCGCATTGGAGAGGTTTCCTGCCCCACGAAGTACTTCGAAGAGGCCTCGTCCATCAATTTCCGCCGCAGCGTGGAGTACGGCTTTGGTGTCCTGGCCACGACCCTGGAGTTTGCCCTGCAAAGAATCGGTCTGATTCACCTTCCGCGCTTCAGCGACAAGGGCCGCAAACTGGAAGCCGGCGGTGAGACGTATTACGCGGCCCGTACTGGCACTGCCCGCCCGGCCTAGGATCTGTTCTATTTTTTCAGCCGCGAAAGCCTGCCCTGAGCGGAGTCGAAGGCCGGCGCAAGAATGCAGCCCGCGGCGCGAGCCGTGGGAAGCGCAAGTCCGAGATGAGCCAGCCCCGGAGGGGCGAAAGATCTGACGGCCTCCTCGATCTGCAAATATCTGAAATGACAAAGTCTCCCATAAACTCGCACGCGCGTCCCCGGGCTATGGGCGACTTCTCCCCTGCAAATCTGCTGCTACTGGTGTTGCTTGCCGTGTTGGCGTTTCTGGTCATGGGCTACCATCCTGGCCTTGAGGACGACGCGTTCTACCTGGCCGCGATCAGGCGCAATCTCAATCCTGCCCTGTTCCCACACGACGCCGAATTCTTCCGGCTGCAGTTTCAGGCCACCATCTTCGACAAGCTGATCGCTTGGTCGGTCCGCCTCACGGATCTGCCGGTGGCGTGGGCCGTCTTGATGTGGCAGTTCGCGGCCATTTTCTTTCTGCTCCATGGTTGCTGGCGGATCGCTCGCCGCTGCTTCTCCCAGCCTTCCGCCCAATGGGCGGCGACCGCCACCGTTGCGGTCTTGCTCACGCTTCCGGTGTCTGGCATCGCCATCACGCTCGCCGATCAGTACCTTCACCCACGCACGATCGCCACGGCGGCGACCCTTGCGGCAATCGTGGCCGTGCTCGACCGGCGCCTCTGGCTCGCGGGAGTTCTTCTGGTCCTTGCCTTCGCCGTCCACGCCATCATGGCCAGCTTCGGAATCTCCTTTTGCGCCTTCCTGCTTTGGAACCAGCGCACGGCTCTGCCCCGCCGCTCGTTCTCGTTGCCCCTGGTAGCCGCGCTTGTTCCGCTGAGATGGATTTTTGAGCCCGCCTCCGATGCCTGGCGGCAAGCGGCCTCTACTCGCAGCTTTTATTTTCTGGCACGCTGGGAATGGTATGAGTGGCTGGGAGTCTTTGGCCCACTGATCCTGCTCTATGTCTTGCGAAGGTTTTTGGGGCGGCCTGTCGACCATGAAGCTCAAAACGGCTCCGCTCTGGTCACCGTAGTGAACAGCCTCCTGTACTACGGCGTCTTCCAAACCGCGGTCGGACTGCTGCTCATGCTTCCGCCAAGCCTCGAGCGGCTACGCCCGTTTGAGCCCATGCGCTACCTGCATTTGCTCTATCTTCTCTTCTTCCTGATTGCGGGAGGGCTGCTCGGTCGCTACATCCTCGATCGCAAAATTTACCGCTGGCTATTGTTTTTCGTTCCGTTGAGCGCGGGCATGTTCTATGCCCAGCGTCAAATGTTTCCTGCAACCGCGCATCTGGAGTTACCCGGCGTCCTGCCGCAGAACCCGTGGCTGCAAGCCTTCGCCTGGATCCGTGAGAACACCCCGGTCGACGCCCTGTTCGCGCTCGATCCGCACTACACAACTCTGCCCGGCGAGGACTTCCATGGCTTCCGAGCCCTCGCCGAACGCAGCGTTCTCGCCGATTACGAAAAGGACGGCGGCATGGCCGCCCGCGTCCCGCGCCTGGCTCAGCGTTGGCTGAAGGAAGTGAACGCTCAGGCCGGTTGGCAGAATTTCCAACCCGCCGACTTCCACCGTCTCAAGCAGGACTTCGGCGTAACGTGGGTCATCCTTCCGAACGTGTCCGCGCACGAGCCAGAAGCCCAGGGAATGACGTGCCCATATCACAACGTCCAACTCCAAGTGTGCCGTCTATACTAAAAACGTAGCGTCGGAAAGTAAGCGCGGGCGCCGCGGCAGCCTGCCTTGAGCTTGCGAAAGGGACGTCCCGCCCGCGCAATCAGTGCCAAGATCGAATGCCAACAGATTCTCCTTCACCAAAACGCGCTCAGCCTTACGTCCTGATGGTGGCGATAGCTCTTGCTGTCCGCCTGGCCGTCATCCCCTTTACCTACCACGAATGGATGGACCCATTCGTCCTCACGCACTGGGCGTTCGGCCTGATCGCGCGCTCCATCGCCTCCGGCCACGGCTTCGGCAGCCCGTTGGCCGAAACCGGATCTTCCGCTCTTCTGCCGCCGGTTTACTCTTACTTACTCGCAGGTATTTTCAAAATCTTTGGAATTGAAACCCGCGCCTCAGTACTGGTGGCTCTGTCGTTGAACAGCGTGTTCTCAGCGCTGACCTGCATCCCAGTTTTCCTTCTGGCGCGGCAGGCATTCGGCGAGCGCGTCGCCAAGTGGGCGGGATGGGGATGGGCCTTCTCCCCCTACGGCGTCTACTACGGAGCGGACTGGGCCTGGTCGACGTGTCTGGTTACGCTCGAACTCTGCTACCTGTTTCTCATGGCCTGGCGTCTCGAAGACTCCTCGCGCAAGCGTGACTGGATTCTTTTCGGCGCACTCTGCGGCGTGGCCGCGCTTACCGAACCTGTCGTGATGGCTGTCCTTCCGCTGCTTGGAATCTGGACTCTCTACCGACGCTACCGGCTCGCACGCCCGTGGAAAGCCCAGATGATTGTCGTAGCTCTCGCTGGAGTCGTGACCCTCTCACCGTGGCTCGTACGCAACTACATGCTGTTCCACAAATTCATTCCGGTGCGCAGCGGCTACGGGCTCGAACTCTACATCGGCAACAACGGATACACTCAGCACTGGGTCAATCGGACGCTACATCCCAACCACAGCGATGCCGAACTTTCCGAATACGAACGCGTCGGTGAAGTCGCGTACATGGACCACAAGATGCAACAGGCGAAAGACTACATTCGCAGTCATCCCGCATGGTTTGCGTGGATGACGTTTCGCCGCATCATCTATATGTGGACAGGCTACTGGAGCTTCGACGCTGCGTATCTGAAAGACGAACCGCTCGATCCGCCCAACATTTTCGTCAACACGACCATGTCTCTCCTCGCCTTCTGGGGACTGCGGCGCGTCTGGCAACGAGATCGGTCTCTGGGAGTGCGCTTTGCCATCGTGCTGTTCTTCTTTCCGCTGACCTACTACTTCTCGCATCCCGAGACCTATTACTTTCGCCCAGTCGATCCGCTGATCGTGGTTCTCGCGGCCATAGCCGTGGCGGGACGCTCCTGGAAATCGGATCAATTGCAGGTGCTCTCGAGTGGGGGTTAACATCTAACTGGCGATGGCGAACGCTCCAGCTTTATCTGTCAGCACGCAAAGTCGATTCACGATTGGGCTTGGCGAGATCCTGAATTTCGCCTACGACGCTTTCTGCAGCAACAAACTGCAATTCACGCTGACGTCTCTCGCCATGGCCGTGGGCACGGCCTCGGTCATCCTAGTAGCCACCATCGGACTCACCGGCAAGCAGTACATGCTGCGCCAACTGCAATCCATCGGCACGAACATGATCTATGCCGATTATCAGGGCGGCGCGCAGCGGCTCGACTCTACGCCCGATCCCATGACCGTGGAGGATGTGCAGGCGGTACGCGAACAGGTACCCAATGTGGTGGCCGCTTCTCCTACCGTTGCGTTGGAGGACCACATCTCGGTTGGCGGGGGCAAGCAGAGCGACATCCTGGTTCTCGGCGTCGACCCAGCATATCTGCAGGTACGCAACCTCAAAGTTCTTGCCGGACGCTTCTTCGATTCCGAAGATTCGGCGGGGCGCAACAAGGTCGCGGTGATCACCGAGAAGCTGGCGCAGAAACTCTACGGTTCCAGTCCGGTAGCGGTCGGCCAGATCATCAAGTTGAGCGGTGGTCTTCCATTCACGATCGTGGGCGTCTTCAAGGAAAGCGTGGACACCTTCGGCCAGTCCGAAATTCAGGAAGACACGATGCTGATCCCGTACACGGTCAGCCGCTTCTTCGTTCCGACGGCGGCGATTTACCAGATTTATTTTTCCGCCGCCAGCCCGCAGGACGTCATCCCGGCGACGGCGGCCATCAAGCGCGTGTTGCAGTCGCGGCATCGCCCAGAATCTGTCTATAGCGTGCAGAACCTGACGCAGTTTCTCACCGTGGCCGGACGCATCGCCGACGCGATGACCCTGATCCTAATGCTCGTTTCGTTCGTCACGCTGCTGGTCAGTGGCATCGGCATCATGAACATCATGCTGGCGACGGTGACCTCGCGCATCCGCGAGATTGGGATTCGCAAAGCCATCGGCGCCACCAACCGAGAAATCCGCCTGCAGTTTCTGGCGGAGGCCATTGTGATCTCGGTGACTGGAGGCATCGTCGGCATCTTTGCCGGTCTGGCCCTCCCCTACTCGGTGCGCTTCCTCACGGACTACCGCATCCCCATCAATGGCTGGTCGGCGATCATCGCGATCGTGGTGTCGTCAGTGGTCGGCATCATCTTCGGAACCGTCCCTGCAACCCGTGCCTCGCAGCTCGATCCCGTCGAAAGTCTGCGCTATGAGTAAGTTGGCGCGCTCCTAAGAAAGATTTCCACGGTGTTCCTGCAGGAACACGTTGATGGCAAATATGTACGTACATTTATGTAACGAAAGCTACCTAACTGAAGTAGGCACAAGAGCTTCGAGAAGAGCGGCCGACGCTTTTTGCACTTGGCCACGAGACCCCTTGTCTAGGCATCTTGAGAATCGACGATGTCGCATTTTTACTATTTCGAGGTGGTGGATGCAGATAGCCTCCGGGCAACACGAGGAATCGCAATGGCCATCCCGTTGCATCAGATCTCACCAGAGCAGCGACAGAAGATCTTTGTCGAGCGTTGGTTCTTTACTGGTATGGCGCTTACCATGCTCGCCATATCGATGGCCGGATTCATGCCCTCGCTGGTGCATGTCGCGGGACGGCGCGCGCCCATTTCCCCACTCGCCGCCGCCCACGGAATCATATTTTTCGCCTGGCTTCTGATCTTTTTGATCCAGAGTAGTCTGATTGCCAGTCGGCACCTAACTCTTCACCGAAAGCTCGGGCTCGTATCAATTCTAATTCTGGTGCTGATGGTTCCTTTGGCCTACACAACGACGGTCGCAATGGTGCGGCGCGCATTCGATCTGAGCGGCGATCTAAGGATCAATCACGACCCGCTTTACGAATCCGTCTTCCCGTTCAGCAACATCCTTATTCTCTCGGTGCTGGTCACAGCAGCACTCGCGTATCGGCGCAGACCAGAAATACACAAACGCCTGATGCTGTTCGCGAACATAGAACTGATGCCAGCTCCGCTGGCGCACTTGATTGGTCACATACCACGGCTCGCAGCGCTACCGCCGGCGATCATCATGATTCCTATCTCGATGTTCGTAATTGCCGCAGGAGCGAGAGATATCCTGCTGACGAAGCGAGTTCACCCTCTCACAGTGGGACTGGGGCTTTTGCGTCTTCTCTCCGGCCCGCTTGAGGCCGGCCCTATTGGTTCGAGCGCAGCATGGCACCACTTTGCGAACGGCTTAGCCGGTAGCGTACTGGCCCTGCGATGAACCTCATAGCAATCCCACCTGGAGTTCTTCCGATGGCATAACGCCGAATCTCTGGCACAATAGCGGCAATCGGCCCCCATTCGCCTTGGAAAGGAGTCGGACGGTGCTTCGCGTCGGTTTCCACAGGCCCGCGCCGGGCCTCGAGCAATTCGTTCGCTTCTACGCCCAGCGTGAAGTCCGGATTTGCGGTCCCGCGGTGGTGCATCCGGTGCCTGCCCGTGCCACACCGTTGATCGAGTTTGACTTCTGCGATCCAGTCGAGGTCCTCGACTGTAAGCGACTGGCACGGCACAAGTCTCCTGCAATCGTGGTCGTCGGTCCGCAGACGCATCGCAGGGTTGAAATGCACCTGCGGGGGGACTTAAAGTCTTTCGTCATCATGTTCCAGCCGGATGGATTGCACCGGTTATTCTCCATCCCCATGGACGAATTGACCGACAAAGACTACGAAGGCCATTCCGTTCTGGGTGCTTTCATTTCACTCGTGCAATCGCATCTCGGCGACTGTAGTTCGTTGGGGGAGCGAGCGCGTTGCGTCGATGGGTTTCTACTGCGTCGTGCCATGCATGCGCTCAGCCACGATGGCATCTCAGACGCCGCAGATCGTCTCGTTCGAGGTGGCGGCCGCATGGACATTGCGGCACTCGCGAGCCGCGCCGGATTGAGCATGCGCCAATTCGAGCGGAGATTCATTCAGCAGGTCGGGATGCGCCCTAAAATGTTAGCGAGGGTAGCAAGGTTCGAAGCGGCTCTTGAGGCGAAGGCGCGCCGCTCGACGAAGTCTTGGACCGACGTAGCCCACGAATTCGGATATTACGACCAGATGCACATGGTCCACGACTTCAAAGAGTTCACCGGGGGGACGCCGACGCAGACCCTCATTCAGCTTGAAACCGTCTTCGTGGAACACATCAGGACAATTCGATCGACAGTACTTTCGGGAAAGGCTACCGACGGTGCACGTCTGATTCTGTAACCAAAGCCCCTAAACACCACAAAGCCGGGCTGGTTGGCCCGGCTGTCTTGTTGTGGAGCTGGTTCAATCGGTCTTGTTTCGATCGTCGACCCAGAATCTTGAAAATCAGGGGATCAGGTTCGGTCCCCGCGCCTTCCAACCCACTGTTGCGTTTTCTCACACGCAGTCGGGGAAGGCCCAATCTCAATTTGCGCTGCGGGTTCACTAGGCCCGCCGCGCGGAGCCCTTTACATCACCATTGCCAGGTTCTCGAGTTCGTGTACCAACACTGGCATGGCACACCCTGCCATCTCGACGCGGCCGGCCGCGTCAAGCGCAGCCTTGGGCGAAACCCCATAGCCACGGCCCATCAGAAACACCTGCAGCAGCTCGGCTGCCTCGTAGGAGTCGATCATGCCCCCTTGGAGCAGATCATTCCTGAGAGCTGCCAATTCGGTCATGGTGAATCTGTCTTTGTCGTTCATCTTCACATTCATCAGCATTTCTTCGTTCGTCATGGCCGTCATCACCTCCGACTCCGACCTTCTAGCTTCTTGCCGTATTAGACTCATCGGCAGCTGTGAAAGTTGCATGCAATCCAGATGCCGAATTCACCCTACTTTTCCTATTACGGTCCCCAAGCCCCTTTGGATTCATTAACCCCTGTGAATATCTAAAGTTGCGGGTAGCTAGAGAGTCGGTTCCGGCCTCCCATGGTTTCCTTCGTACCCAAAAGGTAATCTCAAAACTGACACAATCTGTCAGTATTGACGCCCCACCACCAAACAACGTCGGTTACCGGTGGGCAAAGAAGCCCTTTTATCCGTGGGCCACATTCCCGTTATCCGTATAGTGTCAGTCGACCCCGTGGCGTTTCTCGCGACGGGAACGATAGGCCGCAACCCGCAGTCTGGAGCGAATGGCTGCGTGGTCGCGCGGTAAAATGTCCCGGCGACGTCGGAGACTTTTGACGGGTTTGGCAATCGCTGGAAAGTGAACGAGCATGAAAATCTTGAGAGCGTTTCTTTGGGTGCTGGTCTCTCTTGTGATCGTGGGAGCCCTAGGTGCACTGCTGTTGGTGCGGCGGGGATTCCGCGCGACCGCAACGCCGCCGTGGTGGGAATCCGCGTTGGCTCGGGACGTGCGAAATGTGGCGATTCCCACCCGCGAGCGCGCTGAGAAGAATCCCTTTGCGGGGTCCTCGGAGGCTTCCCAGCAAGGCCGGGAATCCTTCCTAACCCAATGCGCCGGCTGTCACGGAGTTGATGGCAGCGGCAAGACGCCGGTGGGCCTGAGCCTTTATCCCCGCGTTCCTGACCTGAGGGCCGGCACCCAGGCTCTTACCGACGGCGAGATCCACTACATCATCGAGAACGGAGTCCAGTTGACCGGTATGCCAGCTTGGACTAGGCCCCACGCGGAATCGTCCGGTAACAGTTGGAAGCTGGTTACTTTCATCCGAACCCTCCGCCCACTGAACCAGCAGGAGCAGTCCCAACAAGCGGCCACCGCGACTTCGGCGCACTACGTCGGCTCGCAAGCCTGCGAAAAGTGCCATGCGGAGATCTATGCCCGCTGGAAGAAGACCCCTATGGCGAACGTGGTGCGCGATCCAAAGACCCATCCCGACGCCTTCATCCCCGACCTCAAGACCAACAACGTTGCCAAGTTCACTGCCGATCAGGTGGCCTTCGTCTACGGCAGTCTCTGGAAGCAGCGCTACTTCACCAAAGTTGGTGACGATTACTTCCCCCTGCCCGTGCAGTGGGACGTCGCTAATCGCACATGGCGACCGTATATGGTTCCTGCCAACGGTGACTGGTGGGCCGCCGTGTACCCTCCCGATAACATGAAGCGGCCCACAGGCCCCTTGTGTGACGGCTGCCATTCCGTCGACTACAACATCCAGACCGGGCAGGTGGCGGAATGGAACGTGGGATGCGAGCGCTGCCACGGACCGGGCAGCGAGCATGTGGCGCACCCTACGCGGGGTGACGTCCTCGACCCTGGCCACATGGACGACGTCGCAGCCAGTGACGCCTGCGTGCAGTGCCACTCCCAGGGACAGCCTCTGAAGAATCCGATCGAAGGGAAGTACTACGACTGGCCGGTCGGCTATCGCGTCGGCCTAAAACTGCAGGACTATTGGAAGCTCGAGGACTGCAAGCTGGGTGAAACCACTTTCTACTACTTCCCGGACTGCACCGCGCACAAGAACCGCATGCAGGGCAACGACTTCGCGCAGAGTGTGATGTACCGCCGCGGCATCACTTGTGCCTCGTGCCACGATGTCCACGGCACGGAAAATTATGCCCAGCTGAGAAAGCCGGCGAACCAGATTTGCCTGGATTGTCACGGTCCTTCGTCGGCCAACGGTCCGCACACAGCGACGCTAGAGGCGCACACCCACCACAAAGAGGGGAGTACCGGAAGCCAGTGCGTGGCCTGCCACATGCCGGCCATCGAAAGCGAAGGTGTTCCTGGGACGTTCGTCCACGCCCATACGTTCCGGTTTATTTCCCCGGCGATGACAGACAAGTACAAAATCCCGAATCCCTGCACGTCGTGCCACGCTGACAAATCGACTGCTTGGGCGGAAGACGCGATGAGCCGGTGGCCGGAACAGTCGCCTTGGCGACTTCACTAGCGCTGGAATCGGGCGTCACGCCTGCGCGGCCGCCACGCTGTCGTAAAACGGGAAGAACTGCTCGACGTGCGTGACCTGCATGGTGTCGCGTACACGCTTGGTGACGCCCACCAGCGCCAGGCGGCGGCCGTCCTTCTGATGGTTCACGTAGGCGCCGACCAGAGCACCGATCCCAGCCGAATCAATGTAGGGAACCTCGGTGAGGTCGAGGATGAGGGTCGGTGCCGTGCTGGCCCGCACCAAGGCCTGAAACTGAAAGAAGTTGGAAAGAAGAATCGGACCACTCAGGCGCAACACTCGCTGTCCTTCGGGTGCATTGGCGACGTCTTCGATCTGCAAAGGCTCCTGTGGCATCCGCAGATAGTATTACGGGAATGTGAATACCGTGTTAAAGGGCGTAGAATCCCATCCCGTGCGGAGCACCATGCTCCGCCGCGGTCACGACGGTGTAGTCCTGCCATCGCCCCGGCTACAGGATCGCCAAAGCCGGCTCTAGTTCCTTATCCTTTGCCTGCGCGATCAGGCTCTCAAACTGGCGATGTTCCAGGCAGACGGCGTGCTGTCCGTAGCGGGCTTCTTTTCCCGTGACATGCCAGTAGGGCATCCAGCAGAACTGTTTGCCCTCCGACCCGCCCTCGAGCACGACCAGAAACGGATAGAACGTGACCTCTTCCGACCCGTCCCCCAGCCACGACTCCAGCTTGTCTGGGAGAAGCGCCGAGACCACCTTGAAGTCTCCGTCGCCAGCGCCCAGTTGAAAGTCGAGATTCACGTGCAGCTCGCGCGCGCTTCCGCAGGCGGGGCAGTCTTCCGGAGTCATTTTCGAGAAATCGTTGAGGGTGTCGAACAGTTTGTGATGCGTGGGGTATTTCTTGTGACATTGAGTGCAGTAAAAATATTGTGCAGCCACGTCGAACCTTCCTTTCGCAGCCGCAGACCTTCCGTCGGCCGCCCGCTAAGGCTCGATCGTGGCCTCATCGACCAGCATGACGGGGATGTCGTCCTTCACCGCATAGACCCGGTGGCACTGCGTGCACTTCAGACTTTCCGGGGTTGTGCGGTACTCGAGCCCCTGCTTGCAGGCCGGACAAACCAGAATTTCCAGCAGGTCTTTGGCAATCATGACGTGAGCATTGTACGACACCGGGGTGGCGCAGGGGTGTGATGTGGCTCACAGAGGAGGGAATGAGGGAACGTGGTAGTTGAGCAGCTTCGGAAGCGTATTGATCCCGGTCCCAGCCGTCCAATTTCTCAATGAGCGCTTCTATGGCCTGGGGCTGTTGAAAAACTCACTCACCAGAAAATGGCCGAAAATACTTTGCATTAGGAAGGTCAACAAACGACGTTCTCGGTTTTCCTAGACATTTTTCTATCCCCCAAATTTCGGCTGTTTTGACGAAAATGCAGTTTTTCAACAGCCACGCTGTTAACAACAACGGACTTCCGGTCTGCACGTCAATCGTCAGATCTTCACAGGAAGTCTTTCTTCTTCGCCTGCACGAAGAAGGTAAGGCCCAGCAGCAAAACAATTGTGGTGAATTCCGCCAACAGCACAGCCGATGCTGCCCCAGTCCATTGAATCGTGGAACCCCACATTTCCTTCGCGACGCCGGGTATGTGAGCGACCACATACCCAATTCCGTTCACAGCCAGATTGCCTACCATGATGGCGGCAACAGTCCAGCCCTGAGACTCCGTGATCAAAGCCACGGCTAGAATGAGGCAAGTGCTGAGCAGTATTTCCGTCGACATAATGGCGGCATAGGGAAGCAAGCCACGCGAACTTGGCGACAGCAGAAGCAGTCCGAAGCTTCCCAGCACCATGGTGAGCCAGGGAACAAGAAAGATGAGCAGGTTGCCCCAAATCTTGGAGGCGGTGTATTCACGGTAGGAGATCGGCAGGCTCATCACGAACGGGAGCGTCTGCTCCTTCCGCTCCGTCACGATCGTGGACACAGCCATCTGGGCGCCGATGGAGATGACCACCATGATGAGCAGGATAAGGCCGAAAAGGAACGCGACCTTTCCTCCCGTTGCAATGATGCCAAGCGTAGCCACAACTCCGACGAGAGAGCCAAGAATCGCCCAACGTTGCAAGTACCAGTCTTTCAAAATGAGTCGCTTTACCATCGCGTAATTCATACGGTTTGTTTTTCCCTTCTGCTATTTACGTTGGCGACAAAAATCTCTTCCAGCGTCATTGGGTCTACGGCTTGAACGGTGGCACCCGCATCGTTGCAGGCCGATACCATCGCAGGATCGAAACGGTTGGTGACCAGCACCGGAAGCCGTCCGCTTCCGCCGACTTCAACCACTCCCGGAAGACTCGGCAAGTCTGCCTCCGGCGACAGCACGAGCCGCAGGCGGCGCCATCGGTCCAGAAATATCTCTTTATTGTCAGAAGCGATGATTCGTCCGCGATCGATGAATGTGATTTGGTCGGAAATCTGCTCCACGTCGAGAGTGTTGTGCGACGAAAAAAGAATCGTTCGATCCTCGTCCGCAAGTACCGCCATTAGTTCTCCCAGAACCTCTTGCCGCGCCACCGGATCGAGTCCGGTGGTCGGTTCATCCAGCACCAACAGGCGCGGACGCCGTGCCAGGGCCAGCAATAATGCAGCCTTGACTCGCTGTCCATGAGACAGACCTTTGATCCTTTGCCGGGGCTTAAGGTCAAAGCGCCGCAACAGCGTTTCGGCATAACGCTGATCCCACTGTGGGTAGATCGACCGAACAAAGTTCATGTGCCAGTCCAGCGTCGCCGATCCATAGAGACGCATGTCTTCCGATACGAATCCAATATCCAGTTTGGCTGCCGCCTGTTCTCGGGGCATGTCTCGTCCAAGGACCTGCACTCGGCCCTGGTCCTGATGAACCAGTCCCATCAGAATGCGGATCGTCGTGGACTTTCCGGCGCCGTTCGCGCCAATGAGACCCATGATCGTGCCCGTGGGCAACTCCAGGCTAACGTCGTCGAGAGTAAAGTGAGGGTAGACCTTGCTCACTCCTTCGAAATGGACGGAGAGGTCATTCATGAGTACTCCTTCGTCAGCCGGTCCGCGGCTTCTCGCACCCGGGAAGCAAGTTCTTTAGGCGTGAGGCCCAGTAGTTCTCCCAATTGGGCAATTCGCTCGATGTGTTGTGTTAATTCCTGATCGTAAAGCTTGGCACCCAGACCGGGATCGGGCGCGACAATCGATCCTTTTCCCTGTTGGGTCACGATAATGCCCTCGCGCTCCAATTCCAGGTAGGCACGTTTCACAGTGATGACGCTGACTCGAAGCGTTACAGCAAGCTGGCGAATCGAGGGAATTTCCTTCCCCTGCACCCAATCTCCCACGGCGACCCTTTGCCTGATTTGCTCCATGATCTGCAGGTACATCGGACGGCCATCAGACTGGGAGATTACGAGGTCACTGTGCATATCTCTATACTGAGTATACACAGATCATTTCCACGGTCAAGTTTTATTTTTGTGGCGACAATTTCCATCACTTGTTTAGTTGTTCGTTGGCGAAAAATCTCCCTAACGCTGCCGCTCTCTCATAATGCATTGACCCTTGTTAAAGTACTGTCCCACTGTGCGGATCTCGCGCACGCCAGTTCTTTGGTTCCGGACAACCCATCGGTAAGACAAGCCGCATTGCAATAGCGTGATATCCCGCTTCCTCGACTCCCGTTACGGGTGGCTTCTCGCGGCACATGCGATAGAATTTCACGGGAACCCGAATGCCAGCCCTCATCCTTGATGGAACCAAGATTGCGCAAGACATCCGCAGCGAAGTGGCTGCGGAAGTGAAAACCATGGCCGCCGCCGCAGTGCGTCCCGGACTAGCGGTCGTGCTGGTCGGACACAATCCGGCGTCTGAGATTTACGTGAGGGGCAAGGTCAAAGCGTGCGAGGAAGTTGGCCTCTACAGTGAAAAGCTGACGCCGCCGGAGACCGTGACGACGCCTGAATTGCTGGCGCTGGTGGAAGATCTGAACCGCCGCGATGACATTGACGGAATCCTCGTGCAGTTGCCGCTGCCGGCGCAGGTCGACGCCAAGAAGGTTCTGATGGCTGTCGATCCCGCTAAAGACGTCGACGGATTCCATCCCGTGAACGTTGGCTTTCTCTCCACGCAGCGTCCAGGCCTGGTACCTTGCACTCCCGCTGGAGTCATCGAGATTCTCAAGCGCAGCAACATTCCGATCGCGGGGTGCGAAGCCGTGGTTGTCGGGCGCAGCGATATTGTCGGCAAGCCCGCCGCCATGCTGCTGCTCAACGCCAACGCCACTGTGACGGTATGCCACTCGAAGACGCACGATCTGCCGGGAGTCTGCCGCCGCGCCGACATTCTGGTGGCCGCGATCGGCCGCGCGGGAATGATCACGCACGACTTCGTTAAACCCGGCGCGACAGTGATCGACGTGGGCATGAATACCATCACCGATCCCGCAGAATTTCAGCGCTTCTTCGCTGGCAATACTAAACGGGAAGAATCCTTCCGGAAGAAGGGCTCCACGCTGATCGGCGACGTGCATCCCGAAGTGGCAGAAGTTGCCGGAGCCCTCACGCCCGTCCCCGGCGGCGTCGGCCCGCTCACAATTGCGATGCTAATGTTCAATACGGTGAAGGCGGCAAAGATGCGGCGGGGAAGTCGCGTGCCGGAGCTGTCGCGAACGTAAAATCCACCACGCAGACACCGAGTCACGGAGAAAGTCCTGCTTCTTGTTTTTCTCTGTGCCCCCGTGTCTCCGTGGTGAAAGTGTTCTGGGAAGGTAGATGCTAAAGGTCGGCCTGACCGGGGGAATTGCCTCCGGCAAATCGGTTGTAGGCGAGATGTTTGTCGCGCTGGGCGCCCACCTCGTGCAGGCGGACCGCATCGCGCATTCGCTCATGCAGCCGGGCGAGCCGGTCTATAACGAAGTGGTGCGCCATTTCGGCCGCGACATTCTCAATCCTGACGGCAGCGTGAACCGCTCCAAACTGGCTGAAGTCGCCTTCGGCCCGGGGACCGCTCCTCAGGGTCAGCGCACGTCGCGCATCGAAGAACTCAATCGCATCGTGCATCCGGTCGTCATTCGCAGTCAGGACGAATGGATGGAGGAGATGGGCCGGCAGGATCCGCACGCGGTCGCGATCGTGGAGGCCGCGCTGATTCTCGAAGCCGGGGCGGGGAAGCGTTTCGATCGCCTGATCGTCGTGACCTGCAGCGCCGAGCAACGCGTGGCGCGCTTCGCCGCCCGGCAGAAGATCGACCTCGAGGCCGCTCGCAAAGAAGTAGTCCGCCGCATGGCCGCGCAACTCGCCGACGAAGAAAAAATCAAAGCCGCCGACATCGTAATCGACAACTCGGGATCGATCGAGAAGACACGCGAGCAAGTGCGCGTGGTGTGGGAGCAACTGCACGCCGCGGCGCCTTGTCATCCTGAGCATAGCGAAGGACCTATGTAATTTGCTCGCGGCGAGGAAGTTGCATGGATCCTCGCGGCAAAGAGCGCCGCTCAGGATGACAGTGTTGGTTGATGCGTCTAGAATCCCGGGATGAAGCCGAAGACGCTATACCTCGCACTCTGCCTCGTGGGTTTGCTGCTACCGTACTCCCAGTTCGTTCCGTGGGTCCTGCAGCACGGACTGAATCTCCCTCTCTTCGCGCGCGAACTCTTCGCCAATCGCATCAGCGCGTTTTTCGGCATGGATGTAATCGTCTCGGCTGTGGCCCTGCTGGTGTTCACGCGAATCGAGAGCGCGCGCCTTGCGATCCGGAACCGCTGGCTCGTAGTGATCGCGGTGCTCACAGTCGGCGTCTCGCTCGCCCTGCCCTTGTTTCTATATCTGCGGGAACTGGAACTGGAGCGGAAACCGCACCTCGCATAGAAGAGATTATGTGGGGACAGCCGCCTTCGGCTGTCCGGTCCAGTAAAGCTCGAGCGGTTTTGACTCCGACAGCCGGCGAGATGTTCCGGCTTTTGGCCCGAAGGACAGCCGAAGGCGGCTGTCCCCACATAATCCTTCCTGCGCTCGTACTCTCTACGCGCTGGTCGGCGTGCTGAGGAGCGCAGCTTTGTTTAGAATTGAATTCAGGGACCTTTCTGCTTCCCGACATCGTACCTACCTTCGGATGTTTGAATCGGACGGTTGAAATCGGATGGTTGAATTATGAAAGTCATGCGGCCTTTGATCTTCGGGCTCGCCATTGCCGGCGGGTTCTTCTACTTCACGACCTGGCGTTCGAACTCGCAGGCCGGCGGGTTGCATCCCTCGAACTGGCTCAGCCATCCCGCGCAGGTGGAGATTACCGAGGCGGCGCCGGGCGAACTCCTCGACGGCGAAGAACAAAACAATATCTCTGTGTATAAGAAGAATATTCCGTCGGTGGTGAACGTCACGTCGCGCGCCATGACGTTCGATTTCTTCTACGGCCTGGTTCCGCAGGAAGGCCAGGGCTCGGGATTCGTGATCGATAAAGAAGGACACATCCTGACCAACTATCACGTAATCGCCGAGGCGCGGCAGGTGGAAGTTACCATGCACAACCGCAAGAAGTACAAGGCGACCGTGGTCGGCACCGATCCGCCGCACGATCTGGCGGTGATCCAGATCAAAGCTCCCGATCTGATTCCGGCGGTGCTCGGCGATTCGCGCAATCTGCAGGTTGGACAGAAAGTTTATGCCATCGGCAATCCCTTTGGCCTGGCCGGTACCATGACGCGCGGCATCGTGAGTTCGATCCGTCCGGTGCGCGAACCCAATGGAGCGATGATCGACGAAGCCATCCAGACCGATGCCGCGATCAATCCCGGAAACTCCGGCGGCCCGCTGATGAACTGGCACGGCGAAGTCATCGGCATCAATACCATGATTCTTTCCAACGTCGGCCAGAACGCAGGCATCGGCTTCGCGATTCCCATCAATACTGCGAAGGCTGTGCTTGAACGATCTGATGACGCTCGGCCGGGTGCGGCGTCCGGCGCTCGGAGTGCGCACCATTCCCATCACGCCCGAACTGGCCGACGAGATCGGCCTGCCCGCGGATTACGGATTACTCATCATTCAGGTGACTCCGGGCGGCTCCGCCGATAGCAGCGGGTCTGCGCGCTGGCACGGAGCGCGCCTACCTGGGGAATACTGCCATCATGCTGGGCGGCGACTTGATCGTGGCCATCGACGATCAAAAAGTGCAGGATGAAGAGGATCTGGCGCAGATGATGAACAACCACCGCGCTGGCGATACGGTGAAGATCACTATCTACCGCAATAAGAAAAAAATGGACGTGAGCGTATCGCTCGGCGAAGCGCGGCAGCAGGTCTGACGCAGTTCTCTCAGCTCTCTGCTTCGCCGCCGCTGAGTTGTCACCCTGAAGCGGGCGCTTTTTGCCCGCTGAAGGACCGGTGCAACCGGCGGGCAGTGAATATATCCTTCGGCGCCAAAGAATGGCGCCTCAGGATGACACCACCGTCCTACTCTGCCGGTTGAATGCCCACTGCCGCGTACAAGTCTGCGCTGTTGTAGAGCGTCCCGCCCTTCATGACCAGGCGGCAGCGCCGGATGTCGCCAATGCGCTCTGCAGGATTTCCCTCCACTAACACAAAATCCGCGAGTTTGCCCTCCGCAATCGAACCAATATCCTTCTCCTGCTTTAAGAGACGCGCGGCGTTGAAGGTCGCAATCTGCAGCGACTTCGCGGGCGGAATGCCGGCTTGGACCTCCAATTCCAACTCACGGTGCAGCATGATTCCGGCAATCGCGTCCGTGCCCGCGAGGATCGGGACGCCCGCGTCGTACATGCGCTTAGTCATAGCCAGCATGGCGCGATAAGAATCCTTGTAGAGTTGGTCGTTTTCGGCGGTCACTGGAAGCCCGCCGCTGTAGGCGCCGCGTTGTACCTGCGCGGGAAGTCGCTTCAGCACAGGCGCAAAATCAGGAGAGACTTGTCCCGGACGTCCCGTGAACATCCCTTCAAATGTCGCCAGGGTCACATCAACCGTGGTGTGATGGTTCAGCAGAAGCGTGATGAAGTCATTCACTGGCTTCGATTGCAGGTCAAGTTTCGCGGCGTTGGCTCCAACCGCCGTGAAGCGCTCGGGTGTGCGTGTGTCCTTCACCTGCGGCGCGAAAAAGTTCAAGAAGATGAAATTGATGTGCTGGATTTCGTCGGCGCCGTCCTCGACAAATTGTGAAGCGGTAATGCCGTTAGGAATGTGCCCGCTGACTCGAAGGCCTCGGGAGTGAGCGATTTTCACGATGCCGGGGACGAAGTCAGGATTGAGCGAACTGTACAGCTTGATTTGGACATATCCCAGATCGGCGTAACGAGTGACGGCAGCATCGGCCTCCGCTTGCGTGTCGGCGTACAGGCCCGTGGGCGCCTGGAAGGGGCTATGACCATCGATAAATCCCGCCTTCCAAACACGCGGGCCGATGGCGGTGCCGTTCTGCCACTGATCCTGAAGATGCTGTAGTTCGTTGATGTCATTCCCCATGTCGCGAACCGTGGTCACGCCGCTGGCAATGTTCAGAATGCCGTCCAGCGGTTGAGCATGAGCATGCATGTCGAATAGGCCAGGAAGGATCGTTTTGCCGGTTCCATCGATGCGCTCGGCATCCGTGGGCGGGTGCGCCGAACTTGCCGGACCCACGCTCACGAAGCGGTCGCCAGACACAACCACCGTCTGATCTTCCTTCATGACCGCATTCTCGGAGTCGAACAGTCGAACGTGCTCGACTGCCACAGGGTGGCCAGGATGCTTGGCCAATTCCTTCGCCAGGTGCGCGTACCGCTCGTCGCGCGCTTTGACGTCGATGGCATAGAGCTGATCATTTGTCTTTTCCCATCCTTCGCGGAGAAATGCGAACCATGTTCCGGGGATCGCAAAAAGGCGCCGGTCGTCGTCAAGCCACACCGTTTGCGGCTCGAAGGACAGTCCAGTGATCGCGTAGTCGGTCACGTGCATCTTCTGTCCATGATCTTCAACGGTGATGTCCGTCAGACGCTCAAGCCGGGCTTCGCCGGCGGGAAACAGGTGGACCGGCGCTCCGTGTGCCTTTTCGAGGGCCGCGACCAGGAATGCCGTCTCGGCAGCAGCGCCGTTATTGCTGACGTAGAATCCGCCTACGGGGGCATGACCATCTTCCGCGGTACTCTTCCAGTGGGCGATGCCCTCCTTGACCTCGAAGTGTTCGTCGACGGGAGCCTTCAGGTAATCGTTGCCGGTCTCATCCACGCGCGTCAGCAGGCTGTTTTCGTCGACGCTGTAGTTGGCAGAAATCTTGGGACCGCGGCCCCGGTCGTTGAACTCGAACGTGCACTCTACCCGGCCATCAGGCAGGTATCGGTCGACTTCACTTCCGGCGACCTTGCCGTTCGAAGAGATCGTGTAGCGGAGAGTCGACGGCGCACCGGTCGCAGCCACGGCAATCGGTTGCAAGCCAAACCACATGAGAGGGAGCAACGCCAGGCGAAGTGTGAGCATGGGGAAGTATTGTGCCACCGATTCACACGGTTGGGGTAGAATGTCCTCCTGCCTATGACTGCCGTCCTTTAATTCTGCGGGTTGCAACCTTGAGCGAGATGGGCGTGGAAGTGTGCGCACGACGCTCCTGTCTTGTTGTCTCGAGACAAGCTGTCAAAACCAGAAAGGAATGTTCCCATGCAATTCGTGGACCAGGCACTCGCTCGCCGCTTGGAGTCTTGCGAGGAGGTGCCGCAAGTGATGTATGCGCGCCTGTTTCAGAAGACGCGTCCCGATATTGGAGCAGCAGAAGAAGAAATCTGCGGCGGTCATATGGTTTTTGCAGGCCTTGGATCGCCCATCGGCCGGGCGACCGGAGCGGGGTTGGACCGTGCGTTCACGGCGGCGGATCTTGATCGCGTGGAAGAGTTTTACGGCGCGCACAAGGCTCCGTCACAGGTGGACCTGTGTCCCATGCACGAGTCGGCCGTGTTCGAGCTGTTCAAGGAACGCGGTTATGCGATTGCGGAGCTGAACAACGTGCTGTTCCGGAAGCTGGATGCGCAGGAGAAATTCCCTCCGCCTCCAGCAGAATGCGAGATCCGGCCGAGCCGCCTGGAAGAAGCCGAAACCGCGAGCGCGATCGTAGAAAGCGCATTCTTCCCGGACGGCGCGCCGGAGGCCTATCGTGGCCTGATCGCGCCGTTCTACCAGATGCATCGGGCGCTGGCCTTCGTGGCCACCGTCGATGGCAAACTCGTGGCGTGTGGCACGGGTCTGGTGATTCCGGAGCACCGGGTCTTCGCCCTTTGCGGCGCAGGCACGCTCACCGAATATCGCGGACGCGGCCTACAGACCGCGCTGCTTCGTGCTCGCATGACCGCTGCGGTCCAGGCGGGATGCGAGTACGCCGTGGTGGTGACCAACGGCGGGACAACTTCGCAACGCAACGCCGAGCGCCTCGGCTTTTCTGTGGCGTACAGCAAAGTCACGGTGATCAAACAGCTGAACTTGTAGCGCGGATAGCAGGGTCGGCATCCTGCCGGCTGTCCGGCGGGCGCTCGCCCGCCGGCGGTCGTGCCACCACGGTCGTGAGTTGCTCTTAGCCAAAGAAGGATCCACGACCGGTTGAGCCGGTCACGAGAGGGCTCGCAAATCCTTCCGCAGTCGCTCAGAATCCCCATCCTGAAGCTGCGCTTCCACCTCCGCGTGTGTACGCTGCCAAACCGGAACAGCGCGCACCAGCAAGCTCCGCCCTTTTGCCGATAGCGTCATCCGCCGGCTGCGCCGGTCCCTTGGGTCAGCGGTGACCTGAACCAGACCTCGGCGCTGCAACGGCTTGAGAGCGGCCGTCAGAGTTGTCCGATCCATCGCGAGCAGTGCCGCAACCGACGCCATCCCTGGCGCTTCCGGCCGGTTCAGAGACATCAGGAGCGAGAATTGCCCGTTGGTCAAGCCGAAGGGGCGCAAAGCATCATCGAAGCGCCGTGCCAGCGCCCGGGCGGCGCGCTGAACATGAAGACAGAGGCAAGAATCGCGGACACGAAGAGTTGTCTCGAATGGAGGCTTTGTAACTCTTGACACAGCCCAGATTATATTGATATCAACGTATCTTGCCAAGATGCGAAAGGCGATCCCATATCTCAGGAGAAATCCTCAGGAGAAATCAATGAAGCGAGAGATCATCAGGACCATCACATTGTCAGTCTTCATGCTGGCCATTGGGACGAGCACGGCGCGGCCGGCGCAAGCACAGGACGCTAAAACGCCCTATCCGAATATGGCCCCGGTTGAGCAATACATGATGGCAGATCGAAATTCCGAGATTGCCCTGGCGCGGAGCGCGGCGCCGGAATCCATCTCGCGCGATGCGGAGGTTCTGGTCCTCGGAAAGCATGGTTACGAAACCGCAGTCAAAGGTAAGAACGGTTTTGTCTGTATCGTGGAACGGTCGTGGACTGCCGGAATCGACGATCCTGATTTTTGGAACCCCAAGCTGCGGGGTCCCATCTGCTTCAACCCGATGGCCGTACGGGCCTACTTGCCACTCACGATCAAAAAGACCGACTTGATACTCCGTGGAGAATCCAAAGCTCAAATGTTCGAGAGCATCAAGGCCGCGCTCGACAAAAAAGAAGTGCCGCCCCCGGAACCTGGCGCCATGTGTTACATGCTTTCCAAAGACGGGTTCCTGGGCGATCAGGCCGGGCACTGGCATCCTCACCTGATGTTCTTCGTGCCGCAGACGGATACTGCGACCTGGGGCGCTGATCTGCCCGGCTCTCCGATTTTTGCGGGTAAGGACGTGGAGGATCGACTGACCGTATTCCTGGTTCCGGTTGCCAAGTGGTCGGACGGTACGGCGGATCATGCAGATGAGCACTGATCCGCTGGCCGATTGGGGAAGCCCCGCTCGACAGTCGCGACCGCGGCGCTTCTTCGTTGGTCGTTGCACTTCCACAAGCGTCCATAGAATAGTGAAGGGAATGACTTCGGAAAGTGTTGTCTTGCAAGGCAAGCACGTCCGCCTGGAGCCGCTCGAGCGTCGCCACGTCGACGGCCTGGTAGCCGCAGCCGGCGACGATGCCGAGCTGTACCAATGGAGTCCCGTTCCCCGCGGCAAGGATGCAGCCACGAACTACGTCGATACTGCCCTCGCATGGCGTGACGCAGGCAGCGCCGTGCCGTTCGCGATCGTGCGTGGGAGCGACAGCGTTGTCCTCGGTTCTACCCGCTTCTGGAACATCGAGCGATGGGCATGGCCGCAAGCTCGTCCCTCGCACGGACGAAGCGCCGCGGACGCCTGTGAGATCGGCTACACATGGCTCACCCGCTCAGCCACCCGAACCGCAGCCAACACGGAGTCCAAGCTGCTCATGCTGACCCACGCCTTCGAGGTGTGGCAGGTGGTACGCGTGTGCTTTCACACCGATTCGCGCAATCATCGTTCCCGCGCCGCACTGGAACGCATCGGGGGACAGTGTGAAGGCATTCTCCGCGCTCACCGCCTGGCCGCGGACTACATCCCGCGCGACTCCGTGCGCTACTCGATCCTCGCATCCGAGTGGCCGGGAGTGAAGGAGCGCCTGCTTCGGCTCCGCGATCGCGGCTAGCGGGGCGCGGTGCTACGAAACGGTCTCGCTCTCAATCCCATAATCCGCTGCATATTTGCTCTCCTTCGAAGCGGGCCACTGAAAGCAAAGACCGTAGCCGTCCGGATCCTTGAAAAACAACTGCCTCATGCCATAAGGAGCAACCTTCGGCTCCTTCAAGTTGACTCCATGCGTGCGAAGATGCTGGTAAGCGGCATCGAGATCTTTGCAGCCGAAAAACAGGCCGGTGTCCTCGTGCGCAGCCACGCGCGGCGGATCCGGTGCGGGTGGCCTCTGGTCGGCTTCGTAAGCGGTATTGAGCATCAGTTCTGCACCATTCAACTTCAGCCACGCCCAGTTACAGTCGTCCCCAGGCTGAGACGTAGCGTGAACGGTGAACCCCAGCACGTCGCGGTAGAAGCGAATCGCAGTCGGCATGTCGAAAACCTGCAGCAGCGGACAAATTCCGTGAATGTCCATGGACGTTTCAACCTCCTTCATTTGGCCGGAAATATATCAGAAGCATGGAGTTCCCATCGTTTGGACGTGTTGGTTGCGCGCACCGTAAGCGGCAGAATGCTTCCCGATGAGACTTGTGAGAAAGTAGTCCTGATTCGGAGAGAGAGACTGAAATGAACGTGGATTCCATTCGCGCATACTGCCTGTCTTTTCCGGAGGTGACAGAAAAGCTTCAGTGGGGCGACGCCCTGTGTTTCAAAGTCAGGCAGAAGATGTTTGCGGTGCTCGGGTTGGACCAGATTCGCCTCACCTTCAAGTGCACTCCTGAAATATTTGCGGAACTCGTGGAGCGGGAGGACATCGCTCCCGCACCCTATGTCGGCCGCTACAAGTGGGTGATTCTGCACCGGCTGGATGCGCTGCACAACGGCGAATTGAGAGAGATGCTCCGGCAATCGTACGAGATGGTCGCCGCTAGCGCGCCGAAACTGGGAACTCGCAAGCCCAGTCGTGAGAAGAAACCCTTGAAAAAGAAAGCGCAAGGGAAGACTGCCGCCAAGAAACGGAAGGAACATTGAGCGGCCGTCCGGTACGACCTCGTGGCCCATGCTATCTTTACTTCGCTTGGGAGTAGAGCCGTGCCGGTGATTTATAGGATCGACCCACACGACAGCTCATTCGTACGACCTGTGTCCGGCCACTGACGTTCGCGCAGGTGATCGACCACTTTCGAGAGTTGAACAAAGATCCAGCCTGCTCCGGACGTCTCGATGTCCTGCTGGACGTTACGGACATAGACTCGTTGCCCGACAGCAGCCAGTTGGGGGCGGTCGGTACGGCGGTGATCGCAATTCGAAAGAAAGTTCGATTTGGATCGTGTGCCATCGTGGCCGAATCGTGACGCCTTGTTCGGCATGATGCGAGTATTCGAGGTCAAGGCGGGCGACTGGGACCCGGCGGTCCCAACTGCGTATCACTCCCGGATTTGACTCTGCTCGCTTCGGTCGGCTAGCCTCAAGAGTCCGTTGCAGCTTCTGGGGCCTTCAACCTGGCATGCGATCTCTGTATAAATCATTGATTTTGCTGTTGATGGCGCTTCTCGCGGTAGGCGCGGCGCCGTCGGCTCAAGCGTCCGTACATCCAGTTCATGCGCAGCACGCAATCGTGGTCAGCGTGCACGAACTGGCGTCTCATGTCGGCGTCGACATCATGCAGGCAGGCGGCAACGCCATCGATGCGGCGGTGGCCACCGGGTTCGCGCTAGCCGTGGTGCACTCTCCCGCCGGAAATATTGGTGGCGGCGGATTCATGCTGATTCGCATGGCCGACGGAAAGACGCACTTCCTCGACTACCGCGAGAAGGCTCCGGCCGCGGCGACTCGCGACATGTTTCTGGACGCGGAGGGCAACGTGATCAAGAACGCCAGCGAGATCGGCTACAAGTCGATTGGCGTGCCTGGATCGGTTGCCGGTCTTGTTTACGCCGAGCAGAAATACGGGAAGCTGACGCTCAAGCAAGTCATGGCCCCAGCCATCCGTCTCGCGCGCGAGGGCTACGCGTTGACTTGGGGAGAGGCGCACGACTTCCAGACGGACAAACACCTCGCCGAGTTTTCCGAATCGCGACGCGTATTTCAGCGCAACGGCGATTACTATAAGCCGGGAGAGATTTTCCGTCAGCCTGACCTGGCCCGTACACTGGAACGAATTTCCGAGAAGCCCGACGACTTCTATCACGGCTCCCTCGCTCGGGAACTGGCCGCCGCGATGCAGAAAGGTGGAGGCCTCATCACCGCCGATGATCTTGCGCACTATGAAGTCAAAGAGCGCGAGCCGGTGCGCGGAACCTACCGCGGATACGAAGTTATTAGCGCTCCCCCGCCGTCCTCGGGCGGAACGGTGCTGATTGAATCCCTTAACATTCTCGAAGGCTACGACCTCGCCAAGATGGGCGAGCGCTCGGCCCAGTCGATGCACTTCACCACGGAGGCGTTCCGGCGGGCCTTCTTCGATCGTGCCGAGTTTATGGGTGATCCCGATTTCGCCAAGATCCCCGTGGCCCAGCTGATTGACAAACGATATGCGGCGGCCTGGGAAGACACGATTGATCCCGCGCACGCGACTCCCAGCAAAGAACTAAAGCGCCCGGCTGTGTTCAACGAACTCGAACAGTATGCGGCCATGCATTCGCCGATGGCGCCGCCCGAATCCAATCACACGACGCACTATTCTGTTATGGACGCCGACGGCAATGCGGTTGCCGTGACCACGACCATCAATGACTGGTTCGGATCGCGCGTTACCGCCGATGGCCTCGGCTTCCTGATGAACGACGAGATGGACGACTTCTCGGCCAAACCCGGCGTGCCCAATTCCGATGGTTTGCTTCAGAGCGACGTGAATGCGGTAGGGCCCGGCAAGCGCCCGCTCTCGTCCATGACTCCAACGATTGTGGTCCACGATGGCAAGACCGTGATGGTGCTGGGTTCGCCGGGCAGTTCCAAGATCATTACCACCGTCGCCAATGTTCTAATGGGTGTGGTGGACTACGGAATGAACATTCAGGAAGCGGTAAACGCGCCACGTTTTCATAATCAGTGGATGCCCGACGTGCTGAGTGTGGAACCTTGGTTCTCACCCGATACGTTGGGCCTGCTCCGTCGCATGGGTTACAGCATTGAAGTTGGGCTGCACTATGGCGGGGATGTGGACTTCTACTGGAGCGATGCGGAATGCATTGCCGTCGACGTCAAAACCGGCGACCGGTTAGGCGCCAGTGACGGCCGAGGCCCCGGAAAGGCACTAGGCTACTGATGCTAAGAGCGGTTTCCACATATCTATTCGTGAAAGAGCGGCTGCATCCGGGCATTCTGGATGGACTGGCCCGCAGCGGCGTACAGGCGGTCGAGATTTTCGCGGCGCGTCAGCACATCGATTATGCCAACCGCAAGGCGCACGTTAAGGAAATCGCCGACTGGTTCCGCGGCAGCGGGATTCCCCTGAACTCCGTGCACTCGCCTCTCTACGCCGACTACGAGTGGGGCCGAGCCGGAGCGCCGCCGGTGAACATTGCCTCCACCGACCGCGCAGGTCGCATCGAAGCCATGGACGAGATCAAGCGCGCCCTGGAAATTGCCGAGCAGATTCCATTCCGATTTCTGGTGCAGCATCTGGGCGCACCCAACGAAGATTTCAGCGACAAGAAGTTCGAGGCGGCCATGACCTCCATCGAACACCTGCGCGCCTTTGCCAAGCCGCTGGGAGTCCGCATTCTGCTGGAGAATATTCCGAACGAACTTTCGACGCCCGACCGGCTTGTAGAAATGATCCGCAGCGCGCACTTTGACGACGTGGGTGTCTGCTTCGATTTCGGCCACGCTCACATGATGAGTTCCGTCAGCGAGGGCTTTGAGATTCTGCGGACCCACATTTGCTCCACTCACGTGCACGACAACGACAAGATGAAGGATTCTCACCTTTGGCCGGGGCAGGGAACCATCAACTGGAAACAAGCCATGGACCTCCTGCGTTCCGCTCCCCAAACCCCGCCTCTGCTGCTGGAACTCGGAGAAGACGAGAAAGTGAATGCGCTGGAAAAGCTGGGCGGAACGTTCGACAAGCTGGAAGGAGCCTAGGTTTCGAGGCTTCAGAGTTTCGAAGTTTCCAGAAGCTCGCCACGCGTGCACCTTGAAACCTTGAAACTCTGAAACTTTGAAACCTGAAATTATGTCTTCACCCGTTACCACCATCGCCGAAATCGGTAAACACGAGGGCCATTCAGTCACCATCCGCGGCTGGCTCTACAACCTGCGCGAGAGCGGGAAGCTCCTCTTCCCGCAGTTTCGTGATGGCTCGGGCATCATTCAAGGTGTCGTGCCGAAGAACGCCGTGCCGCCGGAAGTGTTTGACGCGATCAAAACTCTGACGCAGGAATCGAGCGTCATCGTTGAGGGCAAAGTCCGCGCCGACAAGCGTGCTCACGGAGGCTACGAACTCGATGTGGCCCACGTACAGGTCGTGCAGCGCGTGCCCGAGGCTACGCCGTATCCGATCACTCCCAAGGAGCACGGTACCGACTTCCTGATGGAGCACCGCCATCTCTGGGTCCGCTCGCAGCGGCAGGCGGCGATTCTGCGGGTGCGCGCCGAAATCATCAAGGCGGCGCGCGATTTCTTCGACGAACGTGGCTTCACGCTGACCGATCCTCCGATCATCACTCCGGCAGCGTGTGAAGGCACGAGCACGCTGTTCCCGGTCGACTATTTCGACGAGCAGGCGTTCCTCACACAGTCGGGCCAGCTCTATGTGGAAGCGACGGCAATGGCGCTGGGGAAGGTGTATTCGTTCGGTCCCACGTTTCGCGCGGAAAAATCAAAGACCCGCCGCCATCTCACCGAATTCTGGATGGTCGAACCCGAAGTTGCCTACGCCGAACTCGACGACGTCATGGAACTCGCCGAGGGCCTCATCACCTTTATAGTGAAACGCTGCCTCGAGAAGCGCCGCGTCGATCTGCAAACCATCGGGCGCGATATTTCCAAGCTCGAAAAAATCGAAGCGCCATTCCCCCGCATCAGCTATGACGACGCAGTCAAGAATCTGCAGGAAGGTCACGCCAAGGGCGCGCTCGAATCGAAGTTCGAGTGGGGCGGCGATCTCGGCTCGCCCGACGAAACCTATCTCTCTGCGCAGTTCGATAAGCCGGTCATGGTGCACCGTTACCCGGCGAAAGTGAAAGCGTTTTACATGGAGCCCGATCCGCAGCGCCCCGACCTGGCTCTCTGTGTCGACGTGTTAGCGCCCGAAGGTTACGGAGAAATCATCGGCGGCTCGCAGCGCATGGCCTCATATGAACTCCTGCTGCAGAGGATTCACGAACATAACTTGCCGGAGGAAGCGTTCAAGTGGTATCTCGATCTGCGCAAGTTTGGCAGCGTCCCGCACGGCGGCTTCGGCATGGGCATTGAGCGCGCCGTAGCCTGGATCTGCGGCCTCGAGCACGTCCGCGAGACGATTCCGTTCCCCAGAATGCTGTACCGTTTATATCCGTAACCGATTTGCGAATCACTTGATTGCATAATTCCTCAATCCCCGTTGATTGACTATGACGACAACCGCAAGTTCCTCCAACATCACTCCCCGAAAAATTCGCGTCATCGGCGTTCCCCTTGACCTTGGCCAATCCCGCCGCGGCGTCGATATGGGCCCATCGGCCGTCCGCGTGGCCGGTCTCGAAGCTCGACTCGAAGCTCTCGGCCACGAGGTGGAAGATGGAGGCAACGTCGCAGTCGCCATCCCCGAGCAGAAAAAAGAAGGCGACACCCACGCAAAGTATTTGAAAGAGATCACGGCCACGTGCACCAAGCACGCGGAGCTAGTCGTGAAGACGCTCGAAGCGGGCAAAGTTCCCCTCGCGCTCGGCGGAGATCATTCGATGGCCGCCGGCACCGTTTCGGGAGTAGCTGAGTTTTACCGCCGCCAGAACCAGTCCGTCGGCCTCATCTGGATCGATGCCCACACCGACATCAATACGCCCGACTCCTCTCCCAGCGGGAACGTGCACGGCATGCCGCTCGCCGCTCTGATGGGTCTGTGGCCCTCGGAACTCGGTAACATCTTCGACTTCTCTCCCAAAGTGAAGCCGCAGAACTGCGTGCTGGTGGGCGTGCGTGACATTGACGCCGTGGAAAAAGAGAACGTTGTCCGTGCCGGCATCGGAGTCTTCACCATGCGCGACATCGACGAGCGCGGCATGCGCACCGTGATGGAAGAAGCCCTCCGCATAGCCGCACGCGGCACCGCTGGCTACCACATTTCACTCGACATGGATTGGGTCGATCCCGAAGACGCACCCGGCGTAGGCACACCAGTGCGCGGCGGTGCGACGTATCGCGAGGCGCACCTCGCGATGGAAATCATCGCCGATCACGGCCACATGCTGAGCTTCGAGATCGTCGAGGTCAATCCCGTCATTGACGAGCACAACCGCACTGCCGATCTTGCCGTGGAACTGGCGCTCTCGGCGTTCGGTAAAAAGATTCTGTAACAGAAGGGTGCCTCATTTCTCGCGTTCTTTGCGGCAAGTGGGCCATCGTAAGTTCCACAGAGACTCAACCGTATCAACCCTGCGATTGACGCAACACTTCAACCGCGTCCACACTGGAAGGTCATGGAAAAGATTCGGGTCGGCATCTTATTCGGCGGGCGCAGCGGGGAGCACGAAGTTTCGCTCCTCTCGGCCGCATCGGTCCTCAACGCAATCGATAAAGAGAAGTACGAGGTCGTCCCCATCGGCATCACCAAAGACGGCCGCTGGCTCACGGCGGAGCACGCCGAAAATCTCTTGACTGGAAAGCTCGTGCTCGAGCCGCGCAACCTTCGCGCCGGCGATCCCGAAACCACTTCTCCGGCCGCAGTGCTCGCGCGCGGCGAAGCCGTCGTTGTTCCGCCCGAGCCCGTTCATCGGCACAGCGGATTGGTGCCGTTTCAAACCGACGCCGGACTGATGCGCCGCGCCAGCGATCGCGCCATCAATGTCGATGTGATTTTCCCCGTACTGCACGGCACCTTCGGCGAGGACGGCACTATCCAGGGCTTGCTCGAACTCGCCGACATTCCCTACGTCGGCGCTGGCGTCCTCGGCTCGGCGGCTGGCATGGACAAGGACATCATGAAGTCATTGTTCATCGCCGCCGGGATTCCCATCGTGAAGCACGTTACCCTCCTGCGTGGCGCGTGGGAAAAGGATCCCAAGAAAGTTCAGAAGCTGGTCGAGAGCAAGCTGACCTACCCGGTCTTCGTGAAGCCAGCCAATCTGGGATCGTCGGTCGGAATCAGCAAAGCTCACAACCGCAAAGAGCTCGGCCCCGCGATTGAAGAAGCGGCGAAGTTCGATCGCAAGATTGTCATCGAGCAAGGCGTTGGCGGCAAGAAAGAAAAAGCCCGCGAGATCGAGTGCTCGGTGCTGGGCAACGACGAACCTGTCGCCTCGGTACCTGGAGAGATCGTTCCCGGCAAAGAGTTTTACGACTATACCGCGAAGTACGTCGACGAAGGATCGCAACTTATCATCCCCGCCAAACTCACCAAAGCCGAAACGAAAAGGGTTCAGGAACTCGCAGTGACGGCATTTCAAGCAGTGGACTGTTCTGGCCTCGCCCGCGTGGATTTCCTGATGGATCCGAAGACCGGAAAGATCTTCCTGAACGAGATCAATACCATGCCCGGATTCACCTCAATCAGCATGTATCCCAAGCTGTGGGCCGCGTCCGGACTGGCTTACGCCGACCTGATCGACCGCTTGATTCAACTTGGTATCGAACGCCACGAAGACAAGAAGAAGAATCAGTACAGTCGGTAAAGAGATATTGCTGACCGTCGAATGAAAAACTCCGTTCTCTCCTCCATAACAATTTCGGTCTTTGGCGTCTTTGTAATACTTACGAATTCCGTGTTCTGTATTGGGCAGACCACGACGCTGGCAGATTGCCTGTCTTACGAACCGTCAGTAGTAACGCTGGAAGGTAAACTCACCCGGAAGACGTTTCCGGGACCACCAAACTATGCAAGCGTTCGCAAGGGAGATACGCCGGAAACCTACTGGCTCCTAAGTCTGGAACATCCAGTCTGCGTCGATGAAGACCGCGCGAGTGAGCACGTAAACAACGCACAGAAAGAGATCCGCCTAGTTCAGTTGGTAGTAGATCCCCAGATCTACAAAACGCACGCTGGCCTCATAGGAAAGCGGGTCGTCACTACCGGCACATTGTTTGGGGGGATAATCGGGCACCATCACACTCCAGTGCTCCTAACTGTGACCACACTGAGAGAGAGCCCCGGGCCGTAGGCTTCTGTTACTTCTTCCCCGCCTCGCACACAAAGTTCGCCGCATCATTCGTATCGCCACTACCCTTATACTTCGCCGCCTGCGGATACGCACACAGCGGTCGCGTCATCTTCGGATGCACCTTGTCGTCGTCCACATATCTCGAAGCGATAATCGTGGACGGCACCTTTCCCGTTTCCACCCACTGTTCCAGCGCCGCGTCCACACTGTGCGGTGGATCGTCGAAAATCAACTTGCCATCTTGCCCGAAAGAGTCGGCGCCGGGGCCACCGTCGCAGTGTTGCATGCCCGGCACCATGTACAGCCGCAAGAACGAATCCGCGTCCCGCTGTCCCATCTTCGCCAGAACGCTTTGGTAGTAGTTGACCGAGTTGAGCGCCGGAATCGCCGGATCGTCCCACCCGTGATACAGAATCAGTTTTCCACCCCGTGCCTGGAAAGCCTTCAGATTCGTTTCGGTCGCGTTCACTGCGCCGGCAGTTTTCTCTTCGGCTAACTTTAATCCCGCATCGACCGTAAACGTCTTGTAGTCCCAGTCAGATTTTTCATACACCATATTCGAAAAGTATCCGATGCCGAAGAATGCCATCAGGCTCTTGGCCGGAGCCGGACCAGTAATCCAGATTCCCCATCCGCCCTGCCCATCCTCCGCTCCGGGCAAAAAGCCCGGGAAGACGTGATGTCCGTGCCCGTCATGCGGCCCCGCGTAGATCGCTTTCAGCGCAGCCGCTTGCGGCGCGGTCAGACACTTGTCACTGTCCTTGCCCGCCTTACACTGGATCGTCGCCGGATCGAAGTGACACTGCCGAGGATCGTTGAGAATCCCGTCGCGCACGCCGTCGAGTTCATCGCAAGCCGCATTCACGGCCGCCGCGATCGCTGGAATCTTCGCCTGCGGAATAAAACTCGCTGGGTCGAGAGTTAGCGCCTGTGTGTCCGACGCCGCAGTCGATAGGAGCGCGGTCCAATAGTTGGCCGGAGCGCCCGCCAGAATTCCGTCGAAGTCCGCGGGATAGCGCTGCGCTTCCATCAGCGCCTCGCGCCCGCCATCGGAGCATCCGGCAAAATAGGAGTGCTGCGCAGCCTTCCCGTAGAACGTGCGCACCAACTCCTTCGCGACCCGTGTCATCTCGTGGATTCCGCGATGCCCGAAGTCCACGACTTTCTCTGGATGCCCCAGCGCCCAGGTTGCATCGACAGGCGATCCTGTATGTCCGGTGTCGGTGGCAGTGGCCGCGTAACCCTTGCTCATGGCCGACCCAAGTTCCGGGTAATCGATTAATCCCGCGAATCCACCGTTACCAAGGGCTTGCAGTTTGCCATTCCAGTCCAACGCCGGCAACCACACCTCGAGCTTGATGTCAGAATCCGCAGTTGGTTTCGCCTCCGCCACCACGCGGCAGAATGCAGGCAAGCTCTTGTAGAGCGTGGATACATCCATCCCGCTGAAGGGTGCAGGGGGACCGGCGAACGTTCCCGCCGCGACAGTCTGTGCGAGCATGACTGTCGCATCCGGAATTTTCAGCCCAGCAAGCTTCGCGCAGGAATCATCCCCGAAGGCGAGGACACTAGAAACGAAAAGGGAAGCCGTCAACAAAAGATGTTTAGTTTTCATGACGTTCCGTAAGCCCTCGACAGCCTCTGTGTCCTCCTGTCCTCTGTGGTTAAGGATTCGCCTTCCCCATAAACGCTGCTTGATCGGCCTTCAACTTCTTCAGCCCGTCCATCGGCAAGTACACCATGTGTCCCGAATCGTAAGTCGCAAACGAAATGTTGTCTCGATATTTCTGCGGCAGGTTGAGATGATCCACCGTGTAATTCGCGGCATAGTACGGCGTTGCCAAATCGTAATACCCTTCCATCACCAGAATCTTCAGGTAAGGATTTTTCACGATCGCCTGCCGCATCGCCGAAGCGGTGTCAGGAAATCCCTGGATCGCCGATCCCCAATCCCAGTTGTCGTTCGGGCCCCGCGACGCCCGCACGTTATACGGCATGTCAACCTTGTAGCCCAGTTCCGTCCGCAGATAATTGTTGAACACGGAGGTGAATGGCGGTTGTGTGGCCGAACCCGTCGGATCATAAAACGGAGTGTCGAGCAGTCCATTCGGATCGGGACCGGTATAGCGCCCGTCGAGCCGGCCGATGCGCAGTTTCTGATCAATCAGCAGGTAATGTGTGAACTTCTGAACGTTGATCCGCAGGTTGGCCTCGTCAATCACCTCTTTACTCAAGCCAGTAAAGCGCGCCAATTGATCGATAACCTTCTGGCGCTCCTGCGGAGTAAGGGAGTCTCCCTTCGCCAGCGCCTGCGTGTACTCGGTCGAAGCCCACTGCTCCGATTCCTGCCTCGCCTTGTTCATATCCTGCGCGAGATCGGTCGGCAACTTGTGGTGATAGCCAGCGATCATGGTGAACGACGGAATCAGAAAAATGTAAGGCTGGTCGTTCGTGTTGTTATCTTCCAGCGTCTCGAAGTTCAGCACCGTCGATAGCAAAGTGATTCCGTTGAACGAAATTCCGCGATCCGCGAGGTATCCGGCAATGCCCGCGGAGCGCGTCGTACCGTAGCTTTCTCCGAACAGGAACAGGGGCGACGTCCAGCGATCGTTGCGCGTGATGTAGAGCCGTATGAATTCGCTGAACGCTTCAATGTCTCCCTTAACGCCCCAGAATTTCTTGAACAGCTCAGCATCGGCGGCGCGGCTGAACCCCGTGCCGATCGCGTCGATGAGAACCAGGTCGCTCTTGTCGAGCAGGGTCGACGCGTTGTCTTCGATGCGATAAGGCGCGGGAGGCATAAAGCCATCCGGCTGCAGCACAACTTTGCGTGGCCCCAGCGCTCCCATGTGCAGCCAGATGGATGCCGATCCCGGGCCACCGTTGAATGCGAACGTCAGCGGACGCTTGGTCGCGTCCTGCCCGTCGAGCGTATAGGCGACATAAAACATTTGCGCTTCAATTCTGCCATCGCCGCGCTTGATCGGAAGGCGCCCAGTGGTTGCGGTGTACTTCAGCAATTTGCCGTCGACGGTGATCTGATGATGCGTCACCACCGGCGCCAGCTCCGTCATGTCGTAACGTTCTTCCTTATCCTTTTCCTTGTCGCCCGAACTTTCGCGAGGCGCTGGCCTTGGTTCCGGAGGCGCTTCAGGCTTGATAGCGTTCTCCGCCTGCTTTTCGGGCGACGGATTGGCCGCCGGTTTCTTAGCAGCGGCGGCTTTAGAGGGCTCCGCTTGTTGCGCGAAAGAACTTGCGGCAAATGGAATCACAACGACTACGGCGAAACTAAGAATCACGTTGGCAAACATCCGGGAAAATCGCTTCATAGGCTCCATTCCACAAAAGGGTCTATTCGACCAGATTTCCTGGACAGGGCGAGTGGCAGGAATTGTACACCGCAGCAGGTGGAGAAACGATGCGGTACCGCATGCTATCCTTCCGCGCATGCAACTTCGCGCCATCGTTTCCTCTTTTCTCTTGCTGCTATCCCTCGCCGTGCCACCGCTCCATGCGCGCGTCCTTCGCGTCGAGATCGCTTCGCGGCTCGATGTGCTTGGGGGCCAGCTGTTCGGCGACGTGGGTGCCTACGAGCGCATCACGGGCCGCGTATGCTTCTCGCTGCCCATTGCCAACCCGCACAACCAGCGCATAGTCGACCTCAGCAATGCGGTGAACGTGAAGAACGGAGAGGTTGAATTCTCGTCGGACTTTGTCGCTGTCCGACCGAAGGACGCGCACAAGGGCAACGGCTCCATGCTGCTGGAGGTTCCCAACCGCGGGCACGCGCGCATTCTGTCCCTGGTCGATGGCGGTGATCAGAATCTCGCCGCAGACGCCGGCGACGCCTGGCTGTTGCGCAGCGGGTTTACGATCGTTAGCCTTGGCTGGCAATGGGACGCGGACGGCCCCGACGCCATGCGCTTCTTTGCTCCGGTCGCGAAAGAGAACGGCAAAACCATCGCTGGACTCCTGCGCGGCGATCTGATGCCTTCGCATGCGATGCCCGAAATTCCGCTGGGACATCTCATCATGGGCAGCATCGGCGGGATCGAATATCCGGTGGCAGTTCCAGATGATCCTCGCAACGTGCTCACCGTCCGGAGTTCGCGCGAGGCCGAGCGCACGGTCATTCCCCGCGCCGAGTGGCAGTTTGCGCACACCGTCGACGGCAAACTCAGCCCAAGCGACCGCCATATCCACCTGAACGGCGGCTTTCAACCGGGCAAGATCTACGAATATGTTTACGTCGTCGCCGATCCCGTCGTCGCCGGCGGAGGCTTCGCTGCCATCCGCGACTTCGCCTCGTACGCCAAGCACGCGCCCGATGCCCTCACGCCCGCGGTCCGTGTTTATGGCCAGGGCATCTCGCAGAACGGACGCTTCCTCCGCGACTTCCTGTATCAAGGTTTCAACGCTGACGAAGATGGACGCATCGCCCTCGACGGCGTCCTTGCACATGTTGCCGGAGCCGGACGCGGCAGCTTCAACTACCGCTTCGCGCAGCCTTCGCGTGACGCTCAGCCCACGTCATCCGTTTTCTTTCCCACAGACATCTTTCCCTTCACTGATCAGCCCGAGAAAGATCCCGTCACCGGGGAGACGGCTGGCCTGCTCGATCGCGCCACCGCCGAAAAAATTGCGCCGAAGATTTTCTTCTCCAACACGTCCTACGAATACTTTGGCCGCGCTTGCGCTCTGATCCACGTCACCGCAGACGGCAAACAAGATGCGCCCATCTCCGACAACGTTCGCATCTATCACCTGACTGGACTGCAGCACTTTTCCGGCCCGTTCCCTCCGGAGAAAGGCAAGGGCGATCTGCTTGGCCAGCAGTTGCAGTCGCCGCTCCCGGTACGTTATTTCTGGCGCGCCATGATCGCCAACATGGACGCGTGGGTGCGCACCAACACTCTTCCGCCCGCCAGCAGCTATCCCAAGATTGCGGATGGAGCTCTTGTGCCGCTTTCGAACTATGCGTTCCCTTCGATCCCCGGAGTCAACAAACCGCACGAAGCGAATACGGCTTACCGCCTGGATTTCGGACCGCACTGGCACGACGGCCTTCTCACCATTCAACCGCCGAAAGTCGGAGCGGCGTTCCCCGTGCTCGTGCCCCAAGTCGACGCCGATGGTAACGAGCACGATGGTGTGCGCCTGCCTGAGGTCAGCCTTCCGCTCGGGACGTACGCCAGCTGGAATCTTCGCGATCCCTCGATCGGCGCGCCTGATCAGCGTTGGCCTTCGAGACTCCTACATCCCTTTCCCAAAGACGGCCGCAGATCGTCAGAAAGCCGGCGACCCGCGTAAATCCATCGCAGAGCGCTACTCAGGCCCCGAAGACTACTTGACGCGGTATAAGAGCGCTGTGGACGAGTTGGTGAAGCAGCACTGGATTCTCCCCGAAGATCGCGCAGCACTGATCGACCGCGGCGAGCAGGAATGGGCCGAAGCAACGAAGTAATGCGCGCATGGGTTTACGGGTGCCGGTTTACCAATTTGAATTGCCAAGCAACCAGGCCGCGTTGTTCGGAGTCCAAGTCCCATGGTTGCCGGTACGGTCCCACCGCCCGTTAAGATGAGTCCGAGGAAGGGCCGTGCCCCGCTTCTTGGCAAAATAGTTTTCATACTTCTGCTGGCGGTGGCGTGCGGCGTTGTTTTCCTGAACAGCCCATTATGGCCTTTTGAGCAGAAGTCTGTGATGGAAAATCTGCAAGAGGCCGCCGACAGCCAGGTCAAGGTCCGGGCATTTCACCGGACTTACTTCCCCTATCCCGGATGCATTTTGGAAGGCGTCGTGTTCCAGCACCAGGACGGCTCCGAGCCGCTGATGACCATCGAGAAGTTGACCGTTCGCGGCACCTACTGGGGAACTTTCCGGCGCCAGGTGAGCCTCATTCAGGCAGAAGGGCTGCACATTCTCATTCCGGCATTCGGCAGCGGGCAGCACTTTCACAGCGAGCGCTCCACCATCACGGTCGGTGAAATGGTCGCCAACGGGGCCACCCTTGAGTTCGCATCGCGGCAGGCTGGAGTGGCGCCGTTGCGCTTCGATATTAGGGAAGCGTCGCTGCGCGATGTGGGATGGAACGGCCCGCTCACGTACCGCCTGAAGGTGCACAATCCGGAACCGCCCGGAGAAGTCACCACCACGGGAAAATTTGGATTGTGGAATGAGAACGATCCGGCGCAGACGCCGATCTCGGGTGCCTACAAGTTCGAACGAGCCGACCTGAGCGTCTACCAAGGCATCTCCGGGTTGCTCTCCTCAGCCGGAAAGTATGACGGCAAACTCGATCACATCAACATCTCCGGCGCCACCGACACTCCCGACTTCGAAGTGAAATCGGGCGGCCATCCCGTCCATTTGAAGGCGGAATTCAGCGCTTTCGTTGACGCCATGCACGGCGACACCTTCCTGAATCGCGTGGACGCGCATTTCCGGAATACGCACGTAGTCGCCGAGGGCAGCGTTGCTGGATCGGCCACCCAAAAAGGAAAGGTTGCGCTCCTTCGCCTCAGCTCCCGCAACGGACGCATCGAAGACCTGCTTGGGCTCTTCGTCAAGCAAGACCGGCCTCCCATGTCTGGCGCGGTCTTGTTACAGGCCAAGGTGGAGATTCCTTCCGGACCGGCGCCTTTTCTGAAAAAAGTGAAGCTCCGCGGCACCTTCGGAATTGGCAACGGAGAATTCTCCCAGACTTCGACCCAGGAAGGCGTGAACAAGCTGAGTGCTGGCGCGCTGGGCGAGAAGAATACCGACGATCCCGAGACGGTGCTCACTGACCTCACGGGACAAGTCACGCTCGATAACGGCGTCGCGAACTTTGTCGACCTTTCGTTCGGAATTCCCGGAGCGCATGCCCGGATGCACGGCACCTACGGTCTGATCGATGAGAAGATTGATTTGCGTGGCCAGATGCGGGTGGACTCGAAGATTTCCAATACGACCAGCGGCGCCAAAGCGCTTCTCCTGAAAGTCATGGACCCATTTTTCAAGAAACGGAAAAAGGGGGAAGTTCTTCCGGTGCGGATTTCTGGGACCTACGATAAGCCGTCGTTCGGTCTCGATCTCATGGATAAGAACGCTCAGGTCGGGCCTCGGAGCAGTCCGCCGCCAGCGCAGTAAGCCGGGCTTCATTGGGTGGAGCCCCCCTTCAATTTTTTTCATGCTGTTCGTAAAATCCTGATTCTTAATAAATTGCGCGGAGGAGATGGTAGGGGATCCGGGTAAAATATTGAGCGGCAATGACTTACGGCCAAGATCTTCTGAAATAAGGACGTAGCGTTGAGCTGTTGGCCGTTGAAGGGATCGGTCGTCGGGAACTGGTGGGGAGGGCCCTCGCGCATATAGCGAGCATGCTGGTTCTCAATTCCTCAGTAAAGGTCATCTGTCACACGAAGTAAGTTTTTTGCTGTGGAAGGCTGTGGAAAACAGTGAAGGGCGCCGTCCCGTGTGTCTCCTGTCCCCGCCTTTTAAGACCTAGCTTGAGCAGAGAGAGATGTCGCGGGCTTGGTCGCTGGCAACGAGAAGTGGGTTTGCTCGCTCTCGGGCTCATTCAGGACGTGGACCCGGGCCTTCTCTTTCAATTTGAACTTATACGGATTCCGGGGTTGGCAGGGACAAAACAACCGTTGCCATTCCGGCGAACCCGCAACGTCCTCGATGTAGGCTCCATTGCTGTAGGTGAGGCCGAATTCCTTCACCAGGTACTGCATGCGGCAACTTGGACATTCCACGTAAAGGCGGGTTTTCGGCATCGGGTTCCTGATTCCTATGAGAGAAATCGTGTTCCTGGTGCGTCCGGGTAAGCCTGGCCGTTCGGATTTCGCCGTTCGAGCCAGAAGCGGATCGGCTGCCTATCCAGCTGCGGAAGGTGCCGGTGAGTGAGTGCTAGTTAAACACGGTTTGGATTGAGGTGAAATGGCTCCAAGGGATGGTTATCGAAGTAACCCACAAAGCGGTAGCGCCAGAGGGATGACAGAAGCATTAGATGCCATCGTCCGTGGTGCCCACGCTTCGAACACCGCGAAGCATGGGGCAGCCGTTCTCGTGGTGGCGCTGCGGTGGGCCAACCCAAGTTTTTCCGCGCTTGGCTGCCCCATCTTTCGTGATTTTTCCTAAGGTGGGCACCACGAACCCCGCCCCCATGTTCACTCGTCACATACTCACAGCCCACGACTATGCTACGAATCCTCCATGCCTAACCGACTCCATCGTTACAAGGGCGCCGGATACCTCCACTTCATCACCACGAGTTGCTACCAGCGCCGTCCCATGCTGAACAGCCCCGAGAACCGAGACTTGTTTCTTCAAGTCCTGGACAAGTCCGCTGGCGCTATCGTTTTGTCGTCGTAGGCTACGTAGTTATGCCCGAACACGTACATCTCCTGCTCAGCGAACCCGAGCGCGGCAACCCATCGCTTGTCATGCAGGCCGTCAAACAAGGTTTCGCACGCTGCCTGCTGCGCTCCGCCTCCGATCGTCGACAAGCCAAACTCGCTGGGAACGCGATTTTGGCAGGGGACCATGTCTGGCAACACCGTTTCTACGATTTCGTGGTATTCACGGAAAAGAAGCGCGTGGAAATGCATCGAAACCCGGCGAAGCGCGGGCTGGTGCTCGAACCGCAACAATGGCCATGGAGCAGTTTTTGCGACTACGCGGAAGGCAGACAGGGGCCGGTCTTGGTAAACGAGCCTCGTAAAGCTGAGCTCCGCGTCAGGGGAGTCGCCTGATGCGGGGCAGCCCCATTCGTGGTCGTGCGAATGTGGGCATGCCCCACTAAGCGGTCTTGAGAACGGCTCCCGGCCGGAAGTTGCTGCGCCGGAACACTTCGGCCAAATGTTCTGCCAAGGTGGCTGCCTGGGCACGAATTTCAGGGACGGCCGTGGTTTCCCAGAAGCAGCCTTTGCGGACCGGCCCGATCGAGTACAGCCGATGAGAAGGCGTTCCTCTGTGGTCCATCAGTGCCCCGTGTTCGTTGACATCGATCCCTAGAAAGAGACGGTCGGGCCGCGCGTATCCCTGCACGACGAGGCTGGTAATAAATGATTCATCGATCCGCCGGCAATCGGTTTCCGAGCCGGAGCAATTGATTACGCGATCCACGTGCAGCGCGTTTACGGTTAGGCTTTCACGATCCCAATAGTGGAGATCGGCTCCGTCGTGATTTTCGGAATACTGGGTGACTCTTCCTTTATGCAAGCGGACCAGGCCGTCGCTCTGCATGTCGTCAAGCAAGTCAGCAATTTCCGGTGCAACACGGTGACGATGCACGTCCCAATAGGCACGGGCATGGCGCAAAAATCGCCGCTGTTCGTCGATCGGCAAAGAACGCCACATATCCTGCGTGACCGGCCGAAGACTGTCAATCACGGCCCGCCAGTTGATGCCTTTGTCGGCAGCTGCCTTAACCTGATTGCGGATCAACCTCAGCAAACCGCGCACCGTGCGAGGCGAGGTTTGATCCCAGAATATCGGCCAAGGCTCGTCCGGACGTTCTTGGCGACGTGGGCGCGGAAACAGTCCCTGATGCGAAAGGACATGAATCACTCCACGGAAGCCTTTTGACTTGAGTGCCATGATCAGGTCGACGCTGGTGAGTCCTGAGCCAAGCAGCAAAACGCTGCCAGTGGCTCGCAGGTTTTCCAGAACATGATTGGCCGAGGAAAGCTGAAAATACGACTTGGCGGAAGTTGTGAGCCCGGGAAGTCTGGGATTCGCGGGTGGGAAATTCCCCGTGGCCAGTACAACGACACTTGCGAGCAGTTCGGCGCCCTCGTTGGTTTGCACCGCGAGTTTGCCTCTCCGGCGGTGGAGCGAACGCGCTTCGTCCCGAATCCATTGAAGACGTTCCCGGCCAAACTCATTCAGAGTCGATTCCAGCAAGCTGCCCAGGTAATCGCCGTAGACCGACCGTGGCGGAAAACTGCGCGCCTGCAACGAAGCGTCATAGTGGGTTCTCGCCCATTGGAGAAAATCGTCGGAGAGGTCGGGCCACGCGCTCATCTCCCCTGCGGGCACGTTGAGAAGGTGAAATCGGTGCGGGCTGCCGTAGGCGAGGCCTCGCCCGGGCTGGGTTCCGCGTTCGATGACGGCAACGCACAAATCCGTAGAACGCAGCAGGTGCACCGCGAGCATCGTCCCACTGAACCCGCCGCCAATGATCAAAACGTCGGATTGCGAGTCATTCATTGGGGCAAGGCTTCCTAATGCCTAGTAGTATAATAGACATTGTTCTTTTTTGTCCGCAAGTCGAAGGCCACCTCTTGACCCGAAGGGTTTCGTTGCGTGGAATTGACTTAGCAGTCCATCTCCGAAAGCGCTCCGGCACATTTCCTGTCTGGGATGCGCAACCGCTTTCATACTTCGGTGCGATTTTTTCTGTCGTCCCCTTCGACTTCGCTCAGGGCAGGCTCCCTGGGACTTGGTTTCTGCTTTGGGTGACTTAACTTATGTCGCCACTCTGCGGCTGGGTGAGGCGGTTTCTGATCCTTGCTTCGACCGTCCAGTCAAGATCAGAAACAGCGAAAAGTGCGCAGATCCTTCGGCCCGCAAAAAGCGCGCGCCTCAGGATGACAAGACTATCAGCGAGGGTGAGACATCATCGGGCCGCTTTCCTGCGGTCCCTCCGCAGAACCCAATGAGCAAGTTTACCCCTGAGCGAGTTCTGAGCGAGTTTACCCTTGACGCCTCGCCCGGCATTTTGTAGCATTGCAGGAACAAGTCCACTTTTCAATTTTGATTGGGAAGTGGACGTGAATTTCATGCAGAGTGGCTGAGGGACGAGCCCTATGACGCCACGGCAACCGATCCGGGATCATATATCCCGGGTGCTTGGTGCCAACTCTCTCCTGGAAACAGGGAACATGGGATTCGGAACGCGCGCAATATTTAGTCCCGCATTCCGATAGCCTCTTTTCCTTTTCCTGGAAAAAGAGGCCATTTGTTTTTTAGGCAGCTTTTTCGAGGCTCGTCCCCGGCTACTCGCAGAAGAGCAGGTTTCAAAGTGGCAAAGTTTCAAGGTCCCAAAGTCGCCGCTGACGGCGCGAGATCCTTGACACTTTGAAACCTCTGAAACCTTGAAACTTTCAAGAAAGCGAGTAGCGACATGTCTCACTACGAATTGCGGTGCCGCGAATGCGGACGGACATGGGGAAACCAGCCCCGCTCCATCTGCGACGATTGCTTCTCCCCCCTGGAAGTTGCTTACGACTACGACGCGCTGCGCGGGTCCATCAGCCGTGAGCAGATCGCCCAGCGGCCGCCGAACATGTGGCGCTACTCCGAACTGTTGCCCCTCCCCCAAGGCTTTGAACCGCGGCTGCCGGTCGGCTTCACTCCGCTGTTTCAGGCTCCACGCCTCGCGAAACAGTTGACGGGAACGGCCGCCGCCGCGGGGAATGTTTACCTCAAGAACGACGCAGTGTGCCTGCCCACGCTGAGCTTCAAAGACCGCGTGGTTGCCGTTGCGATATCGCAGGCGAAGGCGTTCGGCTTCGACACCGTGTCGTGTTCGTCGACGGGAAACCTGGCCAACGCAGTCGCCGCACACGCCGCCCGCGAAGGGCTGAAGGCTTGGATCTTTATTCCCTCCGACCTCGAGCCTGCGAAGATTCTCGGGACCAACGTCTTCGGTGCGAAAGTCGTGCGCATCGCCGGCAACTACGACCAGGTCAACAGACTCTGCTCGCAGATTGCTGACGAGCATCGTTGGGGATTCGTTAACGTCAACCTGCGTCCTTATTACGCGGAGGGATCGAAGACGGTCGGATTCGAGATCGCTGAGCAACTGGGATGGCGGCTGCCCGACAACGTCGTCTGCCCCATGGCCGGCGGGTCGCTGATTGTGAAGATCAAGAAGGCGTTCGATGAACTGATCGAGCTGGGACTGGTCGAAGGCAAAGAAGTGAAGTTCTTCGGAGCGCAAGCCACAGGATGTTCTCCGATTTCCACCGCGGTGAAGACGGGCAGTTCTGAGATTGAGCCCCAGAAACCGACGACGATTGCGCGCTCGCTGGCCATCGGTAATCCGGCTGACGGACACTACGCGATCAAAGTCATCAAGAACAGCGGGGGATGGAGCGAGGACATCAGCGATCCCGAAGTGATCAACTCGATCAAGCTGCTCGCGGAAACTGAAGGTGTCTTCACCGAGACTGCAGGCGGCGTCACTGTTGGCACAGCCGGCAAACTCTATCGCCAGGACCGCATCCTGCCCGAAGAGACGACCGTGCTGTGCATCACTGGCAACGGCCTGAAGACGACCGATGTGCTCGCCGGAGTCTACGAGACCGAGCGTCCGATTGCGCCGAAGCTGACGGAGTTCGAACACTACCTGCAGCAGACACTGAAGCTCTCCGAGATTCCTGGAGTCATCGCCGAAGCTACTGGCGTGGGAGCATAATCATGCCGATCACCGTACAAATCCCGACTGCACTCCGACGCCACACCGAAGGCGTCGGATCGATCACCTGCGCGGCGACGAATCTGGGGGAGCTTTTCTCTGTGCTCGATGAAAAGTTTCCCGACTTGAAGCCGCACTTGCGCGACGACAAAGGGCAGGTCCGCCGGTTCTTGAACATCTATGTGAACGAAGAAGACATTCGCTTTCTTGGCGGACAAACCTATGCTTTCCAGGAAGGTGACGAAGTTCTGCTCGTGCCCTCGATCGCGGGTGGCGCGAACTAGCCTACGTCACACCAACAATCTGTTTCGAACATAACGATTCGGGCCGCTCTCGGAGCGGCCTTTGTTATTTGTGTTGTGTTTGTTCGAATTCCACTTCCCCGATTCCGCAAACTCACCCAACATCGCAACACTGAGCGCTCACATGCGTGTTTGTCAGCGTGATGTTTCGCACTCAAACTAATCCGCACAAAGTTGTACGCACATCGCGATCTGTCGCTACCGAATCTTCTGCACACGCGTCTCACTCGCAAGTTGTCACACGAGCCTTCGTGCTTTCCGGTGACAGGCAACGAGCGGGTTCCTGACAGCGGCTCAGGAGCGTGTCATGAAGAGTCGCGTATTTGTTCTCTTGCTTTTGCTTGCGGCTTCGGCAGCGGCGCAAATCGATTCCGGAACGACGGTGCGCAGCGTGCGAGTGCGGGTTGCTTTCGACAACGGCATCTGTGAGATGTCGGCTCACGTCAAGTTAGTGGGACTCGGTGGTCCCGTTGCTGAAGGCACTACGAATGATCAGTGCGAAGTTGACTTCTTCAACCTGCCGCAAGGACCTTACCACCTGACGGTGTCTTGTGACTGCGCCATGCATGCCGAATCGGCCGACATCAATGTGATGTCCGGCGGCCCCGACGAGTTTCAGGTCCAGGTGACGCGGCCGAAGGAGATCATACGCAACGTAGGGGTGTTCGGCAATGCTCTCATCTCGGCCTCTGATCTCAGAGTGCCCAACCGCGCCCGTAAAGAGCTCGACAAGGCGAACGAGCTAGCGGGAAAGAAGAAATGGGAGCAGGCGATTCACGAGCTCAATAAGGCAGTCTCGATCGATCCTGCCTACGCCGTTGCTTACAACAACCTGGGCGTGATCTATTCGCAACTGGGAGACCAGACACGTGGGGCCGAAGCACTGCAGAAGGCGATCAGTGTGAACGATCATTTTGCGTTGGCTTATGTCAATCTGGGCAGAATGCACATTGCCGCCGGCGACTTTCCCGCCGCAGAATCCGTGCTGGGTAAGGCTTCCGCGTTGGACCCCACGGATACGATGATGTTGATCCTGTTCTCCTACGCGGAGTTCATGGACCAACATTTCGACGCAGCGATCGCGACCAGCCGCAAGGCGCATGGGCTGGAGAGGCCGCACGCATTCGTGCATCGCGTGGCGGCTCGAGCGTTCGAGAAGAAAGGGGACGGCGCGAATGCGGTCGCGGAACTGGAGTTATTCCTCAAAGAGGAACCGCCCGGTCCTCGCGCCGAGGCTGCGCGTAAAGAGCTATTGAGTGTGGAGGCGGTTCTCCGCGCGCCGACAAACTGATAGCAGTCGGCTCACGGAGCAGGCTCCGCCGACACTTGTCCCGTCGAGAGATGCAGTTGCCTCGTCCGCTCAATCACCCACTGCGGAAATGGCGGAGCACCCTGCGGAATCTTTCCCTGGGTAATCGCCCAGTGATCGATCCAACCTGTGCCTTCTTCTCCGACGTAGGTGTCGGGCAGACTGTAGGCTTGATCGCTGAGCGCGTCTTCGAGAGTGATGAAGCGGTAGCCACGCTTGCGCAGGACGTCGAGCAACTCGCCGATGTGATCGGCTTCCAAGTTGCTGGCGTGCAGCAGCAGAATCTGCTTCGGTTCGTAGCCGACAACTTGTTTAGAGAGCTGCTCGGCGTAGGCGATGGCCGCGTCATGATATGCGAGATACTCCTTTACGATCTGCTGCTGGAGAGCCGTGTCGTTGCGCTGCTTGGCGTCTTCGTAGAGTCCGGCGAACATCCAGTCCCAGCCGTCGAGCGTGATGGGAGCGATGCGGTACCCGCGCTCCACCAGAAACGCTTCCGCTTGGCGCCGCGTCTCCAGATCGCGTCCGGTGTCGAGATACGGATGCCGGAAGTAGCGCAACTTCATCTTGCGCGGCGCGAGCAGCAGCCGAGTCACGCTCTCGCCCTGAATCACCTCGTCTTCCCACGCCTTCAACCCTACCTGGTTTAGCGATGCGTGGCTGAAGGTGTGGTTCCCCAGTTCGAAACCGTAGTCAAGCCACATCTGGAGTGCCTTGATGCGTGCGTCGACTTCGCCCGTTTTGTAGAGTTTCTTCTCGTTAACGAAACCGACCACAGGGATCTTCTGGTCGCGGAGCGTGCCCAGCAACTTGGTGGTCATGGCCGTGATGTCAGCGGCAGGCAAGCGGTCAGCCATCCCGGCAGGAAGATCGTCAATGGTGATGGCAACCTGACGGTCAGGTTTTTGCGGGGTCTGCGAATTCGCGGATACAGGGACAATGCTGATTGTGCAGAGAAGTGCTAGTAACATCGGCAGCCGTTTCATGAAATGAATCCCCTTGATCATGATCGAAGAGCGAAAACCACGAAGGACACGGAGGTTCACGAAGGACGTCCACTGCGAAGTACTTCGCAGTGGGTATTAGAACATGAGAGGAGGATGGAAGAACGTGGGGAATCGAGAGATTTCGCATCTTGACAGGGTCGTGTATAATCTAACTAACTGGTTAATTAATGGCTCGGCTCTTCCATCACGGTCCCGTTCTGCACCGCCGCATGGGGTCCCGCGGCCAGCCGGAGGAGAGCCGCGCGGCCATCCTTCAGGCCGCCGCGCAAGAGTTCGCTGAGCACGGCATTGACGGGGCTCGCACCGATGGCATTGCCCGCGAGGCCCGGGTCAACAAGGCTCTGCTGTATTACTACTTTAAGGACAAAGAGACACTTTACGGTGCTGTGCTCGACGATGCCTTTTCCGGCTTGAAGAATACCGTCTTCCGCGTACTCGACGGCGACCTGCCGCCCCGCGAGAAGATCATGGCCTATGCCGGCGCTTACTTTGATTTCATTGCCTCGAACCAGCTCTATCCCCGGCTGATGCAGCGCGAGATGATGCGGGCTCGCGTAGGCCAGTCGCCGCACATCGACAAAGTGATCAAGAACTACATTCAGCCCATCTTTGTCCGGGTCGGCGAGCTGATCCGCAAAGGAACTGCGGATGGCGAATTTCGGCCTGTGAACCCTGCGCATTTCGTCCCCTCGATGGTCGCGATGATCGTGTTCTATTTCAGCAGCGCGCCCATGATGCAGAAAATCGTTGGCTTCAATCCCCTGACCCCGGAGCGTATTGCGGAACGCCGCGCCGCCGTGCTGGACTTCATTTCGGCTGCGTTGTTCCGTCCCAAACCGAACGCCACGCAAGGAGCACGCTCATGAGCGCGCGAAACAAGTTTTTCATTCTTCTCGGAATCATCTTCGCGATTGCCGCGACCTACTACTACTTTTCCACCGACCACTCGCGCGACCTGGTGTTGATCGGCACTGTCGATGCCAACCAGGTGATCGTGAGTGCGCAGGTTAGCGGCCGCATCCAGAAACTACTGGTGGATGAAGGCACGCCGGTAAAAGCCGGCGACCTGATTGCGGTGCTCGATCCGTCGGAGCTGCAAGCGCAAGAGGCTGCAGCGACAGCAACGATCTCTAGCTTGCAGCACAAAGTGGCGGAGATGCAGCACACCGAACAGTCGACCAAGGGATCGACCTCGAGCGAAGTAGCGAACGCGCAGGCGAAGTTGTCGTCAGCCAAGGCGCAACTGATCCAGGCGAAGGCCCAGCTGGACCGCACCTCGAGCGATAGCCGGCGTGCCATCGAATTGGCGAAAGCGGGGATCGCATCGGACCAGGAACGCGTGCAGGCGGAAACGAATTTACAGGCGGCTCAGGCGATCGTGCAGGCGCAGCAGGAACTGGTGCGGGCCGCGGAGGCCGATCTGAACGCGGCTATTGCGCGCACGCAGCAGGCGAATGCGGCGAAGAGCACGGTGGCCTCGACCGAAGCCGATGTTAAGAGCGCCATCGCACAGAAGAATCAGGCGGCGGTCCGTCTCGGCTACACAAATGTCTACGCTCCTGTCGATGGAACGGTGTCGGTGCGCGCCGCGCGCCAGGGCGAAGTCGTTAACATCGGCGCGCCGATCGTCACCATCGTCGATTTGAATGACACGTGGGCGCGAGCCGCGATTCCTGAAACCTACGCGGACCATATCGGCTACGGCGATGTGCTCCGAGTGCGTTTGCCAGGGGGAACCGTCATGAAGGGCAAAGTTTTCTTCAAAGGGGTCGAAGGGGACTTCGCGACGCAACGGGATGTGAGCCGGCGCAAGCGCGATATCAGGACCATCGTATTGAAAGTGCGCATGGAGAATCCCAAAGGTGCGTTCGTCCCCGGCATGACTGCAGAAGTGCTGGTCTCGCCTGAGCAATTGAAGGCCGGCGGTACACAGAGTGCCACAACCGCGGAGCAGCGATGATGGCGGAGTTCACTCCAAGGCCGAACGACGCGGCGCCTGCCAGCACCCCAGTCACGCTGGAAAAGCCCGTTTACGATCCCGCGGCACCCGCCGCCATTGAGGTCGACCACATCGTCAAGAAGTACGGAGACTTCACCGCGGTCGATGATGTTTCGTTCAAGGTGACGGAGGGAGAGATCTTCGGTCTGCTCGGTCCGAATGGAGCAGGGAAGTCGACGCTGATCCGCATGATGACCACGCTGATCCCCATCACTTCGGGGAAAGCGCGCATCGCCGGGCACGACGTCGCCAAAGAGCCGAATGCCGCGCGGCGCATGATTGGCGTGATTCCGCAGGCGTTGACCAGCGACCTCGACCTGACTGTCGAGGAGAACATGAATATTTATGCCAAGCTCTACGACGTTCCGGCGAAAGAACGCAAGAAATCGATTGACGAACTGCTGGAATTGGTCGACCTGACGAAGTGGCGCGATGCGGCCACCAAGACGCTCTCCGGTGGCATGCGGCGGAGGCTTGAGATTGCGCGAGGGCTGGTGCACCATCCGCGAATCTTTTTCCTGGACGAGCCGACCACCGGACTCGATCCGGTATCTCGCGTCGCTGTGTGGGAGATGTTGGGCAACATCAAAGAGCACCGGCGGTTGACCATTCTGATCACGACGCACTACATGGACGAGGCCGACCGCCTCTGCGACCGCATCGCCATTGTCGATCATGGGAAGCTGGTTGCGCTCGACGCCCCGGCGGCACTCAAGGCCAGCGTGCCGGGATCGAACGTGATCGAGGCGCAATTCGAGAACCCTCCGACCGATTGGGAGGAGCGACTGCACAGACTTGACGACGTTACCTCGGTGCAGCATGAAGGTGCCGGAATGTATCGCGTATTAACCGGCAATGGTTCGCTTACCACGACCCAGTTGGTCGAGATGGCCGTGCAGAGCAAGGTGCCGGTGAAGTCGCTTTCGGTGCAGAACACCACGCTGGACGACGTTTTCGTGCACTACACGGGGCGGCAGCTTCGCGACGAATTGCAGAAGGCGTATTCGTTCGTGATGCCGCAGCGGCCGGGGTTGCAGCCATGATGGGCTGCGAGGCTTCCGGCTTCCGGCTCTCGGCTTCCGGAAAGTCGTCGTGGCACTGCCGGCGCGGCGGGCGAGTCGCCCGCCGCCACAGCTACGCTACGGAGATCTTATGAATCGAATGATGGCCATTGTCGAGCGCGAGATGCGCAAGTTCTTTCGTTCGCCGGCCCTGATGCTGGCGTCGATGATCTTTCCGCTGGTGCAGTTGATTATTCTGGGCAACGCGTTCGGGGGAAAGATTCACGATGCGCGCGTAGCCATCGTCGATCAGGACGGCGGGCCTCAGGCATTGCGCGTCCGCGAGGCGTTCGACTCGGTCCGCGCGAACATTCGCACCTTTGTTCCGATCTCCTACGACAGCGACCGGCAGGCCATGGAAGATGTGCGCAACGGCAAGCTGGAAGGCGCGGTCATCATCCCGCCACAATTTTCGCGCCGCGTGTACGAGGAGAACCATCCGCGCATCGCCCTGGTCGTCGACAACAGCGACAACTTCATGAGTTCCGCGGTCGAGGCGGAGCTTTCGGACCTTACCAACTCGCTCAATCAGCCCACGGTCTCGCCGCGCATTCTGCAGCAGACGGCGCTCGATATCGTCGAACTCTACCCTTACATCGAGTACATGAAGTACCTGCTGCCCGGATCGCTGGTGCTGGCGATGTTCGTGTCGGTGATGATCGGCGGGGGCATGCTGTACATCGACGACAAGGCGCGCGGCGTGCACGAAGGCTACCTGGTCACGCCGATCACGAAGCTCGAACTTGTGCTGGGGCTGAACCTCGCGGGCGCCATCAAGGCCGTCATGACCGGGGTGATCATCGTGGGAATCGGGTCGATGATGGCGGGAGTGGGAACGATTTTCAATCCCGTGACCATATTCGGGCTGCTGATCATGATTGTGCTGACGTCGCTGGCGTTCAACACGATGATGTTCCTGCTGATGGTGCGCATTGAGGATCCGCTGGTGCCACGCGCCATGTTCGGCATTCTCAATACGCTTCTGTTCTTTCCCAGCGGATCGGTCTATCCCATCCAGGCGTTTCCGCCGTGGCTGCGGGCGATCGCGAAGTGCGATCCGTTTACCTATGCGGTGGACGGCTTCAAGTGCCTGCTACTCAAGGAAACGACGCTGTCTGCGGTTTGGGGAGACATGCTCTTCCTCTCCATTTTTGCGGCGGTTACGTTGGGTGTTGCGATCCCCTTGTTCAAGCGAACCTTGTAGGCTAGGGCTCATTGCGCTAGGTAGCGCCTGTCCGCTTGCGCATGGTCAGGCGTGTCGCGAGCCAGCCTCCGGCCATGGCATCGAATGCCAGGCAGAATCCGGGCCACCAATGCGGGACGCCGGGGTTTTCAATCAAGAAGTGGTGAACGAAGTCAAAGACGCCATGCCCAACCATGGCGGCGGCTACAAGCCAGAGATTTTTCTTGAAGCCGAATAGGGCGAGCAATGAGAATCCGCAGGCAACCAGGATTTCAATTACGAGCGTATTCCCGGACCCGCCCATCACGGCAAACAACACGTAATACGAGGCAATGACTATGAGAACTGTGGGATAGAAGGATTGTTCCCGGTCAAGGCCGACCATAGTGGCCAGTCCTGCCACCGTCAACGCTAGCACCAATCCAATCATGTACTCCATTTTGCTTTCCGATGCGGCCTTTGTAGAGGCACATTTAGGCCACACATTACCGGGGAACTTTTGACTTGTCCGCCGTGTCCGTTATGCTAGAGGAGTATGACACTTCTGGACGCGCAAGAGTACGACCCGGAAAAAGGGCGCAAACGTAAGCGGCGGATTATCTCGGCGATCGTGATCGTGTTGATTGTGCTCGGCCTGGGCTGGTGGTTCCGCTACTATCCGCAGGAACGCATCGTGGGGCACTTTTTTGATGCCCTGCAGCGGCAGGATTACAAGACGGCCTACGGCATCTGGATGCACGATCCGCAGTGGGAGCAGCATCCTGACCAGCACGCGAAATATCCATTCAACGAGTTCTATCGCGACTGGGGCCCCGGTGGCGAGTGGGGACTCATCAAGACACAAAAAGTCTTTGCCGCGAGCACCTGTCCTGGCGGCGGCACCGGCGTGGTTGTGGACGTGGTGGTGAACGACCGCACGCAGCATGCGCAGGTGTGGGTGGAGAAGTCCGACAAGACGTTGAGTTATCCGCCCTGTGAATTGCTGTTCCGCTGAAGAAGTCGTTTATGCAGGTGTCTTCGCCAACGATTCCAGCGCCTTGGCGAGCGAGGCGTCGTCGCTGACATTCACGCAGGATTTCGAGCGGTCAATCTGCCGCATCAGTCCGCACAAAACTTTTCCCGGCCCGACTTCGATGAATGTCTGCACGCCCTGCGCAATCAGCAGGTGCACGCATTGTTCCCACTTTACTGATCCGGTGACTTGGCGGACGAGCGTGTCGCGGGCGCGGAGATCGTCCGTTACCAACGTGGCTTCGACGTTGCAGGCGACGGGGTAGACGGGCCTCTGCAGCTTGAGAGCGTCGAGATCTTTTTCCAGCCGATCCTGCGCCGGCTTCATCAACAAACAATGGAAAGGTGCGCTGACGGGCAAGAGCTTGGCGCGTTTGGCGCCGCGTTCGTCGGCTAGTTTCGCGGCGCGCTCGACCGCGGCCGTGTTGCCGGAGATGACGATCTGCTCTGGCGAGTTGATGTTCGCCGGTTCGCAGACTTCGCCTTGCGCCGCGTCGTGGCAGACGGCGGTGACTTTGGCGGCGTCCATGCCGAGGATTGCGGCCATTGCGCCTACTCCTACGGGCACGGCTTCTTGCATGTACTTGCCGCGATTGCGCACCGTGCGAACGGCTTCGGCAAAGCTGAAGGTTCCGGATGCGACGTGCGCGGAATATTCGCCCAGGCTGTGGCCTGCGACGTAGCTCGGCTTCGGGATGCGCGTCTCTAGCACGCGCAGTGCGGCGATTGAAACCGTCAGAATCGCGGGCTGAGTGATTTCGGTCAGGCGCAACTGATCTTCGGGGCCTTCAAAGCAAACCTTGGAGAGTTTGTAGCCGAGGGCCTCGTCGGCTTCTTCAAATGCTTGCTTGGCGACCGGATACGTTTCGGCGAGATCCTTGCCCATGCCGACGGATTGCGAGCCCTGGCCGGGGAAGAGGAATGCGATCGTGTTTTCAGTCATGAGGATTATCGAGAGTGCTTATTATCTCGAGCGTGCTCTGCTCGAACGAACTGCGTAGACCAAACGGGTATATGCCACTGGCGGCGAATTGCATAGATCCTTCGCTTCGCTCAGGATGACAAGGTACCCACCGGCACCGGCCGTACTGCGGCCAGGCCGCGCTCGATCGATCCGTTAATGCCCCGTTCGGAAAATTCTGCCGCCACGCGTACCGCATTCTTGATGGCGTTGGCATTCGACGAGCCATGCGTGATGATGCATGCGCCCTTCACTCCCAGCAGCGGTGCGCCGCCGTATTCGGTATGGTCGAGCCGCTTCTTGAAATCGGTGAAGGCGCTGCGCGAGAGCAACGCTCCTACTTGCCGCGTGATCGTCGCCTTCAGGGATTCTTTCAGCGCCGTGCGCACCAGGTTCGCCACACCCTCAGAAATCTTCAGAGCAACGTTGCCTACAAAACCGTCGGCCACGATGATGTCGACCTTGCCGTTGTAAAGGTCGCGTCCTTCCACGTTTCCCACAAAGTTCAGCGAGAGTTGTTTGAGTAGGTGGAACGATTCCCGCGTGAGGTCGTTCCCCTTGGTTTCTTCTTCGCCGATGGAGAGCAATCCGACGCGTGGTCCCGGCGTTCCGGGACGTTTCCCGAACATGGCGCGAAAGTAGATGTCGCCCATCACGGCAAACTGTTCGAGATTCTGCGCGGTGCAATCGACGTTCGCCCCGACATCGAGCAGCATTGCGGGATTCCCTGGAGCCGTGGGAAAAACCGCGGCTAGCGCGGGACGATCCACGCCCGGAACCGCACCCAGCACGACTTTCGCCGTGGCCATGGCGGCGCCGGTGTTGCCGGCAGTGACGAAGCCCGCGGCTTGTCCCTCGCGCACCATGCGCAGGCCGATTCGCATAGAGGAATCGCGCTTGGCGCGGATCGCCTCCACTTTGTCTTCCATGGTTATGAATTCGCTGGCGTGGACGATTTCGATGGGCAGGCGCGCGGCCGCCGGGTGGCGATCCAGTTCCGCCTTGACTACATTCTCCGGGCCGACCAGCAGCACCCGCACCCCGTATTGACGCGCCGCCAGAATGGCGCCCTCAATCTCAGGCTTGGGAGCGCGGTCGGAACCCATCGCATCCAGCGCGATCACGCTAGGCATGGTGTCTTTGAGCTAGCTGGCTTCTTTGACTTCGAGGACTTCGCGTCCCTTATAGTAACCGCACTTGGGGCAGGCGCGGTGCGGCATCTTCTTTTCGTGACAGTTGGGGCACTCCGCCAGGCTGTGGGCCTTCAGGGAATCGTGGGCTCGCCGGGTGGAAGTGCGCTTTTGTGAGTGTCGCCGTTTTGGATTAGGCATGGTATTAAATTCCTTCTTGCGGGCCCTCAGGGCGAGCCGCTGAAATCAATCTAAAAGCTGTGAGCTAGTGTTCCAGCTTGCTACGAATTTCCCGCAACGCGGTCCAGCGCGGATCTTCGATCGCAGTGGTGCAGGAACACTGTCCTTCGTTCAAATTCTGGCCGCAGTGGGCGCACAAACCGCGGCAATCTTCGCGGCACGTGACTTTCAACGGCAACGCCAGCAGCACCTGCTCGCGCAAAACGTCTTCCAGCAGCAAGCCGTCGCCCTGATAATAGCCGATCTCTGCTTCCGCGTCGGTCACCGAGAGTTCGTCGCGTCCGGCGTCGGCTCCAAGCGGACGGTAAAGCAATTCGAACTCGCGCGCAACGTCCTGGAGCACCGGCTCCAGGCAGCGAGCGCACTGCAATTCGAGGCCAGCCGACAAGCGCCCCCGCAGGCGTATATCGGTGATGACCTCATGCTTGCCATGATGCTCCTCGACGATTTCTGCGTGTCCTGAGGCCTGGAGCGGCGTGCGCTGCCGGACTTCGCCTCCCAAGTCGATGACACCGGGCTGAAACACCTCCTCAAAATCAAGAGGATGGCGTTCCAATTCATGGATGTCCAGGAACATTGCGAAACCTCCGCGTCAACGTCGCCAACCCAGTATGGGTAACCCAGGCCCGCGGAAGCACGCCAAGAGGCGTAAGTACCGCAAGGAGCAAGACTTAGGATAATTGGGGGAGCGGTGATGTGTCAAGAAAGCGGGGCAGAAGCGGGGCAGTCTGTAGTGGAACCACCTACTGCGGAAAGGAACCCTTTTACCACTAAGGACACTAAGGTCCACGAAGGAAGATCGATCAGAAAAGCCTTCGTGATACTTCGTGGTTCAGATGCGACCGGTTAGTCGCCTAGCCGCAGGGCTTCGATCGTCTGCGTGGGAGATTCTTCGAAGATCAGCCGCCGCTCCAGTTCAGTGCTGTTCTTACCAAGATAATGAGGGATGTACCACAGCACCAGCGCGAAGGGGGCGAGGCTCAGCATCCGCACGGGCTCGGCCAGTGCGGAAGACTCGAACTCCGGCGTCGAAACGGCGTAAATCAGAAATCCGAAACAGCCGGAGAGCAGGGTCACGAAGGAATGTTGCTTGAAGAGCGGAAGCGTGCAGGTGAACGGAATCTTGCGAAAGCGAATCAGCACGATGTTCGTCAACAACAGAGCCCACGTTACGACCAGCAGCGTATGCAGGCATGCGACCTTCCAGCCTTCGAGATAGGCGTAGACGGGGAGAGAGATGGCGATTAGCCACGGCAACACGAGGATGAGAATCACTCGTCTCGCCAAGCCCTCGCACTCTTGCCGGTCGGGATCGACCATCAACTGGAAGATCCAGTTGGAGCGTAAGTCCGCCGGAATTTCGAAGACGACGCGCAGACCGACAATGATCAAGAAGCTTAGGATGAATGGAATCGAGAGAGCATCAGGCGTGAGCGCTGCCTGACGCAGCGACTTGCCGCCATCAAACGCATCCATCAGGGCCTGAGAAGCCAAGACGAGGGCGAGCCCGCCCACCGCGGTCAGAACGAGGCGATGGGTTTCGCTGCGGAGGAGCGTTTTTCCCACAAACTGAAAGCCGGCTCTTTGAAAGGGAGTGCGCAGTGCGAAGCAATCCAATAAGGGACCGATGCGCCACGTCCCGGGTGCGCGAGCACTCGCAGATACGTCTGCGATCTCAGCGATACGCACGAAATGGCGCCGGTAACCGATGACATAGGTACAGAGCGCAATCAAGGTAACGGTCGCGAGTCCGGGCAGGGCGAGCCTCGACAACTCCGTGAGCACAGGACCGGCGCGGCCCCGCAACGACTGGCACAGGCCAAGAAACCAGCAGGAAGGAATCAGAGTTATCCATCGAGGTGCCGATGCGCGATGCAGGAGTTGCGGCACGGCGAAACTAGTGCACAAGAGAGCGACCAGGCAAACCACAACAACCCCGCGGAAGTAGGCGGAGAGTCGTCGAAAAGCTCGGGGCGGCAGGAGCGCCATCAGGAGTCCAATCACTGAGAAGACGGCAAAGAAGGCGAAAACGCTGGCCAACAAAACGCCGACTGCATGGATCACCGCAAACTTTATGAAGAACAGGAACTTGCTCTGGGTCGCTCCCACAACCACCGGGAACAGAAGACACGAGGCCGCGTTGACGTCGAATGCGATCAGGCCCACTAGAAATAGGACGGCGACGAGATTGGCGAAGAAGATGGTCCGCGTGGAAATGGGAAGCGGGACCAGATTCATGTAGTCGCGTCGGTCGGGGAAGATGGCGTCCCAGCGCCAGACGGCGACGGCGCCCGTTACAGTCATGGACAAGACGATGAAGAAGTATTCGTCAGGCAGAGCGACCAGCAGTGGATCAACGTTGGTGGCGCCGCGCAGCCATTGCAGGAAGGTGCCGTACTTGTTCAGCAGCAGCAGCGATACGAAGCCTCCAGGCATGGCCAGCAGGGTGAGCACGAGGCCGATGCCGAGATCGAGGCCTTCCGCGTCGGAGTCTCCGCCGCCGCGGAAGACGCGGGCCGCGAAGAGGTACACCATTCGCCAGAAGGGAAGCTGGCGGCGCTCGTCCCACTTGTTCCATACCGCGTCGAGTGCCTCGGCAATCATGCGGCCTTCGTTTTCATGACGCTGACGATGTCGCGCGCTACAGTCATCGTGTCGACGTCATCGACCAGGTGCAAAAATGTGTTCTCTAGCGATTGCCCGAGAATCTGTCCGATGTTCGACACTGAGTCCTGCGCGATCACGACACCTTTGCGCAGGATCAGCACGTCAGAGCAAACTTTCTCGACTACCTCCAGCACGTGCGAGCAATAGAAGACGAGTTTGCCCTGATGTCCGAGCGTCTGCACCAGGTTCTTGAAGATCAATGCGGAAGTGACGTCGAGTCCGGAGAGCGGTTCATCGAAGATGAAGATCTCGGGATCGTCCATGATTGCGGCGATCAGCAGAATGCGCTGCCGCATTCCCTTCGAGTACGAACCAATGCTGGTGTGCCGGTTGGGGTGCAGCGAGAACAGTTCAAGCAGAGAATCGATCTTCTTGGCGAGATCGTGGCGCTCCATCCCGCGCAGCGTGCCGATTAACTCGAGATATTCCCATCCAGTCAGATACGGGTAAAGATACGGTTCTTCGGGAACGTAGCCGAGAAGCTTGCGGTAGGCAGTGAGGTCTTCCTGGATGTTGTGACCGTCGAACTGAACGGTGCCACGTGTGGGTTGCAGCAATCCGGTGAGCATTTTGACTGTAGTGCTCTTGCCAGAACCGTTGGGCCCGAGGCATCCCAGTACTTGTCCGGGACGAAGCGAGAAAGATAAATCCTGCACTGCCGGCAGCGACGCGTAACGCTTGGTCAAGTGCACGGCTTCGAGCATGGGTCACCTCGCGATGGAGTTCAGACGGGACGCGGAGAGAGAACCCTGTAATGCTCGGTTAGACACCCGAAATGGTCAATAGGTTCCGGGGAGTTTTATGGGTGCTTAGTGGCTCGCGGGCATGCTCAAGCCGAGCGCTCGCACAGTCGTTTCGTCCAGTGTGGCTTTGCCATCTTTCTGCGTGACCACGCCGAAGTTGCCGGAGTAATCCCACATAGTCCAGCCGATGTTGTGGCGTTCGAGGGAAGTGCGAACGTCTTTGATCCAGGCGTTGCGGTCTTGAGGTTCGGCGAAATCGCGGAACACGCCGAATTCGTTGCAGATGAGCGGCACGCCGTGTTGCTTGGCCCAGCCGTCAGCCTGATTGATCTCCGCGTCGATGCGCGAGGCGTCCCAGTGATCCTGTCCGTAGCGGATGACCTGCATGCGATCGCGGGCCTCGGGAAGCAGCGTTGCGACTTGCGCCGCATTCTCCGGCGATGACGGATAGTGCAGGCCTTTCAACCAGTGCCAGTAGTAGGCTCCCCAGGTGGCGCCCTGATGGGTGAAGATGTGCGGCTCGTAGAAATGGAAAACGTAGATGACGTTGGGATCGGGCAGCGGCTCGAGGAAGACCAAGTCGTCATCGTCGTCCCAGCGCGCGCCGGCGGCGATGATGGTGTTTGAGGGCGCGGCGCGCCGAATGGCGGCGGCCAGCTTCGCTTCCACGCCATACCAGCGGTAGGCGTCGCGCATCTCCGGTTCGTTCAGGATTTCGAAGAAGACGCGGTCGGGATCTAGCGGTGCGTAGCGCTTTGCCACCATGCTCCAGAAGTCAGCGAAGCGTTCGACGAATTCGTCTTCCTTCGCGAGTCGAGTTTTGAAGTCGGAGTCGGGATGCATGTCGATTTCGACGGCGAGACCGGCGTCGAGAATCATCTTGATCGCGGCATCGAGATAGCCGAATAATTCTGCGCTGCCGTCGCGATGGCGGGCGGCGTCCATGAAGGGCTGCGGATTAATGCTCAAGCGCACGTGGTCGAATCCGGCCGACTTGATCAGTGCGATGTCTGACGCGGTGGTCCAGGTCTGGAGGTGTTCTTTTGTATATCCCTTGGGATCGTAGACCTGCGCGAACCATCCGCTGAGGTTCACGCCGTGTCGAATGTGCGCCAGGCGCAAGGCGGGAACTGAGGAGGTCGGGGCAGTCTGAGCGAGAGCTAGTGGCAGGGTAGCGAAGAATATGAAGACAGCGATTCCCTTGCGGATCATGAACACTCCTTCCGGCTGCGGGCTCTGAGTCCGATACCCCCGAGAACACGAAGCATCAGCTCATTTTGTCATCCTGAGCGGCGTTCTTTGCCGCGAAGGATCTGCATTTTTCTGCTGCCGGCAGAGTGCATAGATCCTTCGCTTCGCCCAGAATGACAAGGCTCTCTTTGGGCGCGAATTGCGTGGTGCCGCGTCGTCCTAACCGAGAATGGGCAGTGCTCTGATTCGTTTTTTCGTGGCCGCGTAGATTGCGTTGCATAATGCGGGCGCGACCGGCGGAACCGACGGCTCGCCGATTCCCGTCGGAACCTCTGGGCTCGGAACAGCGTAGACCTCGACTGCCGGAGATTCTTCCATGCGCAGCGGGGCGTAGTCGTCAAAGTTGCCCTGCACGACGCGGCCTTTCTCGATCGTGATCTTGGCGCGCAGCGCGTTGCCGAGTCCGTAGATGATTCCGCCTTGAATCTGCTGCTCGAGAATGGCGGGATTCACGACCTGTCCGCAGTCGACGACGGCCACGACGCGATGTACGCGAGGCTCGTCCTTCTCCATAGTGATCTCGACGACTTCCGCCATGTACGACGCGAAGCAGCCGAAGCAGGCGACTCCGCGGTAGTGGCCGGCGGGGAGAGGCTTGTCCCATCCTGATTTCTCGGCGGCCAGTTGCAGCACGGCGCGCATGCGGGCCGTGTGCCAGGTGGTCGTGAAATAGGTGAGGTCCTGGTCTTTGGCTAGCAGCCTCAGACGATACTGCAACGGATCTTTGCCGGCCGCGACCGCGAGTTCATCGATGAAACTCTCGAGCGCAAACGCCGCTTGCAGAGCGTAGACCGAGCGCATCCAACCCAGAGGCACCGGCGTTTCGGCCATCACGTAGTCAACGGAATAGTTTGGGATTCCGTACACAGGTCCGGCTTCGTCGGGCAGATCGGGATCGACTCCATTCGGAGTCGGCTGACCTTTTTGTCCGCTGATCGAGGGCGCGATGAGGCGATGCGTTAGCGCGACGGGCATTCCGGATCCATCGAGCATGGCATTGAGTTGATGCAGGCTCGCCGGACGGTACGTCGAGAAGCGCATGTCGTCTTCGCGCGTCCAGATGACTTTTACGGGCGCGTGGATCGCCTTCGATACCAGCGCAGCCTCGACAGCATAGTCGTGTTCGAGGCGACGTCCGAAGCCTCCGCCCATGAGGGTGACGTTCACTTTGACTTGATCTGGGTCGAGGCCGATGGCGGTTGCGACCGAGTCACGGCAATCCTGCGGGACCTGAGTCGGCGCCCACAGTTCGCACTTCGTGCCTTGATAGTGTGCGGTGCAATTGCCGGGTTCCATTGGCGCGTGCGCCATGAAGGGCAACGTATATTCAGCGGAGATTTTCTTTCCTGAGGTCTTTGCAGGGTCTCCAGCCAGGAACAAGTTGGCGGGTTTCTTCGATGCAGCCTGCTTCAGCGACGCCATGACTTCGGCGGTGTTCAGATCTTTGTTCGAGCCTTCGTCCCACGTGACGTTGAGGACGCGGCGGCCTTCCATCGTGCTCCACACGCTGTCAGCGACCACGGCCACGGCGGAGTCGCCGATCTTGCCGACATAGTTCACGCCGGAGATTTTCTTCGATTCCTTGTCGTCGAATGCCGATACTTTGCCGCCGATCGTGGGACAGCGCGAGAGCACCGCGAACTTCATCCCAGGAACGCGGAAGTCGATGCCGAAGACCGCCTCGCCCTTGACCTTGGTGGGCGAATCGACGCGGGGCAGGCGTTGACCGACGATCTTGTAGTCTTTGCTCTGCTTGAGCGTGACGTCGGTTGGAATCGGCAGAGTCGAAGCTTTACTGACGAGCTCTCCGTAGCTCAGGCTGCGGTTCGTGGCGGCGTGCTTGATGTGGCTGTTCTCTGCGGTGCAGGTCGAGCGCGGAACGTTCCATGTCAACGCTGCGGCGGAGATCAGCATCTCGCGCGCGGAGGCTCCCGCTTTGCGCATGGGATCCCACGTGGTGCGGATGCTGGCGCTGCCTCCGGTCGTTTGATCGCCATAGAGCGTGCTGGCTCCGGCTTGCTCGACTTCAATCTGCTTCCAGTCGGCCTCGAGCTCTTCGGCGAGGATCATGGGCAGCGCGGTGCGCACGCCTTGTCCCATCTCGGAGCGCGCGACGACGATCGTGACCTTGTTGTCGGGAGTGATGCGCAGGTAGGCGTTGGGCGAAAAGGACTCTTGCGGTGAGCCGGATTTGTGCGGGAGATAGAAGCCGATCACGAGTCCAGCGCCGGCGGCGACTCCGGCAGCGACGAATTCGCGGCGGGAAAGTGGGCTCATTGCGCGCCTCCGTTGCCGGCGGCGCGATGGACGGCTTTGCGAATGCGTTCGTAGGTTCCGCAGCGGCAGAGATTGCCGTTCATGGCCGCGCTGATCTGTTCGTCGGTGGGCTTGGGCGTTTTCGCCAGCAGCGCCGCGGCCGACATAATCTGTCCCGTCTGGCAGTAGCCGCATTGCGGAACTTCTTCGGCGATCCAGGCCTGCTGAAGTACGTGCAGCCCGTTGGCGCCGAGACCTTCAATCGTCAGAATGCTCTTTCCCGCGACTTGAGAAACGGGAGTCGAGCAGGAGCGGATGGGGTTGCCATCGACGTGGACGGTGCAGGCGCCACACAGTCCAGCGCCGCATCCGAATTTGGTTCCGGTGAGTTCCAAGGTATCGCGAAGAACCCAAAGGAGAGGGGTTTCAGGAGAGACGCTGACTTTTTTTTCACTGCCGTTGACGCGGAGTGTGAGATCGGCCATGGGTATCCAGTTGTGAAGTGTGGGACTGCACAACATGGTACTCAACCTGAGCGAAAAGGGAAATGGCGGATGGCGATAGGCAAAAGCCCCAGCCGACGAGCGATTCGCAGCTGCTACTTAATTTCGGTCAATTTCTGCGTGGCGAGTTGTCCGGCTTCGGCTCCCGGATTCTCTTTCTTGACCTGCTCGTAGATTCGCTTGGCTTCGAGAGGCTGATTGGAACCCTGATAGAGTTCGGCCAACTGCAATTGTGCCGAGACTTTGCTGACCGATGTGGTCGGCTTGCTGATCAGTTCCTGATAGAGTGCAACTGCTTCTTTGACGCGGTTCGTTTGGCCGTAGAGCGAAGCCAGGGCAGACTTGGCGACGGCGGAGACTTCGCGGTTTCCGGCGGAAATGACTTCCTTGAAATTGCGTTCGGCAGCGGCGTTGTCACCCAACGTAGAAGCAGTAACTCCCAGAAAATAATGAGCCATGTCGGCGGTGCGCGTGTGGGGATACTGGTCGACGATCGCCTGAAACTGTTTCTGAGCGGCCTGAGCGCGGTCTTTGGCGGAAGTGAAAGTTGGGAAGTCGGGCTGTTCCGGCGTACCGGCGGGACGTAGCGGCGTCTCCATAGTGCGAACCGCCTTGGAAAGATCGAAGCTGGCTTTTTCGTCCTGCGCGCTCAGGTAGAAGTAGCCGCCAATCACGGCGGCGAGGACGATGATAGCGGCGACGGCGGAGATGAGGAGCGTGGAGCGGTGTTCGACCGTCCAATGAGCGGTCTTCTCGGCGGCGTCGATGGTGACGCGACTGAACGCGTCCTGCTTCAATTGATGGCGGGTTTCTGCGCGCACGGATTTCCCTTCTGGTTATAAACGGTGGGCTGGCTGATTAGTTATGACAAACAACAAGTTTAACAGGGGGAAAAGGGGGCGTCAAAAGTTGGGAGGCTGCTATTCCATTGAAATTCCCACCCTTCGACTCCGCTCAGGGGCAGGTTTTCTCGCAGAGAACGTTGAGAAATGGGGCACTAGTGCCCGGCTGAATGCGCGACTTGTTAATTTGAATTGGCCGCTAGACTGTCGCGGGGGAACGCCTTGCCGTGCACCCAGACGGTGGTGATGCTGTCATAGGCATCGACGGTTTCGAGCGGCGATTTCTGCATCAGAACGAGGTTGGCTACCTTGCCCGGTTCGATGGTTCCGAGTTGCGACTCCATTTTGAATTCGCGCGCGTTGTTGATTGTGGCGGCCCGGAAGATCTGAGCGAGAGACATTCCTGCCTTTTGGAGTTGCTTCATCTCCAGGTAGCCGTTCAGGCCGGGCAAGTTTCCGTAGGTCGGGCTCGACGGAGTGTCGGTGCCAAAGACAAAGTTGGCATCTTTGCTGGCCAGGTATGCGACGACCTGCCGGACGCGCCGAATCGGGCCTTGCTCGTAGCCTTTGACGATCGCGGCGTCGGGGTCGTGATCTTCATTCAATTCTTTTCCGAACCACTGGCCTTCCGGAGACTCGAACCACGCCAGGAGTTCTTTCGGCGTGACCTTGGCAATGGCGTCCATCTTCAGATATGCAGGGTCGAAATACGCCGTCTCACCGTACAAGACCTGGATGGTGGGCTGATAGCCAATCTTCTTTTCCACGATCTCATCGAGTACGCGCCTGATTTCGTCGGGTAGTTCCGTCTTTTTGTCGAGATCGCCCCAGTGCCACATTCCGTGAGCGATGACGTCGACGTTTCCGTCGGCAGCAAATTTTTGCGCTTCAAATCCGTTGGCGTGGATCATGAGCACCAGGCCACCCTTGGTCGCCTCGCTACGGATCTCGGCCAGAACGTCCGGGTCCATGACGGGCAGATTCTTGTCGTCGGCAAAGCCGCGCTCGAAGTAGGTTTTTATGCAAATTGCGCCGGAGCTTTTCACGCGGGCGACGTCGGCTGCCGGGGTGTGATCCGCGGGCTTATATTCCGGCGGAATGCGGTCCGCGTGTTTGGCGTCGTAGATAAAGTTCGGGAAAGGCTTGAAGCGCACGGCTGGAGGTGCGAACGACATCGGGTATCCATTGGCGAAGGGGAGCGAGCCGCCACAGTCATACAGATCCGGATGCAGAGGAGAGTGCCGGAAGTCTTCTAACGCTTGCGGGTGAAACACGGCCAGATCGACAAGTGTGGTGTAGCCGAAGTAAAGGTAGGAGCGGGGAAGTTGCCTGAAGTATTGCTGGACCATCGGCTGCTGCTTGCCGTCACTCAAGTCAAACGACATTCCCGGAACAGCAGCCAGGTGAACGTGCGAGTCAATCAGTCCGGGAATCAGATATTGACCGTGTCCGGAAACAACCGTTGCCCCCGGCGGCGTCTTGCCCGGATTACCGCGCTCGACCTTTGCGATGCGTCCGTCTTCGATGAGCACGCTGGCCTTCTCAATGTGATCGAGGTTCTCAGGGGAGACGATGAAGACATCGGTAATCCAAACCCGGCTCGTCGGATGATTTGAGCCGGATCCGGCAAAGGCCAGCATTGAAAACAGCAAGGTTGAAGCGACAGAGAAAAGCCTCATTGTTTTTCCATCCTGAACGAGTTGTCATCAGGAAGTACGGACCGCACGGCGAGAAGTTCCGTGATTTCCCACTTCTCGCAAAGAACGCGAGAAATGGGGCACCCGGGTGCGTGGTAAACGCACGCTTCGTTGGTTCTATGGTTCTATATTTCTAGGCTGCAGCAGAGGACGAGAGCGCCTTCTCCGGCGAGGAAGAGTCGGGGACTGGCAACTTCACGATCACGACGGTGCCGGTGCCGTTCGAGTTGATGTCGAGTGTGCCGCCGAGTTGCCTCAATCGTTCCCTCATTCCTCGGATTCCGACGCCGGGTGCGCCCGTGGACAACAGATGCTCTTGCTTTTCCGGTGGGATGCCCTTGCCCTTGTCGGCGATTTCGACCAGCACTTGCTGATCGCGGTGACGAAGGCGAATTTTCGCGACTGGACTTTCCGAATGGCGGTGAATATTGGTCAGGCATTCCTGGACCACGCGGAAGATGGCCGTTTCTGACTCGCGCGGCAGGCGGCCGAAGTCTTCCGGCAGATCCAGGTCAACTTTGATTTTGCTGCGGACCGCGAATCCTTCGACGTACCAGCGCAGGGCGGACGACAGTCCGGCTTCATCGAGCAGAGGGGGATGAAGCAAGTGCGAAATGGTGCGGACTTCGGTGCTCATGTCGCGGACAAGATTTTCGCTGTCGACGAGGGCGCTGGCGGTCTGGGCGATGCGCTCGAAGTCGAGGCGCACGGCAGAGAGGTTCATAGCGAGAGCGGCCAGGGTCTGTCCCACGCTGTCGTGGAGTTCGCGGGCGATACGGCGGCGCTCATCGTCCTGCAACTGAAGCAGGCGGGCGGAGAGTTCGCGGAGGTTATCGTTGGCGGTGTCGAGATCCGCGGTGCGGTCCCGAACGCGCTTTTCGAGTTCACCTTGCTCGGTGTGCAGGCGCGCATTCTCACGGCGACGTGATTCGCCCATGGCAATAATGGCGGCGGAGCAGGTGACAAAGACCAGGGCCCGGACGATTTCTGTGAGGGTAAAGATACGAACCGGTTGGATGGGCGGAGTGAATCCGTAAGTTGTGCCCAGAAGGGCGAGCAGGGTCGCGACAATGGAGGGTCCGATGCCGCAATACCAGGCGGAGAAGGCGACCGCTGGGAACAGCAGGACGTAACCGACGCGGTCGCCGACCAGCGGATGCAGCGCGCTATTCACCAAAAATGCTGCGGCTACGGCGGCCAACGCCAGCACGTAGCGGCGGAGATTGTTTCTGCGAATCCGCGCAAGAAATGTGGTCCCCATCAACACAGCCTCAACTTTGGCGCCCCGCGGGGCAAGATGGCGAAGGGGCAGAACGCGAAAAAAAAATTGCCAGCCAGTGAACCGATCATAACAAATCAGCCGCATCGGGAGAAGTCCGTAAAGGTTTTTTCGGAGCAACCCTTGCCGCTGTTCACGCAGAGGTAACTGTCACGGGGGGAATGACTTGCGGGACACGTTAATCGGGGCCGAACATCCCAGTTGGATCCAATCAGATAATGTACGCTAGCGTACGTTGTTCGCTGTATTTGTATCGCAAAGCGCGAAGACTAGGGTGAGGGTAGTTGCCTTTCCTTGTGGCTGTCCGTCGTCTCGCACGAATTGGACCGGCGCGCAACCTGCCGAGGCATCGAGGAGGCTGCATGTCGCACCGGATTCTCATCGTCGATGACAGCGCGATCATTCGGCACTCGATCCGCATTTGCATTGAGCACAACACGGACTGGGAGGTATGCGGCGAGGCCGAGAATGGCAAGGTGGCGATTGAGAAAGTCAGGCAGTTGCGTCCGGACGTGGTCACGCTGGACTGGCAGATGCCCGTAATGAATGGGCTCGAGGCGGCGAGGGAAATCAGCCGCATCGCTCCGCTCGCGACCTTGTTGATGATTACGCTGCACGACAATGTCCTGTTGACGCAGGACGCGCACGCCGCCGGAATCAAAGAAGTCCTCTCCAAGACGGACGGGGTGTCGGAGCATCTGATTGCGTCGTTGAGAGATGTTGCTGCGCACAACTAAACATCGGCCAACAATCTGTTTCCTGTGGCTGCCCTTCTGGCTGTCTCGATTGCTTCCGCTGCATTGCTTCTACTTCCGGAATGAATGGGTTATCTGCTACTCTGCGAATTCCGTTTTCGCGGAGGAGCCAGCACAATGCCATCACGCAAGCCAATAGTTTCCGCTGTTGCAGTCGTACTGTGTTTTTGCTTTTCAGTGTCGGCGGCGGAGAAGAAATCAAAAGATACGAAGACCGAAGATGCCAGCAAGCCTTCCTACGAGCTCGCGCAGCCTGCGAGCGAGAATCTGGATTACACCATGTACCAGCGCATCCGGGACGAGGGCCTTTCGCACTCTCATGTGATGGAGTTTGCGTCGGGGCTGATGGATGGGATTGGGCCGCGGCTGACGGGATCTCCAAACCTGAAGCGCGCTAATGAATGGACGCGCGATCAGCTCACCGCCATGGGATGCAGCAACGCGCACCTCGAGGATTGGGGAGAGTTTGGGATGGGCTGGCGTCAGCTCAATGCCTGGGTGCGCATGTCGGCGCCGGACACGGCTGTGTTCATCGCGCAAGCGCTGCCCTGGTCGCCGTCGAGCCATGGGGCGGTCAACGGGCGGGCGGTCTGGGTCGATGCGAAGGATGAGAAGGACTTGGAGAAGTACAAGGGCAAGCTGGCGGGCAAGGTTATTTTCTTTGGCGAGATGCGGGAAGTGAAGCCGGTCGACAAGGCGCTATTCGAGCGGCGCGATGATGCCAATCTTAAGACCACCGCCGAATATCCGGTGCATGTGGCGCAGCAGGAAGACTTTTTCGCGACGTTCATCAAGCGGCTGGAATTCCGCGAAAAGGCGGGAGCGTTCTTTGCCGCCGAGCATGCGGCAGGAATCGTGGTTCCGAGCCGCGACGGGCGCAACAATGGCGGTTCGGGAGGAACCATCTTTGACGATGGCGGTGGCGGAATGGGCTGGTTTACCTATCAGCGCGAACATGCAGAACCGCTTCCGATCGTGGTGATGGCGATTGAGAGTTACGGGCGCGTGTACCGGTTGCTGAAGGCGAATGTGCCGGTCAACATTGAGATGGATGTGGAAACGGAATTCACGGGCGATCACGAGCATGGGTTCGACACGATTGCTGAAATTCCGGGGACGGATCCGAAACTGAAAGATGAAGTGGTGATGGTCGGCGGACACCTGGATTCGTGGGCGTCTGCGACCGGTGCGACCGACAATGGCGCGGGGACTGTGGTCGCGATGGAAGTGATGCGCATCCTGAACGCGTTGCATGTTCAGCCCCGACGCACCATCCGCGTGGGTTTGTGGACGGGAGAAGAGCAGGGAGAGTTTGGATCGTACGGCTACGTCAAGCAGCATTTCGGATTTGTGCCGCTGTCGACTGCGCCCGATCAGCTGAAACTGCCGGACTTTCTGCGGAAGCCGGCGGGTCCGGTGCAGTTGAAACCGGAGCAGCCGAAGATTTCGGGGTATTTCAATGTGGACAATGGCTCGGGAAAGATTCGCGGAATTTATCTGCAGGAGAATGCATCGATAGGACCGATCTTCCAGCAATGGATCGCGCCGTTGCAGGACCTGGGCGTAAGCACAATTACGATGAGGAACACGGGCGGCACCGATCACGAGGCGTTTGATTCGGTCGGTGTGCCGGGATTCCAATTTATACAGGACACTCTTGACTACGGGTCGCGCACACACCATTCCAACATGGACACATACGAGCGACTGCAGCCCGACGATCTGGCGCAAGCGGCGGTGGTGGAGGCGATCTTTGTGTATAACACGGCGATGCGCGATCAAATGCTGCCGCGAAAGCCGCTGCCGCATCCGGAACTCGAGGAGCAGAAGAAAGCGCCGCTGAAGAATGTGATGCCGGGAGTTGAGGCAGCGGCGGAGGAAGCGAAGAAGCCGGGGATCTAGCGCGCGTTTCTGATTGTCATCCTGCGAAGGATCTATGAACTTGCAGGCAGCGCCTCGCCGCAAGCAGGTTGCTTAGATCCTTCGCTTCGCTCAGGATGACAGTGTGATTTTTGGATCTGCATTTGCGCAGGCAAACTTTGTGGGGGTGGCGTCGTCTAACGTTTCAACCTCCCTTCTGGAGTTCTTCTATGGCTGCCATTCATCTGGTGATCAACAATAGTCCGCACGATATTGAGATCGCTCCTGACACCCCATTGTTGTGGGTTCTGCGCGACAAGATTAACTTAACCGGAACCAAGTATGGCTGCGGGATGGGGCTGTGCGGAGCGTGCACGGTGCATCTGGACGGCGAGGCGGTGCGCGCGTGCCAGACTGCGGTGTCGTCCGTGGGCGCGAAGAAGATTATGACGATCGAAGGGCTGTCGGCGGACAGCACGCATCCGGTGCAACTGGCGTGGATTGCAGAGCAGGTGCCGCAGTGCGGATATTGCCAGCCCGGGCAGATTATGTCGGCGGCGGCGCTGCTGGCGAAGACTCCGCATCCGAGCGACGATCAGATTGAGTCCGCGATGGCGGGGAATTTGTGCCGGTGTGGGATGTATCAGCGGATTCGCAAGGCCATTCATCGTGCGAGCGGATCTGGTGCGAGCAAAGGGGCATAGCCATGACCATCAGCCGTCGACAATTCGTGGTAGGAGGAGCGGTCGCGGGGGCGGGAGTGCTCATTGGCGTCCGGATCTCGGGAGTGCTGGTGCGGGCGCAGGAGTCGGATCCGGGGGCGAAGCAGAAGGCGCCGAATCCGTTTGTCGCCTATGTGCATGTGAAGCCGGACGGGCGAATTTCGCTGATTGTGGCGAAGTCGGAGATGGGACAGGGGATCAAGACCGGATTGGCGATGGTCCTGGCGGAAGAGGCCGAAGTGGATTTCGCTTCCGTGAAAGTGGAGCAGGCAGAGACGCGGCCGGATCTTTATGCGCACATGGGAACGGGCGGCAGTGGGAGCACGATGGAGAATTTCACTCCATTGCGCCGGGCGGGCGCTACCGTGCGCGAGTTGATGATCACGGTGGCGGCGGCGAAGTGGAACGTGCCCGCGTCCGAGTGCGAGGCTAAGAAGGGAACGGTGCTGCACGCGAAGTCGTCGCGCAAGGCTGGATACGGAGAACTGGTGGAGGCGGCGGAGAAGTTGCCACTGCCCAATCAGGAGAAGGTGCAGCTCAAGGATGAATCGACATTTGAATTGATCGGGTATCCGACGGCGCGTGTGGACGTGCCGTCGAAGGTCAATGGCAGCGCGCAATTTGGGATCGACGTACGCGTGCCGGAAATGGTGTTTGCGGTAGTGGCACGGTGTCCGACATTTGGCGGCAAGCCAGCGCACTTCGCTGCGGCGACGGCGAAGGCCGTTGTGGGTGTACGCGATGTATTTGAAATCCCCGCATTTGGCGCGGACAAGTTCACTGCGGGAGGCGTGGTAGTGGTTGCCGATTCCACCTGGGCCGCGGTGAAGGGGCGCGATGCGCTCGATATTGCGTGGGATCGCGGCGCAGCGGCGTCAGAGTCGAGCGAGGGGATGCGCGCGGCGTTGCGGGCGGCGGCGGCGAAGCCAGGGAAGCGCGTGCGCAACGACGGCGATGTGGATGCGGTCTTGGCGAATGGAGCGAAGAAAGTAGAGGCGGTGTACGAAATGCCGCTGCTGGCGCACGCGACGATGGAACCGATGAACATCACGGCGCATGTGCGCGGAAGCGAGGCGGAAGTGTGGGCTCCGACGCAATCGCCGGACTGGGTGCAGGGAACGGTGGCGCAGGTGTTGGGACTCAAGCCCGACAAAGTGGTGGTGCACACGACGCTGATGGGCGGAGGATTCGGGCGGCGGTACATGGCCGACTTTCCTGCCGAGGTGGCGCAGATTGCGAAGATCGTGGGCAAGCCTGTGCAGCTGGTGTGGTCACGGGAAGACGATATGACGCACGACTTTTATCGTCCCGCAACATGTCATCGCATGCAGGGCGCGGTGGATGCGAACGGGCGTCCGGCGGCGTGGTTTCACACGTTGGCGTCGACGTCGATTCGCGGATATTGGGATCCGAAGGCTGCGCCCGAGAGCCAGGAGGTGGGCGGCGCGAAGGAAATGCCGTACGCCATTCCGAATGTGCGGCTGGAGTTCAATCCGGTGGCGAGCGCGGTGCCGCGCGCGTGGTGGCGGTCGGTGGAGAATTCGTTTAACGGATTCGCGGTGGAGAGTTTCATTGATGAACTCGCAGTTGCGGCCGGGCAGGATCCGGTGCAGTTCCGCAAGTCGCTGCTGGTGAAGCCGGCAAACTGGAAGGCGAAGAGCGAGGATGATCCCGATCCGGCGCGGTTGCGGGGAGTGCTGGAACTGGCGGCGGAGAAAGCCGGTTGGGGCACGCCGCTGCCGAAGGGCCGGGGACGCGGGATTGCGGCTTTCTGTTCGTTCGGCAGTTATTTTGCCGAAGTGGCGGAAGTCACGGTGAGGGGAAGTGACTTCAAGATCGACCGTATCGTTGCGGCGGTGGATTGCGGGCAGATCGTAAATCCGGAATCGGTGCGCTCGCAGACAGAAGGGGCGATCATCTACGGACTGAGCGCCGCGCTGAAGAATGAGATCACCATTAAGAATGGTGCGGTGGAGCAGACGAACTTTGATGGGTATGATCCGATCCGGATCAGCGAGGCGCCGCCGATCGAGGTGTATTTGGTGATCAATCGCGAAGAACCGGGCGGGATGGGGGAGCCGGGGCTGCCTCCGGCTGCGCCGGCAGTGGCGAATGCGATTTTTGCGGCCTCGGGGCAACGGTTGCGGAGGCTGCCGTTTCAGTTGAAACCGGCGTAGAAGTCACAGGGGCTGAAGCCCACGGTTTTTCTTGCGGACTCACCGCGGCCCTGAAGGGCCGCTCCTCCACGGTCGTGTACGCTTCCGGGTTTTTCTGCAGGCTCTGAAGTGCACTCGCCGGAATCGCGTCAGGGCTTGAAGCCCACGGTTTTTCTCACGGACTCATCGCGGCCCTTGAAGGGCCGCTCTTCCACGGTCGGGCACGTGATTTGGTGTTTCCTCAGTTTTGTTTTTCCTCAGGCTCTGAGATTGGGTTCTTGCGAGGTTCGCAGCCGTGCACACGGTTGTGTTTTTCCTTAGCCTGAAGTGTGAGCGATTCACCAGAATGGCCGAGCCGTGCCCGGCGGTCCGCCGAAGGCGGGTGTCCCCAGACAGAGCATGAAACAGGAACGCCACCGATTTCTCGGCGGCGTTGTCTCTTTAATCTTTTGACCCGATCTACCGGGGGGCTTCTTCCAGCAACCCCTGCTCCATCTTTTCCTGGCACTCGATGCAGTGGCGCGTCCAGGGGACGGCTTCGAGGCGCTTGGCGTTGATTTCTTTGCCGCAGTGGATGCACTCGCCAAAGCTGCCTTCGCGGATGCGGGCGAGGGCCTTGTCGACCATCTGCAGGGTTTGGCGGTCGTTGTTGCTCTGGCTGAACAGGAATTCCTTGGTGTAGGAACTGGCGGCACGGTCGGCGATGTCCTGGGCGGTATCTTCGTCCGCGGAGCGGCCATCAGCCTGAGTGCGGTTCACGGTGCGGCGCAATTCCTGCTGGCGTGTTTCCAAACGTTTTTTGAATGCTTCCAACTTCTTCTTATCCATAGGTCACTTTAACTCTGGGCTCGCAAAAAATCTTAAGATCAAACTCGGAGGACGCCCCATCCCAGAGGCGTCCCTAGCCATAAGGCCAAACGACGATGATAAGCGCGCAAATTATGATGCGTCAACAGGGCGGAACGATGCCGTAATCGTCCGACGGGGCCTGCAACTGTAGCTCTCGCAACAGACTCGAGGTGTGACGGGCGTCACACGGGACAAAATGAAATCAACCTGGAAAGATCTCCCGTTGTGCACAGAGTTTCCCGTGAAGTTCTCCGCATGTGCCGTCGCTAATGATCTAAGCTCGCTCGTCAGCCGTCGGGATGCGTCTTCGAACTCCAGCCGATGGAGGGATTGGAGTCCGGTCATTGATGGAGAGAAGTACCTCGGCGGTTAAACAGGTTGCAGAAAAACGCGACCCGCCGCGGACAATAGACCACAGGGGCTGAAGCCCAGACTGATCCCACATGCCTTACGCGGCCCCTGGAAGGGCCGCTCTTCCACGGTCGTGCCCGGGCTTGTAGTTTTCCACAGCCTCAATCGTTTCCCTACACAACTTCTGTTTACCGCGGCAGCGGATCCTTCATGCTGGCCAAGGCGTATCCCATGACGGCCATGGCGGCGGCGTTCTCGCGCAACTCGCTGGGCACAACTTTATCGAGCGTGTCGGCGGCGGTGTGGTGGTAGTTGAAGTAGGTGCGGCCGTCCTGGAGGAGGCCGAGCGCGGGCACGCCTGCTTCCGACATCGCCGAGATGTCGGCTCCTGGGGGATAGCTGCTGAGCTGTGCGGCGTTGGCGCCGAAGCTTTGCAGGACGCCCAGTACGGGGCGCAGCAACTCCTCTGCATGTGGAGTCATCTTGACGCTGAAGCCCAGCGGGTGAGCGGCGCCGGAGTCGCTCTCGATCGCAGCGACGGTGCGAATGAATTCGGCAGAATAATCCTTAGTGTAGGCTTGGCTGCCCGCGCCGCCGCTTTCTTCGTCCATCCAGGCAATCACGCGCAGCGTGCGCTTGGGATGAAGGTGCAGCTTCTGCAGAAGTTCGGCAGCTTCCATCGCGACCACGACTCCCGACGCCATCGTCAATCGCGCCCGTGCCGAGGTCCCAGGAGTCGAGGTGTCCAGAGACGACGACATACTGCTCGGGATGCTCGCTACCCTTGAGATCTGCGATGACGTTGTAGCTGGTCGCGTCGGGCAGCTTCTGCGGAGTGAGGGTGAGATGCATGCGGACTTTACCCTGCGCGTAAAGATGGGCGATCAGGTCGGCATCCTCGGCGGTGACGGCGCCAGCGGGAATTCCTGCAGGAAAACTGAAACCAGTATGCGGCAGGCGATAGTCAGCGTTGCCGACCGAGCGGACGAGCGCCGCGACCGCTCCCAAATCGGCCGCGGCCTTGGGACCGGCTCCGCGATAGCGCACAGCCTCGCCATAGGAAATGAAGGACAGACCCGCGGCTGCCTTCTGCTTGTCGAAGAGTGCGTTGAAGAGCACGATCTTGCCGGCGACTCTGTCGTGACCGAGCGCTTTGAGTTGGTCGAAGTTGTCGACGACGACCACGTCAGTCGTGATGCCTTCTGAGGGTGTGGCGGTACTTCCGCCGAGCGCGGTGAGGACGATCTTCTGCGTAGTATCGGCGGCCTGGCCCGGGTATTCCGTTAGCTCAGCGGTTTCGGCGCCGCGCACCCAGTGGGGAACTTTGACTTCCTCAAGGTGGACGTCGAGTCCGAGCTGGCGGAGTTCGGCGGCGACGTAATCGACGGCCGCCTTGGCTTGCAGAGATCCACTAATGCGCGGGCCGATGTTCTCGGTCAGATGGGCAACCTCACGGTAGGCGTAGTCGTCGGAGAGGGCGGCGGCCTTGATGACAGCCAACTCTTCGAGCAATTGAGGAGGGAAGTTCTCCCGATCTGCCTGCGATGCCTGCTGCTGTGCCATGAACGGGGCGGGCACGTTCTTGGGCTGCGGGTTTTGGGTTTGAGCCGCGCTCGAAAAAGCCAGGAGAACAATGAGACACAAATTCGCGGGAATGAGTCTGGAGGCAGAATGGGCGCTGGTCATGGTCGTTGGTCAGTGTATCTGACAGCGGCGTGAGAACAAAACAGGCCCTGCTGTCTTCTGTTGTATGCGATGCGCGGGCCGCAGGCGGTTCGAAACTTCCCATACTGAGTGGTCTCGGCGAGTGGTACGATATCGCGGCCTGTACCCACAAGCTTTTGACACTGAAACAAATGTCGAACTGACTCACGGATATGCAGCAGTCTCCGTTCGCAAGGAGGTTGTCATGCAGTGGACCCAGATCTACGACCCACTCGGGCATTGGTGGCTGTCCACGCTGGTCGCGGCGCTTCCAATCATGGTTCTGTTCGGGCTGCTGGCCGGCCTCAAGGTGAAGCCACACTGGTGCGCCATCGCCGGGGCGTCAACGGCCGTGGCGGTGGCGATCCTCTTCTTCAAAATGCCCCCTGCGCTTGCCGCCCTCAGCTTTGGATACGGGGTCGCGTTCGGTATTTTGAAGATTGCCTGGATCGTTTTGGCGGCTGTGTACCTTTACGACATTTCGGTCGAGACTGGGCAATTCGAAATCATGAAGGAGTCGATTGCGGGAATCACGGCGGACCGGCGGCTGCAAGTGCTGCTGGTTGCCTTTTGTTTTGGCGCGTTCATTGAGGGGGCGGCGGGTTTCGGGGCGCCGGTCGCCATCGCGGGAGCTTTCATGATCGGGCTTGGCTTCAAGCCCTTCCATGCGGCGGCGTTGAATCTGATCGCGAACACGGCGCCGGTCGCGTGGGGAGCCATCGGCACGCCGGTGCACACGCTGGCGGCGGTGACGGTTTTGCCAGAGTCCGATCTCAACGCAATGCTCGGCCGCATTCTTCCCTTCACCGCGATCATCGTTCCATTCTGGCTGGTGAGAACCATGGTCAGATGGAGGGAAACCTTTGAAGTGTTCCCAGCAATTCTGGTGGTCGGCGGCTCATTCGCGCTTACGCAATTTGTCTGGTCGAATTATGTGGACAGCAATCTGGTTGACATCATGGGAGGCGTTGTGTCGATTATCGCGCTCCTCATCTTCCTGCGATTCTGGAGGCCGAAAAAGATATGGCGGTTCGATTACGACGAAACAGCAACGGCTCTCCCTCCTCCTCCATCGGACGAGATCACCGACCAGGTTGGCGGTGAATGGGCAGCAGAGACGTTCGATGGATTCGTCAAAGCGCGCACTTACACCGCCGGGCAAGTTTTGAAGGCCTGGATGCCGTTCGCGATCCTGTCGCTGGTTGTGCTGCTCTGGGGGCTGCCCAAGATAAAGCTGGCCATGAACATGGCGACCACTCCGGCATTTCGGGTAATGCTACCGGATGGGAAGGTCCGTCCCGGTCCTCCGGGATGGGACGTGCCGGTCCTGCACAACGCCGTCTTTCGCGCCGCGCCCGTGGTGGCCAAACCGACTCCTGAGGCTGCACGCTACGACTTCAACTGGCTCTCAGCGACTGGGACCGGCTGTTTCCTGGCAGCAATCATCTCCGGGTTGCTGCTGGGCCAGCGCCCGCTGCAATTGATGAAGATCTTCTGGAGAACGCTGGTGCGCATGCGGCTTGCGATGATTGCGATCTCCTTCATGCTGGGGCTGGGCTACGTGACGCGGTATTCAGGACTGGACGCGGTGCTGGGCCTGGCGTTTACGCGAACGGGATGGTTGTATCCGTTTTTCGGCACGTTCCTGGGGTGGCTGGGTGTGGCTCTTACCGGTAGTGACACGTCTGCCAATGCGCTCTTTGGCAGCCTGCAGAGGATTACGGCTCAGCAGCTTGGTATCGACCCGATACTGATGTGCGCCGCCAACAGTGCCGGAGGCGTAATGGGGAAAATGGTGGATGCGCAGTCCATTACGATTGCCACGTCGGCTACCGAACAGGTGGGAAACGAAGGAATCATTTTCCGGTTTGTGGCGTGGCACTCGGTGGCGCTGTGCTCCATCGTCGGAATCATCGTACTGCTCTATGCGTATGTGTTCCGGTCCGCGGTACCGCATGGGCTGATTTTCGTGAAATAGGACAATAAAAAATGGCCCCATCACTGGGGCCACATTCCAAGAGGCTACGATTTGGTGGGCAATGTCAGGAAAGGCGATGCAAAACTCCGCTCCGGCAGCCGGAACGGTTCGGGTAGTGACGCGGAGAATCGAAGAAAGTGTAGGTCATGTTGCTAGAGTTTGCGGCCTCTTTATTGCCCATGACAGATGCACTTGCCACGCCAAAGCAGGAAAGCTCTGTGATTCTCGTCAGGCGACGATATAACCGAATGACGAACAAGGACTTAGATGAGCGGGCAGAGAGGAAGCGGCGGTGGATCGTGGAAAATCCTGGAGAATTCAAAGTGCAGAAGAATGCATATTCAATGCACGTCACTACCGAGCCAGCTCAAACGCCAAGCCCATCGCTGGTTTTGGCCAGCCATGGGCTCGGGTGAAAGGAAAATTCTTGGTCTAGCGATTCGGTCTAGCTGTTGCCGGCTACCGTGCGCAGCTTGCCCGGCAGGAAGTGGTACGGTGGCCATGGACCGCTGATCGCTACTTCGCAGTTCTTCAACTGCTTGGCGGCTGTGCTATAGCGGTTCTGGTACTTTTCCACACTCTTGGAGTCAATCAGGTGGGCGATGTCGATCAACATGCCCTCGGGTGCGACCTTCTTGCAGCTGACTTCTTCCTCGAGCGGGTTGAACAGCTTGTGGACCTGAACGGACAGGGCGCGCGCCTTGGTCTGGCGCTCGCGCTCACGGGAGGCCTTCACCTTCAGCTTCGACAGATAGTCGCCGCCGACCGTGTCGGGCAGTTCAATGTCGATCATGGCTTCGCGAAGGGAGCCATCGCGAACGACTAGTTTAATGTGCATTTCGGACTTTCCGCGCAATTTGGCGACGCTCAGGCCAAAAGCCCGCCGGTTGACCCGGACGGCCTGGCGGAGGGCGTCATCGCTGTCGAAAATGGTGCCGAATTTGAAAGGAAGGACGGTGGAATTGCGGAAGCAGTTGCTGACGACACGAGCGTGATCGATTGCTGATTTGTGGTCTAGCTCACCTATCGAGTGGTCGTATTCGCTGACAATGACAGCGAATTCACCACTGGGATAGCTGAGAACCGCAGCGCCGTTCACTCCTTGAACGCCCTCTAGCAGGAAAGGGCGGCGAGTGCGGGTTCCATTGGGAAGGGTTTGATGCTCGGTAAGACAGTACGCGTACCACGCCATGTTGAACTCTCCGAACCGGGATGGAGGCAGACCGGGCCACCTCTCACGTCGAGTTTTTCGCCAAAGCTTGTACAGCGATTTGGAAGTAAGGAAACGGGCGGCACTTGGGCTAAACAAAACACCGGAAGCGTTTACAGTCGCACTCCCTACATGCATATTACTTTGGGCACGTAGTAAAAAGCAACTAAATCTTGGTGAGAGGCATCGAAAGCCCCTTATTTGGCGGCAACGGAGCGGTTTGTGCGCTCTTGCAGCGCAAGAAGAACCACGCGCAGCATCTCGTCCCAAGGTGCGGGCTTGCCGGTCCAGATCTCGAACTGACGGGCGGCCTGGTGGGCGAACATTTCGATGCCGGGAATGACCTGCGCGCCGCGTTCCTTGCCCAACTTCAGGAAGCGGGTCTCGGCGGGATCATAAATCATATCAAAGACATAGCGGGCATTAATCTCGTTCTCTTGCAGCGGAGTTTCGCGAGTATTGCCCATCCCCACCGGAGTGGCATTGATGATGACGTCGAAGGCCAACTTCTTCAGATCGGGGCGCTTGATGATGCGAGCCCGGGCCTGGTGAGCCAGCTTCTTGGCGGGACCGGCGGTGCGGTTCAGAATGTAGACTTCGGAGCCTCGTTCTTTGAGGCCAAAGACGGCCGCACGGGCAGCGCCGCCGGCGCCGATCACGAGGATGCGGGCGCCCTCCAGCGTATTCAGACGGCGTTCCAGGGGGCGGACGATCCCGGAAGCATCAGTGTTGAAGCCGTAGAGCTTGCCATCCTGGGCCCGGACCACCGTGTTACACGCTCCGATCTTCGTGGTGTGGGAGTCCGTATTGTCCAAGTGCGGGAGGATGGCTTCCTTGTACGGCATGGTGACGCTGATGCCGTGAATGGGGATCTCGCGCACGCAGGTCAGCAAGTCCTTCAAAGTCTTGGCGTGAAGAGCGAGGTAGACGGCGTTCACGTTCTCGCGGCGGAAGGCCGCGTTCATGATCGCAGGAGAGAGTGAGTGGGCGATGGGATCGCCGACGACCCCGTAGACGCGGGTAGCTACGTCGACCCGGTCGATGCGATAGACGTTGCGCAACTCCTGGGCGGTGACCTGCCCGGGGGCGGTCTCTTCGCCGGCAATGGCGGAGGCAAAGGTGAAGACGCTTCCCGCGCGCACGCCCAGAACGCGGCTGATGATGCCTTGCTCGCCCATGCACATTCCCACCAGCGAGTGCCGGTCACCCTCCCGGGCGAGGAACTTGATCATGGTGATGTTGTCGGCGAGCGTGGTGGCCGTGCTGACATTCTTGTAGAAGTCCGCCGGATAGGCGAGCATCTTTTCCAGAGTCTCGTCCAGTTTCTTGGTCGCTCGAAAGTCGTGGAACGATAGGATCAGGGCGGCGCGGGTGCGAAGCTTTTGGAGTTGTTCGGGCTTGCACTTGCTGGCAGTTTGCAGTTCAACGTCGACTAATTGGCAGCCTGAGGTGGCCGCTTTACCCAGGACGTCCAGTTGCGAGGCGATGGAACCGCGAAACTTTCCCCCGTTAGCTGCCCGGCGGCAGGTGGCAATGACCACGGTTCCGGGGTGGGTCTCCATGAAGCGCTTGATTCGGGGCATCGCCAGGGCCGGTTTGGAGAGGTAGTCTAACCTGAACTCCAGAAAGGGGTTATCCCGAACCAGAAGTTCGGCCTTCTCGGCCATCTCATTGGGGTCGGAGCCGATGACGGCCACGCAGACGCGTGGCAATCGCAAGGGCAGGAGACGGGGAGCGTAAGGGGCAGCAGAATTCATCGTTCCAAGTTCAGGGCTCAGGTGCCCAATTCCGAGCGCACACTGAATGACGGCGAATTATTACAGGGCCTTAATTACTTATGCAACAACCGATTCGCAGTCCTGCCGAAAATCTTCTACCCTAGGGTGCCCAACACCCTCGTAACCTTGACCCACCCTTACCTGCTTGTTACCTTCCGGCTGAAGCCTTTCTTTTGTGGCATTTAACTAGGGCGGGGGACTAAAGAGTCCTTCCCCGGAGGTAACATGAAGAAAACAGGACTGTTCGTGTTGTTGCTCGCTACGGCGGCTTGGGCGCAAGGCGGTGCCGATGCTCCCGCCGATCCTCAGGGGACGTCGCCGACCAGCAATAGCTTTCCTACCCAGCGGGTTCAAACGCCCACCTACGCCGACTTGTATTGCGCCGGATTTATCAGCAAACAGATCCTGCCAGACGCCAATTTCATCGCGGGTGGATTACAAACGCCGACCACGACGAAGTTCACGCGTGGCGACCTGATCTATCTCCGGGGAACCGGCTATACGGCAGGGGCGGAGTACGAGATCATCCGCGCTCTCAAAGACCTCAACGAGTATGAGATGTACCCGGGGCAGAAGAAACTGCTGAAAGAGACCGGGCAGCCCTATGAAGAAGTGGGGCGCGTGAAGATCGTGGATACGCGCAGCAAGACGGCGATCGGACAGATCGAATACTCGTGCGACGGGATCAATCCCGGCGATACGGCGATTCCATTTGCCGAAAAGCAGCCGGTAACTTTCCATAACCAGATCCGCTTCGATCGCTTCCTGCCGTCGAGCAACAAGAACTCAGGCCGGATCGTGATGGGGAAGGATTTCGACTCTGAACTGGGAACGGGGCAAAAAGTTTACATGAACATTGGTGCGAACCAGGGCGTGAAGATTGGCGACTATTACCGGGCGACGCGCTCCTATGAAGCGGATCTGAAAGATCCGGTGGATTCTCTGTCGTTCAAGGCCGCAATTGCCGAGGATACGCAGAAGAAGACGCCCTCAATCGATCCTACCTTCCTCACCAAGACGAACGGTCCCGAAATTCATGTCCGCGACTTGCCGCGACGCGCGGTGGGCGAGATCGTAATTATCGGCGTAACCAATACCACGGCGACGGGCATGATCGTGTTCGCGTTGGAAGATGTGCATGCCGGGGATGCGGTGGAAGCAGATCAGGTGCAGTAGAAGTTCACGGAAGCGGTTGATACAGTCACAGGCCGGGGACGGGAAACCGTTCCCGGTTTTGTTTTGTGCTGGAAGAAGTTGTGATATCTGGTGAGGTCTCGTGAGTTGTCAGCAATCGCGTAAAATCATGCCTACCAGAGGAGGCGTGAAATGCGCATCGCGCGACTCAGTATCAGCCTGATTCTGGCGCTTGTGAGCGTTCCTTTGCAGGCGCAGTCACCGCAACCACCGATCACCCTTGTGGGGAAACTCACACGAGCCATGGCTATTGGAGGAGAATCGACAGGCTGGACCCTTGAACTCGATTCGGCAACCACGATCGACGGAAAGCAAGTGACGTCCATTCAAGTTCGTTCTGACAAGACTGGCGAACTTGAAAAACTGCAAAACCAGCATGTGACCGCGACTGGCAACCTGACCGATCAACAAGGAGTGGAGACCGGCGATCAGCCAGTTCTTAACGTTTCTTCGATAAAGTCCGCAGCCGCCGGAGCAACTTCCTTCAGCCTTTCAAACAGCGAATGGCTGCTCGAGAATCTAAGCGGCAATGGCGTAGTCGACCATGCTCGAGCGACGCTCGCTTTCCCGGAGCCGGGGAAGGTGGCGGGCAACGGCTCGTGCAACCGTTTCTTTGGTGCAGCGGAGATCCATGGCGACGCTATCAAGTTGGGAGCCATGGGTTCAACGCGAATGGCTTGCCCTGAGGCAATCATGAATCAGGAGGCGAAATATCTTGCGGAACTTCAGGCAGCGGAGCGCTTCGAGTGGAGAGATCCGTATCTGCTGATTTACTGCAAGGGCACCGAGAAGCCTCTTCGGTTCACAAGAACCGCGCCAGAAAAGCCAGCGTCGCAGTAAAGGGAAAAACATGGACGCTTCGACTACTGCAGTACGGTTCATGGAAGCCGTCGACCGTGCTTGTGCTACACATTACGATGTGTAATAATCTACACATGGCTACGAACCTTGCAATTGACGACAAACTAATCGAAGAGGCTCGGAAAAGGGGTGGGCATCGGACCAAGAAAGAAGCGGTGACGACGGCTCTGCAGGAATATATCCAGCGGCACAGGCAACGGCGAATCCTGTCTGCCTTTGGCACTTTTGATTTCGATCCGACCTATGATTACAAAGCTGAGCGCCGGCGCAAGCGGGTATGAGGATTCTGATCGACACGCCGGTCTGGTCCCTGGCATTGCGGCGAAAGGCCGCTGATCTGGCTCCGAGCGAACGCCGGGTGACGCAACTGTTACACGAGATCGTCGACGAAGGCAGGGCGCAAATGATTGGCCCAGTCCGCCAGGAGTTGCTTTCAGGGCTTCGGGAGCAGGCTCAATTCCGCCGACTGCGCGACTACTTGCGGGACTTTCCCGATACCGTTTTGGCCACGGAGGACTATGAGGAAGCGGCGCGTGCGAGTAACGAATGTCGCAGGGCTGCAATCGCCAGCACGCCAGTTGATATGCTGATCTGCGCTGTCAGCCTGCATCACGGTTGGCCGATATTCAGCACCGATCAAGATTTTTCGAGTTACACTGCGGTACTTCCCCTCCAATTATTCTCCGTTGTATAGGCGACCGATCACGCGGTTAGGTGTGTTTGTCCCCGAAAATCTCTGCGGTGAAGGCTTCGATGGTCGCGCCGTGTTGCCAGGCATCGGGAGGCAGGCCGGCTTTGCGGCAGGTTTGGTCGAGGAACGTGGCCCGGTCCCAGTTGTGCTCCATGGGGACTTGCGGCAGCAGCAGGCCGCGGCGTCCGGCCATGGTGATCAGCAGGCCGTGGCGGCCGATCTCGATGACCTCTGGGGAAATCGGTTGCGGAGGCGACAGGATGCTAAGTTCGATTTCGAGATCGGTCGCTTCCTGCAAGGTTACGGGATGAAAGCGCATGTCTTCGAAGGCGGCGGCGCGCGCCGTGTCGGCGACTGCGCGATACACGGGGCTTACGGGGAGGACGTAGCCGACACATCCGCGTAGTTCGCCGTGCAGGTAAAGAGAAGTGAATACGCCGCGGGGCTCCGAAAGATGAGGCGTCGGCGGGTTCAGCGGGATCTCCCGCCGTTCGAGCGCGGAAAGAATCGAGTCGTGCGCGAGTTGAAGCAGCAGACTGCGCTCGTCTCTTGAGAACTCACACTGCGAGGCCTCGCCAGGATCGACAGCTGCGGAACTAGGTCGAGGCAGCGACATCGCGGTCTGCTTGGGGCGGTGGCACGGGTTTTCTGCGCCGGCTGAGAATGAAGGCGCGACGACGGCGTTTCACGACACGTTGATCGATTTTCGACCAGAAGGCGACGAAGTAGTCGACGGCCGATGCCAGCGAAACACACACCATGAACCAGATCGCGACCTGCGCGATCGTGTGGATGGGGAAAAAATATTGGCGGTATACCGGCAATTCGGTCCAGCGGTGGTCGAGGATGACAGCGACTACCGAGACGATCTGCACGACCATTTTGAACTTGCCGAGGTCGCTGGCCTCGATGGTGAAGCCCTCGGAAGCGGCGATGGAACGCAGGCCGCTGACGAGGAACTCGCGTCCGATTACGATCACAGCAATCCAAGCGGGGACCAGGATGGGATTGAACTGCACTAGGGTAACGAATGCCGCGGCGATGAGAAGCTTGTCGGCCAGGGGGTCGAGCAGAATTCCCATGGTGGTGACCTGCCCGCGTTTGCGGGCGAGGTAGCCGTCGATGCCGTCGGTCATGGAAGCGGCGATGAATAACGCCGAGGCCAGCAATTCCTTCTCGCCGGTCACGCTGCTGAAGCGGCCACTGGATAAGATCCACATCAGCAGAGGAATGCTGAAGATCCGGATCAGCGTGATGGAGTTGGGCAGGTTCACACTACTAGGTTGGCTCCGGAGGCCAGCCGGAATCCAGTTTTGATTATGCTCCACGGGGAGAGGGAACGCAATCAAGGTGGGAAGGAAAGTTGGGCAGAGACTAGAGGCACGTCGTTGTGCAACAAAACTCGGAAGTTCATCCAATTCGTGCGGTCGTTGATGGGAGAGAAGGGATGGCTGGCGCCCCCGGCACTGCGGGCGCCAGGCCGATTCAAGGTTACTTCTGCTTGGCGATGATCATGTCTTTGATTTTGTTGTACGTGGCCTGGGGAATGATCTTCTTCTTCACCAGGTCCGTCTTGGCTTTATAAGGGCGGCCGTCGATGATCTTCTGAGAATAGGCAGCGCCAATACCGGGCAGAGCATCGAGTTGATCCTTGGTGGCGCTGTTGATGTCGAGTAGGTCGCCGGTGGCAGCCGTCGCGGCTGGGGCCTTGGTGCTCGCTTGTGGGGTGGCGGCCCGGGCCATGCTCAGCGAACTGAGCAGGGCGACGGCAACTATTGTGATGAGAACGCGTGTGATTCGATTCTTAGCAGTCATTTTTTCTCCTTAAGAATTTGAACTAGTCGCTCTGAGATGCCTTGTACCCGGCGGCTTTCGCTTCGTCTTCCGTCATGAATTTGCCAGTCTTAGTTTTGCCATACCAGCGTCCGCTCTTGTGGTAGACCTTGCTGTCGGTATTGACCCAGACTTTGCCCGAGGACTTGGCAGCCGCAATGTCCGCGTCGGAAACAGAGGCCATCGGAGCGGCCTTGGCGGTGGTCTTCTTGGCCGGAGCCGGGGCGGATGCCGCGCTGGATGCGGGAGCCGCGGCAGGAGCGCTCGCAGCCGGTGCCGGTTTTGCGGCCGGAGTTGGAGCCGCCGCGGGTGCTGCCATTGAACTTGCGGGTCCGGAAGCGGGTGCAGCGGCCGGCGCGGCAGTCGCCGCAGACGTGCTTTTCTTCGCTGACGTTTTGCTGGCGGAAGCGTTCGCGGCGGGCGCGGCCGTCGACGCTGCGGCGGGAGCAGATGCAGCGGCGGGAGCTGAGGCGGTGGAGTCGGCCTTCTTGGTTTTCTTAGACGACTTCGTGCCGGTAGAAGCGTCGGCGGCTGTAGCTGAAGATGTGTCAGCCGCAGCCGCAGATTTCTTACTCTTGGTCGAAGTGCTCTTGGTCGATGCGCTCTTGTCCGACGACGTGGTCTTGGTCGAGGAGGATACGGCCGAACTGTCGGTTGCGGAAGCATCGGCCTTCTTGGACTTCTTCGATTTCTTGGTGGTGGTCGTCGCTGACTGATCGCTGCTGGAGCCGGTCTGAGACTGTGCCCAACCCATAGTTATGCAGAGTGCCAGAAAAAGGCACGACGATACGCACCACGTGGACCGTGCGATGTGTTTCTTCACGGGGTTTCTCCTAAGAGTTGTAATACGAGGATGACCACCTCGCGACGTTGGCCAGAATGTTGAATGGCGCGTGAGCTGGCGCCGGGACCCAAAGCACATGCGGTGAGCCATGATGGCAAGCCTCGGCGGAATGGTCAAGCCGAAAAATGAAAATGGCCTCCACCGGAGTGGAGGCCGAGGTCGTGCGATGCGATCTACGCGTAAATGCCGCGCTGGCGGATGGTGTAGGCCACGCGGTCGATCGCCAGCATGTAAGCAGCGATGCGATTGTTGACGTGGTGAGTCTCAGCGTAACGCACCACATCTTCGAACGACGACTTCATGATGGCGTCGAGCTGTTCGTTGACCACCGATTCCTTCCAGAAGTAGCCCTGGCGGTCCTGTACCCACTCGAAGTACGAAGTGGTGACGCCGCCGGCGTTGGCCAGAATGTCGGGGATGACGAAGACGCCCTTATCGGTGAGGATATCGTCGGCGGCGGAGGTTGTCGGACCGTTAGCGCCTTCCGCCAGGATGCGGCACTTCACGCGGTCGGCATTTCGGCTGGTGATCACGTTCTCGGTGGCTGCGGGAATCAGAATTTCGCAGTCTTCGACGAGCAAGTCGGCGGTCTCGGCCTTTTCCGCGCCGGGGAAGCCGTGGATCGTGCCGTTCTTCTGGCGGAAGTCGACTAGAGCTTTCAGGTCGATACCGTTTTTGTTATGCAGGCCGCCGCCTACTTCGGCGATACCAATCACCTTATATCCCGCCTGGTGCATCAGCAGGGCGGCATTGGAGCCGACATTGCCGAAGCCCTGCACGATCACGCGTGTGCTTTCGCGCGGCAGGCCAAGCTTCTGGCAGGCTTCATCGCACACGATCATCACGCCGCGTCCGGTGGCTTCGCGGCGTCCGCGGGAGCCGCCGATGTTGATGGGCTTCCCGGTCACGCACGCCGTCACCGTCTGGCGCATGTGCATGGAGTAGGTGTCCATCATCCACGCCATGATTTGCTCGTTGGTGTTGACGTCGGGGGCGGGGACGTCTTTTTCGGGGCCGATGAACTCGATCAATTCCGAAGTGTAGCGGCGGGTCATGCGCTCGACCTCGCCCATCGACATTTTGTGCGGGTCGCAGATCACGCCGCCCTTGGCGCCGCCGAAGGGAATGTTGACCACGGCGCATTTCCAGGTCATCCAACTGGCCAGCGCGCGTACTTCATCGAGCGTGACGTCGGGCGCGTAGCGGATGCCGCCCTTGGCCGGACCGCGCGCGATGGAATGCTGCACGCGGAAGCCGGTGAAAACCTCGAGGTGGCCATCATCCATCTGCACCGGGATGTAGACCGTGAGTTCGCGGTTGGGATAACGCAGAACGCGCCACAGTCCCTCGTCCAGGTTGAGCTTCTGGGCAGCCAGGTCGAAGCGCGCCCGCTGGGATTCCCAAGGATTGCTTTCTTTATCCACGTGCGGGGGCGTCGCTATCGTCGTCATAGAAGTGGTCTCCGGAATGATGGCAGGTCGGGATCTGCAGATAAATGCCGCCGGCGCCGGGAGCGTTCCCACGGAGCGAGCAAACGTTCCGAGTATATGAGGGCCGAAGGCAGGGAAGCAAGCTGACGGGGCGGTACATTGATGGTTCAACTTCCGAATTAACCCACGACTTGCCGGACGGCTGACTTATTCTGAGGGCAGAGATGAGAGAGCTAAAATCATGACCCCCGTGCACGAAGAACTTCTGGTTGAATTCCGGAACTCCGCCAAGAGCGCTGCCACTGCGGAGTCCCTGATGGATCACATGGCGCAACGTCTGCATGAAAAGATGACACGCTACAACTGGGTGGGGTTCTATCTGATCGATCCCGCAGATTCAGGATTTTTGGTAGTGGGTCCGTATGTGGGCAGCTTCACGCCGAACGCGCGCATTCCGCTCAATACCGGCCTGTGCGGTGCGGCCGCCACCACGGGGCAGACCGTAGTCGTACAGGATGTCACCAAAGATCCGCGCTACCTTGCGGGGTCGTCCATGGTGAACAGCGAAGTCGTGGTACCGATTTTCGTGAAAGGAGAACTCGCGGCGGAACTCGACATCGAGAGCTACTTCGCCAATACGTTCGATCCGGCGGAGCGGGAATTTGTCGAGGCGTGCGCTGCGATCGTCGGAAGATTCTTGGGGAAGGAATAGTCCGGCCGCTATAGCTCGATTTCCATACCCTCGGCGGCGGCACGAACCTTGGGATAGTAGTTGCGGGCATTCGCCACGACTGTGTCGATCACGGAGTCTGTGTGGTCGGGGTCGTGGTGGTAGAGGATCAATTCCTTGGCGCCGCTTTCCAGGACCACGTTGACAGCCTCGCGCCAGTGACTGTGTCCCCAGCCGCGGCGGCGGGCTTCGTACTCTTCGGGAAGATACTGCGCATCGTAGATCAGGATGTCGGCGCCTTCGGCGAGCTGGCGCACGGCCTTGTCGAAGTTCGGATCGCCGGGCTCATTGTCGGTGGCGTAGACCAATACGCCTTCCTTGGTTTCGAGGCGGAATCCCATGCATCCCTGGGGATGATTCAGCCACGCGGTCTTGATGCGGGTGCCGTCGCCCATGGGCAGGCATCCATTGTCGATGTTGCAGAAATCGCGCTTCCCAGTCATCTGATCGAGGTTGACGGGAAAGTAGGGTGAAGCCATCTGCTCGGCCATCACCTGCTCGAGACCGCGCGTGCGGCTGGAAGAGTGGAAGACGAGCTGGCTGTTGGGATTTTCGTAGAGCGGGCGAAAGAAAGGCATGCCCTGAATGTGGTCCCAGTGGAAATGCGAAACGAAAACGTGGGCGGCGAAGGCACGGTCGCCGAATTCGCGCTTCAATTCGTGCCCCAGCACGCGGAATCCGGTACCGCAGTCAAAGATGTAGATCTCGTCTCCAACGCGCACTTCGACGCAGGAGGTGTTGCCTCCGTAGCGCAGATTCTCGACCTGTGGAGTGGGCGTGGAACCGCGCACGCCCCAAAACTTAACTCGCATAAACTCTGATGTTCGCTTAATCCGTAATCTTCGACCGCAAGGGTGTTCCCGTCAATTTGATTGCTGGTCCGCTCCGTTGGTTTTCAGAGCGGAGAGCAACACTCAACTTTGCCGGAGACCCAAGATGTTCATAATACTCGGGATACTCACGATTCTAGCGATTGTCGAGAGGGTAACAAGTGACTAAAGTTTCGCGGCTGGGCGCGAAATGAGCCAATCGCGCTACAGGTATTGGAGCCACCATTCGCTTCTCCTCAGTTTGAGGGCGGCAAACCAGCGGCAGGCGAAATAGAGCAGCACGATGGTGATTGCCCAGACCAGATAAAGAAGGGGAAGGCTCCACATGTAAGCGTCGGGCGGCTCGGGATTGCCCATGGGATGGTTGGCAAAAAGCCAGGGACTCACGAATCCCAGCCGGACCTTCGATACGACCAGTGCGAGCAGGTGTATCAAGGGGATGTGAAGCATGTAGAAGAAGAACGGCGCGCGTCCGAAGACGGTAATGGCGCGGGCCACCGGTCCGCGGAGGTTCTCGAGTAAGGAGATCAGGGCGATGATCGGGCCCAGCGTCATCAAAAGAAAATCGAGGGAGGCCGGGTACTTGGTGGTGTTCAGGAAGGCAAACAAAGCTGGCATGGGTGGTTGACCGTTCCGCCCTGCAACGGCGGCATGCCACGGGCGGGGCTCGCCGTACAGATTGAATCCGCGCAGGACGAGAAAGAGTCCGATGGCGGAGAGTCCGATCGCCAGGCAGAGCTGCCTTCTGCGCGCGGGCGCGAACGTCAGGATTTTTCCAAACGCGTAGCCTGCCGCCATGACGCCAATCCACGGAATGATGGAATACAGAACGATCAGGTTGGGTCCATCGGGGCCAAATTGGATCGGGCCGTCGAAGAATCCCACGTACATGATTTTCCAAAGACCGGAGAGACGGTTCTGGTCGAGCCCCTCGAGCAGCGCGCGCATGTGCGGATCCATCAGGTTGTGGGTGCCAATGATTACCAGGCCAATGGTTCCCACAGCAGCGAGGGGCAGCTTCACCAGTCCGGCCATCAGAATCATGCAGATTCCAATCACCCAGATGACGCCCGCCATTTCGTAGTGGCGAAAATCGAAATTGAAAGTCCAGGCGAGGCGCAGAAATGTGAACTCGAGCAGGACGAGCCACGCACCCCGGATCAGCAGATACCGCGGCACATGGTCGTGCTTGCGGGCATAGAGGAAAATGCTGGTGCCCGCAAGAAAGATAAAGGCGGGCGCGCAGAAGTGGGTGATCCAGCGGGTGAAGAAGACTCCCGCCGTGGGGCCTCCGGCTGGGATCCCGGAATAGACGCGCACGTGATCAATGGCCATCAGGATCATGACCGCGCCACGGATGAGATCGATGGAGGCGATGCGGGATTTCGAGGCGGTCTCAGCCGTGAGGGGAGTGACAGCGCCGGTCGCGCTCATGATTCTGCTCCAGGTACGGAGTACCCATCGACGGGCACTCGCTCATTCCAGTTGATCGACGATAGACCCCTGCAACCGTTGGCCATATGTTGCGCCTTTTTTACCGGAACCCGCTGAACAATGAAGATGGTGGCATCATTCGCTTTCGAACGTAATCAAGGCCGCGCTTGCGGCCCGAAGGTCGAGGGCCGCGACTTCGTTTTCAAGGGGCAGCGTTTCTTCGCGTGCAGCCGACCACGCACCGCCTGCTCCTACGGGCGCTCCGCCGAGCGTCGTGTCGGTGGTGTCGTCCACTCGCGGGGCATGCAGACGAAGCGCGGTTACGCGCTTAGCTCTTTGACCCGCGTCGATGGTGAGGTGCACGCCACGGTCCAGGTTCCTGTTGAAAATTACCACCTTGATTGCTCCCGTGTTGCTGCGGATGGCGTATGCCGTAAGCGGCGGCGCTAGTTCCGGATGGTCGAATTGGCTCTCTACTAACTTTCCTGCACCAGCCTGCGCAAACAGCAACATGCCGTAATAAATCGGCCGCGCCAGAAATCCATTTTCCTGTGTTCCCGCAATCGGCGTGTACCAGCCGTAACCGCCCCCGTGAAAGTTGATACCCGTACCACCCGCTGATGCGAGCTGATACATGAGGTCGGCACCCCAGAGAGCCGAGGCGAAAGTGTCGCTCACACCCTGCTTTCCTCCCTGGTAGCAGGAGTTGGTTTCCGCAAGCCGGAAAGGCAGGCCCGATTCCTGCATGGTTGTCTTCATGCCCTCGAACTCGTCCTGCAGCTTGGGATTTGGCCGGAGGAGTCGCTCGATCGTCATGGAGGGGTCGGTCGGCGGACCCTCCGCGTAATAGTGTTGCGAAAGAAAGACAGCCTCGTGCTTGAATTGCTGTGCGAAGGGAACGAGCCACTCGTTGTTGTAGGCAGTATCCGGTCCGGCAAAGGGTGCGTTTGGAAGACGCGCGCGGATCGTCTGAAAAAAGTGCTGCCATTCGACGGCAAATTGTTTGAAGTCGTAATCGGCCTTGCGAATTCCGTTGCGAAAGAAAAGATCAGGCTCGTTGCAGAGTTGGAATGCGATCAGCTTCGAGCCGGCCGCATCCATCACGCGTGCAGCCTCATCGGCGGCGTCTTCGGCGGTGCCGGTGCCCATGTTCAGGCCGTAGATCAGCTTCCAGCCGCAGGCGTCGAGGAACTCGCGCAAACTGTGGATCGCTTCCGGCGTGATATTCACAGGCGCCGGAGCTTTTTTGCCGGTATCGGGACCGACGGCTAGTTCAAAGGCAACGGGATTCGCCTTGTCCCCGGTGCGCATGCTCTCGGGATTTTGCCGGTTGGTCTGCTTGGTGGGATCCGGAGTCCAGTAGCAATACTCACTGGTGTTGCCGCCGATGCGCAGAACGCCCGACGTTCCCAACCGGCGTATAAAGCCCGCCAGTTCGGAATTTGCACCGGAGAAGAAATGGGGATTGCCGAGTTGTGCGGATTCGTAGCTCAGTCCGGTGAAGTCGTCGCCGATCTTGTTGCCGAGCCGGTCGGCGCGAAGCGTCAGCCGGACCGCAGGGCTTGGGTTGGTCTCCGCAAAACTGAGGGGCCGGTACAAAACCGCGGCAGAAGCGGTGGCGGAGAGACGAATAAAATTTCGACGATTCATGGCAGTGATTGCATCACAGGATGCGCTGGTTGAGCAACGATTCTGCCGTCTCGCGCGCGTCGCCTATAATAAAAAACCCGCCGAAGCGGCGGTTTGGATCCCAAACGATGCTGCAGCCGGACTTCAAGGAGTTCTCGCGGTTGGCCCAAGAGGCCACGCTCATCCCGGTAGTGAAATCGGTGAGTGCGGACTTGCTCACGCCGGTCTCGGCCTTTCTCGCGATTGCCGATAAAGAACCGCATGCCTTTCTGCTGGAATCCGTGGAGCGCGGCGAGCAGATCGGGCGCTACACATTCCTCGGTGCGCGGCCTTATATGCGGGTGACTGCGCGGCAGGGAACTGTCGAGATTGAGCACGGACGCCGGCGCGAAGTGGTGCAAGACGACATTTTTCAGGTCGTGAAGCGTTTGCTGAGGGAACATCGGCCTGCCAGCGTTCCGGGTTTGCCTCCGTTTACCGCGGGCGCGGTCGGATATTTTGCGTACGACGCGGTTCGCCAACTGGAAAAGATTGGCGACCACGCGAAAGACGACTTGGCGCTGCCGGACGCCGAGTTGATGTTTTTTGATCGCCTGCTGGCGTTCGATCACCTGCGGCACCAGATTCACATTGTCGCGGCCGCTGACGTTAAACGCGAGAGTCCGCGGCGCGCGTATGACCGGGCGTTGCGCGACATCGCAGCACTGGAGCGGAAGCTCGCTGCGGGACTGAGTCCGGCTCTCTGGCGCAAGTCAGCAAAGGCCAAGGCGGGCAAACTGAAAGTGCACGCTGGGACACGGCGTGAGACTTTCCTGCGCGGAGTGGAGCGCTGCAAGGAGTACATTGCCGCGGGCGACATCTTCCAAGTGGTCCTCTCCCAGCGCCTTGACTTCACGCCCGAGGTTGCGCCGTTCGATTTGTACCGGTCGCTGCGGCAGGTGAATCCGTCGCCGTATCTCTATTTTCTGCGGTCCGGGGAAACGCACATTCTCGGATCGTCTCCCGAGATGCTGGTTCGGGTCACTGGACACAAGCTGGAGTATCGGCCGATCGCAGGCACGCATCCGCGCGGGCGCGATGAAGCCGAAGATTTGCGCCTGGAGCAGAAGATGCGCACTGACGAAAAAGAGCGCGCGGAACACGTGATGCTGGTCGACCTCGGTCGCAACGATCTTGGGCGCGTGAGCGATTACGGCTCGGTCAAAGTGAAAGATCTGATGTACGTCGAGCGTTACTCGCACGTGATGCATCTTGTATCGGCGCTGGAAGGCAGGCTGCGCAAGGATCTTGATGCGCTCGACGCTTTCGCCGCATGCTTCCCGGCGGGAACACTCAGTGGCGCGCCCAAGGTGCGGGCCATGCAGATCATCGAAGAACTGGAACCGACGCGCCGCGGAATTTATGGCGGATCGGTGTTGTATGCCGACTTCGTCGGGAATCTTGATTCGTGCATCGGCATTCGCACGCTGCTGATGCAGGGTAAGAAAGCATACCTGCAGGCAGGCGCGGGAATCGTCGCGGACTCCGATCCAGCCAGCGAGTTTCAGGAGTCGATGAACAAGGCGCAGGCAGTCCTGCGCGCCGTGGATAAAGCGCGCGGCGGCCAGTGATCGGTGCAGGCGTTGACTAATGAGATGGCGCGGATGCTGGCGCTGTGGTCACCGTCGTCGCTATGCACCGCGGCGTGATGTCCGCCGCCGTAGGCTCCCGGTTGATCGAATTGTGAGCGAAGCACCACGGCACCGCGGTCGCCGGATAACGCCGCTGGACAGACCGCGGAACGTCGGATTCATGCACTTCCTCAAACGTAAATTGAATCGTGCCGTCGGCTGAAACCGTGGCCAGCAGGTATCCGTAGACGTCCGTCTTCGCAGTGGGAGGTGCGCCAGTCGGAAGGGGATAGCGCACGGCTCCAGCAGTTCCGACAATCCAGCCGGGCAGAGGCTTGGCGCCGTTTTCTTTCAGCTTCGCCGTGTCGAAAATATTTTCCATATAAAAATGGGAGTGGCTGGCGAGCACGTACACCGGCTTCTTGCTTTGGTCGCGGAAAGCCGCGAGAGCTTTATAGACGTTTTCGCCACTCGGACGGGCCCGCGGTTCGGTAGTGTTGTCACCCATGCTGTGATAGTTTGCGATGCTGTCAGGTAGCGCTTCATGCATGCCTACGACCACACTCTTCACTTCAGGATTCAACGTTGCACTCTGCAGGCGGCGAATCAGCCAGGTCTGCTCGTCGTCAGAGAAGAAATTTGAGGCATTGTCGAGATAGATGAACTCTACGCCGCCCTGAATCCAATGAAAGTAAGCCTCTGGCAGAAGAGGTTCCCGATCCATTTGACGTTGCTTCTGCAAGCCAGGCATGTTTAACCAGTCGAAGAAGTGGCGTTTGAAGGCTTCCTCATTTTTCGGCGGGATCACTTCGTGATTGCCGATGCCGACATAAAAAGGCTCGTCGCCGAAAGCGGCGATCTGGTTCTCGACGAAATCGTTCCAGGCGCGTCTCTGGTAGTTATCGCAGCTCAGTACTTCGCCTTTGTTCTGGGCAGCGAAGGCCATGTCCTCGTCGATCTTGTAAATGGCGCGCAGGTCGCCGAGTTGCCAGTAGAAACTGGGAGCGTACTTGGTGCCATGGGCGGCAATTGCGGGCATCACGATGTCTCCGCAATTGCGCGAGTCGCCGGAGACGAGGAAACGCCACGAACCTTCGGGTAATGGAGTCGCCGCGGGCGCCTTCGGTTCAGAAGAAGGTACGCTTTGGGCTGCAGCAGCAGTCGCGAAAGCCAGCGTGAAAATGAATGCCACAAGTCTCCGCCGGATTGTGTCGGACCCACTGGCCGAAACATGGCTCATGGAATTTCCTTTCGCAACGCAGATGCAAACGGGAAGAGTATAGATGAGGAACGTGCCGTTCAATGGACGCTTACAACTGCAGGAAGTTGGCTACGAGCTTCTTCCCTGCATCCGTGAGCACGCTTTCGGGATGGAATTGCACGCCCTCGACGGAGTGGCGGCGATGACGCAGGCCCATGATGGTGCGGGTGCCGTCTTTTTCCGTGGTCCAGGCGCTGACTTCCAAATCGGCGGGGAGATCTTTTTCCTCGACGATGAGCGAATGGTAGCGAGTGGCCGTCATGGGCATGGGCAGGCCCTGAAAGACGGTTCGATTGTCGTGCATGACGGCGCTGGTCTTGCCATGCATGAGGTGAGCGGCGCGAACGACGCGGCCGCCGAAGGCTTCCCCGATCGCCTGGTGGCCGAGGCAGACTCCAAGTACTGGCACTCTTCCGGCAAAATGGCGGATGAGGTCAATGCTGATGCCCGCTTCATGAGGCGTGCACGGACCGGGAGAGACGACGATCCGCTGGGGCTGCATCTGCTCGACCTGGCTGACCGTAACCTGATCGTTGCGGCGGACCTCAACTTCCGCGCCCAGTTCGCCGATGTATTGCACCAGGTTGTAGGTGAACGAATCGTAGTTGTCGAGGACGAAGATCAAGGACTAGGCTCCTGCCATCAGCTTACACCGGGGCACGATTCCAGATTGTAGATTTCAGACTTCAGATTGGGGATGGGAGATCGCCGCTCCAATCCTCCTCAATCTGCAATAGTCACCTCGCCTGAAAGGGCCACTTGCTGACCCAACGGTGGTATTGACCTTGGCGCGGCCGCGGAGCATCCTCGGTTATCAGTTAAAACGCTACTTCACCGCCACTTGGAGGATGCATGGCTGAGCCCCAGCAAGAGAAAAGGGGTGCACGACGATTTCCGCTCCGCGTACCGGTTACGGTCGAACGCGAGAATGCCACTCAACCTGCGCAGCTTCGCGACGTTAGCGCGCGCGGGATCTGTTTCTATCTTGAGTCCGCCGTCGCTCAGGGATCGCCCATCGGCTTCACACTGACTCTGCCGCCGGAGATCACTCTAACCGAAAGCATTCGCGTGCAATGCAAGGGCCGCGTGGTGCGGGTGGAGGACGGAAGAGCCGACGGTAAACTCACCGTGGCCGCCGTCATTGAGGAATACGAGTTTCTGCCGGAAGCGTAAGGGTGCAAGTTTCAAGGTTTCGGAGTCTAAGTGCTTCGGTTTCTTTTGGTAAGACGACTGACCTTGAAACCCTCGAGACCTTGCAACCTTGGAACCTTGAGACTTTCGAAACCTGACCCAACAGACCGCTAGCACCCTACCCCTGCCGCCTGATATGTTTCCTTCAAGCTTCCAATGAGGGATTCTTTGCTGCGATCTGGGCTCACCTATGCATGCGTCACGATGATGGTCGCGTTGTTGGCTGCGTGCGTTGCGGCGCAGACTTTCGGGCCGCCTCCACTGGTGACTAGCGTTCGCATCGTGCACGAGCGCGGCGCGCCCGCAGTCGAAATTCTTTCCAGTAGCCCGGTGATTCCCGAGATTCAACTGCTGGATTCGCCGCCGAGGATGGTGATCGATCTGCCCAACTCGCGCTTGGGCATGACGCAGAAGCGAATCCCGATTCAAAAAGAAAACATCCTCGCGATCCGCGTCGATCAATTTCAGCGGAACCCTCCGGTGACGCGCATCGTTCTTGATCTGCTCGCGCCCTACGGGTATTCGTGGGATGGTGCGGGCCATCGGCTGATGGTGCGACTCAAGCCGGCCGAGGATGCGAATGCGGGCAAGAAGTCGTCGCCCTATGAGCCGCCGACGGTGCAGGGGCTGTCCATGAGCAAGGGTCCGACGGTGGTGCCGGTGACCAGTGGCTCCGGGAGGGCGGTGATGGCGGGAAGCCGCATCGCGTCGGGCTCTGCAGTTACGGCCGGATCGGAGACGGCGGTGCTGCGACTGTCCGGCGGAGGTGAAGTTCGCGTGTGTCCTGGGACCACCGTATCGGTGACACCCTCGAAGACCAAGCGCGACCTGATGCTGGGCCTGAGCACCGGCGCGATCGAGGCGCACTATTCATTGAGCGCGTCGGCCGATACCGTGATGACGCCTGACTTTCGCATCCTGTTTGCGGGGCCGGGAGAATTCCACTATGCCATCAGCGCCGACGCGCACGGCAACACCTGCGTGCGCGCGTTAAAGGGCAACACGTCTTCGGCCATCGTCTCGGAGTTGATGGGAGACCGGATTTACCAGGTGAAGCCGGCCGAGCAGGCAGTTTTTCATTTAGGACAGATCGATAAGGTTGACGGCGATGTACCGGTCGAGTGCGGATGTCCGCCGCCGTCGCCGCTTATGGAGGCGCAGGCATCTTACGCGCCGAACGTGTCTGACTCGGAATTGTCGGAGAAAGTGCGCATCGGCGGAAGTGAGACGCCCGCGCCGCCCGCGGCCTCTTCTGTAGCGTCGACTGCGGGAACGAGGTTGTCCAATGGGCCGGAGACGGCTCCTCCACCGGCTTCTCAGCCGAACGACGTGCACGTGCAGGTGGATGCCCCGCTGGTGTTCAATGCGAAGAACCGCGCCGCAGCAGGCGCTTTACCGCCTCCTGTGCAGGCGGCCAAAGACTTGCCAGTGGACGATTCTCCGGCCCGCCAGGTTCATCTCGACATCGTGATTCAATCGCCACCACCGGAGCCTGAGAAGAAGGCAGAGCACCGCGGCTTCTTTGGACGCATTGGAGGATTCTTCTCCTCGATCTTCAAGTAGCTTCGGCATGCTTCGACGGCTCTCAGGACAAGCGTTGCACACGCAGGCGTGACGCCCCTTTATTGCTAACTCATGAATTACACCCGCTTTGCCCGTCATCTGACCGCTAGGCGCGGCCTATACGTTGATCGGCGAAGGCTTGGTGACGCAGTCGCTCTTTAATCATAATTATCTGAAGATGCACATGCATCTGCTTGACCATCCCTATCTTCCGGCGCTGGGTATCGGAGGGTGGTGGACGTTATTCATGTTCAACCTTCCCACGTTCTGGAGCATGGGCGTCTCGATTGCGCTGGTGGAGGCGCTCTTTCCTGCTGATGCTGGAATGCCGTGGCTGGGACGGGTTGGCGATTCGGTCGTCGCTGTCGTGTTCGTGCTTGGTACAGCCACGAACTTCGGCATCGGGTTCAAGCAGAACCGGCTCGTGGCATCCAAAGCACAGCTTCTCAGCGTGGCAGTGCTGACCGCGTTGCTGATCGTGTCTGCGTTTCTGATTCCTGCACGGAGGTCGCGCAGGGCCTGCGGTTTGGCGCCGAGCCCATGGATTACAGGAGCCCTTGCGTTCGTGCTGGGCATGGGCGTTATGAATACGCCGCCGAAGTGGGGTGGGCTTGCGGTGGGTGCGTTGCTGGCGATCGACGCGGTTTTCCTCGTTCTGGTCACGTTCTTTTCGCGACAAACAGGCTGGAGCGCGCAGCATACCCTGAGCCTGGCAGCTGGCGGCGCGCTGGCTTATGGCATACACGCGTTCACTCAGGAGCCGCTGGTCGGCGGACTGCTGTGGACGCGCATCAGCAACGCGATTTTTCTCGCCGCTGCGGTTTGGCTGGTACGGTTGGACGCCAGGCGCGTCATCCGCTACCAGACGCTGGCGTGACGCGATAGTCGAACCTCATGCAGGTGAAGAGTTGGCTGCTTTGACCGTAAACTTCTGGGTGTGGGGGTGAACCATCTTGCCATTCACACAACGACTGAAGAGGATTTCCCTGCGATCCTCAAGCTGCCCCTCTTGCGTACTTTTTCTTGCCCGGAAATCCTTTTTGCGCGGTTGCGCGTCTTAGGGCGTGTTGGGCTGATAGTGTCGACACTTCGTTGACAGGAGCGCGCTATGACCGCTGCATCCCCGGACCTGGGCCAAATATCTTTTCCATGCTGTCGGGGGAAAACGACGGGCTGTACCGTGCGCGGCGGGAGACCTTCGTCTTTTCGATGATTGGCCAGGCCGCGATCGTGGGGCTTCTCATCTATTTTACGAGTTGCGTAATCCAAGGCGGTCCCGAGATCGCGCGGGAGATGCCTAAGCTCGATGAGATCCGCCTGATTTTTTCGGGAAACAGTGGTGGAGGAGGCGGGAATCACGATCCGCTGCCGGCGTGGCACGGGAATATCCCAAAGGCGTCACTCGATACTCAGCTTGTGCCTCCGATGATAGTTCTGCCGAAGGAAACCCCGAAGCTTCCGATGCCCGAGTCTGTGAATGTTGCTCCGGACGTTAAGCTGCTGCAGGGTGGACAGACAGGCGACCCGTTCTCCAAGTATTCGATTCTCTCGAGCGGTCCCGGTGGTCCGGGTGGGTTTGGGTCGGGATGTTGCGATGGCATTGGGCCGGGAACCGGGCCCGGAGTCGGCGATGGGCCGCCCGGAATTTTTCCGGCAGGCCGAGGAGGGGTGACCGTGCCGCAGGTCATCTTCAATCCCGAGCCGAGTTTTTCCGACGAAGCTCGTAAGTCCAAGGCGCAGGGAATCGTGCTATTGCTGCTGGTGGTCGGAAAGGATGGGCACCCATACGATATCCGCGTGGGCCAAAGCCTGGGGATGGGTCTGGACGAGAAGGCGATCGAAGCGGTGAACCGCTGGCGCTTCCGTCCGGGCACGCTCAACGGGCAGCCGGTGGCGACGCAGATTGCGGTTCAGGTGGACTTCCACCTGTACTGACAGAAAGCGGCGTTGGACCTCGGTCCTCGGACTGCAGCACTTTAACGGTTCGAGGTCTGACGTCTGAGGTCCCGACGCCTGCTTTTTTAGCTCCGATTAATGGCGCGGCGCAGTGGCTCTACTTTTTCGCGCAGATTGTCGGCCAGATCCACACCCTTGCTGGCCACATCGCGGACGCGGTCACTAGCGTCGCGCACGCGGTCTTTCGCCTCGTCGGCCCAATCGCCAAGGGTGTCCTTGGCATCTTCGAAACCGCGCTGCAGATCGCGGCGCATCTGCTTGCCGGTTTTGGGGGCGAGCAGAAGGCCAGCGAGGGCTCCGGCGCCGAGACCGATCAGGAGGAAGGTGATTGCAGTGCCGACGTGGCTGCTTTCTGAAGATTCGTAACGTCCGATTCGCATGATGAAGACCTCAAATTTTCCGCCCGGGATCGGGCATATTCGCAAGAGCTGTGTGGGGTACCAGCCTCGCTCGCATTCCACTCCTAGCTATTCTAGTCTCAGTTCGGCGACTCGGCGAAAGCAATCCGGAGGCGCGGCAATGAGCTCTTCTTCGATGAGATCGGCTTTGGGAAGGTTTCTTTTCCGGCGAATCTCAGTGTAAAATAACAATTTAGCCTTCTTCGCGCAGTAGGCTGGCGGTGGAGCTTGTGGGCCTGCCCGTCTTCCGCCGGCTTCAAACCGCAATCGTACAAGGAGAGTTTTTCAAGCGATGTCGATCCCTGCCACCCAGCTTCGTCCCGGCATGATCATTCGGCACAACAATGATCTGCATTCCGTTTTCAGCGTGGAACACCGCACCCCCGGCAACTTGCGCGCCTTCATTCAGGCCAAGTTGCGCAACTTGCGAACCGGCGCCATGTTCGAGCACCGCTTCCGCTCCCCGGACCCGATCGAGAAGGTGAACGTGGACGAAGTCGAGATGCAGTTCCTGTACGCCGACGGCGACAGCTACTACTTCATGGATACCTCGAACTACGAGCAGACCCACTTGAGCAAGGAGATTCTGGGCGACGCCGTCGATTACCTGATTGCCAATCTCGAAATCAAAGTGGAGTTCTTCGACGGCAAGGCGGTCGGAATCGAACTGCCGCAGACCGTGATCCTGACCGTAGTTGAGACCGAGCCCGGGCTGAAGAGCGCCACCGCTTCCAGCGTGACCAAGGCTGCCAGAACTGAGACCGGACTCGTAGTGCAGGTTCCGCCGTTTATCAACGAAGGCGAGAAGATTAAGGTCGATACGTCGGAAGGCGCGTACCTGTCAAGAGCATGAAGTTTCAAGGTTTCAGAGTTTCAAGGTTTCAGGCTAATTCGTCACCTTGAAACGTCTGAAACCTTGAAACTTTGAAACCCTGAATGTTGCATGGCCCGTACTGAAAAGCCCATTGAAGCCCGCCGGTTCTTCGTGCGCGGTCGCGTGCAGGGGGTTGGCTTCCGCTGGTTCGTCGAGCGCGAGGCGCACATCCTCGGGATCGCCGGGTGGGTGCGCAATAATCACGATGGCAGTGTGGAGGTTCTCGCCCAGGGCACTCGCGACCAGCTCTCAGGATTGCATGGCCGCCTGCGCGAAGGTCCGCGCGCGGCTCGGGTGGATGCGGTCGACGTGTCCGAAGCGAGTCCAGTTGCCGGAATCAGTTCATTTCGCATTGAAGGAGCGTGGTGAGACAGGTTTCAACGTTTCAAGGTTGCAAAGTGTCTCAAGGCAAAATCCCCCGCATTTGTCTTTGAAACTTTGAAGCGTTGAAACTCTGAAACCTCGAACTCAAGGAGCTGGTAGATGCAGACTGTTGCGGGCATGAATGCCGATCAACTGAAGCACTTGATTCGCGAGATCCCCGATTTTCCCAAGAAGGGGATTCTCTTCTACGACATCACCACTCTGTTGAAGGACAAGGCTGGCTTCGCCACGCTCATCGACAAGCTAGCGGAGCATTACATCGCGAAAGATGTCGATCTGGTGCTGGGTATGGAAGCGCGCGGCTTTATCTTTGCCCCGGCACTGGCTTATCGCCTGAATGCCGGCTTCGTCCCGGTGCGCAAGCCGGGAAAGCTTCCGGCGGAAACGGTAAAGTATGATTACGCGCTCGAGTACGGAACCAACTCGCTGGAGATTCACAAGGATGCCATTCAGAAGGGCCAGCGCGTCCTGATCGTCGACGATCTGCTGGCGACGGGCGGCACCGCCGAGGCCACGGCTAAACTTGCCTCTTCCCTGGGCGCCAAGATTGCCGGCTTGGGATTTGTGGTGGAGCTGGAGTTCCTGAAGGGTCGCGACAAGCTCAAAGAATATGAAGTGATGTCGCTGCTGCAGTACGACAAGTAGTGGGGTCTGAGGGCAACAGAAAACTGGGCCAGCGCTGGTTGGCGCTCCGCCCCGTTCTGATTTTCGCAGTACTTAAAGACTGGGGTCTACCGCCAGACGCGCCCGACAACCCACGCTACGCCGGCCCAAAAACTCGCGCTGAACGCAATCGAGAGAGCCAAGCCTGAGATCGTACCCCAGTTGGTGTGGCCGTCAGCGGTGCTCTCACCGAGTTCCGAATCGTACTCAAACCATGACTGCAGAGACCCCATGTCGAGCCCGTTGATGGACGGAGTTCTCCAGGAATCCTGAACTGAAATTCTCTTGCGGGTAAAGCGGGTGCTTGATTGGGGGGACAGCTGCAATACTCTGTAGCTCATAAAGCACCTCCTTGTTGGGGGTTAGCAACTCGTTTGCCATCCTTACGGTTGGCCAAGCCATTGAAAACAGGAAGCTCGTTCGACCCGCTCCGATGTCGTTCTTCTCTGACGTGTTAAAAACCCTCACCGGACCGACCTTCTGCAGCGAGATTTGACTCTTCCTTGACAAGCCTGTACCTTCCAAAAGCACTGTCTCATGTCCAGACGTTTGCTGCAATACTAGGAAGTACCGACTCCCGGTAGTGTGATCCGGGACTTAGCTCTCCACCAGTGACAAAGGCGAGTCCTTAGGCAGGTATCCCTTCCGCCGGAACCAGTCTTCCATCGCGTCCTTGAGTTGGTCGAGCGGGACCGCGGAACCAATCTCAATTTGGCCGTCTGCGGTGGGAAGCGTGTCGTCAAAGACGCTGGCATTGGTAAAGTTGCGCATGGAGAAACTGTCGAGCCACTTCAGCGGGCAGGGAAGTCTGTGGCCGTCAGCCTCATATTCCACGCGAATCTTGCGGGCGAACATGGCTTGATTTAAACACAAGACCGCGGTGCCGAGAGGAAAGGTGCACGAGAGGGGTGCAATTAGAAGTGCGAGTCAAGGGTCTGGGCGAGCCAGGCAGCAGGGGGAGTAATCTTGTAGACTCTCCCCCGTGATTGGGCTGAAGATTCCCCTCCGAATGGCATAAATAGACATGGGTCAATCCAGCGCAAGGAGCATCCATGGCTGAACGTTTTTCCGACATCGAGAAACCATTCGTAGCCAACCAACCCAGCTTGGAGGAAAGGCTGAAGGAATACCCGGAGCTGAAAGGCAAGATCGAGGCCATGCTGGCGATTATCGAGAACGCGGGCGGGGATGTGGAGAAAGCGGCCGAAGCGGAGAGGCGGATTATCGAGGAATTGCGGCAGATGGGGAGCGAGGTTTTCCACAGTTGGGCCCGCCGTCAGCAGCAGAAAAAAGAAGCGGAGTACGACTCCAAGCCGGGCGTAAATCGGAAGGAAAAAAAAGCTCTACTGGTACACCCGGCTGGGGACCATCGAAATAGAAGAACAGATCTACACCCAAGGTCGGCGGGGGCGGGAGATGCGACTCCTTTTGCGAATCGGCGGAAGTGGAGTGCCGTGGGTATTCCTTAGCCCTGCAGCGAACCATGACGGATTTTGGGGCCGATGGTGCCTTTGGCGGAGCCGCGGTCAAGCTCAAAGAACATTATGGGATTGAGGTTCCCGTGAGCGCCATCCGTGGGTTTACGGAGGAACATGGAGAGGCGATGCGGGCGCAAGAGAAGCAGAAAAGGGATTGGCCCGATAGTGCGGGAGTGCGCGTGCTCATTACCGAAATGGACGGCAGCATGCTACCGGTGGTGGAAGTGGCCGAGCCGACGGGAGCAGCGCCGGTGGATCGGAGAAAGACCCGGCAGGTGAGCTGGAAGGAAGCCCGTCTGGCTCTGGCTCATGAACCGGGTTCGGTGACTCCCATTTTTGGCGCGACCCTGGGAAGCGTGGAGCAAGCCGGAGAGCGGCTGGCGGTCTGCGCCCAGGAGGCGGGAGCGGGCAGCCGGACCAGGATCCATGGGGTGGGGGATGGGGCGGTCTGGATTACCGAGCAGATGGAGGCGCAGTTTGGCAGCCAAGTGCAGTATCTGGTCGATTTCTATCACCTGTGCGACTACCTTTCGGCGGCCGGAGACCGGATCGGGGGAAACGATAAACCGGCCTGGATGGAGGAGAAGAAGAACTGGCTGAAAGACAATCGCTGGAAAGATGTTCTCGAAGCGCTGCGGCCGTTCTTAGAACCGGCCCAACTCCCCGACTCCGAGGCTCCGGTTCGTGCCTGCTTTCGCTATATCTCCAACCACTCGAATTTTTTGGATTATCAAGGCGCCCTGGGTGCGGGATTGCCCATCGGTTCAGGCGAGATTGAGAGTGGCCACCGCTATGTGTTCCAGAACCGGCTCAAGATCTCCGGCGCCTGGTGGAAGATGGAAAATCTAAGAAAGATGATCGCTCTACGGGTCTTACGAGCCAACGGAGGTTGGGAAGATTACTGGAGCAACGTGCATCAGCAAGCGGCATAACTGACTCGCACTTTTAATTGCACCCGCACGAGAGGAAAGGTGCGCTTGACAGACCGGCGCCCCCGCCATAGTCTCCTTCCGTCCGTACAGGAGATCCCAGATGATTTCAAACTTGATTTGGTGGGTATTGGTCGGACTGATCGCCGGATGGGCCGCGGGCAAGATCATGAAAGGCGGCGGGTACGGCGTGGGCATGGATATCGTCCTCGGCATTATCGGTGCTGTCGTCGGAGGCTGGCTGGTGGGCATTCTGGGCTTCCAGGCCGGAGGCTTCATCAGCACAATCATCGTCGCGATTATTGGAGCCGTGGTCCTGATCTGGATTACACGCTTGATCAAGAAGGCCTAGGCTCTGTTCCCTTGGGATTTCTGCGTCTTCGACTCCGCTGCGGGCCTTCCCGGCGGCGCCAACCCACCTCTCCGCCTTCCATCGGCCATCTCGAAACACGGCAGTTGCATCCACGGTTGCAGATACCTCCGCTCAGGTACGCACGCTCGGTGTCTAAGTCGATGAGGGGTCGCGCACTGACCAGGCTTCCAGTGCATGATACCGCCTGCTCGACGGACCCCGTCCGACGGAGGAACCATGCGCCCCTCGCAAGCTGTAGTGCTGTGGTTGACGCTCGTCGCGGTTGCATCTGGCCAGTCTTCTACTTCATCTGCAAGTCCGGCCGACTCGGCTGCGCGGCTGCCTGTAACCCGAGTGATTCTCTACAAGAATGGCGTCGGTTATTTCGAGCACTCCGGACACGTTCGGGGGAGTCAGGATGTGAACGTGGACTTCACCACCGCGCAGTTGAACGACGTGTTGAAGTCGCTCACCGTGCTGGACCTGGGCAAGGGACGGATCACCGGCGTCAGCTACAACTCGACTGCGCCGCTGGAAAAACGGTTGGGATCGCTGCGCTTGCCGGTCGGCGAGAATCCGACCACCGCGCAGTTTCTCGACGCCCTCAGGGGGGCGCGAGTGGAGGTCCGCAGTGGTTCAGCAGCGGCTTCCGGCCGTTTGTTGAGCATTGAAGAACGGGAAGTTCTGAATGGGCGCGATGCGCCGAAGGCTGACCGAACCGACGAACAGATGTCCAGGGGAAAGATCGGTTTGACCCAGGTTTCGCTCGTGAGCGATGGCGGAGAGGTGCGGCTCTTCGACCTGACTCCTGCCACCAGCGTGCGCGTCACGGAGAAAGACGTGAATGAAGAAGTGGGGAAATACCTTGGCCTCGTCGCTTCTACACGCGATCAGGACGTCCGGCGCATGACCATTTCCACGGCCGGAGAAGGTGAGCGCAGTCTTCTCATCAGCTACATCAGTGAAGTGCCCGTGTGGAAGAGTACATACCGCATCGTGATCCCGAAAGAGGGGAAGCCGCTACTGCAGGGATGGGCGATTGTCGACAACACGGTCGGGGAAGACTGGAAGGACGTTGAACTATCGCTCATCGCGGGCGCGCCGCAGTCGTTTGTCCAGGAACTTTCACAGCCGTATTACACGCGTCGTCCGGTGGTCGAATTGCCAGAGAATGCGATGCTCACCCCGCAGACGCATGAGGCGACGATAGAAGGGCAAGCGGACATCGTGAACGGGGAACTTCGTTCCCCTGGAAGGACCCCAACCGGGGTGGTCGGTGGTGTTCCTGGCGGCGTGCCTGGTGGATCGATGGGCGGAGTGGTCGGAGGCGCCGCAAGCGGAAGCGGCGGAGGCATAGCTCCTAGCGTCCTTCGCATGAATGGGGCACCTCCACCAGCGATCGGCCGGCCTGATGCCACCATGATTGCCGAGTCGCTCGAGCAGGGCACCACCGTCGGCGAATCCCAGGAACTCGGGGACCTCTTCGAATACAAGCTCAAAGACCGGGTCACCATCCGCAAGAACCAGTCGGCGCTGGTACCGATCCTGCAGGCACGCATTGACGCTGAGAAAGTTTCGGTCTGGAATCCATCGGACACCTCGGTGTTGCGCGCGCTGTGGCTGAATAACACCAGCGATCTCACGCTCGACGGCGGCAGCTTCAATGTGCTCGAGGGCGAAGCCTTTGCCGGCGAGGGTTTGATGGACGCCATTAAGCCCGGCGAGAAGCGGTTGCTCTCCTATGCGGCTGACCTTGGTGTGCTGGTTGACGCCAAGCAGAAGGCGGACCCTCAGCGCGTCACGAAAGTCGTCATCGCTCATGGCACCATGACGCAGTCAACGCAGGAGCGCCAGGAGGATACTTACACAATCCGCAACCGCGACACATCGACGCGGACAGTGGTGATTGAGCACCCCGCGCGCCCCGGCTGGAAGCTCGCGGACGACGCCAAAGCTGAGGAGAGTTCCGCATCCTTCCACCGCTTTCGCCTGACAGTAGAACCGAAGAAGACCACTACCTTGCTAGTCAAAGAGTACAGGCCGATCATCAACAGCTATCAGCTGACAAATGTGACCGACAACGAGATCAAGTTTTTTCTCGACCAGAAAATGATCAATGCGGACGTGGAAAAAGCATTGCGGAAGATCGCTCTCCAGAAGAGTGACATCGCCGTTCTTGACGCCGTGATCACTGGCCGCCGCGCCCAGGTGTCGAGCATTTCCGAAGATCAGCAACGCGTGCGCGAGAACATGAAGGCCTTGAAGGGAAGTTCCGAAGAGAAGGCCCTAGTCGAGCGGTACGTCCGCGAACTGAACGAGCAGGAGGATCGCGTGCAAGCTCTACGGCGGGAGATCACCGAGATGCAGCAGAAACGCGACGCTGCACAGAGCGCGCTCAACGGGATGATTGAGGCGTTGCAGATGGATGTGACGTTGTAGACCCAGCCGTGCTGCGCGCGGCTGACAGCCGAGGGCGGCTGTCTCGACAAAATGCCCATGGGTGCTTATGTGGGGATGGCCGCCTTCGGGCGTCTAGCCAGGGCGAAGCCCGGCCGCCTAGGGATGGCGTTTGATCTTACCTCTGCGCCTTCGGCCCCGCCGCCTTCACTTCCGCCGGCGCGTCGAAGTTCTCGAAGTTTTTGGCGAAGCGGTTGCGCAGGTCTTCCGCGGCCTTGTCGTATGCGGCTTTGTCGGGCCACGCATTCCGCGGATTGAGAACCTGCGGCGGTACTCCGTGACAACGCTTGGGAATGCTGAATCCGAACGTTGGCTCGATTTCGAACTCTTCCTTGATCAATTCACCTTCGACCGCGGCATCGACCATGGCGCGGGTGTGAGGTATATCCATGCGTTTGCCCACGCCGTACGGCCCGCCCTGCCATCCCGTGTTCACCAGCCAACATTGCGCGTTATGTTCGCGCAAGCGGCGGCCTAGCATCTCGGCATAGGTCTTCGGGCGCAGCGGAAGGAACGGCGATCCAAAGCACGTCGAAAATGTCGCCGAAGGCTCTTTCACCCCCGCCTCTGTGCCCGCAACCTTCGCCGTGTAGCCCGACAGGAAGTGATACATGGCCTGCTCTGGCGTCAGCTTCGAAAGCGGAGGCAGAACGCCGAAAGCATCCGCCGTCAGGAACACCACGTTCTTCGGATGGCCGCCAATGCCAGGGATCAACGCATTTTCGATGAAGTCCACCGGATACGCCGCCCGAGTATTCTCGGTCTTGCTGTCATCGTTGTAGTCGGGGATGCGCGTGTGCGGATCGAGTGTCACGTTTTCGAGGACGCAGCCGAAGCGCAACGCGTTCCAGATCTGAGGTTCGTTTTTCTTCGACAGTTTGATGCACTTGGCATAGCATCCGCCTTCGAAGTTGAAGACTCCGTCGGCGCTCCATCCGTGCTCATCGTCGCCGATCAAGTCGCGCGAGGGGTCAGCCGACAGCGTGGTCTTGCCCGTCCCCGAAAGCCCGAAGAAGAGAGCACTCACTCCGTCGCGCCCCACGTTGGCTGAGCAGTGCATGGGGAACACGTTCCGCGGAGGCAGCAGAAAGTTCATGATGCTAAAGATCGACTTCTTCATTTCTCCCGCGTACGAAGTTCCGCCGATCAGCACCGTGCGGCGCGTGAAATTCAGAAGAATGAAAACGTCGGACGCCACGCCGTCGCGCTTGGGATCAACTTTAAAGTCGGGGGCCGAGATTACGGTGAATTCGGGATGATGGTGCTTGAGTTCCTCGGTGGTTGGGCGCAGAAACAACTGCCGCACAAACAGGTTGTGCCACGCATATTCGTTGACGATACGAACGGGCAAACGGTAGGCGGGATCGGCACCGCAGAAAAGATCCTGCACGAAGAGTTCGCGGCCGCGCAAATGTTCCATCACACGCGCATAGAGCGCGTCGAATTTCTCCGGTTCAAACGGCGCATTCACTGCGCCCCACGCGACGGTGTTCGCTGTGGTCTCGTCTTTCACGATAAATTTGTCTTTCGGAGATCGGCCCGTGCGATTCGTATATCCGACGATGGCCCCGTTGGCCGCCAATTTTGCCTCGTTACGCCGGATGGAGTGCTCCACCAGCACCGCCGGAGAAAGATTGAAGTGCGTCCGGCCCTCGCTCAGCAACTCGGCGACGTCGCTGACGTGCATCGTGGTAGCCATGGAGTCTCCTATAAAAAAGGCCGACAACAATTACAAAGGGCAAACAAACCATTGTCCCTCAAAACGTCGCGGCCTGCCAAATCGTTGTGAGCATGAGTTCGTGTCTAAGGCGAGGCAGCACGGCGTTTCTTCACTACAGAAACGTTATGGCAGATAGGACGGCAACATCGAGTGGAATTGGCGCTCGACGCGCGAATCGTGGCTATTCGGCCGTTTTGTACTCGCAGGCCGTGCGGCAGGGTTCGCAATACATGAGCCCGTCGTTGCATAGACGGACGTCGATGACCGCCTGGCAGAGGCAGCAGAATTTTTCGCATTCACACGCACTCTCTGGCTGCTCGCATTGCGCGCATTTGTATTTGGCGGAACCGGTACCTGTGCTCATATAAAATACTGTAGCGCGCAGCGGCGGTATCGCAAAAATGACCTTGGTAATCGCGCTGGCCGCGAAAATGGCTCATTCGGCGCGCGCTCCGTGCCCAATGGATTTCTCCGTGGCCTATAATTCCCAGCAATGACCTTCCAGCATCTGCTAGATGGCGCGGAGGTTCTCGCCCAGAGCGGGGACCCCAACGTCAGTGGTGTGGAATACGACTCGCGCCGCGTCAAGCCCGGCTGTGTGTTCGTGGCCATGCATGGGGAAGCGTCCGACGGTAACCGTTTCATCGACCAGGCGATTCAGGCCGGGGCGGTCGCGGTGGTTACGGAGTCACCATCCGAGAAGCCCCGTGAAGGCGTCGCGTGGGCTGTCGTACCTCGCGGGCGGCGGGCTTTGGCGCGCTTGAGCGCGAATTTCTATAAACGTCCCGCTGAGCGCATTGCGGTCACTGGCATCACTGGGACAAACGGTAAGAGCACAACCGCATTTTTGATTGAGGCGATCCTGACGGCAGCGGGTCGCAAGAGCGCGCTGATCGGGACGATTGAATATCACGTAGCGGGAAGAATTTATCCGGCTCCGCACACGACTCCTGAAGCGTTGGAGTTGGCCCGACTCTTCAACGAGGCTCTCGGACTGGGCGCGACCGACGCGGTGATGGAAGTTTCTTCGCACGCGCTGGCGCAGGAGCGTGTCTTCGGAGTTCCTTTTGATGTTGCCGTGTTCACCAACCTGACCCGCGACCACCTCGACTATCACAAAACGATGGAGGAGTACTTCGCCGCCAAACGAGTGCTCTTCGAAGGTTGCGGCACCGATGCGCCCCGCGCAGTCGTCACCAACCTTGACGACGAATATGGTGCAAAGCTGGTGCAGTTTAGCAAGAAGCGTAGCGCTGTCGTGCTGACGTATGGTTGGGAGAAAGGTGATTTCCACGCACAGAACGTAGACATCAACCTGCGCGGCACGCGCTTCGACATGGCCACGCCGCAGCAGGACGTCAAGATTCCGATTTTCTCTCCGCTGATCGGGCGCGTGAATGTGTACAACATTCTGGCCGCGGCGGGCGCATGCTACGCCCGAGGCTGCGAGCCCAAGGCGATTGCGCGAGGCGTCGAGTCGCTCACGCATGTGCCAGGAAGATTTGAGCGCGTCGATTGCGGCCAGCCGTTCACGGTGGTCGTCGACTATGCCCACACCGACGACGCCTTGCGCAACCTCACGGCGCTGGCTCGTGAATTCGTCTCGCGCGGTGGAGGAACGGCCCGGGTCTTGACCGTGTTCGGCTGCGGAGGCGATCGCGATCGCGCCAAGCGTCCACTGATGGGCGAGGCTGCCGGACGGGGCGGCGATTTTGTGGTTCTCACCTCCGACAATCCCCGCAGCGAGGACCCGCGCGCCATCATTAATGACGCGCTCGTCGGCCTTCAGAAGACCGGAGTCAAATACACCGTCGAAGTCGATCGCCGAAAGGCTATTGCTTTGGCGATCGCAGAAGCGCACCCCGGAGATATTGTGCTGCTGGCCGGTAAAGGACATGAGAAGGTGCAGGTCACCCGCGAGGGCTCGCATCCCTTTGACGACGTCGAAGTTGCTGGCGAGGCCCTGCGGGCCGCAGGATTCGAATGCGAACATTCTGCGGGTAAGAACTGAGCATGAAGCTGCCGCTCTTGAAGATCGCTGAGTTTATTTCTGCCGCGGGCGACTTTCCGCGCGAGGAATTTGCGCAGGGCTATTCCATCGACACGCGCACCATTCGCAGCGGGGACCTTTTCGTCGCGGTGAAGGGAGAACGGCTCGACGGCCACGACTATGTCGGGGAAGCCCTCGGAAAAGGAGCGGTCGCAGCGGTCGTCCAAAAGCAGGAACTGCACCGTTATGCGGATCAGTCCCGGCTGCTAGCCGTCGACGACACGCTCGCGGCGCTGCAAACCCTGGCGACCGCAGTGCGCAAGATGTGGGGCAAGCCGCTGGTCGGCGTCACCGGCTCAGCAGGGAAGACGACAACCAAAGAAGCCATCGCGCACGTCCTCAGTGCGCGCTTTCACGTGCTCAAGTCCGAAGGCAACTTCAATAATCATTTCGGTCTGCCGCTGATGCTTCTGAAGTTGGAACCCGAGCATGACGTCGCGGTCATCGAAATGGGCATGTCGCACGCGGGAGAGATTCGCGCGCTGGCGAAAATCGCGCAGCCTGAGATCGGGGTGGTCACCAACGTTGCTCCCGTGCACCTCGAGTTTTTCGATTCACTCGCTGGAATTGCGCGGGCGAAGTACGAATTGATCGAGTCGCTCCCCACCAGCGGCACCGCCGTGCTGAACGCCGACGACGAGTACGTCTCTCAGTTCGGCCGCGACTTCAAGGGCAAGGTGATCACCTACGGTACGCGAGCCACAGCCGATGTGCGTTCTGAGAATGTGCGCACCCGCGGCGCGGAGGGATCGGAGTTCGACGTGGTAATCGCCCACGTGCGCGAGCATGCGGGCTTGCCTCTGGTCGGAGAGCACAACATTCTGAACGCACTGGCCGCGGTGGCGGTGGGCCTGGCTCAGGGACTGAAGCCCTCCGAAGCCGTCGCGGCGCTGGCGACTCTCGCGCCGCCCGACAAGCGCGGGCAGGTTCTTCAACTGGGTAACATCACGGTCATCAACGATTGCTACAATTCCAATCCGAAGGCGTTGCGCGCCATGGTCGACGCTCTTGCGACGATGAAAGCCGGGCGCCGCATTGTGGTCGCAGGAGAAATGCTGGAACTCGGGCCGGCCGGTGAAGAGATGCACCGCGCCGCAGGGCGGCACGTTGCCGAAGCGAAGATCGATGTTCTGGTTGGCGTGCGCGGCCTGGCGCAGGCGATGGTCGACGGAGTCCGCAATCAGGGAACGGAAGCCGAGTTCGTGGCGACGCCCGAGGAAGCCGGCGAATGGCTGGCCCGCAAGACACGAGACGGCGACGTGGTGCTGTTAAAAGCATCGCGCGGCGTGAAGCTCGAGAAGGCGTTGGAGACATGGAAGGCGCGGCGCGACAAGCGCTGATTACTGCGAAGGACGGAGGCTGATTGCTCTACTGGCTGTTGTTCGTCAAGCTGCAACATTCCGTTGCGCCGTTTCGCATCTTTCGCTACGTCACCTTCCGCACGGCGTTTGCCAGTCTGACCGCTCTGTTCACCGCGCTCATCGTGGGTCCGCTGGTGATCGGTCGGCTGCGCGAATTTCAGATTGGGCAATTCATCCGCGAAGAGGGCCCGAAAGCTCATCAGAAGAAAGCCGGCACACCAACCATGGGCGGACTGCTGATCGTGATCGCGATCGTCGTCCCCACATTATTATGGGCTGATTTGACCAACCGCTTCGTGTGGATCGCTGTGTTTTCTACCTTGGCGTATGCGGCGATTGGGTTCTCCGACGATTACAGCAAGGTGGCGCATCGCCGGAACCTGGGTTTGACAGCGCGCGCGAAGATGGGGCTGCAGCTCGCGACCGGCATCGTGATTGCTTCCATGTTGATCGCCATGCAGACCTATGGAATGTATTCCACCAAGCTCATTGTTCCGTTCTTCAAGCAGTACCATCCCGATCTGGTGGTGCAAAGCTGGGAACATTTTCCGCATGCCTGGCCTCTTGCTTTCCTGCCGTTCATGATCTTCGTGACTCTATTGATCACGTTTTCGAGCAACGCCGTGAACCTTACCGACGGTCTCGATGGATTGGCGATCGGATGTACGGTCATCGCAGCAGGTGCGCTTACGGTGTTGACGTACGTGAGTGGCCATGCGACGTTTGCGACGTATCTGGAACTGCAGCGCATGCCGCAGGTGGCCGAGTTGACGATTTTTTGCGGGGCGATGGTCGGGGCGTCGATCGGATTTCTCTGGTACAACGCGCATCCCGCGGAAGTGTTCATGGGCGACGTGGGATCGCTGGCCTTGGGCGGCGCCATCGGCACGGTCGCCGTGATAATCAAGCAGGAGTTGCTGCTGCCGTTTATTGGCGGGGTGTTCGTGATCGAAGCGATTTCGGTAATCCTGCAGGTTGGCTCTTACAAGCTCCGCAAAAAGCGCATTTTTAAGATGGCGCCCCTGCATCATCACTTTGAATTGCTGGGCTGGTCGGAGTCGAAAATCATCGTGCGCTTCTGGATTGCGTCGCTGATCTTCGCGTTGTTCGCTTTGACGACGTTAAAGCTGCGCTAGGAAAGTTTCAACTCGGAGTCACCGAGTCACTGAGCAAACAAGAAATAGAGTTTGATCTTCTCCGTGTCTCAGCGTCTCCGTGGTGTAATGGATGCGATGGAACTGAACGGGAAACGCGTGCTGGTCGTCGGCCTCGGCAAATCCGGGGTAGCGTCAGCCCTGTTCATGAAGGCCCACGGCGCGAAGGTAACGGTCTCCGACACCAAGAGCGGCGACGAATTGCGCAATGAAATTCCCGTGCTGCTCGATCACGGCATCACGGTTGAGACCGGAGGCCACGGCGACCGCACGTTTCGTGGACAAGACTTGATCGTCGTAAGTCCAGGCGTTCCCGTGGACGCGCCGAAGTTAGTGCAGGCGCGCGCTCTCGGTGAAGCTGTCATCGGCGAAATCGAACTTGCTGCCCAGTTTCTGCCGGGCCCTATGGTCGCCATCACCGGATCGAACGGCAAGACCACAACCACCACTCTGACGGGCGAGATCATGACGGCCGCGGGATTCCCAGCGCTGGTCGGAGGCAACATCGGCACGCCGGCCATTTCGCTGGCCGAGCGAGCCACGCCAGAGACCGTCATCGTCCTCGAGATTTCGAGCTTCCAGCTGGAAACGATTCGAACCTTTCGTCCAAAAGTTGCGGTCGTGTTGAATGTGACGCCCGACCATCTCGACCGTCACCGAACGTTTGAAATCTATAGCGACGCGAAAGCTCGCATCTTCGAAAACCAGCAGGGGAGCGACTTCGCCGTGCTCAATGCCGACGATCCGACCGCCGCGGCGATGGGTTCACGCACACAAGCGCAGGTTTTCTGGTTCAGTCGCCAGACAGAAGTGCAGCAAGGTGCATGGGTGCGCGACGGCAACATCGTGTTTCGGGACGCAGTAGCCAAACAGCGCGAGATCATGCAGGTCTCCGAGATTCCGTTGAAGGGCGCGCACAATCTCGAGAACGTGTTAGCCGCGGTGTGCACCGGCGTGCTCATGGGCTGCGCGCCCGAGAAAATCCGCCAGGCTGTGTGCGACTTCAAGGCCGTTGAGCACCGGCTGGAATATGTGGCGACGATCCGCGGCGTGGACTACTACAACGACTCGAAGGCCACCAACGTCGATGCGACGATCAAGGCGCTGGAGTCGTTCCCCGCGAACATCCACCTGATCCTCGGCGGCAAAGACAAGGGCAGCGACTACACCGTCCTCAACGATCTGCTGCGCCAGCGCGTGAAGCGTGTCTACACGATCGGCGCGGCGGCGGCCAAAATCGAGTCGCAGATTAAAGGCCCCGAAGTCGTGCACGCGGAGACCTTGGAGAACGCCATCCGCAAAGCAAATGCTGTCGCGCAGCAAGGCGACGTAGTTCTCCTTGCTCCAGCCTGCGCCAGCTTCGATCAGTTCAAAAGCTACGAGCACCGCGGCAAGATCTTCAAAGAGATCGTGCGGTCGCTCGTGTCATAAACCGGAATCAGGTTGTCTTAACTGCATACCACTCAGCGTTGATCGCCGCAAATTTCTTCCACCTCTCCGGTAGGTCTTCGGCAGGATAGATCGCCGAAGCCGGACATGCCGGAACGCAGGCGCCGCAATCAATACAGTCTTCCGGATGAATGTATAGCTGCGCTGCCTCCGCAAACCCCACTTCATCCTTCCGCGGATGAATGCAGTCGCAAGGACAGACGTCGACGCACGCGGTGTCCTTGACGCCGATACACGGTTCCGCAATGACGTAAGCCATACCACCCCCAGAATTCAAAGGTCGGCGCATGCGCTCTGTGGGGAGAAAGCGGTAACCCGCATCAACGTTGCTGCCGTGAAGTGGAGAATAGAGTGTGGCGATGCTGATCACCATGACTTATGTCACGTTATTCACGAAAGAAGTTTGTGATCGACTCAGGAAGTTTTGATGAGTTCGTCCTTCAGCGCGTCCGGATTCGGGATGTGGATCGTCCGCCGACTCATTTCAATGAGGCCGGCTCCGTGCAAGCGCCCCAGGTTTCGAGAGACGAGTTCCCGAACTGTTCCGAGCCGCGCGGCAAGTTCCTCGTGGTTCTCCGGGAGCTCGAATTGGAGTCCTCGCGGGGTCTGGCGTCCGGTCTCCTCTGCCAGTCGCAGGAGATGTGTAATCAGACGGCCGCGGACAGTTGAGAAGGAGAGACCTTCAACAAGACTCATCAGGTGGCGCAGCCTGTGGCCGAGAACTTTGAAGACTTTGAGGGCGAGCTCAGGGTTCAGCAGACAGATTCGTCGAAACCGATCGGCAGGTAAACGAAGAACCACAGTTGTACTCGCCGCCACAGCAGTCGCGGGATATCTGCCCCCATCAAACACGGGCACTTCCGCGAGGGAGTTTCCTCTTCGTTCGATGCCGATCAGCTGTTGCCTTCCGTTCGGAGCCGACTTGAGGATCCTCACCGCCCCTTCCTCCACAATCAGCAACTCGTGGCACGAATCCCCCTCGGAGAAAATTGTGACACCTTCCTCATAGCGTAGACGGCTCACATTTTCGGCGATTAAGGCCAACTCGTGGTCCGACAGGTCCGTGAAGAGCGGTAATCTGCGGAGAGTGCCAACCAAGTCAGGCTTCGGTGGGTGCATGGAATAAGGATTCTAGATTGGGAGGTTTGCTTTGACCAAACGACCCGCGTTCAGTGGCGCACCTTTCCGAATTCATTACAGCCGACTTCACTGGCAGCGCTGCGAACCAAATCAGTCAACACCTAAGAATCAACAATCCAAAAATCCTGCACTGTGTCTCCGTGACTCCGTGGTGAAATGAGGTTCCCATGGCAAAGCGCGTGAGTGTCGATCGCTGGCTTTTTACCGTCACCATGCTGCTTGTGTTTGTCGGCCTGGTGATGGTGTTCTCGGCGTCGGCGGTCATGGCTCGGGAGCGGTTTGGTTCCGAGTATGCATTCTTGTCAAAGCAGTTGATCTGGGCGGTCGCGGGGCTAATGGCCATGGTCGTCACCATGCGCGTGGACTACCGCCGCTACAAGCATCCCGCGCTCGTGTTTCCGCTGATGGGATTCACCACGCTGCTGCTGATTTCGGTCTTCTTTCTCGACCGCTCGCATAACACGCATCGCTGGATCCACGCCGGCGGTTTCTCGTTCCAGCCTTCGGAACTGGCCAAGCCTGTCCTGATTCTGTTTCTTGCCTATTTTCTGGAGAGTCGAGCCAAGACCATCGACGACGTGCGCAACACGCTGCTGCCCGCCGCCGCACCAGTAGTTGTGTGTCTGGGACTGATCGTGTTGCAGCCTGACCTCGGAACCGCCATTGCTTGCGCCGGAATCGCAGCCTGCATTTTGTACGTTGCCGGCATGCGCATGCGTTATTTCGCCTATGCATTTGGTGCGTCGCTGGTGCCGCTGTACTTTCTGATTTTTCACGTCAGCTTCCGGCGCGCCCGCATTATGGCGTTTCTGAATCCTTACGCCGACAGCCAGAAGACCGGATTCCACATTATTCAGTCGCTGATCGCTGTGGGCACGGGCGGCGTGACTGGCACCGGCTTGATGGAAGGCAAACAAAAGCTCTTCTACCTGCCGGAGCCGCACACGGATTTTATTTTCGCGGTGACCGCTGAGGAACTGGGCCTGGTCGGTGCCCTCTTCATTGTGACCTTGTTTGCCATCTTCCTATGGCGTGGCATGCGCGCCTCCTGGCGCACGGAAGATCTTTTCGGCCGATACATGGCCGTCGGAATCACGAGCATGGTTGTGCTGCAGGCGTTCATCAATATCAGCGTGGTGCTGGGCATGATGCCCACGAAAGGGATTCCCCTGCCGCTCGTGTCCTACGGAGGATCGTCGCTGTTCGTGACGCTGGCGTGCGTTGGCGTGCTGCTGAACATCACCAAGCAGGCGGAATGAAACTCCAAATTGTTGATTGATGTTTTTTGATTGTTGATTGAAAAAGCTTCAACGCTCCAGCAAACTGCCGCGTAGTGCGGGTCCTCAATCAACAATCAGCGATTAACAATCATCAATTCCTTTATAGTCACTGCATGCGCGCAATGCTGGCGGGTGGCGGGACGGGAGGTCACGTAATCCCCGCGCTGGCTATTGCCAATCAACTCAAGCAAACTTACGAGGCCGAAGTGCTGTTCATCGGCACTGCCCGTGGCATTGAGAACCGCCTCGTTCCCGCCGCGGGATATCCCCTGCAACTCGTGCGTGTGGGCGCGCTGAAAAACGTGAGCCTCACCACGCGGCTGAAGACCGCCTTCGATCTGCCTCGCGCCGTGTGGGATGCAGGTCGCATGCTCAACGAATTCGCGCCCGACGTGGTGATCGGCGTGGGCGGATACGCCTCCGGCCCGGCAATGCTTGCGGCGGTGATCAAGCACATCCCGACGCTGGTCTTTGAGCCGAACGTGGTGCCGGGGTTTGCCAACCGGATGGTGGCGAGATTTGTGTCCGGCGCGGCCGTGCATTTCGAGGAAACCGCAAAATATTTTCGCCACGCCGAGGTGACGGGCGTGCCGGTTCGGCAGGCGTTTTTCGAGATCCCGCCCAAGCACGGAGGCACTCCAACGCTGCTGGTGTTTGGCGGAAGCCAGGGAGCGCATGCGATCAATGAAGCGATGATCCGATGCCTGCCGGTTCTACAACGCGAGGCGCCGGGGATTCACATCCTGCACCAGACGGGCGAGCGTGACTATAATGACGCGCTGGCGGCATACCGTGGTCTCGGCGAGTCTGCCGAAGTTTTCAAGTTCATCGAAGACATGCCGGCGGCCTTCGCGCGGGCCGATTTGGTGGTATGCCGCTCCGGGGCGAGCACGGTGGCGGAAATCGCAGCCGCAGGGAAGCCGGCGGTCTTTGTTCCGTTCCCGCGCGCGGCTGATGATCACCAGCGGGTCAACGCCGAAGCGCTGGCGCGCCACGGAGCTGCGGTGGTGGTGGAAGAGTCGAAACTGGAAGGGGTCTGGCTGGCCGAGACGATCGCGGCCCTGCTGCAAGACTCGCAACGCTTGCAGCAGATGAGCCAAGCGGCGCGGGTGTTAGCGCATCCGAACGCCGCACGGGATATTGCTGCAATGGCAGCGAGACTGGCAGGAACGGAGAGCGTGTCAGCATGATTCGGAGGGCACTTTTAGCCATCCTGGGACTAGCGCTGTCTATTGCCGGCTTGGCGTGTTTCGCTTATATCTTCACCGCCGAGCCGAGCTCCGCGCCGCTATCGTCTGTTCAGAAAACGCTCATGGGAGCGAGTCCCGTGACGGGGATGGCCTTGGGGGAGTCGGCATGTGGCGGGTACGGCGTTCTATGAGCCGGGGAGAGCCGCGTTAATCCCTTGTGAATCCGTGGCCAGGAACTTGACTTTATGTTCGCTAAAATTCAACGCATTCATTTCGTAGGCATCGGCGGCATTGGCATGAGCGGCATCGCCGAGGTGCTGCTCAACCTCGGCTACAAGGTTTCCGGCTCCGACCTGAAGAGTTCGTCCGTCACGCAGCGGCTTGCCGGTCTGGGCGCGACGACCTTTGAAGGACATCGCGCGGAAAATATCGCGGGCGCCGAGGTGGTCGTCACCAGTTCCGCCATCGCCGCCGACAATCCCGAAGTCACCGAAGCGCATAAGCTGCACATTCCCGTGATCCAGCGTGCCGAGATGCTGGCCGAACTCATGCGCCTGAAATACGGAATCGCGATCGCGGGCATGCATGGCAAGACCACGACGACTTCGATGGTGGCGTCGGTGCTGGCCGCCGGCGGCCTCGATCCCACCGTTGTTGTCGGCGGACGCGTCGACGCCATGGGCTCCAACGCCCGCCTGGGAAAATCGCACTATCTGGTGGCCGAGGCCGACGAGAGCGACCGTTCCTTCCTCAAGCTCTCGCCCATCCTGTCGGTCGTCACCAACATCGACCGCGAGCACATGGACACTTACCGCAACATGCGCGACGTGAAGAAAACGTTTCTCGAATTCATGGACCGCGTGCCGTTCTACGGGATGATCGTTGCCTGCAACGACGATCCTCTGTTGCGTCGCTTGTTGCCTGAAGTGCAGCGCCGGACCGTGACCTACGGCACCCAGCGCGGCTCGGATTTTCTGATCAAGCTCGATGAACGGAAGGAAACTCCGTCCAGCGATTCCCGGCCTTTCAGCCACTTCCGCGTTACGTATAAAAAGAATGATCTGGGAGAGTTCACGCTGCACGTGCCCGGAGTGCACAACGTGCTGAACGCGACGGCAGCCATTGCTGTAGGCATCGGCCTCGATGTGAGCCCAGACGCAATCCGCAACGCGCTTGATCAGTTCCGCGGCGTCGATCGCCGCTTCCAGTTGCGCGGCCGCGCCGCCGGCGTGAGCGTCATCGACGACTACGGCCACCATCCCACGGAGATTAAGGCCACACTGGCTGCAGCGCGCCAGTGTGGCTTTGGCAAGATCCACGTCATCTTCCAGCCCCACCGCTATACCCGCACGCGCGACCTGATCGAGGAATTTACCACCGCCTTCGACGACGCTGATTCGCTGTTCGTGCTCGATATCTACGCCGCTAGCGAGAAGCCGATCGAAGGAGTCACGGGAGAAATCCTGGCGCAGCGCATCCGCGAGAGAAATGCGAAGAATGGTCGGTACGCAAGTTCTCCCGCCGATGCCGTGGATGCGGCCGCGGCCATCGCGCAAGACGGAGACATGATCCTGACGTTGGGCGCAGGCAGCATTTCGCAGTTTGGCCCCATGATTCTCGACAAGCTAAATGAACGGGAAGGGTAGATAAAAGAGCTCTGCGTCACTTCGAACTCGCATTGTTCACATGCTCCGGCACTACAGAACTGAACTCCGGGCCGATCTTGGCCATTGCGGCTTGAGCTTCAGCCCCATGATCATGGAGAAGCTGAACGAGCGAGACTGCGCCGTCAGAAGCTTCGAATGCAAGTTGAGCGACGAGACTGGCGCTGTAATCTTGCCGGCACTGCTGGCTTGACCTCCTGCAATTCGTGTCGACGGTCATGCATGCAAGCCACGAATTCGCGGAGGAATGTATATCTTTCTCCCGGGTCCGGCTGATATGCCGCTTCGTCGAGGTCTTGGATCATCATTTCAGCGTAGCTCTGAGTTTGAACGTGCAGCGTTTGATGGGGCTCATCCTCCGGAGCCTTCACTTCACGGGGATAGCTCTTCATCAAGGATCGCAAGTCCTTGGTGGCTTCGTTGATCTGCAGCTGTGTGTTTTCGTCGTCTGCATGCGCACTTAGGACGGCCAGAGCACTCTTTTCCTCGGAATCCGCTTCCTGCCGCCAGTCGCGAATCCGCCTCATGTCCCAAATGCCGGTCGTCCCTTCGATCGTTCCATCGGACCACATGATTCCCGTGAGTTCGACGCGTATCTTCGGAGACCCGCTCTGCAGCATGCTCGTGTCTAACAACTCGCCTGTAATCGACTCCACCTGGGCATCTCCCGGCTTAATCATGCCTTTTACCGGAGGTAGATTCGGGAAGGGACTAGCTCCCTCCTTTGCTGCATTCTCAGGAAAATCCTTGCACTGAAGGAGCAACTCCGGACCCAGCAAGTCGCGACTGGTCGAGACCGGGCCGCCTTGTCGAAATGCGTCCCTGCCATTGACTTCCACCGAAACTGAGACGCTGAATGCAGTCACGGAATTGGGTCCGTGATTCACCAGCCTATATTCAATCGCGTTGTTGTCAGGCCGATACTTCGCTTTGACTACGTTGAGTAGATACTTGGCTGGCGCTGGAGACTGTGCGGGTGCAGGCACGGGCATCTAAGGCAGAAATGCGAGGAAGAGATAGAACGGCAGGTGCGGCGTTCCTGGAGGTTGGCCCATGAAACCTCCTCAAATATTGCACCAACTATAGCGTATCTCTGGTCGGGGGTTGCTTGGAAATTGCGGCAGCAGCCTTGAGGGATCTCGTCTTCCGGGAACCGACAAGCAGGTCGCTGCGTATCTTCACTTTGTTAACGGACCTTGCTAACGGATTTTGGGGCCCTTCGTCTATCAGCCAGAAGGGGTTCAGGCCATGAAGATGACACAAGCATGGGGATGGCTGGTCGCGGCAGTTCTGGCGGCCGGATTGAACGTGAGCTATCACAATGGCGGCTTGCAGTGGGCGCACCAGATCGCGGACCGCGTCGAGCAGCGCTCGACCGCCGTACTGGCGCAGGCTTCGGGGCATGCTAACCAGTTCTTGGCCGAGGCGCGATTGCTGACGGCGCAGCCCGAGACGGCGTCTTGCCCGTTCACGACGACCTTGGCGCGAGTCGAAACCAAGATCGCGGGCTCCGAAACAGCTGTAGAACGTTTTGATGTTATGTCGGCCCGCGAAGAACGCCAATTGGCGAGGTTGGAGGCGAACCGGGCGCGGATCGAAGCTCAGGTGGCCAGACAAACAGCCCATATCAAGATTGCCGCTGCGGCTTTTGCTCCCGTCGCCGTCAAAGTTTCGGCTCCTGTTGTTTGTCCCCGGATCCGCGTGAACGTTCCACGGATGCCGATGATCAAGATGCCACCCATGCCACAGATTCATGTCGAGACCAGTGCGACCGGTCCGGTTTAACGGGCGAGATTAGCAATTCCTCCTGGAACTCTGCCTCCCCGGCAACGGGCGCGGAATACAAACCGCGCCCTCTTTTTTGGAGCGATTTTTGTGACGACGGCCGCCTCGGCTGCCTGGGTTTGGGTCGGTCCTCAGTTCGCTAAAGAAGGGCGGTCAGAGCGGCCGATCCCGCCTCCGTACCCAATCCGGTTCCTGCCTGTGCAAATCCTCTAATTTTTTGTCTATCTCATTTCGAGAAATGAAGTTATATTGAAAAAGCTCAGCGATTCCTCACGACAACTGACCTGAACTGATGGCGCGGAAATCCAGCGGCACCATCTTGCAGGAAGAGTTGTACCCAACGGCCAGCGCCGGGCTTTCGCATACAGAAGCCGCGCGCGAGGTACTTGACGACGCGCGCCTGGTTGACTTGGATGTAGACGAGGAATCTCCCTTTCTGCGCGGGCAAAAACGTGTCTCCGCCCGTCGCAGCTCAATTCCCAAGAAAACTGCCAGTCGCCTGCTGTGGGCGTCGATCGCTGCCGTGGTTCTGTGCGTCGCCGCCATCGCTGCTGCCGGTCTATATGAATACGGCGAGCACTCGTGGCGCTTTCGCGTCGATTCCAGCGACAACATCGACGTTACCGGCATGCAGAACGTGACCAAGGCGCAAATCATGGAAGTGATGGGCGCCGACATTGGCCGCAACATTTTCTTTATCCCGCTGGCGCAGCAGAAGTCGCAACTCGAACAGATTCCTTGGGTCGAATCGGCGAGCGTGATGCGCTTCGTCCCGAACCGCCTCAGTGTTGAAATTCACGAGCGCACTCCGGTGGCGTTCGCGCGCGTTGGCCCGCGAATTTCGCTGATCGATGCTGGCGGAACATTGATGGAGTTGCCGCAGAAGCACAAATATTCCTTCCCAGTCATTCTGGGGATGAATCCCGGCGAGCCGCTCTCCACGCGGGCTCCGCGCATGAAGGCATACAACGAATTGGTGCAGGAATTGGACTCGAGTGGCGCGCGCTACTCGCAGGATCTGAGCGAAGTCGATCTCTCTGATCTCGAGAATTTAAAGGTTCGTGTCAATGATCCAGCCGGCGACGTGCTGGTCGAACTCGGGTCCTCGGATTACTTGAAGCGCTACAAAACTTACGTGAGCCATGTGCAGGAGTGGCGCCAGCAATTCCAGAAGCTGGAGTCGGTGAACCTGCGCTACGACAATCAGGTGATCGTCAATCCGGATATGGAAGGCCGGCCCAAGCAGGCCGCGCTCGCAGCTTCGGCGGCGAAGGCAGCTGCGGCCGCAGGCGTGAAGCCGGCGGCGCTGATCACGCGCCTGAATCCGCATGACAAGTCCTTGCCCAAGCCGGCGTTTGAGTTGACCGAGAAGAAACTCGATCCGAAGTCGGCGGCTGCGAAAAAGCCAGCGGCCAAGCCGAAGGCGAAGAAGACAGTTGCGAAGGCCAAAGCACCCGCTCCGAAAAAGGCCGCGGCGAAGGCTCCCACATCGAGTTCGAAAACCGTCGCTGCCGCCACGCATGGGACGCCGCAGAAGCAGGAAGCGAAAAAGACGGCGCCGTCCGCGCCGGTGCATCCGGCGATTCCGAAACCGAGTGCAGCGATTGCGAAACAGCAAGCCAACGCGAGTTCAGATTAATGCGGATTGAATTGCGAATGACGTTGAGGAACTCATAGACGATGGGGAACCAGCAGGGAAGTTTTCTTACCGCGATCGATGTGGGCAGCGCCAAAACGTGCGCGCTGATAGCGGAGATGACCGACAGCGGGCTGCGCTATCGCGGGCACGGTGAGGCCGAATCGCGCGGATCGCGCAAAGGCGTGATCGTTGAACTCGACAAGGCAGTGGCTGCGATTCAGAAAGCGGTCGAAGCAGCGGAAGACATCGCCGGTGCGGCGGTCGAGCATGCCATCATCGGTATCGGCGGAGCGCACGTGCGCGGCATCAACAGCCACGGCGGTATTAGCCTAGGCACGCGTCCGCGCGAAATTGGACGCGACGAGATCAAGCAGGCCGTCGACCGCGCTCGCGCCATCCCGTTGCCCGCCGATCGCGAGATTCTCCACCTGCTCCCGCAAGAATTCATTCTCGACGATCAGGCTGGGGTACACGATCCGCTCGGCATGATGGCGGCGCGCCTGGAAGTGCGTGTCCACATGGTGACTGCTGCCACCAGCGCCACCCAGAATGTGATCACGGCCGTGAACCGCGCTGGCGTGCATGTCGATGACACTGTGTTCGAGCCTCTCGCTGCAGCCGATTCTGTGCTCCGCAATGACGAGCGCGAACTCGGTGTATGCCTCGCCGACATCGGAGCGGGTTCGACCGAACTGATTGTTTTTCAGCAAGGGGCAGTCGCCTATACCGGAGTGATTCCTGTGGGCGGCGATCACTTCACCAGCGATCTCTCTGTCGGGCTTTGCACGCCACTCGCCGAGGCGGAGAAGATCAAGAAGATTTATGGCAACGCCATCGTTACGCTGATTCCGGAAGGAAACGAAGTCGAGGTCCCGTCCGTCGGCGACCGCGCATCGCGGCTCATGCCGCAGCGCCTGGTTGCAGAAATTTTGGAGCCCCGGGCACGCGAACTGTTCGAGATGATGCGCGAGAGCCTGCGCCAGAGCGGCATGTTCGATGTCTGTATCGCCGGCATCGTGCTCACTGGCGGAGCGTCACGTCTGCCCGGAATCTTCGATGTCGCGGAATCAGTTCTGCGCCGCTCGGTGCGGCTGTCGTGGCCCGCCCCGCTGGCCAAGATGCCGTCGACGTTGTCCGAGCCAGAGTTCGCGACCGTGCTGGGCATGGTGAACTACGGCCAGCGCGCCCGCATCGCGCGCGGGTTGCAGGAAGACCGCTGGGGATCGAGATTGAAAGCGCTGTTGGTCGGTAAGGGAGCGTAAGGCAAGGTTTCGAAGTTTCAGTGTTTCAAGGTTTCAGAGACTTTGAAACTCTGAAACCTTGGAACTTTGAAACATTTTTCGAATAGGTGGACACAATGAGCAAAGATTCCATTCGCATCAGCTTCAACGAAGAGGCCCGCAACGACGCCAAGATCAAAGTCATCGGCGTAGGTGGAGGTGGCGGCAACGCGGTCAACCGCATGATCGATGCCGGCGTCGAGGGTATTGAGTTCATCGTAGCCAACACCGACTTGCAGGCGCTGCGCATGTCGCACGCCCCGGTAAAGTTGCAACTCGGCGTGAAGCTGACGAATGGCTTGGGCGCCGGCGCGAATCCCGAAGTCGGCCGCAAAGCCGCGCTCGAAGATTCCGACAAGATCATCGAAGCCCTCGAAGGTGCCGACATGGTCTTCGTCACCACCGGACTCGGCGGCGGCACCGGAACCGGCGCCGCTCCGATCATCGCGTCACTGGCCTGCGAAATGGGCGCACTCACGGTCGCGGTTGTCACCAAGCCGTTCTCGTTCGAAGGCAAGCGCCGTATGCAGCAGGCCGAGCGCGGCATCTCCGAACTGATGGAATCGGTCGACACCACCATCGTCATTCCCAACGAAAAGCTGCTCGCGGTTGCCGAGGACGCCGGCTTCTTCGAATCCTTCCGCATCGCCGACGACATTCTTCGTCAGGGCGTGCAGGGAATCTCAGACATCATCACCATCCCCGGCATCATCAATCGCGACTTCGCCGACGTGAAGACCATCATGGCGCGCATGGGATACGCCGTCATGGGCACGGCTTCCGCCAGTGGCGCCAAGCGCACCATCGAAGCCGCGCAGAAAGCCATTGCCTCCCCGCTGCTTGAAGCCGGAGCGATCGACGGCGCGCGCGGCATCCTCATCAACATCACCGGCTCGACTTCTCTCAAGCTGGCCGAAGTGCAGCAGGCCTGCTCCATCATCCAGAGCGCCGCGCACGAAGACGCCAACATCATCTTCGGCGCCGTCATGGACGAAAAGATGAAAGACTCGGTGAAGATCACCGTCATCGCCACCGGATTCCGCGAGGCCCCTACGTCTCGCCACCGCGTGCCGGAAGTTCGCACATCCTTCGCGGCCGCGCATGAAGACGCTATGGAATTTCCCGAAGAGCGCACGCGCGACTTCATACCAGAACCGCCTAAACACATCATGGAGTCGAGTGGCCCCGAAGACAGCATGACGGACGATCGCGCCTACGTCGATGACATGCCCCCGGCACCTGTGTCGCACGCGTCCGAACATGTTACCGCCGACGTGATTTCGCTCGACAGTATGCGCAGTGCTGTCGTGACGAATTTCCAGCAGGACGATCTCGACGTCCCGGCATTCCTGCGTAAGCGCAACGAAGTGATGTAGTGTCGAAAAATCTTGCGAGCACTTCGTCGATGGAGCTCAGAGGCACTTCGAATCGGTCGAGCGCTAGGAAAACATTTTCACACGTGGGAAGTACCTTTCCAGTAACTGGTAACGCATTACTGAAGGGGTCTGGCCAGAGGTAATCCCAATGCATGTCATTGTTTCGAAACGGGTTAAATTGAAATTAATGTTTCTAGCAATCTAAACTTTTCCGTTGCCAGAATTGTAGTAAGTCCCGTACTATCAGCGCAGGTGAGTGATCTGGCCGGGTTACCACCCGCTGGCACCCTGCGTGCATCCAAGAGTAGGTATTACCGTCCGGGGAGTGAAATCAACAAGATGTCGAAGAGAACGAGCCTCTTTCGTCTGATCATGGCCCTGCTGACCTGTCTATCCTCTGGTCGGCGTGAGTTTCGCGGCGCATATCAACACCAGCACGCACACCACGACAAAGTCGAAATCGCAGAAGATCAGCGAAAGCCAGCGCACCCGGCGCCGCCTGCATCACCTGGCGCGCAGCCGCAGTGCGGCCGTCACTCCGGTGTCCGTCAGCACACGCCGCCATCGTTATCACGAGCGGTTCAGCATGAGCTCGTTCGCCGAAGATATTGCAGCCGGCGATATCACTACCGGGGAAGATCCGGTGGTCCGCCAAGCCGCGATTGACGCGCTCGGCAACATGAACGGCACCGTTGTCGCCATTGAGCCCACCAGCGGACGCGTACTGGCGATGGTCAACCAGAAGCTGGCTCTGTCGAGCGGCGCGCAGCCCTGCTCCACCATTAAGCTTTCCGTTGCACTCGCGGCGCTGAGCGAAGGACTTGTCTCCAAAGAAACGGAAGTTGCCCTCGGCGGCCGCAGCCGGATGAATTTGACTACCGCCATCGCGCATTCCAACAACGCGTATTTCGAAGCGCTCGGACGCAAGCTCGGCTTTGAGAAGGTGGCCTACTACGCTCACGAATACGGGCTCGGCGAACTCGCCGGATACGATATCCCGGGCGAACAGCTCGGGACCTATCCCGATGAAGCGATTCCTACCAGCTTGGGCGGCGTAGGCAAGATGTGCTCGTTCGGCGAAGGCGTTTCGATGACCCCGCTACAACTGGGCGCGATGGTCTCTGCGATCGCCAACGGCGGAACGCTCTACTATTTGCAGCATCCCACAACGCCGGAAGAGGTAGCCGGATTTCAGCCGCGTGTGAAGCGGCAACTCGACATCGCTCCGGTGATTCCTGAACTTTCCGACGGCATGGCTGGAGCAGTTCAGTACGGCACCGCCCGCAGCCTTCGCCTCAACTTTAACGAAGAAGAGATTCTGGGCAAGACGGGAACTTGTTCGCACGCCGGAACCCGCTTCGGCTGGTTCGCTTCCTACGCCAATACCAGCGTCGGACGAGTCGTGGTCGTCGTCTTCCTGCAGGGTGGACGTCCCACGTTCGGTCCCAAAGCCGCCGAAATCTCCGGACGCATCTACCGCAATCTCTACGACCACAAGTTCTTCATCGCCGGCCCGGCCGCGCCATCCGATCAGGCAGCGGTGAAGCCCGTCAGCACCACCCCGTAATCGATTCCGCCCTTTCTCTTCCTCTTGGAGACGTAGCTCCGCTACGTCTCCTCATTATTTCTCCGCGTAACACTCCCAATTGAAATTCTTACTGACTTCTAATGAAGCGAAATCGCAGCACTGCCGATAGGTATTCCAGCAGGTCCGATTGCGGGTGGATAAACTCTGTGCCGGGCAGCGCGCAGTACAATCCGTCGGTCCCGGAGGCTGATACGCCAAGATCGATCATGCTTTATGCAAATTACGATTTCATGCTGGTGGCCGTTCTTGTGGCGGGCGTGTTCTCCGCTGTTACCCTGATCACAATCAGGCACGCGCGCAAGGCTCACAGTTCGTTGCCTGGGGCGTTTCGGAATCTCGGGCGGGCGATGCGCAGCGTTCTCCGCGATGACGGAGAGGTTCGCTTTCGAACGCTGGCGGAGGCTCTTCCGCAAATCGTCTGGACGGCGATTTCCGGTAGCGGCGTCGACTACTGCAACCGCCGCTGGCATGAACTGACGGGGTTCACCGAAGCACAGACCTTGGGGTGGGGCTGGTCCAACGCCCTCCACCCCGACGAGCGGCCCGTGGCCCTCGAAAATTGGGAGAAATGCCGACTTACCGGAGAGTCGTTCGAGATGGAATACCGCCTGCTCAATGCGGCGGGAGGTTTTTGTTGGCACCTGGTGCGGGCCACACCGATGCACGATTCCGACGGGGCCATTGTGAAGTGGTTCGGAGCCTGCGCCGACATCGATAACCAGATTCGCAACCAGCAGGTGCTGGAAGAGCAAATCCGTCAACACACCACAGCGCTGATGGAAGCCAATACTGTTTTGCAATCGGAGATGCGCGAGCGCACCCTGGCGCAGCAGGAATTGAACCTGCAAAACGAGCGCATGGTGCGCGAACTGACCAAGCGTTCGAACCGCGCCATCAACCTGGCCAAGAGGGCGGAGTTGCTGCAGAGTTGTTCCGAAGTGAAAGACGCGTTTTCGGTGGTTGCCGGGATGGCCCCGAAAGTATGTCCCGAACTGCGTGGCGCCTTGCATCTGTTTAACGCTTCACGCGAAAGGCTCGAAGTCACCGCGATCTGGGAGGATTGCACTTTGCCGGACAACGCGTTTGGACCGCAAGACTGCTGGGCTCTCCGCACGGGGCACATGCACGTCGTGCTCAGTGGAGACCACTCTGCCGAATGCGTACACGCGGTTCACGCGGATCACTCCTACGTTTGCATGCCGTTGCTGGCGCACGGCGAAGCGATCGGCATCCTGCACTTCGCGCCGAGGACATCGTTTGCCGCTTCGGCGGTGAGGAATTTCTGGTCATTCTCCCGCAAGCGTATCTGAAAGTGAGTCAGGCCCGCGCCGAGCGCATCCGCTCCAAACTGCGCGAGTTGACGGTTCTGCACCAGGGCCAACCTCTGGGAAGGATCACCGTCTCCGTTGGCGTCGCGGAGCTTCCCCGCCATGGCACGAGTCCCAAGGAATTGATCGAAGCCGCGGACGCAGCGCTCTGTCGCGCGAAGAAGGAAGGCAGGGACCGCGTAGTGGTTGCGGACCCCGCGCCGCAAGCTGCCCCAGCCCAACCGCAAATCATCGGGATGGTCAGCCCCAACCTCACCGGGCACTGATTCCGATGCCACGCAAGACGCTCTAAGCTGCAAGGTGTTTCCCTCGATAGCGGTTTTGTGTGACACTTGGACCCCAAGCAATCGAATCGACAACGAGGGAAAATGATCCGATCCAAACTGGGATTACGCGCCGTCTCCTCCATCTTGTTCTTAGCCAGTGCACCTCTACTCTCCCAGCAACTGAACTCAAACTTTTCTCGCGACCCCCGGCAGCCTATCGATCAGCAATACACCGATCAGATTCGCAAATACACCACCGATCCTTCCTTCATCTCTCCATTGGTGGACTACCTTCCGGCATCAAAAACGGTGCCCACACCCGCCAAGGTGCTCGGCGACGTCTCCGGCGCGCCCGACATGCTTCCCTATGCGGAGGATGTGTACAAGTACTTCCGTCTTCTGGAAGCGAGCAGTCCGCGCGTGAAGGTCTTCACTATCGGCCATTCCGAGGAAGGCCGCGAGATGATCGCGGCCGCCATCGCCGACCCCAAGCTTCTCGCTGGCGCGAAAGAGAATGACGCGCGTCTGGCCCAGCTTGCCGACCCGCGCACCATCAACCTCGACGACGGCAAAGCCCGCCAGCTTGTCGACCAGTCCTGGCCCGTTTACTACATCACCGGCACCATTCACTCTCCCGAAACCGGCGCCCCCACGGCCTTGATGGAACTCGCCTATCGTCTTGCCGTTGATGATGCGCCATATATCAAGTACATCCGGTCTCACATGATCGTGCTCATCACTCCGGTCGTTGAGGTCGACGGCCGCGACCGCATGGTCGATATCTACAAATGGCATAAAGCTCATCCGGGCCAGGATTGGCCGCGCCTTCTTTACTGGGGCCACTACGTCGCGCATGACAACAACCGCGACGCCATGGCCATGACTCTCGATCTCACCCGGAACGTTCTCGACACCTATCTCGCCTGGCATGCGCAGGTGTTGCACGACCTGCACGAGTCGGTTCCATTTCTCTACGACAACACGGTGGGAGATGGACCATACAATGCATGGGCGGACCCTGTCCTCGCCGACGAGTGGGCGGAACTGGGCTGGAATAACGTTGCCCAGATGCAGAGCTTCGGCATGCCTGGAGTTTTCACCCACGGGGACTTTGACACATGGAGTCCCGGATATCTGATGTTCCTGGCGGGCATGCACAACGGCATCAGCCGCCTTTATGAAACCTTCGGCAACGGAGGCGCCGACACCGAGAAGCGCATCCTTCGCCCGGAAGACTACTCGCGCACCTGGTACCGTCAGAATCCGCCGCTCCCCGTGGTGAACTGGTCGCAGCGTGACAACAACAACTACGAACAAAGCGCTCTGCTATCGACCCTTTCGTATTTCTCGCAGAACACCCGTCATTTTCTCGAGAACTACTACATGAAGAGCAAGCGCGCCGTCGAGAAGCCGTCGCTGGAAGGACCTGCTGCTTATGTGATTCCCGCCAACCCAGCCGATACGAATCGCCAGATTGAGTTACTCAAAGTATTGAAGCGCCAGCATGTCGAAGTAGAACAACTGTCGGATGCTGTCACTTCCACCATCCCAGGCGAAAAGCGCGCAGATAAACCGAAGGAGCAGACCTTCCCAGCCGGCAGCATCGTTATCCGCATGGATCAGCCCTACTCGCGCGTCGCCGATGCGTTGCTCGATCGTCAGTTCTGGGCCGCTGCCGACCCACAGAAGCATCCTTACGACGATACTGGATGGTCCTTCACTCATTTGTTCAACCTGAAAGTTGCGCGTGTGCTCGATGCTTCGATCCTGAAGACAAAGATGACGCGTCTGGAGGATCCAGCGAGCCTTGCCGGCAAGGTTTCCGGCGCCGGCAGTGTGTTTGCGGTTACCAACACCGGGCAGGTTTCGTTGCTGCCGCTGGTCTACAAACTCAAAGGAGCAACCATCCAGGTTGCGGAAAAGTCCTTCGATGCCGAGGGCAAGAACTTCGGAGCCGGCTCATTGCTGATCACCAACGCTCCCGAAGATCGCCTCGGTGCCATCCTGCAAGACTTAGCGCTCGACGCAACCCGACTCGCCGCAGAGCCTTCTGTGTCGGCCCACACCGTAACCGCTCCGCGCGTCGCCATCATGCACACTTGGCTGGGCACCCAGACGGAGGGTTGGTGGCGCTATGCCTTCGATACCCTGGGCGTGCCCTTCGATTACATCAGCACGCAGACAGTTGCGAACCAGTCGGACCTGCGACAAAAGTACGACGTTGTCGTGTTCGCTCCCGTGGGCCGTTCTTCCTCGCTCGAAATTCTCAACGGCATTCCCATGTGGAACAATCCGATGCCGTGGCAGAAATCCGATCTCACTCCGAACCTCGGCGCCCTCGATAGTACGCCCGACATTCGCCCCGGCCTGGGGTACGAAGGCCTTGCACATCTGAAGCAGTTTGTGGAGCAAGGCGGGCTTCTCATCACCTCCGAAGACACCGCGCAGTTCGCCATCGAGACCGGTCTTGCTCCGGGCGTCAGCGTTGCTCCCAAGGGCGACGCGCGCGTCGTAGGCTCTGTGCTCAACACCGTATTCGTAGCCAGCGAACATCCGGTAGCCTTTGGCTATGGATCCGGAGTTCCCGTCATCAGTGCCAACGGAATGGCGTTTAATGTGAGCAACCTACTCGGCCGCAACCCAGGTCGCGTATTGATGGATCCTTTAACGGACCCCTTGGACCCCTATGCGAAGCGCGAAACCGGTCGCGGCACCATTGAAGACAGCGACGCGCCCCAGGGCAGAAAGATCGTCGAGCCCGAACCGCTCGTCAAGCAGCAGCCATGGGAACCAGCGCACTTAGACGAGGAACAGACGCGCAACAACCCACTCGTGATTCCGGTTCAGAGCCGGCCCGAGGTCATCCTGCGGTTTTCCGAGGGGAAGAGTCTCTTGCTTGACGGCCTTCTCGACAAGGGCTCGTCGATTGCCGAGCATGCCGTCGTGGTGGACGCGCATCTGGGCCAGGGAAATGTGCTGCTGTTTGGGAACAACCCGATCTATCGCGGCGAGACTCTCGGCACTTACGCGATGGTATTCAACGCCATTCTTAACTATCAGCACTTCGCGCATGAATCTACACCAGCACCCGCGGAGAAGAAGGCAGCCGAGGCGCACAACTGAACAGCTAAAAAATCCAGCCGATATGGCGAGAAACCTTGCCGCCTGCTGGTTGCATGGACGCTCAGTGTTCTTTATAGCTTCTCGGCGCCATGATCTCGCTGAGATAATCGTGGACTCCGGGAATCCGTTCCAGGTGCGGGTAACGTATGCCTCCCGCATATGGAATTTCCCGGGTCTCCACCGAATCAAAGTTGCGAACAATGATTGAGATCTTGCCGTTTCGCGGATGGGCGATCGATTCGTTGAGTACGTCGGTGGCATAAACGCGCCCATCGACCGCGAGAATGGTCATACGCGGTCCGAGCCCCGCGTCGTACGCCGGTGTCCCCGGCAGGACGTCGGAGATCGTACCGTCTTTCTTCACATACATCCCAATGGAATACGCCGCGTCATAACTGTCCGGAAGCACTGCTGCGTAGAGCCGATTGGGCGTCGCGTTGTACACTAGCCGCCAGCCCGCAGCTTCGAGACCGTCTGTGGGTGGTTTGCTGTTCACCTGGTACACGCGTGTCTCGAAAACACCGTGCCAGTCATATGCACTGATCGCCGATAAAGAGGCTTCGACCTCGTCCCGGGAATACGGAACGACGATGGGATCGGTATCTTTCTGGCCAAAAAAGCTCTGCAGGAAGTCGTCCAGCGAATGACGATTCCGGGATTGCTCGCGGATCAAGGTATCCGCGCGCAACCAGATGAGTGCGCCCTCGTCATAGTAATCCTGTCCGCGCCGCAACGAGGACCAGGCATCATCAACTGTTCGCAAGACCCAGTTTTCCGTTGCAGTATCGACCAGGGCGGTGGAAGCCCGAGCCGGTTGGTGCGCGAAGTTCGCAGCTACCCAGGCGAGATAGTCGCGCATGAATGCTTCGTCATTGAAGCCAGAGCGGGTCGCCAGAAGCATTCCAATGTATTGGTTCAGACCTTCATACACCCACAGTAGCGAAGTTCGCTCCGGACCCTGGTAGTCGGGCTTCGAGTAAAGCTCATCTGGGCGTCGGTACTTTCCGTTCCAGGAGTGCGATTGTTCGTGAGCGAGCAGCCAGCCGCCGAACTTCTCTAATTGATCCTTTTTTGATAGCCCAGCGTCGCCAACACCCGAGTACGGAGAGTCCTCGTGCTCCAGGCCGTCAAACGGCCGCCCCTCACTCTGCGACACCAGCAGATGCAGGGTCTTCCAATGGCGGAAGCCGAACATCGCGCGGTCTTGATCGACCAGTTTGCCAAACATTGTTAACGCGTGCTCGTCGTCCGCTTTATCAACCGCTTCCTGGCTGTCCCCGGTAATGTCGAGTTCCGCGGGCCAAGTCGACACTAGTGGCACGGCCCGAAAAAATTCTCCGGCGAGGACCGGGGAATCGATTAAACGTTCCAGCGAAACCGGCGCAAAATGCAGCCGGTTTCCCGTCTGATTCGTAACCAAGAGGGAAGTGCCCTGATGCCAGTTAGGAGGCAGAAGGATCGACGGCTCGATCATGAGCTGGCGCTTGTCGATGCCACGCGGATAAAGCACAACGGTATTCCACGCCAGCAGCAGTTGATGATCGGAGATCGTGTTTTCCAGCAACGTGTCAAAGTCGACGGTGATTCGATCCGTGCGGGCCGGAATTTCCAAGTGGATGGTATAGATGTCCTCGGGATCGCGCGTCCATGGCAGCGTTGTATTCCCGGATTGCACGCGGAGCGTCACGAATTGTTGAATCGGACCGGTCGGCCCGTGCTCGCCAGGAATCCAGCGAGGATAAGCGAGAGCGAGCGCACCCGGCCGCACTCGAATTTCCTCATGCACAAACGCGATGCGTCGCGGCGCTTGTGTTTCGTCGACCTCTAGCGTCATGGCAGGGGCTAAAGTGTCCTGAGCGGCGGCCCTCATTGCGAGGGAAGTGATTGCGATCATAGCCAGCAAAAACTTGGAAGACAGGGCCCTCATCATGCACATCCTCCAAACCTGAAGCGGTTGGCCATCGCGTGGGGGCCGAAGCTGGCGCCTTTAGAGCCATGCCGCGCGCCATTATAGACCGCGCGGAGGACTCGAGCAGGCCGTGGAAGGAGGGAGGGTTAACCGGTTGTCAGCCTAAGAAAACCGCAACGAAAAAGCCCAGCCGTTAGGCTGGGCTCGATTTCTTGAAGCGAAAAGGAACGGATCAGCTGCGCTGTCCCGGTCCTTTGCTCTCGTCGCTCGCGATGACACCGTCCTTGATGTGGATGACCCGGTGCGCGTATTCGGCGATATCGCCTTCGTGGGTGACCAGGATGATGGTGTTGCCTTCTGCATGCAGGCGGTCGAACAGCGCCATGATTTCCACGCCGGTCTGAGAATCCAGGTTGCCGGTCGGTTCATCCGCCAGAATGATCGAGGGCTTGTTCACGAGGGCGCGCGCAATGGCTACGCGCTGCCTCTGGCCGCCGGATAGTTCGTTGGGCTTGTGGCTCATGCGAGCCTCCATGCCCACGGCCGCCAACGAGCTCTTGGCGCGCTCCATTCTTTCTTCTGTCGGAATCCCGGCATAGATCAACGGCAATTCCACGTTGTGCAGTGCCGTCGCCCGAGCCAGCAGGTTGAAGGTCTGGAACACGAATCCAATTTCTTTGTTGCGGATGCGCGCGAGCTCGTCGTCGTCCAGCTCGCTGACCAGTTGGCTGTTTAGCCAGTACTTGCCCTGCGAAGGCGTATCGAGGCATCCGATCAGGTTCATCAGCGTCGACTTGCCCGAGCCCGAAGGTCCCATGATCGCAACGTACTCGTTGCGCTCGATGCGGAGATTTACGCCACGCAGCGCATGCACCTGCTGCTCCGATCCCATGTCATAAGTTTTCCAGAGATCTTCGGCGGCAATCATGGCCGATTCGGGGGATCCTAAATTCGTGGTGGTGGGCATGCTAAGAACTTCTGCGGTTGCCATTTTTTTCTCCTGGTCCGGTGCCACTGACCTCTCCGATCGTATTAAGGTTCAGTACGTTGCTGTTTCAGGCTCCGTTTTCTGAGACGCCTCTATTGCGAGACCTAACTTCCTAATCCTGAGTTCGTAACGCCTGATTCCTGAGCAGCGACCGGCTTGCCCTTTGGACGTGCCAGTCCGGCTAAGGTTATGACTCTTCTTCTTTTTTCGGGACCGTATTGTCGATCTTCACGCTGCTTCCCGGCCGCAGCGTGCGCAAAACTTTGTAACTCCCAGTAATAACTTCGTCCCCATCTTTGACACCGTCGAGGACTTCCATGTCAGTGGTGCCTGTGATTCCCGTACTCACCGGAACGAAGAGCGCCTTCTTGTTGCGGATGACGAAGACCCCCTGCACGTCATCTCCCTTTTTTGTCTTCGATGCAACTTCTGCGGCCGCAGGTGCCGCGGCATGTACCGATCCCGGCGGATTATTTTGTTGCTCGATCTGGTCCTTGCTGCGCAGCGTCAACGCCTGGATCGGGATGGCCAGCGCATTGCTGCGGCTTGCCGTCGTAATCTTAGCCGTGGTCGAGAGTCCAGGGCGCAGGTCTTTCGGCGGATCGTTCAGCGTTACTACGACCTTGAAATCTTTGGCTTCTTCACTCGCCGTCGTCGATTGTGAGGTCGAAACCCCACTGGAGCGCACGATCGCGTTGTCGCCAATTTCTGAAACCTTCCCGTGGAAGATCTTCTTCGGAATCGCGTCAATCGTGACTTCGGCGGGCTGTCCCAGATGCACATTCACAATATCGGTCTCATCCACTTTGACTTCAGCCGTAATCACTGACATGTCGGCAATCGTCATCAACGTGCTGCCCAGCGCGTTCTGGATGCCAATCACCACCGACTCGCCTTCCCGCACTGGCAGGTTCGTCACCACGCCGTCGTAGGGCGCGCTATAAGTCGTCTTCTGCAATACGTCATTTACGCGCGTTAAGTTCGCTCGCGCTTGCGATACGTGCTTGGCCGCGGAGTCCTGCTGTGCCTTGGCTTGTGCCACGCGGGCTTGCGCTTGCGCCAGTCCGGCATCCGCGGTGCCCCAGGCATTCTTGCGCATGTCGAAGTCCGACTTCGCGATCAGCCCGTCTTTGAACAGATTCTGTGCCCGATCCCAATCCTGCTTGTAGCGGTCGTAATCCGCTTGCGCCCGAACCAAGTCGGCCTGCGACGTCCTGAGCGCCGCATCGGCCGCCAGTGCATCGGTCTCAGCCGCCTGCACCGAAGCCTGATTCGCGGTCACGTCGGCCGTAGACTGCACATTCTCCAGTTGCGCCAGCAATTGACCGCTCTTGACTTGATCGCCCTCCTTCACATACAGGTGGGTGATCTTTCCGTAGGCATTGGCACCGATGTTGACGTACGTCTTCGGCTTGATTTCGCCGGACGCGCTCACCACCGTGGCCAGATCCTGTCGCTGCACCTTCCCGGTCTGCACCGTCACAACGTTCTTGCTGCTCTGATGAACGGTGAAACCGACAATGATTGCGAGCAAAAGCGCAATGCCTACGCCAATCGCTATTTTTCTCCAAGCTTTCATAATTCCCGTCACTGTCCGGGCAATTTATCCCTCACAGAAGGCCAAGTCCTGCGCCAGCCTGCAGTTACGCACGACGAACCCTCTTGTACGGTTTTAGGGTGACGGACACACACTCTCTGGTACGATCCTGCCGCGAAGAAAGTTCCCGATCAGGAAGTAGGAGAAATGGCCGAGACCCGTTACGAGAGGGGAGTGATAGCTACCGCCCCGGAACCACCCATTATAGCCCTGCCATACCGTTCTGGCAGTATGGATTTGGGAGGATAGATTTGGTAGGGGTTCCAGGCAACTCGGGACAACATCCCGTGCTTCTAAAAACACGGTTAGAGTACGTTTTTTGTGGTTCTCGGGGCACGACTTAACCTTGCTTTCGCATGGCGAAGAAGCCTAAAATGGGCAGACGGTAGTCTGGCAGGAGTCCCTCTCATGTTCCGGGTAGCTTCGTACCAAACAGTTCTCCGAGTTTCGCTTGTTTCCTTCGGCCTGTTGGTCTGTGGGGCTGTAGCCCAAGACCAGCCGGACGCGAAGTCCACCGACAAAGCCACCGCCGACAAGCCCGCGACCGATGCTGCTGAAGCGCCGCAGGCTAAGCCCGCGACCGACTCCGCCGGAGCCCAGCAAGCCAAGCCTGCTCCGGACGCCGTCGACCCCCTCACCCGTCCTGTGAGCGAGAAGCAGCGCAAGAAGAACGAGCGCGCCTTTAAGCAGGAAGTGAGCAAGGTCTACAAGAAGTGGCTTGACGAAGACGTCGTCTACATCATTACTGACGAAGAGCGCGCCGCCTTTAAGCAGCTCTCGAACGACGAAGAACGCGACAACTTCATCGAAGCATTCTGGCAGCGCCGCGACCCCACTCCTGACACCGAAGAGAACGAATATAAGGAAGAGCACTACCAGCGTATCGCCTACGCAAACGAGCATTTCGCCGCTGGGGTGCCGGGCTGGAAGACCGATCGCGGACGCATCTACATCGTTTTCGGTAAGCCTGATGAAACCGACTCCCACCCCTCGGGCGGAAGCTACGAGCGTCCCATGGAAGAAGGCGGCGGCGAGACCTCGACCTTCCCCTTTGAAGACTGGCGTTATCGCTATATCGAAGGCATCGGTCAGGAAGTCATTATTGAATTCGTCGACACGTGCATGTGCGGCGAGTTTCACATGACCCTCGACCGCTCCGAAAAAGACGCTTTGCTCATGACTCCGAACGCTGGCCTCACGCTCTATGAGCAGATGGGCATGTCGAACAAAGCGGCGCGCTTTCAGGGGAACGGACTGGAGCGTCTGGGTGCAGGCCCGGATAGCTCCATGCTTCAGACCAAGCAGTTTGACCGCCTCGAGCAGTTCGCCAAGTTGCAGGCGGCTCCCAAGGTCAAGTTCACCGATCTGGAAGAAGCTGTCAATTCGAAGGTCATCCTGAATCCGATGCCGTTTGATGTGCGCACCGATTTCGTGAAAGTCACCAGCGACACCGTGCTGGTACCGGTCACGATCCAGATGCGCAATCGCGATATCACATTCGTCAACAAAGACGGCATTCAGCGCGGCACGGTCAACATCTTCGCCCGACTCTCCACATTGACGGGAAAGGTCGTGCAGACGTTTGAAGACACGGTGCAGGTCGACGTGCCCGCCGAGTTGCTGCCCCGCACCGCAGAGAATGCCTCCGTCTACTGGAAGGCTCTTCCTCTGCGCCCCGGCCGCTACAAACTGAACGTCGCTGTGAAAGACGTCAACGGAGACCGCAAAGGCATATGGAGCCGCAGCGTGGTCGTTCCTGAATTCTCCGACGACAAACTCGCGACCTCCAGTCTCATCGTCGCCGACGACATGGAACCGGTTCCCACGAAGGCCATCGGCACCGGAATGTTCGTCATCGGCACCATGAAAATCCGCCCTCGCGTGGCTCCTTCAGACGGGAAGCCGGCAATGTTCAAAAAGGACAAAGACCAGAAGCTGAATTTCTGGATGCAGGTCTATAATCTTGGTGTGGATGAGAAGACCCACAAGCCTTCCGCCACGTTCGAATACAACATCACCAATCTCGCAACCAATAAACAAGTGGTCCAGAAGACCGAAACCACTGATAGCATGGGCAATATCGGTGACCAGGTGACGCTGCAGAAGTCGATCGTAGCCGCCAACCTGCAGCCCGGCACGTACCGCATCGAGATCAAAGTGAACGACAACATCTCGAAGCAGACCATTGATCCGTCTGCGGTGTTTGCCGTAGAGTAACTCCCTGCAATTTTCTCCCCAGGGGGTGGGGGTGGAGTGAGACTGCGTAAGCTCGGAACTTGGGCACTCGTACTCGGGTTGTCGCTTCCTGCTTGGGGCGTGGACCGGCCCGGAGCGATCTCGGGATATGTTCGCAGTATGTCCGGCGCTCCTCAAATGGGCGCGGTCGTGCAGATCCTCGGCTCCGCCAATCGCACCTTCACCGTATTCACGGACGACGCAGGATTTTACGCCGCCACCGGTCTGTTGCCCGGCCTGTACACTCTCAAAGTCACCGCGCCCTCTTTCCTGCCAGCCCTGCGCGAGAAAGTCGGCCTTCGCCCCGGCGCAAGTCTGAATGTCAACGTCACCCTGAGCACTTTGCTGGGCGTCATGCAACTCGGCCCTATCCGCAATCTGCCGGATGACGACGACTGGAAGTGGACGCTTCGTTCGGTCGCGAATCGCCCCATTCTCCGCGTCTTTGACGATCCCACTTTGCCTACCGAGAAGGAAAGCCATGATCTGAGCGGCACTCTTTCCTTCCTCGCCGGTTCGGCTGCCGGCGGCTACGGCACTGGTTCGGACATGAGCACGTCGTTCACGCTCGAGCGTTCCGTCTTCGCCGATGGCCACCTTGCCTTCAGCGGCAACGTCGGCTATGGCGACGGTCTGCCCGCCGCCGTGCTGCGCTCCAGTTATTCGCGCCGCCTGATGAATGGCTCGACGCCCACCGTGGGTCTTACGGTCCGCCGCTTCGCGGCCTCCGATCCCAGCCTGCACAATGCGGCGTTGCAGGCACTCGCTCTTTCCGCGTCCGACGATTTCTCCGTTGGCGATGTTCTCGAATTCAAGTTTGGCAGCGAACTCCAGACCATCCAGTTCCTGGGCCATGTCTCCGCATTCCGCCCCTATGGTTCCGCCGATCTTCATCTTTCCCCCGACACCGTTCTGGAATACGAGTACGCCACTTCGCGGCCTGATCCGCGCTTGGAAAAGGGATTCGACTCCGCGCCCGCCGACCTGAGCGAATCCAATCCGCGAGTCAGCCTGCTCAACTTCTCTCCTAAAATGGAGAGCGCGCATCATCACGAAATCAGCGTCTCCCACCGTGCGGGCAAGACCAACGTTCAGGTGGCTGCTTTCTCCGACCGCGTGGGCGACCCAGTGCTTACCGGCACTGGATTCACCACCGCCGCCGGCGGGTTCCTTTTGCCCGACCTCAGTTCAGGCACCTTCAGCTACACCGGACGCACCCTCAGTGCAGGTGGCCTGCGCGTCGTACTCCAGCGCAAGGTTTCGGCTGATCTGACTGCCACACTCGACTATGCTTACGGCGGCGTTCTAGACCTGTCCCGCTCCGACGTCTCGCTGGAGAAAGCGCTGCCGTGGATCTCGACGCAGCGCCGCCACGCCCTCGCCGCCAAACTGAGCGGTACCGCGCCGCGCACCCACACCAGTTGGATCGCCTCCTACCGCTGGGTCAATGGCTCCGCCCTCACTCCGGTCGACATGTTCAACGCGTCGCCCGGTCAAAGCGATCCCTTCCTGAACATCTTCGTTCGCCAGCCGATCCCCGCCATGGGCGGCCACGTGGAAGCTATTATCGACCTGCGCAACCTCCTGGCGCAGGGATACGTCCCCGTGCTTGGTCAAGATGGCCAAACGGTCTATCTGGTCCAATCCGCCCGCTCTGTCCGCGGCGGCGTCGCGTTTACGTTCTAACCTCAGCGATCAGCGCTCAGCCCTCAGCCAAAGACAAGGCCAATCCCCTTGTGGGGTCATCCTGAGCAGAGCCGTTTTTCAGGTGAAGCGGAGGATCTCTCTCAGGACTCAACCGTCCCCCAGACAGCTTCCTCCCCGTACCTTATTTGCAAAATCTATAGCCTCCATTCATAACTCCATGGTTGACTGTGGCGATCGGCTTTCGGTAATGTTTCTCAGCTAACTTTGCGGGGGCGGGGCGGCGCAACTTCTTAGTATGCAAGGAATTGCAAGCCACCCCAGATGTCACGGAAACAATTCAGAGCTTCCCGTAAAGCAACCACCACTTCCCTAGAAAACAGAGCCGTTTCAAGGAGCCTAAATGAGAGCGCGCATCATCCTGGTGTTTGTTCTACTGGCCGCAGTGAGCCTGTCGGCTCAGACCTTCCGCGGGACCATCCTCGGCACCGTGACCGACCCGTCCGGCGCCGTCGTCCCGGGCGCGAAGGTGACGGTGAAAAACACGGGCACCGGGCTCGAGCGCTCCACCGAAACCAGCGCCGATGGCAGCTATTCGCTGCCCGAGTTGCCCATCGGCACCTACACAGTGACGGTGACTCAGAGCGGCTTTCAGACCTTCGTTGCCACCGGCGTCACGGTCGACGTTGCCTCCGATCGCCGCGTCGACGCCGCCATGAAGACGGGAGCAATTTCAACCAGGGTTGAAGTTTCAGGCGACCTGTTGCCCCAGGTGGAAACGACCTCCGCCGAACTGGGTGGGACGCTTACCGCCGACACCATCGAGAGCCTCCCCGTCAACGGGCGCGACTACCAGAAACTCATCTATCTGAATCCCGGCGTCGCCGGCTCTCCAGACCAGATTTCGGATTCGCCTGGTTCTTACGGAACCTTCTCCATGAACGGCTCGCGCGGCCGCGCTAACAACTTCCTGCTCGACGGTACCGATATGAACGATGGATACCGCAACGACCCAGCGATCAACGAAGCCGGCGTGTTTGGCGATCCTGCGACGATCCTCCCGCTCGATGCCGTCGCCGAACTGAAAGTAATCTCCAACTACGAGGCAGAGTACGGACGCAACAGCGGCGCCGTCATCGACATTGTGACCAAGAGCGGCACCAACGCCTGGCACGGTTCGCTGCTGGAGTACTTCCGCACCGGCAAGTTGGGGGCGCGCAACTACTTCAACTTTGATCCCGCTCCGAAGAGTCCGTTCAACAATAACCAGTTTGGCGGTGCGCTCGGCGGCGCGATCGTGAAGGATAAGACATTTTTCTACGCCGATTACGAAGGCCAGCGCGAAAATGGCGGGCAAGCCGGAGTCACTTGCGTGCCCGACCCCGCAGTCATTGCCGCGACCGAGGCGAGCATTGTCGCCGCGGGTGGAACTGTGAATCCGGTATCAATCGCTTTGTTGGCCCGCAACCCTTGGCCGACGCCGAATATCGCCGGTGTGGCGACCAGCACTACGGGTTGTAGTGCGAGCAACCTCTCCACATCTACCGCCTTTTTCAATCGAGTGGACAGCTTCATCGGCAAAATCGACGAGAACTTTAACACCAACAACATGCTGACAGGGCGCTACTACTTCGGCGACAGCAACCAGAGCTTTCCCTTTGCGCAGTTGGCCGGCGGCCTTCTGCCGGGTTTCAATACCGTCACCCCGACGCGTGTCCAATTGGTCTCGATCTCGTACGTCAAAGTCGTTAACTCGAGCCAGGTGAACGAAGCTCGTCTGGGATGGAACCGCTTCGTAGAAGGGTTTTTTCCCCAAGACCAGAGCTTCAATCCCAACTCCATTGGATTGGATACGGGCGTTGGTAACTATGACGGCGGTCTTCCCGCGATCAATTTTGACGGTGCTGGATCCTCTGAATCGAGCTTCTCGCAGATTGGCGCCACCAGTTCCATCCCGCGCAATCGCGTAGATTCGAACTGGCATTTCATCGACAATTATTCGTGGAAGTCCGGAAAGCATGAAGTCAAATTCGGTTACGAATTCCGGCGTACTACAATCAATCAAGTTATCGATCACAATTTCCGGGGAACGTTGAGTTTCTCTGATCTGTCGAGCTTCTTGCAGGGCATTCCCGACGGCGGGAACCAAATTACGGGCAACTCCCAGCGGCACACCTACCAGAATAGTGACGGGCTCTTTATCCAGGATAGCTTCCGCGCGACTTCTCGTCTGACCCTGAACTACGGGGTGCGCTGGGATTATTTCGGCGTCACCGGAGAAAAGAACGGACTGTTCTATACCTTCAATCCCGCGAACGGGGGAAGCAACGATCAAACCAATCAGCTGTACGGCAAGGACTTCAACAACTTCGCTCCTCGCCTGGCATTCGCTTACGACTTGACCGGCAAAGGTACGACCGTCGTTCGCGGCGGATGGGGACTGTTCTACGACGCCTTCTCGCAAGACTTGTTCCTCGGCCACTTGCCGTGGAATTGCATTTTCTGTCCCGGCCCGGCATATCCCGGCCTGGGGCCGCAGGCGCTGGCCACCGGTTCGGTCACCGGCAATCCCTTTGTTGCCGGTACACCGGTGTATTCGGGATACGGACCCGAAGGCGATTTCTTCGCAGTCGATCCCAAGATGCGGACGCCCTACATTCAGAACTTCAATCTGAACTTGCAGCAGCAACTAGGCAGCAAGACTGTGCTGCAGGTTGGCTATGTGGGATCGAAAGGGACGAAACTGTTCCAGTTCCTCGACATCAATCAGCCCAGCCAGGCTGAGATCACGTCTTACGATCTGGCCAACGGTGTCACTTCGTACGGAGTGCCGCGCAACTATCCAAACTTTTTCTATATCAATCAGGAGAAGTCCTCCGCCAACTCGATTTACAACGCCCTGCAGGTCAGCCTCCGCACTAGCGGGTGGCACGGGCTGACCTCGCAAGCCAATTATGTCTGGTCCCACTCGATCGATACGGCAAGCGACCTCGAAGATTTCGAACCCAACGAAGCGCAACCGCAGAACAGCACTTTCCCCGCAGGCGATCGCGGGAACTCCAGCTTTGACATTCGCCAGCGTTTCACCTGGAACTTCACCTATCAGATCCCTAAGATGGGCGGAAGCATGCAGAGGCTGAAAAATGGCTGGGGCCTGGATGGAGTACTCAACTTGCAGGACGGGCAGCCGTGGCATCTGAACTATGAATTCCAGGGTGACTATTCCGGAGCCGGCGAAGGCTTTGATCGACCCGACCAGATTTCGACTCCTCAATATTCCCCGGGCAATCCATCGCAGTATCTGAACATGGCGTCGTTCGCCGCTCCCTGCACCTGGGATCCAACCTTGAATCCGGGAGCCACGGATGAGAGCAACTGCGTCGCCGGTACGCGCCACTTCGGCAGCCTCGGCCGCAACTCCCTGAAAGGCCCGAGCTTCAAGGAGTTCAACTTCTCCGTATTCAAAGACACGACGCTGACGGAGCACATGGTCCTAACGCTTCGCGCCGAGTTCTTTAACCTGCTCAACCATCCCAACTTCTCCAACCCCTTGCTGCCGAATTTCATTGGCGACGCTGGAGCACCCGACGCGGCCACGGGCCGGCAAACCGGCTACTATGCTCTTCAGGCGACGGGCGACGTAGGAATCGGCAACCCGTTCCTCGGTGGAGGCGGTCCTCGTGGCGTGCAGTTCGCCGCGAAGATCACCTTCTAACCAACGCACGCCTTTTAAATCAGCCCCTGCTTCGGCAAGGGCCTCTTTTCTTGCGGGGGAGGAAACCACAGCCGCTTCTGGCATTCGATCAAGATATGTTAGTTAAGTGTATTATTTGCAATGGTTTGCCAGTTGGGATGGGAAATCGTTCCTCAAAATCTCAAGGGCAAACGGCCACCGGAATCTCGAAGCTTGCAACCTCGAAACCTTGAAACTTTGAAACTCTGAAAGCTGACCCCTCCCGTCCCACGCCTTTCGTCACCTCGTCCCCCGATTACGCCGATGTTACCCTCATTTCGTAATCCTCCCCACTAAAGCTCTGTTCCGGAGATCCTTCGATGCGTCGCTCTAGTTCCATGAAGACGTATGCCGTTATCGTTCTCTCTCTCGGTCTCGCCGCGCCTCTGTTTGCGCACCACGTCAAGAGTCAATCCAGCACGCTCCCGGTTACGACGTCGTCCCCCAAGGCCCGCGAGCTTTACGAAAAGGGAATGCAGGACTACGAGAATCTCTATCTGGAACGCTGCAACGAAGACTGGCGTGCGGCTGTGAAAGAAGATCCCAACCTCGCGGTCGCCTGGGCTTGGATCGCTTTCAATAGCGGCAACCCCCAGGAAGTTAGCGAGGCCCGCGCCAAAGCCAAAGCCCTTGCGCCCAAGCTGACACCCGGCGAACAACTGATGGTTGCGTGGATCGCGAAAGTACAAGAAGGTGACTTCCTCGGCGGCATTACCGCCATGAACGACATGCTCGAGATGTATCCCCACGACAAGCATCTGCTTTATCTCGCGGGCAACTGGCTGATGGGAGAAAACGGCAACGATCAGGCGCAGCGCATGATGGAGAAGGCGTTGGCGATCGACAAAAACTTTCCCGCCGCGCTGAACGATCTCGCCTACGTGGAAGCTCGCAATCGGCAGTTTGCGAAGGCGTTCGCTGCCATGGATCGCTACACGCTTCTGCTTCCCAAAGAGCCCAACCCGCAGGATTCGTATGGAGAATTGCTGCGCATGGCGGGCAACTTTGAAGGCGCGCTCACGCACTATCGCGCGGCCCTCAAGATGGATCCCGACTTCGTGAGTTCGCAGCTCGGCCTCGGCGACACTTACGCGCTGATGGGCAATGAAGAGCAGGCCCGCGTGGAATACGACAAGGCCATCCGCTACGCCCATACTGAAGCTGACCGCCTCACCTACGGCATACAGAGGGCGATGACCTATGTCCGTGAAGGCAACTATGCCGAAGCCGACAAGGACCTGCTGGAAGTTGCCGAAAACGCCCACGCCAAGGAGCAAGACCTGCAAGAGGCGCAGGCACTCCGCCAAATGGCCGAATACCAGGCCGACGACAACGTTGCCATCAAGCACCTGAAACTGGCCGAGGAATCGCTCAGCCACCGCGCCACCATTTCCGCCGGGGACCGCGACGAGGAACTATCGCGCATCCTGCGCATTCGCACCGTGCGTGCCGCCCGCGCCGGCAACCAGGCGCTGGCCGATCAGTCCCTGCACCACCTCGAAACTCTGGCCACAGGCAGCCGCAACCGAGTGATCCAGAGCTCGTACCACGGCGCAGCGGGAACTCTGCTGATCGACCAGAAGAAGTATGAAGAGGCCATCGCGCACTTGGAAGAAGATCAGGACAACCCGTTCACTATGGAATTGCTGGTGCAGGCCTACTATCAGACCTACCAGCCCGACAAGGTGCACGAGATGGAAGTAAAGCTCCGCGGCACCAACGTGCCCACAATGGAGCAGGCCTTGGTGGTTCCAGCAGCCCGCTCCAAGCGGCCTACCAGCTAATCCCGATTTGGAATCCGGGCTCCCCGCGGGGCCCGGAACTCCTCGCCCAAATTCCAGCCCTTGGTGTACAGTAGGTGGGCACTTCGCCCACATGAAAGCTGACAGCGAACGCCGCGCCGGAACCCGCATCGCTACTCGCGTTCCCACGCGTGTGCGTAATTCTCATGGTGCGGATCATACCGCCCAGACCCGCGACGTCAGCGCCAACGGAATCTTCCTCTACACCAAGTCCCGCATGGAAAAGGGAACTGACGTCGAGTTGGTCCTGATCCTTCCTCCCGAACTCACCTCCGGCGAGAAGTGCTGGGTGTGCTGCCAGGCGACGATCGTCCGAGTCGAGGAAGAGGGTCCAGAGTTTGGCGTGGCGGCCAAGATCCGCCGTATGGACATCCTCCCCGAAGCCGCTGTCTAGCTGTGGAATTTGGAGACCATTTGCGGAAGAAGCCGCAGCAGAATTTCCGGAAAGTGCCCTACCGTGTGGAAGCCAATCTTGAGGTTCGATTAATATATTCGTAAATCTAATAAGAAAGGGCTTCCCATTGCATGAGTTGCGGTGCAATAATGGCGGCCCGAGAATTGCTCTGGCCAATTTCAGGTTCCCAGGTGGGCCCAGTATGTTCATTGAAAAACTGGCGGCTGGTGTGGTGCAAGTGCAAACACCCATCGGTCCGCGGTATGTAATGCCTTCATTCCTGCAGCGAGTGTATCTGCTGTGGATGTTCCGCAATTTTCCGATTCTTCCTCACGCCGTTCTTAACGGGCGGCAGCAACGCATGATCGATCGCATGTGCAGCGAGCAGCGTTTTGCGTCGATGGCTTACGCCGACGGCATGGATGAAGCGCCGGTGATCGGCACCGTCGAACACCGTCCGCCGGTCGGAGCCGAGCAGTTGCCGCCGCGCCGTCCGGCAGCAAGCGACGCAAGCGGCCTGGCCGCAGAAGTCCGCCAGCGTTCCTGAGTTGTAGACGAGTGCGCACGCGGCGCGCAAGCGCCGCGGGCCGGCGTTTAGAACCCTCACGCCTCTGCATTTTCCGGCGCGGTCAATTCTGCGAAGATTGGCTCGGCGGAGAATTGCCAATTCCGTTGCCGTGTCTTTCGTTCCGAAGAATTGGCTGGGATGTTCGCCGAACTGTCGCCGTCAGAAAGCCCGAGTGGATGCTATAATTTTTGTTCGTCCTACCAGCCAAATTCCCCACCGTGGGCGCGTAGCTCAATTGGCAGAGCAACTGACTCTTAATCAGTAGGTTGTAGGTTCGATTCCTACCGCGCTCACCATCTTTTCAAGCACTTGCATCGACCCGCCATCCATTCCCTTCGGTACTCTCTTGGTAGTGTGGCTGTTTTTGTGGCTGTTGCTACGTCACATACTTCTGCTGATTCAAGCGATCGATGACGACTTTGATCTGCGCCGTTTCCGGGTGCAGATAGCCCATCGTCGTCGTGAGACTCTCATGCCCCATGACTTCCTTCACCAGTCCCGGATTTTTGGTCTCTGCCATGGCGACTGTGCCGAACGTGTGCCGCGCGCAGTACAGTTTCAGGGCATCCGGAATTTCGAGCTTACGAGCAACGCTTCTGAACATGTGCTCTAGTCCGCTCAGTCCGATGTGGCCCGAGCGAGACTTCTTAGAAGGAAAGACCCAACCTTCTCGTCGACGTGACTGTTCGTGCTGGACGTCTCTGAGCAGGGTAAGAACGCGCTCGCTCAATGGCACGGGACGACGAGCTTTGCGTGTCTTGCCCCTGTAAGTGCTTTTCGCCATTTCGTTATCCTGCTGTCCGAGTTAGTGAGTCATATACCCCTTGAAATCAAGGTTACTTGTTGTAATCGGTTGTCTGCTGTCCAACTGGGACCTACCACGTGATTCCCAATTGGTGCGCATCGTCATGCACTCCGGCCAGAGCCGGCGGGGATTGAAAAGGATCATCCAACCACACCCACAGATCGCGATAGAAGAACAGTTGCTGCCGCAGCAGAGCTGCCAGCGTCGATAATGACCAGGAGAACGACGATTTCAACTGCAGGTACTTCAACACCAGCATTGCGATCAACGCCGTCCAGACCTGGGTCTTGACCGCATTGGCGCTGGTGCCGACAAAGGTCTTGATTTTGCACAACTGCTTGAGCGCCTTGAAAAACAATTCTACTTCCCAACGGTCCTTGTAAATGGCCGCAATGGTCGTCGCGCCGAAGGCCAACAGGTTCGAGAGGAATACGATGGTCTCCTCTTTCTCCTTGTCCCAAATCTCTACCCGCCGGAATAGCACCGGCTCCTCCCCCTCCTGTGCCAGTCGAGGAAAGCTGATGATCTCATCGCGCACCACATTGCTGTTTTGCGGAACTTGCATTTCCTCCTGCACCTCGTAGACCGCCTTCTCCTTCATCCGCGTCACGAAGTACACTTCCTCCTGCGTCAGTTCCCGAAACCACTGGTAATCGACGTAGCCACGGTCGATGGCCAGGATTGTGCCCGGCGCGAACCGCAGCGTGCGCGCCACCTTGATCTCGCTGGTCTTGCCCTCGGTCACCACCGCGAACGACGGCAGGTAGCCATCATGGTCCAGCAACAGGTGCAGCTTGATCGCACCTTTCGTCCGCCGAAATTTTGCCCAGTCGAACATGCTCACCGACAGGTCGATGATGCTGCCATCCAGGCTCATCAGCTTGTTCTTGAAGCGGAACTTCTTCCGCCCGCCTTGGCTGCGCACCAGTTCCTGGCACTTGAGCAGTGTCTGCTCGAACACCGTCTGGTAAAGCTCCCATGGCCGATGCTCATTGGCGTAGGCCAAGGTCGACCTCTTAGGCGCCACCGGCACTCCCAAATGCTTCAAGTGGCCTTCACAACACGCGAGCCCTCCACATATCTCGCGCAAGGAATGCGCCCTTCCCACCTGGCAAAACAACATCGCCATGAACTGTCCCCAACTCGTGAAACCCCGCGCGTGCCGTTCGGCTTTATGCTTCTTGACCGCCAGCTCGAACCCCCCGCGCGAAAATAGCTTCAATATCTGCGAGAAAATACTGCATACTTTCATGGGACTGAGTCTCCTGTTGTTGAATTGGTTCTTCGTCGGAACCCAATCCAGCCTATCAGGCGACTCAGTCTTTTTACCCGCGACGACACCCTCGGATTCGGCCAGTAGTTAACCCGCTAATTTGGAGGGTTGAAATAGAAGGCGCCTTCCCAGTTGATCGTTTCCCAGCGCATCCTGACGACTTCCCCGTTTCTCAGTCCAGAGTCCAGCATGATGGTCAGCACATCTTTCAACGGGCGTTTGCATGCTGCCAAGAGTCGTTTCTCATCCTCGACAGTGACCATTCGGTCCCTGGGGAAGACTTTGACCGTCTTGATCCTTGGCACTTCACGAAGCACCTTCCAATCACGGGCTTTACCCAACATACGGCGCAGCGTCCGAATGGCACAGTTCCGGCTGTGGGGCGATTCGTGAAATTTTGTGGTCTCAACGTCATCGGCCGTGATTTGATCCATTCGCATCCCGGACAACGGGGTCTTCAGGATCAAACGCCGGCCGTTTTTGTAATCAGCCTTTGTGTTCTCGGCGAGCGTCGTTTTGTCGAGCCACTCAACGAATTGCTTACCGAACTCGCGCACCAGCGGTACTCGTTTGGGCCGCAACGACTCTCCTGCCTCTGCCGCAACCCGTTTTCTAGCCTCGACTCGCTCTGCTTGCTTCTGGTTCTTGGTTTTGGTGCTGCCGCGGTAACGCCTTCCATTGATATAGAAGAGGTAGTACCAGACATCACCCCGTGGGTAGATAGACATTCCGTTCCTCCCTGCTTGCGCGCACAGAGGAAACACGGACGCTAGATCGGATGAACTCATCCAGATCGGCTATATCATACAGCGCGCGTCCACGGGGTTTGTAGAATCTCGGTCCTCCACCTTGGGATCTCCATACGCGCAGCGTGCTGGCTGGAATGCCTGAATATTCGGCTGCCGCCTTTGTGCCCAAGAATCGCTTCTCGTTGCTTCCGGTTTTCGCTGTCACAACGGACCTCCATATGCACCGCTTGTAGAGCAAATCGAGAATTCAGTCAAAACTTGCATAAGGGCTGCAGCAGCTTTCCTCAGGCGAGGAACCACGCCGATTTGACCGAAATTTCATTCGGGCTTAGCTTGTTCACGTTCAGGACCGGAATTGAGGTCGGACAGAACGGAGCAGCAGTGTTTTCATCTCTCGAAGAACTCGCCGAAAGGCTTCACGCTGCAGGCTATATCGCCGATTCGGTCGCTACGACTACGGTGTATCTGGCGGCGAGACTCCAAAAGCCGTTGCTACTGGAGGGCCCTGCCGGTAGTGGAAAGACTCAATTGGCATATGCGGTTGCGGATGCAGCCGACACCATAGTCGAACGTCTGCAGTGCTATGAGGGCATCAACGAAGAGAAAGCCATCGGCAAGTTCGATGAGCCTCTTCAAAGGCTTTGCGTTGAACTCAAAGCCAAGTCTGTCAGCGTTGATTGGGAATCCCTGCGGACGGAGTTGCACAGCTTGCACTTCTTCGGCGCAGGCCCACTTCTGCGCGCGTTGCAGTACGAAAGGCCTTGTGTCCTGCTGATCGACGAACTGGACAAGGTAGACCACGCGTTTGAGGCCTTGTTGCTCGAATTGCTCAGCGTGTGGCAGTTGAGCATTCCGAAGCTGGGCACCATCAAAGCCAGGAGCATTCCCTTCGTTGTGTTGACATCGAACGAAGAGAGGCGCATCGGCGATCCACTGCGCCGGCGCAGTTTCTATCTTCGTGTTGAACACCCCACCGCGGAGCGAGAAGCAGAGATTGTGGCGCTGAGAACGCCTGATTCCACGCACGAATTCCATGCCGGTATGGCGGGACTCGCCAAGGCTTTGCGTGGCTGGAGCATGGAGAAACCGCCCTCGGTCTCGGAAATTCTGGATCTCGCGCAGGCACTCAAAGTTCTGGGAAGTGAACAAATTACGCCGGAGATGAGAGACATTCTCCTGCCTTTGCTGGCTAAAACCGAGGCGGATCGACGCAAGCTGCTCTTGCGGGATGGGTTTGCCAGTTTGATCTTTGACGCTCAGCAGTACAGCGCCGAGGCTCTGCGAGGGATAGCGGCATGAGGACGGCACTCATCTTCGCGCAAGTGCTTTCAGCAATTTCGATTTGCTGGGCGCAAACGCCCAAACCACAGGAACGGATTGAAGCCGAGTACTACGTCGCAGCCTACGCGCAACATTACAAGGTGCCCGTCGCGTTGGTGCGTGCCATTGTCGAACGCGAGTCGAACTGGCAACCATGCGCGGTCTCACCTAAAGGCGCGGTAGGGCTGATGCAGTTGATGCCTGTGACGGCCACGCGGCTGGGAGTAAGAGACCGCTGCAATCTCGAACAGAACATTTCCGGAGGCGTGCGCTACCTCGCGTGGCTGATGCGACTGTTTCACGACGATCTGAGGCTTGTGGTTGCCGCTTATTATGCCGGCGAAGACGTAATTGGCAGACGAACCCTCGCCTATCGGAATCCCGATGTAGTCACCTATGTAGCAAGGATCAGAACAGCTTACCTTCGCGAAACAAGAATTAATCCAAGAACTACGAACACCAGTTCGGAAAGAGATGTGAGATGAAAATTTGTTTGAGTTTGGTGCATCTGATAACGATCGGGCTCCTGCTGCCAGCACATCACTTTTGCGCAAACTGAGCTTCCGCAGGCGCGAATCGTGAACTTGAATGTCGACCCGGAACAGGTTGTGGTCTTGCATCTCCGGCCTGGATATGTCAGTTCGGTGCGAGTGCTAGAAGAGGTCAGTTCGGTCGTGCTTGGGGATCCGGGATCCTTTAAGGCTGAACACTCCGATGCTGAGCCGCAGTTGGTGTTTTTCAAAGCAACCAGCGCGAAACCTGCGGAAACCAACGCCCTGATCACGACCAGAGGGGGCCATGAGATCTCACTGAGCCTGGTGAGCCAAGGCAAGGCAGACCGCAGCGAACCCGTGGACTACGTCCTCTACTGTGAGCGCCCCCGCAGCTTTCTAATTGCGTCGACTCATCCCATCTTTGTGGTCGGGGAAACAAAGAACGTTGCTACAGAGAGTCATCCAGCCAGTACTCCCCAAGAAAAGATCGGCAGCCCGAAAGCAGGATTTGCTCAGGGCGGAACGGATTGAGAATCCACACTGGGAAGGAAAGCAACTGCAGGTCGCGGTAGGGCAGGCGCTAGAGAAGGAGCAACAGATGGCCGTGCCGTTCGCCGTTCTGAACTCTTCTGCACGGACCATTGAAGTACTGCCGCCGCAAATACAGCTTGCGGGGACATCAAAAGGCAAGCATCGAAAAGCGATTAAGGCTGAGCCTGTGGCGATCAAAGATTATTGGATCACCTCGCGCAGGCTCGCGCCTGGGGCTAGAGCCGATGGCATCGTTGTGTTCGATCGCCCCACTTTCAAGGAGTCCAGCGAAAGGCTCCTGCTTGCGGTGGCCCAGGCAGAAGAAGTCGATCGTCCTGTGCTGGCACCGATTGCGTTTGTGGCTCCGGTCTCGGGAGGTGCAAAGTGACTCGTCCCAACGGGCACAGCGACAACGGCAACGCCGGAGCGATTCAGGAACCAGCAGGAGATGAAGCCCTCAACGACGTGCTACTCCCCCCTGCGCCTGCGTCCATCCCACTGCCGGAGGTCGCGACAAGAGCAAAACAGAGAGCCAAGCAGCAGATCCAACAGAACCGGTTCGTAATCATTGGAGCCGGAGCGATCGTCATCGCCCTGCTGATCTTCGTTGCTACATCTATGCCCCATCGAGGCGCGCCGCAGAAAGTGAAGAGTCGTGGTACCACTGCTACTGATGACTTGGCTTTGGAGAACGGCAACGCAAGCAACGACAAGAGCCTGTTTCCGGTCACCGATTCTGGCCGGCCCGTCACAAAGGAATCTCACGAAGGCTTCCTCAACGAACGAGATCTACAGCGAACTGCAACCAAGTCGGCAGCGAGGGCGCCGGGGGCGGGCGCGGCGGGAACTTTGGGATCGATACCGCCTTTCGGAGAGCAGCAGGCATGGCAAGCGCCACCCTATCAGGCAGGCTCGGGTACCGGCGGTGCCGAGGCTCCAGACTTGGGTAAAGCAGAGCGCGAGGCCATGGAGAAGGCTTCGTTGATCTACGTGCGAAACGTCTCTGCCAACTCAGCCAGCACTCAGGCCCGGGACATCAATAATTCAGCGCCGGAACTGGGATTGGGTCTGGCCACGGGTACGCGATTGCGTGCCCGTCTGGAATCAGCGGCTAGTACGGCAGTGCGAACACCTGTCCTGGCTGTGATCGAGTACAACTATGAGCGGGACGGAGAGATTGTTGTCCCTGCGGGAGCAAAAGCGGTTGGCCACATCCGTAACGGAGATCGTTCAGGTTACGTTGACATCCAGTTCGATTCTCTGCTGATGCCGGATGGTGCAGTCGTTCCCATCGAGGCCGCCGCCACGGATTTAGACTTGCGGCCGCTCAAAGGAAAAGTTGAGGGGAAGAACACGGGAAAGAACGTCCTAGTCAGATCGCTGTCAGGAATCGGGCAAGCCGGGGCGATGTTGGTGGGACAAGGCAGTCTGAACCAGCCGCTAAGCGAGTCGGACCTAATGCGGGAGCGCGTCAGCAACAATGTCGGCGAGGCTGGAGATGAGGAGGTTTCCCGATTAGCGATCACCCAGCACATCGTGGTGACGATTTCGGCGGATACTCCGATCTACGTGGTCCTCGAGCAGACACCCAAGACTAATCAGGGTTCCCTGCAACCAAGTGGGCGGGGCGTCCCTACATCCAACTCCGCCAATGTTGAGCAACTGCGCCAGTTATTGCAGTTGCAGCAGGAACTGAACCAACCGACAGCAAGCAACCAACCGGCGCAGTAGACGAGCGGTTCTCTGCTATGAAGAGTCGGCGGGAGCGTGCGTCGGCTGCGCCTGCCCAAGCGTGCTCCCTGCAACTCGGTCACGAGTCGGCCATGACTCGCCCGCAGTCGGCACCCAGCCAATGTAATTCCCAACCTCCCGGAACGCGACTTCTGGCCGGCGTCGAAGTCGCCGCAATCAAGTGTTGCATCCGCTCCGTCTTGACTCAGGCAGAAGAAGCAATCGCTATCGCCGCCTCTCTCCATCGGTAAACACTAGCCGACTTCCCGTTACAAATCGGTTTCGATGAGCGCATCGGCGATTTGGCGTAAAGCGAGAACTCTCCCGGACACCAGAAGGGCTACGGCATTGGAAAAACGGTTGACACCCTGGTACGCCACGGGCGTACCTCCAACGACTCCTAAGTAGATAGAGCTGTTATTGCTATTGCTTTGAGGCACGGGTTCGGCCGGATCGCTTGATGATTGCGCTCTTTGGCAATCGCGGAACAGCCTTAACGCCCGCCCAAAGCGTGGCGATCGTTTGCTCCACCAGGAGAGTCTGGTCAGGCAAGTCAGGCACAACCCCTTGGATGACCATCAGTGTCGCGAGGCCAAGGATCGTGTACCACCAGGTGTGGGCTACCACTATGTCATCCCTACTTGGCAATCCTTCATCCTTGGCAACATCGAAAAAGAGATGTACGAAACGTTGGAACAAAGGCGTCCCAATATCGTTGATATATTGTCCAGCGCGGATGCCGTTGCGGTTCTCCGGCCCGAAGAAGACGTTGCGGAACTGCTGTGGATGGGCAGTGCAGAACTGAATCAAGCCACGTGAAGTCGCAAAAAGACGCTCTTTCGGTTTAGGGTGCTTAGCGGCAATCGCGTCGAAGTTCTGAATCAACTGCCCGATCGTCTCGCTGCTCAGCTCGGCAAGAATATGCCATTTGTCGGGGAAATGCTGATAAATCACGGCGTGCGTATAGCCGATCTCTTTAGCGATCGCGCGAAGCGTCACGGCTTCGTAGCCCCGATCGGCAAACATTTTGCTGGCAGCCGCAAGGATTTCGCGCCGCAACCTTTCTTTACGCTCTACCCGGCGACTTGGTGATTCGGATGTCACTTTAATAGCTTAGCCCCTTTTGACGATTATTGCGACCGATTGTTAATTTCTAACCATTGGTTCTGTAACCACTGATTATTTTGCAACCAATGGTTTTCAGAAGCCTCTAATAGTCAGGTCGCTCATTTGGATAGGCGGCCAAATTCGAGGCAAAGGAGAATGCGATGAAAGTTCTAGTGATTGGAGCAGCGGGCAAGAGCGGAGAAGCGCTGGTAAATGAGGCGCTGGCGGCCGGGCATAAGGTGACGGCTTTCGTGCGCGGTGCCGCGCAGTACAAGAAGGCGAATGTCAGAGTTGTTGCGGGCGACGTGCTGGACGCGGCCGCGGTCGACGTTGCGGTCGCCGGACAGGACGCGGTGATCGACGCGCTGGGCGGCAAGACGCCGTGGAAAGTGACGACGATGGAAACGAGCGCGGCACACAATATTGTTGACGCGATGCGGCGCAATGGTGTGCGGCGATTGCTGAAGATTTCGGTGGTTGGTGCGGGCGAGAGCGTCAAGAACGCCGGATTTTTCAACGAGCACCTGCTCATGAGGACGTTTCTGCGCGGTCTGCTGGTAGACAAGGCGGGCATGGAGGCCGAGATCGAAGGCAGCAACTTGGACTGGACACTCGTGCGGCCGCCGATGTTGACCGACGGCGAGAAGACCGGCGTTGCCAGGGTGCTGAGCACGGAGGGCGGCGAGAAGGCGCACAAGATCGGGCGCGCCGATCTGGCAGCCTTCATGGTGCAGCAACTGGAAAGCAGCCGGTATGTGCGTCAGGCCGTGACAGTGACGACCACATAGCAAGGCCTCCGCGAGCATCAAACACCTCTCTCATCGAGACGAATTGAGCCCAAACATGAAAGTTTTTGTTTGGGCGCGACGGGCGGACCGGACGGCTGACCGTCCGGTTCCGCGCAGGCGAAAGGGCCATCCCATTGGGACTGCAAGAAGAGGATTCTTTTTACTATGAAAACTGAACAAACAATAGATAAATCCGGGCGGGCAGGTCGAGCAACTCAAATAGCAGGAATGGTAACAACCATCCTTGTCGCCTTCATGTGGATGTACTTCGGAAGGTTGTATCTAATTCACGATCCGGTCGAACGGAGGATCGTCAACCAGCAGCTCGGATACCCACTCTATATCGTCCCTTTGATTGGC
>CAWHSR010000054.1:0-105113 GCA_963832015.1 uncultured Acidobacteriaceae bacterium
CTTCTCCATGACGCGCTCCAAGCGATCAGCCCGTGCCTTCACCCAACAAGCGTAGTACTTCTCTGTCGTCTTGACCGAACTGTGACCAGCAGTCGCGCCACGTCCTCCATCGGCACTCCAGCAAGCAGCATCTCAATCGAGAACGTGTGGCGGAACATATGTGCGTGGCACCGCTTGCTTCGTCGCCGGTCTGCGGTGCGCGATCTCGCGGCGTCAACAACCTCCGCAATGCCCGCTGCCAATCGGCGACCGCACTCTTCGGCCCCGTTGCCACTCCAGAAGAAGTATCTCTGGTTAGGGCGCTTCTCTGCGAATACAGCGCAAATCCGGCGACCTGTGGCTTTAGCGGCAATACGACAGCGACGCCAGTCTTCGCGCGACGAAGGATCAGCCTGTCGTCATCTCCCTGCCTTGATCGCTCCAAAGTGACAGCATCCCTGATCGCCAATCCAGTCCATCGTAGCAGCAACACAAGGGCCGCAGCCGTATGCGCTCGATTTCAGTGCTTCCATAACGTGGCTCACCTGCACGATCTGGGAGAACTCCTCCGGTGGGAAGTACTCTGCTGGCCGGATGTCTGCCTTATTCGACAGGCCCAGCGCCGGGTACTCGTCTATCCACTTGTTGCGCTGGCAGAAGTGGAAGAAACCCACGACACGCTCCTGCTTCTTCCTCGACGCCAGTGGGCCATCGCTCCACATAATCGCCACGCTTGCAGGTTGGGCAGAGTCAGATCGCGCAGCAGGTGAATATCGATCCCGGCGAACCACGTCGAGCATCTGATTCTCGAAGATCACGCGCAGTTTGGAGATCGTCGAGTCGCGTAGGTGCTGCGCCTCCTTGTCAGCGAGGAACAGCTTCACAGCCTCTCTGGATAGTCTGCGGCTGGGTGTGGGAGTCGAGTCGAGGAGACTCCCGTAGGCCATCTCGATCTTGAGCGCCTTCTGCTGCCGCGACGTTCCATTCGAGCGTGTCGAGCGCTGATCCGGTACTCTTTGCCGTCCCGGTGCCACGTGATCCACTTGGGACAGTCGCAACGCTTCCAGAATCGTTCCTTGCGATGGGCGCAAGACGGCGGTGACGGTTGTAAACCGAGACGTTGAGCATGGCTGGACTGTATCACATCCTGCCAAAACCCGCACACATTGTCGTTAAGTGCTTTAGAATAAGTGGTGGAGGCGGCGGGAGTCGAACCCGCGTCCGAAAATGTTACTGGTCAAGAGAACTACATGCTTAGTCGTGTTCATGCCCCAGGCATTACCCTGGGACGTTCGCGGCCCGCGCTCAGAACCGACAAGAAACGCGTTCCGCTAGCCTGTGATCTTAGCCTCCCGCCCCAGACGTAGACGAGAAGAGCAGCCCGCTGTGTGACGTCCTTCGGAGGCCCACGGGCGAAGCCTCCTCGGACGGCTGCCTAAACTAGTTAGGCTGCGTATGCCATCTGTTGATTGGCAATTATCATTTTGCCCACGATTACGGGTGTGTGGACCCCGGCATGCCTCTTGGCCGCAAGCATCTCCGTCGAAGCCGTGACGCCCCCACTGGTGGGCTGGCCTTGCAAAAGAACCACTTCCAGACTAGGTTGCCCGAGTAGGGAAGTCAATTCATTAGATGTGGGAAGCCTCCCGCGGGTTCCGGGTGAGGCCGCTTGGGGTATCCCCCTCCCCCCTCGAATCTTTAGAGTCCTGGGGTTAGCGGGAAATTCCCCGCAAGATACGTATTTCAAATAACTTAGATACTAAAATCCGTGAAGCAAAGGACTTAGAACGTGACGATTTGCGCAGGGGCGAACCGTCACGGTCTGGGTGATAATTGCAGATTTGAATTGTGGATGGCAAGGTTGGATGTCACAGACTTGGTCTGTGGAAAAATAAGGATCGGGGTCCCGGCATCATCGACGAGAGGATCGAGGGACCTGATGCAGAGGCGAATTTCCCCACTCAAGCCAAGAGACGGCTTGAATGGGCCAGCCACGTATTTGTTCACTGTCACGGTCGTACCAGTCACTTCCACGATTCGCGGCGTGCCGTCCGAAGTCGTTCTGAATGAGGAGGACGGCATGAAGTTTCCGTGCGCGGTGAACCTGCACGATGCAGTTACGGTTTAGCAGCAACGCCTGGGGAAACGTGTGGCCCAGCTTAGTTCCACGCGAATGAATTATGTGTGCGCTGCTGTGGGGTTTTCTCTGGGGTGTGATGCAAATTAGTCAGTAGGAGTGTTCAGGCTTAGTTCCGCCCGGCACAGCCATTCGTTTAGGCGATTAGAGGATTTTAACGAGATTCTGCCCGACGCTTTGCTAGAATTCCAGCACATGAAACGTCGGGACACATATCAATTTCCTTTCTTGAGTGGATTGCAGATCGAGCCCGAGAACCCCTGGATGACGGAGCGGGGCAACCGAAAGTTGAGGCGCAGAAGTGAACTTGTCACTCTGGAGTTGTGTGCGGGAGCTGGTGCCAAGCGATAGGTCTCGAGCAGGCAGGGATTGGCCACGTTGGCCTTCTTGAGATCGGCCCTCACGCCTAAGATCGGCGCCGCCGCCCCCGAGAAGTGGCAGTCTGCGGCGTCTCACCGTTGCATTCCTCCCTATAGTAGGCGCGTGCCTTTTCGAGAGCGGATTCGAATGAAATCGCTTGCTGCCGACCTTGCGCGGTGCTTCGAACGTCGCACCAATGCATGAGGTCAGCAAGGAGGTCACTCAAAACTAGCTCGACGTCGGTCGCGGAGCCCTGCCCTGATGCAGCGCTGCTGCTAATCTGCGCGACGGCAAGCGTGCCCCAAAGTGCTAGGTCAGAGTTGGAGGGTGGTGAATCTGTTTCTCGCGAACGCCTATTTGCTTGACCTATCTCTATTCTGATGTAACGTACGACAGCACCGTTGCTCATCGGTCGCCCCCTCGCTCGCGCCGTCCGCCCCTATCTGCCTAGCAGGGTCGAACCGCCTTGTTCGATCCGAGCTTCGCTATGGTGTTCTATTCTAGAACATTTTCCTGGCATTCCACGCGTACGCTCTCATTGTGAAAAGGAAGCCCCCGCGAAAAAACATCACTGGCGGGCGTATAGCGCAAGCGCGTAAGGCGCAGAGCCCGCGGCTGACGCAGAACGAACTGTCGGGCAGGCTTGCTCGGCTGGGGATTCAGCTCGACCGTGCTGCCGTCGCCAAGATTGAGAACGGGCAGCGTCGCGTCCTCGACTACGAGCTCAAAGCGATTGCGCGGGCGTTGCGAGCCGAAGTTGGGTGGCTTCTTGGGGACGGGCAGAGTTGAGAGATCCCTGTTCTCAATTAAGATCTGCGACGCGACGAGCTAAGTCCGATGTGGCGAACAAACTCGTCAGCATGTTCCTTCACGAGCTCAGCCGCAGAGTCAGCCAGGCCTGGCCCATCAGGGTTGATGGCGAAGAGTACGAGAAATTGGTACGCGATCGCTTCGGGAACAGGTGCCCTTATTGCGTGTGCGACCTCGCGAGCACGGTCTCTGTTATAGAGCACCTCGACGGTATGAATCGCTATCGGGCGGGTCTCCACGTCCCGGGAAATGTGTTGGTTGCCTGTAGACGGTGTAATGGCGAGAAGCGAAGGGACGATTCGCGCGGGGTCCTACCGGGTGGGCTGTTGGGATGGGAGGCCTTTCTATCCCACGATGGAACGAGTTGCGGCTCCTGCCTCACATGCAGCTACTGGCAGGATGTCTGGCCGGATGAGGCGGAGCGAAAGGCTCGCCTCTCGGAGAACCTGGAAAGGCTCCGTTCCTTCCGTCGATCATTCCCCGAACTTGAACGCGCATCTCAAAACACGGCACGAGCCCTTCCCCAGTTGCTGGCAAAGCTTTATGCGGATTGTCAGGTGTTCGCAGAGACAGAGATCAAGACGCTTCTAGAGAAAGTTCCGACATCCTGATGGGTATTGCCAGTCTGGAGTTGCAGCCTTCGCAAATAGCCCAGAGGTTGTCAAGATCGTTCGTCCCGCCCCATTCTCTCGGTTTCTTGTGATCTACGACGAGGGCTATCCCGTGCTTTTCGATGGATCTGCCGCACATCTGGCAGCGTCCACGAGCACTACGAATGACCTCAGCCCATACCTTTTGATTGATCTGACCCTCGTCAACGATCTCACCTCTGTAGCCGCTGAACTTGTATAGGGTGACTCTTCGATTCTTTCCGTTGACAACGGAGGTGGCGATACCTTTCGTAATAATGAACCATTTCCTGAGATCTCTTTTTCGCCTGTCTAGATGGGTCTGATCACCTGACTCCAAGCCTTCCTTCTCCAGTTCTTGGCGTATTTGGCCTCCCGAGATTCCATCCGGAAATCTCTTCATTACCTCAATGATTCGGAGGTGGATGGCACCGGGTTTGCTCTTTCCTGCCATGGCGTCGCGAATACGATACCAGAAACCCCGGCTGGCCCACTTAAGCCTTCCTTTGGCTTGAGTGGGGATGTTCAGATGTCACAGACACGGTCCGGGCTGACAAGCTAGGTTGTCCTCATGCCTTGGGGACTCACGCGTTTTCAGCACAGCGGGCAGAGTCATTTTGTTACTTTCCTTCGTCGGACAGAAACGGGTAACCTCAGCGGCTGAAAGCCGCATCCGTTTCGGCTGCCTCACGGCACGAGTGGAACTCGTGCCCTTCCCGATCTGTCGACGAGAGCCGGCGAACCACTCAAGCCAAAATCGGGCTTGAATGGGGCCACTCGGAAATCCCCACTCAAGCCAAAATCGGGCTTGAATGGGGCACCCGTCGAAATAGAAATGACACCCGATCACGGCCCCGGATTCGCCATCTTCTGGCCGATCAGCACGGCGTCTTGCATCTGGCGGTACAGGTCGCTGACTGCGCCCGGGGAATGGGACATCAGTATTGTGTTGCTTCGGTCATTGCTTCCGATTTCCTTCATCGTGTCGAGATACTGCGTGACCAGAACCAGCATCATCACATCTTTCGGTGTTGATCCTTCCACCGCCTTGGAGAACGCTTCCACCGAATCCTTCAGTCCTTCGATGATCGCCTTGCGCTGGTTGGCGATGCCTTGGCCCTGCAGTGCCTTGCTCTCGGCTTCCGCCTCGGCCTGCTTCACTTTCAGAATCTTTTCCGCCTCGCCGCGCGCGGTTGCCGCAACCTGCTCCCGTTGCGCCGCATTGATCTCGTTCATCGCAGCTTTCACCTTGTCGTCCGGCTGAATGTCGGTGACCAGCGCCTGATCGATCGCGTAGCCGTAGGTCTTCATCACGTCGTCGAGGCCCTGCTTGATTGCGACCGCAATGTCGGATTGCTGAAGAAACGCGTCGTCCAGATTCATCTTGGGAACGTGGCCGAGGATTACGTTGAACACGTACGACGATATCTGTTGACGCGGATTGGCGAGCTTGTAGAACGCCTCATACACATGGTCGGGAATCACGTGATACTGCACCGAAACGGGGATTTTCACGAACACGTTGTCTTTGGTTTTCGTTTCCACATCGAGCGCGAGTTGTTGCACACGCAGATCGATGCGTCCTGCGATCTGGTCCAGCCACGGCAGTTTGAAGTTGATGCCCGCGCTGGCCACGCGCTCGAACTTGCCCATGCGCTGCACCACGACGGCCTCCGCGGTGTGGACCTGGAAAAATCCGCTCAGGATGGTCCCAAGCACGAAGATGCCAACGATCACGGCGATCACCATCGACATAGCCTGTGCGCCCTCCATCAGTATCCTCCGCCAAACTCAGATGTTGTCCCTCGACAAGATTCATGCGCGAGCAAGCCCACACACGAATCGCAGGCATCATAGCGTTTCACACGGCTTCCCACAACGAGAGACGGAACCCGTCACGACAACCCCTGCTTCACTCTCGCGTGCGCATCTCCTCCAGCCTTGCTTTCACCTCGGGCCACTCATGGTCGAGAATGCTGAAGTAAACGGTGTCGCGAACTCGTCCGGTCCAGGTGAGCAGATGCCTGCGCAGCGTGCCTTCTTCTTTGGCCCCGATGCGCAGAATCGCATTGCGGGATTTCTGGTTCAGAGCATCGGTCTTCAGTTCCACCCGCATGCACTTCCACACTTCAAACGCGTGCCGCAGCATCAGGTATTTTGCTTCGGTATTCACGCCCGTGCGTTGCCAGTCCGGAGCGATCCACGTCGACCCGATCTCGACCCTGCGATTGACGCGGTCAATGTTCATGTAGCGCGTGCTGCCGATGACCCGGCCGGAACCCTTTTCCACGGTGGCAAACACCACCGATTCCCCACGCTCTTGTTCCTCAAATGCCTTGTCGATCAGGCGCCGAAAATCCTCCGGTGTTTTCATGGAGTAAGGAATCCAGCGGAAGACGTCTTCGAGATCATTCTTCGCCACCTCCCAGAACAGGTCCGCATGCTCGCGGCGCACCGGTTCCAGTCGAACGACGGAGCCTTCCAGCGTGAGGGGCAAAACAATATTCAGTGGACCCGTGTTCGTCGGATCGGCGTTCATGCTTTCCTTTCGCAGTGCGGATTCTCATCATTATCTTGCATCTTGCGGCCTCTTCAGGCATCTCTAATTAAGGCGCGGGTCTTGAGGGATTTCTTTGTTCTCGGGGTTGTGTTCGATAATGGAAAGCGTCGATTAGCAGTGTTGACCTGAAATGATCTCACACGTCCAACCAGCGGCCATGCGAACGGCAATCCATCAATGTTGTCAGGAGAACTCTTAGTGAAGGCGCATTGTCTCCCGTTCTCCCAGATCCCTCACACCACGCCGCTGTTTACCGACTTCCTTTCATTTGCTCCTAAAGTACAGCCCTTCTACCCGAGGCCTCCACATTTCTCAGAGTGGCTGAAAGAGGAAGCCGCCAAGATTTCGTACGATCCGTCCCGCCGCGAGCGCGTCACCACGATTCTTGAGCGCCAGAATAAATCATGGGACGCATCCCCGAAGACCCTCGCCAATCTCGAGCGCTTGCGTAAAGGCGCCACGGCCGTCGTCACCGGGCAGCAGGTTGGCCTTTTCGGCGGACCCATGTTCGCCGTCTATAAAGCGCTGACCGCAGTCAAACTCGCGGAAGAAGCCACTTCCGCCGGAGTCGACGCTGTTCCCGTTTTCTGGCTCGCCACTTATGACCACGATCTGGCCGAGGTGAACCACGTTTCGATCCCCGGGCCGGACAGCACTCTGCAAGTGCTGACCACGACGAGCCACAATGTTCCCGGAGCCCCTGTCAATGCCGTGCGCCTCGGCGACGAAATCGTACCTGTGGTTGAAGAAGCCGCAAAGTTGCTTGGCGATTCCGAGGCTGCACAATTCTTGCGCGAGACGTACCGCCCCGGCGAGACTCTGGGCACCGCATTCGCTCGCTTCTACGCCCGAGTGTTTGCCGAGTGGGGCGTGATCCTGCTCGATGCCTCTGACGCTGAACTCGATCGCGTCGCCCAGACAATCTATCGTTCTGCCGTTGAGCGCTCTAGTGAGCTCGCAAATATGCTGCTGAAACGCGGTGAAGCACTCGAAGCCGCTGGCTATCACCAACAAGTAAAGGTCACCGCTTCGTCGGTGCTCCTCTTTATGCTGCAGAACGGGGCACGCACATCGATTCATCGCCGCGATGCCGGCGGCACGCCAGAATTTGTGATTGGCTCCGATGCAGGGGCAGAAAAGCTTTCGCAGGCCGAACTTCTCGACCGCATCAGTTCGAACCCCGAGCTTTTCAGCCCGAATGTTCTCTTGCGCCCGATCGTCGAGGACTATCTACTGCCAACGCTGGCCTACACCGGGGGCGCTGCCGAGACCGCTTATTTCGCGCAAGCTGGAGCGGTGTATGAAGCCCTGCTCGGCCGCATCACTCCGATCCTTCCACGCTTCTCAGCCACCATCGTGGAACCGAAGATGCAGCGCCTGATCGAGCGACATGGAATCAACGTGACCGATGTGTTCGCTGGATCAGAAGCCCTGCGCCGTCAACTGGCGGAGCGCGGATTGCCGGAAGAACTGCAAGCTGCCTTCGACGCTGCCAGAAAATCGCTGGACTCGCACCTCTCCACTGTCAAAGAGAAATTGGAGAAACTCGACCGCACCCTGATTGACGCCGCGGATACGGCGCGCTCGAAAATCGAACACCAACTGGAACGCCTATATACCCAGGCCGCACGCGCAGAGGCCCTCAAGAGCGAACTCGTGACCCGCCATGCGGAGACGCTGAGTCAGGCGCTCTATCCCGACAAGGGCCTGCAGGAGCGCGGTGTCGGCGGCGTCTACTTCCTGGCCCGCTACGGGCACGGATTCCTGCAGCAACTGTATGACGCCATCCAGCCCGACTGCCACGACCACCAGATTTTGGCGCTATAGCAGCGCACCCGGCGCGAACTCACTTCTGATTCAGCAACGAGTAGATTACTGACTTCACTTGAGAGAAATTCGCGTCGTCAGGTACGCCGTGGAGTTGTTGGACGATATTCCCGTCACGGCCGAGGATAACCAGGTACGCATCGTCCGGTTCCTTGTAGCGGACGAGTTTCTTGAGTTCTGCTTCGCCCTGCAGAATCGGCACGAAATGATCCCGCTTGTTCTCCGCCACGCCTTTCTTGATCCCGGAAATCACCATGCTCCGGAAGAGCCTCGGAACATCTTCCAGCACCGGCAGTTGATAAAGCTCCAAGTCCGGCCGCGACCCAATATCTAACTGAACCTTGTCCGCCCAAACGCTGGTCGGAACTTTCGAAGCCTTGGTAAACCCGAAGATGAGAATAGCGATCTTACCTGCGACCGCCTCGGGCAAAACCACGGTATGGGCTGCAAGGTTCTCTCCCTGGATCTTTGGCATCGGCGTGGTACCCTGCGCCATCGACGAACACAGGCCAGCCAGACAGCAGAAGGCGCTTAAAAGAACGGAGCCGCATCTTGGGGCAGTAGACATGGCGACTACAGATGACATGCTACTTACTCTCGCTGGTTGCCAGATAAGTCCCCAGCCCCATCATGATCGCGCCGGTAATAATTCTCTGCCGGCGACGGAACGTCGCTGAGGAACGAATCCGTTCTCCGAGTGGCCCAGCCAGCGCGATCACGATCAAATCTGCGCTCGTGTTCATGACTACCGACATCGTTCCCAGCGCCACGAATTGGAGGAAGACATGGCCGCCGGCGCGGTTTACGAACTGCGGAATAAACGAGAGAAAGAACAGAGCAGTCTTGGGATTGAGTACTTCGGTAGCTACGCCCTGCCACAGCGGATTGCGAGTTGGTTTGACGTCTTGCGAAGTCTCCTGCTCGGGCGCGTTGTCTCTACGTGCGTCGAGAATCATACGCACGCCCAGGAAGCATAAATACGCAGCGCCCACATACTTCACGGTGGCGAACGCCGCGGCCGACTTTGCCAGCACAATCGACACCCCCAGCGCCGCCGCGAAAACATGCACCATCCCGCCAAGGAATGTGCCGAACGCCGACAGCACTCCCTCGCGTTTTCCGCCCGCCAGGCTGCGCGCAAGAACGTAGAGCATCCCGGGCCCGGGCGCGATCGCCAGCAACACTGCCGCCGTTAAGAAGAGAAGAAATCTTGTCGAATCGAACATAGTTACTCCTGAACTCCTCTAAAGCCCCTGTCATGCGAGAGCGAGGATTGACCTCGCGAAGGCGAAGCTTAATCGCAGTCGAAGCATCCCTACCCCGGGCCCGGACGCAAAGGATTTGCTCACGTTTCAAGACTGCTTAAGCCAGCCTTCCAGTCCCGCAAGCGATTCAACCCGCGGAAACTCGCGCTCGCGATACGCTCCTGCCACATCGAACAGCACAGCCTGCATTCCCGCTTGCCGAGCGCCCACGTAGTCAACCGAATATACGTCGCCCACATACAAACTCTCTGACGGCGAGGCCTTCATCTCGCGTAACGCTGCCTCGAAGATCGCCGGATGCGGTTTCTCGTGTCCCACATTGCCCGAGTCGGTAATGCTGGCGAAGCAGTCCGCAATTCCGGTACGGCGCAGCACGGCGTCAATCTTGCCATCGGCATTCGAGATCACAGCAATCGCGTGCTCCCCCCGGATGCGGTCCAGAGCCTCGCGTGTCCCGGGTAGGATCTGGTCCCAGTTAGCCGAATTCTGTGTATTCGCGACCAGCGTATTCCGCACCCCATCGTCCAGCGCATTGATTCCTTGCAGCAGATAGGTGTGAAAGGTCCACCAGAAGCCGTGGTCGACCTTGCCATCCATGAGGCCCTGATCAAACTCGTGCTTGGTGCGCCGCTCCAGCGCCTGCCAAGTCGCAAGCGTCGGATGGCGGTCCTCAGGCAATGGTGCCAGCATGCGCGCGCGATTAGGAAACAGCAGAGTATTGCCCACGTCGAAGAAAATGAACTTGCATTTTGCCATGAGTCCATATTATCCAACGGGCCCACATCCAGCGCGACCCGTGACTAGCCCGTGACTAGAAGGTTGCCAGAGTCGCCTGGCACCGTGAACTGAACCGCAAAAAGATGTACTATTCCAATTCTCGGACTGAGCCCGGAAACTACGCCCTCAGGCCGTGCTTTCACGCAATGGCGCTGATTGCTGTGTCGTTGATCGCCGGTTTTACCCGCACCACGCGGGCGGCAGTGGCTGCCTACGGGATGGCGCGTCTCTACGCCGCCGTTCTATTCGGCATGGCTGTTGCCGTGTTCTACCGTGCTGCGCGGCAGGACGTTTACAACATCCTCTGGGCCGTTGTCTTTGGCTTTGCCACCCTCAACATCCTCAGTCTGGCTGCGCGGCGTCTTGAGCCTACCAAGCGCGGTCTTTCCTTCGGGGAATTGATGGCCGTGATGGTTGTGCTGCTTTCGATCTTTCTGCTGGGGTGGGAAATGCTCAACCTGTTCCACGTCTTCCCCATCAAGCTGAGACGCTGAGAAGAGTCGGGCGACGGCTGCGCCACTCCCCGGCCGATTTTGCGGTATGATTCGCTTAGATGGCGAAGAAGCCTGCCAATTTCGACGTGACCTGCCCTTGCTGCAGCGCGGTGCTCAAGATCGATACCGAAGAGCATGCGGTCATCGCTCATACCGCGGCCGTCAAGCCGAAGACCTTCAGCGACATGGAGGCCGCAGCCAAAGCCATGCGCGAGCAGGACAGCCGCCGGGAGTCCATCTTCCAGCAGTCCGTGGAAGCTCAGAAGAACGCCTCCTCGCTCCTCGAAAAGAAGTTCCAGGAGGCTTTGAAGAAGGCCAAAGAGTCTCCCGACACCGGCAAGCCGATCCGAGACTTCGATCTTGACTGATTCGCCATGTTTGATTCGCGCCGATTGATATCCAGCCTATGAGCCGTCCTCTTCTTCTCGGTCACCGCGGCGCCCGCGCGGTCCAATCGATTCCTGAAAATACAATCGCCTCCTTTGACCGAGCCTTGGCAGACGGCTGCGATGGCTTTGAATTCGACGTCCGCCTTACCGAGGACGAAGAGGCGGTGGTCTGCCACGACGCCAAGTTCTCCGGCTATGACATTTCCCGCACGCTCGCAAAGCAGGCTGCCCAACTGCCCCGGTTGCGCGACGTGCTCCAGCGCTACCGCGATTCGTTTCTTGACATTGAACTGAAGGTCAAAGGGCTGGAGAGAGTCGTCCTTGATCTTTTCCTCCGCCACAAACCACGGCATGGATTCGTGGTCTCGTCCTTTCAGCCCGGAGCGCTGAAGTCCGTCCGGGCCTTGGACGCCACGATTCCGCTCGGCCTGATCTGCGAGTCGAAAACCCAGCTTCGCCTCTGGAGCGAACTTCCAGTCCAGTATGTAATCCCACACTACGACCTGGCCGAGCCAGATTTGATCCGCAAAATCAAGGGAGCAGGGAAGAAAGTCTTCGTCTGGACGGTCAACGATGCCGCGGATATGCAGCGCTTCGTAGAATACGGCGTGGATGGCATCATCTCCGACGACACCGGCCTACTCTGCCGAACCCTCGCTATGTCGGCCCCAAAGGAAGCTCTGGGGGCTGACGAACCCGCATAATTGCGGGGACCAATTATTGTGTAGACGCCGTATACATATCCCTGTATAAATACCTAGCCTACGCCTCGTTCGTAGCAACTCCCATAGTTGCAACGACGAACGGCGCAGCTATCGGTAACGACCCTATACCGGCCCTCTTGAACCATTTCATCGGACGCGTCCCCTGCACAAGTATCGCCGCTCGAATGCCTTTCCTCGAGTTCCGGCAAGGGTTTCTCATCGCCATTACGGTCCGTGCCATGTTTCGTTTCGCGGCTGTGCATGTCCCCATGCACTAATTTGCCGGGCAGTTTCGAACCGTTCCATCCCCGTTTCTCATTAATCGAGTTTCACTAATTTCGAAGGAGATCTCCCTTGGGCCAAAGAAAGTCGTTCGGGTGTATCGCAGGAATCGTGTGGGTGCTGCTGAGCTTAGTGTCTGGCCAGACAGCCCTGTCGCAAACCCGTATTGCAAACGCAGTCAACAACAACGAGCGCGTGGTAGTGCATGGTACAACTCCAGCGCTAATCGCGAAGAGTACTGACACAGGTCGCATGACTGCCGGTCAGAATCTGGGCAGGATGATTCTGCAGTTAGCGCCCACCGCGGATCAGGATCAGAAGGCGGCAATGTTCGTTAAGGCATTGCACGATCCGTCCTCGCCCTCGTACCACAAATGGCTCACCCCGGCGCAGTTCGGCCAGTTGTATGGTGTCTCTGACTATGATGCCGCGCAGGTCCAACACTGGCTGCAGGGCCGCGGATTAACCGTCCACGAAGTCTCCCAGAGCCGCCGCTTCATCGTTTTCAGCGGCACCGTGTCACAAGTAGAAGACGCATTTGCGACGCAGATGCACACTTACAGCTACAAGAACACGACATTCATCGCCAACTCCACCGACATCCAGATTCCCGCTGCGCTCCAACCCGTCGTGAAAGGCGTAGTGCGATTGCACAGCGATCCCCACACTCCGAACGCGTTCATGGGCGGCAAGGTCTACTTCAAGAAAAGTCCCGGACAGTTCAGTTTCAGCGACGGCTCTCACTACTTGACTCCGGCCGATTTCGCAAAAATCTACAACCTGCAGCCGCTGTACGACGCCGGGATCGACGGCACGGGCCAGACCATCGCCATCGTTGGCCGCAGCAATATCGACCCACAGGACATTAGCGACTTCCGTTCGATCCTGGGACTTCCCGCCAACCCTCCCCAAGTCATCGTCAACGGGGATGATCCGGGCATGACCTTCAACGATCTTCCAGAAGCTACACTCGACGTCACCTGGTCGGGCGCAGTCGCACCCATGGCGACCATCATGTTTGTGGTGTCGCAAAGCAACTTTGCCGACGGCGTTGACGTTTCTGCTGCCTATATCGTCGATCACAACGTAGCCCCGGTGATGAGCACCAGTTACGGTTCCTGCGAACAGAACATGGGTACGGTGGCAACTGGCTTTTACAATTCGCTCTGGCAACAGGCCGCTGCAGAGGGCATCACCTCATTCGTTTCCGCCGGCGACAATGGCGGCGCCGGATGTGACTCGCCCGGGGCTGGCCTCTATGCTACCGGCTTGGCCGTGAATGGAATCGCATCGACGCCCTATAACGTGGCGGTGGGCGGCACGCAGTTCGACGATACGGACAACCCATCCGCGTACTGGTCCGACACCAACGACCCGACCACCGGTTTATCCGCGCTCGGCTACATCCCCGAGAAAGTTTGGAACGAGAGCAGTGCCGATCCAAATTACCCGCTCCTGTGGGCAGCCGGGGGCGGCGTTAGCACCTTGTACGCCAAACCCGATTGGCAATCCGCACCCGGTGTTCCCAGCGACGGAATGCGCGATCTCCCCGATCTCTCTCTCACTGCCGCCGGGCACGATGGTTATCTCCTTTGCCTTTATCGGAACTGCGATTTTGGGCCCTACTTCTATAGCTTCGGCGGAACGTCCGCGTCGAGTCCAGCCGCTGCCGGAATCATGGCGCTCGTCAATCAGAAGCTGGGAGGACAACCTCAAGGCCTGGCCAACTACGTCTTTTATCGGTTAGCCGCCACCCCCGGAGTTTTTCACGATACCGTCAAGGGCGACAACAAAGTGCCCGATCAGTTTGGACAATACACCGTGGGCTACGCTGCAGGGACTGGCTATGACCAGGCCTCCGGTCTGGGTTCGTTCGATGCCAATGCACTGGTGAATAATTGGCAAGCAGCCTCCGCTGCCCTCTCTTCCACCATCACTCTGAAACTCGCGGCCGGACAGACTTTCCCCGTGGTTCACGGCACGCCGATCACCTTTACGGCTACCGTCAAGTGTTCTGGAACCGGCTGCGCTGTTCCGACTGGAACGGTTTCGCTCACGGCGACTTCTGCGACTGGCACCGACACGATCGTCGCTGGCGCAAACCACCTCAACCTGGGCGCGACCTCTAGTTCCACCACCATCAAGACCGAGAAGGTTCCCGGCGGCACATATAACATGACCGCCCGGTACAGCGGAGATGGTACCTACAACTCAAGCTCGTCGACCACCCTGCAAGTCAGCGTGACCCCTGAAACCAGTCAGATGTATCTGGGCGCGATTGGCGGCGGATCGTTCAATATCACTCCCGCTTCGGTGACCTACGACGAGCCCTTGCTTCTGGGCTTTCTGGTGGCTGGGAATTCTGGTTACGGGTATCCGAGCGGTACGGTCTCTCTGCGGGAAGACGGGCAATCTGTGTCCACCTATCTCGCCGACGGCCTGACCGTAAGTCCAATGACATTGAACTACGGGGAGAACTCCACGCTATTTACCGGGACTCCCAGTACCACGAGCGAATCGAGCACCATCTCCTATCTGCGGCCAGGATCCTCTGTCGGCGTACATCAGGTGGTGGCCAGTTATCCGGGCGACAATAGTTTCAGCAGTAGTTCGTCCAATACCTACAACTTCACGATCACCAAGGCAAACTCAGTGATTGGGGACTTCTTCCCGTACGGCACTCCGGTGGTGAACGTTCCGGTGACGGTGGGGGGAGAAATCGCCCTAGCCAATTTTTGCGCGCCATACACTGGCACAGTCACGGTCACCGACATTACGTCTGGCACTCCGGTCGTTATAGGCTCAGGAATTCCAGACTCAACACAGTGTTGGGAACCTTACGCCTTCCCCGTGACCTTCAAGGCGGCGGGCATTCGCATTGTCAGAGTCGACTATAGCGGTGACAGCAACGTGAACCCGTCGTTCGCGATCTACAATCAGTTTCCGGTCGCGAGCAATGTGCCAGCGGGAGTCTCGTTGAGCGCCGACTCCGCCGCCGCCGTGGCAGGTAGTCCCGTCACGTTGACTGCGGTTGTAACCTCCGATGCCCAACTTCACGTGGCGACTGGATCGGTCACCTTCCTGGACGGCTCCGCAATCCTGGGCACGGCCGCGCTGGACGCTACCGGTACCGCAGTCTTCGTCACCACGACGCTGGCCGGCGGTTCCCATACCCTCACGGCAAGTTATCCCGGCGATGGCGTTACCACCGCTGGGGTTTCAAGCCCGATTACAGAGGCCATCTCCGACTACGTCTTCCAGGCACTTCCCGCAACGTTGAACATTGCAAGCGGGCAGTCGGGAACGGCGACCTTGAACCTCATTCCGCTCGGTGGCTTTTCGCAGACCGTGCAATTCTCCTGCGGAACTCTGCCCACGAACGTAACCTGCGCCTTCAGTCCATCGAGTGTGACGCCGGATGGAGTGAATCCCTCGGTGACCACATTGACGGTGAAAACCGGCGGCGCGCTATTGAGCCACGCGGGAAACAGCGCCATCTGGTCGGTTAGCGCGACGGTCCTCCTGGGTGGCGTGCTGTTGCTGCCTTTCGGTAGGCGGAGGCGCATCAATGGAACGTTGGCTGTGCTTGGTCTTCTGATTCTGTTGTTCGGAGTCGGCTGCGGAGGCGGCACCACTATGCAAACGAATACGACGCCGCAGACCTTCACGCTAAACGTCATCTCGAGCGGGCCGGCAGGAAGCAAGACCGTTCCGCTGGTGGTGAACGTCACAAAGTAAGCCTGACATTCAACTCTGTTGGCGCAGGAGACATCACTCCTGCTTCACAAAGACCGGGTAAGAGAGCACCCCATGTTCTCTTACCCTTTCTTGCGAAACTCTTCGACAGCCCAATCCAACTCCAATCTGCCTCCGTACTTCCCCCAGAGCGCACGCCAAACCATTCTGTGGAGGAAGTATGAAGATCTCAATCTACCGGCCAGCAATGTGGTTGGCCTTCGTAGCTGCAATCGCCACCACCGCATCTTCACAATCCAAGCCCAATCAGACTTTGGGGTACGGAGTGGGAGAAGTCCTCACTTTTACTTACACCCAAAATTTCGATTGCATTGACCAGCCGAATGCGGATCTAAACTTTAACGGCATCCCGGCCGCGCTGGATCCGCGCGAACTGCAGAGCCCGATCTGCCAGGTCGGTACGCAGCCCTCCATCAACCCTCCGGGACAAACTGGAAATCCTGCTAACACCACCGAGCCGCTTTTCGTCCTGATCCCCATGTTCTCGACCGACAACGACCAGAACCCGGCGGACGCGATCTCTTGCTCCAAGGTGGTTCCCGGCACCATCTGCGGTCCCGCACTGGGCAGTACGCTGATCAAGTTATTCGGCGCCTTACCGGAAGCCTTCAAAGCGAAACCAGCTGTCTATACCCAATGCCCGGAACCGGGGGCGGCTCCAGGCACGTGTACGATGCATGCCTCTCGGCTTGATCTCGCCCCGGTGCTTTCGGAGCTGAATATCATCCCTGGTCCACCCACCGCGAACATCTTCGTCCCAACTCCGAATCACAGTCACGTGGTGATCCGGCCTGATATCAACATTGGGGCAATCTGGTGGCAGGTAATTCCAGTACTGGTGTTGAAGCAGAGCGACTGGCCCAACAAGGACGCCAGTAGTGGCCTTACTTCTTACCAGGACATCCTGGTGGCCATTAAGGATGGCCGAGCTGTGCAAGCGCCTTCGAATTTCTTCCTGTTCTTCAGTTCGCACGCAAACTCAGGAATGTCGGCGCAGGTGAACATGCAGTAATGCGACTTTATCTTGGGCACAGCTGCAACAGAATAGGCCCGACATATTTCAGTCGGGCCTGTTTCGTATCTCTTGAAATGTGACTTGGTTATTGCGCTCCAGCGGCCATCGCCTTTCCTGAGGACATCGCAGCCTTCGCTTCCTTGATTCCCGACTGGATGTGCGCCTCCCAGTCGAGATGCGGAATCGGAGACGCCGCCGCGGTCTGGTATAGCGCCAGTGCATCCTGCGGACGATTCAGTTTCTTTAAGCACAGCCTGGCCGCACTCAATTGAGCCGTCAGCGCCTGCCGCTCACCGGGATACGACTGCGCAAGGCTCTGATACTCGTCCAGAGCACGATCCCACTCCTGCAGTTCTTCCGCTCCTTTGCACACTTCGAGCCAGGCCGCCGCCGGCAACTTGCCGCCACCAGAATCGATGAACTCCGCATAGTCCTGAAACGCTGCCTCGATTTCGTGTGCCCGCACATGCAAGATACAGGTCTGGACCGTCGCTGCCAGATATTCCTTGGTATTGTTCTGTCGCGTGTGGATCTGCCGCAGCATATTCCAGGCATCGAGCGAGTTCGGTTTCATGGCCACATAGTCGGTCAGGAGTGCCAGAGCGTCGGGAAGTTGTCCGTGCTCCATCATGCCGCTTGCTTGTTCGAGTTCCTGATCATTGGTCCAGCCAACTTTTTCTTCGATCGCCTGGTTGGCTTTGTGTTCCAGCCCGGAATGTTGGATGGCCAGCGCCGCCAGCGCTCCAAACACGAACCCGCCCACGTGCGCCCAGTGCGCTACTCCGCTCATGTTCCCGAACAGGGATCCGTAGAAGATTTCAGCGAACAGCCACAGAGGCAGCAGCCAGTACGCCGCGGCTGAGAAGCGGTACAAACGAAACCCGAGCAGCCACGCCATCTCGACCTTCATCTTCGGGAACCGAACCAGGAACGCTCCCATGAGAGCCGCCACCGCACCCGAGGCCCCAAGCGTAGGGGTGATGCTTCCGGGATTCGACCAGGCATAAAACTGCAGCGCCGCCGCGCCCGCAATCAAATAGAACGCCGAATACAACCAGCGTCCCCATGCATCTTCCAGCACAAATCCTGCGAGCCAGAGGAACCACATATTGCCGATCAGGTGCATCCAGCCGCCGTGCAGAAAATTCGCCGTCAGGTAGCTGATTGCCGTGGGATTCGCCGGCACGAAAGCATACTGCTCGGTCAACGACACCTTTGCGAGGCTCGTGAACTGGGCATTGAGCGAGTCCATCTCGTCCTGCAGCTTCGCCGGGTACTCCTCCATCATTTTGATCTTGGCGTCGTAGGCGTCGATGATGTCGCGATAGGGGCTTTGTACATGCTTCCACTGGTCGGGATGGCTCTGCTTAAAGTTGTCCACCAGATGCTGCGACTCGGTCTGCAGCTTTAACTCAGGATGCTCGGCCGCGAGCAAGATAATGTGCGACTTCACCTCGCCCAGTTGTGGCGATTCATCGTCGATCGCCGACATGGTGAACAGAAACACCACCACATTGACGGCAATCAATGCGAGAGTGACCACGGGCCAGCGCCGGGCCTCCATGTTCTCGTGCCTGATGGGTATCAACATCGGCTAACGCCCCTGTGGACGGAAAATCCGACACACTCGCGCCAGTGTAGAGTCGGCTGGATGCGATTCAAAGGTGACGCATGGTCGTGGCCAATCTTTAGTAACCACTCCCGCGTAGAGCCAGCCTGTCCTGAGCTTGCCGAAGGGGCATCCTGTCCTCGTTCACGCGTGCCGCGCGAGTCGATCGCTGCCACTGCGATGCGATATACTTCCGAAACTTCAGCTTCTCTCCGATTGAGGATGTCTCTGCATGGCCGTTGGCGTTCGCACTCAGGACCTGCGCAAGGTCTACAACTCCGCCCCACCTCTGGGCGCTGCCGGAGGCTTCATTGCACGCGGCGATGCCAAGGGATCGAAACAGCCGAAGGCGCAAATCCCGGCGCTCGACGGGCTTTCGCTGGAGATTCAGCCAGGAGAGATCTTCGGCCTGCTCGGTCCTAACGGCGCGGGCAAGTCGACCACGGTCGGAGTGCTGACCACTCGCGTGCGCCCGACCTCAGGCCAGGCCTGGATCGGCGATCACGATGTCTGGAAGGAACAGGCGCAAGTTAAGCGTTTGATCGGCGTCGTGCCGCAGCGTCCCAACCTTGATTTCTCGTTGACTGCCCGCGAGATTCTCGTCTTTCACGGCGCCTACTTCGGAATTGCCTCCCAGCAAAGAAACGACCGGGCCGATGCGTTACTCGAGAAGTTCAAACTCACCGAGCGCGGCAACCAGATGGTGCGCGGCTTTTCCGGCGGCATGATGCAGCGGCTCTCCATCGCTCGCGCCATGATGCACGATCCGGAAGTCCTGTTTCTCGACGAACCCAGTGCAGGGCTCGATCCGCAAACCCGAATCCTGTTGTGGGAGATCATTCGCGAGTACCACCAGGCAGGAAAGACCATTCTGCTCACCACGCACTACATGGAGGAAGCCGACTCGCTATGCCAACGCCTGGCCATCGTGGATCACGGGCACATGATCGCCATCGGAACACCTGCGGACTTGAAAGCCTCGATTCCGGGAGGATTCCTGCTACGCCTTCGCTTCGGGAAGCAGACCGCCGATCTGCTCCAGCGTCTGCAGGGCTTGGCTGGAGTGCGGGAGGTTCGCGCTTTGGATGCTGCCTCAAAAGGCGTCCTAATAAGCTCCGGAGAGAGTGCTGAAAAGACTGCTGCTGAGCACTCCGGGGTTGACGTCTACGCCGATCGCGGCGGCTCGCTCATCCCTGAAATTGCAAGCGTCGCGATGAGTGTGGGCGCGGAGCTGTCGGACGTTCACATCTCCGAACCCAGCCTGGAAAATCTTTTCCTGCATCACACCGGAAGGAGCCTGCGCGATTGAACTGGACAACTTTCTTCGCCCTCCTGGCGCGCGATGCTCATGTGGCACGGCGCAACGCCATCCAACTCTTGCTGCAGACCTTTCTCCAGCCTTTGCTGTTTGTTTTTATCTTCGGGAAAGTAATGGTGGGCAGCGGATATATGCCGGCCGCTTACAAGAGCTTGCTGCTGCCCGGCATCATTGCGATCAGCATGACATTCACCGGAGTCTGGGCCGTGGCCATGCCCCTCATTGCCGAATTTCAATGGACCCGCGAAATCGAAGACCGCCTGCTCGCGCCCATCAGTGTCGGCTGGATCGCTATTGAAAAGGTGATCGCCGGGATGCTGCAGGCACTGGTCGCGGGTTTGGTCGTGCTGCCCCTGGCGTGGCTCGTGCTTCGTCCCGGAGTACAGATCAGCATTGGCGACCCGTTTACCTTTGCCTTGATCATCCTGCTGGTTGCGGGTTTTGCCTCATGCGGAGGCCTCGCCTTGGGATGCAGCATCAACCAGCAGCACATCGGCCTCATGTTCAGCCTGGTGATGACGCCGATGATCTTCTTCGGCTGTACCTACTATCCGTGGAGCGCCCTGGACAAGTTCCCGATCATGCAGAAACTTGTGCTGATCAATCCTCTCGTCTACGCGAGCGAAGGCATGCGCGCCACGTTGGTTCCGCAGTTCCAGCATCTGTCGATCACGGCGGTAATTCTTGCTCTGCTTTTCTTCGATATTCTTCTCTTGGTGGTCGGGCTGCGGCAGTTCGAGAACAAGTCGGTCACTTAGGACCTACGCAGTAAATCTATCTAGTCTGCCGCTAATTCCAGAGCGGCGCCGCCGCGCGACGGCTTTTTCAGGAACGCTGTACGCTCCGTTTCAAACGATTCCAGATTCTCTCCCAAGGCCTGCTCGTTCCATCCCATCACCGCGCCGATCCGCAGCGCTGCCTCCCGACTGCAGGATTCCGACCAGCACGCCCCCAGCGCCACGGGCACCCGGCGCAGCAGCACGTCGCCCAGCGTAATGGCAAACTCTCTTCGATAGGCCTCTACCACTTCGGCCACAATGTGCGACGAATGCGGACAGACCGGCGCTCGCAGTTCGGCACTCACCAGCGCCATGCGAGCAATGTCCATGGCACGCGGCCCGTGCCACTCCATCAATCCGCGAGCGGTTTCTTCGCTCACCGACCCGGCGCGCGCGATCTCGATAATTTCCTGATCGAGCATGGGATCGAGCGAACTTCCCGGCCCCATCGCCATCATGGTCGGCTCCGGAACCGGAATCCCGATCTTGCGCGCACACTCCCGTGCCAGCGAAGCGGCGGTCGTGAGTTTACCGCCAATCACCGAAATCAGCCGTGCCGCGCCGTCCGGCGTGTGGTCGTGCAGGAAATGCCGTCGAGTCACCGCCGACGCCTTATCCCCAGGCGAGTTCGGTAGAGGACGAACTCCCGCAAAGGCGTACTTGATGTCATGCGCGGAAATCTTCGCTTTGGGAAACAGCCTTGTCACCGTGCGTAACAGATATTCGATTTCCTCATTGGCAGGCGCAGTCTTCGCTGGATCGCCCGTGTCCTCCACTTCGGTAGTGCCGACGAGCATCTGATCGTTCCACGGCAAAACGAAGATTGGACGACCATCCGGCGCCTCGGTATAGAGCCCCACGCCGGGAGCACCCGAGAATCTTGGCAGAACGATGTGCGATCCTCGTACTCCGCCCAGCATGGGCTTGCCGGTACGGATCGATGAACGCTGGCAAATGCGGTCGGCCCACGGTCCCGTACAGTTCACCATCCATGCCGCCTCGACGCGCTCGTCTTTTCCGGTGATGCGGTCGCGCAACAGCACCCCCCGAGCCCGGCCCTGCGTGACGTTTACGGCCAGCACTTCGCAGTGGTTGCGGAAGACGGCCCCCGCCTCCGCCGCTTCCATCATCCACTCCGCGACTAGGCGCTCGGGAAACTCGCACTGCGCGTCTTCGTAGTTGAAAATCGTCCACTGATGGCCCGCATCCAGCGCGCGCTCCACCCGCTTCAACTCCATCTCGCTCAGGTCGGCAGACCTTCGAGCGGCGAACCGCTGGTAGAGCCACAGGCCGGCGCGCACTTTCATGGCGCTGCGCTGGCTCTGCTCATTCAGCAGAAACAAAAAGTGAACCGGATGCACCAGGTGCGACCGTTCCCGCAGCAGACGTTCGCGCTCGCGCACCGATTCCCGAACCAGGTCGATCTCTCCGTGTTCGAGGTAACGCAGGCCGCCATGAATGATGCGAGTCGAGCGACTTGTTGTTCCCGAAGCAAAATCGTTCTGCTCGACCAACAGCGTGCGCTTGCCGGCGCGGGCACATTCGCGCGCCAGTGCCACGCCGTTAATGCCCCCGCCGAGGATCACCACCTGAAAGTGTTGTGACTCCAGCGGCGGTCGAGGTTTAGTCGCTAAACTCATGTATTTAAATCAAATGCTCGAGTGTCGAAATGGTTCGCCGGAGGGCCGCATCCCCAGAGCGGACACCTCCACCTAAGTTTATTGTGCTCTCATTTGGGGCGAAGATGAAGATGACCTTAGTCCACACGGCGCATGGCCAGTTCTCGATCTTCCGCGGACCGTCGTGCCAAAAGTAACCTGTGTATTTCAGAATTCACCCCGACTCTACCTCGTGTTCGCCGGCCGGGGTGAATGCTAATGACTATGACAATCGGAATTACGCTGTCTTCCGCAGCGCCTCCGACTCAGTGGCCTCGGCGAATAGGCGGATCATCTCACGGTTGAAAGCGGGAAGATCGTCGGGTTTGCGGCTCGTGACCAGACCCTTGTCGTTCACGACTTCTTTATCGACCCAGGCTGCCCCGGCGTTCTTCAGATCCGTCTTGAGCGAAGGCCACGATGTCATCGTGCGGCCGCGAACCGCGCCGGCCTCAATCAGAGTCCAGGGGCCGTGACAAATCGCCGCCACCGGCTTGCCTGCCTCTGTGAAGTGCTTCACAAACTCAACCGCCTTCGGATTCATGCGCAACTGGTCGGGATTCATGACCCCACCCGGTAACAACAGCGCATCGAATTCTTCGGCTTTCGCAGCGTCCAGGGAAATATCCACGGGAACTTCGTTGCCCCATTCCTTGTGGTTCCATCCCTTTACTTTGGCGCCCGCCGGAGAGATCACCTGCGTGGTCGCACCCGCCTCATTGAGCGCTTTTCTCGGTTCCAGCAATTCAGATTGCTCGAAACCGTCGGCCGCAAGAATTGCCACTTTCTTTCCCTGAAGAGTATGAGTCGTCATTTTCGTTCTCCTTGAAATAGATTTTGCTTGGATGAAATGCGCCTTTTCAAAATGAGCGGGGAACTGATTTGGTCGAGTTAGGATGCTGTCTGCTGACCCGCGGTTGGCAGGTAGCGCCGCCGTCCCTTCGACTTCGCTCAGGGCAAGCTCCAGCGGCCGTCGCGGAAGCTGTCCTGAGCTTGCCGGAGGGGCATCCCGCTCGCGGGCGCAGGCGCATTGCCTCCTACCTCGACGGTCATTTACATTGGTTGCCGCATGTCCAGCACAGGAGAACGTTTCGAGCGCGCCGTCGCCATCATGGAGCGCCTCCGCGCCCCCGGCGGCTGTCCTTGGGACCGCGAGCAGACTTTCGATTCGATTAAGCCCTACACGCTCGAAGAAACCTACGAAGTCCTCGAAGCGATCGACAATCGCGATTGGCCCGAACTCGCAGGCGAACTCGGCGACTTGCTTCTGCAGGTGCTCTTTTACGCCGAGATGGCCAAGGAGCAATCGTCGTTTTCCATCGACGACGTGCTCGATCGGCTCTCCGGCAAGCTCATCAACCGCCATCCCCATGTGTTCGGCGATGTGAAGGCCGACACTTCTGCCGAAGTGAAACGCAACTGGGAAGCCCTCAAGGTAGAAGAGAGGAAGAAGCGGCAAGTGTTTAGCGCCGAAGGAGATAGTTCCGCAGAGAAGAAGCAGTCCATCCTCGCCGGTGTCTCCTCTGCGATGCCTTCGATGCTCGAGGCCCACAAGCTCAGCTCCCGTGCGGCACAGGCCGGGTTCGACTGGCCGAACGTCGAAGGCTTGTTCGACAAACTGACCGAAGAGACCAACGAACTGCGCGTGGAACTCAAAGAGTTTCCCGCACCCGGTCCGCGGCCTCAGGGTCGCGGCATGGCTGGATCGGGACGCACTCCCGTCCCCGAAGATCTCCAAGCGCGACTTGAGGATGAAGTCGGCGACCTCTTTTTTGTGATGGTCAACATTGCACGCTATCTATCGGTTGATCCCGAATCCGCTCTGCGCAAATCCAACCGAAAGTTCAAGCGACGCTTTCAATGGGTAGAAGCCCGACTCCAGGAGTCCGGACGCTCCGCCGATCAGGCTCCCATGGAAGAACTGGAGTCGCTCTGGCAGCAGGCCAAAGCTCAGGAAACCGACAAATCGGCCGAGGAGCGCTCCGCGTGAGCTCCGACTCCGTCACCCTGCGCCGCTGCCACAGCATCGAGGACTTCCACGCCTGCGTCGCTCTGCAGAAAGAAGTCTGGAATTTTACCGACGCCGAGCTAGTCCCCCTGCGCATGTTTGTGGTGGCGGATAAGGTCGGTGGTCAGGTCATGGGCGCCTTCGACGGCGATGTCATGGTCGGCTTCGCGCTCTCGGTCCCCGGTACTCGCACCGGCCATGTCTACCTGCATTCGCACATGCTGGCAGTTCGTAAAGACCATCGCAACGGCGGCTTGGGCCGTCGCCTGAAACTGATGCAACGCGAGGACGCGCTCGCCCGCGGCATCGAACTGATCGAATGGACCTTCGATCCGCTGGAAATCAAGAATGCCTACCTGAACGTCGAAAAGCTGGGCGCAGTCGTATGCCGCTATAACATCAATCAGTACGGGATCACTTCGTCGCCGCTGCAGGGAGGCCTGCCCAGCGATCGCCTGATCGCCGAGTGGTGGCTGAAGTCAAAGCGGGTGGAAACGCTGCTAGCCACAGGGGAAAACCCGCCGATTGTCATTGAATCCAGCATCGAGGTGCCAGCGCAGATCTACGAGTGGAAAGCCACTCCAGAGACTCGCAGCAAAGCGCAGCAGGTGCAGGAGCGCAACCGCGAACAGTTCCTGAGGGCCTTCTCGCACGGACTTGCCGTTCTGGGCTACGAGCGCGACGCCCAAAGTAACGGCAAGTTCCTGCTGGGACACTGGGACGAAAAATGGTCGTACGCATCGGAATGATAGATCACCACGGAGACACAGAGTCACAGAGAAAACAAATCAACCTGTTTGTTTTCCTCCGTGTCTCGGTGCCTCCGTGGTTATAAGGTTCGCTCCGTCACATGAAAATCGAAGCCATCACACTCCGCGAAATTCACATGCCACTCGTCCACTTCTTCGAGACGAGCTTCGGGCGCACCTACAGCCGCCGAATTCTCCTCGTCACCGTCCACAGCGAGGGCGCCGACGGATGGGGCGAGAGCGTCGTCGGCGAGGATCCCTTCTACAGCAGCGAGTGGATCGAAAGCGCCTGGCCGACACTAAAGCAATATCTGATCCCCGCCCTGCTGGGAAAGCGTATCGATTCCGCCCGCGAGTGTCCGGCACTCTTCGCCAAAGTGCGTGCCCACCGCATGGCCAAGGCCGCGCTCGAAAATGCCCTCTGGGATGCCGAGGCCGCGCAGAAGCAGCTGCCCTTGTGGAAACTATTGGGTGGCACGCGCCGCGAAATTCCCTGCGGTGTTTCCATTGGCATTCAGGACTCGATCGAGCAACTGCTGGAGAAAATTCAGATTGAACTGTCCGCCGGCTACCGCCGTATCAAAGTCAAAGTGAAACCCGGTTGGGACGTGAATGTGCTCGAACGCATCCGTTCCCGCTGGGCCGACATTACGCTCAGTTGCGACGCCAATTCCGCCTACACGCTCGACCAGGTCGAGCACCTGCGCAAACTCGACCAGTTCAACCTGCTGATGATCGAGCAGCCTCTATGGAATGACGACATCTATTACCACGCGCGCCTGCAGAAAGAACTGCGCACCTCGATTTGCCTGGACGAATCGATTGTCAGCGTGCGTAGCGCCGCCTTCGCGGCGGAAACGAACGCTTGCCGCATCATCAATGTTAAGGTCGGCCGCGTTGGCGGATTCTCCGAGGCTCTGAAGATTCACGATCTCTGCCAGGCCCACAACATTCCCGTGTGGTGCGGCGGGATGCTCGAAACCGGCATCGGACGCTCCCAGAACATCGCGCTTTCGACGCTGGAGAATTTCAGCCTGCCGGGCGATGTTTCCGCTTCCAAGCGATATTGGAAGGAAGATATTATCGAGCCTGAAGTCGAAGTCGCGCCGCAGGGAATGATCGCCATCAGCGACCGTGCGGGAACCGGCTACCGCGTGAAAGAAGATCTGATCGAGAAGCTGACCGTGCGAAAAGAAACCTTACGAGCCTGAACTCCCCGCCGCGAGCAATCGCGGTGGCGCCTCGATTAGTTGCCCTAATCTTTCCTCACCAGGGAAGTCTCTATCGGGCGATGGTTGCGTGCAAGGCTCACTTTTTCGCTCTTCAACAACGCCACTCCTTCAGCGAACGGCACATTGTCGGGCAGTCGTTGGAAATCGCTGAACACTTCGTCGGACACGATGCTGAGGCTCTTGATCAACAGGATCTTCCCATTGAAGTTCAAACTCATTTCGGTGATCTCCCAGAATCCGTCTCCCACATCGGCTTTCTGAACCCGGAAATGCCCTCCCTTGTCGAGACGCCCAAAGATTCCCCACCCAAAAGTGACATCTTTGAACAGGGTCCCATCAACTCTCGCCAGTCGCTCTGTCCTCGGATCAATCAGTAAATATCCCTCCATGCCTTCGAGGACTTGCTCGACCCGAGTTGGAGGTGAATACGATGGATTCGGTGTGAACTTTAATCGGACCAGCTGGTCCCCCGCCTTGCCCAGTCCACTCGCGCTATCCTCCGTGCCTGCGTACTCGAAGTGGAAAGCATCGGGAAGAGCCTGCAAAATGCACAGCGTGTGTTCTACTTCTTGCCGGTCACGGGCCTGTTTCTTGCGGAGTTGCTCAGGATTGTTTACCAACGCTGCCAACTGGTCGGCCTCGGCGCGTTCTTCATGTGGCTCCAACCGCTGGTCGTTCTGACCAACGACCTTGGTTACGAGGGCCTCATTCGATTCGACGTAGATCTTGTTTTCCAGGCCTTTTGGAGTCTGCTTGCGGGACCGGAACATAAACTTGACGGCGGTATCGTGGGCGGCTGCGACTTCCTTCGTTACGGCAGCGCGCACGAGTTCGACCGGATTCGGATGAGGCGCGCTCGTGGTCTGCGCTGAAACACTGGCGCAGGTTACAATCCAGATCACGAAACTCACTACTTCGCAGCTCGTCTCAAAGCGCTTCATCGTATGGTTAGTTCAAAAACGAAGCAGGAAGGTTGCAACAAAGGAACAAAATGAAGAAAGCCGAGAGTTTAGCCTCATATCCTCTACGGTGTTTGCTGCAGGAAGAGCGGTGGTTCTGGGTTAGTGGAACGAGAACTATTGTGGAGTCTTCTTCAAATCAGGGTTCTCGGGTGCGTGGACGCTGTGCGCCAGATTTTCCTGCTCCGCCTTCAGCAGAGTCACTGCTTGGGAAAATGTCAAATCGCTGGGAACGCTGCGGAAGTCACTTAGCTTTTCGTCCGATACCATGCTCAAGCCCTTGAACAGCAGAATCTTCCCCGTGATATCCAAACTTATCTCGGTGATTCCCCACGCGCCATCACCCAAGCCCAGGTCAGCTTGCCGCACGAGGAAATGCCCACCCTTATTGAGGTGGCCAATGATCCCCCAACCGAACGTCACTTCCCGAAAGAGCGTTCCATCAATGCGCGTCAGGCGGTGCGCGTCAACGTCGATGAGCAAATCACCTTGCATACCCGCCAATACCTCCTCCACACGCGACGGTGGGACGTAACCCGGATTCGGCTTAAAGGTGAGCCGCACCAGCTCATCTCCAGGTTTGCCCGTGCTTGGTTCGCTGTTTTCTTTACCGGCGTACTGGTAGAGAAACGCGTCGGGCAAGGCTTTTACGATCCGCAGGCTTCGCTCTTCGTCTTCTTTTTCGCGTGCACCCTTCTTTCGAAGTTGGTCGGGATTATCGGTCAACCAGGCCAGGTGACCGATCTCCTTCTGTTCCTCTTCTGGAGTTAGCGCTCGATCGTTACTGGCAATCGTCAATGCAGCGAGGGCCTGGTTGGTTTCCACATAGAGTCGGGTTTGCGACCCCCGGGGAGTCTCTCGGCGAGAGCGAAACATGTGTTTCGTCTTGGTGCTGTTCGCCGCCGCAACTTCGTTCGCAACTGTGGACCGCACCAGGTCTGCGGCCGGCATCTCGGGAGGCTGCGGAGACTGGGCCCAAAGCGTCGGAGCAAATACGATCGCAGCCACCACCCATAATTTGCGAAACAGAACTGAAGTCACTCGCATTTGACCCGTGCGATCCATCTTGAGTTCAGTGTAGCAACAGGGCCGGAGGATTGCCGTGACAGGTTAGTCCCCCTTTTTGTGCCTCGCTTGCCGCATGCTCTTGTAGTTGGGTATAGTCGAGACAGCGACGCGGCCGTTTCGGTACCCTGCCTTCCCAGTAAACTTGGTATTGCAGCATCCCGCTTCCTTAAGGAGAACATCCATGAGTGCTCCGTTGTCGGCAGATTTAGCGCAGATTGGCAAATCCGTAGTCATCAAGGGCGAATTGTCGGGCAGCGAGGATCTTTATGTAGATGGTCAGGTCGAGGGCAGCATCGCCCTCAAGAACAACAGCTTAACGGTCGGCCCCAACGGCTCGGTGAAGGCCACGGTCGATGCCAAGGGAGTCGTCGTGCAAGGCAAACTCGAGGGCAACGTGCAGGCCAGCGACCGCGTCGAACTGCGTAAGTCCGCAGTTGTCACCGGGGACATTTCGACGCAGCGGATTTCGATAGAGGAAGGCGCCTACCTGAAGGGCAAGGTCGATATTCAGGGTAAGGCAGACAAGGCGGCAGGAAAGTAACTCCCGCAAGCCCTGCACCTTGAGTTAAAGTGTTGCTTTTAGATGTCGATTCAAAGTCTGAGGGGAACAATCTCCTTGGGCAACGACTGCAGGTCTGATGGCTACGACCCAGAATTTCATGAAGCTCTTTCGCGGCTCATCGGGTGGGACAGAAGCGGCGACTCCACAAGCCGCTCAAAAACTCACGCGCCGATCCAGCGGGCTCGGTGAACTCGCCCGCGTGTGGGAATCGGACAACCCTCTGTGCGTCCTCGATCTCGGCTCCACGTCCGCGACGAACATTCGCTTCTTCACAGAACGCAGCCACAAGATCTACAGCGAAGATCTTCTGGTCGCCTCGACTGACCCCGGTCTGGTCACAAAAGACGAGCAGGGTAACGTGATCCTCGATAGCCGGCGCTTTCTTGCCGACAACCTGGTCTATCCCGCGGCGCATTTCGATGTCGTGCTCTGCTGGAATCTCCCCGACTACCTGGACGAAAGCTTGGTGCGTCCGGTGATGGGACGGCTGTGGTCAGTGCTCAAACCGGGAGGAATGTTGCTCGCGTTCTTCCACACCAAAGATGCGGGGCCCGATTCACCCTGCTATCGCTTCCACATCGTCGGAAAAGATGTGCTTGAAATGCAGCGCATCGTGCTGAAGCGGGAAGCGCGACGTGGACCCACCGGCGCAGTCCACACCGCGATTACGGACGGCTTCCGTCTGCAGCGCGTCTTCAACAACCGCCACATCGAGACTCTGTTCCGCGACTTCGCCTCCATCAAGTTCTTCCTCGCCAGAGACAACGTCCGAGAAGTGCTAGTCGTCCGCTGATCTTTCCGGAGGATTTAAAGGTTCTATGTGGGGATAGCCGCCTTCGGCTGTCCGTCGAGCGAAGCTCGACGAAGGGAACTGCTCGCAGTCTGCGCCTTCGTGCCTTCAGGGTTCTTCCACGCGATCACTCCCATCCGAAACAGAAAGTGGCGCGAGATTTCTACGCGCGCGCCGTGCTGTGTATCCGAATTGAGAATTTGCCGCATCTCGTCGGGAATGTAGGCGCGGCGCACCGACGCCAATCCATCGACTCGCGACACATAGCTGCGCATCAGCGGGAAGCCCGCGTACACCAGCGCCACATGGAGCGGATGGCGGACGAGATCATTGATCAGCACAGCGCAGCGGCTCACGCGCAACGCTTCATGGGTAAAGCGCGCCAATTCGTCGGGTTCAAGGTGATGCGCGAAGAGGCTGCAGCTGACCAGGTCGAAGCTCGAGTCCTGGAAGGGAAGCGCTAGCGCATCGGCGACCACGGCGCGATTCCCGCGGAGTAGATGAGTACGGACGCGATCGAGGTCCATCACGTCCAGCGTGATCCCCTTACTTGCGAGTTGACGGCCCGCAAGCTTCGACACCTCGCCGAATCCCGCGGCCACTTCCAGCATAGAGAAGTGGTTGCGTCCAGTAGCGCCCGAGACGCGCTCGATCAGGTTGCGTGTAGTGGCGATGCCCCCGAACCAGCGGTTGATGCGGCAAATATCCCGCAGCGAAGCTTCTACCTCGACCGGCGGACAAGCGTCTGAGTCGAGGATTTCCTGCGTGCTGACGCGATGCATGGTAGGTAAAGGGGCCCCACATCCCAGTCTAGATTTCCGAAGTCTATCCGTTGTCAAGAGAATGTCAACGGCAGTGTTTAGGCGCGTTCCCCGAGAGAAGGTGTTCTTCGCAGGCTTCGGTTCAAACTTCGGCCAGTTCCTCTTCCAGCAATTGCTTGTTATAGAGGTCGCTGTAGTAGCCGTTCAAGGCCAGAAGTTCGTCGTGGGTGCCGAGTTCGACAATGCGTCCGCTGTGCAGGACGGCGATGCGGTCGGCGTTGCGGACAGTGGAGACGCGGTGCGAGATGAAGATCGTGGTGCGGCCGCGCATCACATCGCGCAGGTGATTAAGAATCTTGTCTTCGGTGTGGGTATCGACGCTGGAAAGCGCGTCGTCGAGGATCAGGATCTTGGGATTGCGGATGAGCGCGCGGGCGATCGCGGTGCGCTGCTTCTGTCCGCCAGAGAGCGTGATGCCGCGTTCGCCTACCATCGTGTCGTAGCCTTCCGGGAAGCCCTCGATGTCGGTGGCGATGTTGGCTGCGTCGGCGGCGTTGTGGATCTCCTCGTCGGTGGCGGAGTCGACGCCCAGGGCAATGTTCTCGCGGATGCGCTCGCTGAACAGGAAAGTCTCTTGCGGCACGAAGCCGATACTCTTGCGAAGCGATGCCAGCGAATACTCGCGAATCGGGCGCCCATCGATCAACACGCTTCCCGGCTCGGCGTCGTAGATGCGCGGGATCAGACTCACTAGCGTTGTTTTGCCGGAGCCTGTGGGGCCGACTATCGCGAGACTGCTGCCTGCGGGCACGGTCAGGGTCACATCATGCAGAACGGGTTTGCCTTCGTAGCCGAAGTTGAGTCCGCAGAACTCGATCTCACCCTTGATCTGGCAGTCCTGCGCGCCGGGAGCATCTTTGATTTCAGGCTGCTCGTTCATGATCTCGTTGATGCGAACTAATGACGCCGTGCCGCGTTGGAAAATGTTGATGACCCATCCCAGCGCGATGATCGGCCAGGTGAGTTGCATCATGTAAGTGCTGAAGGAGACGAATTGTCCGACGCTCATCGATCCGGAGAGGGACAGCGTGGTCGTGATCGATGGGTGCGACGTTCCCAGATTTGTGACCAGCGTGACATGCGACAGTCCGTGGATGACTTCGCGTCCGCCCAGCCACAACACCAGCACGACGGCGCAACCCAGCATGAGTTCGAGCGTGGGCCAGAGCATCCCCATGAGGCGAACAAGTTTCAAACTGCGGCGGATGTACTCCTGGTTCTCGGTTTCGAAGGCCCGAATCTCGGCTTCTTCCTGCACATAAGCGCGGATCAGACGCGCTCCCGAAAAGTTCTCCTGTGCGCGCGCGGAGATGTCGGAGAACATAGCCTGAATTCTTTCGAAGCGTTCGTGAATGCGGCGGCCGAAGGTCTGGATCACGATGCTGACCGCAGGCAGCGGCAGGAACGTATAGAGCGTGAGCCATGGACTGATGGAGATCATGAAGGCCAGCGCGCCCGCGGTGTAGACGATGGTGTTTGCTGAGTACATGATCGCGGGGCCAAGCAGCATGCGGACCGCGTTCAGGTCGTTGGTGGCGCGCGCCATAATGTCGCCGGTGCGGTGGCGCTGGTAGTAGGAATACGACAGGCTTTCGAGTCTCTGAAAAAGATCGTTGCGCAGGTCGAACTCAATGTCGCGGGAAACGCCGATTACGATCCAGCGCGTGAGGAACTGGAAGATTCCCTTGGTGGTGGCGATGGCCAGCAGGATTCCGGCGTAGAGCAGAAGTTTGTGACGAGTGACGCCCGAATTCAGATCGTCGGCGGCCTTGCCGAGCACGAGCGGAAACAAGATCCAGATGCCGTTGGTCAGGAAGACGCAGAGCGTGCCCGCGACGTAGCCCCAGCGATAGCGTTTCAGGTACGGCAGCAGCGGACGCAAACTCTTGGGCAGCATGCAGGTTGAATAGATGAAAGTTTAACAGTCCCGGTTCAGCCTCTCAGGTCGGTCGCCGCGCTTCGCGTGGCGGACAGCCGAAGGCGGCTGTCCCCACATCTTCTTTCTTGGGCTTGAGGCAGCCAGTGGCAAGGGAGTAACTGCAATTTTTTTTCCGCCATTGGAGGCAAAATCCTGATTCTGTTGTAGTTACCGACGCGGAATCTCTCCTTGCCTCTGCAAATTATTGGATCGAAAGGACTTGCGGGTAAAATATTGCCGAATAAGGAGTTAGCGGCCTTCGATTGCTGCCTCGTCCCGCCGAGTTCGGATTGGGCCCGATCTGCGCATGCATCCATTGTCGGCTTTCTATTTCCTCGGTCAAGGTTGTTCGTCACACCTTGGAGATTTTTTTCGTGTGGAACGTTGTGGAAAAGTAGGAGGCTGTGAGAATTTGATCGACCCGCTGTTTTGTACGCTATCGTACCGACAAACACCTTCATCCATATTTAAATTACGCCGCACCCGACCTATGCCAAGTTCACAAGACTTTCGATGCTCCTACTGCAACCAGCCGCTGCAACTTGAGCGTGCGAAGACCGACGAAGGTGGGCAAGCCGTCCACGAGGAATGCTACGTATTGAAACACGCAAAACGTGAGCCCGCGTCATCGGAGAAGAACGGCAAGAATCACGGCGATAGAGGTGGCGTGGGAAGTGCGGATTAGACCCAACCACCCAGATGCGGCGCCCAATGCCTGGTTAACTGTTGAAATCCCGATTACACGCAAAACCTTACTTTCCCGAAACGTCACCTGGGTCTTTGTAGTCCAGCATTCTCGAAGCTGGGCCGTTCTCTCCTTGATAACGGCATTCGCTTGCGCTTGGCACTCATGACGAGTAGGAAAGATGCAGTGATGGAGGCGTGGTTCATGTGGTCGGTTCTGATCCGCTCGCGCGACTCCTGTAAACGGCCGGATACTCGTTTTGAGGGTTTTGACTGCAATGGCATGTTTCGACAATTTGACCATCTACGGTGTCTATTATCAGCAGCATGCTCCTACACCAAAATCTCGCAGCAAGAGTTGCGCTCAGGTCAGGGATCGTGCTGCTCATAGCGTTTGTCCCTTATCTCAGTGCTCAAGCCGCATCACCAAAGCAATCCAAGCCCGCAAAATCTTCCTGCCAACTGCCGCAAGATGACTGCACGGTTTATGCAGCCTTGGTAGAGGCACTACGAGTGCCCGAACATCCTGAAGATGCTGCGAAGCGGAACATAGTCCTAATCGCCGATACGACGGCAGCCCCTCGCGATGTTAGGAGCCATTTTGGGACGTGGGGCTATCGCTCGGAGTCAAAGGCAGCTCCCGCTGAGGAAACAGTGGTTGCTTTTGAAAGACAGACCCAAGCTCGTGCCCTTTTAACCCCAAGTTCGGTAATGGGAAGTCTCACAGAATCATTACACGAGGGGAACTAGACAAGGTTTTCAAGAGTAGTAACTGGCAGGATTTTTACAAGGAATACCCCGAATCTGGCGGCTACTGGATATTCTCGCGTCCGGTCTACAACTCTGCCCTGAACGAAGCTCTGCTCTCTGTCAGCCATTGGTGCGGAGAACTTTGCGGCACTGGCTATCTCTACTTTCTTACTAAACAAAACGGCGAATGGAAGGTTCAGAACCGACTGATGCTCTGGATTGCTTAGCATCTGAAGCCGGGCAGTGTCAACTGACGCAATCAGATGGGATTGAGCGTCAGCCGATCCTGCCGCCGACCACCTTATTGGAGAAGGCGGTGACACCTTGAATTGCATCCACATTCGGAGACCACTGCGGGGTCCATATTCCTCGCGCTTTTCAGGTAGTCTTCATGTTCATCCCCTAAGGTTAGGCGGACAATCGCCGCACCACTTATTTGGAGGATCTCCATGCACTCTCGGAACATACTTGCCGGCATCCTGATCGCAGTTGTGACGTTCGCATTTTGCGGCAGCGTTGCCGCGCAGGGCACTTGGGCGGTGGAGAATACCTTTCACATCGGTGGTGAGGGCGGCATGGACTACATCACCATGGATGCCAAGAATCACCGACTCTACGTTCCCCGAAGCACGCATACGATGGTCGTCGATGCCGATACGGGCAAGACGCTCGGCGACATTCCCGGCCAGAAGCACAACCATGGAGTTGCCCTGGTTCCCGAGGCCGGACGAGGATTCATCAGCGACGGCGAGGGCGCGGTGTTCATTTTCGATCTCAAGACGAATGCGGTGCTGGGAACGCTCAAAGCGCGGCCCGACGCGGACGGCATCATTTTCGACAAGGCCAGTGGGCTCGTGCTGGTGGTTTCGGGCGACGACGGAGTGCTGATGACGCTCAAGCCCGACGTCGATCCGAAGACTGGATCGATCGATGCGCCGATCGATTTGGGCGGTAAACCCGAGTTTCTTGCCGCCGACGGCGCTGGGAAGGTCTATGTCAATTTGGAAGACAAGGACCAGATCGCTGTCGTCGACCTCAAAACAAGGAAAGTATTGGCGCACTGGCCGGTCGCTCCCGGTGGTTCGCCGGTGGGGCTGTCGATCGATACTGAGAAGCACCGCTTGTTTATCGGATGCCGAAAACCGCAGAAGCTGATTGTGATGAGTACGGACGATGGCAAGGTGGTCGCTGACCTGCCGATCACTACCGGCGTCGATGCGACGAAGTTCGATGGTCATCAGGCGTTCGCGAGTTGCCGGGACGGCAAGCTTCAGGTTGCGGGGGAAACTGCGCCGGGCAAATTCGAGATTGAGCAAACCGTGACGACTCCGGTCGGGGCTAAGACAATGGACATTGATCCCGAGACGCATAAGGCGTATTTGCCGACATTTGAGTTTGAGGAACAGAAACCGGGAGCGACGGGTCGTCCGACGGCGAAGCCTGGGAGCTTTATGATTGTGGTTGTCGCGCGCCACTAAAGGGTGCGACAAAATCTGTAGCCGTTCGAGCCCGGATTTTTTCTGCTGCTTGCAAGACCCGGCCAGCACAAAGATCGGCGGGTGCTCTCGATCAGCCCCTGGATTGCGCGCGAGGTTCGCGGGAGTACTCGATAACGCCGGTCTTTTCATCTCCGCTGTAGCAGACGTCACCTCTCTGCACACAAGGCTCTTCTGGCAGCTTACGCCTGCAACTCCTGTTAACCCTCCGTCGCGGCGCACCCCCTTGTACTGTCAAAGCCGGCGACTTCGGAGAATCTGGCAAGAACTTCATCGAAATAGGCAAGCGGTGCAGGGAGCGGGGAACTATGCTTGGAGCTTACGTTGCCCTTCGGGCAGACGGAATTTTCTTAGGAGAAACAATGCAGAAACGCAAACTTGGAAAAAGCAACTTGGAAGTCTCGGCTCTCGGCTTAGGCTGCATGGGAATGAGCTTTGGCTACGGTCCGGCGGGAGACAAGCAGGAGATGATCGCCGTGATCCGGGCGGCGGTAGAGCGCGGAGTCACATTCTTCGATACCGCGGAAGTTTACGGCCCGTTCACCAACGAAATCCTCGTGGGTGAGGCGCTGGCTCCTGTGCGTGACCAGGTGGTGATCGCCACCAAGTTCGGGTTCAAGCTGGATCCGAACACCGGCAAACAGGCCGGGCTCGACAGCCGGCCGGAGCACATCAAGGAAGTTGCCGAGGCGTCGCTCAAGCGCCTGAACACCGATGTCATCGACTTGTTCTATCAGCACCGCGTCGATCCCGACGTGCCGATCGAAGAGACCGCGGGAGCGGTGAAGGATCTAATTCAGCAAGGCAAAGTGAAGCACTTCGGACTATCTGAAGCAGGGGTGCAGACGATCCGTCGCGCCCACAAGGTTCAGCCCGTCACCGCATTGCAGAGCGAATATTCGCTGTTTTGGAGAGAGCCGGAAGTGGAAGTGATCCCGACGCTGGAGAAACTCGGCATCGGATTCGTTCCCTTCAGTCCTCTGGGCAAAGGTTTCCTCACGGGCAAGATCAGCGACGATACGAAGTTCGATAAAGGCGATTTCCGCAACATCGTCCCACGTTTTACACCGGAGAACCGGAAAGCGAATCAGGCTATGGTGGACCTGCTGGGCAGATTTGCGCAGCAGAAGAAAGCGACACCTGCGCAGATCGCGCTCGCCTGGCTGCTGGCACAGAAACCGTGGATTGTGCCCATCCCGGGCACCACCAAGCTGCACCGGCTCGAGGAAAATATTGCAGGGGCGGACGTCCGACTTTCGGCGGAGGATCTCCGGCAACTGGGGATCGCAGCATCTAAAATCCCGCTGCAAGGTGCTCGCTATCCCGAAGAGCTGCAAAAGCTCGTGGGCCGCTGAGTAGCAAACCAAGAGCGGATCCCCGGGTTGAGCTGCCATGAGGAACCGAAGATGAAGAGACTGCTTTCGCTTGGCGTGGTGTGTTGGTTTGCCGGCACCGCAATGACGCTGACCAGCGGCCAGAATAGCGGGGGAAGCGACGGCATCCGGGACCAGTTTGTCGGGGCATGGCGGCTGGTTCGGCTCGAACAGCCAGGGGCTGACGGAAAGATTCACAGCGCCGACTCTACCGGGCTGCTTGTCTTCACCAGGGACGGACACATGTCGGTCCAGGTCATGGAACGCAACCCGCAGGCACAAAACCCTGCTGGGCCTGAACATTATTCGCGGGGCGGGTACGAGGCATCTTTTGGCTCGTATGAGCTCCACGAAAGCAGTCACTCATTCACCTTTCATGTCGAGGGCGCGCTGGTGCGGACGCTGATCGGTAAGGAACTACCGCGCTCATTCGAGTTGTCGGGTAAACAGCTTATTGTGAAATCGACGAACCCGGACGAACACTGGAGAGTTGTCTGGGAGCATTACTAGGCCGCCCGAACAAATTGTCAGCATACCTTTGTGTAAGTGATAAGCGCTGGGAGAAGCATCCTGCGAATTGGCATTTTGGGTTCCGGGTTGATGGGCGCCAAACTTCGGAACGATCTTCGCGCGAGCGGGACATGAAGTCGTGTTCAGCTATGCTCGCAGTCAGGACAAGCTGAAGAAACTGGCACACGACGCCGGAGCCAAAGCGCGGGCAGGCACGCCGCGGGAAGCTGCTGAAGACGCCGATGCCGTGCTACTCGGGGTGCATTGGCCCCGGTTCGACGAAGTGCTGCGGCAGGCTGGTGATTTGTCAGGCAAGGTGGTCGTGACCTGCTCGCTGCCGATGGATGATGACAACACGAAACTTGTCATCGGCACTGCAACCTCGGGCGCGGAAGAGCTGGCCAAGAAAGTTCCGCAGTCTCATGTTGTCTGCGCTTTCAATACTGTGCCCAGCGAAGTGCTTTTCGGCGTCTTCGAAACGAAGCGCAAGGCCAGCAGGCCAAGTCTTGTCTACTGCGGCGACGACGAGCACGCGAAGAAAACTTACGGCCAAGCTGATCCGCGACGTGGGCTTCGATCCGGTAGACGCGGGCCCACTGCGCATCGCGCGTTACACCGAACCCTTTGCGCTGCTCGTCGGCCAGCTTGCATACGAAGGACAAGCAGGCCCAGAATTGGCGTACCGCTTCGAGCGGTTTGGGGGGATGAACGGAATCATGTCGGAGCTTGCCAGATGGCATAGCTTCTACGTCATCGTGGGGTCGGCTGCGGGCGCGCTGATCGGATTGCAGTTCGTCGTCCTCACGCTGATTGCCGAGAGAGGAGAAGCACTGGCACGGGGCCGCGCCGTCCACCGCCATGACGCACATCGCCATCGTAGAAAAACTCGATGGCAAAAGCACCGACTGGATGGAGAAGGTCAGCGACGAACAGTACGCAGGAAGGAGCCAGGCATGAGTAAAGAGCCTTCAGCAGCGCAGAAGATGATTGGGGACTTCGCGCCTAAACTCGTGGAGCTAACGGATTGCGTCCTTTTCGGCGACGTTTGGGAGCGTCCGGAGCTTTCCAAACGCGACCGTAGTCTCGCAACCGTAGCGGCGCTGGTTGCGATGAACCGTCCGGACCAGTTGCGGTTTCACCTGAACTATGCGGTGCAGAATGGAGTCAAAAAGGAAGAGTTGATTGAGGTCATCACGCATCTGGCGTTTTATTCGGGCTGGCCGAATGCAATGAGCGCCATCATGGTCGCGAAGGAAGTGCTCTCGAAGGCGTGAAAGCCGAGAGCGATCAAGTCAGGCTTTCGTATAGGAGTGGATATGGCAAAACGGAACGATGATTTAAAAAACCGCCTTTCACGGTCTAGCGAAATCAACATCAGTGTGACCGGCAGAAAGTCAGGACGCACCATCTCAAACCCGGTCTGGTTTGTAGCGGAGGACGGCAAGCTTTATCTCCTGCCGGTGAAGGGATCGGACACGCAGTGGTACAAGAACGTGCTCAAGAAGCCGTCGATTCGGGTACAGGCCGGGGGCGCCGAGGCCGAATTTAAGGTTGTTCCGGTCAGTGACGCTAAGCAAGTTTCGTCCGTAGTGGAGAGATTCCGTGCCAAGTACGGAGCCGGCGATGTGAAGAAGTACTATTCGAAGCTCGATGTTGCGGTTATGGCGCAGATAGGCTGATCGTCCGTAGTCATGAAACGAATTGCGGGGCGAACGTAGCGGCGAGTTAAGATGTTGGCCTAAACAGGCTGGGGTCCGCGAGATACAGGGGTCTTGACGCAATAAAGTCATCCGAATTTTGAAGGTCCCTAGGGAGGGAATTCTCTATGGTCACGCTGAATGTGAATGGAGTGCGGCGCGAGGTCGCGGCGCCGGACGACACTCCTCTTCTTTACGTGTTGCGCAACGATCTCCAGTTGATCGGTCCGCAGTTCGGCTGCGGGCTGGCACAGTGCGGAGCCTGCGCGGTTCTGGTCGACGGCAAGGAGGCGCGGTCGTGCGTCACGCCGGTCGCGAGCGTCGCTGGCCAGGAAATCATCACGCTCGAAGGCCTGCCCGCAAGATGGGCCAAGCAAAAAGGCCTCTCGCCAGAGGAAGCGAAAAGCACGCTTCACCCGGTGCAGCAAGCTTGGATCGAAGAGCAGACTCCGCAGTGCGGGTTTTGCCAGAACGGGATGATGATCAAGGCGACCGAGTTGCTCGAGAGCAATCCACATCCATCGCTGACACAAATCAAAGAGGCTTTCACCACATCCGGACCATCGCCGAATCTGTGTCGCTGCGGAACCTACGTCGCGATCATTGAAGCCGTACAACATGCCGCCACCATCATGGCGAAAGGGAGGTAAGCGATGGCAACCATGAGCGAAAAACCCGGGAATGCTTTCGCACCAACGCTATCGCGCCGTCAATTCATCAAAGCCGGGGGCATCCTCGTCGTGGGGTTCAGCTTTGCAGGCCCGGAACTTCTGAAGGGCGATACCGCGAAGGCGGCCCCGATGACGAATACGCTCGATCCCACTCTGCCCAGTTCCTGGGTTGAGATTCATCCGGACAACACGATCCTGATTCGCACCGGCAAGAGCGACTTCGGACAAGGCTCAACGTTTACTGCTTACCGGCAGATCGTAGCCGAAGAGTTGAGCGTGCCCTTTGAAGCGATCACCACCGTGGTGGCGGGAGACACGGATCGCACACCCGACGGCAGTGGTGCCTTCGATTTCCTCGGCCGCGGAACACCGAACATCCGCAAGGCCGCCGCGTATACCCATCAGGCTCTGCTGGACCTGGCATCTGAAAAACTCGGAGTCCCGAAGGACAAGCTCTCGGTCAAAGATGGCATTGTCTCGGGTGGCGGCAAGAGCGTTTCGTATGGTGACCTCGTCAAGAATCAGCAGTTGAAGCTCACGATCCCGGTGAAGGGAGACCTTACCAGCATTTTTGGATTGTCCATCGAGGGCAATCCACCGATGAAGCCCGTCAGCGAGTACACGGTCATCGGCAAGTCGTTCAAGAATTCCATCATCAGTTCGAAAGTGGCCGCGAAGGAAACCTGGGCGACCGATGTGCGCCTGCCGGGAATGTTGCATGCGCGCGTAGTGCATCCGAAGACGCTGGGCTCGACTCTCGTGTCCGCTGCTGTCGTGGACAAGAGCAAGTTTCCGAATTCGCAAGTCATCGTGAAGGGCAATCTGGTTGGCGTGGTCGCGCCCACCGAGTGGGAAGCGATCCAGGCGGCTGAGCAGGTCGCCGGCGCGACGAAGTGGACGGAGTGGAAGGGCCTGCCGGGCAACGCAAAACTCTACGAACACCTTAGAGAACAGTCTGATTGGACTACCGCCCCCGTCGAGAAAAGCAAGGACGCGAAAGGGGATGTGGCGCCCGCGCTCGCCGTAGCGCACAAGAAGCTTTCCGCCACATACCAGTTGTCTTACATGAAGCACGCGCCGATTGGCCCAACCATGGCCGTTGCCGACATCAAGCCCGACGGCACGGTGCACATCTATACGCATAATCAAAACCCGCAGGCGCTGCGGGGAGAGATCGCAACCATGCTCCGCACCACGGCTGACCATGTGGTTGTACATTCGTATCCCGGACCGGGCCACTACGGCAGATCGAACGGCGGAAATGCCGGTGCGGAAGACGAGGCAGTTCTCTTATCGCAATCTGTCGGCAAGCCGGTGCGTGTGCAGTGGATGCGCGCCGACGATATGCAGTGGTCCACGCAATCGGCGGTTTCTTTCTCCGACGTTCAGCTGGCGATCGATGAAAAAGGCAAGATGGCCGCATATCAAATCGACCACTACATGCCGGCCATGCAGGACGATCGGCCGATTGGCGCGGTCCTCGCGGGTTTGCCCACAATGTCTGCCCCCGAAGTCCATTCTGACGGTGTAACCTCCACGGTCAACGGCCTTGAGGACCCTTGGATATACCCCGGGGTTCCGAACCTGGCTGAGAATGGCCACGGGACATTCCAGGTCGGGCAGAAAGCCTCGCCTCTTGCTGTCGGTCTCCGTGACCACAGCATGCGCACGCCGGGACAGTTCCAGCAGAACTATCCGCGCGAACTCGCGATGAGCGAGGCAGCAGCGCTCGCGGGCACCGACGCCCTCCAGTTCCGCATCGACCACGCCACAGAAGAACGGGCCATCGCTGTGCTGAAGGCGGTGCGTGATGCTTCCGGTTGGGATACGCGCCCATCACCGCGCCCGAATGCCATATCGACCGGAGCCACTCCCGTGCGGGGCCGCGGCGTTTCGCTGATGCTGCGCAGTGGAACCTATTGGGCCTGCGTTTGCCAGATCGCTGTCACTCCCAGCACAGGCGCGATTGTCGTGGAAAAGTACACGATCGCGGTCGATCCCGGCATTGTCGTGAACCCGATGCAGTTGAAGCGGAACGTCGAAGGCGGCGCAGTGATGGGAATCGCCCACGCGCTTTTCGAAGAGGTCACGTTTGATGAAAGGGGAATCACCACGGATGACTGGATTTCCTATCCCATCCCGACCATGGCCGACATCCCTGAGATCAAAGTCGTGTTACTCAATAATCCGAAGGTCGGCGCTTATGGCGGAGGTTCGGAAGCGGCGAATGCACTCGCCGCTCCGGCGATCGCAGCGGCCCTGCACGACGCAACCGGAAAGATCATGCGGCGGCTTCCGATGAAACCGGCGTATGTGCAGACGCTTTTGAAAACGTAAGGACGAAGCTTAGGGGACATGGGGATGTCCCCTAATTTTTCGCGCGGCTCACGTTGCCGTGTAATTCCGGGTGTGGCTCCTGCTCGAGTTGATCGAGCTTTTTCTTCTGGTCATCGTTCAGGATTGCGCGGATCTTTTTGTCGGCGGTGAAGCGCGAGTCTCTGACCTTGCTCTGGCGCTCTTCGCGGGACATGTTCTCGTCCTGAACGAGAGTTACGGAGGTGTCGTGCAAAGCCTGCAGGATGGGTTTGATTTTCTCCTGCTGATTGCCGGTGAGATCGAGCTTCGCGGCCAGAAATGTCAGCTGACCTTCGGCAGTGGGTACGCCAGCGCCTTCGCCAGTCTGTGAGCTTTTGGTTGAGGCGCTGGTGGCAGGCTGTTGCGCGGTCGCGGCTAGAGCGGACAGCAAGATGGTCCCAATTGCAAGTAAGCGAAAGCGGTTCATCGTGTTTCTCCTTTGCCTATGATTGGGCAATGTAGCGGTCGAACGCCGTGCAGTCGAGAACGATTTTGAGTTGCTGAACAAAGAGGCGGTCGATGTCCAGGAATGAGCGCTCCAAGTTGCGGGAAGATGCCGCGGCGAGGAAACATGTTGTCATGCAGCATCGCAAACCCGATGTGCGCGTCCGGCGCACGCACGAGCGGCTGGGCAGTGCACTGGTGGCGTTGATCCAGGAGAAATCCATCGATGACGTGACCGTTCAGGAAGTGCTGGATCGCGCTTCGGTCGGTCGTTCCACTTTCTATCTTCACTTCCGTGACAAGAATGACCTGCTCCTCAGCCAATTGGAGAAGTTCCTGGAAATGATGAGCACGGCCCTCAGCTTGCGAAAGGAAAAATCGCAGCGAGTTGTTCCCGTGGAGGAGATGTTTGCCCACATCGGCGGCCAGAACAAGATCTATCGCGCGCTAGCCGACTCGGGCCGTCTCAACGATTTCTTCGATCTCGCGCAAGGCTACTTTGCCCGCGGGATCGAGCAGCGGCTTGTGGAATCCGGGCGTCTTGCGAAACTTCCGCAGCGTGAACTGGGTGCTCGCGCGCATGCATTGGCTGGAAGCCTGCTGTCGCTGCTGCGGTGGTGGCTGGATCGCGGCGCCAAGGAATCACCGCACGCCATGGACGAATTGTTCCACCGGATAGTGTGGAGCGGGCTGCAATGATCGCAAAAGGAGGTATTCTCGAAAGCGTGAAAACTAACGGCAAAGTTATCGCTCTTCGGCAGTTTGAGAGGGCTGCGGCACCAAATGCGCCCGACACCACTGAATTAGCCGGCTTGATCGCCGCTTATGCCCCTCACGACGGCAGTTTTGAGCTGCGCATTCCTGGCTTGCACGCCAGTCGTTTTTCACGAGTCAACGACGAGTGCGTGCATGCGCTGCGGTCGCCATCGCTGTGCATCATCGCGCAAGGCGCAAAGACCGTTATCGTAGGCGGAGAGGTCTACGAGTACGACGCCGCGCGGATGATCGTGTTCTCCGTGGCGCTGCCGGTCGCCGCTCAAGTCACACGAGCGAGCCGCTCGGAGCCTTACCTGTCGCTGAAACTTGACCTTGATCCGCACAAGATTGCCGAGCTGGTCTTGAAGGTTTATCCCAACGGCCTGCCGCCGGTGCAGGAGCGAAGCGCTGTTTACATCGGTCCGGCCGAAGAGAGCATCATCAACGCCGCGACGAGGCTGGTCGAGTGCCTGGCGCGGCCCGGGGATGCTGAACTGGTCGCCCCACTGGTGATCGATGAGATCTTGATTCGGCTACTACGCAGCCCCATTGGGGTTCGCGTCGCTCAAATGGGTTTTGCAGAATCGAGCGTGCACCGGGTCGCGAAGGCAATTTCATGGCTGCGCGCGAACTTTTCTCAACCCATGAAAGTCGAAGACCTGGCCGAACTGGTGAACATGAGTGTTTCCTCCTTCCATGAGCACTTCAAGTCCGTCACTTCCATGAGTCCACTACACTATCAAAAAGTGCTGCGATTGCAGGAAGCGCGGCGTCTGATGATGTCGACCATGGTAGACGCGGGGAGCGCAAGCCAGCGCGTGGGCTATCTAAGCGCGTCGCAGTTCAGCAGGGAATATAGTCGCTTCTTCGGGAGCGCGCCCACCAAGGACATCGCGAGATTGCGTCAGGAGACTCGGCTCTGAGTGCTGCAATCGCCGGAACCGCAACGGCTGAAGATCGAACGACGCTGCAAGTGTGGTTTCTGGCCTCAGTGCAAGCTTCGGCGTTTTTCGAGAAATTTCCAGTCTCTGAGATATGTCGACACGTCCACCGACCAGGGCTCTTGCGGCCCCGTATTGACGAGAGTAATTTCATCGGGCGTTCCGTAGCCGCGATCGTAGGCTTCTTTCGAAACTTCGCAAGCCTTAGCCTCGCTCCACCTCCAGCGACTGCCCCCGGTCAATCGACTGCAGGAGCAATATAGGGCGTATTCGTCCAACGAGCCCTGGATGGTAGGTACGAGGTAGGAGCCATTACGATAGGGCGTGCAGGGAATGAGGTAGCGCGTGAGGCACCTCGGACATTCCACGCAATGACGAATCCGCTGCATGACCGTTTCCAACGGCGATCGTTACTCAACCGCCAGAGTCAGGTTCGCACTCAAAGTGGTCAGCGGCAATACCCACTTGACGAGTTTCAGGCATGACCATTATGATCCGCGGAAATGAAGCGAGTAGCCTCCGGCGTCCTCCCCGTGATCGCGGTGGATCGGAAAGTTTCGAAGCCCCTGCACCGGCAGATCTACGACTCGTATCGCGCGGCGATTGCTAACGGCAGCGTTCGTCCCGGGCAGCGGATTCCGTCTACGCGTGTGCTGGCTTCCGAAATTGGGGTATCGCGCTTCCCCGTGCTGAATGCCTACTCCCAGCTTCTGGCGGAAGGCTATCTCGAAAGCCGCGTCGGTGCGGGAACGGTCGTCACCTCTTCACTTCCGGAACAACTGACCGCGAGTGCTCCCGCGGGCGAGAAGATCGCGCCTAAAAGAGGTGGCCCGCGGCCGGTCGCGGCCCGCTGTTCGGACCTGCCTTCCCAGAGAAGCACTCCCGTGGATGATGAACTATGGCGCCTTCCGCGTGGGGCAAGTCGCGTTCGATCAGTTTCCCTTGCAGATATGGTCCCAACTGGTGGCACGCCATTGCCGAAACATGGAAATTGAGTCGGCCCACTACGGCAAGCTGATGGGTTCCGAGCGGCTGCGGCAGGCGGTCGCCAACTATTTGAAAACTGCGCGATCGGTGCGCTGTGAGCCGGAGCAAGTGTTGATCGTCAACGGTTCGCAACAGGCGATCGACATTTCGGCCAAGGTATTACTCAATCCTGGGGATCGGGTGTGGATCGAGGAGCCTAGCTACCGGTTGGCGCAAGATGTCTTTACGCTGAACGGTTGTCAGCCAATTCCGATTCCAGTGGACCGAGAAGGTATGGATGTGACCGCGGGAATCAAGAAGAGTCGACGTGCGCGGGCCGCATTCGTGACGCCCTCACACCAGTTTCCACTGGGCGTGACCATGAGCGCATCGCGCCGGATGCAATTGGTGGATTGGGCGCAGAACTCTGGCGCCTGGATCATTGAAGATGATTATGACAGCGAGTTTCGCTACGAGAGTCTGCCGATCGCATCGCTGCAGGGGCTCGACTCGAATTCTCGCGTCATTTATGTGGGGACGTTCAGCAAGGTCCTGTTCCCATCCTTGCGGTTGGGTTATATGGTCATTCCGCCGGACTTGGTGGATCGTTTTCTCAGGATGCGCCGGGTCATGGATCTCGGCCAACCTACTTTTTACCAGAAAGTGGTCGCGGACTTCATTAGCGAAGGGCATTTTGCACGTCACATTCGGAGGATGCGGGTTCTCTATCGTGATCTAAGGCGCGTGCTGGTTGAGGCTCTCGACAGGAATCTCGAAGACACGTTCGAAGTGGTTGGGGACGAGGCCGGCATGCACCTGACGGTATTGCTGAAAGATGGAAATCGCGATGAGGAAATCGCCGAACGAGCATCGCGGCAGAATCTTTCTCTGTGGCCTTTATCCCGCTGTTATCTGGAGACGTCGCGACAGGGCTTCATCCTGGGCTTTGGGGGAACCACCGTCAGGGGCATTCCGAGCGCGGTGCGGAAACTCCGCGGGCTGATGGAAGGGCGCTAAGAAGAAGGGCTAACGCAGCCGGGCTTGTGAGGAGCGGACTGGTTCTTGGGGACAGGGTCGCGGTGGCGACTCGAGCTGAGCCTTCGAGGGGAGCAGGTCTCGGCCGAAAGCTTTCACGGTGACGACGCCGACGATCACGCTCCACGCGGTGAAGAAGAGCCATCCAGCGTTCGAGAGAAACAAATCACCGAAGGTCATGAGAGTTGCTCCGTCGTCCGTCTTTCTGCCGGCGCGGGGTCAGACCACCTCGCGCCGGCAATCATGAACTCTGCATCCCAGTCACAGAGTTCTGCGTTCGCACGATTCCAACTATTCCGAGGGAGGAGCGGGCGGCGCTTCCTGCATGTGTCTCTGCGTGCGGGCTGCGTGGTTCGCCTCCATCTCCTTTAACTGCGTGCGTTGGTCAGTCGTCAGCAACTGGTAGAGTTCGTTGTGAATGCGCGTCTCAGCGACGGTGACCTGGACCTGGACTTGCGCCTTCTGCGCGGCAAGGGCCTGCACCTTGGCCGGATCGAACGTGCCTTCCACGTACTGGCGAAGCTGCAGATCAATCTGGCGCTGCTGCTGCATCAGCGGCTTCATTGCCGGATGCTCCTTTTGCATGATGGTCTTCATCTGCGCCTTCTGCTCGTCGGTCAGGTTCAGAGCTTTGGAGAAGAATCCCATCTGATGGCCTTCCATGCCGTATCCGTGGCCGTGCATGGGTGGCGGCGGAGGTGCGTCGGCGGTCTGCGATTTGGCGATGGCGCTGACAAGCAGTACGGCCATGGCGGCGATCAATAAACGGAAACGAAACGATTTCATGTGCGACTCCTGGAATTCTCCGGGATGTCCCGGGACTGTGCGTACATAGATAGGAACACGGTTCCGGGAGAAAAGGCGGTAAAAAGACGGTCAACCAGAGTAAAGTTTTGTCAAAGAGGGGAGGGGGTTTCTTCCTAAGCCACGGCTCCGCGGGTGAGACTCCGAGAGACAGCGGGCGGGACGCGGCGCGACGATCCTATTTGACAATTCTTTACCACGAGCCGCGCTTTGCGGGTGCACAATAACAACTACGATGGAACGGATTCTTGTTATCGATGACGACGTGGAACTCTGTCACCTAGTGGGCGAATATCTACGGGCAGAAGGGTTCGCGATTGAGTGCGTGCACGATGGCGAAAGCGGGCTTAAGAAAGCTACGGCAGGCGAGTATCTGCTGGTGGTGCTGGATGTAATGCTGCCCGGGATCAACGGATTTGAAGTGCTGCGCAGGATTCGCGCGACTTCGCGGTTGCCGGTGCTGTTACTGACGGCTCGTGGGGAAGATGTGGACCGGATCGTTGGGCTGGAAATTGGAGCCGACGATTATCTGCCGAAGCCGTTCAATCCGCGGGAGCTGGTGGCGCGCATTCGGGCTGTGCTGCGGCGGACCCGTGCGGACGGCAGTGGGGCAGCTCCTACGCCCGACGTGGTGAGTGTGGGCGACGTGGAACTGGATCCCGCGACGCGGATCGTGCGGCTTGAGGGTAAGCCTGTCGATTTGACTTCCGTGGAGTTCAATCTACTGGAAGTGCTTCTGCGGGAAGCGGGACGCGTAGTGCCGCGCGAACGGCTGGTGAACGCGGTGTTGAGTCGGAAGTTCTCGCCGTTTGACCGCAGCATCGATATGCACGTCAGCAAGGTGCGAAAGAAGTTGGGGGACACCGACAGCGACGAGCACATCAAGACGGTGCGGGGTGTGGGGTATATTTTTGCGCGGCCGCGGGAGAAGGTTAAGGCCTAGCTGAGCATCGGGGCTTTAAAGCCTTGTTCAAAAAGGAAGCTTCATCGCACCGCTTAAGGCGCTGCGCCACCCAAGAGCGGGTTTAAAATTCACTTTTGACAGGTTAAGAAGCGGTTGTGCCGCGAGAATAAAGATTAATACGTATTGAAGGTCGAGCATGAAAAGTCTGTTTCTGCGAATTTTTCTGTCGTTCTGGATGGCACAGGCGCTGTTCCTGGTGCTGGCCGTTCTGGTGACGCTGGCGTTTCGTCCCCGCACGTCGACTTGGGAAAGTTTGCGCACGACGGTGCTCAATGAGTCGGTCAGTGCCTACGAAGAAGGCAACGAGGCGCAACTGCGGCAGTATATGGAGAACGTCGAAGCGACACAGCATGTGCGGGCGTATCTGTTCGACGAGCGGGGGAACGAGCTTTCCGGCCGGGGCGCCCCGGACTGGGCTATGCGGGTGGCAGCAGGCGGACCACGGAATCCGAGGGATGGATTCATTATTCCGGCGCCACCGATGCAGCGGGACTCGCGTGCGTCTTCCGATGGCAAGCACCGCTATACGGTGGTGTTGGGATTGCCGCCGGGGCCGAGAGTATTTTTTGGTCCGCGCGGGCTGCCGATTCCGGGACTGATCATCGCCATCATCTCGTCCGGGCTGGTGTGCTATTTCCTGTCGTGGTATATGACGAAGCCGATCGTGCGGCTGCGGGCGGCCACACGACAGCTGGCGGCGGGGGATCTGACGGCGCGGAGCGGCGCTCCGGCCAGCAAGGCGCGGGACGAAATCGCTGGCCTGATGCGCGATTTCGACGCCATGGCCGAGCGGCTGGAAATGCTGGTGAAGGCGCAGTCGCGCCTGCTCAACGACATTTCCCATGAGTTGCGATCGCCGCTCGCGCGGTTGAACGTTGCGCTGGGGCTGGCGCGGCAGCGCGCGAGCGTAGAGAGCGCGGACATGCTCGACCGCATTGAACTCGAAGCCAGCCGGCTGAACGAACTGATCGGCAGGATTCTGACGCTTGCCCGGTTGGAAGACGGAGAACAGCGTGTGCCGCAGACCCCAGTGCCATTGGGCGAACTGGTAGCGAACGTTGCGGAAGATGCTGAGTTTGAGGCGCAAGAGCGGCACTGCCACGTCCATACCGAGATCCCCGAAGGCGACTGGGGAGTGCGAGGCAATGATTCACTGTTGCACAGCGCGGTCGAGAACGTCGTGCGCAACGCCATTCGGTATACGGCCGAGGGTTCGTCGGTTGAGATTGGGCTGACGTCCGAGGAACGGAGCGGGGGAGCGGAGGCGGTCCTCAAGGTGAGCGACTCGGGTCCGGGAGTTCCTGAGGATTCTCTGGCGAAACTGTTTGAGCCATTCTACCGGCTCGATGATGCTCGCGGCCGTCTCACCGGAGGAGTGGGGCTGGGCTTGGCGATTACCGAGCGAGCGGTGCGTTTCCACGGTGGAAAAGTTTCGGCCTTCAATCGAGCGGAGGGCGGGCTGATGGTGGAGATTCGGCTTCCGTTGATCGCGCGGTTGGCGGGGACCAAGGCGCGGGTGGAAGAGGTAGCTTCGCGGCAGGAAGCCTGAAAACGGACTTCGGACCTTGGACCTGAGACCGCGACGTTATCCCAATCGGTAAGGGGCCGACGTCCAGAGTCCGGCAGGTTCTCCGAACCTTTCGTATACTTAGAACTGCTGGGGATCGCGGGCAACTCCGTGGCGTTCCCAGGGTTCCAATAGCGGGTGTGGGGGTTTGCTCTTCCCGCGCATTCCTGATACACAAATGGGTTGAGATTTTCCCGCGTTTTCCAGAGTGCAGGACCCGGCCGGCGGGGCGCCGAGGGTGTGTGCACCTTTAAACCTCACATATACATGGAGATCAACCAGAGAATGTCGAAACGATTTGCGTGGCTGCTCGGGGTGGTAGTGCTGGTTTCAATCGGAGTGCTGGTGGCGTGCGGCAGCAACTACAACGCTTCGTCCGACGGGTTGTTGCTGGTGGGGAGTCAGGGCTCCGGGCTGATCGAGACATTCAGTTTCAACTTGAATAACGGCGGCAGTTCAGCAATCAGCAACACCCCGGCCGACACCTCAGGCCAGGTTTGCGTTCTGAACGGCGTCCCTTCGTCCGTCGTGGTGGACCCGAAAGGGGCGTATGCGTATACGATCATCAACGCGAATACGTCTTGTAACACCGCTTCAGTGACGAGCACCACCGGCATTCTTGCCTTCAAGATCAATTCCGATGGGACCACCACACAGGTTGGGCAGCAGGTACCGTTTAATGCCGTGCCGCTTAGTCCCCCGGTGGGTGTGTTTCCGAGCACAATGGTGATGGATCCGGCTGGAAAGTTCCTGTTTGTGGCAGACCGGGCGACGACTACGAATCCCAACAGTACCGGACTCCCAGTGTCGGGTTCGGTTTCAGTATTTGCCATCGGGAGCGGCGCTACTTTGACGGAAGTGGCGGGCTCGCCTTTCTTTCCCACTCCTCAGATCGTTCTTCCGCAGGCGGGAATCGACATCATCAGTGTCGCGCCGACTCCCACCGTGTTTCCGGCGATCGGCGTCAACGGCGTGCAGAATTCGGTGTGCTCAACCCCGGGTCTGGCGGCCCCGACGTCGCAATACTTGTACGCGGTCGACAAATTGGGGAACCAAGTATTTGAATTCGCGGTGAATACGACGACGGGTGTCCTGACGAATCCGACCGTGAAGACTCAGGAACCATCGTTTGGGGCCGACGCGCTGCCGGTGGGTGTCGCGGTGGATCCGTGCAACCGCTTCGTTTACGTGACTGGCAGCCTGAATGGTAGGATGAACGCCTATACCATTTGTAACGGCGGTCCAAACCAGTCATCGACAATCTGCCCGCCGACCCCGGATGGCAGCCTGGTGGAAGTGGCAGGATCGCCCTTCAGCTTGGCGGGTTCGAACATCCAGGCGGGGCCGCTGGCCGTGGATCCGTATGGAAACTACGTATACGTTCTGGGCACGCACTCCAATACGCTCAATATTTTAAAAATCAGCCCGGTTTCCGGAGCGCTGACGGCGGCGAATCCGCCGACGGTGGCCACGGGGGTCGGACCGGTGGCGCTCGCGATTCGCGGCGATGACAACTGGCTTTTTGTGGCCAACTTTGGCTCGGGCGCGGTTGGGGGTACGACCGTGTCACAGTATTCGATTACACCAGCCACCGGTGCGCTCACGGTTCTGCCCGCGATCCAGACGGATAACTATCCGTTTGGCGTGGCGGTGAGGTAGTTTGCGGAGGGGACGACGGGGCTAAAGCCCATGCTGCTTTGGCTCGCCTGACGCGGCCCTGAAGGGCCGCTCTTTCACTTCGTCCAACACGGGCCCTGGAACGGTCGCTCTTCCACATTGCCTAACGCGGCCCTGAAGCGTCGCTCTTCCGCGTCGTCTAACACGCGGTCCTGAAGAAGAGCCACTCTTCCACGGTGGGGCGCATTCGTGGTCGCATACCGAGCATTAGCACTAACAGTGCGACATCACCTCTACGTTGGCACCTTCAAAATCAGATAGCCTCCGACCATCATGAAGATCAGGTCTGGCGACCATGCTGCCAACGCCGCGGGCAGTAGGCTCTGATTGCCCATGGCCTCGAAGAACCGGGTCACAACGATGTAGAAGACTGCGATCAGGACTGCGACAGCGACTCCTGTAATCGCTCCTCGTTTTCCAGTCGTCAGCGAAAAAGGAATGGCGAGGATCGCCATAATCAGGGTGATCAGAGGGTACGAGAGTTTCTCGTGCAGTTGCATGCGGAGGCGCACGACGTCGAATCCGCTTTGCTGCAAGTCCCGGATATAACGGCGCAGCTCTTCGTAATTCATCTCGTTGTACTGCTTCACCTCCTTCTTAAAATAAGACGGCGTCTCGCTGATCTCCGGGAAGGTCGAGACCTCGAAGATGTGATAGCCGTTGTCTGCGATGGCCGAGCCGTGCAGAGAGCGGACCCAGCCTTGTTCGTAGACCCAGCGATTCAGATTTTCGGCCCAGTGGGCACGATCGGCATGGATGCGGCGTGTGATGGTGAAGCTGGCGCGGTCTAGTTCAAAGACGGTGACGTTGCCGAACTGGTCGCGATCGGGATCGAACAACTGGTAATAGTAGATGTCGTTGTGCTGGCCGAAAATCCATTTGCGGTCGGGGCGCAGATACGTTTGCGGGGGCTTGCCCTTGATCTGGTTGTGCAGGGCTTCCTGGCGCTTGTTGGTGTGGGGCAGGTAGAACTGGTCGGCGAAAAACAATCCCACGGCCAGTACGCCGGCAGCCACGATCACGGGAGCGACGATGCGATAGATGCTGGTTCCTGTGGCTTTGATGGCCGTAATCTCGTTGGACCGCTGCATCAATCCAAAGGTGACCAGAACGGCGAGCAGCATGACCAGCGGGGCCACGCTGTAGAGCAGGTAGGGCGCGACGTTGAGCAGGTACTCCGCGACGACCGTGGCGGGAACCTGGTTGCGCAGAATGTCGCTCAGTAACTCGAAGAGCGTGAAGACGAGGACCAGCATGAGAAATGTGGAAAGAATCATCCCCAGGTAGACGAAGAAGTCGCGCAGCACGTAGTCGTCGAGCAGCGTAGGAAAGCTGGCGCTGAACATACGGCGCCGTGTAGAGACGCGCTCGAAAGCGTTTTCGCGGCGGCTACGGGACGTGGCTGGCTGGGGCCCGGACGGATCTCGCTTCCAGACCGCGCGGAACGAGGCGAGTTCAAACGGACGCTTCTCGGCGCGCGAAAACAGAAAAATTGCCAGGGCAAGAAAGACAATGTCGGCGAGCCAGGCTCCGAACCAGGGTGAGACCCGGCCCTGCCGCGCCATAGAAACTCCCACCAGCGAAATCACGTAATAGACAAAGACCAGCAGGATGGTCAGTACGAATCCGCCGGACTTGCCGCTTTTCTTCGACGATAGTCCCAGCGGGATGCCCACCAGCGCGAGCACCAGGCAGGCAGTTGGCAGCGCCAGGCGTTTGTGGAAAGCGATGAGATACCATCGCGCCGAAATCGGATCGACGAGGGCAGCCTTCTGCCAGAGGGTGCCAGTATCTAGTACCTCGGCAGGGAGCGATTCGTCCGGCTTGTTTTCGGTCGAGGGAAGATCGAGCGGGATGTCGGTCTGCTGGAATGTCGAAATCGTATAGCGGCTGGCGTCCTTGGGATCGGTCTCGTGCTCGGATCCGTCGACCAGATGCAGGTGCAAGCGATCTTGACCCTCGCTGACTACGATGGCTTCCTTGGCCAAGGTGATCTTGGGGTTGGTGACGTCGGTCAGGTCGGCCATGAATACGCCCTTCCACACAGCGGCACCCTGGGCGCTCTTCACGTCCTGCACGTAGAGAACTTTCTTGGGGAATCCTTCGTAGAACACTCGAGGCTGAATTTCGAAGGAAACCTGCGAGCCTTTCAGGCGGTCTTCGAGACGGCCCAAGGCGGCTTGGGCCCGAGGTGCGATGTACAGGCCATTGGCGAGTGCAATGAGCCAGGCAGCGAGGACAAAGATTGAGAGCGCGCGCAGGAAACTCCAGATGCCCATACCGCTGGCCCGCATCGCGGTCACTTCGCTGTCGGCGGCCAGACGGCTCAGCCCAATGAGGATTCCAACCAGCACGCTCATGGGCAGCGTGTACGTGAGCGCGAGTGGGACGGTGAAGAAGAAAATTTCGGCGACGCTGGGCAGGGGAGCACTGGCGCGGACGACGAGTTCGAGAATGCGCCCCAAATCGCGAGTGAACAGGACAAAGGTGAAGATCGCCACGCCAATGAGCGCATGCGCCGTCACTTCGCGTAGGATGTAGCGGGTCAGAATCCGCATGAGAGACGCGCTTTAGGCGAGGATAGCACGGAGGAGGCGAGAGCAGGGTTTGCCGGTGGACAAGTTGCCGGGCTTTGCCCGGCGGACAGCCGAGGGCGGCTGTCCCCACATCGCTCTGCTGGCGCTAGCAACATGGGAACCGCAGGGAACTTGGGTGCGTATCGATAGCGAAAGGCGAGGAGCGGGAACGATGCTTGAGCAGAGACTTGAGGACAATCGCGGTTCTCGAGCGGACACCCTGGCGTTGGTGGGGATTGCGGCGATCGTGGCAATTGCCCATCTGCTGACGAACGGCCGCTATGGATTTCATCGCGACGAGTTGCAGGTTTTGAGCGATGCGCGGCATTTGGACTGGGGGTATGTGCCGTATCCGCCGCTCACGCCATTTGTGGAGCGGATCGGTCTTTCTATGTTCGGACTATCGCTGGTAGGGCTGCGGCTGTTTTCCGTGATCGCGCAGGCGATCCTCGTCGTGGTCGCGGGGCTGATGGCACGTGAACTGGGCGGAGGACGGCTGGCGCAGGTGACTGCATCCTTGGCCGTGGCGCTCTCACCCCTGCCCTTGTTCGAGGGGACGGAGTTTCAATACACGACCTTCGACAATCTATGGTGGGTGTTGATCGCCTACTTCGTGATCCGTCTGCTGAAGACCGAGAATCCGCGGTGGTGGCTGGCGATTGGTGCGACGATTGGCGTTGGATTTTTGACGAAGTACACGATGGGGTTCTACCTTGCGGGGATCTTGGGCGGAGTTTTGCTCACACCCGCCCGCCGCTATCTGGGAAGCGGGTGGTTCTGGGGTGGGATGGCGCTAGGGTTCGCGATCTGTTCGCCGAACTTGATATGGCAGGCACGGCATGGATTCATTTCGCTGCATTTCCTGCAGCACATTCATGCGCGCGATGTGGGCGAGGGACGCGCCGATGGTTTTTGGAGCGATCAGTTTAGGATTTGCGCGAATCGAGTGGCGGTGCCCCTATGGATTTTCGGACTGCTGGGCTATTTGCGCACCCGGCGGTATCGTCTGCTGGCCTGGATGTATTTGATCCCGCTGGCGCTGTTTGCGGTGGGAAAGGGACGAGGGTATTACATGGGCGGGGCGTATCCCATGCTGATCGCGATGGGCGCGGTGTGGGGCGAGCGCTGGGTTACGTCACTGTCGACAATACCGCGGCGGGCGGTGGAGGCCTTGTTCTTCGCCGGACTGGTGGTGTGGGGATTATTGACGACTGCCGTCATCCTTCCCTTGGCGTCGAGCGGAAGGCTGATGAAGTTCGCGCTGGAGAATAACGGCGACCTGCGCGAGGAGATTGGGTGGGACGAGTTGGTCAAGACGGTTGCGGGCATTCGGGATTCGTTGCCTCCGGAGCAACAAGCCAATGTGGGCGTGGCGGTTAGGAATTATGGGGAGCAGGGAGCGATCGAGATCCTGGGCGCAGCCTATCATCTGCCTCCTCCCATCAGCGGAGTGAACTCGTCGTGGCTCCGAGGCTATCCCACGCCGCTGCCTGCAACCCTGATTGTGATGGGACAGTCGCGCGAGGAAGCGGATCGGCTGTTCACCGACTGTCGGTGGGCGGGGCACAACGGGAATTCTTTAGACGTGAAGAATGAGGAGAGTGAGGATCATCCGGACATCTTCGTGTGCGGGCCGCCGCGATTGCCCTGGCCGGAGTTCTGGAAGGAATACAAAGGATTCGGGTAGATGTACCTCGGAGGCTACAGCCTCGACCAAAAGAAAGGCTCGATCGCAGCGCTCAACGCGCTGCGCCACCTAAAAGCGAATTCTAGAGCCACGCAAAAGTAAGTTCTAGCGCCCACGCAAAAAGTTTCGAGCGCCAACCCAAAACGAGTTCGAGCGCCCGCACACAAGCCAGTTCTAGCCTTGCGTTTGCTCACGGCAGTTGATTCAAGTAGCACGCGCCGCTGGTGCTCTGCGCGGGTGGCGTTGGCGGCGTCATCCATGGTGGGAAGTTGAAGTTGAAGAACTCGTTCATGGTTTTCTGCGCGGCATCGCGCTTGGTCAGGGCTGCCAGGCCGAAGCGAGTTTCGATCAGCTTGAGGATCGAGGTCGTGTCCATGACGGTGTGTGAGACGTAGTGCTTTTTCGCGTAGGGTGACACGACGATCAAGGGCAGGCGGTATCCCGTGTAGGTGAAATCGCAGTCCGAGCCAGTGGCCGTAGTGCAGATGTCGCCCGTCATCAGATCTTTGGGCTTGATGCCGTCGGGACTCACCGCGGGCTGCGGCGGGACGTGGTCATAGAGGCCGCCGAATTCGTCGAACGTCAGAATGAATGCCGAGTCTTTCCACGAGACGCTGGTCATCAAGGCATTGATGAGCGATTCGACATACTGCGCACCCAACTGGATGTTGATGGGATATTGATCGGAATCGGAACCGTGTTCGTCGAGTCCTGCGGCTGACGCGGGTTCAATCTGAGCGACCTGGGGCAGCGTGCCCTTCTTCACATCGGAAAAGAACTGCGTCATCGTCGCGAGGTGGTTCGGGTAACGGGTTGGGATGGTCTGTCCCCACGAAAAATTCTGCACATAGGTCAACGTGAGCAAGCATTGCGGCGTGGGATTGCTGGCGCACGGAGTGTTGTCAGTGTTGACGTAAATCTTCCAGCTGATTCCTGCACTCTGCAACTTCTGAAAAATTGTGATAGCCGTCAGGTACGACTGGTCGGCGCTGTCGGTGCCGACGGGATAAACGTCTCCCTGGGACGTGGCGGCGATCAGGTATTCGCGATTGGGCCCGGTACGCGTCATCACCGGCGAAAACCAGCGGTCCGACGTACTGAACTGCGTAGCCATGTAGTAGTAGTAATTCAGGTCGGTGTCGTCGTAGTAGCCCATGGAGCGGATGCCGTTGGTGTCGTGGTAAGGAGGCTGGTTGTTGCGGGCGTCGTGCGCGTTGGTCCAGACGAAGCCATCGAGAGTGGGGGTGGCGGAGTAAGGATTGGTAAGGTCCCAGTCCACGTGGCTTTCGTTCCACGAGGGGCTGGGATTCTCGATGCATTGGGTGATGAGGTGATACGACGCGATCTGCGGGCTGGAGCTATCTTCGGTGCAATCACTGGGAGGAGCATAGGCGGGATCGCAGCCAGGATTGGTGGGCGGGGGTCCGTAGAGCGGGGCGAGGCCGGATGTCGGATTGAATTGCGGCAGGCCATCGAACGAGCGATCGGCGAAGCCGTTGTTTTTCCAGTACGAACGCAGGGCGCCGAAGTAGTGGTCGAGGCCGCGATTCTCCTGCGCCATGAAAATAATGTGGTTCAGAACCTTGACGGACTGATCCACGTTGAAAGTCGCAGTGGCGGTCTTATTCGCGTTCATGGGGAGCGTGCACGTGCCGGTGCCTTTGCAGGCGCCGGACCATCCGGCTAAGAAATCTCCCTTGGCGGCGACGGCGGTCAGTTTCACGCTGGTGCCGGAATCGAAGGACGCGCTGCAGGTGGATGGGCAACTGATGCCAACTGGGCTGCTGGTTACTGTCCCGGTTGCGTTGCCAGCCAGTTGGACAGTCAAGGTGTACGTGGTCGCCTGCGAGGCGGCGGAGGGTTGCACCGGCGCGGATTGGGCCGGCAGTCCCGTGGCCGAAAGACACATCGCGGTCAGAATGACTGCACGCACAAGAGCACTATGATGAATCAACAGGGCCTCCGATAGTTTGAGAGAAAGACCTGTTTTGGATGGCTGGGGGGAGTGAGCGGTTGGCCGCGAAATCAGGCTGTCGGCGAATGTGCCGCAGCCGCTGGGCTTCGCCCACGCGGGACGGCCGAGGCGGCCGTCTCCACATGAGTCGTGGCCACAGGACTCGTGATGGATCAGCTTGCTTTGAAGAACAGCGCGGCTAGCGGAGGAAGCGTCAGCTTCAGAGAGAAAGGACGCCCGTGGGTGGGAATTTCTTCGGCATTTACTCCGCCGAGGTTGCCCATACCGCTGCCGGCGTATTCGCGGGCGTCGCTGTTGAGCATTTCGCGCCAGTATCCGCCGTGGGGAACGCCGACACGGTAGCCAACGCGAGGCACCGGCGTGAAGTTGCACACGACCAGCACTGTATCTTGCGGTGATTCGCTTTTGCGCAACAACGAGACCGTGCTAGTGGCGTTGTCATTAGCGTCGACCCACTCAAACCCGGCCGGATCGTTGTCGAGCACATGCATCGCGGGTTCGCTGCGGTAGAAGCGGTTCAGTTGCTCCATCCAGGCCTGCACGCCGCGATGGACCTGGTACTGCAGGACATGCCATTCCAAGCTGGAATCGTGCGCCCACTCGCGCACCTGTCCAAATTCGCAGCCCATGAACAGGAGTTTCTTGCCCGACTGCGCGTACATGTAGGCAAACAGCAGACGCAGGTTGGCGAATTTTTGCCACTCGTCGCCGGGCATCTTTCCGATTAGCGATCCCTTGCCGTGAACGACTTCATCATGCGAGAGCGGCAATACGAAATTCTCGAGGAATGAATACAGCATGCGGAAGGTGAGATCGTTGTGGTGATATTTGCGGTGGATAGGATCGTTCTGGAAATAGCGCAGCGTGTCGTGCATCCATCCCATGTCCCACTTCAAGCCGAAGCCGAGGCCACCGACGTACACCGGCTTTGAGACCATCGGCCACGAAGTGGATTCCTCGGCCGTCGTCTGAATATCGGGATGTTCTTTGTAGGCTTCCTGATTGAAGCGGCGGAGGAAGTCGATGGCGTCGAGGTTTTCGCGGCCGCCAAATTTGTTCGGGATCCATTCTCCCTGCTTGCGCGAGTAATCCAAGTACAACATCGAGGCGACCGCATCCACGCGCAGGCCGTCGATGTGATATTTATCGAGCCAGAACATGGCGCTTGACATCAGGAAACTACGCACTTCGGGTCGGCCGTAGTTGAAGATGTGTGTCTTCCAGTCGGGATGGAATCCCTGGCGCGAGTCGGAGTGCTCGTAGAGATGTGTGCCGTCGAAGTAGGCGAGACCGTGTTCGTCGGAAGGGAAGTGCGACGGCACCCAGTCGAGGATCACGCCGATGCCGTGCTGGTGCAGGTAGTCAACCAGGTACATGAAATCCTGCGGCGTGCCGTAGCGCGAGGTGGGCGCGAAGTATCCGGTGGTCTGGTATCCCCAAGAACCGTAGAAGGGATGCTCCATCACGGGCAGAAACTCGACGTGAGTGAAGCCCAACTGACCGACGTATTCTGCCAGGCGGGGCGCGGTTTCGCGGTAGGTCAGCGGACGGTTGTGCTCTTCTGGCACGCGCATCCAGGAGCCGAGATGGACTTCGTAGACTGACTGGGGTGCGCGCAGAGAATTGCGACCGGCGCGCTTCTGCATCCATTCACTGTCGCTCCACTGGTAGTCGAGATCCCAGACGACCGAGGCTGTGCGGGGAGGCTTCTCGTGAAGCAGGCCGAGCGGGTCGGCTTTGTCGACGCGGTATCCGTGGCGATTCGATTCGATGTGGAATTTATAGAGCGCGCCCTTGGCCACGCCGGGGATGAAGCCTTCCCATATGCCCGATGAACTGCGAGAACTCAGGCGATGCGTTTTGGGATCCCATCCGTTAAAGCCGCCGACAACCGAAATGGATCGCGCGTTGGGTGCCCACACGCTGAAGACGGCGCCCGACTGCCCGTTGTGGGTGACGAGGTGGGCTCCCATCTTGTCGAAGAGGCGGTAGTTGCTGCCCTCGTTAAAGAGGTAGAGATCCTGGTCGGTGAGGAGTTGCGGGCTGGCGACAATCGTGGAACTGGAGTCTGGAGGCATCGTACGACCGTTAGTAGTGTAATGGAAGAGGCGGGTTGCCCGCCTAAATTCGAGGTGGTGTCGGAACGGGTTAGGGGGCTGGCCAGCAGGGCTTCCGGCAAGTAGCGTGGTTCCCAGATTGATGGGCACTGCTGCCTGATGGGCCTGAATAACCGGCGCTATCTTCTCATTTTTGTCGATTGAAAAGAAGTCCGTAACGTTCTTTAATACCTGTGCGATTATCCGCGAAACCCAAGAACAGGAAGGACGCATGTACTCACTCGGACAGGACCTCCGCTTCGCGTTTCGCCAACTGCGAAAAGCGCCCGGCTTTACCCTGACAGTCGTCCTCACTCTGGCTCTCGGGATAGGCGCCACCACCGCTATCTTCTCGCTCGTTGAAGGCATCCTGCTACGTCCGCTCCCATTCCGCAATCCTGAGCGCCTGGTTTTGCTGGGAGATCATCTGGGAGGCGGTTCTTCGGCAACGCCCGTCACGGCCCGCGAGATTGCCACGTACTCGACCTCGACAAATGCTTTCTCCTCGATGGGCGGATACATCACCGGCAGCTATGAGGTTTCCGGCGGCGCAATTCCAGAGGAAGTGAATGCTGCTCGTCTTACCGCAGGCGTGTTCCCGACTTTAGGCGTCCGTCCCATCCTTGGCCGCGTTTTTACACGCGAGGAAGAGGAAACGCATCAGCCGCTCGCAGTCATCAGCTACGCGCTGTGGGTGAACCGTTACCAGAACGATCCGCATGTCCTCGGAACCTCCATCGCTCTTGATCGCAAGATCTATTCGATCATCGGCGTGATGCCGCGCAGTTTCGCGTTTCCCCCGGAGGACGGGCGTCTCGACCAATCGCAACTTTGGATACCGATGAGCCTGACGGCCGACGAACTTTCCGACCAACACGCCGGCTTTTGGGGATACCAGATGATCGCCCGTCTTAAGGATGGGGTCACCCTGGCGCAGGCCGCGCAGGATGCCGACCGCGTTTCCAAGCAGGTCATGCGCGACCTTCCCAAGGCTCAGTCCGCAGTCCCCATCCGAGGTGACGTCACTCCACTGCTTGAGTACGACGTTGCAGAGGCACGTCCTCTGCTTCGCATGTTGTTCCTGGCCGTTTCCGTCATTTTGTTGATTGGGTGCTTCAACGTCGCCGGTCTCATGCTGGTCCGGGCCATCCGACGGCGTGGTGAATATGCGCTTCGACTGGCTCTGGGCGCGCGTTCGGGCGTCATCATCCGCGAATCCGTTCTCGAAGGACTGTTTCTCGGTGCAGGCGGCGGCTTGCTGGGCCTGGCATTTGCCGCGATCGCGATTCGAACCACGCTGCACCTGCTTCCTGAGTCGATGCCGCGCGTCGACTCCATCTCGATCGATGCGACGGTTGCCGCCTTTGCGCTGTTGCTCGCACTGGCTACAGGCGTCCTCTGTGGTCTGGCGCCTGCTTTCACGGCCTTGCGGACCAACCTGACGGAGAATCTCAAGGAGGGCGCAGGGGCTGGCACAGGAACCTCGATCCACTCGTGGCTGCGGTCGGCATTGGTTGTCTCGGAGATCGCGATTGCCCTGGTATTGCTGACTGTATGTGGCGCGTTTCTGCGCAGCTTCCAGAAGATGCGAGCGGTCGATCCCGGCTTCCGTCCTGATCATGTGCTGATTGCCGGCTATCGACTGCCTCTCCAGCAATACTCCACGCAGGCTTCGTCTGAGGCCTTCGAACGCGCGGTCGTCGATCGCCTCGCGGGAGCGCCCGGAACTATCGCGGTCGGGATCACGACGGCCGTGCCCGCATCCGGAGGCTTTGGAGAAACTGCGTTCACGATCGAGGGCGAGCCCACGGCGAGTTGGAAATTGAAATTTGCGATGTTCGCGACCACTTACGGCGACTATTTCCGTGCGATGGGCATCCCGCTCGTCGATGGCCGCTATTTCACCGAAGACGATCATTCCGGCTCCCCTCTGGTTATCATCGTCAATCAGTCCATGGCGAAGCATTCATGGCCCGGCCAGCGGGCGATCGGCAAGCGCATGCATGTGGGCACTCCGAAACATTGTCTTCCTTGGGTAACGGTGGTCGGTGTCGTCGCCGATACGAAGATGGGCTCTCGCGACCAGCCGAGCGACGACCAGTGGTATACGCCCGCGGAGCAGCCGGCTTCGCTCAACGGCCCTGAATACGCCGGAAAACTCACTGATGCCGCCAGTGCATACATCACGCTCCGTTCAGCCCTACCTTCCGAACAAGTGGCTCAGACCCTGCGTTCGGCGGTGGCGAAGGTCGATCCAATGCTGGCTCTCCAGCAAGTACAAGCCATGGAAGAGGCCATCTCGAACGTGGAAGCGCCGCGTCGTTTCAATACCGACCTCATTACATCGTTTGCAGCTGGCGCATTGCTGCTCGCCATCACTGGAATCTATGCAGTGGTCGCTTTCTCGGTCTCGATGCGCACCCGCGAGATTGCGATTCGCATGGCACTTGGTTCCCAACGGACTGGCATCGCACGACTCATCCTGTTTTCGGCTACGAAACTGGCGTTCTTGGGATGCGTCCTCGGTGTGCTCGGTTCGCTGGCTGCGTCGAGACTCGTCAGTTCCTTCCTGTTCGAGGTCACTGCGACCGATCCGCTCATCTATGTCGCAGCCGTTCTGATCATGATGTTGATGACGCTGGTGGCGTCGGCCATTCCCGCAAGGCGCGCCGCGTCCGCGGACCCCATCAACGCTTTGCGCTCGGCTTAGACACATCTCGATCCTCAGTTGATGCAAGCCGCTTTCGTAGGGCAAACACCCAACAGAAGCAAACGGATCACTCCCGTTTTGGCATACCAATCTGGCTACGGACCGCTGGTCGGTTCATCGGTAAGGATAACGGGGCGAATCCCCATGCTAGACTGACTCTTCCAGCCATGCCCGCTTTGCGCGTCATTCTTCTCTGGCATCAGCACCAGCCGTTCTATAAGGATCTGGTCACGGGAGAATATCGTCTGCCGTGGACGCGGCTGCACGCCCTCAAGGACTACTACGGGATGGTCAAGCTGCTGGACGAGTTTCCTAACGTTCATCAGAACTTCAATCTAGTGCCGTCGCTGATGGTGCAGATTCAGGACTACGTGGACGGGACGGCGCAGGATCCATTTCTGCGTGTGGCGGCCAAGCCCGCGAAGGATCTGACGCTGGAGGAGCGGCGCTTTGCGCTGCAATATCTGTTTCAGGCGAATCCGCAAAATGTGATTGGACGCTATCCGCGGTACCGCGAGCTGTGGGAGCGGTTTCGCGAGCATGGGGACCATCCGGAGCGCGCGGAGAGGTATTTTCAGGCGCAGGATTTCACTGACTTGCAAGTGCTGTCGCAGCTTGCCTGGTTCGACGAATTCTTTCTGGAAGAAAAAGATGTGGCGGCACTGGTGGCCAAGGGGCACAGCTTTTCGCTCGACGATCAAAAGTTTGTAATTGCGCGGGAGAGGGAAGTGCTGGCCAGGGTGTTGCCAGCGCATGCCGCCGCGGCGAAGAAGGGATCGATCGAGCTTTCAGCCACGCCGTTTTATCACCCGATCATGCCGCTGGTGTGCGATACCAGCGTGGGCGGGGTGTCGTCCCCGGGATTGCCGCTGCCGCAAAATCGATTTCGGCATCCCGAGGACGCCCGCGAACAACTGACGCGCGGTCTCGATCTGCACGAGAAGGTTTTCGGGCTGCGTCCCAAAGGCGTTTGGCCTTCGGAGGGCAGCGTATCGGAAGAAGTGCTGGCCATCGCGCACAACGTGGGCGTGCAGTGGATGGCGACCGATGAAGGCGTGCTGGGGCGGAGCACAGGACTGTTCTTTGCCCGCGACAGCAACGGGCGCCTTCCCGGGCATCTGGCGGAGAAGCTTTACAACATCCACCGCTACGAGAACGGATCGGCGGCGATGCATATGGTGTTTCGCGACCACACCATTTCCGATCTGATCGGGTTCGTGTATTCGGGCATGCCTCCGGCGGACGCGGCGCGACATTTAATCGGCAACATTAAAGAGGCTGCCAAACCCGTATTGGCCAAGGGACGCGACGCCGTGGTGTCGATCATGCTCGACGGGGAGAATGCCTGGGAATACTACCCGAAGTCGGGGCGCGAATTTCTGCGGCGCTTCTACGACGGGTTGCAGAGCGAGCCGGGTGTGGAAGCCGTCACGATCTCCGAGGCGATTGCGCGGCACAAAGATTTCAACAAGCTGACATCATTGGTGCCGGGTTCGTGGATCGGCGCGAACTTTAACGTGTGGATTGGCGCGCCGGAGGACAACCGCGCGTGGGACTACCTGCACCACGCGCGCGAGTTTTATGCGCAGAATGCGGCGCGTGCCACCGAGGCGCAGCGCAAGCTGGCGTTCGAGGAAATCCTGATCGCCGAGGGCAGCGACTGGAACTGGTGGTACGGGCCGGAACATCATTCGGCCAATGATCGCGATTTCGACGAACTCTACCGCAAGCACCTGTCAAACGTGTATCAGGCGCTGGGAGCGGTTCCGCCGGACTCTCTGGCGCAACCGATTACAGGGGCGGAAGTGCGTCCGTCGTTTGTGCCGCAGACGGCATACATTCATCCGCGGGTGGCGGGCGACAAGGTACGCTATTTCGAGTGGATGGGCGCGGCCATTTATACCGCCGATCACCGCGCGGGTGCGATGCACGGGAAACAGTTCCTGCTGGACGCGGTGTATGCGGGGATCAATTCCACGCATGTTTATGGGCGACTCGACTTCACGGGCAACGTTCCGGAGGAAGATTTTGATCTGGTCGTGAACTTGGAATCGTGGGCGAGCGGGGAGCCGCGAGCGCGGCGTACGCTGCGGGTCGAAGCCTCAGTGCGCGAGCGGAAGCTGAAGGCGTGGAAGATCGAGAACGGCTCAGAAGAGCGAGTGAAGGCCTCATCGTCGCAGCCCGATGAGCACGTGAAGCTGGCGCTGGTGCGGAACTTTGAGTTCAAGCTGCCGCTGGTGTGGCTGCTGGCGACTCCGAGCGTAGCCACCGTGGATCGTGCGGCGGAGCGCAAGGCTGGAGCAGTCGCCGTCGGCGCCACCAACAGACTTCGGCTGCGGTTCAGCCTGTGGCAGAACCGCCTGCCGGTGGATTCGTTGCCGCTCGAAGGTTGGATCGAGCTGCAGGTGCTGAGCGAGGGAGATTTGATCTTCGGGGCGTGAAGTAAGTTCTTCCGACGGGCAAAAGAAAACCGGAGGCGCATGGCCTCCGGTTTCCCGTCTGAGAACGAGAAAAATCCTACTTACTGCCGCCGCTGGACGCTGCAGGCGCCGGAGCGGGAGCAGGAGCCGGTATAGCCGCCGGGCCCATCGCTATCGGACGATTTAATTCCAGTGTGAGTTCGGTGCCGGCAGGCAGCGTTGCGGAACGGTGTTTGGTCAACCAGTGCACCGTAGTTGCGCTGGCACCCACGGCCCCGCCAATCAGAATGCCCGGGCCACCGCCGATCAATCCGCCCACCAGCATGCCACCTGCGGTGCCGCCGGCAAGTTCAATAGTGTCGCGCCGGTCGTGGCCTGTCCCTTTGTATTGCCCCTCAGCGCTCACGTCGGTGCCCTTGATGTTGGTGTCGACCAAAGTTGCGTCGAGGAAGTAGCGCTCGCCGGTGGGAAGAATCACAGCTTCGGGAAGAATTCCGATCGTCGGTTTACCGGAGATGCGCCGAGGCTCATTCACCTTCGTGACGCGGCCTTCGACGGTCGCTCCAACGGGAATCAAGGTGCTGCCGTTGACCACAACTGCCTGGGTCACTTTGGCTTGGAAGGGATCGCCGACGCGGTTGCTGAAAGTAGCGAGAGTCGTGTCGAGTCGGACCATCAGGGTGGTCCCTGCGGGTACGGGGGAACCGGTCTGCGCCGTAAGGATGCTGGCGAGCAGCAGCATGCAAGGTAGAGCGATCCATTTCTTCATCGTGCCTCCTCAAATTCCCGAGCAATATTCTATCTCTTGACTCTAGTCTCTGCGGATGCCCGCGACAACACGCTGACGGGACAGGGGAACCATAGGAGATAAGGGCGCAGCGGGAGTGGCCGAACGGACGTCCCGAAGGCGGAAATGGTGCAGAAAACCGCCTGTCCGGCGTCACACTGCCGACTTGTCCATCCGATATAATCGTTGGTTCCGCAACACAGCTCTGGTGACACCTACACAGGCGAGGCTACCTCTTGGAACGCCTGATTGCCGGGAGTAGCAACTATCCGAACCGGGGTCTGTGATCCGGGAAGCGTACTGAAATCATAACCTTTGAGGAAAGAGAAACTACTTATGTCAAATATTGCAGCCATTCATGCGCGAGAAGTTCTGGACTCACGTGGCAATCCCACAGTGGAAGCGGAAGTGTTTCTGGCCGACGGCTCGATGGGCCGGGCGATTGTCCCCAGCGGGGCGTCGACTGGTGAGCACGAGGCAGTCGAGTTGCGCGACGGTGACACGAACCGCTTTCTGGGCAAAGGCGTGCTCAAGGCAGTGGAGAACGTGAACGGCGAGATCGCCGCAGCTCTGGCGAACTGGGATGCGTTCGACCAGCGCGGGCTCGATGCCCGGATGATCGAACTGGACGGCACCGAGAACAAAGGACGGCTCGGCGCCAATGCACTGCTGGCGGTGTCGATGGCTGTTGCGCGCGCCTCGGCGCAGACCCTGGATATTCCTCTGTATCGCTACTTGGGCGGAGCCGGCGCCAACACGCTGCCCACGCCGATGATGAACATCCTGAACGGCGGAGCGCATGCCGACAACAACGTTGACTTCCAGGAATTCATGGTCATGCCCGTGGGCGCGCCCACGTTTCATGAGGCGTTGCGCTGGGGAGTGGAAGTGTTCCATACGCTGAAGGGCGTGCTGAAGAAGCGCGGATACAACACGGCCGTGGGCGATGAAGGCGGGTTTGCTCCGTCGGTGAAGTCGAATGTGGAAGCCATTGAAGTCGTGCTGGAGGCGATCTCGAAGGCCGGTTACAAGCCGGGAGAAGAGATCGCGATTGCGCTCGATCCGGCGGCCAGCGAGTTCTTCCAGGACGGAAAGTATGTATTCAAGAAGTCGGACAAGACCGCCAAGAGTTCCGACGAGATGGTTGCGTTCTGGGCGAAGTGGGTGAAGGATTATCCAATTGTTTCGCTGGAAGACGGCCTCGCCGAGAATGACTGGGTCGGATGGGCGAAGCTGACCAAAGAACTCGGCGGGAAGATTCAGCTGGTGGGCGACGATATTTTCGTGACGAATATTCAGTTCCTGCAAGAAGGAATCGACAAGGGTGTGGCGAACTCGATTCTGGTCAAAGTCAACCAGATCGGGACGGTGAGCGAGACGCTGGATGCTATCGATCTGGCGCGGCGCAATGGATATACGTCAGTTATTTCGCACCGGTCAGGCGAGACGGAAGACACGTTCATTGCGGACCTTGCCGTGGCAACTGGTGCGGGACAGATTAAGACCGGGTCGGCGTCGCGTACGGACCGCATCGCGAAGTACAACCAACTGCTGCGAATCGAGGAAGAGTTGGCCGGGACTTCGCGCTTCCTGGGGCTGGGAGCGTTGAATTACAAGGGATAAGGGCCGTCGCGAGCTGAGCGTAAATGGATTCCGAGAGCAGTGATCTTGACTTAGTCCATGACTTAGCTAGAATAATACCATGGAAGTCAACATTCATGAGGCTAAGACACACCTTTCGCGACTCTTGCAGCGGGTTGCGCTAGGCGAGGAAGTCATCATCGCTAAGGCCGGAAGACCAGTAGCGAAACTGGTGCCCTTGGACGATCAGTCGAAACGGCGGCGGGTATTGGGTACAGCGAAAGGCGAGTTTACGGTGCCAGACGATTTCAATGATCCTCTACCCAAAGAGATCGAGGATCTCTTCTGGGAATGAAGGCGCTTCTCGATACTCACGCTTTCCTATGGGCTATTTCGGACGATGTAAGACTTTCTCGTCGGGCACAACGAACATTTACGGGCCCCCACGATTTGTGGCTGAGTGTCGCTAGTCTGTGGGAGATTCTGCTCAAGGTGAAGACCGGGAAGCTTCCTCTGCCGGAGCCTTCGGGTCCGTACCTTGTCAAGAAACTCGGCGAGAACAGGATCGAAGTGCTGCCGATCAAACTAGATCATGTCTTAAGGATAGAAACCTTGGCAGTGCATCATCGCGATCCATTCGACCGCATCCTGGTTGCGCAAAGCATCGAGGAAAAGCTTCCTCTGATCACGGCTGACCCGATTTTTGAACGCTATCCTGTCGAACTGATCTGGTAGCCGTGCTGCGCGTTCTAAATAGAGTTTATCTGGAGAGCCTGCGAGAACTATGTCCCGTCCTAAACCGCTGATTCTTACCATTCTCGACGGCTGGGGTTACCGAGCCGAAACCAAAGCCAACGCCATTGCACTCGCCCGCAAGCCGACGTATGACCGGTTGCTGCGCGCATATCCCAACACGCTGATTCATACCAGCGGGCCGTTCGTGGGACTGCCCGAGGGGCAGATGGGGAACAGCGAGGTCGGGCACCTCAACATTGGCGCCGGTCGCATCGTGCACATGGACATCACGCGCATCGATTTGATGATCCAGAACGGGGAATTCTTCTCACATCCCGTGCTGCTCGATGCCATGAAGCATGCCCGCACTGGCGAGCGAAGATTGCATCTGTTCGGGCTCATTTCCGATGGAGGCGTGCACTCGCAGCAGGCGCATCTGTACGCCCTGCTGAAGATGGCGAAGCAGAATGGGCTGGACCGCGTCTTTGTGCATGCATTCATGGATGGACGAGACACGCTACCCACCAACGGCGCTGGATACCTCGAACAACTACAGCAGAAGATGCGCGAATACAACTGCGGCCAGATCGCGACGGTCAATGGCCGCTATTACGCCATGGACCGCGACCGGCGCTGGGAGCGCATTGCCAAGGCCTACAACGCGATGGTTTTCGCCGATGCGGAGGGCGGAAAGTGCGCCGATCCGGTGCAGGGGATGAAGGATTCCTACAACAAGGGAGTCACCGACGAATTCGTGATTCCTTTTGTCTGCACTGACAGCCGCGGGCAGGAGCTGGCTACGATTCGTGACGATGACTCCTGCATTTGTTTCAACTTCCGCGCCGACCGCGTCCGCCAGATCACGCGTGCTCTAACCCGCAACAGCGGACTCAACGAAAAAGGCGGCAGCGATCTTCCGGGCGCGGCCGACCTGGACGCGACGATACCACGCGACCGCGTGCCGAAGAATCTGCGCTACGTCTGTATGACGCAGTACGACAAGAATTTCAGCCTGCCGGTGGTGATTCCTGCCGAGTCGATGGCAAACATTCTGGCCAACGTGATGGGCGGGATGAACATGCGCAACCTGCGCGTCGCGGAGACCGAAAAGTACGCCCATGTTACGTACTTCTTCAATGGTGGCGTAGAGACTCCGTTCCCCGGCGAAGAGCGCGTGATGGTGCAATCGCCCAAGGTCGCCACCTACGATTTGAAGCCGGAGATGAGTGCGGCGGGCATAGCCGACGCTGTCGTAAAGGCCACCGAGGACGGAACGTTCGATGTCATGATCGTGAACTTTGCCAACGCCGATATGGTCGGGCACTCCGGCAAGATTGAGCCCACGATCAAAGCGGTCGAAACCGTGGATGCCTGTCTGGCGCGCATTGAGAGTGCGATTCGCGCCAAAGGCGGAGCCATGCTGATCACCGCCGACCACGGCAATGCCGAGATGATGATCGATCCGGTGACGGGCGGTCCGCATACCGCACACACGACCAACCCGGTGCCGTTCATCGTGGTTTCGGAAAATGCCCAACAGTTCACGCTGAAGCCCAACGGATCGCTGCGCGACATTTCTCCGACGATCCTGGGTATGCTCGGCGTCGATGAACCGAAAGAGATGACAGGAGCAGACCTTCGAGTTCCGTTGAAAAAATAGAAATGAAGAGGAAAAGCTCTGGGGGACAGACCAGGTCACCCCCAACGATTTCTTCCGAACCTAGTTCTCCAGCAACGCTGGCGCAGTGGCCAGCAGTCCCGCCGCCAACTCCAGATCGTGCAGATCTTCGCGGCTGAAGTCTTTCGCAAACTTCGGATCGAGTCCTTTACGCGAAATCTGAATCACGCCCACCACCGCTAAGTCCTGGCCCATGATCGGCACTGACATGAGCTTCTGAATGGGCGACGGCGCGGCTGGTTCGGCGGAATTGTCCCCGTCGGCCTTGATAGTTTCGAAAATGCTGGCGTGCTTGACGCGCGCGAAGTTGTTGAAAATCTCGGCTTTCTTGCTCAACGCCGTGTGCGCCGCCACCGCTTTGCTCGACAACGGAATCGCCCCAGTCGTCCGCAAGTATTCGGGGAACACGAAGCGCAGCAGTCCGCCTTCGAGCCGCAGAAGTGCGACTTCGTTGTACTGCACTTGAAAGATTTTGGCCAGAACCATACACAGGTCCAGCGCTGTCACTCCCTGGCCCAGCACGGATCCCAAGGGGACGAGATGTTCGGGGAGGACGACTTCTTCCATCATCCCGTGATCGATATTTTGGGTCATAGGTAGCCCGCAATCTCCGCCGCTCTTCGCGGATGAACTTAAACTCTATCGCACTTTAGCCGCCACAAGGTACTTCCCAAAGTAACGAAGGTCGCGCGCGTAAGTCCTTTTGTTTCAGTGAAAAACCAAACGAAAGTCGGTGGCTTGCACAGGCCTAGTCGCCCCGCGTCGAGCCGCAAACCATCAACCGGTTGACAGTTTTTGTCAGTTTCACCCCGCCTGAGGGTCGCGAGACCCAGATCCGAGCGTCCGGTCGTTTCTTCTCGGCCCATCCTCATTTACACTTCCGGCTATGAGTAATCCGACGCAACCCAACGTGAAGTTAATCAACGGCCCCGATTACCGCGAAGACTACGCCAACAGCGTGCAGATGCGGGTCAATATCTGGGACTTTTTCCTGGTCTTCGGCACCCTGCAGCAACAAACCGAGAGTCACGTCGAGATCAAGAACTTTCAGGGCATTTATCTGAGCCCGCAGCAGGCCAAGGCACTGCTCGGACTCCTGCAGCAGAACGTGGCAGGCTATGAGAGCGCCTTCGGCGAGATTAAGCTCGACCCACGCATGGGAGCTCAGGGACCGGTGCACTAAGCGACCGGCGACTCCATCGTAGAGACGCAGCTTTCTGCCGCCGGCATTACCGACGATGTCGAGAGAGACGTTGCAAGCAACGCCTCTACAGAAAGATCACCGACAGCAAGCGACATCCACCGATAAAATGACCTCTCCCATGCGATCTCCGCGCCCGCATCCCGCCTTGGTGTTCGCCGGTATCTTTGTGGGAGTTTTTCTGCTGCACTTGCGGCTGCTGCAGCTTCCTTACTTCTGGGACGAGGCTGGATACTACGTTCCCGCCGCCCGCGACCTGCTGCTGAGCGGCAGCCTGATTCCTCACACCACCGTCTCTAACGCGCACCCGCCGCTAGTGATGGCCTGGATTGCGCTGTGGTGGAAATGCGTGGGGTTCGCACCGGTCGTAACGAGATCTGCGATGCTGGTGGTGGCGGCGTTCTCGCTGCTTGGAGTGTTTCGGCTGGCCGAGCGCGTGGCGAATACGCAGGTGGCGATCGCGTCCACGTTGTGCACGGCGGTGTATCCAGTTTTCTTTTCGCAGAGTTCGCTGGCCCAAGTAGATCTAGCGGCTGCGGGGCTGATCTTCTGGGGCTTGTGTGCTTATCTGGAGGATCGTCCGGTCGCGACGGCAGTCTGGTTCTCGCTGGCGGTTCTTGCGAAGGAGACTGCGATTCTCGCTCCGGCAGGATTGGCCTGCTGGGAAGTTCTGCGTTTGGTTGTGCCTCAGCGGTTTATCCCGCAATACTGGACGAACAATGTGGGGACAGCCGCCCCTTCGGCAGGCTCAGGGCGGGCTACCGGCTGTCCGCTCGAGCGAAGCTCGACAGCTTGGTTGCGCCGCATCCTGCCCCTCGTGTTTCCGCTGCTGCCGCTAGTGCTGTGGTATGCCTATCACTTTTCCCGCACCGGATATGTTTTCGGCAATCCGGAATTCTTCCGCTACAACGTCGCTTCCACCCTGAATCCGTTGCGATTCCTGCTCGCTCTGGTGCTGCGGCTTTGGCAGGCCTTCGGTTACATGCATTTGTGGCTGCTGACGCTGGGCATGCTGCTGGCCATGATGTGGCCTCCAGTGAAAGACGGCGAGGTCGAGCGCTCGCGCATCGCCATTCCAGTGCAAATGATCTTTCTCGTCGTCGTGAAAGTCTACGTGGTGGCGATGGCGTTGATCGGAGGCGCGGTGCTGGCGCGTTACATGCTTCCGGCCGTGCCGCTGGTGATTATCGTGGGAGTTTCCACCCTGCGGAGGCGCTTGCGTTATTGGCGTGCGGCCGTCGCCGTGGTTGCGATCGCGTTCGTGGCTGCGTGGTTCTGGAATCCGCCTTACGGGTTTTCGCCGGAGGACAATCTCGCGTACAGCGACTACATCGTTTTGCACCAGGATGGAGAGCGCTTTCTCGAGGCCCGCTATCCTATGGCACACGCGCTAACCGCGTGGCCCGCGTCGGACGAACTGGCGCGTCCGTGGCTCGGTTACGTGACGCGTCCGGTGCAGGTCGTGCGCATCGAGGACTTCTCCCTCGACGAGGTGCTCTCAGCCGCCGACTTCCGCTCACACTTTGAGGTTGCGCTGGTCTTCTCGACGAAATATGAGCCCGCGCACCCGCTGCTGGAGCGTTGGCCGAAATGGAGCGAGTTGAAGCGCAGATTCTTTGGCTACCATCGCGACCTCCCACCGGGTGCCGCAGCGAGGATTCTCGGAGGGCGGGTTGTGTTCTCTGAGGAGCGGAAGGGGCAGTGGGTGGCGGTGATCGAGATGGAGAGGGATGAAATACGAAGCGCAGAATTCAAAATGCGGAATTTGGTCCCCTCTCTTCCCACTCAAGACGTGCCCTGATACTACCTCTGCATCAAATGGCACGAGTGTGTTTTGATCACCAGCCACACCTCTCGGCCGGGCGCGAGTTGCAGGGAATCACGCGCCGCCAGCGTGAGGTGGACTTCCATCTCGACTCTACACTTCACATGTGCGGTGACGATTACGTCCCGCTGTGTCAGAGCCCTGATGCGGCCCGGAATCACATTCCGCGCGCTCAAACCGACCGGCGGCGCCGTGGCTAGCAGGATGTCGCCCGCTCGGATTCCCACCCGCAGTGCCGAGCCCACGCCTCCGCGCACGAGTGGAGTTTCGAGCACCACCGGGCCCGCGCCGCTCTCGATGCGGCAGGACATCGTTCCGCGCTCTGGATGTACCGACTCCACAATTGCGTCGAAAGCATTTTCGAAGCCTATCAACTGAGCAACCGTTTCCTGCAGCGGCGCCGAGATGACTTCGTGCGGAGTACCTTGTGCAACGATGCGCCCCGAATCGAGGACAATTACGCGCTCGCCGAGAGCAAAAACCTCCTCGCGGCTGTGGGTGACATAAAGGATGGGGATGCGGTGAGCCTGATTCCAACTGCGCAGGTCGTCGATGATCGCTGTCTTCGTCGAAGCGTCGAGCGCGGCCAACGGTTCATCGAGAAGGAGCAGGGCGGGATCGGTCACCAGAGTCCGCGCGAGCGCCGTGCGCTGGCTTTCGCCTCCGGAGATTTCTCGCGGGTAGCGCGGTGCGAGATGAGGAATTCGAAACGCTTGGAGAATTGCAGACGCTTGCGCTGTGCGCTGCGCTTGCGGCAGATCCGTCAGGCCATACTGGACGTTCTGTTCTACCGTCAGGTGAGGGAAAAGGGCGAGGGCTTGGAACACATATCCCACCCGCCGCTTGGCGACGGGAAGATCGGTGCGGGCGGCGGCGTCGAACCAGACGCGGTCGCCGATAGCGATGCGCCCGGAGTCGGGCCTGGCCAATCCTGCAACGCAATCCAACAGAGTCGTCTTACCGGCTCCCGAGGGGCCGAAGAGGATTGTGAATCCCGGCGACGCTTGGAACTTAACATCCAACGCAAATTCGGGGGACTGCGTCCCGAGGCGCTTGCGAACATGGGCATCAAGGTTCGGGCCGACGGGCGTTTGATCCCGGGCAGCCGACGACGAAACTGCAACGGCTGCGGATTCGTCGATACGCGGGTTGTTCATATCGCAGTCTATTTTACGGGCCCGATGACCCACGCCTTCCGGTTCACTCCATACACCACAGCCAGCACCGCGAAGCTGAATACGAGCAACAGCAGCGCAGTCTCGTTGGCAGCAGCGTAGTCGGAGGCCTGCACGCGGTCGAAGATATCGATGGACACGGTGCGCGTGATGCCGGGAATATTTCCGCCGACCATGAGCACCACGCCGAATTCTCCCATGGTGTGAGCGAAACTCAGGGCCGTGCCGGTAATCAGTCCGGGAACGGAGAGCGGCGCGATCACGCGAAAAAATGTTCGCAGCGGGGAAGCTCCCAGCGTAGCCGAGGCCGCGATCAGTTTGCGATCGACGCCAGCGAACGACGCGGCAAACGGCTGCACTGCGAACGGCAGACTATAAAGGATGGAACCGATCACCAAGCCACTGAAGGTGAAAGCCAGTGTGTGGCCGGTGAGCGCGATCCACCAGCGACCCAGCGGGCTGCGCGGACCGAGCGCGACCAGCACGTAGAATCCCAGCACGGTGGGGGGAAGTACGATGGGCAGTGCGACTACCGCCTCCACCAGAAATTTCCAGCGCCTGCGGGAGAAGGCGATCCAGTAGGCGATCGGCAGACCGATCACCAGCAGGATGGCCGATACGGTAATCGCCAGTTGCAGCGTCAGCCAGAATGCTTGCCAGTCGATTGCCATAGGTCCGGGTGAATAAAATCCGACTTGTTCCGGCTTACGGGTGCGAGAGCGAGCCGCGACAGCCGGCAAGATGCCGGCGCTACTTCTTCTCTTCGCTCTGCGGCAGGGTGAAGCCGTACTTCCGCAATAACTCTGCCGCCTCTTTCGTCTTCACGTATTCCAGAAACTGCGCCGCTTCCTTCTTATGCTGAGAGTGTGACAGCACAACCACTCCTTGCGCCAGCGGCGGATAAAACTCCGCCGGGACTTCCCAATACTTCCCCTTGCCGCTCATTCCCGGAGCCCAGGCATGCGCCAGCGCGACGAATCCTGCCTGCACATTGCCTGACTCCACGAACTGCGCCGCCTGCGCGACGTTCTCGCCCAGCACCAGGCGATCTGCAACGCGATCGTACATCCCGGCATGCTTCAACGCGGCCACCGCAGCCCGGCCATAGGGAGCATGTTGCGGATTGGCAACAGCAATCTTCTTCACCGAAGGATCAAGCAGAGCATTCATGCCCAGGCGTTGCAGGTCGAGCGTAGAATCCGCCGGAACCCACAGCACAAGCTTGCCCACCGCGTACTGATACAAGCTGGCTCCTTCCGCGTCGCCCGCGGCGACCAGTTGATGGGGATAGTCCATATCCGCCGAGAAGAAGAGGTCAAACGGTGCGCCATTCTGAATCTGCTGGGTGAGGGCCCCGGAGGCCCCGAACGAGAGCTTTACCTTCACGCCGGTCTTTTTTTCGTAACGGTCGCCGATCTCTTTCAGCGCTGCGCTTAAATCGGCGGCGGCAGCCACGACCAGTTCGGGGGAGGCGCCCTTCACCTGTGCGGATCCAGACACCGTACTCAAGAGAACCGCGGCCGCCAGCAATGCGCAATAGTAAGGTCGCACGTTTCCGAATAGTCCTTTCTCGTTCTGTGCTCTGTCTGCCAGAAACCAACTGGGGAAAAGACAGATTGTACAAGCCCGTTGCCCACAGGGCTTGCGGAGTGACTGCAATGGTTTTTCCCAAAGTGGGCCAACCGGCACGCTCCGCAGCGCTTTTGGATTGCTTCGTCCGCGCGCCCTTCCCATACTGGCAGGTGAGTTTCTTCCTGCCATCCCGCCGTGTCCTTTCTTCCTTCCTGTGGTCAGCTCTCATTCTGATTTGCCTCGCGAACGTTTCGATCGTACAGGCGCAAGGCGCGAAGCAAAGAGTCCCTGAAAATCCTGAAGCTGACCCTGATGCCGACCATGTCAAAGAACGGGACGAATGGTTCTTTCGCGGACGCGTGATCCGCGGGAAGCCCTCCGCCGAGTTTCGTCGCCGTGCGTATCAGGCGAAGTTGCAGCTGCGCGCGCAGCATGCTGCAGCGCTGGCCGCCGTTCACAGCAACGGGCAACCCTCGCTCTCGTCAGGCTCATGGATACCGTTAGGCCCCATGCCGCTGGCGTCCGATGCAACCGGCAAGGGCACGCAGGATTACCACCAGGTTGCCGGACGCGCGACTGCCGTCGCCATCGATCCCGCGGACCCCACGGGCAATACCGTCTACATTGGCGGAGCGCAGAGCGGAATCTGGAAGTCGACGAATGCGGCCAACAGCACGGCCAACAGCGTGATGTGGGCTCCCGTGACCGACGATCAAGCCACGCTCTCGATCGGCGCGATCGCTATCCAGCCGGGCAATTCAGACCCGGCAAAGACGGTGATTCTCGCCGCCACCGGGGAGGCTAATAACTCAGGCGACTCCTATTTCGGGCTCGGCATTCTCCGCTCCATCAACGCCGGTAGTACATGGACCCTGATTCCCGCGGCCAATGGCGGTGCGCTGAAGTTCAGCGGCCTCGGCGGGACGCGCATGGCGTTCAGCACCGCCAACGGACAGACGAACACAGTGGTCGCGGCAATGGCCACTTCTTCCGAAGGCTTGGTCGGCGGATCGGTCACCGCCGGCACCACGCGTGGTCTCTACACTTCGCTCGATGCGGGGCAGACTTGGAGTGACAACGCGCCGGTCGATCCGGGCGGCGCTACACCGTTCCCAGCACTGCGATCCCGGGCGCTTACAACATCAATATCACGACCCATGACACCTCAGGAGCGCCAAGCCATTCCTTCAGCGTGGGGCTGACCGTGGCGCCAGATTGCCGGCTCACCTCTTCGACCCCGAGTCAGACGGTGACGGCTGGCCAGACCAGCGGCGCTTACAAAGTGACTGTTCAGCCCGTGGGTGCATCGTTCACCGGGGCAGTGACGCTTGCCTGTTCTTCCGGGATGCCTGCCGGGGCGCAGTGCATGTTCAACCCACCCACAGCGGTCACTCCCGGAGACTCTGCGGTCGATCTTGTGATGAATATTTCTACCGCGGCAAGCAAGGCTGGTCTGCAGCCCCTTTCTACTCACACCTCGATGTTCTACGCGCTATGGTTGGTCTTGCCGGGGACCGTGGTCGCTCTAAGCTCCGGGGGACGCAGGTCTGGCCGACGCAGGCTTCGTATCCTCGGCTCGATCGCAACGCTGCTGTTTTCGGGGGTTCTTCTTTCGTGCGGCGGGGTCAGCACTGGCGGCTCGGGCATCGCCAAAGGAAACCAACCTGTCACTTATCAGATCACCGTCACCGGTATGTCTGCGGGTACCGCCGTTGATGCCGGGCAGAGCGTTCACGTGACTCTCGTCGTAAACTAAAGGGTCGCGCGCCATGCTGGTCCGCGGCTGGATGCGGCCTGTGCGACCGTGCAGTCTCCTCGGCAATGACCGATTCTCATTACAGCGTCATCATCATCGGTGGTGGTGTGGTAGGGCTCGGCGTCGCGCTCGAAATCACACGCCGCTTTCCGCATCTTCGCCTGCTCCTGTTGGAGAAAGAAGACCGCGTCGCCCGCCACCAGAGCGGACACAACAGCGGCGTGATTCACTCCGGCGTGTACTACAAGCCCGGCTCCCTGAAGGCGCGGCTTTGCGTCACCGGGGCCGCGGCCATGGTCGAGTTCTGCCGCGAGCACAGCATTGCCCACAATGTTTGCGGCAAAGTCATCGTCGCGACTCATGCGGACGAGCTCCCTCGCTTGGAGGAATTGCGCCAGCGCGGGGAAGCCAACGGCCTCGCCGGCCTGCGAATGATCGGTCCTGAGGAATTGCGTGAGATCGAGCCGCACGCGACGGGACTGCGAGCGCTGGTTGTTCCCTCCACCGGAATCACCGACTACGCCCGGGTGTGCGAGAAATATGCAGAGTTGGTTTCGGCGGCTGGCGGCACGGTTCTCCTATCCGCGGCTGCCACGGGAATCCGCCGCTTGGCAGACGAAATCGTCGTGGAAACGTCACGAGGAGCGTTCTCCACGGCTGCGCTCATCAACTGTGCCGGACTCTTCAGCGATCGCATCAGCCAGATGGCCGGCGACGAACCGGGCGTGATGATCGTTCCATTTCGCGGTGAATATTACGACCTCATCGCCGAGCGCGCTACGCTGGTGAAGGCGTTGATCTATCCCGTGCCCGATCCGCGCTTTCCGTTTCTCGGTGTGCACTTCACTCGCCGCATCACCGGCCGAGTGGACGCCGGCCCGAATGCCGTCTTCGCGCTGGCGCGGGAAGGCTATCGTCACACCGACATCAACCTGCGTGACCTGGCGTCGGCGGCGACGTTTCCTGGCTTCTGGCGAATGGCAGGGCAAGCACTGGCGCAACGCTCTGGACGAGTGGCACCGGTCGCTTTCGAAGCCGGCCTTCGTTCATGCGTTGCAGCGCTTGCTTCCAGAGGTAGGCGAGAAAGACTTGGTTCCTGGAGGCTCCGGAGTGCGCGCTCAGGCGCTCAAGCCCGACGGAGCCTTGGTCGACGATTTCCAATTCGTGCCTTCCGGCAAAATACTGCACGTACTCAACGTACCATCGCCGGCGGCCACAGCCTCGCTGACCATTGGCAAGGCCATCGTCGAGACGGCCGCGGCTGGTCTTGGTCTCGCTTAGTCTCCAACAACCTTCAGTCAGAAGATCAACCGCAGCGACATCTGGACCTGCCGCGGGCTGCCAATCGTCTTATTCGTGATCCCTAACCCACTCAGCGTCGGGCAGACGTATAGAGCCGTGAAATCCGTGTTGCAGGGCGTGGTTGCCCCTGCTTGACCGACAGCAGGGAAGCCGTTGAAGTTGATGTTCTGGCTGACGTCGTCAATCGGGATGTCGAAGCTCGCGGTGTTCGTCAGGTTAAATACATCCATGGTGAACTTCAGCGAGGAACGCTCAGTCATCTGGATTGTCTTCGAGACCGACATATCCCAGCGCTTCTGCCACGTCTGCCGGAAAATATTGCGCTGGCCATGGTCAATGAAGTTGGTCTCATACGGATCGTTGGCAGGAATTGCGCCATCCAAGGCTCCCGGACTCAGCAGAGGCAAGCCGAAACAGGAGGCCTTCAAAGCAAATGAGTTTGGATCCGATGGATTGGAGTGCGCGCCCGACGATCCGGTGAGCGCCTGCTTGGGCGAGCAGCCCGCGAGCGGAACCACAGGATTCGTAATGCCGTCATTGACTCCGTAGAAGATGCTGCCAACCGCGCCCGAGTAATCGACGACGCTGTAGGGTTGGCCGCTCTGGATCACGGTCAATCCCGAGATCGCCCATCCGTCGACGAACCTGCCTTTCAGCGAAGTTGCCGAGTAAAACTGAGGCAGCTCGTACGTGTAAGTGAAATTGATCACGTGCTGACGGTCGAAATCCGAGAGGCCGTATCCAGACCGCAGATTCAGCGGGTTATTGCCGTTGTAGAAAAGGCCCATGGCGCTTTGTTCGTCAGTCGCGTGCGAATACGTGTACGAGAAGCCGACTTGCAACCCGTGACTCATTCGTTTCTCGACGTGGGTCTGAAGCGCGTTGTAGGCGGAGATGCCGGCCGCGGTGTAGGACTCGGACTCTGAGGAATATCCGATGTACGGAACACGAAGATCGACGTTTCCGCCTTCGAACGTTTGCAGGTACGGTTGCCCGTTCGGGAGGGGCGCCGGGTTAAACGTTCCAGCTTGGGTGACGACCGAATACCCGTAGGTATAGTCCTGCTCGAAACCGAGCGGATTCCCCTTCATGATGGGATTGCTAGGCGAGGCGATCCGCGCTTGGTTGAAAGGCAAGGGCACGACTTCATGGCGACCGAGGTTCCCGACATAGCCGACTTCGATCATGAGGTCGTGACGCGGCTGCCACTGAATGTCGAGCGTCTGGTTCAGCGTGTAGGGAAGTTTGTTGGCGCGGTTGTAATCGGCGAACGAGAATAGCGGCAAGCCGGTCGAGATCGTACCTGCATTCGGAATCACCAGGTCTGCCGGGTTGCCCGAGGGCGGTGGACCGAGCGTCGGCCCCCACGGAGCCTCAAAATTACTGCAATTCGAATATGCGTAAGGACTGCAAGCCTGCGCGTTCACCCACGGTGGCGATTGATTCACGCCGAACGGACCGCCCGCAATCACGCCGGAAGCGAAGCCTGGCGAAAGGTAAGCGAACAGCTCGCCCCGATCGTAGTACATGCCCCAACCTGCGCGAACCACCACCTTGTCGCTGAACATTTTCGGACTCCACGCCAACCCGATCCGCGGCGCGAGCCCCCACTGGCGGCCCGTCAGGGTCGAATCGCTCACGCCTTTGGTGGGGAAATCAGGATTGTTTCCGGCGACGATGAAGCCGTTCGAAGCGATCGTATCCGTGGCTTGATCGTAGCTGTACCGCGACGGATCGAAATTGAAAATGCGGCCATTCTTTTCCTTGAGGCCGCCGTGATAGTCGAAACGAATACCGGCGCTGATGCTCAGATTCGGACGGAGCTGAAACTTATCCTGAAAGTACCAACCGGTCTCGTTCGAGCGGTAGTAGCGGTTGGCATCGCCTTGCAGGAAGGTTGTGGCAATGAATCCGTCTGCGGTGTAGGTGATCGGCGTGCCTGTGACGAAGTTGTCGAAGTTGGTGAACCCGACCATGCCCGAATTCGTTCTTTGATCGCGGGCGTTGAGCTGGGTGTAGGAGTAGCTTCCGCCGAAGGTAAACGTGTGTTTGCCGTGGTTCCAAACGGCATTCACCGAAGGCATCCAGCGGTTCTGGAAAACACCGGTGAACGCTCCCTGCGAAGCCGCTGTCGAGCCAATCGTCGTTCCGGCGTTGAACACGAAGTTCGTGTTGAGAGGGGAGGCGTTTCCCAGATCGTCCACAATCGTAATTCCCGGGAAAACTGATGATCCAAGATTGTTGATGCCAATGGACTGAGGAGTGAAGGGCTGGCCAATCGTGCTGTACACCTTTTCGCGGATGAAGCCGAACACTTCAGCTACGCTAAAGTTCGGTGTGATGACCTGCGTATTGGTAATCGAGGCTACTTGGCTTCCAGCGTCGAGATGTTGGGGAAAGCCCTCGACTGCGGAATATCCAAAAGGCGCTGTCGTCGGATCATGCTGGTAGTAATACTTCAACGACAGCGTGTCCTTGGCAGTCGCGAGATAGTCGAGATCGCTGACGGCCTGATCGGAAATGAAATATGCCGGCTGGGTCAGAAAAACATTCTCTGGGAAATTCAGCGTTGGCGTGTAACTCGGATTCGCCGAGGGGAACAAATACTGGCCGTTCGGCAGTTTGGCGGTCAACATCTGAAGCGCGACCGAATCCACCCCGGCCGCGGTAAGACAGGGTGTGGGATTCTGAGCGGTTCCACACGGAGCGCCATTCGAATATCGGAAATTCTGATTGACCACGTTCGCCAGAGCCGTTGGGCTGCGATCGTCAGTGAGCCCAGTAGGCACTGCCGTACGCGACGTCCCAATCTCCAAGTCGGAGACGTGAATGTGCTGGTAGCTGACAAAACCAAACAGCTTATCCTTCATCAGAGCCCCGCCGAGGGCTCCTCCCGCGGTGTAGCGGTGCAACTGCGGGACTTTTTCGTTGCTGGGAATGTTGGGGTCCTGATTGTAGAAATACGGCGCGGCATTGAGCCAGTCGCTTCCGCGATGCACGTAAGCTTGGCCGTGCAACGTGTTCGTGCCGGACGCAGTGCTCATGTCGATGTGTGCGCCGCTGGTCGATCCCTGTTGCGCGTCGTACATCGAAGTATTGACGCGAAACTCCTGCACGGTCTCTGGCGCAGGAGTCGGCAGCGCCTGGCCGATCGCCAAATAGGGCGACGCCGTGCTCTGAATGACCTGTGCGGTGGTGCTGCCGGCGCCAGAAACGCCCGTATTGTTCACGATGCGTGCCGAAGCCACCTGGCTGGTGCTCTTGCCGTTGAACAGATTGCTGGCGTCGACACCGTTCAGAAGGAATGTGTTGCTGGTGTCGCGCTGGCCGTTCGCCCAAATAGGCTGATTCCCTAAACCGGCATTGGCGCCACTCCCGTTGGGCAATTCCGCATTGACGCCCGGCGAAAGGATCGCCAGACCCGTGAAACTTCCCGTCGGCAGCGGGATTTGGTCGATTTGTTCTTTTTCCAGAATGTAGCCATTCGTAGTGTCGACCGCGTTCATGGCCGGCGCTGCTTCTACGTCAATCGTTGTGCCCACCTGGCCGACTTTTAAGGACACGTTCAACGTGGCGGTGCGATTCGCTTGCACGAGAATGGACGGTAGTCTTTCCGCTTGGAATCCGTCGTGACTGACCGTGAGGGTATACGTGCCGATAGGAAGATTGACGAAATCGTAGGCGCCATTTCCATTCGTCTTCAGGGTGCGCGTCAATTGGGTTTGGTCGCCGACGATGGTGACTGTGGTGTCGGGCAGCACGCTGCCGCTCTTGTCGCTGACCGTTCCCGTGATGCCGCCCAACGTCTGCTGCGCCCACGAGGACAACGAGAGTTGCAAAATTACGGCCAACAAGAAAATGCCCAGCTTCCTATGCTTTGCCATGAATGTGAACCTCGTCAGGGGTAGAAACACAAATCCAAAGCAGCCGCCTAAAGCCGCACGCTTCGCTTTCACTTGTACGACTTTGTCGCTGAGCTGGTTCGCTCGCACTTGCTCTGCACTACCAGGCTGGAAAACTATGCCGCCAAATGTACGCGAACTCCGGCCAAAGGGAAAGACGGAGAGTCAGTGAAAATTCTTTTGCCGGGAATCAGTAATTTTTATGGCTCAGCGATCTCGACGGGCTCGGGCAAGGCCAATCTTTTGCTGCGGGCGCGGACCGCGAACCACCCGAGCCCGGCAATCAAATATGCGAGATAGATGTAAGGGAGCTTGCCGTAAGGCCCTTCCGGAACGGGGTAGAGATTGCCGATCAGCGCCAGCAGCATCGCCGTTGCGGCCAACCAGGGAACGGTCTGGGCGCCGGCTCTGAAGGTGCCATGCTGTCGGAGGTAGCGGGGCAGGGCAACGCACACTAGAGCGTAGGCCACGATGAAGCCGTAGGTGGCGAGCGAGCCCAGCCAACCATACACATCCAACCCACTGGCGCCACGGTATGCCAACACCGCCACGGGCAGCACCGCCGCGATGCCGGTGATGACTACGGCGCGGCTCGGGGTGTGATTCTGGGCGTGAGTCGAACCCAATGATTCATGCGCCAGCCCATCGTGCGCCATCCGCAACAGCACGCGTGCCGCAGCCGTAATGCAGGCCAGCGTTCCGGCAAACATACTCACCAGCGCCCCGACGTCGATCAGGATTCCCAACACCGGTACGCCGCCGACCCGGGCTAGTACGTGCATTTGATCCGGAGTCGTTCCCAGATCCTGGCCGACCATATGGAAGCCCAACACGGCGGCATACGCGCAAATGGTGAAGAACGCTCCGGCCAGCACGGCGCTCTGAATCACAGCGCGGGGAATCGTTTTCAGAGGGTTACGGGCCTCGGCGCCCAGCGTGGTCGCGCTCTCAAAGCCCACAAAACTGAAAAGCGCCAGCACCAGGCCGAGGCGGAGCCCGCTGCCGGTCATGCCATGCAAATGGAGTTCATCCGCGTCCAGGTGCCAGCCGAAATGAAACAGTACGAGCACGACGACGATCACGATCACTGACACCGACGCCGCCTCAATCCACAACATGAGCCGCGCGGAGATCTTCACGTCGCGATACGCAATCCAAATGGAAATTCCAGTGACCACCAGCGACAGCACCACTGCCGAGAAAACATGCCCGGTCGCATCGTGCAGCAGCAGATTCGCATAGTGATAAAAGCCGCCAATGACGCTCGATCCGGTCGCCACGTAAGCCAGCAAGAGGCTCCACGCAACCGTCGCAGACAACCACGGCGGCAAGGTCATCGATGCATAGGTGTAGAGCGACCCCGGAGAAGCGGAATGGCGGGCGTAGCGTGCGATGCACAATCCCACCAGAAAGATTGCGATGGTAGCCAGGGCATAGGCGAGCCATGTTCCGTTTCCCGCGAGCGCGCACACCAGTGGAATCGTTGCTGCGGGCGTGGTCGTCGGTGCCATGGTAGACACCGATTGCGCCAAAGTCTCCATGGGAGAAAGTATGCCGCGCCGCAAACCGTAGCCTGCGCTTTGGGACGACTCCGGCAGTGTTGGCTCCGTCAATTGAACTACTCCTTTGCCGACCAAGTGTGATTGGGGTGGGATTGTACAACACGTGCCGCTGGTTCGAATTACAGCCGCCGGTCTCGATCAACCGCTCAGAAGAAAAATGAATTTGTGGCAATTGAAAAGACGTTCGTTCGATTGTGGGCGTCGTGCTAGTGTGAATTTCTGAGTTGATCGTTTGCTGTCGGTTATTTGCAATCAAGAAACAGACAGTCAACTCCGTGGTTGTGTGGAGGTTGGTATGCGAGCGTGTCCTAACACGGAATGCAAAGCGTTCCGCCACATTGTGTATTCGGTTGCGACTCGCTGCCCATTGTGCCGGTGGGACTTGAAGAACGCTCTCCCCGCGAGTGAAACTGCGCCGCCACCAAAGGCTGATCGACAATCAGCTTCGGCACGCTAAAGGCCCACGTCACTTCCCAATATCCTCATTCCACAAATCTGCATGTTCGCTGATGAAATCGCGCATCATGCGAATGCATTCCGCGTCGTCCAGCACAATCACGGCCGCGCCGTGCTGCCGGAAGAGATCCTCAGCGCCTTTAAAATTTCGATTTTCACCAATAATGACGCGCGGGATCCGAAACAACAGAGCCGTGCCAGTGCACATGATGCAGGGACTGAGCGTGCTCACCAGCGTCAACTCCGCCCAGTCGCGGCGGCGGCCAGCGTTGCGCAGGCATACAGTCTCCGCATGGGCCGTAGGGTCGCCGCTCTGAACCCGCAGGTTGTGTCCCCGCGCTACAATCTGTCCGCGCTGGTCAGCTAGAACCGAACCAATCGGCAACCCGCCTTCCGATAGTCCCTGCTTTGCCTCTGCGAGAGCCTCTTGCAACAACGCTTGATCGTTCATGAGTCTCCGAACGCCGCTAACGAAGCTTGTAGCGTTGCAGTTTGCCGGTCGCGGTCTTGGGGAGTTCTGAGAAAAATTCGATGTGGTGCGGCCGCTTAAAAACAGGCAGACGCTCCAGAACGAACCGCTGCAGTTCCGACGCGAATTCCGGAGTGCCAGGCCTGCCATCTCGCAACACGACGCAAGCTACTGTTTTCACCAGCCCGTCTTCATCTTTCCGTCCCACGACCGCCGCTTCTTGCACCTCTGGATGTTCAAGCAGTTGGTTCTCGATTTCCACCGGACTCACCCAGGTGCCGCTGACTTTTAACATGTCATCGGATCGCCCCGCGTACCAGAAATATCCGTCGGCATCCTGATAATAACGGTCGCCGGTACGCATCCAATGGCCGCTAATCGTGTCTTTCGTTTTCTCGTGCTGGTTCCAGTAGCCCGCGCAGGCAGCATCGGTCCGGATGATCAGATCGCCCATTTCGCCGGAAGGCACAGGCTGCTGATTCTCGTCGACGATGCGCGCATCGAATCCGGGAATGATCGTGCCGCTCGAACCTGGTTTGACGGCGCCCGGCCGGTTCGCGATGAACATATGCAGCGCCTCGGTCGATCCGATCGCATCCAGAATCTCCACGCCAAAGCGCTCCTTGAAGCGGTGAAAGATCACGGCTGGCAGGCATTCCCCAGCCGAAATCGCATGGCGCACCGAAGAAAAATCAGGGCTGTGCGCCGCGTCCTTCGGATGAGCCAGCAGTTTCGCGTAGTTGGAAGGCACTGAGAAAAATAGCGTGGGACGAAATCGCTTCACCACGTCGAAAACGCTCTGCGGCCGTGGAGGATCAGGAAGCAGAATGCTGGTCGCTCCCACGGCTAGCGAGAAATAGAGCCCGTTGCCTAGTCCGTAGGCAAAGAAAAGCTTTGCCACGCTGAAGAAGCGGTCGTGCTCGGTGGCATTCAGAATCCCTTTTGCATACCGCTCCGCGCAGACCACCATGTCGTGTTGCAGGTGCACGCATGCCTTTGGTCTCCCGGTGCTTCCCGAAGAATACAGCCAGAAGGCAGCATCATCCTTGCTGGTGCGCGCCACGTCGAGACTCGCGGAGCTGTCGCGAGTCCACGCTGCAAAAGATAATACATCCGTTGTTTCTTTGGCTCCGACCACGACGATCGTTTCCAGGTAAAGAAGCTCCTCAGCGGATATGGCCTGCAGGTGAGGGAGCAAGGAATCGCTCACAATCGCCACTCGCGCCCGCGAGTTGTTGAGCAAGAATTCGTAGTCGGAAGGTTTCAACAGCGTATTGACGGGGACAGGGACAGCGCCAATCTTGATGGCTCCGAAAAAACTCGCGGCAAATTCCGGCGTGTCGAGCAAGAGCAGAAAGACGCGTTCTTCCGGTCGAACTCCTGAGTTCTTGAGCGCGTTTCCCACCCGGTTCACCGACTCGAAAAGCTGGCCGTAGGTGACGCGCCGCTCCTCGCATTCGATGGCGATCTTGTCGCCTCGGCCCTCGACGATATGCCGGTCGACAAAATAAGACGCTGCGTTGAATTCGTCGGGAAGCGGAAGGGTCGGCGTGGTCATGATTCCAATGAGTGAGACTGCCTTGAAAGGCACGAAACTGGCCACGACAAAGAGCGCCGATTCTCAGAACCGGTGTTGAATCATTGGTGCGAAAGGGGGGACTCGAACCCCCACGGTTTTACCCGCCAGATCCTAAGTTCGCCGCGCACCCAGAATCAATAGCTTACACCGATTCCGACCACTTGCGACGAACTACTCCGGATGGCGCTCCAGTCAAGGCTTTCCGGGCATCGCATCGCCGTCAGTCGCAACTCGTCGGGTTTGGTGGTTGGCACAAAACTGGGCACGCTGGGTCGAGTGCTAGCGCTGTGGGGTTTTGAGTGTAATGGCCTGATTTCGTAAATCAACCTGGACATGCTGACATGCTCGTCACGATCGTGAGTGCGGCATAGGATGTTACCTTCGTGTCTTAATAACTGCGCCCAACCATAGACTCGCCATCGCATCGACCGCTAATGTTTGAAGCATGGGACCAATTTTGCGCCTCGCCTTTCAGTGAAGCATGCCGATGTAAACCCGATCGGCATCGCGGCCCGGCTGATCTTCGCACTCCTGGGTCTGATCACTTCCATTTACTGCATGCTGGCGTATTTGCCCGACATTTACGTCTCTTTCATTCAGGCACCTTCGTGCCAGTGGCTGGCGGTCCTTATGCGGCTACACCCATACATCTTTGCCACCGTGCTGTTATTCCTCAGCCTCGCCATTTTCGCGGAGCATCGAGCGGGGCGGGAAGGCCGAATGGCACTCGAGTTTGTGGGAGTGCAAGCCGCCGCAGCCGTTTTCTTTTTGTGGAAAAGGCCATTCTCTAATCTCGGAAACAACTCCCTGAGTCTTCTATGGAGTATTGCCATACTCTTCCCGGTATTTTGGCTGGGCATTCTCGATCACGATGCGGAACCCCAATCGCTGCAGGCTGAAAAGACCAATCGAGAACCTCATTTCCCTTTTCTAATCGCGGCGCAGGCTGGCTTGGCGTTCGGGATTCTGTTCCCGGGGATGCTGTGGCTTTCCTGCACGTTGGCGGGACGGCGCGCCTCGCTGAGCGGCTCTGATCTGCTGGCATGGACCTGGACGATCGGGATCCAGATCTTGTTTGCGGTGTTCGCAGTTTGTTTATTGAACTTGGCGCGGTCGATGAGCTCGCGGGTGCGCGCGGGCGGCTGGCAGACGCTTTACTTTTCCGCATTCGCTTCCGTCGCCCTTGCCTGGCTCTGCAAGCGAGTACTTCTTCCCTCCATTCCATTTGCCGGACGTGACGCGGACCTCTATTCTGCAGCCCTCTCGGTCACCATCGTGTGCTTTTCCTCGAGTTTTTGGCGCCGCATTCAAGCCTTCCGAAGGCAACCGCAAGCCGGCAACGACACCAGCCCTCCAGGAAACCTACGCTTCGAGAATAGTGCACTCAGTCTTGTGCTGATGATTGCGATGTATGTCGTGCCCAGCTACATCGGAGTCATGGACTGGAACTTTGTTCTGACAAAGCTGTGGGCCGCGGTCCTCTGGCTGGCCATCACGGCTTTGCTCATGCGATTCTCATCTGCGAGAAGAGCAACCCACTATCCCGTCCTGCTCCTGCTGATCCTCTCCGCTACCACTTTTGTGGCTTCCCGCTTTACGCAACCAGACTCGTCATTGATGCGTACACTGAAGGAACAGCACCCCGTATGGGTCGACGCCATCGACCGGCGCACGTCCCTTGATGCATCTTTCGGGGCGGTCAGCGACCTGTGGGATGAATCCGGTCACAGACCCTGCGACGAATTCTGCCAGTTCCTGCATGAGCAGACCAATATCCCAGCGTACATTTCGGTGCGTCCTGTCGACATCAAACTGGTGAACAGTCTGACCCCGGCCCCTGGGCCAAAACCCAATATCTTTGTTGTCGTAGTCGACAGCCTGCGCAGAGATTATTTATCGCCCTACAATCCGGCGGTCCAGTTCACTCCCCACGTTGGCGAGTTCGCCGCCGAGAGCGTGGTGATGCGGAATTCTTTTACTCGCTATGGAGGTACTTCCCTCTCCGAGGCCGCCATCTGGTCGGGCTCTGTTATGCTGCACAAGCAATTTGTCCAGCCCTTTCACCCCATGAATAATCTGGAAAAACTGCTGGCAGTGAATAACTATGACCGCTACGTGAGCGTCGATCCCATCCTTCGTCCTTTAATCGACCAGCCTCCAAATCTCCACCGGCTCGACAGCAACATCACTTATTGGGCGGATCAGGACTTCTGCCACACCGCGGTCGAGGCGGAACAGAAGATAGACCAACGCCCGGACAAGAGTAACCCCGTTTTTGTCTATACCCAGCCCCAGAATGTGCATCTGGTCGAGTTGTGGCACGCGAGCTCCGTACGTCCGCCCGAGCCCGGCAAGTATCCCGGATTTCAGCCCTCGGCGGCGACCGAACTGCGTCGCTTCGATGATTGCTTCGGAAGTTTCATCTCCTATCTGAAGTCCCGTCGACTCTATGACAATAGTATCGTCATCCTCACCGCGGATCACGGCGAGGCTTACGGCGAATTCGGCCATATCAGCCACGCCTACGGCCTTTATCCCTCCACGCTGCGCATACCCCTCATCATCCACATGCCCCAAGCGTTGCGCGACCGCTACTACTACGATCCGCAGGCGGTTGCCTTCAACATCGATGTGACCCCATCCTTGTATTACCTGTTGGGATACCGGCCAGTTGCTAACGACGAAAAATTCGGACGTCCCTTATTCACGCAGACGCCCGAGGAGCATCATGCCTACGAGCGGAAGTCGTACTTGGTTTCTGTCTGCTACAACCCGATCTACGGCATACTCGCCGGGGATGGAAAGACTCTGTTCATCGCCAACGAAGTGAACGGAGAGTATCAATACTTTGACTTGGTCCACGATCCGGAGGGAACCGTCAATCTGATCGACAGCAAGATCCGGGTCCGGGGGCAAAAGCAGATTCGGGGATACGTTCAGGATCTGGCAGACTATTATCACTATCAGTATGACACTCCAACCCTGCTAAGTTGGGTACTGCGCTGAGCAGCCTTAATCATTGCACGCGGCTCTAAGTAGCTCAAACTCCCTCAATCAGATCAATTCCTTACTCGCGGGTGCAGGTCTCCTTTTCGCAAAGGCCTTAGGTGGTTAGGCCAAAGCCAAACTTACGCCCTCTCGCTTTTACACAATCAAAGTTACGTCACTCGGGGAGTTGGCGGCAAAGCCTGGAACAGTGGGTGCCGGAATGCCGGATCGTGTACGACAAGTTTCACATTCTGCAGCATGCCAGCCAAGCGGTGGACGAAGTGCGGCGGGCCGAGTTCTTCCGCAAAGGAGGAGCAGCACGGGATCTGGTACGGGGGAAGCGCTGGCTGCTTTTGACCAGTTGGCTCAATCTGGATCGCGGTAAGCGGCGTCAGTTGAACGCCTTATTTGCTCTGAACCGGCGCATTCTCAAAGCCTATCTGCTTAAGGAGAGCCTCTCGCATTTGTGGGATTACAGCTACCAAGGGGCCATGCTCCGTTATCTGCAGAAATGGATCGACCAGTTGCGCTGGCAGCGGCTGAAACCGATGGAGAAACTAGCCCAAATGTTGCTGGATCATCTCGAAGGTATTTTGAACTACTGCCGGACGAAGGTACCGATGGGTGTGGTGGAAGCCGTCAACGGCAACATCAAAGCTCTGCTCCGTCGCGGTCGTGGTTATCGAGACATGAACTATCTGCTGCTGAAGGCGCAGCGCTTGGCCGCCACAAAGACCGAATTCGTCGCTTTTCAGAAAGCCGCCTAGAATGTGCCCTCTTACAGATTGTTGTGCAGAACCGAAAATGCAAACAAATCATCGATGAGAACCAGACTCCCTTTGCCGAGTAACCCGACCTGCTACGCAGATGGAGACGATGAGCGAGGACCAAGGGGGATGCCGCCCCGGACCCTGAACCCGACTTGAAAAGGGGACCCGTCTGCATAATTCCACCGCGCGGTCACCGCAACCCGACTAGCCGCTCCTGTTCGCGCGGGAACGAGTACCGTTATCCCCTTGCGCAGGCACTCCAGCCAGATTCTTACGCGGAGGAACGAAAGATCCGGCGATCAGTGATTCGATTTCTTGGTGGCGAACAAATACGCGTCCACCCAACTTCACGTGCCCGATCTTCCCTTGCGAGATCCACTTCCTAACGGTGCAAACTTTCAGCCGCATCAGCGTGGCAGCTTCCGGGACTGTGAGGAGATCATCCTTTTGCATACGAATTGCTCCGCATTGATCAGAACAGTACAGACAATAAAATCGATGCTTGTGCCTGCGAATGCTCCTAGAATCAGCAAATCTATTGACTCTAGCCGATGATGCTTACATTCCACCCTTGGTCAATTCCTTTTTTTGCTTTCATGTAGTCGAGCAGAGCGATGGTCAGATGAGTTTAGGGAAATCAAAGTCACGGTCATTTTGCAGATAGCGAACAATACTGCGATCCGGAGCCAGGGTCAGGAACCGCCGCATGTTGATCTCGCGAACCTGCCGTATCGCAAGAAGGCTTTCAAGTATTTCTACCGACGTTGGGGGTATCCCTTTGGACGGACTGGGGAATCCTGGGAAAGTCAGGTTTCGGAAGTGCCGCGATTATCTGCGTAGTGCGTGGCGCAGAAATGAGGCAGTCATTGAGGCTCTACCTCAAGACGTTTCCGCGAGATTTTCGGCAACCAAGCGAGGAATCGAAGTCCACTTGCTGAACCTTTGGAGTGGAATTGTTCTGCTGTTCTTACGAGACTACCACGCTGGCAAGACCGCGATCTGCTCTAATCCGAAGTGCTTGAATCCTTTCTTTATCAAGCAGCGAAAGCCTCAGAAGTATTGCGAAGCAGGTCCGTGTGTGGCAGAGGCTCAGAGAGCGCATAAACGGGAATGGTGGAAGCGGAATCGAGGAAAAGGAGTGAAATAGTGAGCATCTACAAGCGAGGCAAGTACTGTTGGTATCGTTTCATGTGGCAGGGAATAGAAATCCGAGAGTCTACGAAACAAGGCAACGACAAGATCGCGCGCAACATCGAGTCTGCCCACAGGGCAGCGCTGGCCAATGGACTGGTTGGGATTCGCGAAAAAAAGCAGTGCCCACGCTGGCGACATTTCTCAAGAACGATTTCGTTCCCTTCGTCAAAACGAGGCACGCAACCAAGCCCGGAACGGCGGAGTACTACGCCGATGGCGTAAAGATGGTCTGCAAGTGCGACTGGGCATCCGATCCACTGGACAGAATCAATGACCAGCACGCGCAACACTTCGCAGCCAAATATGCCGCCCTCTCCGCATCTCGTATCAATTGCGGCCTTCGCAGCCTTCGCCGTGCGCTCAATTTGGCGTTTGAGTGGGGTAAGCTCGAACGCCCCGTAAAGATCACTTTGGCGAAAGGGGAACGCCAACGGGATACCGTTCTTTCGGATGCTGACTGGCAGAGATACATTGCGGAGTGCCCACAACCATGGCATGACGCTGCAGTCATCATTCGCGGCACAGGAATGCGCCCCAGGCGAAGCTTTTTCGTAACAGTTCAGGTGGTTCTATAGTCTCAGGTGAGATTCGGAGCCACTGATGCTATGCAATCCTCAATAAGAGCGTCGCGGGAGTGAGAACTTCGAAAGCGACGATCGGGGTCGCAGGTGCTGCCAGGTGTCTGCCGTCCGAGTGGTTTCCTGTCGGCCATATTCTTTCTGTACCGAGTCCCGGAACATCTGGTAATGCCGTTGGATGCGTTCCACGTACTCGCGCGACTGCAGAAGAAATCGAAACAGATCTAGGAGTGCAGGCGAGTACTTGGTTTGTGGGTTGATCGGGTCGAGGTACGGCCCCTTGATTTCGATGGGATCGCTGGCGGGTCCGCCCCATTTCCGGTAGAAGTCCAGACTCTCCCAGCCGTAGCTGATGGTGGCCCAGATCTTGCTCCATCCGGTTTCCGGCCGCAACACGGTCAATCATCATCCGTCGGCAATCACAGCCAGGCTCGTCACAATATAACTCCAGGAAGCCATATTCCCCACGGGGAAGCTCCTGCCTAGGGGGTGACGGTAACGGAGCTGAGTTTCTCGTCGCTCCCAGTTCAGGGAATCTTTCCATCAATGGAGTCATCGGCATCGATCCACCTCCGGGATTCTCGTCGCAGTACCGCGGGATGAATCTGATTGTAGCGGACGTGCGCGGCTGACCGACTCGGGGTAACCCGACCAGTTAAGGTGTACGGGCTGGACAAATCGCGTCTGAATCGTTTAACGGTATAGGTGGATGAGTGCGAGAGCGGCTCGCCGCCGCAAAGCGAACCAGGGGCAGCGGCGAATCTGCCATCGGCCAGCATCCACCAGCCCAGCCGCGAAGAACTCCACGGGAGCAAGTGAGCGGCTGCAGCGGGAGAATGAAGAATCTCCGCCGTAAAGTAAGCCGAACGCGAAAAGCAAATTGCCGAACGCGAAAAGCAGATCGCGGATGCCGAAAAGCAAATCGCCGATCTGGAGCGGCAACTGGCGGGGCGGAAAAGAATTCGACCAACTCCTCCAAGCCACCTTCTTCCGACGGACTGGCTGGCGAGCAGAGACCGCGCGGCCGAAAGCACAAGAGCAAGCGGAAACCGGGTGCTCAGCCCGGACACCCGGGGCATCATCGGCGATTGGTTCCCACGCGCTGAGGTGAGCGCCATTGAGGTGCTGCTGCCGAAGCAATGCGGGCACTGCGGCGGAAGCCTGCCGCAAAAGCCCGGCCAGGTGACTACGGAAGGAGAGCCGCGGCGGCATCAGGTGACCGAAGTGCCGCCGGTGAAGGCGCACATCACCGAGTATCAGTTTCCCAACGTGGTTTGTGGACACTGCGGAAAGACCACGCGCGCGCCGCTGCCGGAGGAGATCGCGGGACACTTTGGACCGCAATTGACGGCGCTGATCGCCTACTGGACGGTAGTCTGCCGCATGCCGCGGCGGGTGGTGGAAGCGATGCTGGCCGACGTGCTGGGCATCGAGATCAGTTTGGGAAGTACCCAGAAAGCCTGGGAAGAAGTCAGCCAGGCGGTGGAACAGCCCGTTGCAGCAATTGCAGGAGCAGTTGCCGCGCGAAGCGGTCCTGAATGTGGATGAGACGGGTTGGCGGACCAACGGCGACAAGCGCTGGATCTGGGCGCTGGTGGCCAACCAGTTCGTGTTCTATGTGGTGGCCTCCACGCGCGGCGCCGAAGTGCTGGTGTCGTTGCTGGGGGCGGTCTTCCGCGGCATTCTTTGCAGTGACCGGTGGGTGGTTTATCTGACGTACCATTCCGGCCGCATGCAGTTATGCTGGGCCCATCTGAAGAGGAACATTCTGGGGATTGCCGATTATGCACGCAGTCCCTCGGCGCAGCAGTTTTGCCGGGACGCGCTGGCCATCATGGCCCGGCTGTTCCGTCTTTGGTATCGGTTTCGCGGCGACTTGCGGGACCGGCGCGGAAATCCGCAGCCCCTTGACCGGCAGCAACTCCATCCTAAAATCGATCCCCCTGCAGAAAAAGCTGTTCGCCTTGGCGGAGGCGCATCTGGACGATGCCGACCGCGAGGTGCGCAACCTGGCGACGGCGCTGTTTATTCACTTCGAACGGCTATTCACGTTTCTGGAACAAGAGGGCGTGGAGCCGACCAACAATGCAGCGGAACGGGCCCTGCGCACCGCCGTGCAGTGGCGCAAGATCAGCTTCGGCAACCGCAGCCGCGACGGTGAAATCGCCACTGCCCGCTTACTCACCGTCACGCAAACTTGCAAGAGGCAGCAGCGCCACGTATTGGGCTACCTCACTGACGCAGTACGCTGCCACCGCCGTCAGATTGCTGCGCCTTCTCTGCTCCCGCAGCGGCCCTGACCACGTGAACTGTTACGCTTTTTCCTTGCGATGGGAGAATATCTATCTGGACGTCACGGGCGGGCTCATACAGATCACGGAGGGCAAGACAAAGGCTGCGCGTCGAATGCTGCCGATGGTGCCAGCAGTCTTTGCTGCACTTAAAGCGAGATGGGAAGGGGCAGGGAAGCCCGAAGAGGGCTGGCTGTTTCCAGCATCATCGCGGGAAGGCCATCTGAACAAAGACACCGCCAAGGATCAACACAAGCGCGGGCTTGATCGTACCAACGCGAAAGCTAAGAAGGAACGCGCAAAGGAACTGAAAGCGTTCCAGCCGTACGTGCTCCGGCATTCGGCGCTCACTCAATTGGCAGAAGCGGGTTGCGATGTGTTTACGCTGGCGCGGATCGCGGGTCACTGCTTCGATCACCATCACACAGCGATACGTCCATCCTCAGGCAGACGCGATTGAACGCGCCTTTCAGCAGACTAAGACGGCGGCACTCCCGGCAGCAGAGAAAGAAACGAAACCAATCTAGGTGGGCACAAAATCGGGCACAATGGAAAAGGGCTGATTTCGAGATCGGCCCTAAACTATTGGTGCGAAAGGGGGGACTCGAACCCCCACGGTTTTACCCGCCAGATCCTAAGTCTGGTGCGTCTGCCAATTCCGCCACTTTCGCACTGCGGAATAATAGTTTACTGCCTTTGATGGCAGCGGGGAAGACGCGTCCGTCTCGCTACCGAAACGTCAGACGCCTAGTGGGTTAGCTCCGCGATCTGCACATGATAGGGGTCGAGCAATTCTCCCGTGGCGTGATCGAGACTGGCCACGGCGAGTTGATAGTTGACTTCCGCCTGTAGCAGGCTCAACTCGGCATTCGCCAGTTCCGTTTGCGCTTCCAGTACGAAGAAGATAGTCTCGGAGCCCAGTTCATATTTGCGCTGTTCCGCGGCCAACGTCTTTTTCGAAAGATCCAGGGATTCCTTGCCGGCAGCGATGCTCAGTTTTGCTTGCTCGAGTTGGTGGACCGCGTTGCTGACGTCAAGCGTCACCTGCTCACGGGTTTGGCGCTCGGTGTACAAATCGCTGCGACGCGACACCAGCGCGTTCCCCATCTCCGCCTTGGCGGCGCGGTTCTTCAGCGGCAGTGTTAACGATAATTGGGCGTAGTACGTGGGATAGGTGAAACCAAAAAGCTGGTTCACCGACGAGGTTGTATGTTTCACGCCCTCGTCGGTAAACTGCGTGCCTCCTAGTCCGTTGCTGGCATAAGCGCCGGTCAGGTCTAGTTGGGGCAGAAGATGATTGTGCGCCAAACGAATGCCGGTTTGATCGCGGGATAGAGCGGCGCGGGCTGCGTCTAACTCCGGCCGCTTCGTCAGCGCTTGCTGCAACGCCGTGGCTGTGTCGGTCGTGCGCAGTTCGCCCTCCGGTTCAGGCTTCTCGGTCAGTACAAGATCGAGGGCCTGCACATTGGGATCCTGGTCTGCACCAATTGTCATTCGCAATGCATCTTCCGCCTGTTTCAACGCGTATTCACTTTGAATGACCTGCACTCGTCGCGATGCCACTTGCGACTCGGAGCGGTAAATATCTAACGGCGGCAGAGCGCCTAGCTCCAGAGCGCGCTTATCGTGCTTGTAGGTTGCTTCGGCGGCCTCCATCGAAGCCTGCGCTACTTCCAGGTTTCCGTGCGCCTCTACAACCGCCCAATACTGACCTACAGCCTGCAAAACATTGTTGCTTACTTCTGCGGCGAAAGTGGCGCGCGATACGTCCACGTTGCGCCTTGCGATTACCAAGGGGGCTTGATTGGCAAACCGCCATCCATTCTTGAGCAGCGGTTGCGTGATCTGAAAATTTAGAAGCGAAGTAATGTACGGGTTGTACAGGTAGAACGAGTTATTGGTGTAGTTATTATTGCTGCCGAGCCCGGCCTGGATGTTGGTCCCCGTGGCAAACGTCTCTGTGTAGGTGAACTGGGCAACCTGGGTAGTGGAGATAAAAGTAGACGCAGCGCCGGTGCCTTGGAGTTGGCTGAAGGGCGCGGAACTCGAGCTATTCACGTTGTAGAAGCTCGTAATTACCGGGTCAAATGGCTGAGTGCGCGCCCAGAAGCGCGAATCTCGCCGAGTCAATCTGCGTCTCCTGCACTCTCACCATGCTGTTGTTTTCCAGCGCCAGCACAATCGCATCCCGCAGTCCGAGTTTCAGCTTTCCTTCCGTCACGTAGTTCCTTAGGTGCTCCGGCGCCGCCAATTTGTCGGAGCGAACCTGCGCCGTGGCAAAGTCACGGTAGCTTTCGTGCTGTTGCGCCCAACTTGGCGAAGAAAACAGAATGAACGGCAGAAAACAAACGAAATGACGCAGGCGAGAATATTTCATTTCTCAACTCCTCCAAGTGGATCGTGCTGTAAATCGTGAAGACGCCGCGCCGCCTACTCCCAGCGGATTGCTTCGACCGGATCCAGGCGTGCGGCTTTGACTGCAGGATAAATTCCAAAAACGAGGCCAACGGTAATCGAAACGATGAACGCGAGCAGGATGGAACTCAGCGTCACGATCGTTGACCACCCCGCCAGCAACGCGATCAGGCGCGACATCACGAAGCCGAACAGAATGCCAAAGCTTCCGCCCACAAACGAAATCAGCATGGCTTCGACCACGAATTGGCGGATGATGTCCGACTGGCGAGCACCCACCGCGCGGCGAACGCCAATCTCTCGCGTGCGCTCTAGAATGCTGGCCAGCATGATATTCATGATTCCGATCCCGCCTACCAGCAACGAAATCGAGGCGATCGCCACCATGACCGCGTTGAACAATCGTTCCGTCCGCTTCTGTTCTGCGAGCAGTTCGGCCGGGACGATCACGCTGAAATCTCCGGCGGAATGATGTGACGAATCCAGAATCGCCCGCACCACTTGCGCCACCGATGCCATATCCGCATTGTCGCGAATGTTCAGGTAGATGCCATCAATCTCGTCGCGCACGTCGCTGTAGTTGTCCTCGAGTCGCAGAAGCGCCGAGTTCAGCGGGACATACATGATGTTGTTGAGGTCCTGTGAAGGTACGCCCGCCACCTCGGTTTGCGAACTCAACTGCGGCGACGCGACTCCAATCACACGGAACCAGGTCTCGTTGGCTTTAACGTACTGTCCGACTGGATCCGCGGAGCCGAACAGGCTCGACCGCGCCGCCGCGCCCAGCACGACAACTGGCGCCCCACGCGTCTCTTCATCCTCGTTGAAGAACCGGCCTTGCAGCACGTGCAGCCCTGCGATCTGCAAGTAGTTCGGATTGACTCCGTAGATCGTCGGCGGATCCTGCTGCGATTTCGGAATCGTCTTCGAGGGCGTCATGCGCTTTCTCGGCGTAGACGCCACGACATCGTTCAGGTCATCGCGAATGACGCGATAATCCTGAAAAGTCAGTCCTTGAGAAAGTTTGCGGACTTTCTGATGAGCCTGCCACTCGGTGGTCTCTTTCGCCTCCACAATCAGGTTGTGGACGCCCATCTGTTCAATCAGGGCCATGACTTTCTGCCGCGCGCCCGCCCCGATGGAGAGCATCGACACTACGGCGGCAACGCCAAAAATCATACCGAGCATGGTGAGCAATGACCGCAGGCGGTGCAGCAGCAAGTTCTGCAGCCCGAGTTGCATGTCGGGGAGCCATTGCCGGTACCCTTGCAACAGGCGTGCGTGGGGAGCGGACGCGACCGTTGCCATTACGGAGCGCCTCCGCCACCGGCAGGTGAGGGAGCGCCGGAATTCGCCGTCTTCCGCGGCGCAGTCGGATCGATCAGGGCGATCTCAGTGCCGACGCTGATGTTTTCGATGGCAGCGCGACTCTCGTTCTCGGCCTGAATCTTCACTTCGCGTGATTCGAAGTTGCTGCCGTTGCGGACGTACACGACGCGCTTGCTCTCTTTCAAGAATAGCGCCTGTCGCGGCACGTAGAGCACGTTTTGCCGGGGATCGCTGTTGATGGAAATGTGTGCCGTCAGCCCTGGCCGCATGCGCGAGTCGGTGGTGGAGATTTTGATGGTCACTTCGAACTTTGTGCTGGTGTCATCGTCCCACATCCTGCGCGTGTTCGCGCCACCGACGGTCTTCACGGTGCCATGGAAGGTGTTACCGGGAAACGCATCCAGTTGAATGTCGACGGACTGCCCCTCTTTAATGTTGTTACGATCGAGTTCTCCCACTTTCGCGCTCAACTCCATATCTCTCGCGTCGATGACCTGCCCCACGGTTCTGCCGGGCTCGACCTGGTCGCCTTCGCGATACTCCGGCATCGATTGGCCCGGAAAGCAGCAGAATCCACCCATCGCTCCCTCGTTTTTTTCCAGTGCAACCAAGCCGTCCATGGGAGCAGTAACCCGCATCTTGTCGATGTTGCCCTGTGCCTGGTCCATCGCCAGTTTTGCTTTATTCCGTTTTTCCTCCGCGAGCAGAATGGTGGCTTGATTCGACGCGCTGTGCGACTTCATGTCTTGTTCCAACTCGGCCAGCACACGCTTAGCCTGTTCTAGCGCGAGATCGTTTTTCCGCGCATCAATGGTGCTCACCAGTTCGTTCTTCTGGACGTCGAGTTCGGCCCGGCGTACATCGAACCGCGCCTTGAGCAGCGCGACCTTGTCTTGAGCCGCTACCACCGCAGCATCAGCCTTGGCTTTGGTGATCTCCTGTTCCGCCTGCAACAACTCCGAGCGATTCTGGTCCAGCTTGAAATGCTGCTCTGTGGGATCAAACTCCATCACCAGTTCGCCTTTCTTGACGGGCGTGCCGGTGTGCAGCAAATGCGTAATCTGCAGAGACCCTCCACCAATCGGAGGCGCAGTCAGCATTTCAGAGTGACTCGCGCGCACCTCGCCGATGAGAAGCACCTTCATGTCGAGATCGCCGCGCTTGACGTGACCCGTGGGAACGTTGTCCCCCGCGGCGGTCGGGGACGCACGCCGCACCGCGGCTACTACGCCCACCACGGCGCACAGCACAACCGCTATTACCGCCCACGTAATGGCTCGCCGCGTCTTCATGTCTGCCTGCGTTACTCCTTGGCCGTTGGATCTCTCAGCGCCACTTGCTCCCCTGCGCTGACGCCCTTGGCGATCATGATGCTGTCGCCACTTCTTCGGGCAACTTCAATCGCGCGTTCTTGGAACTGTGTGCCGCGCCAGACGTAGGCCACATTCTGTCCCGATTTCTGAAAGATGGCCTGTGCGGGGATGGTGAGTGCGTCTGCCACGCGGTCCACAATCACGGTGACCTGCCCGGAGATGCCGGGCTTGAAGCGCGCATCCGTCTGATCGAGAACGATCTCGAGAATAAAATTGCGGGTAAAAGGCCAGCCCCCCGCAAAATCCATGCTGGCGAGGGCTCCAATCTGCTCGATGTGCCCGGTGAATTGCCGGTCCGGGATGGCGTTTAACTGCACTGTGACCGGTTGCTTGAGCGCGAGCCGGCCGCGTTCGGTTTCATCCACCCGCGCGGAAATTCGCAGCGTCGTGGCGTCGGGCAATTCCGCAATCGCCGCGCCCGGCCACGCTCGATCTCCTGCCCGGTAAGTAACTGGACCCGATCCTCCCCAGTGCTGCAGAAGGCTGATCGTCCCCGCCGAAGGTGCACGAACGCTCATCTGCGCCAGCGCCCGTTCAGCGCGTTGCATGTCAAACTTCGCCTTCTTGGTGGCCTGCTCAGTGCTTTCGATTGTTGCCTGGTGGAGAGCCTGATCCGACTTCCGCTTCGTTTCCGCTTCGCGCAGCGCCTGCTCGGCGTCGGCCAGCTTCAGCTTGGCTTCCTCTCCTTCAATTTTGGAGACGATTTCCTGCTTGCTGGCTTCGAGCTTTGCCGACTCCACGGCATAGCGCGCTTTTAGAACGGTGGTCTTGTCCTCTTCTTCAGCCAGTCGCGCCTGCGCGCGTGCCTGATCGATTCCCGCCTCCGCCGACTTCAGGCTAGACCGGTTCTGCGCCAATTCCTGCTCTGTTTTCGTCTTGTCAAACTCCACAACGACGTCGCCAGTTTTCACCGCGGTACCTTCCGACGAAACCTTAATGATCTGTAGATCGCCTGCTTCGGATGGCGCGCTGATCGTAACCGACTTCAACGCCTTGACTTCACCGCGAAACTGCAGCGAGTCGAGAAACTCTCCACGCTTGACCGCGATTGTCGGCACGGTAGGCGTATGCTTCCCCAGTCGGACCGCGCCCAGCAGAACTCCGCTTCCAGCCAGCACCAGAATCGCGATGGCGATCGTCTTGCGTTGCATCGAAAGTTGACGAAAGCGTCGGATCATAACGAACCACTCCCGGCGGCTTGTGCGGTATTCGATCCGGCGTTCTGCTTCGCGATGTCCACATCCACGGCGGCGGACAGATCAGGCATCAGCTTTGGGTCGTTTCCCGTGATGGAAACAATTACCACGAAGGATCGCAGTTTGCTGGAAAAATCTCCGCCCTCGCCGATGGGGGCCAGTTGATCAAGCTTGGCGTCGAATACCAGATCCGGATAAGCGTCCAGCCGTACCTTCGCTGTCTGCCCAACTTGTAGGCTGGGGTAATCCTGCTGGTTTGCCATGACACGCACCTGCATCGTCGCAGGATTCACCACCTGCATGAACGGCACGCCCGGATGTATCTGATCGCCTTCCTGCACTTCACCCATGGTGCCTTGCTTCCAGATCGTGTTCAGCACGACGACTCCGTCGAGGGGAGAGCGAACCTGCATCAGGTCGGCGTTCGCTTGCGCGTGCAGCATGGTCTGCTGCGTGCGATCGCGCTGAATTTCCAGAATTCGAATCGCCGCCCCGGCCGCCTTGCGCTTCAGGTCGAACGTCTCCTTCAATTGTTCGTAGGTCGCCTTGGCTTCGTCGAGATTCTCCTGATTCTTTTCCGCATCGATGCGCGATACGATCTCCGTTTTCTGCATTTCGAATTCGGCCTTGCGGAGATTGTCTTCGGCCGTCTTCAACTCGGTCTCATCTTTGGCTCGTGCGGCATTCTCCTTGGCCTGCTCCTCGGAGACTTGGTCCACCAGCTTGGCGTAATCTGCTTGCTTGTCGACGAAGTCGCGCATCTGCGCCTGCCGGTCAAACTCCACCAGCAAATCTCCTTGCTTGACCCGCGTACCCGCAGCCGTGAGGTGGATGAGGGTAAGCGTGGGCACCGACTGGCCCGAGAGGAGCGGCGCCAGGATGGCACGCGATTGCACCGCTTCCGTGGTTCCCTTGAGTCGGAGGATTTGACTCGGAGCACTCGCTGCGGAATGCGCCGTCTGGTTACTGGTCGCCGTTTGGTGAGTTCGTGTCGCGAGGGGAAGAATGATGAGCAGCAGCACCAGCGTCGCGACGACGATCCCGATCAACCAGCCGCGCACCTTTCGCGGGCGCATTTTGTCGTCGTTGGGTGGTTCCGGTTGTATTCCCGGATCGATTGGAGACTCAGGTTCGGAAATCACTTCCGCAGGGGCTGAGTGCATGAGTGGAGTACTCCCGCCGTAGGAATCTGGTTATAGCGTAAAAGTTGCCCGCCGCTGGTGGACTTAATAAGTTATCGAACCGAGAGTCCGTTTCCAAGCCCCAATTAGATCGTTGAGATGGATTGCTCTTGCAATCTTGCAATCACTTTTCTTCTGGGAGGAAATAACGATAATCACGTGGCTGACGTCGGCCGCTGTCCCAGCGAGTCGCTCATCCACACGAAGTGGCATCTCCTGCGGCGCGTTCAGCGCACCAGGTAAGAATGCGGCAACCACCGGGCGGCATCGCGCCTAGCATCGCTCTCCGCGAGGCCTCTGCCCGATGGGGGCCAACAACCGCAAATGACGCTTATTGCACTTCGTTCAGCTTTTGGTAGATCAACATCGCAACCAGCACCAAAAGAAAAACTCCAGACCCGATGCTGAAGACCCGGACCGGAATCGTGAGCCGGTTGACCTTGGTCAACAGTTCGGTTTGCTCTTCCTGCATGTGGGAATTGTGGTCATCCAGAAACAGCTGGTCATCCTCGTGCATCGTCAGTGTGCTCTTGTAAATCAAAAGGATGATCAGACCAATGGCGAACACTCCGAATACAACTGTCACGACAGTCAGCGTCATAAGCCACCTCGGCAGATTCCAGAACCAAGTGCAGCGGCTCTCCACTGAGTGAAGCAGGGTACGCAGAACCCTGCTTCCAGTCCCGGGGGAAGGCCTTAATGCGAATGATTATAGACCCGTTGGCAAGCCCCGGCTGTGAATTAATCCCTTTGTTCGGAGTCTGTTACAGGAGTGCGAAGAATGCGACTTCCCGCTACCCGGGCGCATCCAACAATCAGATGGTTCCGCGGCCAGTGCTGACATTCATGCTTGAAGCGGAAACCACATTTGCTATAATCAAACAGCTTTAAAGCCAAGGAGATACGAATGGCCACCACAACCGTCCCCGAAGTGACCAAGAAGGCTGCCCCAGTCACTCTAACCACCAATGCTGTCGCCAAGGTGAAAGAGATCATGGGCCAGCAGAACCCCGTTCCCGCCGGCTTGCGCATTGGAGTCGTGGGTGGCGGATGCTCCGGCTTCTCCTATTCCATGCAGTTCGAAAACGGCGCTGGGATGATGGACAAGACTTTCGAAATGGACGGTCTCAAGGTGTTCGTCGACGCGACCTCGGTCATGTATCTAAATGGCTGTATCGTCGATTACGTTGAGACCCTTGAAGGCGCCGGCTTCAAGTTCGAGAATCCCAACGTGAAGAGCACCTGCGGCTGCGGCAGCTCCTTCAGCGTCTAACACGTAGCGACGGACGCATTCGTCCGTCGGCGGAGCAATGCACGGCAGTGCCAAAAAATCAAAACGGTCTCATCTCGAGCGATGAGGCCGTTTTCATTTTGGAGCCCCGGGTGAAATCATGTGGGGGGTGGGTTTATATGGGGACAGCCGCCCTCGGCTGTCCGCCGTGCGGAGCACGGCTAGTTTTTCTTCCACTACATTCAGTAGAACTTGAACCGAACCGCACGATCTCCATTTTCGCAACTGCCGTCCTCGTACACCCAATATCCGGGAAAAGTCTTCAGCACATAGTCCAGCGCCTGCGATACGGTGACATCGTTCAATTCACCAGTCACCTGAGGTCCTTTCGACCACGACAATAGGTCGCCCTCCGTTCCAAGGCTGTCGTTGTCATTGATATGATGCTGCTCCTCAAAGGCTACTAACTCGGGTGCCCGCAGGATGGTCTTCAGAGCAATAAGAATCCCGGCCATGTAGAGTGGGCGCCTCGCCTCATCGAATGAAACCGGCTCGCTGGCAGGAAACGAGACATGGTGAATCTTGACCTCCAGAATGTCCATCGGAACATCTGCCTCCACCATCCGAATCATTCCGTCCGGGTCCTGCGTGACGCGTATCTTGGAATTGACCGCGAGCATACCCTGCAAGTTTTCACGAACGGAGCCTGAATAGCGAGTCATCCCGACGGAGGGAACCGGAGCCGGGCGATCTTGAAACTTGCAGCCGCCCGAAAAAACGAGAGAGCCCGAAACGTGCGCGTCTTTCAATACGTCACGGATCACCTGGGGGTCGTCGTTGTAGTTGAATCGGACCTGCTGGCTAACGCTTGGCGCCAGCATGAAAAGCACGAAACCCATGGCGGCGCGGTGAAGGGACATAAGCGATCCCTCGCTGCTTAGACTAGATGCTATTGCTGCTGTGGAGGATTGCTTGGTGGATTCTGCTGTCCGTACCCTCCACTTGCCGGCGAACTCGGACTGTTCCCCATCCCCGAAGACGAGCCGAAGCCGCTGCTGTTGCCGAAGCCGCTACTGCCTGGCTGACTGCTGCTGCCATTCTGCCCGTTTACGTTGGGCGCCTGGCCGAATCCCTGCAATTGCGGTTGGTACGGAGTCGTGATCAACCGTCCCACGTCCTGCGCTGGATCGTAAACAAAGACCCAATCTTTATATTTCTTCTTATGATTGAATTCGCGGTAAGTCGAGTCCTTAATGGGAGTAGCGCTGGCGACTCCGACGATGGGCCCGCCGATGATTTGTCCGGATCCAAGCTGATTGCTGCCAGGAGTGCTGCTCCCCGGTCCTGTCGGATTCGCGCCACTTGCATCCGGAGAAGTCGGTGATCCCTCCTGTGACGGATCGGTGCCTGCCGGCGGCGTGCCGGTTGCTGGCTGCTTCTGTCCGAACGACGAATTGGAACTCGCCCCAAAAGAGGAGTTCGCGCCAAACGTGGAAGGCTGACCTCCCGGGCCCCCGTTCAATCCGCCGGCATTTCCGCCGATGGGACTTGCTCCCGGGATCGTCCCGCCGCCGAATCCGCTGAGCGACATCTGCACTTCGCCGAAGTGCAGCAGTTTGAAGTCCGCGCATTTCCCGCTCTTGCAGTTCAGCGGATCCTTGTAGCGCTTGCGCAGAAACCGCATGTTGTTCGAACTTTCGAGATCTTCAATCTTCGTCGGGTAGCGTCCGAACTTCTTGTAGTAGGCGCGGATCGCCCGCGAATACTGGACTCCGCGATGAATCATCTCCTCTTCACGGTCGCGCTTGATTTCGAATGTGATGGAGGGAACGATCACTCCCGCGAAGATCACCATCAGCGCCATCGCCAGCAATAGCGTGAGCATGATGTAGCCGTTCTCGTTGCGCTGGGCCAGATTTCGTCGAGTTTGCGAGTTCAACTTCATAACACCACAGGATCAGAGCACAGGTTCCAACGTTTCATAGTTTCAAGGTTTCAAAGTCAGTTCGCTGATGGTTTGACCTTGAAACATTGAAACCTTTGAAACATTGAAACTTTTATCCCTGCGTGAGCGGAATATTCTGCGGCGGGCCGCTGTACACCATGTCCTGAATAGAAACCGAGGTCGGCGTGATGTGAATTACTTTGTAGCGCCGGTTCACGATTTCGCCTTCACCCGCCACGAATACATCTTCGCCCGTCATCGACTTCAGAAAGATCTTCTTCGGCTCTCCGGGCCGGCTCGCGAAGCCATAAAACTTGAGCGGAATCGGAGGCGCCGGTGGAGGAGTCGGAGTCTGATACTTGTCCTCGGCCTTCTGCGCGTCGGGTGATCCGGGTGCGATCGGCTTCGGAATGACTACATCTTCCGCCTGCGA
>CAWHSR010000055.1:0-73572 GCA_963832015.1 uncultured Acidobacteriaceae bacterium
TGGTTTTGGTTTTGGTTTTGGTTTTGGTTTTGGTGTTGTTGTTGCTCTTGGTTTTGTTGTTGTTGGTTTTGGGGATGGAGTGCAGGGGAAGGGGGCTTTTTGGACTGCACCCCAAAAGTGAGACACGAAATTAAGGGGCAATTTACATTGAATGGAGGAGAACAATGGAGATGCCCCGACAGCAATATTCCCGCGAATTGAAAATCGCGACGATGCGTGAGCTGGATGCAGGAAAGAGTATGTCGCATGTGGCCCGCGAGTATCAGCTGAGTCCGAAGCGGCTAGAGGTCTGGAAAGGCGAGTGGCGAGCCAAAGGTGAGCTGGCATTTCCTGGTCAGGGTGGGCGCCCGCAGGCGAAGTCAGATGCAGAACGGGTGGCCCAGCTGGAACGGAAGATCGGACAGCAGACGATGGAGATTGATTTTTTAAAAAAAGCCTTGCGGGGTTTCAGGGAACATCCGCTGCCCATCGGCGGCAATGGCAAGGCCGCCTCTTTGAGCAAATCGAGCAAGCGGTCAAAGAAACGGGGGCAGCGGTGATGGAGCTCTGCCAAGTCGCGGGCGTGAGCCGGGCGGGATACTACCGTTTCCAGCCGCACGTACAAGAGTCGAAAGCGGACATGGACTTACGCAGCGCGATTCAACAGATCGCGCTGGAGTGGCCGAGTTACGGCTATCGTCGCGTGCATCGCGAACTGATGCGGCGGGGATGGAGGGTAAACCACAAGCGGGTTCTGCGGCGGATGCGGGTGGATAACCTGCTGTGTTTGCGAAAACGAAAATTTATTCTGACCACCAACTCGCATCACGGACTGCCCATCTATCCCAATCTGGCCAAGGATATGGTGCTGACGGGTATCAATCAGCTTTGGATCGCCGACATCACGTACATCCGCTTAGAAGTGGAATTCGTGTATCTGGCGGTTCTGCTGGACGCGTTTTCCCGAAGCTGTATCGGCTGGGCCTTGCAGCGCAGCTTAGAAGCCGGGCTGGTGCTGGAGGCTTTGCACATGGCGCTGCGACAACGCCGTCCCCAGCCGGGATTGGTGCACCATTCCGACCGTGGTGTGCAATACGCAGCGGGGGATTACATTGCCCTGCTGAAGAAGCACGGTATCAACATCAGCATGAGTCGGCGCGGAAATGTCTACGACAATGCCATGGCGGAGAGTTTTATGAAGACGCTCAAGTATGAGGAAGTCTACCGCACCGACTACCGCAATCTGGAGGGAGCCAAGCCAGCGATAAAAGAGTTCCTGGAGAAAATCTACAACCAGAAGCGTTTGCATTCGGCGCTGGGCTATCGTCCGCCGCGAGAGTTCGAACGGTCGCTGTCGGTGGCGTAGATAGGCGAGCCAACATGGAGCTAGTTTCCCTAAGCGGAATGGAGAACATGAACGGGCGGAAAAAACAAAAACCGGGGGATGCTGTAGGTCGACGGAGTGGGCGATCGTCGCTCCTAAGCGATCCTGGCGCAAAAGTTTTCTGTGAAAACCGGAGGCGAGGCAGCCAGCAAGAAGAAACCGGGGCGGGGCTATCGTCGGCCGCGGGGGTTGGAGCCGTCGCTGCCGGTTGCGTGGCGGGGCAAGAGAGGAGCCGTGGCCTGAGTCGAACACACAGGGCGCGGAGGAGGAAGAGCAGCACGTGCCAAAGTGCGCCGCAAATAGCCTTCGGGATCGCCGTGGTGGCGGGGAAAATGTGGACTTCCCAGACGGAGAATAGCTTCCACCTGGGTTGTCGATACGTGCATGGCCAACAGTTTTCTAGCCAGCCACAGATCGATGATGCTCCAGTTCGGCTGGGGAAAGCGCTCCCGAATACGCCAACGTTCCGTCCAGCTTTGATAAATGCGGGCGGCTCCGAGGGCCGTAATCGTGGTCGCTGGATTGCCTACGCGCGAAAGACCGTAGGTAGTATCCCGCACAGCCGCCGACTGCTGTGCTATCAGTTGCGTAGCCGAATGCAGCAACGCTTGTGCGGCACGTGCGATGCCCGCATGAGCTTCCACAATCTTTACCCAAGGAGCGTACCCCCAGGCCGTGCGTCGTTGGAGCTTCTGATTGGTAAAGCCCGCCAATCTTCCCAAATGACACCCGTCGGTGCTGGCCATGTCGCCTCCGTAGGTGCGCGCCAACTGCTTACTGATGGCGGTCGCCAGGGCCGGCTCCAGGGGTGTGGTGCTGACGCGAATCCAAACCTGGAGATGGCCCGGGCTGCTCTGCAGCACCACACAAGGCTCATGGCCATTGGCACGCATGCGGGGAACGACATCAGCAGTGACGTGATCGAGGTCAATCAGAATGTAGCCAGCGTTGCACTGCTCGGCATAGGGCAGAAGATAGATGTCATAACCCTGCTGGTTACGTGCGCGCAGAAAGCGCACCACAGATCCACGCACCAACTGACCTGCATCCCACACTCGTTCTCCTGGACACGGCTTTCGTGTGGCGCCGTGAATCAAGCGGATGAAGTAGAAAGCATTGGGCATGGCCGCGAGCTGGCGGCGGACAGCGTTCCAAGTAAGAAAGAATCCGCGATTGAACACGGAGACGAGAATGCAATAGAAGCACCACGCAATTACAATGAGTTTTCAGCGAACGGCAACAACCCCCTTAACTCTGTGTCTCAGTCCAAGGGTGCACCCCATTTTCCCCTTCCCTTGCATAGCTGTGTAGAGCAAGACCTGATCGCATTATGCCAATCTCTCTGACTGGGTCATGCGCTCGGGCCACAGGATGGTGAAGTAATTTAGCGCTTCGCTCCAGTTTTTCACGGGCATGGTCCATTTCTTGGCCGCCTGCCGAATCGCCAAAAACAGCAACTTCAGCGCCGACTCTTCGTTGGGAAATGCGCCCCGCGTTTTGATAATCTTGCGCAACGAGCGATGCAGCGCCTCCACGCTGTTGGTGGTGTAAATCGCCTTGCGAATGTCGGCCGGATAATGGAAAAAGGGCGTGATCCGCTCCCAGTTCCGTTGCCACACTTGGCCCACGCTAGGATAGGCCGTCCACTTTAGGATCGTCTCCTCCAGGTGCAGTCGGGCCTCTTCCGCCGTGGCCGCCTGATAGATCCGCCGCAGATCGGCCGCCACCAACTTGCGGTGCTTCCAGGGCACGTAGTTCAGCGACGCCCGCACCAGATGTACGATGCACAACTGCACCTCGGTCTTCGGATACAGCGCTTCGATGGCCTCGGGAAATCCTTTCAGCCCATCCACGCAGGCGATCAAGATATCCTTCACCCCACGGTTCTTCAGCTCGGTCAGTACTTGCAGCCAGAATTTCGCTCCCTCTTGCTGCGCCACCCATAGCCCCAGGACTTCCTTTTGCCCCTCTCGATCCACCCCCAGCACCACATAGACCGCCTGGTTCTGCACGTGCCCGTTGTCCCGCATTTTGACCATCATCGCGTCTAGATAGACGATCGGATACATCTCCTCCAGTGGCCGGCTCTGCCAGGCCTTCACCTCGTCCACGATCGCTTCCGTCACGTTGGAAATCAGGGTCGGGGATACCTCGATGCCATAGATCTCTTCCAGGTGCCCCTGGATCTCACGCGTGCTCATGCCGCGCGCGTACATCGAGATGATCTTGTCATCAAAGCCGGTGAATCGACTCTGCCCCTTGGCCACGATCTTGGGCTCAAAACTCGCTTGCCGGTCCCGCGGGGTTTCCAGGTCCAGTTCCCCGAAATCTCCTTTTAACGCCTTGCGACCGCTTCCGTTGCGGCTGTTGCCACTGTGGTGTCCGGCGGGATCGTGTTTCTCAAATCCTAAATGGTCGGTCAGTTCCGCCTGCAGCGCTCGCTCCAGGATTGCTTTCGTGAGTTGTTTCAGAAGGCCGTTCTCCCCGATGATGTCTTCGGGCTTCTTGTAATCGGCCAGCAGTTGATCTATCAGTGTCTTGTCGATTGCCATCGGTTCCCATTCTCCTCTTCCGATGGTCGTTTACACAGTCGTTTTTACACCCTCCGAAAGACTAGTTCTCTTCTCACGCACACTCTTTCGCCCCCGAGGCAAACCGACTCTTACACTCTCGGTTCGGCGTGATATGCCCCTGAGTACTCACTGCAGCTTCGCGTACTCCGCCTTAGCCTGCTTCAGAATTGGAATGTCGGGATCAGCGTCTTTCCACAGTGTCAGGAAGTCTTTGTAAGCAGACAGCGCCCGGACGCGGGCTGCGTCCGCATCCACACCCTGCGAAGTTCGGGCCTCCAAAGCATTCGCCCGAGCCACTCCCAGATGCGCCAACGCTCCCGTCCAACAGTTCCAAACGATGCCGCTGTGGTCGATGATCTTCTGGAACTCAACGGCAGCCGCACTGCCCTGTCCCATTGCCACGTATGCTTCTCCCCGGACATATGTGTGGTAGAGGCACGACGCGTTGAGGACAAAGTTGATGTTCCCTAACTCAATGGGTGAGGCTGTATGCGGTAAATGCAAGATGAGATCCGATTGTTTCCTATCCAGAGCCAATTGCGCCTCGATAGCAGGTAACCACAGAGACTGCAGCTGAGTGTCCAAGGGGAAGCGCGTTCCTAGCTCTCTTACCACAGACTCGGATCGCTCTGTATCACCCGCCATGGCAAAAGCAAGCGCCGCTATGCTATCCACCCCCCGGCTTGCACGAGCCAGATTCAATGCTTCTGCCGCCGTTCGCCGGGCGTCCATTTCGTTTCCATAGGCAGCCTCTTCGATAGCAGTATTCGCCTGACGGATTGCTGCGGTTTCTTTGCTGTCGACTCGTATCGCAGAATCCACAGATTGCCTGGATAGATCGCGCGCTTTGGCAAGATGGCCGGCATATGCCTCGGTGTCGGAAGCCAGGGACAGTCCGAAGGTCACATACTCCGGTCTCGCGGCATACCACTTCTGTTGCTCCGCCATAGCTGCGGCATCGGCCCTCAGGAAGGCATCTGCATAGAGATTATCGCGATCCTGGTAATCCTCCAGTTTGCGTACTCGTGCCTCATCGGAGATTTTTCTTGCTTTGTCGAATTGCTGCAACGCGAGCAAATACGAGGATAGGTTGTCGTACAGAATCACGTCATCCGGTGAAAGCTGCAACGCCTGCCGTGCGACCTCCACCGACCTTTCATACTGTCCCTCGCTTGCATATAACGATGCCAGATTGCGATATGCGTCGGACTCGCGAGGATAACTCTGAATGTGCTCCAAATTCACTTCAATGGCTTTGTCCAGCTCACCGGTCACTGCCCAATAATAAGAGGCGGCGATCGCCAGCCTCTCCCTTTCGCTGGCGTGCTGGCGCAACTCGAAAGCCCTAGTGACGTATTCGACTCCCCGCTCCGGTTCACTGAGATCGTTGTAGTCGTACCCCACTGCCCGGTAACCAATGGCAAACTTCGGATCAAGTTCGATGGCGCGCTGATGGTACGCTAGCGCCTCGGCTGCCCCTTTCTCACGGTTGGCTTTGGAGCCCAGGCTATATGCTTTCAGAGCTTCGAGAGAAGAGGTCGTCGCCTGTTCGAGGGGGACATCAAACTTCCGCACTGTCGCCAGCGATTCGCCCAGCTCGGCGCGTAGGTTGGAGGCAACCTCGTCCAACGCGTCCAACACCTTTTCCTTGGACGCCGCCGTGACCTGCTCTTGCGCCAGAGTCTCTCCGCTCTGGCAATTCACGGCTTTCAACCCGAGCACATATTCGCTTCCCAGACTGTCGATCGATCCGGCAAGATAAGCCTCGCTGCTTGCCCGTTGGCAAAGCTCGCGGGCCAACTCGGGCGTGAGCTTGGCTCCGGATGGCCGGGTCATCAGTTGCAAGGTCGTCGCGGCTTCGCTGTCCGAGAGTACGTTCAGAAACGGCGACTGGCGCAGAGATACGCTGAGCGCCGTCTTCAAGGTGTCATCGAAGACCGCGTCGCCGGTAGAGTTGGCAAAGTCCGCAACGACGAGGGTGTCTTTGTCAGTGAGTGGGCGAACTCATCTTTTTGCCCAAAACAATAAGGACCGCAATCTCTGCGGTCCCTTTGCTTTTAACCGTGAAATCCGTGTGGATCCGTGACAGAGGTCTAGTGCCGCCCTCCGCCACCGCCGCCATGACCGCCGTGGCGTCCACCGCCACCGCCGCCTCCAGGACGTCCACCGCGCCCGCGACCACGTCCACCACCGCCGCCACCCGGACGTCCGCCGCGACCACGATCTCCGCCACGATCACCACCGCGCGGACGATCTCCGCCGCCACCCGCACTCACGTGAGGCGGTCCGTCGCGATTAAAATTCGGCTCAGAGTCCGGCTCATCCGGAAAATCGCCGCCGCCTTCGATCACGAGCGAGCCTGTCAACGCAGGCTGCCCCTCAGCCGCTGGCGCCATTGCAGCATCTGGAGGAGGAGCTTCCCCACCACCCATCTTCGCGCGCTGCTCCTTCAAGATTGCCTTGCGCGACAGCCGAATGCGGTTGCCTTCCACCGCCAGCACCTTCACCAGCACTTGGTCGCCTTCCTTCAGCTCATCGCGCACATCCGCGATGCGATGCTCCGCCACTTCGCTGATGTGCAGCAGTCCGTCGGTACCCGGCAGAATCTCCACGAACGCACCGAAGTCGGCGAGTCGCGTGACCTTGCCCAGGTACGTCTTCCCCACCTCGGCCGTCGCCGTGATGTCGCCAATGATCTGCAGCGCCTTCGCCGCTGACTCCTGATCGCTCGACGCCACCTTCACCAGTCCGGAATCTTCCACGTCGATCTTCACTCCGGTCTGCTCGACGATGCTGCGAATCATCTTGCCGCCCGGCCCGATCAGATCGCGAATCTTGTCGACCGGGATCTGCACCGTGTAGAAGCGCGGCGCGTAATCGGAAATCTTCTCGCGCCCGGTGGTGATGACTTCTTCCATCTTGCCCAGGATGTGCATCCGTCCGCGCTGTGCCTGCGCCAGCGCCTCACGCATGATCTGCGCCGTGATGCCGGCCACCTTAATATCCATCTGCAGCGCGGTGATGCCTTCCTTCGTGCCGGCAACTTTGAAGTCCATGTCGCCGTAGTGATCTTCCGCGCCCGCAATGTCGGTCAGGATGGCGTAGTCATTACCTTCCTTCACCAGTCCCATCGCCACTCCGGCCACCGGCGCCTTCAACGGAACGCCCGCATCCATCAGCGCAATCGACGCGCCGCAGATGGTCGCCATCGACGACGACCCGTTCGATTCCAGAATGTCGGAAACGACGCGCATCGCATAAGGCCACTTCTCTTCCGTCGGAAGCACCGCCGAAACCGCGCGTTCCGCCAGCGCCCCGTGCCCAATCTCGCGCCGCCCCGCACCACGCATAAAACCCACCTCCCCAACCGAAAACGGCGGAAAGTTATAGTGGAGCATGAAGCGCTTCTTGGACTCGCCCTCGAAACCTTCGAGACGTTGCATGTCGTCGCTGGTGCCCAGGGTCGCGGTCACCAGTGCTTGCGTTTCGCCGCGGGTAAAGATGGCGCTGCCGTGGGTTCTGGGCAGGACGCCGGCTTCGATCCAGATTTCGCGGACTTCGTCGAAGGCTCTGGCATCGGGACGACGCTTCTGGTTGATCACTTGCTCACGGAAGATGCGCTCGCGCAGGGTCTCGTAATACTGCGAGAGTTTCTTCTTGGCGACCTCGTCTTCCTTTTCGCTTCCCGTTGTCGGCAACTCGGCGGCCAGGCGCTTCTTGATTTCTTTGACCAGCGTGTAGCTTTCCGCCTTGGGATGCTTCTTGGTGTCGAGCGCGTCCGCCACTTCGGCGCCGACGCGCTTCTGCAGATTGTTGTAGTACGCGTCATCGAACACTGGCGGCTCGACTTTGCGCTTGGGCTTGCCAACTTTTTCGCGCAGTTCGTTGACGGCCGCGCAGATCTTCTTGATCTCGGTGTGTCCGAACTCGATCGCGTCGACGACCGTCTCTTCTTTCACTTCCTTCGCGCCGGATTCAATCATCACGATGCCGTCGGCAGTGCCGACCACCATGATGTTGACCAGGCCTCCGCGCATTTCGTCGTACGTGGGATTCACGATGAACTGTCCGTCGACCAAGCCGACGCGCACGGCGCCGATGGGACCGAGGAACGGAATGTCGGAAAGGGTCAGCGCGCAGGAGGCGCCGTTGATGCCCAGAACATCAGGATCATTATTACTGTCGGCCGACAGGACGAAGGCAATGATCTGGGTCTCGCACTTGAATCCCTCGGCGAACATGGGACGCACCGGCCGGTCGATCTGGCGACTGGTGAGCACTTCCCGCTCACTCATGCGGCCTTCGCGCTTGATGAAGCCTCCAGGGAAACGTCCGCCGGCGTAGGTGTATTCACGGTAATCGACGGTGAGGGGAAAGAAATCGATGCCTTCGCGCGGATCGGCGTTGGCGGTGGCGGTGGCGAGCACGACGTTTTCGCCGAGGCGCACCACAGCGGCGCCTCCGGCCTGCTTGGCGAGCTTTCCAGTTTCAAATGAGATTTCTTTGCCGCCGGATAGATGGACTGTAACGCTAGTTGCTTCTGGTTTCATAATGATTCATTCCTTTGAGTTGAGACAGGCAGCGATGAGATAGGCTGCCGCACCCCTCCGCAGACGCGCGGAAGGGCCGGGGCACCGAATAGGTGCCGGGTTGAGGCGAGGGATCAGCGCTTGAAAAACGCACGTGTGGAGAATTCCTCGATGCTGGACCGTCTCCCCAGAGACGGATCATCAGAAATGGCCAGGAATGAAAGTTTCAATGTTTCGGAAGGTTCAATGCTTCAAGGTCTTTGAAACCTTGAAACTTTGCCACCTTGAAACCTTGCTCTTCCGGCCTACTTGCGGATGCCGAGTTTGGTAATGACGGTCTTGTAACGCTCGGAATCGTATTTCTTCAGGTAGTCGAGCAAGCTACGCCGCTTGCTGACCAGCATGAGAAGGCCGCGGCGCGAGCCGTGGTCTTTCTGGTGCGTCTTGAAGTGCTCCGTCAATTGGCCAATGCGTTCACTGAGCAACGCGATCTGGACTTCAGGGCTACCGGTATCGCTGGGATGCGTGCCGTATTGGTCGATGAGGGATTTCTTGTGCTCTCTGGCTAACACTTGCCTGGTGCACTCCTGTCTTCTTGGTTTCGATTTATCTTTGTGACGTTATTGAGGATATCACGCGGGGTGAGGGAGCGTAAAGGATAGGGGACGGCGGGTTTTGTGTGGCGGGTGGCCGGGACAAAAATCCCCACTCTAACGTCGCAAATTGCGCGACGTTAGAATGGGGCACCCTCGGGTTCACTGCTGCTTCCCCGCTCTCGCAATCGTCCTCATCTCTGGAGGGTGCCCCGTTCAAGCTCAGCTTGATCGGGGGGTTTTGACCTCAATGTTCATGTCGTCACAGACATTCACAGTCTTGTGCACATAGTCTTTCCTCATGCCCTGGTCGCTGAAGCGCTTTCAGCAAGCCCGCCAGAACCATTTCCTCACTTTCAGCTGCTACCACCCGACAACCGAAACTCGCAAGCTCAGAGGCCTGCACAATCTTCGTCTCCGCGTTGGAACGGGTCCGGCAATCCTACGGACTGTGCTTGTACGGATACGTCATCATGCCGGAGCACGTACATCTCCTCGTAAACGAACCCCAGCGCAGCACGCTTGCACAAGCATTGAAATCCTTGAAGCAAGGGGTGGCGCGCCGGCCCGCCCTGCGAACCGAGGAACCATTCTGGCAAGAGTGTTACTACGACTTCAATGTCTGGAGTGAACGCAAGTTTCGAGAGAAGTTGCGCTATCTTCACCGCAATCCGGTGAAGCGCGGATTCGTCGCTAAACCTGAGGACTGGCCTTGGAGCAGCTTTCGTCACTACGCTACTGGCGAAATGGGAGCCGTCGAGATCGAGTCGCGGTGGACAGCTCGCACTCGCGAGCGTGCGGGAATATTCCTGACCGCGACCGTGCAGGCGCCCACAGAAAAAGCCCCGCTCAAGCGGAGCTTGAACGGGGCACCCTCGAGTTTCGGAAAGACGCGATTGTCCGGGCCACTCGCCGGACGTCCCCACACAAGTCATTTTGGGCGGAGGAGGTGCCAGGCTTCGCGGTAGGCGTCGTAGAGGCCGGGGCGGCGATCGCGGCGGCGGCAGAAAAGGAGGCTGCTGTCTCCGCCGGTGGCCTCCAACGGGATGATGTACCAAGTGTCTTCGGGGATGATGTAGACGGCGAAGAAGTGGATTTCGCCGGGAAGGTAGGGAACGGCACGTCCATTGAGGCGGCGATGGGCGTTGACCCGATAGAGGCCTTCGAAGAGCAGTGTGGAACACTTCACCTGGACACGTCAGAGCGGCGGTGAGGGGTCGGGAGAAGTGCTGGGGGCGCCACAGGTTCGGCCTACAAAACCCGCCGGCAACATTCGGCTGTTCTGCGTTCTTTTGGGCCCCATTTCTGTTTCGCGGCAGACAGAGGCGCGGGCATCACACGGCGGCGAGGTCGGAGTTCACGGGGGTCGAGAATTACATCGTAGCGTTCGCTGTCGCCGTAGGGGCGGGCGGCGCCGAAGCCGAGGTTGGTGGCTATGAGCACGAAGGTGAGTTCGGCGAGTTCTCCGCGGCGCTTGTTGTTGATTTCGCGTTGGCGGGAGAGTTTTGGGGACAGGCTGCTTTTGGACGGGCTTGGTTCGCGCAGGCTTCTCTCGGACAAGCGTCTTTCGCACAGGCTTGCGGCGCGACGCTGAAGGGCGTCGGCGCGAAGAGCTCGTCCGGGACATGGTCGGAAAAGAGAAAAGGATCGGGCTTTTTGGCCTGCGCCTCTGTTTTTACTCTATATATCTGTTATAGCAATTTGATCAGGGTAAACCGGGAAAGGATTTTGGATCTACTTTCCGTTCGTTTACTAGGGGTTAGAGGGATTTGCTCAAGTTTAGGGTCTTGACAAGATTTTGGGGTGGGGCTCCAGAAAGGCAAAAGCAGGTTCCTCCACTCCGCCGTCGCCTGTGCTCCGGCTCCGGTCGGAATGACAAAGTTGAGAAGCACTTGGGCCGGCTACCGGTCGCAATGACAACGTTGGGGAGCACTTCGAGCCTTGAGAAGCACTTCGGAGGAAAACTAGGCGGCGCTTGCGAGCCAGCTCTTCATAGTGTTCGCGTCCACCAGACCGGCTTGCTGGAACTGGAGGCTGCCGCCAGAGAATACAGCGAAGTTCGGAATGCCTTGGACGTTGTAGCGCGATGCCAGTTCCGGAGACCTTTCGGTGTCGACCTTCAGCACGACGGCTCGGCCTGCGAGGTCTCGCGCGACTTGCGCAACGTGGGGTGCGGCCATCCGGCAAGGGCCACACCAGGCCGCCCAGAAGTCAACGAGCACCGGAACCTTGCTGTCGCGGACAATCTCGTCGAACTCCTCGGAGCCGACCTCAACCGGCTCAGCCATAGGAGGCAGCGCGGTTTTGCAGGCACCGCATCTTCCGGTGTCGGCCAGGTGTTTGGCCGGAATTCGATTCGGTCTCCCGCAAGATGGGCAATTTCGGGTGATAGCCATGGTGAAGTCCTTGATTGAATTCCCGCGTCCACAGTATCTCGCCGGCGAGGTGATCACGGCAACCGCGGGCAACTGTGCCGTGGTGAACACGCAATGCTGCCCCGCCAAGTTTTCCCTTGCCCTCCCGTTTCCCCCGAGCTACCTTGTTTTGCCCGAAATTGTTCGCGAGGAGTACACGTTATGTCAGCCGACGAAAACATTCAACTGATGCGACGCTGGTTTCAGGAAGTGTGGAATGAGGGCCGAGTCGAGACGGTGTATGAATTGCTCTCTCCGGACGCGGTAGCCAGGGGACAGAGAGGCGCGGAAGCGGAAATTCGTGGGCCGGAGGAGTTCGCGAAATTCGTGCGGGAGATTCGCGGTGCGTTCCCGGATATCCAGGTCAGCGTCGAGGACGTCTTTGGTGCGGACGACAAAGTCGTCCTGCGCTGGTCGGGCGTCATGACGCACACGGGAGATGCGATGGGGCTCCCCGCAAGCGGCCGGACTGTGCGCAGTCGCGGGATCACGATCGCTCGCATTGTGGATGGAAGGATCGTCGAGGGCTGGGACAACTGGGATCAACTCGGCATGCTCGAACAAATCGGCGTATACCAGCAGCCCATCGCAGCGTAAGTCCGGCGGCAGCGGGAAGGACGCTCAGCGGTGCGGATCAAATTCTAGTTTTACGGTCAGAGTTTCTTCCGTCGCGGCCGGGGCGTATTTCCACTGCTTCACGGCTTTCATGGTGGACTGACCGAGGATGGGACTTCCGCCCAGGAGTTTGGTGCTCTTCACGGCCCCGTTGGGCGCGACTAGAACCTCCAGGCGCACCACTCCGCCGATGTAGAGACGCTTCAGGGCGTCCGGATACTCGGGCTCGACGCGGGTGATCACTTTTCGGTCGGAGGAGTTTTGCTCGGAAGATTGTGCCGCCACCGGCAATGAACTTAGCACGGCCGTGAGCAACACGATGAACACCACAAGAAGCCGGTAATGATTAGGTGTCCGATCGTTTACGATTTCGCGTTTCAACATGATTCGGGGCCCTCGCAATTCGGTTACGGCAGTTCAAGACTCAACTGGTACACCTCTTGCGTGCTGCGATCACGAACAAACATCCACGAACCGTCCGCAGCCCGGCCGCTCCAGAACCCCAATGCGCCCGGATAGCGATCGATTGCACCCAGCACGAATGCAAGTTCAGGCTGGCTGTCCCCGACTTTCACGCGACGAATCGACTCATCGCCATTGACCAGATCGTCGAAGTAAAGATACTTGCTGTCCGCGGACCAGATCGGATAGCTCACACTGCCGGCAGACTCGACCAGCCAACTCGACCAGGTTTGAGTCTGGAAATCGAAGCGCTTCAGCGTGGTGTTATCGGGCGAGAGCGCTGCGATATATCGCCCATTCGGCGACCAGCGCGGACTAAACAGGCCGTCCGATCCAGGCACCTTTTCCATCTTGTGAGTCTTCAAATCGAAAATGCGAATACTCAGGCCACCGGAGTCATGGCTGAAGTCTCCAAACATGAGGCGAGAGCCATCGGCTGACCAGTTGGCATCGATCTGGCTTCCGCTTTCGGTCAGAACCTCGTGCGCGGTTCCACCATCCGCGGCAACCAGGTAGAGTTTCCAGGATCGTCCGGGCTGCATGCTGACGTAAGCGATCTGCTTGCCATCCGGCGACCAGACTGGCAGGGCGGCTTGTTCGGAAGCCGGTGTCAGTTGCAGACGTTCGGTGCCGTCCGCGCGGCTGCGCCACAAAGTACCCTCCGGGATCGTCACGTACGTCGCCCATTTGCCATCATTCGAAAAGGCCATGTCCGTGGCCGAAACTCCGGCAATCACGGGAATGAATTTCTTGCTTCCGCGGTCATACTTCACAACTTCACCGGCGGGCGCGACGCCGATCGCCCACATCTTCTTGCTGTCGCGGGCCAGCGAAGCGTTTCCGAAGGACATGGGACCGCTGGTCAGCCGGACGAGTTCGGGAGTGTTCTCAGCGCCCGGCGTGGACTCGGGCAGTGCCCAGAGCGCGGTGTAGGTCGTGCTGGTGTTCGGCTGGTTTTGTAATACCTGGAAGATGTAGTAGCGGCCATCGACGGTCCAATTTCCACAGCATGCGGCCGACGCGTACTGCCACTTCGCCAGCAAAGCGTGCGGGGTCGATCCGTCCTGACTCACCTCCCAAAGCGCTGTCGTGTTCTGGGCCGTGTCGCCGACGGTGAAGCGAATGCGTTTCCCGTCGGGTGAGAAGTGTGGCCCGAACACGGAGCCGCTCGCCGTGTAGAGTTCGTGCACCTGCGTTCCGTTTGCGCTGGCCTAGATAGAGAACCGAGCCCTTGCTGAAGACAAGAAATTGTCCGTCGGAAGACCAGGCTGCATCGCGTCCTGCGAGTGCGCCGATTCGCTCCGGAGATCCGGCTCCAAGGGGCAGAGTCCAGAACTCGTCGTCACTGGATCCGCTCTGAATGGGCGCAACGAGCAGCTTGGCGTGATCGGGCGACAGGTCCAGCGCCTGCAGATTCGAGAACGGACTTGCAACCAGTGATCGGCTGGATTCCGCCAGCGACACCCTGGCGATGACGCGCTGCGCCGCCGGCACTTCGGTGACGTAAAGGTGGGATTCATCCGCTAGTAAGCGAGTCTTGCGGAATCCGTCGTGCGTCACCTGAGTGATGGAGGTAACTTTCGGTGCGGGCAACGTCGCCGCCCCGCGTGCGCGGCTACCGGGAAAGGCGCCCGCCAGCGCAATCATTCCCGCCAGCATCGCAATCGCGAGAAACAGGGAAATTTTGAAGGTCGATAATCTTTCAGACGGAGCGCTCATGTGCGCATGTTAGCAACAAGCTATTAGGGAGAAGGGCAAGAACTCCGGGGATCGATTACGACAGTAACCGGGTTCTCTGCCTCAATTCCTAAAGGAGCCAACAATCGTCCAAACGAATGGCGGAATTCACCGGAGATTCACCAAATAGGGCGTATGATCAAAGAGATGCCATATATCTCGGAACATCTCTCCAGCCTTCGCCAGGAAATCGCTGATTTGCGCGACCTCAACGCCCGGTTGTCGGAAAAGGGCGGACATACCGCAGTCGATCAGACGGCGCTCGAGCTGCGCACCACGCGCCTAAGGGAAATCAAGCAGGAATTGTCGAAGATCCTCAATCGTCCCGACGATCCCAAGGTCTGGTGGGAACGCTCGCGAAGGCCACAGCAGGCCTAAGTAGACAGTCAATCTGAGGGTTTCCCCTGTCCGCGACAGTCCACCGGGCTCGCGTAGGGACGAACGCATTTATCCGTCCCGCGAGTCCTAGATAGCCAGGGTCGCGGCGATCGCGTTGAGCTTGGTTTCAACGCCCTCCGCATTGGGGATGCCGCCTTGCGCCAAATCTTTGGTGCCGCCTCCGCGCCCACCGAGCTTCGCCATAGTTTCTTTCATGAGCGCGCCCATGTCGAAGGGCTGGCCCGCGGACTGCGCGAAGATCAGCGACGGCTGCGGGGAGGTCGTGGCTAGAAGCGCGACGGCGTTGGTCGAGAGGCGCGTCAGTTTCTGGGCGAGTAGCTTGACGAAGTTCAGGTCGCGGTCGGCGAGCGTGCGGACGACTAGCTTGCGACCGTTGGCCTCGGGCGTTTCGGTGAGCAAGGCGGCCGCCTGGGCTGCGGCGAGTTCTTCCAACGACTGTTCGCGTTGCTTGCGCAGCGAGCGGATCTCCTCTAGCGACTTCCGGGCCTGGTGTGGCACGTCGTAGAGGTGAGCGGAAAAGAGCGCAGCGGTTTCGGTGAGGGCGGTGAAGTCGCGGCGCGCGGTCGAGACGGCACGCTGTCCGGCAACGAATTCCACGCGCCATCCCTGGCGGACTTTTTCCACCTTTCTAAGTAAGACGCTGGCGATTTGTCCCGTCTGCGCGACGTGCGTTCCGCCACAGGCGGTGACGTCGAAGTCGCGAATGTCGATCAGGCGCAGTTCGTCGCGTTCGGTGGGAGGCAGTTTGCGCAGGCCAAGCTTCCCCGCTTCGTCGCGAGTGACGAAGCGGATGTCAACGGCGCGGTTCTCGAGGATGATCTCGTTGGCCAGACGTTCGGCGGATTCGATCTGCTCTTTGGTGAGCGCCGGCGTGTCGAGATCGATGGAGCAGTAATCGTCCGCCATGTGAAACGAGACCGTCGGCACGTTAAACAAGCGGATGAAGGCCGCAGAGAGTACGTGCTGTCCGGAGTGCTGCTGCATGTGGTCGCGACGGCGGGCGGCATCGATTTGACCGCGGATGAGGGTCCCGGGCTTGAGGGCTTCTCTCTGCGAGTCGTGCAGCGGGGCTTCAAGGTAGTGCACAACTCTGCCATCTTCCATGTCGGCGACTTCGGTGACTCGCAACTTGGCGTCGAAGTTGGAGGTGATCCATCCGGTGTCGAAGACCTGCCCGCCACTCGTGGGATAGAAGGCGGTGCGGTCGAGAATTAGCGCCGGACGCGGGGAGTCGAGCACTTCGCGGACTTCGGCCTCGAAGTCGTAGAGGAAGGAGTCGTGGTAGTAGAGACGTGTGGTCATGGCGAAGAGACCATTTTAACCACAGAGGACACGGAGGACACAGAGGCGTGGAGAGGCGGGGCGGCCATTGAGGTAGGGATCCTTCGACTGCGTCGTTGCGCTCGCTCCGCTCGCGCAACGACTTCGCTCAGGATGACATTCATGATGAGGAAGGCAGAGTCTAGTATGGGCCGATGATGCCGCCGATCTGGCGCGCGGCTGGCTTCGGTTTAGCGGGGTGCGCGGGCGAGTCGCTCGCGGCCACACCGGCATCTAGGACGTCCAAGTATTTCAGGCCGCTGCCGGTGTTGAACAGGACGACCGTATCTTCGGGCTTGAAGAATCCGTTGGCGCGGAGTTTGCGGTAGGCAACCAGCGAGGCTGCGCCTTCGGGCGCTGCGAAGATTCCTTCGAATTTCGCCCAGTGGCGCGTGGCGTCGAGAATCTCTGCGTCGGTCGCGGCGACAGCGGTGCCTTGGCTCTTCTTTAAGATGTCGAGGATTAGGTAGTCGCCGTAGGGCTTCGGAACGCGCAGGCCTGCGGCCATCGTCGCGGCGTTGGGCCACATTTCCGACGACTGCTTCCCTTCGTCCCACGCTTTCACGATGGGCGCGCAACCGGAAGCCTGAACTGTGATCATCTTCGGGCGCTCGGAGCCGATCCATCCCAAGGCTTCCATTTCTTCAAACGCTTTCCACATCCCCAGCAGGCCCACGCCGCCTCCAGTCGGATAGATGATGCCCTGCGGCATTCTCCAGCCGAGTTGCTCGGCGACTTCGTAGCCCATGGTTTTCTTGCCTTCGACGCGGTAAGGCTCTTTGTTAGTGGAGACGTCGAACCATCCGTCTCTTTTCCAAGCCTCGGATTCTTTAAGTTCGGCGACTTTGCGGGCGCAGTCGCTGATGAGGCCGTCGACCAGCGTGACGTGCGCGCCGTAGTAGTCGCATTCAATGCGATTCGCCATGGGGACATCTTTCGGCATGAAGATGTGCGCTTCCACTCCGGCGGCGGCGGAGTAAGCGGCGAGCGCGCCCGCGGCATTGCCCGCCGAGGGAATCGCGAGTTTCTTCGAGCCGAAATGGCGCGCCATGGTCACGCAGGCGGAGAGGCCGCGCGCCTTGAACGATCCAGTGGGGTTGAGGCCTTCGTCCTTGATATAGACATTGGGATATTCGCGGCTGAGCAGCATGGGCGTGAAGCCTTCGCCGAGTGAGACTGGATTGGCGTCGGGCAGAACGGCGTCATAGCGCCACATCGTCGGTGCACGTCCGGCAAGTCGCGCCGACGAGAACGTGCGCTTGATCGTCGCGAGATCGTACCGCGCATAAAGGATGCCCGCATCTTTGGGGCAGACCGATTGCGGACGGTCGGCGGGGTAGTGTTCGCCGCAGCGGGTGCATTCGAGGTAAGTCAGCATGCCGATGCTGAGTTTAGCATCGGGAGGGGAATCAGTTCTCAGTACTCGGTACTCAGTTCTCGGAGGTCGGAGATCGAGGAGTCGAATCCGAGGTCAGGCTGTCGGATTTTCCTTCTTCCTTTCCTGCCATCGCCGATTTGAATCCACGGATGCCTTCGCCGAGTCCCTTGCCGAGTTCGGGGAGCTTTCTGGGGCCGAGCACGAGCAGAGCAATTCCGGCAATCATGATCAAGTGCATTGGTTGAAACAGTCCTTCGAACATGGATCCTCCTGGGATCGGCGCGCGTTCGTGAGTTGGAGTGCTTGAGTAAGGACGCGAGCGCAATTGCGTCCGCGTCCTCGCCCTCATTCTTGGGTCCCCGGGGTTCGTCGATTAATGGTTCGTCAATCAATGACCGTTGCGCTGTGCTCTGTCTGCATCGCTGGCGAGATCCTGCAGCAACTCCTTGAACTGGCTAGACTGGCCGATGAAAAGACCATCGCCAGTCAGCGCGTTCACAGCCCCCATGGCCGCGCCCTTAGTCTCGGTAGGGCGAATGATGGAGCATGGTGGAAATTGGCGACTGAGAAATACCGTCGGCTCGGGCATGATCAGGTTGGTCTGAAAGTTCTCCCCGCCAAAGGGCGGAGAATTCAGATCAGGGAAAGTAACCGAGACACCGGTGACCGGATCGATCACGTTGGCGACAGGTATCACGTTCCCTGCTTTGTCCTGCCAGGTCTGGAAGTGGCAGATCTCGGTTCCCCCGATGCTGAGCAGGACCCTCAGAACTTCCGTGTTGGAGGCTCTCTGCGCCAGCGACGGATAGAGACTGCTGCCGCCCTGCTCGATCCAGGCAAAGTGGAATCCCGCGGTGTTGGCGACGGCTTGCAGGAAACCAGAATCGGCGACGTCGGCATCCGTTCTGGGAATTGCGGTGTGGCGCCCCACCGCGAGCGTTGGGATGGCGTTCCGGAACGTGTCCCCAAGATCGGGATTCCCGCGCCGGCTGCGGTAGCGTGTCCACCAATCCGTATGTACGGTGAGTTGAGTCAAGTTGGTGAGCCGGCCAAACTTCTTATTCGATCCGCTCGCCTGGCTGGCGGGCAGAGTGCGAAAGGCGTCGAGGTTGACGGTGTCCGCGCCCTTGGAAGCGAGGTAGGCGTTGAGGAAGACTTCGTGGCTCAGTTCGTCTTCGGTGTTGTCCGAAATGTACTGGTCCATGTCGCTGTCCAACTGCTTGACGTCTGAAGTGTAGGCAGGGTTTCCGCCGGTAACCTGCGAGGGATAGCCGGGGATCAGCTTGCTCGCCAACTTCGAGACTTCGCCGTCTTGCACACCCGCGAGTTCGTTGTACTGTAACCAGATGTCGCTCTCGATAATCTCTGCGGCGGCGACAAAACGAAGGATGGCCGCGTCCCCTTTGCTGATGGACCCGTGGTCGTCGGCTGTCGCGCTCACGCCCAACAATGGAGCGGCGGAGAGCGCTGCTCCAGCCACACCGAGCCCTTTGAGGAACGAGCGCCGCTGAATCTCGCGCGACGGCTGAGGGTTGAGTTGCGGGTTGGAGGTTTGCTGACTCGCTTCCGCGGTCACACTGGTGCAGAGAGATTTTCCCTTGCTCATAATCCATACACTCCAGAGTTTTTAGAATAGGCGTTGCGGGTACAGGCAGGGCAGCCCGAGCATCAACGCGAGCTGAGGTTAGCGTGATGCCCTGAGAACAATGTCACATCAAGGTTGAAGAGTTGTAAAAGACTTGTCGCGTTGGTGGCGACTCATGAAACATTACCTCCGAGTGATGTTTGCTGAAGAAAAGATCAATCTTTCGAAAACAGGTAGAATGAAGCCCGGCGCGGCTTGGGACCGCGTCTTTTCATGTTTGGGTGTTTCAATCTTGCACGGGGAGAACGTTGAATGGGCAAATTTCTGATTGGGCTGATCCTGGGGTTGATCGCGATTCCAGCCGGCGTTTATTTTTATTTTTCTTCAGGGACTGCGCCGGTCGCGACGGCGGCGGCGCCGATGCCGTTTGAGAAGACGTTTGCGCGAATGGCGCTGCACGCCCGCATGGAAAAAGAGATACCGAAGTCGGTGCCCATCCCCGCCGATGAGGCTGCATATGTGGCGGGAGCGCAGGTTTACAAAGAACATTGCGCGGTATGTCATGGCGTGGCGGGACAGCCGCAGACAGCGATTGCCCGGGGAATGTTCCCCCAGCCTCCCAAGTTGATGGAAGGCACGGGAGTAACGGACGATCCTCCGGCAGAAAGCTATTGGAAGGTTGCGGGCGGAATTCGCATGACGGGAATGCCCGGATTCGACAAGACGCTCTCGACCATGCAGATGTGGCAAGTGAGTCTGTTGCTGGCCAATGCCGACAAGTTGCCGAAGGCGGCGCAGGATGTGCTGGCTGGAGCGCCGCTGGCAGTGCCGGCTTCTGCCTCAGCGAGCCCTACCCTAAAGAAATAGTTCAGTCGCCTTCTTCCTGCTCATTGAAGATCAAATTCCCCACCTTGTCCCTCCAAAGAACGGAGGACAAGGATGGGGCACCCTCGCTAAGGCATGAGCGTGAAGTTCACGTGCACCTGGGTCTCAACTTCGACTGGAGCCTCGTTCAGCAGGTAGGGCTTATACTTCCACTGTTTCACGGCGTCGATCGCCGCTGGCGCCAGCAACGGGTGCCCGCTGATCAGCTGAATGTTCGCCACATTGCCTTCCTTGTCGACGATCACATTCATCAGGACCACGCCCTGAATGTGCGCATCCTTGGCCTCGGGCGGATATTGAGGAGGCACCTTGGTGGTCACCAAACCCTGCTCGACGCCTGAGGGCACACGCACGCGTCCGGGAACGGCGGGTTGCGGGGCAAAGCCGCTGTTCTCACCGTCCGGCAGGCCTCCGGGCATATCGCCCACGACGCCTTCGACGGGCGGTTTATCGGGAAGTGTGAAGTTCACGGTCACGTTCGTTTCGACTTCGACTGGCTCTCCGTTGAGGAGATACGGCTTGTACTTCCACTGCTTGACGGCCTCGATGGCAGAGGGAGCGAGGATCGGATGTCCGCTGAAGAGCTGGATGTTCTCGACATCTCCGGTTTTGCTGATCTGAACTTTCATGATGACCAAGCCTTGGATCCGCGCCTGGCGCGCCAAAGGAGGATAGTGGGGAGCAACCTTCTTGATCACCAGAGCCTGCATGATGCTTTCAGATGCGCGGACACGCTGAGGCGTCACCTGAGATGCGGCCAACGACGTGAAACCAATCAGGAGAAGAAGCGCTGCCACGAGATACTTTTTCATTGAGACCTCCACGCGGCCCGACAAACTTTGGCGATTTTACAATCGGGATTGCGACGCAGACACCACTGCCGATAAAGCCGCTGACAGCTTAGACATCACTGGCTCCCGATTTGTTCCACAAACTTTGCGATCGCGGCTAGCACAGCCTCAGGTTGATCCCGCTGCGGTGCGTGGCGGCAGTCCGCCAGGGGAAGAATCTCCACGGGACCTGCGGACTGGCGAGCGATTGCGTGTACCTGCGCCATGGTTCCGTACTGATCGTCGAGGCCCTGAATGGCGAGGATGGGACAGGAGATGCGGGGAAGATACTCCTCGATGTTCCAACTGCGGAAATCGGGATGGAGCCAGATGTTGTTCCATCCCCAAAATGTGCGGCCGGCGTCGCGATGATGGCGTGCGAGTTTCTCGGGAAGGTTGGTGGTCTCGAAAATCTTCTTTGCTTCGGCAATGCTGGATATGCTGAGGTCTTCAACAAAGACGTGCGGCGCGAGCAGTACGAGCCCGCGCACCTGGTCATGAGCACCAGCGTGAATCAGAGCAATGGAAGCGCCGTCGCTGTGGCCGACGAGGATCGGCTTCTCGATGTGCAGTTGGGACAGAAGATGGGGCAGCGTGCGCAGTGCCTCATCGTGCATGTAGTTGACGGGACGAGCCTCGGCGAGCAGTTCAGAATCGCCAGATCCATAGCGCGAATACGTGGTGACAGGGCATCCTGTCGTGGAAGCGAGACGCGCAGGGAAATCCCTCCAGTGCGAGACGGAGCCGAGTCCTTCGTGGAGAAGGACGAGTTCCGGCGCCTGGGAGTTGATGCCGGGAATATGGTGCACCTCGAGGCTGCGTCCCTGCACCGTGACGTGGAAGGTGCCAGGGTGCCTTTCCGGGTTGCTCACATTGTCGGCTTCCAGAGGTTGCATCCGTTTTCTGTTGCGGTCCTGCAGACAGGTCATTTTTCGGATACTCCCGCCGTCTTCCTCCTGCATCGAACCTCCAAGATATCGTAAGCTATAGAGTGGAGATTGAGACAAGGGGGACCTGTGCGCTGCGCTCGTTGCGGCAATGAAAATCAGGAGGGGAACCGCTTTTGCGGTATGTGCGGAGCTACGCTGTTAACGGCACCCGCTGCATCGGCAACGGTTCGGAGTGCGCCCCAGGCACCCGCGTCTCCGTCTGAACCTGTGTCGCCGGTACCCTTGTCGCCTGCGCCACCGTCCTCCGCGCCAATCCCGGCGCGGCCTCAGGCTCCTGAGCCTGCGCGCGCTGCCGCCCCCGTTTCGGACTATTCGCCCGGCATCAGCGGGCCATCATTTCTTGGATTAAGCGATCCAGCGCCCCGGAAGCGCGCGAGTTTGAGCGCGGATCCCCACGCCAGGTCGAGCAATCTCGATTATCTGCTGGAAGATGACGAAGAGCCCCGGCGCGGCGCCGCGGGAAAATTCGTTCTGATTGTGCTGGCGCTGGCGCTGGCCGCAGGTTTTGGATATTTGCGCTGGAAGAATCAGAAATTCGGATGGCTGGGTCTGGGGACGAGCAAGCCATCGGCATCCGCGCAGAATCCCGACGCCACGGACACAACTTCGACGACGCCTCCGGCCGCAGCTAGCCCGGGTGCGGCGCCAACGACCCCCTCAATACAGCCTGCGACCGATCCATCGTCGGGCGCACCTGCAAACTCGCCCGCTGCCAACCCGGCCAGCAACACCACGGCAAGTCCCGCAACTGCTACCACGCCGCCCAGTGCACCTCCGTCAACGCCCGACGCCGCGCCGAGTTCCGCACCGGCCGCTGCTGCACCAACCGATGCGGCACCTACCGACGCGTCACCTGCGGCTGCTCCCGACAATCCCGCTCCCACAAACCCAAAGCCGACCAAGGCCGCGGAGGCGGCTCCGGCAAAGCCTGCCGCAAGCAAGCCCGCGAAGCCCATCGATGCCGTCAGCCGAAGCGCAGAAGTATCTATATGGCAAGGGAGTACCGCAGGATTGCGAACGCGGCATGCGGCTATTGAAGCCTGCCGTCAACCAGTCGAATCCCAAAGCGATGGTTGAGATGGGAGCGCTCTACTCGGCGGGATTGTGCACGCCGCACGACCTTCCCACCGCCTATCGGTGGTTCGCGCTGGCGTTGCGGAAAGAGCCCGACAACCAGGCCGTGCAGAGCGATTTGCAGAAGCTGTGGGGCGAAATGACGCAACCGGAGCGGCAACTGGCTATCAAGCTAAGCCATTAGGGGTTTGAGCGACATCGCTCCCCCCATTGTGCCAATCCAGCAGGGCCTTTGCGCACGTATTTCTTACAAGGAAGAGTTAGAGCGTTTGTCGAGTCCTGAACGACAAGGGATATCGCCGGATCTGGCCATCGTGACGGCCATGAAATCGGGCGACCAGAGCGCCCTGGCGGAGCTCTACGACCGCTATTCTTCGATAGTGTACGCAGTCGCGTTGCGTTTGCTGGGCGATACGGGCGCGGCGGAAGACGTGCTGCAGGAAGTGTTTTTGCAGCTGTGGCGCAACCCGGGTGCGTTCGACGCTGCGCGCGGAAGCTTGGGAGCGTGGCTGGCGGTGATCACGCGCAATCGCGCCATTGATGCGCTACGAAGGCGACGGCCGGAAACTGATATTGAAGATGTCATCGTGTCGGTGGCGCCCGATCTTGCCGGCGACGCCGACCGGTCGCGGGCGGCGGAAAAAGTCCGCGGGGTTCTGGGATCGATGCCGACTCCGCAACGTAGTGCGCTGGAGATGGCATACTTCGAAGGCATGAGCCATTCTGAAATTGCGAGCAAGACGGGCGAGCCACTGGGGACGATCAAGACCAGGATCCGCACCGGCTTGATTGCATTGCGGAAGGCTTTTCAGGGTTGAGGGTGCGAAGTCAAAATCCCCGCCCTGTCCCTCCAAAGGACGGAGGGATAAGGACGGGGCACCCCCGGACGATGAGATGAGTGGACACGAACAATTCGCCGAAGATCTCGCGCTCTATGCGTTGGACGCGCTGGAGGGTGAAGATCGCGCGAACCTCGAAAAGCATCTGGCGACCTGTGGCGCCTGCCGGCTAGAACTGGAGCAACTGCGCGGGGATGGAGCGATGCTCGCGCTGTCGGTGCTGGGGCCGAAGCCTCCGCAGCGTTCGCGGCAGCGGCTGCTCGATGCGATGGCGAAAGAATCGGTTCCCAGCCTTTGGCAAAAGGCGCGAAAGGATGGGCCACCCAGTGCACGTCGATCGCGGTGGGGATTCTTGGGATGGGCTGCGGCTGCTGCCGTCATCGTGTTCGCGGCGTCTCTGTGGAAGGAGAATGCCGCTCTGCGGCAGAACGTCTCCACCCTACGTGCCGCCTTCGGCGAGCAAACACTGGAATTGGATCAAGCGCGAAGTGTCGCGAGCGCCATCACTGACCCTCAGGGGCAGCACTTCACGCTGGTCGCGATGAAGACTCCTCCACAGCCACAAGGCAAGGCCTTCTACCTGCGGAATCGGAGCAGCCTGCTCTTTGTCGCGAACAACATGCCCGCGCTGCCGCCGCAGAAGGCCTACGAATTGTGGCTAATTCCGGTGCAGGGCGCGCCCATTCCCGCAGGAGTCTTCAAGCCCGATGCGCACGGGAGTGCGACCGTGGTGAATCCTCCGCTGCCCGCAGGGACGGAAGCCAAGGCTTTTGCCATTACGGTGGAGAACGAAGCTGGAGCGACCACTCCCACCATGCCCATTGTCATGATGGGAACGGGAGAGTAGTGCGTGAGGGTGCTGGGCCGCATCTAACTTATATCGATGAATTTAAACTCTTACACCGTCCCATCAACCGTGTTCGCGCTGTTGGTCACGTCTGCGCTCTGCCTCAGCGCCGCCACTCCCCCTCAAGCAGGCCAGGCAACACCAGTCCCTGCGCAACATGCGATTGGCACAAGGGTAAAGACCAAAGGGGTCCCAAATTTTGGCGAAGTCACTCCGAATCTTTATCGGGGAGCCCAACCGACCGCGGAGGGTCTGGAGGCACTAAAGAACATGGGCGTCACCCTCGTGGTAGACCTGCGCGGCGGCGCGAGCAAAGAGGAAGAAGAAACGGCGCAAAAACTGGGGATGCAGTATGTTTCGATTCCGTCGCACTGCCCGTTCCCCAAGGATGAGACGTTTGCGAAGTTTCTTCGTGTGATCCGGGAGAATCCGGCGAAGAAGACTTTCGTGCACTGCCAACTGGGCGTTGATCGCACCGGGATGGCAGTGGCCTCGTATCGCATGGCCGAGGAAGGCTGGTCGGCCGAGGAAGCGATGAAAGAGATGAAGACGTTCGGTTTCAGCTCGATGCACCGGGCGATGTGTCCTGGATTAGCGGACTATGAAGGAAGCTTCCCAGAGCGACTCAGGAACGATCAGGCCTTCAAGGAACTGCAGCCCTACGGGGCAACTGCGACAGCGAAATAAAGTTGATCCCCACCCTAACGTCGCAAAAAACGCGACGTTAGGATGGGCCACCCGCGAGAGCGTTTAGGGTAGGGATGCTTCGACTCCGCTCAGCATGACAAGCTCGGCTTAGACTTCGTCTTGTTCCTGCAGCTTAGCGATCACTCCGAAATCTTCCAGGGTGGTGGTGTCGCCTTTTACGCTGCCGTTCGTGGCTAGTTCCCGCAGCAGGCGGCGCATGATTTTGCCGCTGCGCGTCTTCGGCAGAGAGTCGGTGAAGCGAATGTCGTCGGGCTTCGCGAGCGCTCCGATTTCCTTTGCAACCCACTTGCGTAATTCTTCTTTCAGTTCGGGTGTGGGTTGTCTTCCCTGCTCAAGCGTAACAAACGCTGAGATTGCTTGCCCCTTGAGATCGTCCGGACGACCCACCACCGCGGCTTCTGCCACGGCCTCGTGTGCGACTAGCGCGCTCTCGACCTCCATGGTGCTGAGGCGGTGGCCACTGACGTTGAGCACGTCGTCGACGCGGCCCATGATCCAGAAGTATCCGTCTTTGTCTTTGCGTGCGCCGTCTCCGGTGAAGTACATGCCGGGAATCTGCGACCAGTAATTCTTCACGTAGCGGTCGGGATCGCCGTAGACCGTGCGCAGCATTCCTGGCCAAGGGCGCTTGATGACGAGGAATCCGCCGGAACCATCCGGTACAGGCTTGCCTTCCATGGTGACGATCTCGGGCACCACGCCGGGGAACGGCTTCGTGGCTGATCCAGGCTTGGTGGCGATCGCGCCGGGGATCGGGGAGAGCATGATGTGCCCGGTCTCGGTCTGCCACCACGTGTCCACGATTGGGCAGCGGTTGCCGCCAATGGTTTCGCGATACCACATCCAGGCCTCGGGATTGATGGGCTCACCGACGGTGCCGAGCAGGCGCAGGCTGGACATATCATGCTTCTTCGGCCACTCGTCGCCCCACTTGAGGAAGGTACGAATCGCCGTGGGCGCCGTGTAGAAGACGTTCACTTTGTGCCGCGCGATGATCGACCAGAAGCGGTCGGGCTCCGGACAGTTCGGCGCGCCTTCGTACATCAGGCTGGTCGCACCGTTCTGCAACGGGCCGTAGACGATGTAGCTGTGGCCAGTGACCCATCCGATGTCGGCGGTGCACCAGTAGGTGTCTTCGTCTTTGAGATCGAAGACCCATTTTGTAGTGAGGTAGGTGCCGACCGAATAACCGGCGGTGGTGTGCACCACGCCCTTTGGCTTGCCGGTGGTTCCCGACGTATAAAGGATGTAGAGCGGGTGCTCGGCGTCAAGCGGCTCGGCGGGGCAGAAATCGGAGGCCTTCGCCATCAGCTCGTGCCACCAGTGGTCGCGACCCGCCTGCATGGTGATGGCGGTTCCGGTGCGCTTATAGACGACAACCTGCTTCACGCTAGGGCAGGACTTCAGCGCCTCTTCCACTGCTGGAAACAATTTCACTTCCGCACCACGCCGGTACGATCCGTCTTGCGTGATGACGCAGGTTGCTTGCGAGTCGTGGATGCGGTCGACCAGCGCGTTGGTAGAGAATCCTCCGAAGACGATGGTGTGCGGCGCGCCGATGCGGGCGCAGGCCAGCATGGCCACGGGGAGCTCCGGCGTCATGCCCATGTAAATGGCGACGCGGTCGCCTTTCTTTACGCCAAGCCCTTTTAGAACATTAGCGAATTTTTGCACCTCGCGATGCAGTTGCTGGTAGGTCAGGATGCGGACTTCACCGGGCTCGCTCTCCCAAATGATTGCCGCTTTATTCTTGCGCCAGGTGGTGACGTGGCGATCGAGGCAGTTGTAGGAGAGGTTGATCTGGCCGCCGACGAACCATTTCGCCCACGGGCAATTCCATTCGAGAACCTTGTCCCACTTCTTGAACCAGTGCAGCTCGCTTGCAATCCGGGACCAGAACTTGTCAGGATCGTCGACCGATTCCTTGTAGAGGCGCTCGTATTCTTCAAGGCTCTTGATGTGGGCTTGCTTGCTGAACTCTGCGGGCGGATCGAACTTGCGCTGCTCGTTCAGGATGGAATCGATGTTGGGGGCCTGGGTATCGACGACGGCTTTATCGGCCATGATGAGAACCTCGACGCGGAGGAATTTTGTCGTGCCAGAAAATGGGCACGAGATCGCAGCAGCTTATTCTACACAGCGCGGGGCGGATGTGATTAAGGTCACAGACGAAAGCTGTAAGCCATCAGCTGTCAGCTTCTCTCGGAAGGACAAGGTTCAAACCCCAACCGGCTTGGCGCTTATTGTCGGCAATTTAGCCTGCTGCCAGGCATCGAAGCCGCCGACCACATTGATTACGTTCTTGAAGCCTGCGCGCTGCAGCAGGCTGCTGGCGATCATGCTGCGATATCCACCTTTGCAGTGAACGGCGATAGGCGACTCATGATCCATCTCTGGGGGAGAGACGCGGAAGTTGTCGAGCGGCCACCAGTTCGCGCCTTCGATGTGTCCGGCATCCCACTCGGGCTCGCGGCGTACGTCGAGTATTTGGACCGCGCCCGATTTCAACCGTGCCCCGAGTTCGCTCGCCGTCATCTGAGAAATGGTCGCGATTGGTAATCCGGCCTGTTTCCACGCGGTCAGGCCACCGGCCAGATAGCCATCCAGGATTTCGATGCCAACCCGCGTCAGTCGGAGACGCGCCTCTTCCAACTGGGCGTCCGATTCCGCAATTAGTACCGGATGCGCCGAGAGCCCTAGTACCGTGCCTGCCCACGAGGCAAACTGCCCGCCCAGCGCGATGTTTACCGAGCCCGGCACATGCCCCGCGGCAAACTCGTCATTCGCGCGCACGTCGAGGGCAATTTCCCCTGCGCTCAACATCGCTTGCAGTTCTGACGGCGTGATCGCCCCAAGTGGCGGAAGGTCCGACAAGGGCGCGGCACCCGTGCGGTTGATCTCAGCGTCTTTCAGGAAGTACTCCGGGCGCGCGGGAAGGTGGCTGGTCAACTGCGCAACGAACTCTTCCCTGCTCTCGATCTGCAACGCGTAGTTGGTCAGTCGCTCGGTGCCGATGGTCGATGACCGCTCGGCGCGCATGTTCTTTCCACAGAGCGATCCGGCGCCGTGTGCCGGATAGACCAGCACACTGTCGGGAAGCGTCAGCACCTTCGTGTGCAGGCTGTCGTAAAGCAGTCCGGCGAGTTCCTTCGGAGTGTGCCTCGGCGACAGGTCGGGGCGGCCTACGTCGCCGATGAACAATGTGTCCCCGGTCAACACGGCCCAAGGCAAGGGAGACTTCTCTTCATCGGTGACGACCATGCAGATGCTCTCCGGAGTGTGCCCCGGGGTTTCCAGCACGCGGATCGAGGCGTTGCCAAACTTCAGCTGAAATCCGTCGCTCACCGGCACGTGGCGAAATGTCGCTCCTGCCTGAGCACCCATGTAGATAGTCGCGCCCGTGCGGGCTGCCAGTTCCCGGTGTCCGGAAACAAAGTCGGCGTGCAGGTGGCTCTCGAATATATGGCGGATCGTGATCCCGTGATCGGCGGCGGCCTTGAGGTAGAACTCGACATCGCGCTGCGGATCGACGACCACGGCTTCCCCGTCGGAAGCCAGCAGATAGGAAGCGTGGGCCAGACATCCAAGATAGAACTGTTCGAAATACATGGAGCCGCCCCCAATGTGCGTATGGATCTCGGACAAGATGCTAGAACAAATCGGTCAGCAATGCCACGGAAAGGGGCTAAGGAAAAATCTTAATTAAGCGGGCAGCGGAGTGATGAATTCCAGACCGAAACAGAATCCGTTGCGCGATCGGACAATGGCAGGCAGGCGCGAGGGGGTGGGCGTATCGAACTCGATTTCCAGCAAGTCCCCGGGGTTGAGCAAGATCCCGGCATACAGCACCATGCCGCCTTCGCTCATTTCCGTGCCCCGGCCTTCTACCACCGTGGTCGAAAAGCCCTTGGACGTCACCACGCGGACGGGCATATCGACGGGCAGTCGTGGCCAGCGGCGCGTATTTTCAGAGTTCGGCACGTTGCCTATCATGATCTTTGGCGCGATTTTCTTCAAATTACTAAGGTGAGATGAGCTTGTGTGCAAGGGTACCAAGGGACTGTCGAGCAAAAGCGTGGCTGTATTGTGCACAGGACCGCCGTTTCATGTGAGTCTTGTACAATTTGCCTGTGAATTTGCTGACGAAATGGTGTGTGGCAGCGGTCTTGGCGTTGTCGCTAGGCACCCTGACGCGAGCAGAATCTGTCTCGCAGCTCCAGCCCACGGGTTACGTCAACGACTTCGCTCACGTCCTCAACCAGACGACGATCGCGCAGCTCACCGACATCAGCCGCCAGGTCGACGAAAAGGCCCATGCCCAGATTGCCGTCGTTACGATCAATTCGCTAGACGGCTCTGATATCGAAAGCTTCGCGGTGGATCTGTTCAAGAAGTGGGGCATCGGCAGCAAGTCCACGGACCACGGAGTGCTGATTCTCTACGCCATAAAGGATCGCCGCGCCCGGGTCGAAGTGGGTTATGGGCTGGAGCCGATTCTGCCAGACGGCAAGGTGGGTGGATTCCAGCGGGAGGCCATCCCGCTGATGCAGGCCGGAGACTACAACAACGCCCTGCTTCTGGTCACGAGCCGAATTGCCAACGTGATCGCGACGGATGCGGGAGTCCAACTGACGAACGCGCAGCCGAGGGCTCCGACACAACGGGTGCCCGAGCATGACGGGGGGATATCCATCGGCGGGATCATCCTTTTCGTTGTCGTCGTAGTGATCATCCTCGCGACTCCGTTGCGCAGCATTGTTTTCTGGCTTCTGTTCTCGCAGATTTTCGGCGGACGTGGCGGCTACGGGGGCGGCGGGGGATTTGGCGGAGGCGGAGGCGGCTTTGGGGGTGGTGGCGGGTTCGGGGGGTTTGGCGGTGGCAGTTCCGGCGGCGGCGGGGCCAGTAGCAGTTGGTAGCAAGCGAGGGCGAAATGGCTTCTGAAGACAAGAGTGCGAAAGATACGAAAGAGAAGATCGACGAGTTTGTAAAGCGGATCAGGGAAGCAGCTGGACCGAACGTCGAGAGCATTATTCTGTTCGGATCGGCGGTGTCCGGTGATTTTCATCCCGGGCTGTCGAACCTGAACCTGCTGTGTGTCCTGCGCGACAGCTCGTTTGCGGCCTTGCAAGCCCTGGCGCCGGTCGCGAAATGGTGGGATCGGCAGAAGCAGCCTCCACCACTGTGCATGACGCGGCGCGAGCTTGAGCGCTCCACCGACGTTTTCACCATCGAACTGCTCGACATGCAGCAACATCATCGCGTGCTTTTTGGTGAGAATGTAGTGCAAGATCTGCGCGTTTCCATGCACGTGCACCGGGTACAAGTCGAATACGAACTGCGGGAAAAGCTGATCCTGTTGCGCCAGCAGGTACTCTTGGCGGCCGGGAGCGATTCGCGCCTGTGGGATCTTGTCCTGCACTCTGTGCCATCGTTCGGCACGCTGTTTCGCCACGCCCTGATCGCACTTGGCGACGCCTCGCAGTCAAGCAGGAGAGCCGCCGTGGACACGCTGTCGAAGCGGGTGGGCTTCGATCTGTCCGCCGTTCACCAGGCGCTGGATGTTCGGGAGCACAAAGCGGATCCCAAGAAAATGGACATCAACGATTTGGCGGCTCGCTACGTCACCGCGGTTGAGAAGGTCACCGGCGCCGTGGATGAGGCGTTAGACTCAGATGCATCCGGCCGGACGTAAAGACATCACATTCCGATTTCAGGAGGACTTATGGGGAAGGCGTTAATTGCAGTCATCGTGCTGATCGTGATCCTGCTGGTGTTCAGCCTGATTTTCTTCGGGCAGTACGTCGGCGTGAAGAACACGCTCGTGACCAAGAATGAGGCGGTGAAGTCCGCGTGGTCCCAGGTGGACATCGTGCTGCAACGGCGCGCCGACCTCATTCCCAATCTGGTCGAAACGGTCAAAGGATACGCGCAGCAGGAACAGACCGTGTTCGGCGACATCGCCAAAGCGCGCTCGGCTCTGCTCTCAGCGGGAACCCCTCAGCAAAAGATCGCCGCCAACGGACAACTGGATGGAGCGATTGGACGCCTGCTGTTGGTCGTAGAAAACTATCCGCAATTGAAGTCGAACGAGAACTTCCTGCGCCTGCAGGACGAACTCGCAGGCACCGAGAACCGCATTGCCGTCGAACGCAAGCGTTATAACGACACCTTGCAGGACTACAACACCTACGTGCAGCAGTTTCCGAATAGCATTTTTGCGGGCTGGGCCGGGTTCAAGCCGAACGATGCGTACTTCGCAGCGTCCGAAGCAGCGCGCCAGGTACCGAAAGTGAACTTCGCTCCCAGCACGCAGGCACCGCAGGGGAATCCACAACCGGCACCAGCTCATTAGTAACCAAGAGGAAGTTGCGCGAGAGGATGAGCGCTGAACCGGGAGGTCAACTCCTGCAGCGCCGTCCATCAAAGGAGTTGAAGATAAGGAGTTGAAGATAGGGGCGGGAACGTCGAGAGCCCCAGGCGCGGCGGAGCAACGCCAACCCTAAGAGTCCAAAAGACATCTAATCTTCGTCACTCGCAGAGTAGGAATTCTCAGACCTAGGGCTGCGGGATATCGAGGCAAGGGACGATAAGTGCTGGCCTTGTCTCGCTCGTTTTTTCAGGGGGGAGCCTGGATGAGGATTGCCCAAGTCGCGCCACTTTCCGAAAGTGTTCCACCGCGCCTGTACGGAGGAACCGAGCGGGTGGCATCCTGGCTGACAGAAAAGCTAGTGTCACTCGGCCATGAAGTCACCTTGTTTGCCAGTGGAGATTCGGTTACGAATGCACGATTGATTGCACCCTGCAAGAAGGCGCTTCGACTCGACGCAGGCTGCATCGACCCGCTTGCGCACCACATTTTGATGGTGGAGCGCGTTCTAAGTCTTGCGGATGAATTCGATCTGATTCACTTCCACATTGACTATCTACACTTTCCTGCTAGCAGGCGGGCACAAGTTCCATGTGTAACGACCCTACACGGCCGGCTGGATCTTCCGGATCTGGTTCCGCTGTATGAAGAATTTGCCGATGTACCCCTAATTGCCATCTCTGACGCTCAGCGCAAGCCACTGCCTTGGGTCAATTGGCTGGGAACGGTTCACCACGGTATGCCGGCGGACTCTCTTTCACCAGGGAACGGAGAGGGAGGATATCTCGCATTCCTTGGCCGCACATCGCCAGAGAAAGGGCTGGACGAGGCGATCGACATCGCGATTCGATCAGGCAAGAAGTTGAAGGTAGCAGCGAAAATCGATCGCGTAGATCGGGAGTACTTTGCAAAAACGATCGAGCCGCTGTTAAAACATCCTCTAATCGAGTTTGTCGGCGAGATTGGCCATAAGGACAAGGCCGAGTTTTTGGGGAACGCTGCGGCACTTCTGTTCCCGATCGAATGGTCCGAGCCCTTCGGCTTGGTAATGATCGAAGCCCTGGCCTGCGGGACTCCGGTGATCGCGCACCCGTACGGCTCTGTTCCGGAGATCATTCCTGATGGCGTTGGTGGTTTCCTGTTTCATGAGACTGACCAGGCGGTGGAAGCGGTAAGTCGGATCGGCGAACTGGACCGTCGGGATTGTCGTCGGCACTTCGAGCTGAACTTCACGGACGATCGGATGGCTCGAGACTATCTCAAAATCTACAAAGGCCTGATTCACCCAGCATCGGCTACGATTACGGTCGAAGAGGGAGTATTGAATTGGATGGAAGCGGAGTCTCCCAGCCCCAGTACTACATAGCGACAATATCGTCCCCGGTGGATGACCGGGCTCGCGTACTCAAATATGGCAGGATGTTTTTCGTCTTCGACCGCCTGGGCGACGTGCAGACGTCCGGTCTGGGAGAACAGGGTCTGTTTTTTGACGGGATGCGGCACCTTTCGGAATTGTCGCTGAAGCTCTGGGGCGCGCGCCCGCTGCTATTGAGTTCCACCGTTGCAACCAACAATTTTCTTTTCACCGCCGACCTAGCCAACCTCGACGTGCTCAGCAGTGAGGCCATCGCAATTCATCGTGGCACACTCCACCTGGTTCGCTCACGATTTCTGTGGCACGATTCCTGCTTTGAAAAACTACGGTTTGTGAATCACGGAATGGAAGATCTAGAGGTTCCCGTTCATATTGGATTCGATGCCGACTACGCAGATATTTTCGAGGTGCGAGGTACCGTCCGGGAAAGAAGAGGGCGACGTTGGGCGGAAGAGATCAATGAGAATTCTGTGATTTTGTCCTATGAAGGGCTAGACCGCGTAGTGCGCCACACCCGCATCGAATGTGACGCACAATCGCTCTGGAACTCCGAATCCGGGATGGAATTCAGAGTCTCGCTGCGGCCGAAAGAGAGAGTAACGGTGCAGCTTGAGATCTGTTGCGACTCCGAAGTTGCACGACCCTCCATCGGATATTCAGATGCTTTATCTTCTGCCCGGTTTGAGCTGGGTGAGACTGCGCGCGACTTTCCCCAGATTACCAGTTCGAACTCGCGCTTCAGTGACTGGATCGCCCGATCCACTTCCGATCTTGAAATGATGATTGCGGGCAATCCTGAACGCAATTATCCGTATGCGGGCGTTCCCTGGTTCAGTACGGTCTTCGGTCGCGACGGCATCATCACCGCACTGCAAACGTTATGGTTGAACCCGAATATTGCAAAGGGCGTACTCGAGTTTCTCGCCAGTTCACAGGCCGATCGAGTCGACGCCGTGGCCGATTCTGAACCAGGCAAGATTTTGCACGAAATGCGCCGCAGCGAGATGGCCGCGCTCGGCGAAGTCCCCTTTGGGAAATATTACGGGAGCGTCGATGCCACACCCTTATTCATCATGCTCGCCGGGGCATACTTTGACCGGACCGGTGATCGGCCGACTCTGGAGCCGCTATGGCCAAACATCGAACGAGCCTTGCAGTGGATCGACGAATACGGAGATGTCGATGGCGACGGTTTTGTCGAATACGCGCGCCATTCCAGCAAGGGATTGGTGCAGCAGGGCTGGAAGGACTCGAACGATTCCATTTTCCACAGCGACGGAACAATCGCGGCGCCACCGGTCGCGCTATGCGAAGTGCAGGGTTATGTCTACGCAGCAAAAGTCGCCGCCTCACGTCTCGCTAGGGTGCTAGGCGATGTGAACCGAAGCTGTGAACTGGAGGTACAGGCAGAAACCCTTCGCACGAAGTTCGAAGACGAATTCTGGTGCGACGATCTGGGCACGTATGCATTAGCTCTCGATGGGAAAAAGCGTCCATGCCGCGTGCGCGCGTCCAACGCCGGACATTGCCTGTATGCCGGGATCACCTCGCCCGAGCGTGCTCGACGAGTTGCCGAGAATCTAATGAGCGACGAGTTTTTTACGGGCTGGGGAATCCGTACGGTGGCGAAGACGGAAGCCCGGTATAACCCTCTCTCGTACCACAATGGTTCCGTCTGGCCCCACGACAATTCGATCATCGCCAATGGAATGGCGAGATATGGATGCAAGAAAATGGCCGGGCAGGTGCTCCTGGCATTGCTGGACCTGAGCAGCCAGGTGGAGCTAGGCCGTTTACCCGAGCTGTTCTGCGGCCTGAAAAGACGCCCGAATGAAGCACCGACTCTCTATCCGGTCGCATGCTCGCCGCAAGCCTGGGCATCGGCAGCGCCCTTCTTCGTTTTGGAGGGCTGTCTCGGCATCTCAATTCAGGCGGAGCGCGGACGTATCGTATTTGATCGACCGTTTCTTCCAGATGGCATTCCGCAGTTGTCGATTCGCGGCCTTCACTGCGGGAAAGTTTCCGTCGATCTGCTCCTCGAACGTCGAAACGATTCCGTTCTTGTGCACCTCGAAAACAAGCAGGAAGAGGTCGAAATTGTGACCATTATTTCCTGAGGCCTTTCGCGTTCTTCGAGGTATTTCCCGGCCACGACCTAGCGCTAAGTCGGGACAGTGGCTCGTGGACGCTGGACTAGCTTCCGGCTGCGACTGCGATTGAGATTTCTTCATCCCACAAGGGCGCTTGAATCAATCTATTTGGAGTAACCAGACATGAAAGCTCCCTTTTTAGTCGGTCGCCCGTTATTCGCAGGATGATCGGCGGGAACAAACGCTGTCCCGTGAAACTGCATGACAAAGCGCCTTGGGAAGAGGATAGGTCTGGGGGGAACCATCATTCGTGGAATTCCGTGGCACAATGCGAAGTCTCCGGAAACGAATATGACAAGAGTTCGAAATCATCGCCGCCCGAGGCCACCTGGCAGACCGCGTAAGGTAATCGCCATGCACGAATCTCGAGTTTCCAACGCACAAGGCACCACTGAGGAACACGTGGATATAATCGTGATCGGAGCTGGAGTCGCTGGACTCGTCGCTGCTTTTTCTCTCGCCGAGTCTGGCCAATCCGTCATGGTTCTCGAAGCTCGAGATCGCACTGGTGGCCGGGTCTATACGCTTACCGACTCCACGAAGAAATTACCCATTGAACTGGGCGCAGAATTTATCCACGGACTCCCTTCGGAGATTTTGGACTTGCTGCGAGAAGCTCATATTCCTTTTTTGCTGAAGTCGAGGGTGACAATTGGTGCTTCGACCGCGACCGTCTGTCATCCTGCGAGTTCTTTTCCGAAGCGGACCAACACAGTTGCTCGCAAGATCACATGGAGCACCGGAAGCGCAGACATCGAGGCCGTATCGGCCGCAAACACTATTTTGCTGCACGCTCCACGCGTGCTTGTCACCGTTCCGGTTGGAGTATTGCAGGCCGCCCCTAGGGAAACGGGGGCAATCGAGTTCTCCCCGCCGCTGTTTCGCGACAAATTGAACGCGATTGCTGGACTAGAAATGGGCAAGGTCATTCGAGTGGTCCTTCACTTCCGCGAGCGCTTCTGGGAACGGATTCGCCCGCAGGGCGAGAAAGACAGGTATCTCGCGCAAATGAGTTTCTTGTTTTCGCAGGATGCCTACTTCCCCACCTGGTGGACCTCGATGCCGGAAAAATCTCCCATTATCACGGGATGGGCCCCTTTTGCCTGCGTCGACAGACTCAACTCGGATGACCTTCCGGTTGGAAGGCGGGCTGTGCAACGCCTTGCCACGTTGTTAGGAGAAGAGACTCCCGAACTGCAGCAACTGTTGCAGGGTGCTCATTTTCACGACTGGCAGGCCGATCCATATTCGCGTGGCGCTTACAGCTACGTGAAAGTCGGGGCCGCCGATGCTCCAGAAATCCTCAGCCAGCCCGTTCGCGAAACACTGTTTTTTGCGGGCGAAGCCTCAGACACTTCTGGAAATAACGGCACGGTGCACGGCGCCATCGCCAGTGCTCAGCGTGCAGCTGCGCAAATCAAAAAGACTGGACGCGTTACCGTTCCAGGCAAGTAATAACCTTCATCCCGTCGGTGGCGTTGATGTCAGGAAGCCTTGGCTCGGCTTCTTGACTGTCTGGCTTTTTCGAGAAGCCGCGAGAGCAGTGTTTTGGCGTTATTCAGTTCCGCCCGCCGCTTGGGGCTCAGACCGCGCCCTGCGCGGTTGATAAAGTAGGTCAGCATCCGCATGCCCGATCCGATGCCCTTGGGAGAAACTTTCTTCGTGGCGAGGGTCCGTGCGATTGTGGCTGCGCTTTTCGTAAACAGGCCCCGAGGAGGACGCGTCGAATCGGTCGTGACCTTCGCCACCCATCGTTTTTTCTTTCCCGTCGACATCCTGGAACGTCCCTAGTGGTGCTTGAAGTATTGCACCGCTTTCTCGTGCGCCTCGGCTGCAGGTCTCGTGGTAAATGTGCCGAGGTTTTTGCGCTTGCCGGTTTTAGCGTCTTTTTTGCGCGAGTACAAACGATATTGGCCGGTTTTCAGCTTCCGAATCATAGGAAAGTCCTTTCCATGCTCATTTTCTCAGCGCGAATTTACCTGGTCTTTCTCGTCCGGCTGCTGCTGGTCCGGCGCCCGGTCCGGCTGGCCTTGACGGCAGAATTGTGGCGCGCGGACGGGCCTCGCTTCTTCGCCACCCTCCGCGCCTGCCGCGAGAGAGAACCGTGTGAAGCCGCACTATGTCCCTCCCGCTTCAAGGCCTGAGTGGTTGCGCGAGAGCGCGTAGCCGACGGCTCGCTCGCGGAATGGCTCTGTCCTTTGCGTTCATCTCGTCGAGCCTGCTTGATGGTTTTCGCACTGGCTTTCCCGGAGCGGGGCGTCGGTAATTTCACGCCCGCGCGGCGCGCTTTGGATAGTCCAATCGCGATCGCTTGCTGGGGAGAAGCTGCGCCGTGCTTGCCTTCCCGTACGTGATGCATTTCTTCGCGCACGAATTCTCCCGCCTGGGTGCTCGGCGACTTTCCATCACGCGCATCTTGCTGGGCGCGCTCCATGGTCTCTTTTTCTGGCATAACGGAACCCTCTTGTACTGAGAATAGTGTTCTAAGTCGTTCAGATGTATCGATGATTTTCCGTACCCGAGGGTGCCGGATGCTGTAGAGCCGGTTCGGGTTGGAATGGGAGTATGTTGGCCGCGGCACGGTGTGTTCGCTCGCGCAAGATCATCCATCAGCGGCAATCCAGCACAAGTTGTTATTCTGGGATGTGCCTGCAATCCCAAACACAGAGGCCAAAGCACCACTTCGGACGGTCTTCCTCCGAACCCTCCTTCGATCGTTCATCATTCGATGTCTTGTCATCGGCGTCGTGCTTGTTTGGTCGCTTGCCGCGCTGGTTCTCGTGGCCGCACGATGGATCGACCCTCCGACAACCGCGGTGCACATCCAGCGCCGCATGCAGACATGGATTCACCACACGCCGTATCTCAAGCGCTACAAATTCATTCCGCTGAGCCAGATCTCGCCCGACCTGCAGCACGCGGTAATCGCCGCAGAGGACGCGCACTTCTACCAGCACCATGGATTCGATTGGCACGAGATCCGAATCGCTGCCGAAGACGATTTGGAGGGCGATCGCACTCGCGGAGCTTCCACTATTACGCAGCAACTCATAAAAAACCTATTCTTCGGAACGGGCCGCTCGATTCTCCGCAAGGGCGCAGAAGTCACACTGGTGCCGGTGGCCGAATTCGTCCTCGGCAAGCGGCGCATTCTGGAGATATATCTCAACGTGGTCGAATGGGGTCCTGGCATTTATGGCGCTGAGTCGGCGTGTCGTTATTACGACGAAAGCGCTGCCCGGAATGTTGGCCGTGAACAGGCCGCGCGGCTCGCCGCAATTCTGCCCGCTCCTCTGAAACGACGGCCAGAGCGCATGAATAGCTACAGCGCGATTATCCTTGGGCGGATGCGCCAAATGGGTTGGTAATCGTAGCTAACATTTTGCCAATGCGGCGGCTCTTCTCACTTTTATGGCGGTTCTTTCCGATGGTAGTTTAGGTAATTTACCCACTGTTCTGCCAAGCAGGAGCCACCGGTTACGTGGTTCAGTGAACGACTGAAGACGAACACACCATTTGCTATAACATGCGAATGCGACTCCAAGACCACGCAGCCCGGGATTACGCACCCAGGCCCGCGCACCTCAAATGGTTGCTCGACTCTGACCCGGCCATCCGTTGGCAGGTTATGAGAGACCTCACCAGTGAAGCTCCCAACGCGATTGCAGCCGAGCGGTCTCGCGTCGCAACTGAGGGCTGGGGATCTCTACTTCTCGCGCACCAATCTCCTGCCGGCCACTGGGGCGAGGGGCCCCGCGGCTGGAGAGACGATTTGCCGAAAGACGACCGACGCTTGCTTATTACCCTCTACAGTCTCGTCGTCTTGATGGACCTCGGTCTCGACCCCGCCAGCAATCACGCTCGCAAAATGATCGACCGCGTCGACAATCGGCTCGTGTTTAAGCGGCTTAACAACCGGCCTTTCCTTCACGGCGAAACAGAGCCTTGCATCAACGGCAGAATCCTCGCCATCGGCGCGTATTTCAAAGAACCGAACGACGCGCTGGCCAGTCAACTCCTGGAGGAGCAACTGGAAGATGGCGGCTGGAATTGCGAAGCGCCCAAAAGCCGGCACTCGTCGTTCCATACCACCATCTGCGTGCTGGAAGGATTGCTCGTATATGAACGAGCTGGACGCAAAGCGGCGGCCGTCGCGAAGGCCCGCCGGAAGGCTGAAGACTATCTGCTCGAGCGCCGCATGTTCCGCTCGCTTCGAACTCACGAAGTAATCGACAAACGCTGGCTCCGCTTCTCGTTTCCGACGTTTTGGCACTACGATGTGTTGCGCGGACTGGATTATCTGCGAAATGCAGGAATCAAACCCGACAGCTGCGTTAGCGACGCCATCGAAACCGTGATTGAGCGCCGCCACCAGAACGGGCGCTGGCCACTCAACCTGCTTCATCCCGAACATATTCCATTGGAGATAGAGAGCGCTGTCGGCGGCGCAAGCCGCTGGAACACACTGCGCGCACTCCGAGTTCTGCGTTGGGCATCAGATAGTCGAGCAAGACAACATCGACAACCGTAACGACGCGCAACGTCCGCAGATACAAATAGATACGACCCGTACGGCCGTCTTTTTCGTCCAAGCATTCTATTGAGGTCCCGGCGCTAACGAAGATTTACCGGTCTTTAGATGATTCTTTACGCCCGGTGCCCAACCGTCCTCACATTTATGTGGTGGGTCTTGAAAGGCAATCTCAAAACCTTGGCTGGGAAAACTGCATCTCAATGAGCCGGCATCGGAAGACACGCAACCCGCCAATGCCGAACCCGGGCCAGTACCTGCCCGATGCTGAAGATTTCATACATTTGCTGACGAAAAACACTGAATGGAAAATAGCTTGCTGGTACCGCTCAAGGTCCATCTTCTCTTCTGCCAAGACGGGAAATCCCAACCCGCCGGACAACTTATGGGAACCGCTGAAGGGCGATCACGGCGCTCACGACGCATTCGAACGACGGGCGCACGCGAGCAGTTGGGAACTACGAACAAGCCTGGGCCGCCGTTGGATCGGCGCGCGAGTGGCGGCAATCGCAGCAGAGTTTGGCTGCCTTCGAGGCGCGGGTGAGCATCTTTTGCATGCCATTCGCGAACAGTTTATGGATGATAGCAATGCTTCTACTTTTCCCTCCTATCACGATCGCACAGGACGTGGCTGGCATCATTCGTCAATCCGCGGACGCGAACAACCGCGATTGGGCTGCAGCTCCGCAATTCGACAATTCTGAACGTGACCGCACAAAAGATGGAGATAAGACTTTCGCGGTCACGATGGTGGACGGTTCTCCATATGAGCGCCTGATTGCAGTGAACGGACATGATCTCAGTGCTGCAAAACAACAAGAAGAGCGGAAGAAATACGAAGATGCGGTGGCGAAACGTCAACATGAATCGCCAGACAAAAGATCGGAGCGAATCGCGAAGTATCAGGCTGAGAGAAAGCGCGACCATACGATGCTTGAACAAATGACAACCGCGTTCGACTTTCATCTGGTTGGCGAACGGACGCTCAGCGGACACAAGGTGTATGTACTTAAGGCAACACCTCGCAAAGGTTATACGCCTCCCGATCGCGATAGCCAGGTATTGACCGGGATGGAAGGAACGTTATGGATCGATCAGAAGACGTTTCAATGGGTGAAAGTTGAGGCGCACGTCACTCACCCCGTGAGGATACAGGGCTTCATTGCGGAGGTAGAACCTGGCACCCGATTCGAAGTTGAAAAACACCCCGTAACCAGCGATATCTGGCTGGCATCGCATTATTCGATGAAGTCGAATGCCAAGGTCATGCTTTTGATACCCCACAAAGGCGCAGAAGACGATACATTTTTCGACTATCACAGAGCAGGCAGTTCAACTGATAAATAGATCCATGCACTTACAAAAGGATGGCCCAGCGGCTGCATCCAAGCAGATCGACGGTAGACAGCAAACTCGAAAAATAGGCCCTTCCCTGACTGACGAAACACCCTGATCTAAACTCAAACCAACCTGTGAGACGGTGGCTCGAGCTCAATCGACATTGGACGCTTGGAATTTTCCGCCGGATGCTGGTGCGATCGGCAAACAACATCATCTGTTCCTTAATCCGATTTTCCATATCGCCACGAGCGCAGTAAAACTCCTCATACAAGCTCTGCGCCCCCCAGCGGGACGGGGCAGGAAAGATGGTTTCTTGCGAGCTCAGCGAGGTGACCACGAACCTGGGATTGGCCCCTTTCTCCAAGTGTTCTGCTTTGGCGATCACCCGTCGGGCTCGCGACCAACTGTTTCTGGTTTGATAGTCGAACTCGGTGAAGACTCGCGCCGCTTTTCCGCTGTGCTGAAATTGGGCCGCCGCTTGTGCGCCGGCCGCCACGATCTCCCGTAGCAGGCGAGCATTTTGCGCCAAGCCCACCACATAGTCCACCCTATTTTCTTCGCACCAACTCAGCAACTCGTCCCGACAAAAACCCGAATCGCCGCGCACGATGATCCGCACTTGCGGCCACGCTTGCCGGATCTGCGCCACAATCCGTTCCACCTCCGCCACGCTGCCTTTGGCCCCGTCGATATTGGACGGCCGCAAGCGGGCGCACAACACATACTCGCCACAGACGATGTACAGCGGCAGATAGCAGTAATGCCCGTAGTAGCCGTGGAAGAACCGCTCTTCTTGCTCCCCGTGCAAAGCAATGTCAGTGCTATCCAAATCCAACACGATCTCTTTCGCGGCTTCCCCATGCGCTTGCAGAAAAATATCCACCAGCGTCCGATCCACGGCAGCTTCGTCCAGGATGATCTTCTTGTACCGCTCCTTTTCCCCCAACTTCGCCGCCCCCAGTTCCATTCGGTTCAGCGTGCTCTTGCCCGCCAGGGCGGTGCCCTGATCGCGGACCCGCCGCCGTTCCTTCCCCGTCAGATCTTCCTTCTCCACCAACACCGCCAGCAGCGGGTCGCGCCGCAACTCCTCGTGATCGTTTAAATCTTCGTAGCCCAAGGCCAGTCCGTAAATCCGCTGCGCTACCAACTCGGCCACCGCCTGTTCTCTCAGCTCCGGATCCCGATAGTCGCTAAAGCAGCTCGCGAACTGGCCGACGATGTTCGTCCGCTTCTCCACCTCGCGCAGTAGCAACCCCCCGGCGTCGCTGGTGATGGCTCCGCCGTCAAATTGCCCGCGCACTTCTCGCTCATTTAAGGGATGAAATGGAAACGGTTCTTGGCTACACTCTGTTGTCATAGGGCTGTCTCCCTTCGTTGGCCTAACTACTACTCGCTATAGCTGTTATGCCACGAAACGACAGCTCTTTTTATTTTTTGTTGAGAAATTAGGGTTAGTACTTAGCTTTAATTCGGCGTACTCCAAGAAGCCAGCGGCTTTCCCCAAAGGATGAGCGCGTACTGGCAAGCCCGCTGAGTGCGCTGGAAGGCAATGCAACCGACTGCTGCCTCGATCTTGCTGCGGATCCGCCGCCGCGTCAGACCGATTCCTCAGGGCAGGCCGCGATCCGGATTTCGGCCTGTTGCGTTCCTAACTGCGGATGGACAGCTTTGAGCGTAACCTTTCCTGGCTTCTCCTGGGCGCGAATCCAAACAGCTCCGGTTCCCCCAATGAGCGAAAACGGATTGTCGCCGATGATCTCAGCTGGACCTTCCAACTCAAACTTGATTGCATCGTTCGCAAAAGGGCGAACCGCGCCGAATTCGTCCGTGACGCGCAGAACGATTCGAGTAGAGTCTGCGCCGTCGGCAATCAGTTCGGTATCGTCGGGAAGAACCGCGAACTTGACATCAACACCCGTTCCCGAGAGACGCTTCGAAATCACCTGCTTTCCCTGAATGTAGCCATCCAGGCGCAGATCTCCCCATTTGTGGAACAACTCCCCCATTTCAAGGACGAACGGTGCGTAGCGGAGATGCGCAAATTGCTTCCGATCTGGGTCAACTTCCGCAATCAGTTTGTCGTCAATATAGAACTTGATATGATCGCAATTGGAGCACACGACGGCCTTCGAAAAGCCGATGGAAGCGTCCCCGCGCGCCCAATGAAAAGCGGGCTCGAGCACAATCTCCTCCGCCGGGTCGCATTGGGATTTGTAGAATCCAGCGGCTGGCTTGGGTTCCCGGAACATGTCGGTGACGCCGTGATAGCAAATGCGGTCGCCAGAGCCGAAATTGCCATGCGTGTTGTAATCGAAGGCGCACCAGCCAATCCCTCCGGCATATTGCGGGTTGGAGGCAAGCTGGTCGTGGACACGGGCATGACGGATCGTATGTTCCGTCAAGCGCTCGACCTGATCGATCGTCTTCGTCGGATAGGTGTGTCCGACAAATTCCGTATTTAAGTATCTTGAATGGTTCGGCGGCTTTAGTGGAAAGCCGAAATCGTTCATGGTGAAAACGTCTTCCAGGAATTCTGATTCCTGAAAATAACGAATGCCGCCGGTCTGGCGGGTCGGGTCGAGCTGACGGGCCAGCGCGTTTGTGCGCGTATAAAAATCATGATCATCTCGCGATTCGTTGATGCGCACACCCCACAGGATGATGGAGGGGTGGTTCCAGTCGCGCCGGATCATTCGCCGAACATTGTCGATTGAAATCTGCTTCCACGCCTCGTCCCCGATGTGCTGCCAGCCTGGGATCTCTTCGAGAACGAGAAGACCGATTTCGTCACAGGCGTCAAGAAAGTGGCGCGACTGCGGATAGTGCGAGGTGCGGACAATATTGCACTTCAGCTTGTTGCGAAGGATCTGCGCATCGCGCCGCTGAACCCGGCCAGGCATGGCCTGCCCCACCCAGGGGAATGTCTGATGACGATCGAGCCCGCGTAATTTGATGATCTTGCCATTCAACTCGAAACCGTGATCGGTAAACTGGGCCTCACGGAAACCGAAACGGCGTGAGTCTTCATCCCTCAGTTGCGTCCCCCGGCGTAAGCGCACTCGAGCGGAATAGAGGCTCCGATCCTCCATGCTCCATAGCTTGATTCCGCTAAGGCGTTCAAAGTGCACCGCATGGGCAACCGGTTCGCTGGTCAGGCCTGAGGGAGGCAACGGTTGCGAAGCTTTTGCGACGACATGATCACCATCGAGCAACTCGACATCGATTGTCAGCCCACCTTGCGACGCTTCCAGGTGCTGAATGAAGCAGTTAACATCGACCGTTGGATTCGCCGTCAGCACATTTTTCGGCTGCACGAAGACATTCTCGATAAACGTCGCCGGAACGATACGCAGAGCAACCTCGCGATAAATCCCACCGAACGTCAGATAGTCGATTTCGTATCCGAAGGGCGGAATGTCGGGTCGTTCGGTGGAATCCACATCGACCGCAATCAGGTTTTCGCCGTCGAACTCGAGGTGGGATGTCAGCTCAAATGAGAAAGGCGTGTACCCGCCTTTGTATTCTCCGAGCCGCACTCCGTTGATCCAAACGGTAGATGCGGTCATTACGCCCTCGAAGTCAACAAAGACGCGCTTTCCCCGCGCTTCCGGCGGAAGCTTGAAGCGGCGGCGGTAAAGCGAGACAAACTCATAAGCTTTTTCATCAAAACCATGCCATGGAAGCGGGACATTGGTGTGCGGGATCACGACTCGATCCAACCCGGAATCGTCGAACTCTTTCGAGTGGCCGCCTTCGACAAAGCGCCGACTATAGCGCCACCCACGATTCATCGGGAGGGTTAGACGTCCGGCAACCGCGGAAGCGGTGGACTGCGCGGCACCTTCGGGAAGCGCATAGGGAGCAAGAGCGGCTCCCGCGATAAGGGTTCCCGTTTGTCTCAGAAACTTGCGTCGATCCATGTTGTGTACTCTCTCCTGTGCCTCTTGATTGCACATCCGATAGACGGCGTGTCCTGCCAATCTGATCGTCCTGCTAGACGGTCCACCTTAGTAACTGTCTCAGATCAACCGCCGAGGCAGACTCGGTGCCGCGCGGCGTGGATGGACCAATCGCCAGCGCTTGACCGTGCCCCTCAAACCAAACCAGGAAGGACGACTGCTCGGCTCCAGGAAGCCGCTGCTGATTCAGCCAGTTGTAGTACGCGCCTAGATCGGCATCGACGAGTGAACCGACAGGATCGAATTCCGGCGTCGCCGTGGCGGCGGAGAGCAGTTCATTCATTGGCTTCTGCCGCTGCCGGGGAGCGAATCGCACCAATAGAGTGAGTGGCTGCGCCCGCCGCAGAGCCTCGCGCGCGGCCCACTGCGCAAAACTTGTACTGAAGACCTGAGTCCCGGAACCCTCAGTGAGCAGCCTGACCTCAAAGTGCTCCAGGACTTGGTCGTTTCGGCTGTCGTTGCTCATCTTGTCCATTCCGAGATCTGACGGGCGCATCTGTGCCAGAAGAGTACGAAGCGCTTCGGGGCCCATGCCCGGGCGATCGAGTTCGGCTTGGATCCGGCGCAGCAACGCAGCACGCGCTGGTTCCAGAGCTTTGTAAGAGACGCACGTCAGGGCTGGAACGTGTTCCGCCGCCTCACCCCCATCGATGTACCAGTGTCCGTAGGGAGCGGGATGCTCTTCGGCTCGCGCGGCAACTCCGTCCAGCAGCAGTCGCAAACCATCTTCGGGCTTGATGCGGCTGTAATAGGCACCATGCGCGCGTAACTTGCGAAATAGGGCCTCGTCATAGGAGGTGACTCCCTGGCCGATGACGGTAATCCCAAGCCTGGGAACGGGAGGCGGTTCCGGTGGCATCGCCAAGCGTAGACGATCCGCATAGTCGTTCGAGGCCTGGCGGAAGGCGTCGAGCTGATGGGTACTCCAGAGATGGGCAGATAGCTGTTCGACAAACTGAGCGGGCGCTTTTACCCAATCGAACCCCTCGAGCTGGGACGAAAGATGGATTTGTGCAAACTCGAGAAACGACTCTTTCAGCTCGGCGACGGAGAGCGCACTGAGATAGACGAGCTCTTTTTCGCGCGCCGTGCGCTCCGCGGGAAACTTGAAATCGTAATCAATAAGCTCTCGCAACAAGCCAGGTAAAAAGCTCAGAGGCAAATGCCGCAGGACCAGCAAATAATTGGTAACGAGTTTGCGTGCTTCCGGCGGATAGCCAGCGAACTGCTCCGATTTGAGTTCTCCAGGAAGCATGGTACCTACAGCAACTCGGCGATTGGCTTGCCCTGAGAGAATGATGGAGAAAATCCAAGCATCGACCCAAGGGTCGGAGCCAAATCAGTGGATTCCATCGCCCGGTCAAAAACGACACCCTGGCGAATACCTGGACCGGCCGCCAGCAGCCACGTCGTCCGGGAAAGCGCATCGCCGGTGCGATGATGCTGGAAGCCATTTCCTCCAGCATCATTGTCGGAATCCCGGCCGAAGTCGGGCAGGATTAACAGCGTCGTTTTGCCCGCATATTCCGGCTCATTTTGGATCGTCTTCCACAAATCGGAGCAGAGACGATCGGTGCGGCGAATTCCATCGATGTAGAGGGAATAGGCGCCGGCATGCGCGATATCGATGTCGTGCATGGTGATCCACAACAGGGTCGGCGCGACTTGCCGCATCAACTGCCGAGCAATAAAGACGGAAAGCTCATCCGGGCTCGACAACGTCTGCGCATGGTTCTTGAAATCATCCACCGAGAGCTTCAGGATCATCTCGAGTTGTTGCAGCTCGAACTCGCTGCCTTCCAATTCAGGAGCAAAGAAGGGCGTCTCGTAGTTATCGCGCAGCAAATGCTGATAGTCGGTTGTACGGCCGGAGGTGGCGGCGGTCAGCAGATGCTTCGGCAGAATCACACGTGCGCCCAGCCCCGGACCGTACGATCGATGACTGCTCTCGCCGATTCGATTGAAACCGTTGCTGGGAGCGACGACCCACGCATCCGAGGATGGCCGCTTCAGATCTTTGCGAAAATATTCAAAAACCGTTGGGGATTGCGGCGGGAGCGAAGCAAAGTTATTGATCGTCTCATACACGCCCGTCGCAAGGCTTGCCGTCGCAACGTAGTGGCCCAGAATTCCGCGGTTCACCACCTGCGTAAAGAAACTTGCCTGGGGTATCAGTTCGCGCATCAAGTGCAGAATATTCTCCTGTCCCTCTGGCGCAAACGTTTCCTGATCCCGTGCACCCCCGCCAAACGTGACAACCACGACTTTGCGCTTTGGTGGAGAAGCTACGGCTCGGGCCCATGAGGACCGCAGTAGCGTGCTTCCCAGCGTCACTCCAGCCGCGCTGCGCAGGAAATCCCGACGGGTCCGCGCGACCTGGCGACTAAAGTCGCGAGAACCCGATGCGTTGAACGCCCTCACCTGGCCTTCTCGGTTTGGTGCTGCCTCTTTCATCAGTGTTCCACTGCGCGGTGCCGAATACGGCGGCGCCATCGCTCACGGCTTCGCCGGCGCATCCTCTCTCTCGGAGTACACGAACTGGCGAATGTCGGCGATTTGCTTGTCGAGATCCGCCATCTGCTTCGCACGCAGTTGCTGGTATACCTGAAATTGTTCCTGGGCCTTATCCTTGTCGCCCGTGTGCACGTAAGCCTGCCCGAGCCGGTAGTGAGCATCGGCGAGATCGGGATTGATCTCCAATGCCCTCCCGTATTCAGGAATCGACTGGGCATATTCGGACTGGTCCGAATAAAGATTCCCCAACTGCAAATGTGCCTCTGGGAGTTTGGGATCGAGCGTAATGGCCTTCTTCAGCAGCGATTCGATCTGATGGAGATCGAGGCCTGGGTCTTGCGTCCTTCTTCCCTTCCACAAACTCATCGCATAGTAGTAGGAGGCATGTGCATTGTTCGGCTGCAGTTCCGAAAAACGCGCAAACCGCTGTATGACTTCATCTGCATGGTTCGGCGAACTGTCGTAGGCCTTGGACAGGAAGAAATAGCAAATCGGATCCGAGGGACTGAGATCAGCTGCTCGCAGAAGAGATTTGACTGCATCTTCATAGTTGCCGCGCGAGTACAGCGCGATGCCAAGACCGATCGCCATCCGCGGCGAATTCGGGAAACGTTGCGCCGACTGGCGGAAGAGCTCAATGGCGGGCTCAAGCGTCCGATGCAGAAGAAGCTCACTGGCCCAGTCGAAAAGATTACTCTCGCTCGGATCCTGATGAGCTGCAATCTCAAACTCATTCACCGCAGATACGAACTTCCCATCCTTCTCTTCGATCTGGCCCAACAGATTGTGCATTTCAGCAGTATTTTTTTGCTGCAGAAGGCTTTGGACCAAGTGGCGCGCTGGAACCGGCTGGCCCGTAAGCAAATAGGCCAATGCGAGGTCGTAGCCATTGTCGTAGGAGGAAGGATCGGTTTGCTGTGCCTGCTTGAGAAACGGAATTGCGTCCGGAAGTTTTCCAATCCGCACGTATAGCTCGCCGAGGTTGTGGTTGGCATCAAAGTTCCTGGGCTCGAGTGCAACCGCTTTCTTCAACTGTTCTTGTGCCCCTTCCAGTTTGCCTAGACGAACCAGGTTGGCGGCCAGATTCGTCCGAGCAGCAGCCGAAGCTGGCTTCAGGCGCACCGCTTTCTCAAGGTGTGGGTTCGCCAAAGCATCCTTCGATTCCCCCGAGTAGACCAGCCCCAGAAGCTCGTGGGCTTCGAAACTATCGGGCACATCCCGGACCAGAATCTCCAGCCCCGCTGCAGCTTCCGCGAATTTTCCCGCGTTATATTGCGCGACCGCAGTCTGGAAGTCGCGGTCAAGTCCGGGGCTCTGCTCCGGACCGGCGGCCGCAATTGACACTAATGCCAGGAGCGTCAAGAGGACGGGAATCAACCAAGGGTTCGGCTTCACGCTCTTCGCATGCTACCACCCTTACCAGTGGAGGGCGGAAGGTTCAACACCCAACTGAGGCTGCGGGAGGATGAAGTCAATCGCCCTCCCGCAACCTCATACGAATCTAGAAGTAGAGTTTCAGAGCAAATTGGATCTGCCGCGGATCGTACGGAGCATCGCGGGTCGATCCGATCTCGCCAAAGCTGGAACTGGTGAAGTTCCCCGATCCCGCGACCGCAACCACGCCGTTACCGCCGAAGTTTGGCGCATTGAAGTTGGGGTGATTAAAGATGTTGAAGAATTCAGCCCGGAATTCCAGCCTGAACCGCTCAGTCAGCTGCATATTCTTGAAAACCGAGAAATCCATTCGCTTGAACGTCGGTCCAGCGATCTGGTCGGGAGGGCCTCCGAGTGCGGAGACTGGGCAGGGCAACGCAGTGCAGGGCGACGGCTGACTGAACGCGTTGGGGTTCTTGAAGAAACTCAACTTTCCGTTGGAGTCGATATGCAGTCCACGGCCCAACGATTGCCCTGGCACGATCAGATCGTAGCAGTTCGCGCCTGCGGTCGTCGCGACGGTATTAGTCGGGCAAGTGAGGGTAATCGGCTGACCTCCCTCGAGCACCACGGACGCATTGATGCTCCAGCCTCCAAATATCTTGCTGGTGGCCCCTCCGCCAGCCAGGTATCGCTTGCCGTTCCCGAAGGGAAGGTCATATTGGCCACTGAGATGGAACACATTTCGAATATCAAAAGGCGCCAAGCCATAGTCGTTATGGATCCCAAGCCCTGGGATTCCCGGAGTCCGATAGCCTGCGTTGCTGCCACCATTCAGCAAGTCGACCGCGTCTGTACGCGTCTTGGAGTAAGTGTAGGTGACGAGGAAACTCAAGCCCCCCGAGAATCGCTTTTCGGCCCTGGTCTGCAGGCCATGATAGTAACTATTGCCCGCTGTAGCTGCGTAACTGTTATTCCCCCCGAAGTCTGGGAATGCAAGTCCCCCTTGAGAAGCAGGCCATGCGCCGGACCCTGGAGCGCCGTTGGGCCCAGCCGTATTTGTGAGTTGTGTGCCGGTAGGCAGGATGGCAGTCGGATTGTTGGAACCGGGGAACACCTCCAAATGCCGCGCCAGAGATGTCACGTAACCCGCCTGAACCGTCACCGTCGGAGTCAGCTGATATTGCAGAGTGAAGTTGCCACTCATCGTGTACGGAGTTTGATAGTTAAACTGGATCCCTCGCAAGGCTAAGCCATTGGCGAGGACCAATGTCGGATCTAGCGGAGTACATGCGAATCCGGCCTCGAAGGTTGCCGTATATCCGTAAGGTTGTACGGCGGAACAACCCGGAAACGAACGAGGATTCCCGTCGTTTGGCGAGGTGTAATTGAAATTAAACTGGAAGGGGTAGTTCTCTCCCAGGTTCGGTGAGAATCCGCGGTTTTCGAAGCCGTTGTAGAACATGCCAAAACCGCCCCGAACGACAAGTTTGGGCGTCGCTTGATATGCGAAACCGAGGCGGGGCGCAAAATTCGCCTTCTGAGAATTGCCTAGGCCCTTGCCGTACTTGTTCGTAATGTCGAGCGCTATCCCGTCCGTTGCCAACAAAGTGGTGAAACTGCTTGAGAGATTTGCCGGATTGGATCCGCCCGGAAGTATGTACATAGGACTGCCGGTGGGGGCTCCGCTAGGTACAAAGTTCGCTTGGGCGCTATGGTGTTCGAACACCAGCCCAAAGAAGTCCCAACGCAAGCCCAGGTTGACGGTCAACTTGGGACTTATTTTCCAGTCGTCATTGAAATAGGCGCCGTAGTAGTTCTTTCCGTTATCGGTGAGAGAGATATTGGAGGCATATATGTTGGTGGATCCTCCGACGTAATCAATCGTTCCACCATTTTGTGCCGCAATGGGTGTCAGCAGGAAGGCGGCACGGCCGGTGTTGCCCTGATCACCGCTTGGCACACCGCTTGGTATCTCCGTGTAGTTCCCGTTGTAATCGAATTCACCGCGAGACCACGGGGGTTGTAGTGTAGAAAACTTCACATGCTGCCACTCGAAGCCCATCTTGAAGGTGTGCTTGCCGTAGATTTTGGTCAGGTCGTCCGTCAACTGGAACGTAGAACTGACTTCGTCCGAAGGCAGAAAAGCGTTGCTGCCCAGGGTTGACAGTCCGTTGATACCAAAAGCTGGAAGCCCCCCGTTTTCTTGACCCTGCGGAATGTCCGGGATGCCGTAGGTTGCCGGTAAATTGCTGGAATTCAAAGCCTCGGGCGAAACGCGTGTGGTGTGCAGGTAGTTCAGCCCGGCACGGGCAACGTTGATCAAATTCGGGGAAAAAACATGGGTATAGGCCAAGGCGCTCTGTTGCGCAAGCGCCGTCTGATTTCCTTGTTGGAAGGCACCACCATCGGGGACACCTCCGAAGATCGCGGGGATGAACTGGGGGTCATCCTTGTAGCTGAAGCGGAAGAACAGTTGGTTCTTGTCGTTCGCATCGATGTCGAGCCGGGTGTCAAAAGCATTGCTGTGCTCGTCGAGCTTTGGGGAATTGGCGTAGTTGGAAAACAGGGTTGAACCTGTGGGGCCGGGATACAGATTCAGCAGAGACACAGCATTGGAATCCAACCGCCCCGAGGGGATCTGGTTCAGCCCGCAACCCGCCAGAGTAAACGCAACCGTGCTGGCGGGGCACGTCCCAAAGGGATCGCGTGCATAGCCGGTGGTGGTAGCAACCCGACCTGACGCCGAATCTGTCGCACCCGCGACAATCGGCCGAGTGGTCGCCGGATCCAAAATCGTTCCGTACGGCATCGTCCTGCCCAAGGCATCGGTCAGGGCCCCAGAGGTAGATTGCAACGTGATCAGGTCTGAGAAGTCGGTATACCCGCTATTTCGCTCCGCTGTGGTCGGCACCGAGCCGGTCAGAATCGTTCCCTGAATCCTTCGCAGTCCTTCGTAATCGGCGAAAAAGAAAACTTTGTTCTTGATCACCGGACCACCAAGCATGCCTCCGAATTGGTTCTGTCGGAGTTCTCCCTTAGGCAAGCCACCGGCGTCTTCAAAATAGTCTGCGGCATCGAGCTTATCGTTGCGGAAAAACTCCCAGACGGCACCGTGAAACTGATTGGTGCCGGACTTGATCGTGGCATTGAGAACGGCTGCCCCGGAACGCCCGAATTCCGCGCTGAAGTCCGACGTCTGAACCTTGAATTCCTGTATTGCATCTACGGGAGGAAGAACGACGAAATTTGTGCCATTGAGGAAATCGACGGTATCCGAATTGTTATCGATACCATCGAGCATGTAATTGTTTTGAGCCGGCCGGTTACCATTCGCTGCAAAAGCACCACTAGATGCGTTCCCACGCGTATCCGATTGCGGAGTATTCACACCGGCAGCAAGTTGAGCAAGGAAGGTGAAGTTCCTGCCGTTCAAGGGAAGATTGTTCACGGAACGCTGGTCAACCACTTGGCCGACAGAAGCGTCCTGGCTCTGAAGAGCGGGAGCGGCGGATGTGACTTCGACGGTTTCAGTGACGGCTCCTGGTTGGAGTTTGAAGTTGACCGGGACTCTCGCGCTGACGTCTACAACGATATGTGTTTGAATTACGGTCTTGAAACCGCCCGCAGAGGCATCCAGCTTGTACGTGCCAATCCTGACCGGACTGAAATTATAGACTCCATCGGTACCCGTCACCGTAGACAGGCTTGTGCCCGTGCCTTCATTGGTAAGCGTAACCTTGGCTGCGCTCACGATCGCGCCGGAAGCATCGGTGACTGTTCCTGTAATTGAACCGGTGTCCACTTGAGCTTGCAGGGTCCGTATGCTGAAGGTAGCGAAGAGTGCAACTGCCAGGAAGGCGCGCAGCATCCAGACAAACGCTGGCCGATTCATGAGCTCTCCTTGAGCCTCGCTGGCCTGCGTCTAGGCAGGCCGTGCGTCACCGAATTTTTATACTTCCCCAGACTGCTCAGACTCTGTCAGCGCTTGAAGGATTACCTCAGCGCCAATGTCGAAAACGGAGATTAACCGCTTAACCTAAAAGTACTAGTGGGGTGGGAATATCACGGTGCGCGGCGCATTGTCAAGATTTTTCTTTTGATTTACACTCCGCGCTATCCCCCTGTTCTAGGGCGCGGCTGATCCCGCCCAACCCGAAACGCCTGGCGTCTTACGCCGGATTGGTGCCGCGAAACCATGACTGTAACCATTCGCGAAGTCGCGAAGGCCGCGGGTGTCTCTACCGCAACAGTATCGAATGTCCTGAACAAGACGGGCAAAGTTGGCCGCAACACGCGTCGCATTGTTCTGGGAGCGGTCAAGCGCATGGGATACATTCCCAATGTTCATGCGCGTCATCTCGCCTCCGGCGATCACCGCACTCTCGGAATCATCATCTCTGACATCGAGAACCCATTCTTCCCGGAAATCGTCAAGGGCTTCGAGACCCGCGCCCGTCAACTCGGTTATGACATCTTGGTCAGCGATACCAACTACGATCCGCGCAGGACACGCGAAGCGGCGGAACGAATGATGGAGCACAAAGTCCTCGGTGTGGCCGTCATGACTTCTGAAATCAGCCTCAAGCTGATCCATCAACTCGCTCGCAGAAGAATTGCCGTCACCTTCCTCGATCTCGCGCCGGTCCGAAAGTACATGAGCAACCTGCGCATCGACTACTCGTCCGGCGTGAGGCAACTCGTCCACCACCTGCACGCCAAGGGACATCGGCGCATCGCATTCGTCGCCGGCAGGCCGGGACTCAAATCCAACGTTGTCCGTCTGGAAGCTTACGAAAAGAGCATGCGCGATTTAGGGCTAGAATCCGGGCCCGTGCTGGCAGGTGATCTCCGCTTCGAAGGTGGATTGGCGGCGGGCATGGCTATCGCTAAACTCTCTTCAAGACCTACAGCAGTGATGGCAGTCAACGACCTAACAGCGGTTGGCGTGGTCAAAGGACTTTTGCATTCTGGTTACCGTGTTCCGCAGGATATTTCGGTCACCGGTTTCGATAAAACGCGTTTAGCGGAATACTGCAATCCATCCATCACCACAGTAGACGTGCATCGCGAAACGCTGGGCCAAATGGCGGCAGACGCGCTCCATGAACTGTCGACCTCGGACAGTCCTCATGGCCGCGAGTATCAGATCGGCGCCGAGCTTGTCCTCGGTGATTCTTCCGGGCCTGTCTCGGTGAGTTCGCAGTCCTAATTGGTAGACTGGCTGAGGCCAGACCACGCTACCACTGACATGCCGCATCGACCCAACCAAGACCAGAGTATTTCCCGGCGAGTTTTCCTGGAACGAATGGGGTGGGCGCCAGCGCTTTTTCTTCCTGCGCCGCTCTGGAACCCACTCTTTCGTTTAGGATCGCAGCGAATCGCAACTGCCGACGCTTCCCCGCTTGCTTCCGCGGATGTTCGCTTTACGCCGCACTATCCGGCGAAATCTCCTCTGGACGACATTCTTCGACTGGCCGCTCCTGGCACGGATGAATACGTCGTCGAAGGATATGCGACTGAACTCATGGCTCTGCTCGATACGTGGAGTCAACAGCTCCGAATCGAATGTCCAGGATCAACGACTATCAGCGGATTCGTTGACCTCTCGGTCCAATCGACGACTCTCACGCCAATTCACGAGTCACCGTTGCGCAGCGGGCAGCCTATCGAAGTGGTCCGCAGGGAATTCGCCTCCGGCTTGCTTCCCGGGCGGGAGAACTTCCTTGAGCAACTGAAGAACTATCTAGCTGCGTTCCAGCGACTGGAGGCCGCCGATTTCGAAATTAGCGCATGCGAGCAGTTAGGCGGCTCACCCTTGTCACTGGCAGCGACGATTCGTTACGACCTGGTGGGGACGCGACGCGACCGAGTGCGGGAAGAGCGAATCGGCTCCTGGCATACTCAGTGGTCGCGGAACGATTCCGGTGCGTGGCGAATCGTGAAGTGGGGTGCCGGTGCGGAAACTGTAAGCCGCGCCGCTGGCCCGATCTTTACTGACATCACTTCCCATATTCTGGGGGGGGCAAACTCTTACAAAGAGCAACTGCTGCGAGGAGCTGACTATTGGCGCACAGTTCTTGACGGCGCGGTAGGTGTCGACATTTTTGGAAACAACGGGCTGGCAGTCGGCGATTTCGACAACGATGGCTTGGATGACTTGTACGTCTGTCAACCCGCGGGCCTTCCCAACCGGCTCTACCGTAATCGTGGGGACGGGACGTTCGAGGATGTGACGGAGAGAGCGGGCGTCGGAGCGTTGGATTTCACAGCGTCGGCCTTGTTCGCAGATTTCCAAAACCGTGGCTTGCAGGACTTACTGGTCGTCGGAGCGACAGGGCCTTTGCTCTTTTCCAACAATCGCAATGGAACCTTTTCCCTCCAGCGGGACGCATTCCATTTCGCACGCCCTCCACAAGGAGCCTTCACGCATGCGGCCGCAGCCGACTACGATCGCGATGGGAAGCTGGACGTTTATTTCTGCCTCTACAGCTACTATCAGGGTCTGGATCAGTATCGCTATCCGGTTCCGTATTTCGACGCGCGAAATGGGCCCCCAAACTATTTGTTTCACAATGAGGGGAATGGTGTCTTTCAGGACCGAACTGAAGCTTCCGGTCTGAATGTTGAGAATGATCGATACAGTTTCGCCTGCTCTTGGGGAGACTGTAACGGGAACGGCTGGCCGGACTTATACGTGGTCAATGACTTTGGCCGCAACAATCTCTACCGCAACCATGGTGACGGAACTTTTGCCGCAGTTTCCACCGAAGCTCAAGTGAATGAGGCCGGAGCGGGAATGAGTGCGTGTTGGCTCGACTATGACAACGATGGAATGCAGGACATCTACGCCGCGGGCATGTGGGTCGCGGCAGGCATGCGAGTTTTTGAAGACGCTCATTTCCACAGTGCAGACCCGGAAAAAATTCGCTCCATCTATCGCCGGCATATGGCGGGTAATTCGTTGTACCGGAACCAGGGAAACGGCACATTTCGCAATGTAGCCGCGAAAGCAGGGGTTGAAATGGGCCGCTGGTCCTGGTCCACTGACGCTTGGGATTTTGACCATGATGGCTACCCGGATCTATATGTCGCCAACGGCTATATTTCCGGGGTGGAAAAGCGCGATGTTTCGAGCTTTTTCTGGCGCCAAGTCGTCGCCAACTCTCCGCAGGATTCCAGTCCCTCGCCTGACTACGAGCGCGGCTGGAGCGCCATCAATGAACTGATTCGTTCCGATTCGACCTGGAATGGTTGCGAGCGGAATGTTTTCTTTGCCAACAATCGCGACGGTACATTTTCTGATGTCTCGGGCGTGGTTGGCATGGACTTTCGCGATGACAGCCGGGCGTTCGCACTCGCCGATTTCGATGGCGACGGCAGGCTCGAAGTCGTGCTCAAGAATCGAAACGCACCCCAGATCCGTATCCTGCGACTTGCGATGGATGGCGTCGGCAATTCCATCGTATTCCGTCTGCGCGGAGAAAAGAGCAATCGCGACGCCATCGGCGCCGCTGTGACCGTTGTTGCCGGATCGCTGCGCCAGACAAAGTACCTCCAGGCAGGCTCTGGTTTCTTGTCGCAACACACCAAGGAGCTGTTCTTTGGCGTCGGGACGAATCAGGGACCGGTGCAGGCGACAGTCCGATGGCCCAGCGGCCGTACGCAAGTTTTCGATGTTTTGCCAGTCAACCATCGGATTGAGATCCAGGAGGGCACCCGTGATTTCCAGATCAAGCCGTACGCGGTCTCTCCTGTGTCATGGCTGAAATCGGGCGATTCTGTGGGCGGAGAGACGCTGCCGTCGTCGGCGGGAACTTGGCTCATCGAACCTGTGAGCGCCCCGGACTTCTCGTTGCCAGACCTCGCCGGCAACCTTCGCGACCTTCGTTCTTTCCAGGGCAAGTTCCTCTCGCTCAACTTCTGGTCAATAGATTCGCCCGTCTGCCGCGATCAATTGAAGCACATGGCAAAATCCCATGCCGCCCTCGCCTCCGGTGGGCTTCACATCGTTGCCGTCAACATCGATGATCCGTCTGACCGTCCAACGGTACAAGCGTTTGTCGCCCAGGAACGTCTGCCGTTTCTTATCCTGCTCGCAACTCAAGACGTCGCTGGCATTTACAACATCGTGTATCGATACATGCTCGACCGTCACAAAGATCTGCCACTTCCAACTTCTTTCCTCGTTGATGCTACCGGAAAGATTGTCAAGCTGTATCAGGGAGCTTTGAACCCCGAGGATCTGTTGCAGGATCTCGCGTCCGCTCCTAAAACGGCGGCGGACCGCACTCGCAAAGCTCTTCCCTTTCCCGGCACTTTGTATCAGGACACATTTCAACGCAACGCTTTTACCTATGGCGTCGCATTTTTTCAACACGGCTTTCTCGATCAGGCCGCAAATTCGTTCCAGCACGTCATCGCAGCCAAACCAGATGATCCTGACGCTTATTACAATCTTGGAACTCTCTATCTCCGGCGCAACTCTCTTGCGGAGGCGCAAAAATATCTCAAGCAGGCGGTGACGCTACGTCCCAACTATCCTGAGGCCTGGAACAATTTGGGCATGATCGCGGCGCAACAAGGCGAACTCGTTGACGCCGTTCGCAACTTCCAGCAGTCTTTGCTGTTGCGGCCTGGGTACGCGACCGCGCTTCTAAATCTCGGCAATGTCTGCCGCCGGCAGGGCAACGTCGAAGAAGCGGAACGACTTCTGAATCGGGCTCTCGCCAGCGAGCCCAAGAATCCCGAAATTAACTACAGCGTTGGGATGCTCTATGCCCGCCAGAATCAAACCGACCAAGCCGTTCAGTACCTGGAAGCGGCGATCAACCTGCGCCCTGATTACTCAGACGCGCTCAACAATCTGGGCGTGCTGTTGGTTCAAAATCAACGCTATCCAGAAGCAGAAGAGAAGTTCAAGGCATGCATTCGGGAAGCCCCGAACTTCGATCAGGCGTATCTCAATCTTGCGCGCTTGTACCTCCTGCTGAACGAAAAAGAGAAGGCTCGATCGGTTTTGCAGGCATTGCTGCAACAGCAACCGCAGCACAAGATGGCCCAGCAGATGCTCCAAATGCTATAGTGAGGGCCTTCGGAGACGCATGTGCAGATGTCTGGTGGCGCCTCGATTCAAGCCCGGAAAACCAAACGCGGTGCGGGACTCCGCGCTCTTCTGTTTCTCGTGGCGGTTGCTGCTTCCAGCTTCGGACAAACTCAGCCGAATTCCCACCTCAATGACCAAATGCGCGGGCCACAGGGTACGGCCGCTTCACCGCTTCAACATGCTGAGGAATTGATTCAGCAGGGTCGGCTCGATGAGGCGAAGAAGATCATCGAGGAGCAAATTCACTCGAATCCCTTCAGCGTGGAAGCTTACAACCTCAAGGGAATCATCTACAGCGACGAAAAAGACTACGCCCAGGCCACGACCGCGTTCCAGCAGGCTTTAAAGCTAGATCCCAACTCCACGAAAACGCATACGAACCTCGGCAACCTGTATGTCCTTCAACAGAAACCCGAGCTGGCTGAAGAAGAATTCGCGAAAGTGCTCCGCATAGCTCCTGCGAATCGCGATGCCAACTACAACCTGGGTCTTCTTCTCCTCGCGAAAGGAGAGCCCGCCGCGGCGATTCAACACTTTCAGCGCGTTCATCCCGCAACGGTTGAGACTCGATTTAACTTGGTTCGCGCCTACTTTCAAACAGGTAAGACCGCCGAAGCCCTGCAGACGGCGCGCGAACTTTCGGCCACGCATAAGCAGGACGTACAGCTCCACTTCACACTCGGAGTGCTCCTCGCCACCGCGAAACAATACAAGGCAGCGCAACTCGAACTTGAACAAGCGAACGCGTTACAGCCGGAAACGTTTGAGATTCTCCATAACCTCGGGCAGGCGTATCTCCGAGGACGCGATTACCCGAAAGCGGAACTCGCCCTCAATCGCGCGCTCAAATTGAAGCCTGAGTCTGCCGAGACCCTCTATCTTCTTGCTCAGGTGTATTCCGAACAGGCACGGCCAGTCGATGCTCTCGATCTCCTGGTGCGCGCCCACAAACTGGCACCGCAGAACACGGATGTGATCTTTCTCATGGCTCGCGTCAGCATGACTCAGAACTACTTTGAGGATGCTATCCCATTGCTCGAATCCGGCCTAAAGATTGCACCTCAACGAGCCGACCTCCACGCCGCTCTGGGTGAAAGCTACTTCATGGCTGGCAAGACGGAAAAGGCAATCGATGAGTTCCAGAAACTCATCGAGTTAGATCCGTCAGCACGCTCCTTCGCTTTCATGGGACTCTCATACCGGCACCTGGGGCGATTCGATCAGGCTCAGAAATATTTCGAAGAAGGGTTAAAGCAGGATCCACACAACCCATCGTGCCTGTTCAATCTTGGATACATCGCCGAACGCCAGGGAAATTACGTGCGTGCGGAAGAATTGTTGCAGCAAGCTCTCCGTGCGAACCCGGATTACCCCGAGGCGCTCCTTGAGTTGGCGAATCTCCGTTCAAAAGATAAGAAATTCGCCGAGGCTGCCGAACTTCTTCGGCGATTCGTGAAGGTGAGCCGCAATCCTGCTGACGGTTACTACAAACTTGCGATGGCGGAGCGAAGTCTTCATCAAACTGCGGCCGCGCAGCGCGACTTGAATGTGTTCCAGACCCTTTCGAAGAATGCCGCGACCGGACCCTATCCTTATCAGCATCTGTTTGACTACCTGGACAACCGTTCCACACTCTCTTCCAAGGAGCGCAACGAACTCGACGTCACCGAACTGACCGAGCAAATCCAGAAGCATCCTGGCCAGCCGCAAGACCTATACCTGCTCGCCGAAGCTTATCTGAAGCTCGGCAAGGTGGATACGGCCCGGGAAACAGTCGCGCAGCTCGATCAATTGAGTGCGGACGACTTTCGCACCCAGACTGGCACCGGCGTTCTCTTCGCTCGTTACCATTTGTATGATGATGCGATTCAGCATTTCCAGGATGCGCTGCGTATCAATCCCGATTCCGACGACGTGAAATTTGATTTAGCGGATGCGTATTTCCGCAAGGGCCGTTACGCGGAGGCGCTGACCTCCGCGCAGAAGGTTTCGCCTGCCGGCCAGGATGATGCATATCTCGCATTGCTGGGAGACATTGACGCCCACGTAGGCGAAACCGCCAGTGCGATGGAAGTTTTCCGCAACGCCATCAGCCGCAATCCAGACAACGACCAGTACTATCTTTCGCTTGCCTTGCTTCAACTCCGCGCGAACGATCTCAGCGGCGCTGAACAGACACTGCAAAAAGGTCTCGGGCGAATTCCCGGATCCGGGAAACTCGTGTGGGGACAGGGACTGATCTTCGTAGAGCGAGGCAACGCAGCCCAAGCCGCTGAACGCCTGGAGCGGGCCGTGGAACTACTCCCGGAGTGGGTTGGCAGTTATTCCACCCTGGGCGTTTTCTACTACCAGACGGGACAAATTGAGAAGGCGCGGGAAGTGCTCAACCGCTTCAAAGGGAGCAATGCGGGCGGTCTAAACGTTGACCGGATCGAAGAAACTCTATCCAACTCGCCACAAAAGGCTGCGCTTCCAGGCCAGCCCATCCCGATGGTCGCTCGCCAACAACTACTTCAGTTAGCGCTTCAGATTGCCGATCGCAGCCTGTGAGAAATCGATCCCTTCTGCAGTGCTAAGATTTTTGAAGGCAGCATATTCTCAGCAACTCAGCTCAGTGGCACGGTGCACTGATACACGACGGAGGAGAAAACGAGCAAGATCCACAAACGCATTGTTCTCGCGATCCAATGTGGCGCCATCCTGCTGCTCGGCGTGGCGATCAACGCAGCCATTCACACCAGTGCCCTCGCCGACAAAACTCCGACAGGACAGGAATCGCCCATTCCCGTCCGATACACAGACGTCCGCGAAAGTGCCAAAATTACTTTTCAGCAAGACTCCACTCAAACCGAAGAAAAATATTATCTCGAGACCATGGGGACTGGCGTGGGTTGGATTGACTACGACCAGGATGGCCTGATGGATTTATTTTTTGTTCAATCGGCCGCGACCGACATCTACAAACCGCCCCACCCGCTGCGCTGCGCGCTTTACCATAATAACGGCGACGGAACGTTTACCGACGTCACTGAGAAGGCTGGCGTTGGCGGGGAAGGCCACTATGGCCAAGGCGTTGCCGTCGGCGACTTTGACAATGATGGCTACCCCGACTTGTATGTGACCGGCTATGGCCGCGCCATCCTCTATCACAATAATGGCAACGGCACTTTTACCGACGTCACCGCCAAAGCTGGCGTCTCCGACGAGGGTGGATGGTCGACCAGTGCCGGGTGGTTCGACTACGACAAGGACGGCTGGCTCGACCTTGTCGTCACCAATTACATCGAGTGGACTCCGAAGAACAATATCTGGTGCGGCGAGCGCCGGCCCGGCTACCGTTCGTATTGCCATCCTGGCAACTACAAAGGCCAGCGCATCAAGCTCTACCACAACAATCACGACGGAACTTTCACCGATGTGAGCGACGCTTCTGGAGTTGGAAAGCCTGAAGCCAAGGGCATGGGCGTGGTTCTGGCAGACTTCAATAATGACGGCTGGCCTGATATCGCCATCGCCAATGACTCGTGGCCCAACTTCCTGTTTATCAATAAGCACAACGGGACATTTGAAGACGTTTCGCTGATCTCAGGACTAGCCGCCAGCGAAGACGGGCGCTACGAGGCAGGCATGGGCATCGACGCTGCCGATGTAGATGGCGACGGATGGCAGGATGTCTACATCACCCACCTCGACTTTGAATTGAATCGCCTATATCGCAACAGCCAGGATGGTACCTTTACCGATGAAACCTTCCGCTCGGGTCTTGGCAACAAAGCGGTTCTGATGAGCGGCGTGGCCATGAAGTTTTTGGACTACGACAATGACGGCTGGAACGATATCCTTCAGCTGAACGGTTCTATGCTCGACAATGTTGCCCTCTATCACGCCGAGGTTTCCTATAAAGAGCCGCTGCTAATGTTCCGCAATTTAGGCAAAGGCCAATTCGAGAAGGCCAGCGAGTCGCTGGGCTCCGATTTCATGCGTCCGATTGTCGGGCGCGGGCTTGCAACGGCTGACTACGATAACGACGGCGATATCGATGTCGTCACCAACAATCGGGGCGATTTCCCTTCCCTCTTACGCAACGATGGCGGCAACGCCAATCACTGGCTGACTGTGCAGTTGATCGGGACTAAATCGAATCGCGACGGCATTGGGGCATCACTCAAACTCAGTTCGGAAGGCACGGTGCACGTCGAACAGGCTAAGGGCGGCATGAGCTACATGTCAGCCAGTGATCCTCGAATTCACTTCGGATTGGGTAAGCGAACCAAGATCGATTTTCTGGAGATCACTTGGCCGAGTGGGCAAGTCGATCGATTGACAAACCTGGCAATCGACCAGATCATCGCAGTGAAAGAAGGAACGGGAGTGATCCCGCGCCCGTTTCCAAAGATCCCGAGCCCGAAATGAATTTTCCCCGGCGACGTTTTCTCGGCTCTTCTCTCGTAGTTCTGGGCACGTCGCTGCTCGACGCGCTCACGACGCCGCTATGGAAATGGCAGAACCGCACTCCTCTGCAGTTGGCGCCCACCGCAGCTTCAACCTCCCCGGTGCAATTCGTTGACGTAGCCCATGAAGCAGGACTCAGCATTCCCAACGTCTGGGGAGCCGCCGATCACAAGCGCTACATCATCGAAGCTAAAGGCAGCGGGATCGCCTTCTTCGACTATGACAATGACGGTTGGCTCGATATATATCTGACGAACGGCACGCGCCTCGGCGAGAACTGGCCCACGGGAGAGGCACCCACGTCGCACCTGTACAAAAACAACCGCGATGGAACATTCACAGATGTTACACAGAGATCTGGCCTGGCGCGCACAGGCTGGCAGACCGGCGTCTGCATCGGCGATTACGACAACGATGGCTTTGATGATCTCTTCTGCTGCTTCTGGGGACACAATATCCTTTTTCACAACAACGGCGACGGCACCTTTACCGACGTTACTCGCAAGTCTGGCCTCTACGATGAGCGCCACCGCTGGGGCGCGGGCTGCACTTTTCTGGACTATGATCGCGACGGGCATCTCGACCTTTTTGTCTGCAATTACATCCAACTAGACCCTGCGAAAACGTTGTCTGCCGATCCCGCCGCGTGTCAATGGAAAGGCATTCCGGTAATGTGCGGGCCCCGCGGCCTTACCGGCGACACCAACGTGCTTTACCATAACAACGGCGACGGCACATTCACCGATGTCTCCCAAAAAGCCGGCATCCTCAAACCTGGGCCGCGATACTCTATCACTGCGGTAGCTTGCGATTTCGATAACGACGGCTGGCCCGATATTTATGTCGCTGTCGACTCCGAGCCCAGTATCCTGTTTCACAACAATCACGACGGTACTTTCACGGACGTGGCCGTGATGGCTGGCTGTGCCTACAGCGAGAACGGACACGAGCAGGCCGGAATGGGTGTGGGGGTCGGTGACTACGACTGCGACGGCTGGTTCGATATCTTCAAGACAAATTTTGCAGACGACACCTGCAATCTATATCGCAACAACGGAGACGGCACGTTCAGTGATGTGACCTTTGCATCTGGAATCGGAATCAACAACCAGTACGTCGCGTGGGGTTGCGGCTTTGTCGACTATGACAACGATGGCTGGCCAGATATCTTTCAGGTGAACGGCCACGTCTATCCGGAAATCGGCGGTCACGACATCGGCCAGAGCTTCAAGAATCCGCGCCTCGTGTACAAGAACCTGGGTAACGGGCAATTCAAAGACGTCTCGTCCGCGATGGGTCAGGGCGTCACGGAAAGGTTTTCAAGCCGCGGTGCGGCCTTTGGCGATTACGATAACGATGGCGATATCGACGTCTTGATTTTGAACATGAACGATTCGCCCTCGTTGCTGCGCAATGACGGCGGCAATAAGCAGAATTGGATCAAAATTAAATTGATTGGAACCAAGTGCAATCGCACCGCAATCGGCGCCCGCGTGCGCGTCGTCACCGCTAATCACACCCAGATGGACGAAGTCCGCAGCGGATCGAGCGTCATGTCGCAAAGTGATCTACGCCTCCACTTCGGTCTAGGCCCGGCGCAAACGGCCGACCTCATCGAAATAAAATGGCCGACCACCCAAAAGATCGAACGGTTCACACAGGTCAAGGCGAACCAGATTCTCACCGTCCGTGAGGGGAGTGGGATTGTTGAGTCAGTTCCATCGCCCAAGAAATAGGCGGGATGAAAGCTCTGCTGCTGTCGCAATATCGTCACTTGGAATTGACGGATCTCCCCGTTCCTACGCCCGCGCCGGATGAAGTCCTGATTCGCGTCGCAGCGTGTGGAATTTGCGGCAGCGATGTGCATGGCTACGACGGCTCCTCAGGACGCCGCATCCCGCCGATTGTAATGGGACACGAAGCCGCCGGCACAATCGCGGTGGTTGGCGCAGGTGTGACCGGATTGTCAGAACGCGATCGAGTCACTTTTGATTCGACCATTTATTGCGGCCAATGCCCGCCTTGCCGTCGAGGAGAGGTCAATCTTTGCGATCACCGCGAGGTCTTAGGCGTTTCGTGCGGAGACTACCGCCGCCCGGGTGCGTTTGCCGAGTTTGTCGTAGTTCCGGCGCGCATCGTTTATCAACTCCCGAAGGCGTTTGCATTCGAGCAGGCCGCGCTTCTGGAAGCTGTGGCGGTCGCGCTTCATGCCGTCTCTCTGTTCCCGATCGTTCCCGGCAGCACTGCGCTTGTGGTCGGCGCGGGTACGATCGGGCTGTTGCTGCAGCAAGCCCTTCGCGTCGCCGGATGTGCCCGTGTGTTCGTGACCGACGTTAATGCTACCCGCCTTCAACTGAGTCGAAAACTTGGGGCTACTGCGACACTGCCTTCCGGAGCAGAACTCGCACGGGAGATATCGGCACTTACAAACGAAACGGGCGTCGATGTGGCGGTCGAAGCCGTGGGCAAGACTGAAACAGTAAGTAGCGCAATCGATAGCGTAAGCAAAGGCGGGAGCGTCATCCTGGTGGGAAACATTTCGCCGGAAGTCACAATCCCTCTTCAAAAAGTGGTCACGCGGCAAATTCGATTGCAGGGATCGTGCGCATCAGCGGGGGAATATCCCAAAGCAATCCAGCTCTTATCCAGCGGAGCGATTCGAGTCGATCCTCTCATCAGTGCTGTTGCACCGCTCGGCGAAGGTCCGCTATGGTTTGAGCGGTTGTATGCGCACGAGCCTAATCTGATGAAAGTTGTTCTCACGCCCGGAACAGACTTGTGAACGAAACCTCTGCCAGCCAAGCGCTCTTCGATCTCAGCGGGCGGGTCGCGATCGTCACCGGGACGAGTCGTGGACTCGGCCAGGGGTTCGCCCGCGCTCTAGCGAGGGCTGGTGCCGATCTGGTTCTGACCAGTCGCACGCGCGATTCACTCCAGGCATTTGAGGCGGAAATCAGAGCAATGGGCCGTCGAGCGATCTCGCTTGAGCTGGATGTGCGAAATCAGGAAAGCATTGAGCGAATGGCGTGTGCTGCGGAAGACGAGTTTGGCCATCTCGACATTCTCGTGAACAACGCAGGATGCAACGTTCGCAAGCCTGCGCTCGGAGTGACCTGGGACGACTGGAACCTGATCCTCGACACAAACCTGCGCGGAAGTTTCTTTGTCGCTCAAGCGGTTGCGCGCCGCATGATCCCTCGGCGTTACGGACGCATCATCAACATCGGGTCGGTCACAAGTGTTGCCGGTTATGCCGGCCTGGCTCCCTATGGAGCGAGCCGGGGCGGCATTCGCCAACTCACCATGAGTTTAGCGGACGATTGGGGTCAGCACGGGCTCACCGTCAACTGTCTCGCTCCCGGTTGGTTTCGCACCGACCAGAACAAGGTTCTCTATGAAGACAGGGAATGGGTCGAGTATCTTTGCGATCGCATCCCACTCAAGCGTCCGGGCCGGCCGGATGATCTGGACGCAGCTGTCGTCTTTCTAGCTGCGGAATCGAGCCGTTACGTCACCGGACAAACTCTGCTCGTGGATGGTGGGATCTCCACCGGCGCCGTACGTGCCCTACCGAACTCCGCCGACTACTGATGGATTCGTGCTGCCCATCCCCCGCCGCCTGCCAGCGGAAGCGTTAACTTAGTATTCTTGTTCACCGGCACAGTTGTCTTCTTGAAGTCGCTGGCATAGCGATCAGCATTGACGCCGTCCTGGTAAGCTTCCATCGTGAAATTCCCATCCGGCAAGAACGACAGATCAATTTCCAGTTTCCTTGGCGGTCCAGTCGGTCATCGCTCCCACGTACCAGTCCTTGCCATTCCTTCGAGCGACCGCGACGTATTCTGCGATGCGGGCATCGAGCACTCTGGTCTCGTCCCACTCGGTTGGAACCGCGCTGAGAAATTCCATAGCTTCCGGCTCACGCAGGTAGTTTGACGGGCTGTCAGACAGCATCTGCAGTGGACTCTCGAAGACCACATACATGGCCAGTTGGTGGCAGCGCGTTCCCAGCGCCATCGGCTGCCCGAAGATAGGGGCGAAGGTCAACTTGGTCGCGTTCCGCATCGCGCCGGGCGTGTAATCCATCGGACCAAGAAACATTCGCGTGAACGGGAGCGTCACATTGTGCTTCGGTTCAGAGTCCGCGCTCCATTTGCTCCACTCCATCCCCCGCACTCCCTCCGTGCTGATCAGGTTAGGCCAGGTGCGAGTCATCGTCGCCGGTTTTTGGTCGCCGTGGAAATCCACCAGCATTTTGCGCTTGGCGCATTCCCGGCTGACTCTGTAGTAATAGTCGATCAGGATCTGATCGCTGCGCTGCATAAAATCAACTTTGATTCCCTTCACGCCCCACTTCTGAAACTGATCGAGCGCCGGAATCAGTTGGTCGTCCAGAGTCTTCCATACCACCCAGAGAATCATCCCAACATTCTTCTGCTTGGCATAGGCCGTCAGTTCCTCCATATTGATTTCCGGGACCACGTCCAGCACGTTCCCCAACTTGTACCAGCCTTCATCGAGAATGATGTAAGGCAGACCGTACTTCGCCGCAAAGTCGATGTAGTACTTATATGTCTCTGTGTTGACTCCGGCCTTGAAGTCCACGCCGTAAACATTGTTGAAGTTCCACCAGTCCCAAGCCACCTTCCCTGGTTTGATCCAGGACGTGTCCTGCACCTGCGAGGGCTTTTCGAGCAGGTAGATGATTTGATTCGTGAGCAGGTCGCCATCCCGGTCGGCGATGCCAATCACCCGCCATGGAAAAGTGCGGGCGCCCGCAGTAACCGCAATGTAGTCCGCGCTCTCCACCACCCTGTAGTCGCGATCACGGGTCAGACTTTCCTTCAACGGATACGGTGGGAAAGTTGCCGCCAGCGCATTTCCGCTGGTCCCCTTGAGCCACAGGCCGGGATAGGAATCAACATCCGATTCCGCGATTGCTACCTTGGCGCCCTCTCCCACATCGACCACTGCGGGCAGCGTCGCAAGGAATTCTGGGGCTATCTCGCTCAAATGCTGGGGAAGATATTTTCTTTCATTGTGCGAGAAGAAGCTGTCTTCCTGCGGATAATACACCATGAAATTCGAGGCGAAGTTAAAGCTCGATTCTTCCCCATAGATCTTCACCTTCTCCTTTGCCATCGAGGTTTCGAAGCGGTAAGCTGCGCCCTCGTTATAAGCGCGGAACACGACTGCATATCCGCCCTCCATGCTCAGCCGCAATTCGTTGTAGTAGTCGCGAATTTTAGCGAATTTCTGCCGGACGACGGGCTCCACAACCTGATCGAAAGAACGCGGCTTCGCATCCATCACCTTCGGCTGCGCTCCAAGCTTCGTATGCTCCACGTCAAGAGTGAGAGTGCAATTCTCAAGCACCGCGCGGCCCTTGAGCACAACGTCGTACCGAATCTGTCCCGTCGTTCGAATCCTGATTTCGATTCGCCCGTCTGGCGAGTGCAGGTCGTAACTTGCTTGTGCAGCTCCACTTTCACGGAAGACAGCGATCAACAGAACTGATAAAAGCAGCGGAGCAAATATTTTCATGGAGTCACCTTCCTCGGACTATGCATGAGTCGGCACGGGAAAAGCATCTTACTCGTGTCTGCGGCAGCAATACAAATCGCGACGTTGGAATGGGCGCGGATTTGCACTCTAGTTTCACCCACGTCTCAGAGTCCTGCCAAAATGTTACGACCTCCAACCGCTGCGTGCTCTCGGGTTAGTTGTCTCTCCGAGGGATGTAGGCCATTTCAATACAAGGGCGTTTCCCGGTACCGAGCTGGTGAAACTTCCTAGCCGACTTCACGAGGAATTGGGAGGGTGACAGTCGCAATCTACAGACCCGTTAGATTTCGAGAAACCGCGCGGATGGACTGTTAGAAGGCCTACCTTAGCAAGTCTTGATCAGCATTCTGCGACAGTGACGAGCGATTTGCAGTTCTTCCTCTGCGGGGACAATCTGGATCTTGTCTGTGGTAAGGCCAAGGAACTCGAGACCGTCGGCGGCTAAGGATCGAATGTGATTGCTGTGCTCTCCGATGCCGCCAGTGAAGACGAGCAGATCAATACCACCGAGGAGGGCCGAGTACGCGCCGATTACTTTGCGCACGGAGGTGGCAAAGATGTTCAGAGCAAGAGCGGCACGGGGATCGTTGATGCGAATCCTCTCTTCCAGAGCCTTCACATCGCTCTCACCGGAAGAGAGCGCGAACAGGCCGCTCTGATGGTTGAGGAGACCCTCAAGCTCATCGATGCTGAGTTTCTCATTACGCAAAAGATAGAGAAAGACGCCGGGGTCGAGATCACCGGAGCGCGTACCCATGGGGATGCCGCCTGTGGGAGTGAATCCCATCGTGGTGTCGACGGATACTCCGTTGCGAAGAGCGCAGAGGCTTGCTCCGTTACCCAGGTGGGCGAAGATGGCTCGCCCTGGAAGCCGCGCTCCGAAGTGATGCACGAGCGACTCATAAGAAAGGCCGTGGAAACCATAGCGTCGGACACCGGCATCGAAATATCGTTGCGGAATAGGAAAATGCGACGCTACTTCAGGGATGGTCTTATGAAAAGCATCGTCGAAACAGGCGAAATGGGCCGCCGAGGGGAAGATCGATTGCGCTGACGCGATGAGCGCGAGCGCCTGCGGGATGTGCAGCGGCGCGAAATGCGTGGCGGAGCGAAGCTGATCCAGGACCTGCGGCGTGATGAGTTGGTGCGTGCGGAGTTCCGGGCCGCCGTGCACGACTCGATGGCCCACGGCTATCGGCACTGCGTGAATATAGTCCCGGAGTTCCGTGGCTAGAGCAGCAAGGGCGTCGCTTTGCGACTCGTGGATACATTCGCGCGCAACCAGTGCGTTTCCATTGGAAGAACGGATGTGTAACGCACCGTTGCTACGTCCAATGCCCTCGGCGCTTCCGGTCAGCAGCGGTTTTTCATCACTGTCACCGGCACCGCAACCGTATACCCCGAACTTGAGCGAAGACGAGCCGCTGTTGAGTGAAAGGATAAGATCGTCTTTTGGGATCGATTTCTCCACGATGCCTATCCGGGCCATTTCCAGTTACGGATTTCTGCTTTATCGATGCCTTCGGCGTGTGCGTAATTGATACTCTCGATGATCTGATCCTTCAGCCATTCTTTGACGTGCGCGCCGATCGGTTGCAGGCGCGGAACGCGATCAATAACATCGATCGCGAGGTTGAACCGATCCACCTGGTTGAGAATGGCGAGTTCGAGCGGCGTGTTGATATTGCCCTTTTCTTTGTATCCGCGCACATGAATGTTGTCATGGTTCCTGCGCCGGTAACTGAGCTTGTGGATGAGCGACGCATAGGAATGGAAGTTGAAGATGACAGGCTTGTTGGCGGTGAAAAGAGAATCGAAGTCGCGGTCGGAGAGTCCGTGCGGATGTTCGCTCTCTGGCATGAGGCGGAAAAGATCGACGACGTTGATGAAGCGGATCTTCAAATCGGGGAAGCGCTTTTTCAAAATCGCGACTGCGGCGACTGACTCCATCGTCGCGATATCGCCTGCACAGGCCAGCACCACATCGGGCTCCGAGCCATCGTCCGTCGAAGCCCAGTCCCAGATGCCAATGCCCTTTGTACAGTGCTCCACGGCTTCTTCCATGGAGAGGTACTGAAGGTGGTCCTGCTTGTCCGCAACAATGACGTTGACATAGTCGCGTGAACGCAAGCAATGGTCTGCGACGCTGAGCAGGCAGTTCGCATCGGGCGGCAAATAGATGCGGACCACATCGGCGCTCTTGTTGGTGACCACGTCAAGAAACCCTGGATCCTGATGTGTGAAGCCGTTGTGATCCTGGCGCCAGACGAGCGAGGTAATAAGGATGTTGATGGAGGGCACCGGCGCGCGCCAGTCGAGTTCTTTCTTCGCCTTCTCCAGCCATTTCGCATGCTGATTGAACATCGAATCGATGATGTGTACGAAAGCTTCGTAGGTTGAGAAAAAGCCGTGACGGCCGGTCAGAACATAGCCTTCGAACCAGCCTTCGAGCGTATGCTCGCTAAGCATCTCCATCACGCGTCCGAAGACATCGAGTTCGCCGCCGTCGGCATCTTCCGGCTTGAATTCGGCAAGCCATGTTTTCTTCGAAGCGGCATAGATCGCGGTCAGCCGGTTGGAGGCCGTCTCGTCCGGCCCGAAAACACGGAAGGAGTTCATGTTGCGCCGCATGACTTCGGCAAGGAAGTGCGCGAGCACGTCGGTGGGTGGCGCATAGAGGACACCGGGAGCCTTCACCTGAACGGCATAGTCGCGAAAGTCAGGCAGATCGAGCGCCTTGCGCAGCACACCACCGTTTGCGTGTGGATTCGCCGAGATCCGCCGCGTGCCCGAAGGCGCCAGTTCCCTCAGTTCCGGCACGAGCGTTCCCTTGGCGTCGAAGAGTTCTTCGGGTTTGTAGCTGCGCATCCAGTCTTCAACGATTCTTAGACTGCGCTGATTCGTGGCGGGATCGACGACGGGAACCTGGTGCGCCCGCCAATAGTCTTCCACTTTGTGGCCGTCGACTTCTTTTGGTCCCGTCCAACCTTTCGGAGAACGCAGCACAATCATTGGCCAGCGCGGGCGCGCCGTGTCGCCTGTAGAGCGAGCGTGCTGTTGCAGCGCACGAATCTCGAGAATGCATTGCTCCAGGGTTGAAGCCATGGTGAGATGCATCGCGGACGGCTCGTGGCCCTCCACGAAATATGGTTTGTGACCGTATCCGGTTAACAGAGACTCCAATTCATCATGAGGGATGCGAGCGAGAATGGTGGGATTTGCAATCTTGTAACCATTAAGATGAAGTATTGGCAAAACTGCCCCATCGCGAATGGGATTCAGGAATTTGTTTGAATGCCAGGAAGTAGCCAGCGGACCGGTCTCCGCCTCGCCGTCTCCCACCGCGACGGCGACAATGAGACCAGGATTGTCGAATGCTGCTCCGTAGGCGTGTGAGATGGAGTACCCAAGCTCACCACCTTCATGAATCGAACCTGGCGTCTCCGGTGTGCAGTGAGAGCCGATTCCTCCGGGAAAGGAAAACTGTTTGAAGAATTTGAGCATGCCCGCTTCGTCACAGCTCTTATCCGGATAGATTTCCGAATAATGCCCCTCAAGATAGCAGTTGGCGAGCGTCGCGGGCGCGCCGTGGCCAGGGCCGGAGATATACATGACATTTAAGTCATACTTCCGGATGAGACGATTCAAGTGCACCCAAATCAACGATTGGCCGGGATCTGAGCCCCAATGACCAAGGAGCCGATTTTTGATGTGCTCAGGCTTCAGTGGTTCGCGCAGAAGGGGATTCGCGCGGAGATAAATCATGCCCGCCGACAAATAGTTGCAGGCACGCCAGTATGCGTCCGTCTTTCTCAGTTCTTCGGGTGAAAGCGGTGTTGGGACTCCAGTTGTGCCGGCCATTGATGCTCTCCAGAATTCTAAGCGGCGCTCTTGTAAAGCCTAAACTGTTCTGATGAAAAGCGGATGAATTCTTGGCGAAGCCAAGAAAACGTAGCCGGGACGGCTCGGTCGCCGAACTAATCCATCTAGTCGTCTTCCTTGAGATGCATTCGCGCAATCCATCACTCGCCGAAGCACATGCCTCTGTTTCGTCTTTCCAGGTGGCCATTCTGTCACATACGTCCGTCGCCTGCTCAGAATAAGAACGGCATGGTTGGGCGTGTGGTTTGGATCGTCTTCAATCGCCGCTACTCAGGAAGGTCCCCAAACATTTGCGAACTCCTAAGAAGCGAGCTTCGAGGACGTTCGGCTTCACACTTCCCCCATGCCGACTTTGGGACAACTCACGACACGCTAGCCGGAAACCCCGATTGATCCAGTGTCCCTCTTGGGATAACTTCCGCATAGGACGTCATTGGCTCTCAGGCAACGCCTAGCCCAAATGGAGCGAGCTTCAATTTCCCACAAGGCCGATTTCAAGACAACTTGGCAATCCCCAGGGCATCTGCCGCTATAATCCCGGCAGTGGTTTCGTACCCATTGCCATCGCCGGATCAAATCCTTCGCATTCACTGCATTAAGGTCTTCGTCCGTGATCAGGACCGGAGCTTACGGTTCTACGTCGACCAACTCGGCTTTCGCTTGGTCGCGGATACTGTGCTTCAGTCCGGCGAACGCTGGTTAGCCGTCGCTCCTCCGGATGGGGACGCAGTGCTCGCGCTCATCGCTCCTAAGCCCGACTCGAAGCTGTCTCAGTTGGTCGGCCGACCTACCGATGTCGTCTTCGTAACTGACGATGTCATTGCACGCTACCGAGAATGGTCGCGCCGCGGAGTTAAGTTCTTGTCCACGCCAAAACTGAGGCGAGTGAAGGCTGTTAGCGAGACCTCGATTCCGCCCGGGATTGTGGCGCCTGTTTGGGGTGGAGTATTTACCCATTTCAAGGATCTCGACGGCAATTCATTTTCACTTGTGAGTTTTGACGACGTAACACGTGCGATCGAGGCTCAGCGGCGCGCCGCAGCAGAACGAGACGAAGCCGAGCGCCGTGTTGCCCAGGAGCTCGACATCGCAAAGCAAGTGCAAGCTAGGCTCTTTCCTCAAGATCTGCCCGTTCTGAGGACCCTGGAATATGCCGGGATATGTCAGCAAGCTCGTCAAGTGGGCGGAGACTACTACGATTTTCTTGCCACAGGTCGAGAACGACTTTGCCTGGTAATCGGGGATGTCGCCGGTAAGGGAATCGGCGCGGCTCTACTGATGGCGAATCTTCAGGCGAATCTTCGCAGCCAGTGTGCCATGGGATTCGACGAACCCGCCCAGCTCATGCAAAGCGTTAATCGGCTGTTCTGCGAAAACACTCCCGAGAACGCCTACGCTACGTTTTTCTTTTCAGAATACAACGATCAGACCGGCCGCTTGCGCTATGCCAACTGCGGACACCTGCCGGCGCTCATTGTCCGTGCTGGCGGAGAGTTAGAACGTTTGGAGTCTACTGCCACCGTACTAGGACGCTTCCCGTGCTGGGAATGTTCAATTGGCGAAACGAGTCTCTTCGCAGGAGACACTCTGGCTCTTTATACAGACGGTGTCACTGAGCCTGGCAGTGCGGACGGTGAGGAGTTCGGTGAGCAACGCCTGCTAAATTGTCTCGAGCTCCATCGAGACCTTTCGTCCAGCGACATGGTTTCCGCAGTGATCGACGAAGTGCGTCGCTACGCTCCGCACGAACAGCTGGACGACATCACTCTCATCGTCGCTAAGTGCCGTTTCGACCCAAGCGGTGATCAAATGGGATTGCCTTATGAACGGTCCACCTGAACTGCACCAAGCTCCG
>CAWHSR010000056.1:0-99350 GCA_963832015.1 uncultured Acidobacteriaceae bacterium
CATGTGACCTGGGAAGAAGGCACCTGGGCGGCCTGGCTGTATGATCTGCTGCAGCCGCATGTACCGCACATTGTGGTGTGCAATCCGCGGCGCAATGCCTTGTTAAAGGAGGGCAGCAAGAGCGACAAGGTGGATGCGCAGAAGCTGGCCAACTTGTTACGCACCGGGATGCTGCGACCGGTCTACCACGGGGAAAACGGACTACGGACGCTACGCGAGTTGGGGCGCAGTTATCAGACCATCAGCAAAGATTTGACACGCGTGATGAATCGCCTGAAGGCACTGTATCGCGGCTGGGGCATTCCTTGTGGCGGAACCCAGGTCTATGCTGCACGCGCTCGGGAGGAATGGTTAAGCAAGCTCCCACAAGCCGGGGTGCGGCGCCGCGCCGAGCTGCTCTATCAACAGCTGGATGGATTGCAGGCCTTGCGGCGCGAGGTGCGACCCGAGTTTTTGGCGGAGAGCCGGAAACATAAAGCTGCGAAACTGCTGCGCCAGATTCCCTGCATCGGTCCGATTCGAGCCGCCCGTTTGATCGGGCTGATGCAAACCCCGCACCGGTTCCGCAGCAAGCGGCAACTCTGGACCTACAGCGGCCTGGGCATTGAGACCCACGACAGTGCGCAATACCGCTTTGTGAGCGGACAAGTGCAACGCTCCAAGAAACCCCAGCAGGTTCGTGGGCTGAATGATCCTGCGACATTGTGCTGCACCTCAATAACTCTGTGAAAAGATTGGCTGTTGTTCGCTGGCGTCCTGAGTTTGTGGGTTGTTGCGAACACGGTTCTTGATATTGGTAATCGCCTTTCGCACCACCTCCGACTCCAGTGCTTCCCCTGGAATCTCCCATGGTGCAAACCGAACGACTTGACTAGCGGGCAGCTGTTTCTGGGCAATCATGCGCCGTACGCACGTCGGGCTTACATTCAGGCGTTGTGCTGCTTCCTGCAAAGTTATGACGCTACTATTCTTATAATCAGAAGGATCGAAGATCGGCAGATGGTTATTGTAGCGCGCAGAGCGAACCCTTTTGTCATTCCAGGTGTTGCCGGTTCCGGTCTGGAGCCGAAGCCGATTAAGCGTGGTCGCAATCTGTTTGTCGGGAAACCTGGCGGCCATTTTTCGAATGACGTCAATGGCCTCGATGCTAGTACACCACCGGTGTCTGCCTGCATCGGATTTCTTCACGCGAAGTTCCGAATGACGACCTCCAAACCAGTGAATTAACAAAACGACTTCTCTGTCTTCATCATCCACGTCAGCGACAATTTCCTGGATCAGAATATGTACGATTCGTTGCTTCAACCGCATGTCGGTAGACGGTGAGTTCCAGACGGCTGGTAGATCTTGCGCTAAGCTCAGGAGAACTTCCTTGTTCGGCATCGGTACAGACTTAATCCCGAGATCGAACTCCTGCAGCTTGTCTTCAAGTTCCCGCACCTTCTGCAAAGCGGCGTTCCATCGAGCCTCCAGCTCCGCCGCAACCAATCGCTGATCGGGATCGACAGCATCGTATCGCCGAGCTGCTAATCGAGCTTCGTAACGTGCCTGTTCCAGCTCTAACTCGAACGCCTGGCGCTGCTCCTGTCGTTGATGGTGTATCTGCTGCACAGCTTCGAGTGCCGCCTCAACCGCGTTTCCGCTGATCGTGCCCAGCACCTCATTCGCCACTGCCTCGTCAATGCGCAAACCGCCAAACGAAATGCACCGCCGCAGGATATGCGTAGCGTGGCATTCGTAGCGAAGCACAGCCCCTCGCAGACCACTGTAGTTCACATGCAGCATTCGTCCGCATCTTCGACACCGAAGCATACCGGCGAGCAAACCTCGACCACCCCGGCCAGTCTTCGGCTCCATTCCGGACCTCATGTAAGTATTGGCGGCGATCATCGCTTGGTTGCGTTCATACTCTTCCCAAGAAACGTAACCGAGATGGTGCTCCCGAATCAAGACCATCCACGCGTGTCGCTCTTTGTGATGGCCAGCTGTTTTGCGTGCGCGGCCGTTGACGATAGCGATCCGCATTTCTGTCTTACCGTAGGCGTAAGCCCCGGCATAAATGGGGTTGGTGAGAATCCCGAGAATACTGTGATAGACGGGTACTTTCCAGACTATACCGGACTGGCCACGATCCCGTGGGTAGGCCGGCAGAGAGACATTCTCTTCCCGAAACCACAACAGGACTTGCCGCACACTCCCCAACTCGGTCATCTTACGGAAAACCAACTGAATGGCTTGCTGCACGCGATGATCCGGATCCTTTTCGGTTTTGCCATCCGCACTCCAACGGAAACCGATGGGCAGGAGATGCTGCAGTTCGCCGCGGCAAGCCTTAGCGCGAATTGCCTCCGCAGACCGCTGCCGAAGCAAGTTCAACTCGAACTCGCTCATCGTACCTTTTAAACCTAGCAATAACCTATCGTTAATGATGCCCGGATCGTACACCCCGTCCGGATCCACAACGACAGCATCCACCATTCCGCATAACTCAATCAGATGGTGCCAGTCGCGACCGTTGCGTGCCAATCGCGAAGCCTCGATGCAGAAGATGGCGCCCACCTCTCCGGTGCAGACTTCAGCGACCAAACGTTGGAATCCAGGGCGCTCGACCAAGCCGGATCCGGTACGTCCGAGATCGTCGTCAATCACAATGACCTCGGAAAAACCTAACTCACGAGCTTGATTCACCAGGCCGTACTGACGGCGCTGGCTCTCCTGGTTATGGATCAATTGGCCAGGTGTGGACTGGCGAATGTAAACAATGGCGCGCCGATGAAGACGATCAGGAGTGAGCTTCGGATTCATCTTCGCCTCCGTTGTTTTGTTGCTCAACGCCTTCGCGTAGCGCGCTGATCAGTAGCTCCATGAGTGCCTGTGCCAGTTCTCTTCGCCGGTCGTCAGGAACGGTTGTCGCTGGTATGCCCAGGAGTGATAGGTTCATCTGCAGGTCGAGTGGTTTGTGGGATCGCTTCATTTACTCCCTCCTTTGGGGAATGGCTTTAGCGAAGCTTTATCGCAACCGGAGGGAACTTGCAAAGCGTCGAGCACATCGCGTAGCTGCACGAGCGCTTCTACGGCAATCAGGGGAGAACCGAGGGAGAACTGAGCACACTCCGCCGGACTGAACATCCAGGCCGGCAAAGAACAAATCGTACCGTCAGGAAGCTGGTAAAAAATGTATTCGCCACGTCGCTTTTTCTCGCGCCTACAAACACGCAGCGACCGACCGAAGAGCGGATGCCAACGGTAGTAGATCGTTACGGTCCCAACAAAATGATGGGCATTATGTGATTGATTCGAATCGAAATCACAACCATGAGATGAAAGAGATCTTCAAGAGTGCGGCCACCCGGGCCAGCTGTGGCAAGGGACCGTTCCACGATTTCTACACGAGTTTGCTAGCCAAGGGGATGAAGCCGGAGATGGCGCGTCTGACACTGGCGCGCAAGATCGCGGCCATTACCTTAACACTTTGGAAAAAGGAGGAACGTTTCGACGTCGAACAACTGAAGACGCAAGCAGCTTGAGCATCGAATAGAACCCAGGTGATCTCCCAGGTGTTCATGCCTCGGTGGTAGCCAATCGGTTCTTGCGATGCTCCGGTTCGAGGGAGAGTATCCATTCGCTCATTCAGGCACTCTGTGTGCTGTAGTCCAGCACCGAGTCTCCGGGTCAATCCTATGCCCCCTCGGATAACCGAAAAAAGCTGTAGGCCTCGAGCCTCACATAGGATCATGGTTGGCACTTAAGCCAACGTTTAGCTTGCGTAGCTTCGTAACCGAACGGCGTCGTGCGCCACTGACTTCATGAAACCGTCGAGTTGGGACAAGCAACTGGGGTTGGCATCGCCGCGGAAAAGTGCGGCGAGCCAAAGCGACCAAACCAATAACCCCTCTCTAAGAATGAGGTGAGGAATGAGGTGGGGCTGGATGTAAGTCACCACGCCCGCATCTCTCAGAGGGGCGGGGAGAATCTTTTTTACTTGACATCCCTTTTCATAGGATGAGTGAGTAGCGTTTGCCAAATCGAGCTACCCGTCACCGCTTGAAGAGATCGCTCAAATCGATTGTTTCTGGGTCCGCCGCAGCACCCAGAAGCGGTCCGACCTGAAAGATTTCCTGCAACGTTTTCAGCGTAGAACTGTGGTCGTAGTGAATGCTATTGCTGTAAGCTCTTTTACCTCCTCCCTTGGCAAATGGCGAAAGCAAGAACATGCCAATGGGCCCGTCGCTGAACTCGCCGCTGTCTTCGGCTTCATCCCAGATGATGAACAGGGCACCACCTTGCTTGTATTCTTCAGACTCCAAAATCATTGGCACATTCTGCTTAAGCCAGGTGTCTCCTCGCAACGTATTATTTTTGCTTTCAAGCGCATCACAAGGAGAGATTCCCTCGTGCCCGTCATGGCACACGTTAGGCGTAATGAAGTTGTATCGCGCCGAGGTCTGGTTGGCCAGATCCGTTGCCAGTTGGTAATAGGGCCGGACGTGCGCGATGCACTCGGCTGACTTCGGATTCAATCCATGGTTCACATCATTGAAATAGACAAAGGCCAGATGCTCAACATCCAAGAAAGTGAAATCCAGTGGGCAGTTGTCGAACACAGGACTGCCAAAGTCAGGTTCCGCGTAAGCGGTCCACGAGATACCGGCGTCCTGAAGAAGTCTCGTTAGATGGAAGTGGGTGTTGAGTTGGGGCTGGCCAGGCTGGGTATCGGCGAAAACGCCGAAGTTGGTTCCGGCTTCCAGCCAGAGATAATTCGGCTGGCTGGGATGGTTGCCCGGAGGATTGAAATACTGCTCGGCATGAGCTGATGAATCAAGCAGAGTCCCATTGACATACGGGGCTAAGAGGCTGCCCTTGAGATCTGGGTCGCCAAATGCAGCCCCAGAATTGTTGCCCGTCCAGTTGTGATTTTCCATCAGGATCACCCACACCGTCTTGACCTTGCTCATTTGGGAATTGGCGTTGATGGGAGTCAGGCTAAGCAGCAACAGCATTGCTAGGCTAAATGTCAAAAGGGTTCGAAAGTGTTTCATGGCATCCTCCAGAACGGTCTCACGGAATCATCCAAGGATGCAGGTCTATGGTTAATCGAATATCAAAGGCACATAAATTGTCTGTAAATATAACCGACTTCCGGCGCGTGTTCTTGAAGAAACTGGATTTCACGGACTCCCTCCCACCGTGAATACTGATGCAAAAGGGGGACTATGGTCGTGGCTGTTGCAGGGGTTTTGACGAAGGACTTTCAACGAACCGGCGAGACGTGCAAGAATTGCTTTGATTGCGCATTGATGAGAGCGAGTGCTTTTCAGTAAGGCGGAGCATGTTTTCGCATCGACCCTGGAGAAAACGTTGTCTTGCAGTTCTTGTTTCGGGACTGCTCGTTCTTTGCGTCGTGCCGGGCCCCACGGCAGCTTGGAACGGGACGTTTGCAACTTCCTCGCAAGCAGCGCAAACGATTGTCCTAAAGGATTCCGCGACCCTCAGTTTTGTGCGCGTATTTTCGTCGGCTGATGACGTACGACCGGAACACCCTGTTCTGAACCGAACTCTTGACATCATCGCGGGGCCTGCGGAACCTGAAGCTCGAGTGGAAGCGATGCGTTCACCGTCCGCTGTCACGACAGACTCGAGGCACCGTGTCTTCGTCGCCGATCCCGGCGCTCACACCGTGCATATCTTCGACTTTGTTCGCTCGAAATACGAGCGCTTAGATCGAGGTGGCGACCGTCTGCACATTCCCGTTTCGCTCGCCCTGGACGGTCAAGACAACCTATACGTCGTCGACCAAGCCAGTAGAACCGTACTCGTCTACGATTCGGCAGGAAAGTTCCGCCGTTACCTAGGGAAACTGAGAGGGGGAGAATCGTACTTCGATAACCCGGCAGGGATTGCAATCGATAGAGCTGGGCGACGCATCTACGTGTGCGATCGGCAAGGGCAGATGATCTTTGTTATGGACGAGCGGGGAAAGCTGATTCGCAAGCTCGGCAACCGTGGCGGCGGTAACGGTCCTGGTGAGTTCCGGCTCCCGAGCGAGATAGTCGTAGCCGGTAACGAACTATTCGTGCTCGATGCAGGCAACACACGCATTCAGGTTTTTGATAGTGGGGGCCAGTTCCTCCGCGCCATCAACTTAGGCTATGCGGACCGTGACACCCGATTGGCTGTCGTCAACCGGGGCAATATCTATGTCAGCGATTCGAGTCTTAACCAGATTCAGGTCCTTGGTCAGGAAGGGCAAAGGCTGTACACGTTTGACCCCAGCACGGTCAGAGGCGTGGACTTCAGCCATCCATCCAGCATGTGGGTTGACGCAGGCCGTTCCTTGTACGTGGTGGATTCTCAGAACAATCGCATAGGATTGTTTCAAATCAAGGGTGAGAATGCGCTTCAGTAACCATCAGAGAAAACTGACGTGGGAAATTTCTATACTAGCCTTACCGTTCGTGGTGCATCCCACGATGATGTTGTCAAAGCGACGAAAGGGAGGACCTGTGTCGTAATCCGCTACGACAAACTCCTACGCAATCATATGGGACGCAGAGTGCGAAGGTCAGGACCAGAGAATTATTTATGGTTTGGGGACGCGCCTCCCGGTGAATTTCGTTTTGGCTTTAGCAAAGCACAAGGTTCGCGGCCAGCCCGGCTTCGCTCGTCTCCTTGTACCTTGTGCTCATGTCCTTGCCGGTATCGGCGAGGGTCGTGATCGTCGTGTCGAGGTCAACACGATGCCGTGATGCGATCTCGTTCGTCGCAATCAGGTAGGCGGTCCAGGCCTTGACCGCGCCGAACGCGCAACGTTCGATGCACGGGACCTGCACATAGCCGGCGACCGGATCGCACGTCATGCCCAGGTGATGTTCCAGCGCTGATTCGGCAGCGTTCTCCGTCACTAGAGGTGAGGCGTCCATCGCTGAAGCAATGAACGCAGCCGACATCGCTGAAGCGACGCCGATCTCGGACTGACAACCACCTTCGGCGCCGGAAAGAGTAGCATTGTGTTTGCACAAATAGCCAATGGCGGCGCCGCCGAGCAAACCTTGCCGAACCTTTTCCTGAGGCAGGGCTCGTTTGGTTTGGGTTAAACCATAAACAATTGCGGGCATCACACCAGCCGAACCACCTGTCGGGGCAGTAATGACCAAATGGCCGCGCGCATTTTCTTCCGAAGCGGCCAGCGCGCACGCGGACAAGAGCGCCACTGCGCGATCAGCCTCGTATTTGTCATCCTGGGCGCGCTGCCAAACGGTCGCCGCCTTCGATTGTAGTTTGATCGGACCGGGCAAAGCGCCTTCCTTCACCGCTAGCCCGGCCTTCACTGTCGCGAGCATCGCATTTGCGATTTTGTCCAGAAACGAGTTGATTTGCTCTTCCGTCTTGCCTGACACAGCAACCTCATTCGCCATGATGACTTGCGCGATCGAGAGATTGTTTTTCTCCGCGTGCTGCCGCAGTTCCTTCATCGTCCCGTACCGATATTTCGGCTGCCCCTTTTTCGGCGGCGTGTAGCCCTTCCACTCGTAGAATCCTCCGCCGGGCGAATAGTACTCCAGTTCGTAGACGGACTTGTCTCCGCCTATGAGCTTACAGATCATGGTGTTGGGGTGCGGGAAATCGCCTTTGGGTGTGTCGTAGATGATGTCAGCCAGCGATAGAGTGAAGGTCTTTTCGCCGAGCTTTACCGAATACGATTGGTCCGGCTTTGCTTTCATCTCGTCGAGGAACAGCGGGTCAACGGTGGCCGGCTCCTTGCCCAGCAGGCCCGCCAACGAGGCGCGCTCGGTGCCGTGGCCCTTGCCCGTAGCGCTCAAGCTGCCAAACAGGTGGACCTTGAGGCCCGTCGCCTGCGCGAGCTGGTCGGCCGGCAGCTTCGTGCACCGCTGATAGAAGTCGTACGTGATACGCATCGGCCCGATCGTGTGCGAACTCGAGGGACCCGGACCCACCTTATAGAATTCCTCGATCACAGTCATCACTGGACCGTTGGATCTTTTCACGACATCCAAATCTTGCGACATCGACGTGGAATCTAGGGGAGGCAACGGAGACCTCGCCGCCGCTTCCTTTTCGGCCTGCTGGGCGCGCGCTTCGGGCGTCCAGACGCGACCGGTCATTACTGCCGCCGCCCCGATGACGGCATTGCGCATGATGAAAGACCGGCGGTTGATCGTTGATGGGATTGCTGATTCCTCGGGCAACGCCGGGAACGACCCGTCCTGCTTGGCTGGTGTGCTCATGTTTTATGCTCCCACTTCTTTCTGTTTTCTGGTTTGGATTCGGTCGTCACGGTGTGTCTGTTCTCTCGCTTTCGAATTCCATCCAATGTATCCGTTCGGTCCACTTGCCCGCTGGCTGCTGGCCCCGTGCCAAGGACACGAAGCACGCACATAGAATCAGAACCGAGATACTGAGGCGTTTTACGACTGACATCCAAAAGATAAATTTGTAGGACGGGAAGCCAATTTCCCGGAAACTCTGGTCGTTTCGCCTCAGGGGGTGCTGCGTCCCAGGGTGGGAACTGCTCTTCGGAGAGACGGGACGTACTAATCAGATAGCTACCTTGAATTATTCAAGTCCAATGCGTGGCACTTTGCCACTAGGGAAATCCCTAGGATGAGGGCAACGCGCGACGATCTCGCGGGCCGAGGAAATCCACAAAATCTCACTCGAAGCCCCTATGTCAGTTGGCGATAATCTCCGTAGCACTCAAAACTCTTAAACTCTTCAATGAGCGCATTTGGCCCGTACCGCAACAATGGGGCGCCCCGTCTGTGACGGTGGTCGCGCAAGCGGATCTGGAGTCTCGGCGGACACAGTTCGTGGCAGGAATGCCTGAACTACAATCGTCTAAGGTGGTTTGTGGAGGAAATTCATGCATGCGGATCATGTGGAAGTCTCATGGGATGCGAGCAAGTCTAGCTGGCTGCTCAAGATTGAAGCTGGCGAGGAAGTCATACGGCGGCACTGTACTTTACCGAAGAATGCTGATGAGCAGACACTACGGTCGGCCATCGAGAAAGCCGTTGCCGACGAGGGTTACGAACTGGATCCGGCGACCTTGGTTCGCCGATAAGCACGGCAGTCCCGTGCGATCATGAGAAACCCTTTCTGAATCGGACGCCGCAAGCGGGCCATCTCTGGCGCTCTATCGCCACAGAACTCATTCGCCCAAGTCCGGTCAATTCTCAATGAGTGCTATGGCTAATTTCATCCGTTATGCCCCAGTGCTACGGTATGAGCGTATCGTCAGCGGGGACACAGAATTGGCTAAGAAAACAATCGATGTGTTTCTTGTGAGCATGACTCTGCTCTTCGCGCTGACGCTCGCCGCACAGCAGCAACCTGATCCAAAGCCGCTGCGTTTTGATGTCACTGCATTCCTAGGTTATCGCACCAGCATGAGCTTTCCGGTTGAGCCTCACGTCACGGGGATGAACCCTCGCGCTGTGCTCGACGCTAGTCCGAGTTACGGAGTTTCGTTTGGCGTGCGCCTCCGTGCAGAGGAGGACTTGATCGAAATACGCTGGGCCAGGCAAGACTCCTATGTTCACGCAGAGGAGATCACGCCCCAACCTCCCCGGCAACGCGTGATTCTTGGTCAGTATCATGGAGACTTCAGCCACGAACCCCTGGTGGAAGACTGGCCCTCTTGGGCGAAACCGTTCGTAATCGCCAGCATTGGGGCCACACATGTCTCCGGTGATACGAACATTAACTTCACTCGTTTTTCGTTTGGAATCGGAGGTGGGATCAGGCTTTATGCCAGTCGCCATCTCGGCTTCAAGATACAAGCGGAATGGGTGCCCGTTTTTGTAGACCCGCACGTGGCTTTTATTTGTGGCTCAGGTTGCCTTGTTCACGTCGGCGGCACGGCGAGTTCTCAGGGTGAAGTTTTCGCTGGTCCGATTTTGCGATTCTGATTGTCGATTTCCCGCGGACCCGCAAGCCCGCTGCAGGGGCCTAACCCTTAGCTGGCGTACTCCCCATTACGCTCAAAACCCCTCAATGAGCGCTTCTAGGGCGTGGTTACAACAGTCAACTTCAGGATTGCCCGTCATTTAGACTATCTCATGAAATCGCAGGCACAGCCGATTCAGGCGGGGCGCGGCCCGTTCGGTCGAGGTGCCGCACGTCTTGCTGCTATAAGTGCGGCAATCTGCGTATTGCTTCTACTGACGCTCTCGCTCTGGAATCTGGCTGCGACGACGTGGCAGCATCAGCGTAATCCCGTCCCTGGCAATTTCTATACTGTCGAGGGACTGCAGATGCACATAGATTGCTCGGGCTCAGGTTCACCCGCAGTCGTCATGGAGGCTGCGTCTAGCGCTCCTTGGTTGCTGCGGCGAAAGGTGCAGCCTGGGCTTCGCAAATAACGCAGGTTTGCTCATATGATCGCGCGGGATATGGCTGGAGCGAGCCGCGCAAAGGTGCGCGAGATGCAGAGATTCTGCTCACCACAATGAGCAGAAACTGATGACCCCTTCGCTAGATGAGTTCTTGCGCCGATTCCTGCTGCACCTGCTCCCCAACGGCTTTGTTCGCATCCGCCACTTCGGCTTCCTTGCCAATCGGTGACGCTCCACGCTCCTACCGCTATGCTTCGCAGCACTGGACACAGTTCCATCACAGATAGAACCGGAAACCTCTACCACCCAGGAATCGGACCCGCTTTGGGTTTGCCCCAGGTGTGGCGGACCGATGGCGGTCGAACGACTGACTGCTGATCAACTCCAACTCCGTTCTCCACCAGGGACGACTGCGCCGTGAAACGGCTCCCCCCAAGTCGCAAACTCCGCACGGTTCACCGCGCTCCGCCCCAGTCCGTCCTACTTCCAATCCGATCCTTACTCCGCTCTCTGTTTCACACCATCTTCGACCATCGATTCCCGCTGCCACACGCTTGCCTGCCCCCTCCTCCGCCCAATTAAAAACTCCTCCGCCTCCGTGCCGACTCCCGTCAACCGCAACACCTCTCCCTCGCTTCATTCAATTTGCACAAGGACCGCGTCCGCCGCGCCCGCGGCTTCCGTCTGACGGCTTTTTCGAACGCGCGCCCCAATCCTCTGTCCCACTCCATCCTGCTCACCAAGGGCGCGCCTCCGAAAAAGCACTAGCGTCATCCGACCGGAACCAGCGGGACGACCCAATCGATCGATCGCCAGATCCCACGCAGACTTCTCGACACCCAAGAACGTGGCGCTACGGTTGCAGACCGACCTGGCGCACCAACTCCTGAAAGCGCCGATCAGAGCGCAACGAATCTAAGCGGGGTTCGACCGCAAGAACCATCAATGCCCAATCCCGTTCCTCATAGGCCCTTTGCAGAAAGTACAGAGCTTTGTCTTGCTCGTTGAGAGCAAGGTGAACGACAGCGAAGTTGTAAGCGGGGACGAAATCGCGCTTCGATTTTTCCTCCAAATGCTGGAGAATCCTTCGCGCCTCGGGCTGGCGGCCTCCGGCCGCAAGACTGTAAGCAAGCTCTGTCAACGCAACGCTGCTGTCCGGCATTGTCTGCAGGACTTTCTCTGACTCTGCGATCGCCTCTTCGGACATTCGTTTCTGTGCATAGACCCGCGCCAGCCAGAAATGTGTCCGATAGTAGTCGGGATCAAGCTGGAAGGCTTTCTTGGCTTGCTCGATGGCTCGATCATAGTCACGAGCATAGTAAAGCGTTCGCACGACCTCGGCATTGTTGGGCATGGAGAGCGGGTCAAGCCGCATAGCCTGGTTGATCTGTTCCCAAGCTTCATCATGCCGCTTTAGTGTCACGAGGAGTGCCGCGTAGATGCGGTGCTCGGTGGAGTAGCTCGGATTCAACTCGACAGCACGCTTGAGCTCAGCCTCTGCTTGGGACCAGTTACATAGGCCCACCATGACACCACCCAGCGCACTATGTGATTCTGCCAGCCCTTCGCCCAGAGCTACGGCTTGACGGGCAGCGTCCAGCGCCTTGGATTCGCCGTCCTGGGTTGACATTGCATCCGTAACGACGAGGAAATGATAGGAGTCCGCCAGTCCCGAATAGGCTTCCGCGAAGCTGGGGTCGCGATCGATGGCTTGCTGAAAATAGGCGATCGCCTTCCCGTAACCTGCGACAGTGAATTGGTTCTGAAAATAGCGTCCGCGCAAGTAGGCTTCGTTCGCTTGCTGATCAAGAGCACGCGGGCTGGATGGGCCACTGTGAGCTGGACCGAGTTTTATCTTGATCTGCGCAGCTATCGCCTTCGCCACCTCTTCCTGTAAAGCAATGGAATGACTGATTTGGCGGTCATAGCTGTCTGCCCATACATGTACCTGATCTCTTGTGCGTATGAGTTGGACGCTAATGCGCATCTGGTCCCCATCGCGCCGAACGCTGCTCTCCAGTATGTAGTCCACGCGCAGTTCCCCTGCAATCTGCAGCACGCTCTTGGAGGTGCGCTTGTAGGCCATGGAGGTCGTGCGTGCGATCACACCCAACTGGTCTGGGCTCAATGCCCCGAGTTGAGTGATGAGTTCTTCGGTGAGTCCGTCGCTGAAATAGTCTTCATTTGGATCTCCGCTAAGATCTTCGAACGGCAAGATAGCCAGCATGGTCTGATGCACGGAGGGTGTGCCGGCACCACGGGATCGCCTCCATCGCGCACCGACAAAGAAAAGAAGGACCAGGGTTGCTAGTACGACTGTGGAAATCGGGAAGATAGTGCGGCGAGGGTTCGCCGGGACGGCCATCCCGGGGTCTTTCGGGACTCCTTTTGGCGCCCCTTTCAGGGGTTCGGGGAGAGACTCCGGTTGCGATGAGTCTAGTGCCGCGATGAAACGATAACCGCGGCGGGATAACGTTTCGATGAAGGCGGGCGTCGCGGCGGAATCGCCCAGGCAGCGACGGAGTCTTTCGACGGCCGCGTTCACCCCGTGGTCGAAATCTACAAAAGTCTCGTCGGGCCACAGCTTCTGGCGGAGTTGCTCGCGGCTCACTACTTCTCCCGGATGTTCTAAAAGCATGACCAGTACTTGGAACGACTGGTCGCGCAACTTCAGCTTTATACCGGACTTGTAAAGTTCTCTGGAACGGAGATCGGCGGCGTAGGGGCCAAAACGGATTAGATGTGCAACTGGAAGCTCTTGCGCCATCTTGCCACCGAGACCAGGCCTGCGAGCGGGGTCACCTAGTGAGGAACATGCTACCAGAGAGCGCAAAAAGCCCAACGTAGTTTCTCAACGCGTGGACAGCAGATGTACCTAAGCCTCATGCGGGGAAGTGTTTGCGTGGCGACCTCTAGATGAGCTACTGGCGAGGTGGCGTGCATTGCACCTGTGGCCAGTGTCGAGGATAGTCCCGGTGCTCAGCGACTGTCGAAGAGGCCAAAGAGGGATCGGGGGTTGCGGAAAGGTCGGCAGGTCGGCGGTGAGCAATCAAACGAAAAGATTTTTTCGAGAGGAGAAATATCATGAACAGCAAGTGGGGTGTGAAAAGGTCCTTTGCCTTGCTGGGGATTAGCTTTTGTCTCATGCAGGGACTGTGGGCGCAATCGGGAAACGTGTCCGTTTTCGTCAGTGGCTTCAATAATCCTCGCGGGCTGAGGTTTGGCCCAGACGGGAATCTTTATGTGGCCGAGGGCGGAGCGGGCGGCACGACATCGACCCAGGGGATTTGCACACAAGTGCCCTCGCCAGTCGGACCCTATACTGGCGGATTTACCGGACGGATTTCGAAGGTCACCGCGGAGGGCACCGTGACAACGGTGGCAGATCACCTCCCGTCGGACCAAACATCAGCCGCTCAAGGCAATCTGGTAAGCGGAGTTGCCGACGTGGCATTCATCGGCCATACGCTATACGCGCTCTTGGCGGGAGGAGGGTGTTCTCATGGACTGGCTGGAACCAGTAACGGAGTGCTCCGCGTGAATCCGGATGGCAGCACTACGATGGTTTCCAATCTCTCACGGTTCCTGAAAAATAACCCAGTCGCCAATCCCAATCCGGGCGACTTTGAGCCTGATGGCACGTGGTACGGCATGGTCGAGGCATATGGAGTCTTGTTCGCGATCGAACCGAATCATGGCGAACTCGATGCCATCTGGCCCGGTGCATTCATCCAAAGAATCGCCGACATCTCGCGAATTCAAGGCCACATCGTGCCTACTGCACTGGCTTTCCATGATGGAGACTTTTTCGTCGGAAACTTGGACACGTTCCCCATCAAGGATGGTTCGTCGAAAGTCATGAAGATCACGCCTCTGGGTGAGCTGACCACGGTCTTCATCAACCTCAGCGACATCGTGGGGCTGGCGTTTGACAAAAAAGGCCGCCTCTACGTGCTCGAGAATACGACGGGCAACCAGTTCCCCACGCCGGGCACGGGAAAGATCCTGCGCGTTGATGGCAAGAACAATTACACGGAAATTGCAACCGGGTTGTCGTTGCCGACCGCAATGACTTTCGGTCCGGATGGAAACCTGTATGTCTCGAACTTGGGATTCGGCCCTCCTCCCGTGGGAGCAGGGCAAGTCTTAAAGGTCGTTGTGCCTGCTGACTGAGATTGAGGAGTGCATCCCGTAGACGCTTCGCTGCCGCGGTGAGTCCGCGGTTCTCGTTCATGCCTGGATAGCAACGTCTACGATCATCCGGTTGGACGGCGATTAGTGACATCGCGACGGCTCTCAGCTTCCCGTCTGCCATGACCTTTGTGGCGGACGGGAAACTCTACGTCTCAAACCTTGGCTCCGCTGGAGTGCCGCGAGCGGAAGAGATCTGGCAGATCGATGTTCCCTGGCGATAATTACTGAGAATGAAAGCGTCCCCGGGCTGTTCATCGAATCGCTACTCGCTGGGCGAGTCCTGCAGGGAGACTCACATGAAGTCTCGGTTCTTGCGACCGAGGAGTACTCGCGCAGGGTTTCCAACAGGGTTGGACTCAAAGGCAAGTCACGATCCTTGCTGCCCTTGCCTTCCACCACGCGCATGATCATCCGCTGGCTATCGATATCGCTGACTTTGAGACGAGCCAGTTCGCTGCGTCGCATGCCGGTGGCGTAGAGCGTCATCAGCAGCGTCGTCTTTGAAACTCCTCCAGCCGTCTGGCAAGTCCCCATTATCGGCCCGCAAGTGTTTCCAATAGTTCGGTCGCAGGGAAGCAATCAATTGCCGACGGTTCTTGGTGACCAGCGGGGTGCCCACATGAATCTTACCGATCCTTTGCAGGAGTCCTTCGGGAGCGACCCCTGCGAACATCATCAGTGGCCAGGTGAAATTAGGGCCGTTGAGCCCGCGCAGGCGGTAAAGCCACATGAGCAATGCTCCCGCGCGCCAGGCTATCGGGCCCCACCAACTGTACTGCCCGGGGCGCAGGTTGTGCTTCCAGCACTTCATCATGAGCTGCCATTGCAGCGCGCTAAGCTGGCGGGTTTGGGTTACTCCGGTTTGATGCTCCATCCGCGTGTCGTGCAGTGGCGTGAAAATCGACGGCACTAGAAACGCAAACAGTCCAAGGCGCTCCATTTCGTAGACGAGATCGAGCGTGTCCCGAACGTCCTGATCGGTTTCACCCGGGTTGCCAACGATCAGCGTCATCATGGGAAACCAATTGTTCTGGTTGGCCACGCGCAGCCCTTCGAGAACTACGCTGGGCCAGTCGTCAATGGAAAATGGAATGGCCTTGCTGGGCATGATCTGCCGGGCCATGCGCACAGAACCGGTTTCGAGTCCGATCAACGGGACCAGCGCCTTTTTCTGCGGGTGGGTGCTAAGCCGCGGGAGATGAATCGGACTCTTGGGGAGCAGTTCCTCGGAGAGTTGCCGGATCAAAATCGGGTCCACGACTAACGGCGCCATGGTGCAGTGGCTTAGCAGATGGTGCTCTACTCCGGGCGTGTTGACGATTTCGGCATAGAGGTCCACCAACGCTTCGCGGTTAGGGAAGAAAAAAGGTGTGTCCGTGTGTACCTGGCCCCAGATAAACATGTCCTCTGTGGCCAGGGAGATCAGTTTGTTTCCCTGCCGCACATTGGCACGAACGGCATCCATGATCCGCGCTTTTGGCATATCAATCTGCGGATTCAAGTCGGGCACACAAAACTGGCACCGGCGACCGCACCCGGTGGTCATCTCCACCACTCCGAAGGTCGTCCGCTTATCGGGGAACAGGATGGCGTCGCGCGATCTAGGATGTGCCAAGCTGATCTCACGTGGTAGTGCTTCGCCAGCGATCGCCTTGCGGAAAAGCGCCAGGGCATCGGTGGACTCGCTGCGGCCTTCCGCGACGCAATCAATGCCCAGCTCTTCATAGGCGTCTGTTTGCCGAATCTGCCAGCCGCCCGAACCGCCCACGATCATTTTAAAATTCTTGCGGTACGGGCTGGAATTGATCTTGTCGAACATCATGCGCGTGTAAATCGAATTGAGCGGTTCCTTCGACGAGCCGTAAATGGATGTGTACACACCGGCGGCAAATGTGACGCCTAGCGGATTGTGTGTGGAAACGGCTACTATTCGCGTCTTGGGTCCAATGAATTTGTCCAGGTCGTCAGGAAAGCACGCCACCACATCGTCGGCGCTATATTCGCGCAGTATAGACTTCTCGAGCACACGCAGACCGGCAGGCATGTATCGTGCGGAGGCGTCGTCGTTGCGCTCCACCTCGCGCCATTTTGGGTACTTCTTGTTGAGAACAACCTCGAGCCATTGAGGTATCGAGGCTAAAGCCATCTGAATGAAGAAACCGGCGTGGTCAATCGATTCGGTCAGCGGGGCCGTCAGAACGATCAGCTTGCCGCCGTTGGCGGAAGCGTGGCGCGATAAACCAGAGGCGTTTTCTGAAGGTCCATTTCGACGGGGATCTGCCTTCTCGGTGGTCGGTCGCACAGGAATGATTCCTATCCGTTCGGAGTATGTTTGCGGATGAAATGCGCCCTGGTACGGCAGATTATACACTCGAGTTTGACTCGCGTGGAATGTCTCGTATAAAGCTGCAACTTGATAGTTGTTGGCTTATCGTCGGCCAACCGGGAGGTATCGGAGCACTACTCGGTTAGCGCAACATCTCAACTGGCGATAACTCCCCCTGTCACTCATTGGCCGCGTGTCTGGCGTTTGGAGCGTAATGAACAAGATCGATAGGGGAATTCCGCTCACCGGCTACTTCCTTCGAATGCTGCCTAAACCTGTCTTGCCGGCGGTCTTTCCAGAGATAGCTGTCTGAACGGCTCCCTTGGCAGCATTACCGGCCACACTCCCTACGTCTGGAACAAATTTCGGGCTCGCTGTCGTTCCTTGAATCATGAACGACACGCCTCCCCGATCGCCCCCCCCACCCGTTCTCTGTGCCCGTGCTTCGCCCCGCTCGGTCTGTAGGTCGGCAAGCATCCGGAAGTCGAGGGCCCCGGCCGGGCTAATCGTGCCTGCTCCAGTCACCACGCCGAGGGATGGTATTGCGACATTGATGGCGTCGGCCCGGATCATGTCAGGAGCCACGTGCGCATTCAAGCTGGCGTTCTGAATCGTTGTGTCGGGACTCGAGGGAGCTTTCCCCCTAAGAGCTGATAAAGCCCCTAATTTCGAGCCCATATCGAAACCGGCCAGAGTAGCGTTGGACAAACGCACCGGCCCCGCGATCACTAGTTGGTCGAGCGGACCGCTGATTGCCAAGTCGGCCGAGAGTGTTCCCCCTCTCAACTGCGATCCTGAGGGAAGCACGATGCCGAGAGCTGGCAGCATCGATTGTAGTTCATCGACCGACATGTCTGGGGCGCTGAGCTTCAGGTTCAGAACCTGAGTTTCACCCTGGGTCTGAAATCCGCCCGTGAGCCGGACGAGCGCCTTGCCGATCGCGATGTCACCCTGAGTTATGGTTCCAGCCTCTCGGTCGAGGTCAGTGTTCATCACGTATTTGATTGTTACGGGCTTGGGAGCTGGAGAACCCTTCGGCGAGAGCTTTAACTTTTCGCAGACAATGACGCCAGCCGCCTTGGCTTGACTCCCGTTTGACGTTAACGATCCATCAAAATCCGCCGAACCGCCAATCCCACTGGCAGGGTCGATAAAACCTGACGCCGCGATGTCAAGGTCTTTCACCTTCAGGGTCGTGTCGAAAGAAGTCTTGGCCGAGTCCTGCGGATTTATCGGTCCCGCCTTGCCCGAAACGTCGGCGGTGCCACCTCCCGGGAGGTCGGCTGTCAGCTTGAAGGGAAACTGTGAGGTGTACGAGAGATTGGTCAATTCGACATTCACTTCGTCATAAACCTGCGGCTTCGCGGCGGAGTTCGCTTTTCCGATCGCCAGTTCACCGTTAGTGATTTCCACCTTCCCGATGGAAAGGTTCCTGGGCGTACCCTCCTTCGCTGGCTCGGCGGACTTCCTCGCACCGGGAGTACCGAGAGTTGAGAAATTCCACGTTCCGTTCGCCGCTTTGAGCAGTGTTATCTTAGGCTCGTCCAGCACGATCCCCGTCACGTTTAACGTCTTCGAGAAGATGAGTGGCATCAACTCGACGCCCACCTTCAACGACTTCGCTGTGACGAACGGTGACTTGCTGAAGGCCGGATCGTCGGCAATGCTGACATTCTCCACGCTAACGTTCCCGCTTAAGAGCGAAAGGCTGAGCTCTCCCAACTTCACAGGCCGTCCCAAGACATTCGTCAATTCCGACTCGATCTTCGGACGGAAGCTATTCACGTTGATTAGAAACGGGAGCGCAAGCAATATTACGAGAAGAATCGCAACTGCGATTCCCGCAATTCGCAACCAGCGCTTTTTCATGACTGTATTCAGGTGCGTCTGGAGGGCCCGCCCCGTGGCACTGGATCGAATCTTCACAAGGAATGGCTGCGCCATGGCTGCCTTGAGGAGCTTTGTTGGGCGCATCTTCTTGCTAGTCGGGTCCGGTTCAGGAGGTGGTAACGGTCGAGCGGCCATGGCTGGCTCCTCATCACAACTACAAGTAGTAGATCCCAGCGACCCGGACCTCGTCACCAGTCGAGAGTGACGGCTCCCGGAGACAGCTGTTGAAATATTGCCTTAGCACGGGTTTGCGCGTTCCTTTCGCCTGTCAGGTGGATAAAGAGCGCAAAGTTGTAATAAGGCGCCTGGTTACATTGAAATTATCCTGACTCCTGTTGCAGAACTAGCTCCAGGTACAACGACTCGAAGGCCGACCTCAGAACTTTATAACTATGCCAGCAGAAACCCTGCCCTGTCTGTCTTGGGTTTGGCCGCCGAACTTAGTCATAAGCCAATCTGCCTGCACTAGCCGTAATCCGATCCCTTTCCGAAGCCCGATGTCCAGGCCGCCGCCAACGAGCATGGCGAAAGCGTTGTCGCTCGTCCCTCCAGCCGAAATTGTCGCGCCACCGAACAAGGCATGCACGAAGGGCTGAACAACCGGCAGGCGCGCTGTGAGTACAGGACCGACGGTGTAGGTATAAACCGTAGAATTAGTTCTCTGCGAAGTGTACGCACCACTAAAGTCGCCTGTGATTCCCAGAATGTGCTTGAAGTTTCCAGTCAAAGAGGCGTTCCACCCAATAGCGTTATAGCTGGACTGTAGATGCTCGTACTGGGCTCCCCCAAAGATTTCCACTCTTTGCGCAAATGCTGGCGCGTGAAGGAATCCGACGAGTAGGATTGTATGTACAAGTTGTTTTCTCATCGAATCCTTTCTTCTTCAAGAACCGCAACTCTCTCGAAGAACTGAATTGCCCAGAGTCGAGGTTTAACTGCGCACGGCGGTGCTCGAACCCTCAAAAGTTGTACTTTGGACCGAGCACTCCGAAGAAACCGGCAAGCTCAGAAAAAGCTTAGGTCCTAGTCGATGTCCGCACAACTAGGGGAATCCCTAACGGGCTCGAACCCCCATACGCCATAGAGGATCTGATTTACTGTGCAGAAAAGAACACGTTTAGGTCGCATAGTCGGCGAGGGCAGAGATTTGCCGATTGGGAAGGGTCGTCGTGGTTTTTATTGCAAAATCGCAGTCAAAATCCCTCTCCTTTGCCGCATTCGCCTCCACAAAACTGCCATCCACGGATAGGTGCTTGCCCTCCACCAACCCCACTTCCACACACTGCTTCACGATCTGCTCAAACAGTTCCTCGAACAGCTTCGATTCTTGAAACCGTCCATGCCGGTTTTTCGAGAACGTGGAGTGATGCGGAATCTCCTGATCGAACCCCAGACCGGTGAACCAGCGCCACGCCAGGTGCATGCGCACCTCCTCCACCCGCTGCCGTTCGCTGGTGATGGCGTACAAGTAGCCGATCAACAGGATGCGCAGCAGAAGTTCGGGATCAATCGAAGGACGGCCGGTATCGCTGTAACTCGCTTTCAGCTTCTCCCGCACAAAGGCAAAACTGATGTGCTTTTCGATCAGCCGCAGCAGGTGGGTCTCAGGAACATGATCTTCCAGCCGGAAGTAGTAGAACAACGCTTCAGAGCGGTCATGTTGTCCCATCACGATTAGCAGGCCTCCGACGATCAGAATCCAACAGCGCATGAGCAGATACTTTCTTCTAGCATGCTTCTGCTGAATATCATCCCGCTAATCGATGCGACTTTTCAACACCCACGGGAGTTATCGCCAACCACGCGAACTGCCTATTCTTCGGCTGCAAACAGCTGTGACTTCGGCCTATTTGCTCGCCGACTCATAGAGGGTTGATCGAGTCCAGTAGGTCTGGTCATCCCGATGGATGTGGTTGTGGTCTGCAGTGACAGTTGCACCGACAGGTCGGGCGCCCCATTTAATGGTAAAGTGCCAGCGCCGTCGATGTGGCCGGTCGTGGTCGCCAGTTGTACACACTCGATCTGCAAGTCGCTACTATGCTGGCGGATCATGCACGGTTGCGAGAGATCGCCCTGCGGGAACCATTTTCCCGAGAGATCAAGAGGACCGGGATCTGCGTCGCCGCCAGCCGCGTGACAACGCTCCCAGTACGTGCCGTTTGACCAATCGATCTGGATGCCGGTTGGGTTGAGGGGTTCCCGTCACATTTTGCCAGCCTGGCGCGACAATCTTCCCTTTCTCTTCCACTTTGCCGGTGGAGGCATCGCCGTTCTCGTTGGTCAGCGTGAGGTAGGTTCCGCTGTCGGCGATCGAGGCGCGCATGCCATGAATTCCTTGTCCGTACCAATCGCCCAGAAAGGCGGCGGACTGCGACGGGTTGGAGGCAAACCGCTCGGCCATCGCGGCGTGCACGGTGCGTTGGAGATTGGCTTCGAATGCGGTGGGCTCGGCGGAGCGGGATGGGCGCGGAATCTCCGGCTCAGGAGGAGCGCCGCCCGTCCGATGGAGCTTGTTCGCTCGTCGGTCTCCATCGTCGGCGGCCTTCCCTGTGAAAAAGTCAGGTCGGCTCCTGCAATTGTTGTTTCGGGGCCTGCTCAGCGTTCACTCACGTTATGGCCTGCACGCTCGCCGAGTCGCCTAGCGACCCTTTCCATCGAAAGCTCCGACAGCTTCGTTGCCTCCGCTGCCGCTTCGATTGCTACCGGGTGGAGCGAACCAGTTCCCGGGCGGGACTTGCACCCGCTGGAAGTCCAGCGCCTTTCACAGCGCACTTTTTCGCCAATTGAGAGACTGAACTGCGTCTTTGCCCTACGGGCGCTCAATTGAGTAAGCGCACGTCCCGCCGGTACCTGTCAAGATTGACAGTGGACATAGTTCGAGTTGCCGCACTACTGTGCAAACTTACCGCACAGAGATGTCATGGGGGGAGTTACTGTCTGCCGGGCAATCCCTACGCGCAGGCTCAAAAGACCCCCTAAGAAGGTTCGACCCTGTTGACTGATCGGAGAGTGTTATGCAATTACCGTCAGGCACCTCGTCGGAGCAGAATACTTCCCGTCCCCGCATCCTCATTGCTGATGACCATGCGATATTCGCTGAGACTCTGCGCGCCTATCTCGAGAAAACATTTACCGTCATTGGGACCGTAGCCGATGGGCGAGCCATGTTGCAAGAAGCCATCCGACTCAGGCCAGATGTAGTCGTTGCCGATGTCTCGATGCCCTTGCTTAACGGGTTGGACTCAGCCCGAAGAATTAGAGAGCAGGCTCCGAAGGTGACATTCGTATTCCTGACAATGCTCGACGACGCGAATCTCGCGGCTGCGGCACTTGAACTTGGACGCGTAGCTTTTGTTCTGAAATCCTGCGGTGGAGAGGAAGTGCTCAAGGCGGTTGAAGAGACTTTGCATGGCCGATCCTACATGACACCCAAGCTGAGAGCGGAAGATTGGGTCGCAGCAAAGGCACGGGCGCGACAGTTTTCAAAGGAATTGACCGAACGACAGCGCGACATCGTTCAGTTATTCGGGGAGGGACATCCAGTGAAACAGATTGCCGCGGTCCTCAACCTGAGCGAAAAAACTGTGGAATTTCACAAGCACCACATCATGGAAGCATTCAATCTCAAGAGCAACGCCGATTTGGTCCTGTTTGCGCTGAAGCGCGGTCTGATCTCAGTCAATCCCTCCAGGATAGCTTAGGTGACCCAACTCGATCGCGGTAGGGACAGCCATCGCTGGCTGCCCCCCGCACAGATCCGGACGGGCGCTCGTTAGCGCATCCGGTTCTTATCTCGGATGAGTAGCGGCAAAGCGAGCATCGGGGAAAGGATGGAGCACAGCCGGTGGGGGGAGCCAGCGCTTCGCCAGATCGAGCATCCGGGTCCAGTTGATTGGGCGTTTCTGGCTCCGGCGGCGAATAGTATGCCACCAGCAGACCAACACCCGATGCCGGAACAGGGATAGGCTAGCGTTGTTTCCCGGTACCGCGTAGTAGTTGAAGTACCCCTGCACGACCGACCGGAGCCATTGGCCGGTTTGGGGCACGGGACCGTGCATACGCTTGCGGAGCTCCGGTTTTATTTGCCGCAGCTTGGCCCGCATGCGTTTGCGAATCGTCGTGCGCCGTACCATGAATCGCCCCAAACTATTCTTCCCGCTGGTGTGCGTGAAGCCTAGAAAGTCGAACGTCTCGGGTTTCCCTTCCCCTCTACGTTTCCGGTTCTCTTCGGCATACCGCCCGAATTCGATCCGGCGCGTCTTATCTGGGTGTAGTTCCAGTCCAAACATGGCCAGTCGTTCCCGTAGGTTCTCCAGGAAACGATCTGCATCCGCCTGGTACTGGAATCCGGCAACGGTGTCATCCGCGTATCTGATGACCACCACCTCGCCTTGCGCCCACTTACTGCGCCAGACGTTCACCCAGAGATCGAAAACGTAGTGCAGGTAGATGTTTGCGAGGAGCGGTGAAATCACCGAACCCTGCGGACTACCTGTCTTCGGTTCCGACCATTTGCCGTCCTCCATCACTCCGGCCTTCAGCCATTTCTGGATCAGCCGTAGGATGCGAGGATCGGCGACGCGATGCTCTATGAACCTGATCATCCAGCCTTTGTCGAGATTGTCGAAAAAGCTTCGGACATCAGCGTCCAAAATGTAGTTCACCTTCTTCTTCAGGAGCGCATACGACAACGCATCCAGCGCGTCATGCTGGCCGCGCCCCGGGCGAAAGCCATACGGTCGAGTAGGCCGGCGGAGTTGCACCGCCAGCCTCTCACAGAACCGAGCGTGAGGCTCTCGCCTCACTCGGCTCCCATCAGGCAAACACACCAGTCATCCCGATCTGCCAATGTACAAAGATACGTGTGCTGGACTAGTTCGTCCTGAATCTGTTTCAGAAAACTCTCCACTCCACTTCCCTCAATGGCTTCAAACGTTACTCCGTCAATACCCGGAGCTCCGTCATTACTTTTCGCCATCTGGTAGGCTTCTTGGAGTGTTTCCGTTTTGCAGACGTGAACGTATAGTCCCCAGAAACGCCAGGTCGGTTCAGCCTTCGCCTTGACGTATAGACTCTTCCTCAGGTCCTGCAGACTGATGGGTGTCTTTATCATTTCACCCTTGCCTTCCTTTTTGTTAGAGTCGCTACCAACAGCAGGGCCCCTTTGCTCCGCAGCCATTACAGCCGCTTCATCGCTCTTACGGACCCGTCCGCCACCCTCTCGCCTTCCTTCCTTTTCCCGGTGTCGCCGGTTATGGGTCGGACCTGCTCCAGAGATTTCTCCCTGGGACGAGGAGGGCTTCTCCAGTTGCTTAATGCGTCCTTGCCATCGTGCTGTCGCTAACACCCCGCCAAGTGGTTCGCCGCTTCGGTCAGTTTGCGACGCGCCATGCTGCCTTCACCCAGCTCCGAAAGGTTCGGCCCTTGGGGCGATATTTTTCGAGGCTACTTTGCATTTACTGGTCGTTACGGCCCGATGACTTGCTCACCATCCTGAAGATGGCTTTGTCAACAGCCAGAGATTCGGTTTCCCTCTTCCCCGCTATCCAAGCTACGAGGTTTCTGACTTTTACCTCGGTGGGTTTACCTCCCACTGAACACATCAGCATTCCTCCTTACTTTTCTGGTTGTGCCGGAGCTGGATACCCACCTCACCTAGCCCCTGTCTACGCCTCACTGAGTCCCTCGCGGTATCAGCGCAAGACTCGGGGCCGAGCAGATCGCTAGTCTTTACTCGTAAGGCTCTTTCATCCTCTACTTCATGCCGGTTTAGCCCGGCGCACTAACCGAAGTTCGTCACGGCACTGCCGGATTCTGCGATTTTTGATGACACAAGCGAGACAAGCCTTGTCTTTGCAATCGCGGGTTCAGAAAAAGCGATGTAGTGCAGACCTACCCTCTTGAAGCCAACAACATCTGATGACAAACTCGCTGCGAGATGTTTTTGCGGCCGCATCAGCGCAACAAGGACGGTAAGGATCACACCTACTGGTCCTTGGTCGAGACGGTGCGAACCGTTGCCGGACCTCGCCAGAGAACGCTCTGCTACTTGGGGGAGCTGAACGGATCGGCGCAGGCCCGGTGGCTGAAAAGCGTCGAGGTCTTTAACGAGCAGGGCGAAGCCCAGCAACTGAAACTGTTTCCTTCCCATATTGAGGTTCCGGACGATGATCCGCAGGTAGCTCGCGTGTTGGTGAATCGCGTCCGGCTAGAGAGAACCCGCCAGTTCGGCGCCTGTTTTCTGGGTTGGGAGTTGTGGAAACAACTGGGACTGGATGGCTTCTACGAGCAGGCGCTGGACGAGGAAGCAGCCGAGGTGCCCTGGTCGCGGGTGGCGGCGGTGCTGGCCATCAATCGGCTGTGTGCACCGGGGAGCGAGTTGGCAATCGAGGAGCGCTGGTACCCAGCGACAGCGCTGGATGATCTGTTGGAAATCGAAGACGGCAAGATCAACGACACGCGTCTGTATCGCTGTCTGGACCGGATTCTGCCGCACAAGAGGAAACTAGAACAGCATCTCAAGCAGCGTTATGGGGAGTTATTCGGAGCTGAATTCGATGTGCTGCTGTACGACCTGACCAGCACGTACGTGGAAGGGGCGGCGGAGAAGAACGCGATGATGGGCCGGGGCTACTCGCGCGATCATCGGCCCGATTGCGAACAGATGGTGATCGCGCTGATCGTGAACCGCGAGGGCTTTCCCTTCAGCTATGAGACCTTGGATGGCAACCGAGCCGACGTGTCGACCATGGAGAGCATACTGCGCATGGTGGAACGGAAGTACGGGAAGGCGCGGCGCATCTGGGTGATGGATCGTGGAATCGTGAGTGAGGAGAATCTGGCGGCGATTCGCAAACGGGGTGGACAGTATCTGGTGGGCACGCCGCGCCGGCAGATGAAGCGGTTTGAAGCCGAGTTACTGCAGGACGACTGGACCCAGGTGCGACCGGATGTTGAGGTTAAGCAGATCGCGATTCCGCAGGGAGAAGAGACCTACATCTTGTGCCGCACGGCGGGCCGTAAAGAGAAGGAGAAGGCGATCCGGAAACGGTTTTCCCTGCATATGGAGGCGGCTCTGGAAGCGCTGAAGAAAAGCATTGCCGGCGGGCGACTGAAGGATCGCTACAAAATGGAGCGGAGACTGGGACGGATTCAGGCGCGGCACCCGCAAGTCAACGATCTGTTCGAAGTCACTCTGCGAGACACGCCCGCCGGGGTGCGTCTGCTGTGGGAAATGAAAGAAGATCGCCAGGCTTGGCGGGATTTGCGGGAAGGCGCCTACATGCTGCGCACCAATCTCCAGGCGGATTCGGCGGAGCAGATGTGGTCCATGTACATGCAACTGACTGAAGCCGAGGCCTCGTTTCGCGCGCTCAAGAGCGAGCTTTCCATTCGGCCGTTGTTCCATCAGAAGGAGCCGCGGGTGAAGGCCCACGTCCTGGTGGCCTTTCTCGGTTATGCCTTGTGGGTAACGCTGAAGCATCTGCTGCAGCGTCGACCGGCGATCGTCCCTCAGTCCTCGGCCAGCGGAGTGGACAACGCTCAACCGTTATCGCCGATGAAAGCCCTGGCTCTGCTATCCACGTTGCAGAGCGCCGACATCGTGCTGCCCACGACGGATGGACGCGAGATCCGCCTGCGCCGGATTACCGAACCAACGGCCGAACAGAAATCCCTACTGCACCAGCTCGGCCTCACCCTGCCGGAACGGCTGAAATCACTTTCAAAATGTAGTGCAGACTTCGCGACAGCCTGAACTGATTTTGAAAGACTTAGGTGGTTTCACGACCATTTCGTGACGAACTTCGGCTAACATCCCCATAGCACTCAAAATGCCCGACGATGCGCCCCGGACGTTGCCGAGTAGAAGTTAATGCTTAGCCCAGATTTCGGGACGAGTTGCGACGAGAAGAATTCCAAGGCTGGTTCACAGGAATCGCGGCGGAGCGCTGCAATGGGCAGAAAACATCGCGATCTGATGAGCTGTCTATCCAGCATAGTTGTGAGATGGGTCAGAAATCTGAATTTCGAACGTAGGAATGGCCAGCGAGCACCGCTTTTATCGCAGGCACCAAGTGGTGTTTCAGCCAAAACTTTCGCACGTATCCCAACGCTCCTGCTTCCAGGCATGCCTCGACGAACTCTTCTGCCGAATGTACTGTCACGAATACAAACTTTGCTTTGGAACCCAATTCCCGGAGCTTGCGCAGAGCGTCAATTCCGTTCAAAATCGGCATGCTGATATCAGCCACAACGACGTCAGGATGGAGCCTGCAGGCTTCTGTTACCAAAGCCGCACCATCCGCTGCCGTTCCTACGACATCAAAATCGGGAGACAAGATAGCGATCTCCGCCTTGAGCAGATCTGGGTTGTCATCCGCCAACAGAACGCGTGGAAGATTCAAAGTTCGCCTGCCACCAGCGTGGATGCGTACTCGGTCCAATTGCAAACCGGGCAGGTTCACATGGTCCGTTGAGGGTATTGTGGGAATGAATAGCGCGCCACTGGGGAAATCCCTAGGAGGAGTGGCGCGTTGAATAGAAAACTCTCAGCCGCTTCTGTGAACAGTATTCAACGCGGGCAGTTCGGGATTGAATGAGACCGGCGTTACTCCGAAGGTAGACGATTCCCGAACGCATTGCTAATGGAACTCCAAGGCCTTCTGGCTCGGGGAAGTGTACAAGCCTCAGCAACTCACTTGATTGATTCGAGAACCCACTGGACAATTGCCTGGTCCTCGTTCGATAGGGCGGAAAGCCTTGTTTTCAACACGTGGATTAGTTCTTCATCGAAGAGTTCAGCGCGTGGTTTCTCTCCACTCTTTTCGAACAGTTCCCGGTAGGCTCGTGCGAAAGCAACTGCCCCCGCTTGAGATGCTAACGCGCACCCTCGAAATGCTTCTATGACGAACCCACCACCTCTGACGTCATTTCCGCCCAAAGAGGAAAGCTCGGCCCAATAACGATTTGCCGCTTCAATATTGGTGGGGTCGGAATCGAGAGTTCTTTTTAGGTTGGCCAAGTTTTGTTGAATTGGATATTTGCCTTCTATCATCCGCCCCGCCCACGGTCGATGCTCCCTAGGATGCCCATTCTCGCACAGAGTTGTCCACCTTCAAGAAATGCCCTTGCTTTCTGCCCCCACAGGCGTGCGCCGCGCATCGGGTTCAGATGTTGTAACCGCATTATAAGAGGGCGTCCTTTGGGAGTAGGTTGTGATCGTTCCCATCATGACCTACGAAAGGAGCACCCTCCATGAGCGGGGAAAAGTATATTGGCTATGTCGAGCTCGAGATAGCCAATACCATGTGGCCTTCCGGACTATGTCGAGAGGAAGCGAAGCCGTTTCCGCAAGTCTGCCCCCGATTGGAGGTTGACGGATTACACTCCGTTCACTGCTCGACATAGTCTTGCGATGCTACCGACCAGTTGAGGCCGCCGAAAGGCACATTGTTGGAGCATCCCTGTTCGCTCAAATGTTGGACGAACTCGTCGATATGCGCTCCTACAGGACCTTGACGTTTTTGTCCTAGAGTTTGGGGATCTTTGAAAAACGTTCCATGCGGTTCCCCTTGCACACTGCTTTGTCTCAGTGGGAGAACCAAGACTATGCCGAGAAAACCTTCATCGAAAGGCTTGTTTACCGGATTACTGGACTGCAACTCGACATAGTCCGGAAGGCCACATGGTATTGGGCTGGACGTTCACCAAGCAACTATCTGCGCAGCAGTGATGGATCCCATGGGTAAGGTAATCATCGAATCCATTCTGGAAACGAAAGCACCCGGCTGATCCAAGGCGAGTGCATTCCAGTTTCCAGTGCGCTCCGACAGTGCAGCATGCTTCCGAACACCTCTCGCATCGCCTTCGGAGTCGTGCTCAGTTTCTGCTCCGCCAGCACTCCGCCCATTTCGTCTAGCAGGCAGTACCAGCTCGATCGATCACCCAGGTCGAACCCGATGGTCAGTTTCGGTTGGGAAAAATTCTTCGTCGCCTTCATCGCAGCAGTGCTAATCTTTTTCATTGCCGGTCTCCTTTATCTCTTGCGTCTCAAAGCGCGTCGATAACTTGGGAGCCTACAGCATCCCGTCGGAGACCGGCCTTCTCATCCCATCTGTTAGCGACAGTTACGGGGTGCCGTTCTTCAGCCTCCGACTCGAAGTCTTCCCCAGGTTGTTGGGCGTTGAGCAGCCAGCATTTCACTGGCAGATTTGACAGTTCTCAACTGAATCTCAGAGCGCGAAAATCGCCTAGGCTGCCCAAGTGCCGGTGTGGTTCCTTCCCCGGAGGAGTCCCAGCAGGAAGATTGAGGTCCAGATCCAAATGGAACCAAGACGTGTCATTTACTATCTCACGGTTCTCTTCCTCAACCTGATCACACTCTCTGGCTGTCAAGGCCTCGTTCCACACGACACCTCGAGCTTACTCGCCCCCAAGTTTCACCGGTCAGATGTCGTCGGCATTGTGGCGGGGTTTGGAACGACCTTTGCCGCTGTGCCGGACTTGGTCGCGATGCTCAGGCGACGGTCAAGTGCGGGCATGAACCCAAGGATGACGGCAATCATGGGTGCCTTTCAGGTTCTATGGGTTTACTACGGTTTGTTGATTCTTTCACGGCCGGTGATCGCATGGAACATAGTCGCGGTATTGATCAATTTCCTGAGTGTCGGCGCGTATTTTCATTTCGTCGGCAAAGAACCGAAGAGGGTGCCTGGGAGTTGACGGGCTGGAGTTCGCTCAAAGCATCCGGAGGCAACCAATTCCGCATGGAAAAAAGGAGTCCTTTATGACGCAAGAACAAATCCGCTTGCAGGAAGCTCACAACGGCACTTCGAACTGGAAAAAATGGGGACCCTACCTCAGTGAACGACAGTGGGGAACCGTGCGCGAGGACTATAGCGAAGGGGGTGACGCCTGGAATTTCTTCACACACGATCAGGCCCGCTCACGCGCTTACCGCTGGGGCGAGGACGGCATCGCCGGCATTTCCGATGACAAACAGCGCCTGTGCTTCGCGCTCGCTCTGTGGAACGGGAAGGATGCCATCCTGAAGGAACGGCTCTTCGGCCTCACGAACAGCGAAGGCAACCACGGCGAGGATGTGAAAGAGTATTACTTCTATCTCGACAGCACGCCTACGCACTCGTACATGAAGTATCTCTACAAGTACCCACAGGAGGCGTTTCCTTACGCCGACCTGGTGGAGACGAACTGCCGTCGTTCGAAGAACGACATGGAGTACGAACTCCTCGACACTGGCGTCTTCAAAGACGACCGCTACTTCGACATCTTCGTGGAATATACCAAAGCCGGTCCGGAGGACATCCTGGTGAAGATCACGGCTGCCAACCGGGGACCGGACGCAGCAGAACTGCATCTCTTGCCGACGCTGTGGTTCCGCAACGACTGGTCGGCGTGGATTGCCGAATCAAACAGGGCCGCTAAGAAACCAAACCTGAGACAGATCGAGGCCGCTAAGGGCACGAGTGCAGTGGAGGCGACGCATCCGCTCTTGGGTGAATTCATCCTTTCGTGCGAAGGCGAGGTCCCGCTGCTCTTCACCGAGAACGAAACAAACCATGGACGGCTTTTCAGCCAAAAGAACGAGAGCCCCCACGTCAAGGACGGCATCAACGACTGCGTGGTGCAGGGCAACCAGGGCGCGGTAAACCCCGGCAACAAGGGCACCAAGGTCGCGGCGCACTACAAGGTCAATGTTGGTTCCGGTCAGACCAAAGTCATTCGCCTGCGGCTCTCCAACAGTTCTTCGGGCCAGAAAGGCAAACCTTTCGGAAAGCAATTTGATGAGGTCTTCGCTGACCGGCTTCGTGAAGCCGACGAGTTTTACAAGTCGGTCACACCGCCATCGGTGAGTGAAGACGCGGCTAAAGTGATGCGCCAGGCTATTGCCGGCATGCTCTGGAGCAAGCAGTTCTTCTTCTTCGACGGAGATAACTGGCTGGACGAGCATCACTCCAACCCGCTCCATACCGGATATCGAAATTCCCGGAACTCAGACTGGTACCACATGCTGAACGAGGACATCATCTCCATGCCCGACAAGTGGGAGTACCCCTGGTATGCAGCCTGGGACCTGGCTTTCCACACGCTCCCGCTCTCGATCGTAGACCCCGACTTCGCCAAAGAGCAGATGCAGTTGATGCTCCGCGCCTCTTACCTGCACCCCAACGGACAGATGCCCGCTTACGAGTGGAACTTCAGCGACGTGAACCCTCCGGTCCACGCCTTTGCTACTCTCTTCCTGCACCGCACCGAACAAGCTTTGCGTGGCGAGACGGATGTCGAGTTCCTCAAGTCGGCATTCAACAAGCTGCTGCTCAACTTCACCTGGTGGGTGAACCGCAAGGACCGCTTCGGCAAGAACGTTTTTGAGGGGGGCTTCCTCGGCCTCGACAACATCGGCATCTTTGACCGCAGCGCCCCGCTTCCCACCGGCGGCCACTTGGAGCAGGCGGACGGCACGGCTTGGATGGCGCTGTTCAGCCAGAACATGCTGGAACTTGCGTTCGAGCTCACCCTCCACGACCCCACCTACGAGGCCATGCTCCCGAAGTTCGCCGAGCACTTCTACTACATCGCCAGGGGCATGAACCGGCCCGGTCAGGACGGTATGTGGGACGAGGAGGACGGTTTTTACTACGATATTCTGCGGCTCCCCGATGGCAGTGCCACGCGGCTCAAGGTTCGCTCCATGGTGGGGCTTTTGCCCTTGTGCGCCACCACGATCGTTGAAAAGTCGCATCGGGAACGCGTTCCGCTGGCGATGGCTGGGATAGCGGAACGCCTGCGCCGGATACCCGAACTGTGGGACACGATGCATCCCACGGGGCCGGGTCACTTCGGGGTGGCGGAGCGGGGAATTCTCGCCCTGGTCAACCCGGAGCGGCTCCGCAGGATCCTTACGAAGATGCTCGACGAGAATGAGTTCCTGAGCCCCTACGGCATCCGCTCGCTCTCCAAGTTCCACGAGCAGCATCCGTATGTCTTCAACGTTGGTGGCCAGGAGTACCGGGTGGACTATCTGCCAGCGGAGTCCAACACCGGCATGTTCGGCGGTAACTCCAACTGGCGGGGACCGATCTGGATGCCGGTGAACGCGCTGCTCATCAGGGCGCTGCTGAACTTCTATCTGTACTATGGCGACAACTTCAAAATCGAATGCCCCACCGGCTCCGGCAAGCTGATGAACCTGTTTGAGGTGAGCAAGGAGATCGCCGACCGGCTCGCCAGGATCTTTTTGACCGACGAGCATGGCCGGCGGCCCGTCTATGGCGGTACGGAGAAGTTCCAGAGCGATCCCAACTGGCGGGATCACATCCTCTTCTATGAGTACTTCCACGGCGACAACGGTGCCGGGTTGGGCGCCAGTCACCAGACTGGTTGGACCGGGCTGGTGGCGAAGATGATCCAGGTCTACGGCCTTCTGGATGCCAAGCGGGCATTAGAAGGTGGCAAGCAGGCTGCGTTCGCTCGCGACACCAGCAAGGCGCAGGTTGCAGAGCGAGGCGTTTTGGTCACGCCGTAGTTAAAAGCCTGTCGAGAGGGGGGCGAAAGACCTCCCTTCGCCAACTGCCATGAAAATTAACTCCCGGGCTATGCCGCGATTTGCTGAGGTGTCAATGCCACTGAGTAGCCCAAACGTTCGAGCCGATGAACCAAGTTGCGGGTAAGGTGGTTCTTGTTGAGCTTGTCTAGGTAAAGATCTCCCAGGTCGTTGTAAGTGTAAGACTGCTCCAGCATCCGTCCGTGCTTCCTCCGGTCGACCCTGGGTTGCAAGTACCTCTCGACCCCATTTCCCGAGGGCGGTCCTCCTGGTGTGAGAGGAGATGGGGAGCTCTCTTCGGTTCCTGGGCCATCCCTGTGGAGCATGCCTTGGGCTAGGGACCCCGGCGAGTCGGCGCGACCTCGCATTCACGGTCGCCGCCAGATACTGCCTTCCGCTGGCGCAAACACGTCGGCCTCGCAACGATACAAGATTTCGGGGCTGAATCCTCACGGCCTGCTACCTTGTTGTCTACGCTTCGCACCCACCGGTCGCCCGGTGAATGGCAAGACTCACTACTGACCTGTCTGCTCGACTTTGGTCAGACGGGATTTGCACCCGCTGGATGACAATAAGAGGTTTCGCTTTATCTCCCTAACAATTCCTCCTCTTCCAAGCTTTTCCGAACGCGATGCGCCGTCTGTTCGCCCGTCAGATGGAATTTTTGGGGATATGGCATGCTTACAACAGCTATCGAGTCAAGCGGCATGGAATGGGTGCCGTTGACCGGTTGCCATGGTCAGGTTGACGTTTGTGCTCGTTTACCGCCAAAGATGCACGACGGAAACCGGGGCTCTGCGGTGCCGGAGCTGCTCTGTGACGTATCGAAACAATAAGTTGCGCGGTCGAGGCAAGGGGCCACTCAAATGCAACAGTCAGGTGGAGTGAGCATCCTTCTCCTCTTTCAGGTTCCCTGAACTAAGTCAGCCCATCTGAAGTTCTCTCCTCTTAGCGTTATGAACCGCGAATCCACTAAACGATCAAGGAGAAATATTATGAATCTGAGCACCGTAGAACGCGAAGAAGTGGCGACCGAATTGAAGCGTTTCGCTAGCGACCTGAACCTCACAGACGATCAAAAGCAAAAGCTTGGCGTCGCTCTTACGGAAGCAAGAGAAAAGATCGCAGAGTACCTTCAACAAAATCCCAACACGACCAAAGCCGACGTCATCAGCAAGGTTGTTGCAAATCGCGACGCGATTCGTCAGCGGGTCGTCAGCTTCCTTAGTCCCGAGCAGCTGAAGAAGTGGGACGACGAAAAAGCCAAAGCCAAGGACTTCCTAGGCCAGAAGATCGCAGCCTAAGGATTCACCTTGTACTGAAGTTGCTGCCCTTGGGTGGCCGACAATCGACACTGCCGGCCACCAATCTTTTGTTTGCAGGTTTGGTTGGTAGACCCACAGGAGAAACAATGCCTGCAGGGGTCCGGTTAGTTGTTGGCGATCGCGGTAGGGACAGCCATCGCTGGCTGCCCCCCGCACAGATCCGGACGGGCGCTCGTTAGCGCATCCGGTTCTTATCTCGGATGAGTAGCGGCAAAGCGAGCATCGGGGAAAGGATGGAGCACAGCCGGTGGGGGGAGCCAGCGCTTCGCCAGTTTGAGCATCCGTGTCCAGTTAATGCGGCGTTTCTGGCTCCGGCGGCGAATACTATGCCACCAGCAGACCAGCACCCGATGCCGGAACAGGGATAGGCTAGCGTTGTTTCCCGGTACCGCGTAGTAGTTGAAGTACCCCTGCACGACCGACCGGAGCCATTGGCCGGTTTGGGGCACGGGACCGTGCATACGCTTGCGGAGCTCCGGTTTTATTTGCCGCAGCTTGGCCCGCATGCGTTTGCGAATCGTCGTGCGCCGTACCATGAATCGCCCCAAACTATTCTTCCCGCTGGTGTGCGTGAAGCCTAGAAAGTCGAACGTCTCGGGTTTCCCTTCCCCTCTACGTTTCCGGTTCTCTTCGGCATACCGCCCGAATTCGATCCGGCGCGTCTTATCTGGGTGTAGTTCCAGTCCAAACATGGCCAGTCGTTCCCGTAGGTTCTCCAGGAAACGATCTGCATCCGCCTGGTACTGGAATCCGGCAACGGTGTCATCCGCGTATCTGATGACCACCACCTCGCCTTGCGCCCACTTACTGCGCCAGACGTTCACCCAGAGATCGAAAACGTAGTGCAGGTAGATGTTTGCGAGGAGCGGTGAAATCACCGAACCCTGCGGACTACCTGTCTTCGGTTCCGACCATTTGCCTTCCTCCATCACTCCGGCCTTCAGCCATTTCTGGATCAGCCGCAGTAAGCGAGAATCGGCGACGCGATGCTCTAGGAACCTGATCATCCAGCCTTTGTCGAGATTGTCGAAAAAGCTTCGGACATCAGCGTCCAAAATGTAGTTCACCTTCTTCTTCAGGAGCGCATACGACAACGCATCCAGCGCGTCATGCTGGCCGCGCCCCGGGCGAAAGCCATACGAGAATCCCAGAAAGTCCTCTTCATAGATCTGATTGAGGATGGTGGCCACGGCGTACTGGACGAGCTTGTCTTCCAGGGCCGCGACTCCGAGTGGACGTTGCCGTCCATCTTCTTTCTTTATGTACACTCTTCTCGCTGGCAGCGCTCGATAGGCTCCGCGATGAACCCGGCCATGGAGATCAACCAACCGATCTTCCAGTCCGGTCTCATACTCCGGCCAGGTGACCCCGTCCACTCCGGGGGCGGCTTTCCTCTTTAGTGAGTAAAAGCTTTCCCGCAACAGATCGACGGTCAGATGGTGGAGCAGAGCGGTGAACTTCATCTCCTTATTTTTCCGTGCTGCTTTCCGCACGCCTGCCAATCCCTGGGACACGCCCTTCCCGCTCTGAGTCGGGTACGTGTGAGGTTGACCTGCGTTCTCCTTGATCGACGGCCTTTCCTCCCTACTCTCCGTGGACGATGTTTTGTCGTTGTTCGAATAGTTCATAGGTACTATGCCGTCGTGTGACTCCTCGGGGACGTACATGCGGGCCGTGCGGCTATTGCCTTCGCCCACCGTCCTGCTGCCTGGTTTGGCCGCAGGTGTCTCCGAGGTCTCCCGGTTCTCGTGCATGAAGTTTCTAGGCGTGCCTGGGGTCTTCGACTACGCCGGACTGAACAGGAACTCGCGCTAGCGCTCCTGCTCATGTTGCCTACCGCACATGTTTAAGACGGCGGCGTCCGGATTGTATGTTTTGTAGGGTCGAGGTCTGGCGCCGTGTCCCTTAGGTCTCGCCTACCTGGGGCTCCCCGTTTCCTCTGGGAGTGGACTCACTAGCGAAACCGTAAACCGGTTTCCAGACCCCGCCACCTCGAACGTAGAGAGCGGATTTCCCGCGCTACGCTCTCCTGTGGGCTTCACGTCAAGGCCTATACGCCATCGGGTACAGGAACAGCTTTCGCGAGTGCTGACCGTCTCAGCCTATAGTCGCTGTATAGTCCGAGTACGCGATAAATCCACTCACTACTCCACCGTTTCCAGCCCTTGCCCTTGCGCAATCTGGACCGCATCAAATGCCGCCGGATCTTCATTTCTACCCAGTCTCTGATCTTCGAAAAGCACCGACCCGAATGACCGATCCGAAAATAGTTCACCCAGCCCCGCAGGATGGGATTGATGATCTTAATCACCTGCTCCACAGGCTGGCTGACGTGTTGCCGGAAGACTTCCCTGAGCTTGGCAAAGAGTGCCGTGCGTTTCTTCATCTTCGGCGCAAATTGCGGTCGCCACTTCTGGTTACGGCCCAGCACGAGGCGATATTCAAATCCCAGGAATGCGAAGCTTCCGCCTTTTCTCAGATCGATTGTCCGGCTCTTGTCTTCGTTGATCTCCACGCGTAGTTTCGCCAGTTCCTCTCGTAGTCGCTTGTCCACCGCCCTCATGAGCCAGTCGTGCCGCGGGTGGGAGTCGATTAAAATCACCATGTCATCCGCAAACCGCGCGTATTGCACATGGGTATATTTTCCGCGCCGCGTCGTGGCTATCGCCTTCTCCAGCATTCTGTCCACCTCATTGAGATAGACGTTGCTGAGCAAAGGTGAAACCACTCCGCCTTGCGGGACTCCTTTCTTCCCAGTCGACTTCAGGATCAGGTTCAGTAATCTCATCACCATTGCATCCTGTATCCGTCGTGCCACCTTCTCTAGCAGCAGATAATGCTGCACATTGTCGAAGTAGGCGCGCAGATCAAGATCAATGACGCGAGTCTTCCCTTGCATGATCGCTTGATCCACTTGGAGCACCGCTGCCTGAGCTGTCCGCTTCGGTCGGTATCCGTAGGACCCCGATTGGAAATCAGCTTCGAAGATCGGCTCCAGGATGAGCTTGAGCGCCCCCTGGACCACACGGTCGCGAATGGTAGGAATGGAAAGAACGCGGACCTTGGTGCCCCCGTCTTTCGGAATCTCCTTCTTTCGTACCCGCATGGGTTGATACGTGTGCTGGACTAGTTCGTCCTGAATCTGTTTCAGAAAACTCTCCACTCCACTTCCCTCAATGGCTTCAAACGTTACTCCGTCAATACCCGGAGCTCCGTCATTACTTTTCGCCATCTGGTAGGCTTCTTGGAGTGTTTCCGTTTTGCAGACGTGAACGTATAGTCCCCAGAAACGCCAGGTCGGTTCAGCCTTCGCCTTGACGTATAGACTCTTCCTCAGGTCCTGCAGACTGATGGGTGTCTTTGTCATTCCACCCTTGCCTTCCTTTTTGTTAGAGTCGCTACCAACAGCAGGGCCCCTTTGCTCCGCAGCCATTACAGCCGCTTCATCGCTCTTACGGACCCGTCCGCCACCCTCTCGCCTTCCTTCCTTTTCCCGGTGTCGCCGGTTATGGGTCGGACCTGCTCCAGAGATTTCTCCCTGGGACGAGGAGGGCTTCTCCAGTTGCTTAATGCGTCCTTGCCATCGTGCTGTCGCTAACACCCCGCCAAGTGGTTCGCCGCTTCGGTCAGTTTGCGACGCGCCATGCTGCCTTCACCCAGCTCCGAAAGGTTCGGCCCTTGGGGCGATATTTTTCGAGGCTACTTTGCGTTTACTGGTCGTTACGGCCCGATGACTTGCTCACCATCCTGAAGATGGCTTTGTCAACAGCCAGAGATTCGGTTTCCCTCTTCCCCGCTATCCAAGCTACGAGGTTTCTGACTTTTACCTCGGTGGGTTTACCTCCCACTGAACACATCAGCATTCCTCCTTACTTTTCTGGTTGTGCCGGAGCTGGATACCCACCTCGCCTAGCCCCTGTCTACGCCTCACTGAGTCCCTCGCGGTATCAGCGCAAGACTCGGGGCCGAGCAGATCGCTAGTCTTTACTCGTAAGGCTCTTTCATCCTCTACTTCATGCCGGTTTAGCCCGGCGCACTAACATCCCAATTACGCTCCGTCGAAAGTCACGCTTAACCTGTTTGGAATCAATCGGCACTAGAAACGGACCTTTCATGCCCATGGGTGGGCCGCAGGCCCATGGAAACTCAAAACCCCTCAATGCATTATGAAAAAGCGCCCCCCTGCAGAAGGTCGAGGCCGGATGTGGCGCCGCCTGCGCTGCGCTGCGCTGTGCAGGGCTTCGCTCCGCACGGCGGCGCTTGGGGAGTAACTGCTGTGGTGTACGCGATGGGAAGAACTGCAGAAGGACATAGGCAAATCGGCTGGAGAATGGCATTTTAACCTTGAGGGGAAGATAGCCGTTAGCACGAATACTCTCCCCCCAAGGAGGCAACTCAAATGAGTTACGACGTCAAATATATCGGAATGGACGTGCACAAGGAAGCGATTGTGATCGCGGTCCTGAATGAGAGCGGGAAACTGGTGATGGAGTCGGTGATCGAAACCAGAGCCAGCAGCATTCTGCAGTTCCTCCACGGTCTACGGGGCGAGCTGCATGTGACCTGGGAAGAAGGCACCTGGGCAGCCTGGCTGTATGATCTGCTGCAGCCGCATGTACCGCACATTGTGGTCTGCAATCCGCGGCGCAATGCCTTGTTAAAGGAGGGCAGCAAGAGCGACCAGGTGGATGCGCAGAAGCTGGCCAACTTGTTACGCACCGGGATGCTGCGACCGGTCTACCACGGGGAAAATGGGTTACGGACGCTACGCGAGTTGGGGCGCAGTTATCAGACCATCGGCAAAGATTTGACGCGCGTGATGAATCGCCTGAAAGCACTGTATCGCGGCTGGGGCATTCCTTGTGGCGGCACCCAGGTCTATGCTGCACGCGCTCGGGAGGAATGGCTAAACAAGCTCCCACAAGCCGGGGTGCGCCGCCGTGCCGAGCTGCTCTATCAACAGCTGGATGGATTGCAGGCCTTGCGGCGCGAGGTGCGACCCGAGTTTTTGGCGGAGAGCCGGAAACATAAAGCTGCGAAACTGCTGCGCCAGATTCCCTGCATCGGTCCGATTCGAGCCGCCCGTTTGATCGGGCTGATGCAAACCCCGCACCGGTTCCGCAGCAAGCGGCAACTCTGGACCTACAGCGGCCTGGGCATTGAGACCCACGACAGTGCGCAATACCGCTTGGTGAGCGGACAAGTGCAACGCTCCAAGAAACCCCAGCAGGTTCGTGGGCTGAATCGAAACCATAACCATGAGAGGAAAGAGATCTTCAAGAGCGCGGCCACCCGGGCCAGCTGTGGCAGGGGACCGTTCCACGATTTCTACACGAGTTTGCTAGCCAAGGGGATGAAGCCGGAGATGGCGCGTCTGACACTGGCGCGCAAGATTGCGGCCATTACCTTAACACTTTGGAAAAAGGAGGAACGTTTCGACGTCGAACAACTGAAGACGCAAGCAGCTTGAGCATCGAATAGAACCCAGGTGATCTCCCAAGGTTTTCATGCCTCGGTGGTAGCCCATCGGTTCTTGCGATGCTCCGGTTCGAGGGAGAGTATCCATTCGCTCATTCAGGCACTCTGTGTGCGGTAGTCCAGCACCGAGTCTCCGGCTCAATCCTATGCCCCCTCGGATAACCGAAAAAAGCTATAGGCCTCGAGCCTCACATAGGATCATGGTTGGCACTTAAGCCAACGATTAGCTTGCGTAGCTTCGGAACCGAACGGCGTCGTGCGCCACTGACTTCATGAAACCGTCGAGTTGGGACAAGCAACTGGGGTTGGCTTTGCCGCGGGAAAATGCGGCGAGCCAAAGCGACCAAACCAATAACCCCTCTAAGAATGAGGTGAGGAATGAGGTGGGGCTGGATGCAAGTCACCACACCCGCATCTCTCAGAGGGGCGGGGAGAAGATTTTTTCCTTGACATCCCTTTTCATAGGATGAGCGAAATGGTCTGTTTCCGACAGCTATCGCGCATAAAGGCAGAAACCGTCCACGCGCGAGAGATTGGAAAAGCGGCTCGTGCAGACTACAGCTTTGCTGTTCGACATGACTCCCTTTGTGACAGTTTCGATTGTCTCGCCGTCGTGTGCCACAATGACTTAAAACAGCGAGCCAAGCTCATCTGGGAACCAGGGGGATCAATGGAGCGGATCACGCCCCGTTACGTCTTTGAGGCACGTATCCGAATACTCGTCCAGCGAGCTTCCCAGAATCTGGCGATGGAGGGGTGGGCTAGAGATATAAGCGAAACTGGCATTAGTGCCTTTGTTGCGCAGGGCCTAATCGTTGGGGAGCTTGTAACCCTAGAGATCCCTCTGGCTTCGTCACGCTGGCATAGCATTCCCGCGAAGGTCGCCAGATGCCTAGGGACACAATACGGCTTTCAGTTCACGGCTTTGAGCCCCGGCCAGCGGGAGAACATCCGATCCTCAGTACAAGACCGCCCAGAGACAGGCGCCTACGACCGCGCCACCGAAGCGAAGTTTCGCGAGCACGAACGCGAGGGGGGAACGAGACTATCAGCACAGGAACAGGCAACACAACGGGCCGCTGACACCGCCTTCGCAGACCGTGCGCGGATGCTCATAAAGCGAGGATACGCACCGAAGGTTGCTGTGGAACTGGTTCTTCATGAAATGGAGTTCGAACAGGGCAACAATTTGAGGGCCATGGAGAAGGCGCGTGCCGATGCCGAGGATTTTCTTAGGAGAACACGCCAAGGCCTCATTTGAAGTGAGTTTATCGGGGCAATCCAATTTGCGGCGGCCTTTCATGGGTTCTGAGTGTAACGGCTGGTAACAACAGCTAGGAATAGAATCCAGGGGTCACGCCGCAAGCCTATGATTGAACAATTCAAGTCACTGTTTGAGATGCTCGTGGCGGAACTGCCCGCGGGCACGGCTAAGATAAACTTTTATCGCGGGCCACGCGGCGACGGCTCAGTGATTGAGGTGCTTCCTCGAATCAGAAATCGGCGTCTTTCGGCGTACACACTGACGATGATGTCCCCAACATTAGGGATTTCCCCAGTTGTGCAGCTATTGAGTTCAATCGTAGTTTTGTTTCGCGTGCCCACGACCGAGGTGTCGTCATGGCAAATACGATACCGCGCAAGGAAATCGGTGGTGAAGGCATTCATGTTCGCGACTGCTACGTCTGGAGGGAGATCTATTACCTGGATTCGCCGTCGGACTATCGCGAGTATCTACCGCAAGACCAGCGCTGGAGTCCCGACGGTCACCGCTTGGAAATGTTGGACTCCCCTCGGCAATCCTTGAGACCTGCCAGAGATCTTTCGGGTTCGTTGGCAGCTGTTTTTTTCTTGTTCGCAGGCCTGATCGGATGTCTGCTCTTTTACCCGGTTCTGCGGTAGAGGTGTTCGCCCGCGAGGGTGGATTGACTTCTCTTTTGAGTATCCAACGATCGTATGTTCCTGCGCCGCAAACAGAAGCCTAATGACGACGAGCAGCCCGTTCCACGTGCGTGGAGTTGGCAGACCGCCAAACGTGAAGACATCGGTCGACCAAAAACCGGGACAGCATCATTCGCGGAGTTTTCAAAGCCAACTGCAAGAATGGTCGAACTCTCGCTACAAGCAGCTCAGCGCCAGCGCATTTTTCGAGGCCGAGTTCCGGACAAACTGAGCGCAGTCCCATCGCCTATGGTTTGGCCTTCCACCGATGTTCAGAGTACCCCGGAAAGACCCGCCGAAAGCGCCGGAAGTCCGGAAACAGAGGCTGCAACTACGCCACTGACCCGGCCGCAGGCGCACGGGACATCTGGCGGATTGAGAATCGCAAACTTCGCAGTCTTGTATGCGCGGGCAACGATCATCCTCCGGGAGATGACAAGTTACAGGAATGAAGTTCCTCGCGCATTGGGCTCTTGGCTCGCAAGACTACGACTCACTGGTTCCGCCGTTGTCGGAAATCTGCGCGACTGTTGGAAGTCAGTGCAGAAAGATCATAGGCTCGCGACATTTCGAGCACGCACTCGCCGTCTCACAATCGCGGTGCAGCGCACCGAACTCATCCGGCAACGCACTGCGCTTTTGATCGGAAGGTGGGCGACAACAGCCCAGGTTCTAGCGGAGCGACTCTCAACGAGATTGAGAATTCTTGCGACCTCACAACCTTTGCGGCGTTTGAGATATGGATGCCGGAAGAATCTCCGGTTCCCGTTTGCCAAGCCGTATCGGTGTCGAGACTGCGGCAAAGGAATCGGTTTCCGCTCGCGCCCGCGCACATTGATGGAGCGCTACATCCTTCCGCTGACCCTCATGCAGCCGGTGCGCTGCGCTGAGTGTTCCCGGCGGGACTATCGGCCGATCTTCACACCCGTGAGCGAGCGCTCAAATCATCGAGATGAGAGTAGAGACCCTATCCATCGGGACGCTGCCTAGGAAGCCACAATACGTCGGAGACTTCTGCATCATCGTCGTTGGCTAAAAAATCCCCATTATGCCCAAAACCCCTCAATGCATTATGAAAAAGCGCCCCCCTGCAGAAGGTCGAGGCCGGATGTGGCGCCGCCTGCGCTGCGCTGCGCTGTGCAGGGCTTCGCTCCGCACGGCGGCGCTTGGGGAGTAACTGCTGTGGTGTACGCGATGGGAAGAACTGCAGAAGGACATAGGCAAATCGGCTGGAGAATGGCATTTTAACCTTGAGGGGAAGATAGCCGTTAGCACGAATACTCTCCCCCCAAGGAGGCAACTCAAATGAGTTACGACGTCAAATATATCGGAATGGACGTGCACAAGGAAGCGATTGTGATCGCGGTCCTGAATGAGAGCGGGAAACTGGTGATGGAGTCGGTGATCGAAACCAGAGCCAGCAGCATTCTGCAGTTCCTCCACGGTCTACGGGGCGAGCTGCATGTGACCTGGGAAGAAGGCACCTGGGCAGCCTGGCTGTATGATCTGCTGCAGCCGCATGTACCGCACATTGTGGTCTGCAATCCGCGGCGCAATGCCTTGTTAAAGGAGGGCAGCAAGAGCGACCAGGTGGATGCGCAGAAGCTGGCCAACTTGTTACGCACCGGGATGCTGCGACCGGTCTACCACGGGGAAAATGGGTTACGGACGCTACGCGAGTTGGGGCGCAGTTATCAGACCATCAGCAAAGATTTGACGCGCGTGATGAATCGCCTGAAAGCACTGTATCGCGGCTGGGGCATTCCTTGTGGCGGCACCCAGGTCTATGCTGCACGCGCTCGGGAGGAATGGCTAAACAAGCTCCCACAAGCCGGGGTGCGCCGCCGTGCCGAGCTGCTCTATCAACAGCTGGATGGATTGCAGGCCTTGCGGCGCGAGGTGCGACCCGAGTTTTTGGCGGAGAGCCGGAAACATAAAGCTGCGAAACTGCTGCGCCAGATTCCCTGCATCGGTCCGATACGAGCCGCCCGTTTGATCGGGCTGATGCAAACCCCGCACCGGTTCCGCAGCAAGCGGCAACTCTGGACCTACAGCGGCCTGGGCATTGAGACCCACGACAGTGCGCAATACCGCTTGGTGAGCGGACAAGTGCAACGCTCCAAGAAACCCCAGCAGGTTCGTGGGCTGAATCGAAACCATAACCATGAGAGGAAAGAGATCTTCAAGAGCGCGGCCACCCGGGCCAGCTGTGGCAGGGGACCGTTCCACGATTTCTACACGAGTTTGCTAGCCAAGGGGATGAAGCCGGAGATGGCGCGTCTGACACTGGCGCGCAAGATTGCGGCCATTACCTTAACACTTTGGAAAAAGGAGGAACGTTTCGACGTCGAACCACTGAAGACGCAAGCAGCTTGAGCATCGAATAGAACCCAGGTGATCTCCCAAGGTTTTCATGCCTCGGTGGTAGCCCATCGGTTCTTGCGATGCTCCGGTTCGAGGGAGAGTATCCATTCGCTCATTCAGGCACTCTGTGTGCGGTAGTCCAGCACCGAGTCTCCGGCTCAATCCTATGCCCCCTCGGATAACCGAAAAAAGCTATAGGCCTCGAGCCTCACATAGGATCATGGTTGGCACTTAAGCCAACGATTAGCTTGCGTAGCTTCGGAACCGAACGGCGTCGTGCGCCACTGACTTCATGAAACCGTCGAGTTGGGACAAGCAACTGGGGTTGGCTTTGCCACGGGAAAATGCGGCGAGCCAAAGCGACCAAACCAATAACCCCTCTAAGAATGAGGTGAGGAATGAGGTGGGGCTGGATGCAAGTCACCACACCCGCATCTCTCAGAGGGGCGGGGAGAAGATTTTTTCCTTGACATCCCTTTTCATAGGATGAGCGAAATGGCCTTCTGATCTATAAGAGGGCATGTCAAGGACATTTTTGACATTTTTCTCACTCGACCGGAAGGGGAGAGCGGGTTCGTGACTTCCAGTCCCTTTTCGTTATGCGAGCGGTTGGGTTTTGTTTTTCTGCCCTCTGGTCCTGCCGCAGGCCTTGCGTGGTCCCATCTCAGCTGCATCTTTAAATTAGGTAGCGACAACGCCGATCGGTTTGCGAAGCTGGCAAGCCGGGTGGTTGCCTGGTGGGCAACACATGGATCTATCTGAGGCTCGTGGCCTAGTGCTTTTTCGGGTTGTCCAAGAGGGTATAGGGATTACACGGAGGCTGAGTGCGCAGTGGGCACTTCCTGTCATTAGGATACTCACTCTCGAACCCGAGCGTCTCAAGAGCCGATCAACCCCCCCGAGAAAGAATCGCTGGAGATGGAAAGAGGTTGTCACCCGAGACGCTCAAGCGGCTTGCGACTTCAGTTTCTCGACGTCGAAGTTTTCTCTCTCTTTCTTCCATACCGTCAAGGTAAACTGTCGTGTCGATACTCGAACTGGCCTGTATGCTTGGCACTCTCACGCGATTCCTCATCGAGCGGTGTGTCACTCGGTTCTCAGGCCGAGCCGCCACTGTCGGCAGCCTTCCATTGTAGGAGAGGGATGTTTCAAAGTATGCATTACTTTGCACTTTGGAACGTTGATAGGAGTGGGTAGAACTCACTAACTCGTTTTACTTGCCACGAATTGATTAGGTTACAGTTTTGGCACTTCGCGTGCTCCGTTAGGAAGTTCCGACTTAAGCTCAGCCCCGCATGATTCAGAAAGGAATCCTTCTATGAAACGCATGTTGTGGGTGGCTCTAATTACCCTTACCCTGCCGATGGCAGCTTTTGCCAATAGCGGAGGTGTTGATTTCACGAATAGCGGTGGCGCTTTGACCGGTAGCAGCGCAGGAATGAGCCTGAGTGGATCGGTTCTGATTGCGGTCAACGGACTGAACGGATTGGGTTTGGTGACTGGCAATGACTTGGGCAGTGTGAGCTTCACCACCAACATGTTGATGTCTGGCGACCTTCAGCAGGGCGGCACGTTTATGGCCGGCGGGTCGTTCATGATTATGGGTAACGGGACGAATGGCATTCCGAACGGGACTTTGTTCAACGGAAGCTTCTCTGGCCCGGTGACTTGGACTCTCGTGACCCTCGCCAATGGAACTCACAATTACACGCTGGAGGGTTCGATTTCCGGAAGTTGGATGGGCGGTGGCACAGTGAACGGCGCGACCGTGCAGTTGACCATCAATACGGGGAAGGGCTTCTTCAACGGGTCGACGACCATCTCCAGCGGGGACACCAACATCGCTGCGGTTCCCGAACCGGGCAGCCTCACACTTGTGGGCGCCGGCTTGGTTGGTCTTGCCGGCATATTGCGCCGCAAGCTGAAGGCGTAATAGGGTCTACACTCCTTAGGTCGATGCCCCGCCTTTCAGGCGGGGCTTTCTTGTTTGTGGAGAGCGCCGCCTTCCGCGCGGCCCGGCATCGCCGTAGTCACGATCAGCGCTCCATCCGTTCTGTTATGTATTGGAGAATCGACTGCTGACTCTGCGCACCCATGTAGGTGAACTGGATTCCCTGCCGCTTCTCGTCTCCCCAGGCCACAACACCGACCACGTCAACGGCTACACCAGAAACGGGTAACCGAAAAGACAATTGGACGCCTGCTTTCGGCTTCAGGTCATTCACCTCCACCTGCATTCCCCCTTGGCTGAGGTTCCAACTCACTCCACGCATCGTTCTTGCATCCCCGATGCAAGTCACCTGCGCCCGTATCGGAACGCGCGTGTATCTGCGTTGATTTGACAACATGTGGCGCTCATCGTCCGAAACACATCGTCGTTTCTGCTTATTTCTTCCACTTGGGGAGAATGCTAGGCCCAGTGTACGCCGATGCCCCTCTCAAGAAGAGTGATAAATCCCGATTAGGCTCATCCTGGTCTTGCGTCGGGCACTTGAGATCGCGGTAGGAACGATCAGCGCTGATCGCCCCCGCGCGGACCCGGAGGGCGCTCATTAGCGTGGGGCCCGGCCGGTGGTCGGGGCAAAACGGGAAGGGACTTGTTCTGGCCGAGGCATTCCTGCATCCTGAGACGGAGCGACGGGCAACGGAAGTAAGCCGTTTTGGCAGTGGTGTGTGGTTAGAACGCCGATCATTAGCGTGGCCCCAAGTTCCGTGCGCAGAGCAGTGGTTAACAGTTGGGCCTGCCCCACTGATTCCGTTTGGAAGAGTATCTTCGATGGCGCAGCTGGGCGGTTGCTGGCAGCTCAGAAAGCGAGCAACCAGGGAAAAAGACAGGGAGCGGTAATTTGCAACCGCGGGACGCGAAGCCCAAGCGGCGGAGACGAAACAAAGGGATGGGTTTGGAAGATCGGCCGGTGTTAGAGCCGAATGCAGCCGGAATCGACGTTGGGGCAGGCGAAATGTTGGTGGCTGTACCTCCAGGGCGGGACGAGAATCCGGTGCGGGGGTTGGCACCTTCCCGGAAGATCTGGAGCGCTTAAGCGATGGGCTCGAGCACTGTGGAGTAACCACGGTGGCTCTGGAATCCACTGGGGGGTATTGGATTCCACGGTTCGAGATTCTCGAACCCCGAGGCATCCCTCCCTGTTTGGTAAATGCCCGCCCTAGGAAGAACGTACCCGGACGGCGCACCGACTGGCACGAGTGCCAATGGTTACAGTTCCTGCACTCCGTGGGATTACTACGGGCTGCCTTTCGGCCCGGACCGGACATCTGCGCCGTGCGGACCCTGCTGCGGCACCGGAACGAATTGGTCGCGGCGGCCAGCCAACCCGTGCAGCACATGCACAAGGCGCTGACGCAAATGAACCTGCAAATCCATCCTGTCATCCGGGACATTACCGGGTTGACGGGCCGGGCCATGGTGGACGCCATCCTGGCTGGAGAACGGGACGGCGCAGCGCTCGCCCAGCTGCGGGATCCACACATCAAAGCCCACGCCGACACCATGCGAAAATCGCTGCAAGGCAACTGGCGGCCGGAGCCTCTGTTCACCCTCGGTCAATCGCGAGATCTGTACCGCATCTATCAGCAACAGATCGTAAACTGCCATCTGGAAATCGAGAAGATGCGGCAGCAGTTCGAGCCCCGCACCGACCCGGCGGAAAGACTCCTACCACTCGACCGGAAGCGATATCGAAGCGGGAGCAAAAGGAGAAAGAAAAACGGCCATCCCCATCCCGAGTTCGATCTGCCTACCGAAACCGATAAACTCTTCGGAGTCGATGTCACTCAAATTCCAGGCTTAGAAGAAAACGCGTTGCCATTGTTCAGTGAGGTCGGCCGCGACATGTCGAGCTGGCCCAACGCAGCCCACTTCATCTCCTGGCTTGCACTCTGTCCGGACAACGACATCAGCGGCGGGAAACCATTGTGGCGGGGAGCCCGAAAAGTCAAAAATCGGGCCGGCCATTTATTCCGCTTGGCAGCCTTTTCCCTCCATCCTAGCTCACGCCCTTAGGCAACTACCTGCGCCGCATGAAAGCCAAGCGGGGCCCCCAAGCTGCCACCATGGCAACCGCCCACAAGATCGCAGTGATCTTTTACACCATGGTCAAAAATCAAGTCGAGTATGACGAGACCCTGTGGGCCACCAGAGACGCCCAGAGGGAGAAAAGATTGGAAGCAAAACTCAAACGGCAAGCCAAACCACTGGGCTACGAACTTGTCCCCATCGAAGCCAAGGCTGCATAACGAACCGGTATAACGTGCGGGAGTTCCTTGGAAGCGCATCTGGTTCTTATCGTGGATGACTGACGGCAAAGCGATGCGCGGGATAAGGATGGAGTATTCGCGGTTTAGGGAGCCAGCGGGCAGCCAGAGCGAGAGTACGCTTCCAGGAAATCGGGCGTCGCTGGCTTCGGCGGCGAAGTGTCTGCCACGAGTGCCCAGGTAACCGATTCCGGAATACGCCGAGACTGTCGATGTTGCCCGGTACCGCGTAGTAGTTGAAGTGGCCCTGCACAATCGACTTGAGCCATTGGCCGGTTTGGCGCGCGGGATCGTGCATCCGCTCCCGGAGTTGCTGCTTAATCTCCCGCAGCTTCGCCCGCATGCGTTTGCGCATCGTCTTACGCCTCACAGTAAGCCGCCCCAACCTATTCTTCCCGCTGATGTGCGTGAAGCCTATCCCGGCGCACAAACATCCCCATTGCACTCAAAACCACTTTATGAGCGTGATGGGTTCACCACAGTTACTTCCGAGTAGCACGTTACTTTAGGAGGAATGCTGCTGTGCGCAAGGGGCGAACAGGCTTTCGTTTGACGTGCGACACTGACCCTCATAGCATTACACGCAAAGGGCAACCCCGTGATTGGGCAGAGGATCGCGCACTATCGCGTCCAAGAGAAAATTGGTGCGGGCGGCATGGGCGAGGTTTATCGCGCGCATGACACGCGCCTGTGCCGCGACGTTGCTCTAAAAGTGCTGCCCGAATTGTTTGCCCGCGACGCGGAACGCATGGTCCGCTTCGAGCGTGAAGCGAAAGTCCTGGCATCCCTCAATCATCCCAACATTGCTTCGATTTACGGCCTCGAAGAATCGAACGGGACTCGTGCACTGGTGATGGAACTAGTCGAGGGCCCAACGTTCGCCGAGCGCATCCGGCAGGGGCGAATCCCCCTTGAGGAGGTTTTGACTCTTGCCAAGCAAATTGCCGACGCGCTTGAGTACGCCCACGAGCGCGGCATCATTCATCGCGATTTGAAGCCCTCGAACGTAAAGCTGACACCAGAGAGCCAAGTCAAACTCTTGGATTTTGGCTTGGCGAAGGCGTTGGAAGCCGAAACCGTCGAACCGGAACTGCAGAACTCGCCCACGCTGAGCGCCCCTTCGACGCAGACGGGCGTGTTGTTAGGCACCGCGGCCTATATGTCGCCGGAGCAGGCACGGGGCAAGCGCGTCGACCGCCGCGCCGACATCTGGGCCTTTGGCTGCATGCTCTACGAAATGCTCACTGGCCGCGCCGCCTTCACGGGCGAAACCACGTCGGACATTCTTGCCTCCGTGATCCGGGCTGAACCGGATTGGTCTTCACTGCCCGGGTCAGTTCCCCCGCGTATCCGCGAACTCCTGCGTCGCTGTTTACAGAAGGAAGCAAAGCAGCGTCTCCGCGACATCGGCGACGCACGGTTCACAATCCAAGAAGCCCTCTCCGGTTCTGTTGCCTCCGAGGATGTGCCCGCAATCGCACTCACACGCTCGCGACGCCAGGAGATGGTGGCGGCCTTTCTCTTTGGGGGCCTGGTTCTGGCAGTAGTCGGGGCTGGATTTGTCGGCTGGTATTTGCACCCTACTCCCAAACGACGAGGGATCACCCGCTTCGCGTTCTCATTCCCCGCCCCGGGGCAACAACCCGCAGCATCCGCGGGGTTCGCACTCAGAGATTTTCCGGTGGTGGCTATCTCTCGGGACGGCTCGGAACTCACGTACGTCGGACGCCATGATGAAACCACGCAGCTTTTCCTGCGGCCGCTCGACCGTTTGGAATCGCAGCCCCTTCCAGGTACGGTCAATGCAACCAGCCCATTTTTCTCGCCGGATGGTCAATGGATCGGTTTCTTCGCTGACGGCAAGCTGAAAAAAGTGTCCGTACACGGCGGAGAGCCTGTCGCCCTTTGCGACGCGCCCATCAATCGCAGTGGCACCTGGAGCCCTGATAACACAATCATTTTCGCTCCCACTCTGTTCGCCGGCCTCATGCGAGTTTCCGCTGCCGGTGGTGCGCCCCAGATCTTCAACACTCCCGATGTCAAGCAAGGCGAGCTTTCATTCCGCTGGCCTGAGATTCTCCCTGGTGGGAAAGCGGTTGTGTTTGTAGTCGCTGGAACAAAAGACATCGGCTTCTTCTCGGAGTCAAGAATTGCGGTCGAGGAACTGGATAAACACGAAAAGAAATTCCTTCCCATTCAGGGCACGAACCCGCGCTACTCTCCCAGTGGGCATCTCTTGTTTGTTCGTGATGGTCGCGTCTTTGCCGTTCCATTCGACGTGCGTCGCTTGGAAGTCATTGGTCCAGAAGTACCAGTACTCGACGGAGTGAAAACCTCACACAACAGCGGTGGCGCCAACTTCATGGTTTCCGACACTGGCTCTCTGGTGTATGTACCTGAGAATTCATCTACGCCCGATGATGCGCTCCTGGCCTGGCTCGACCGCAGGAACCAGATCCATGAACTCCCGGCTCCAGCACGAAACTACATTAATCCACGGATCTCTCCAGACGGACAGCGCGTGGCTGTTTCTTCTTACACCGGGGGTCGTGGCGACGTCTGGATTTATGAGATCCCTCACGGCACGCTTACGCGCTTGACGTTCGAGCAACGCAGCAACTCTCCGATCTGGTCACCCGATGGGAAACGGGTCGCCTTCACCACCGCCAGCGATGCAGGGCGGGCGATAGCCGTGAAATCCGCTGACGGAAGCGGCAGCGAAGAAACTGTTGTGTCAGGACCGAGTCTTATTTTGACCCCAACATCCTGGTCGCCCGACGGCAAGTTCTTGGCGTATTGGTCGGTGGGGTCCGAAACCGGTCGAGACATCTGGATTGTTCCGCTCACCGGGGACAGGAAACCACAACCGTTTCTTCAATCGAAATTCGATGAGCAACAGGCCAGGTTTTCCCCGGACGGACGGTGGATCGCTTACATGTCAAACGAATCGGGCCGCTTTGAGGTCTACGTGCAGCCCTTCCCGGGGCCAGGGGGCAAATGGCAAATCTCAAACGATGGGGGAATGTCGCCAGTGTGGGCTTCCAATGGCGGCGAACTCTTTTATATAACCTCGACAAGGCTTATGAGAGTGGCGGTGACGACCCGCCCCGGCTTCAGCGCGTCCGCCCCCAAAAGGCTCGCGGAGCTGGCCCCAGGACTCCTGAACCGCGTGGGCTTGAGCAGTTACAGCTACGACGTGAGTCCTGACGGCCAGCGATTCCTCTTCGTGAAAGCCAACGTGCAATCTGGATCTCCAGACGAAGTGCGTGTGGTCCTGAGTTGGACCGATGAACTCAAGCAACTCGCGCCCACAAGCACGCAGCCATGAGCGTGCGCTCGTCGCCACCGCCGGTGCATTCAGTTTTCCCGTCAACTTTCCCAGAACTTCCGCGAGTACTTCTTTCGCATCTCGCTGCACCGGGCCTCGCGCTTTCGTCCGCTTCAAGGTTGTTTCACTCCGCTGCGAAGACTTGCTATGCTGCTTCAAGGTCGATCTCCTTTTTCATGTGATTGCACGTTGAGTGCATTGATCACTGCTAGCTTAACGCCATCCGTGATCGGGGATCGACCTTCTCATCCCATCTGATTTCGTCAACTGAGAGTTTGCGGTCCGGGAGGCGCGGCTACTCGCAACGTAGCGCAACTATCGGATCGACTTTAGATGCGCGCCGCGCCGGTATCGCGCAGGCCAACGCAGACACCAATCCCAGGATAATCGTTCCGGCCAAGAGAATGACGGGATCGCGCGGGTTCCCTTGCGCCCACTTCGCGATCACTTGGCTCAGTGCCAGCGAAAGGACGACACCTGCGAAGATTCCGGCGCCCATGCTTCCCAGGGCCGATCTGAACACAATTCGCAGCAAGTCTCCGCGTTGCGCGCCGAGGGCCAGACGAATCCCAAACTCATTGGTCCGTTGCGCCACCGTGTAGGATGCCACGCTGTGCAGCCCGATCGCGGCGAGAGCCAGGGCGAGCCAGGCAAAAGCGCCAAAGATCCAGGCCGCGATATGCTCCTGCTGCCACTCGGGTTCATAGGTGAGGCGTGATTCGAGATCTCCGGCAAAGGTCGGCTGATCCGGGTTAATTGCCCTCAACTGCTCGTGCACGGCATGGAGCAGCGTCAGGGGTGGGACCTGCGAGCGAACCAGAATTTCCGTGCCCTCTCCGATGCTGAACGTATAGGGCACGAAGACCGCCGGTCTGGCGACACTTCGCAGCCCATCATTGCGCGCGTCGTCGACGATGCCCACAATCTGCAACCAGGAATTGCCAATATTCGGCGGCGACAACACCGTAGCCGGATTGCCTTCGAGACCTGGCATTTTCAGCGAGTGACCAATGGCGTCGCCATTGGGAAAATAGCGCTGCGCGAGTGTGCGGTTGATCACGGCTACATGGGCACCTTTGTAATTCTCGGCGTCGTTCCAAATCCGTCCTTGCAGCAGCGGAATGTGCAGGACCGCAAAGTACTGTGAACTAATCAGGTTGATCGATCCCATGGGAGGGTTTGCCACGGGTTGGCCCAGGATTTCAAACCCCATGATCCATCCATTTCGCGGTGGGGTCGCATCCGTGGAAATCGCCGCGGCGGTCACACCGGATGTCTCCGCCACTTTCCCGCGCAATTGCTCAAAATAGGCGACACGCTCCGGCCATGCACGATAGGAGTCCGCGCGCAAAGGAATGCCTATTGCCATCACGTTGTGCGGGTCAAAACCGAGGGGCTCATGGATCAACTGGGCGAACCCCTTCATGGACGAGCCCGCACCTGCCAGCAGCAATAATGTCAACGCCACTTGTGCGGCGATCAGCGTGCTATGGATCCTGCGTCCGCGGACGCCGCCGGCTACCCGACGCGTGCCGGACTGCATGATCTGGCCGATCTGCGTGCGCGAGAGTTGCAGCGCCGGCCAAAGCCCAAACAGCACGCCCGTTCCCAGTGCCACCGTGACGCTGAAGAAGAGCACGGGCAGGTTGACGCGAATCGCGACCTCGGAGGCAAACGCAGATCGGGGCAGCAGACTCTGAATCAGCGCCAGAGCACCGTAAGAAGTCAGAACGCCCAGCACCGCTCCAATCGTCGCGAGAAGGAGAGACTCGGTGAGCATCTGACGAATGATCCGGAGGCGGCCCGCGCCGACAGCGGTTCTTACCGCCAATTCATGCTGCCTCGCCGTGCCCCGCGCCAGCAGCAGAATCGAGACATTTCCGCATCCGATCACGAGTAGCAACATCACCGCGCCAAAGAGCAAGTAAAGTGTTCCGCCCAGCGAGCTAACGACCCAGTCGTTCAACCCTTGCACATGAACCCTGAAGACGTCGGGAAAATCTTGCGGCATGTAGCTTGCGAACTGTTCCACGAGTGGCTGGAGCGCGGCGTCGGCCGCGGCCGGGCTGACGCCGGGACGCAGGAGCAAATTGATGACCGAGGTGCGCCCCGGATCGCGCATCAGCTTCAGCGGGAGATATACGTCACCGTCACCCCAGGCGAATCGCGGGGCCGCGACGCCCACGATCTTAAAATTCCTGTGATCCAGTTGCAGCGTGTGACCCAATACGTCGGGATTGGAGAAGTAGTGCTTCCGCCAAAATTTGTAAGAAAGCAGTACAACAGGTTGCGGCTCCTGGCCATCGACTGCGTCAGATGGCCAAAGTCCGCGTCCCAGCAGCGGGGGCACGCCCAGATCGTGAAAAGCATTCGAGATGAGGCTTACGGCGTTCACGTTCTCCGGAAGATCTTGCCCGGTCAGCATCGGCGCGGTGTAGTCCATGGTCAGAACACTTTCGACCACAGGCGACTGGCGCAGAGTCTGAATTTCGGCACCGTTTAGATAGACGGGATCCCCGGAACCTGCTTTGCTTTCCACCGTGAGCCGTACAATTCGATCCGCCGCAGGGTAGGGATAAGGATTCACCAGCGCCGCATAAATCACACTGAACACAGCGGTCGCGGCTCCAATGCCGAGCGCCAGGGAGAGCACTGCCGTCAGCGTGAATCCTGGACTCTTGATGAGCTGACGCGCAGAGTAGCGGAGATCCTGAAGCAAAGTGTGCATGACTCACTCCTGGCGGTAAGAGAGATGCGGTGATGGTCTCATGGGTATCGCGATTCGGGAAGTTAAACTGCTGAAATATCTCGATAGCACTCACTGACAGGGTTGCGAGCGCTATCGGGAGGCATTTCGTCGCAGGGTGAGAAACGTGGCCCGGCCTGCCAACCGTTCGCCTTCGGTCGAACCCAGGACAGTGGAAACGGTAAAAACCTGTGCCGTCCCTCACCCCGAGACTAAGGGAAAGCTTAGACCCGGCCAATAGCCGGGTTCAAGAGCTTCAAAGCGCCAGCGCCCCATACCTGTTATCGCTGCCGGGAGCTGGGGGCAGCCTTGGCGCAGCGCTTGCTGGCCGCATTGGGTTCGCAACGCGATCGTTATGCCAGTGCTGAAGAGGTGCAGAAGTACAGCGGGATTGCGCCCGTGACGGAGCGCAGTGGAAAGAAGAAATGGGTGCACTTTCGCTGGGCGTATCCCAAGTTTCTGCGGCAAAGTTTTCACGAATGGGCAGGACACTCGATTGCGCAGTCGGTTTGGGCGCGTGCCTATTACCAGCAGCAGCGCCAGCGTGGTAAGGACCATCATGCCGTAGTGAGAGCCCTGGCCTTCAAATGGATTCGCATCGTGTTTCGTTGCTACCCAGCGCAAGACTAGAGGCCGAGCGGATCGCTATTCCTTTCTCGTAAGGCTCTTTCATCCTCTGCTTCATGCCGGTTTATCCCGGCGCACTGTAACGGCCTGTCAAAAACAGCTACCTCCAAAAAAATGAAGTCTCAGAGCGTGAAGGAGTACCATTGTTAGGGGGTGAATATGCGGTTCAGTTTGGCAGCAACCCTTCTCGTTCTCACTGCTTCGCTCACCTTCGCCCAAAATCGAAGCAAGGAGAAAATCTGCGCCGCAGCGTCAGCGACCACCGTTGGCCATGACGCCGGAGTAATCATTCGAGGAGTGCTACTCAGGTTGGATCGATCTGTCGGCAGCCACAGCAAAGAAAGTCGCACCTGCCTGAGCAAGCGTCAACGCGAACGGGAGCAAATCAACTGAAAGGCCGCCGTCCGCGTGAATTGCGGAATGCAAAGGAGTGAAGCGAATGTGGAAAAAAAACGACGACCCACATGGGAGCGCGCAGCCTGAGTTTGCCTCGGAGGAGAAACCGGACTTGGCTGCGCTCGGCGACGCGCTCGTTCAGTCTTTAATAAACGACGAGTTCAAGAAGGGGAATTTAGCAGTTGTTCCCCAGAGGGTGCTCTCCGATGATCAGCGTTCGCCATCGCCGTCCGCGAGCATGAAGGCGTACACAGGCGCGGTGGACGAGTTCACCAAGAGCGCCAATTCGTTCATTGAACAACTTCCGCTTCTTGCTACAGCTCGCGCCGCGTATGAAGAAGCCATGAGGGCCAGCGCAGAAATCCGCAAGGTGCTGGATGCCGAGGAGCAGAATCTCCGAACTCTCATGACCCAGCTGGAACGAGGGCTCAGCGTTCACGATGCCAAACCGGCTCCCGATAAGAAAAGCCCGGAACCGGCGAAGGTCGAAAGGATGGAAGGGAGCGACGAGCGCGCGCGTGGTGCGATTCAGTGGCCATGAAAAGTCCTGAGTACGCCCGGCATGGGGACTGGAACCTACTTAAGGCGAAAGCGCCCGAAACTCTCTCGAGTCGCGGGACGCTTCGTTGAACAGCCCTCCCCCAAGTGCCGCTCAATTTCCAACCTAATCCGTTAGCGAACTTTGTGAATAGCTCCCGCGTGCTACACGGCGGCACTGCTGGGCTAGGTGTTGAAATCTCCCTATTACACCCAAAATGCCCTGAACAAGGATTCTGAGGTGAAGTATCCGCTGATGCACGCGAAAGAATTCAACCGCCAGTATGAAGACTTGCTTGTCAAGCCGCTGGAAGCTGTTGGCTTTCGTACACATGGCCAGTCCTTGAGCTATACCAAAGATCAAACTGTTCTCGCCCTGCTGCGGTTCCAAATGAAGTTCTCAGGCCCAACACAGAGAACGCATTTCCTGCTCTGTATTCGGCATGTCTTTCTGCGGACGCTCGAAAAAGAGCCTGGAAACAAGTTCCTATCCGCACCGAATGAGTATCCGTTCAAACTGCCCGTATCGGGGCTATCTCAATCCATGTTGAAGAGCTGGCACTACGAACCCACCAACTTGGGACCAAGAGAGTACGACACGGTAATCTTTGGTGATCTCGCAGACGGATCGGGAATTCTTCAAGGCATGAAAGAGAAGGTCACCACTTGTGGCCTTGTCTGGATGGATCGCCTAAGCCCCATAACGGCATTGGCGCAACTCAGAAATCACGGTGAGAACGCATATTGCGAAAAGATTTGGATCGAGGATTATCAAGCGTTCTTGAATAGAAACGCTGCTGATCAAGGGCGGGGAGAATCGTAGTTGGCGCAAAATCCTCGTTACGCGCATTGTCCGCGCCGTGCATCGCCGTTCGGAGCGTAGCGGCACAATGCTGGCTTGAACCGCGTCGCGCGAGGGTTGATACTAGCCTTCGATGAAACGAAGGTCGAAAAAGCAGGAGCCGATGGACGGGTTCGAGATCGTCAAGGCTGTTGGGCTCACGTTGCCGGACGTTGAAGCTACCACAAAGTACGACGGATCGCCGGTACTGAAGCTTGACGGCTGCTTCATGGCAGGCCTAGCCACTCATCCCTCGGCGGAGCCAGACACGCTCGTCGTCAGAGTCGGCTGTGATGAACGCGAATGGCTCATAGAGGAGAGGATGCACCCGACACGTACTACCTGATGGACTACTATCGAAGCTATCCACTGTTGCTTGTGCGGCTTTCGCGAGTCGATCGGGACGCTTTCCACGACTTGCTCTCCGTGTCATTGCGCTTGACCTCGGTCAAGGTACCAAGTCGCAGCCAATCCCGACGCAACATTGAAAGCGCAAGGACGCATTAGTCAAATGGTCAAATGTGCGAATGTGCGGGTTGTTGACGAAAAATCTCCATATCACATGGCCCACGGTCAAAACGTGTAAACGCCTGCTCTTTACCCATGTTTGAGTCGGTGCAACAACCGCAGTGGCCGCCAAAGAGACCGGAACGCAGTGGCTTTCTGGTAATCTCAATCTTCTGCATTACGGCCACGATTGGGTTTGTGGCTCGAGACCACGTCTTTATTAACTCAAAGCACTCCGAATCAAAAAACGGGGGCGTCTCGGATCAGGGTCTCGAAAATCACAAGCGCCTGGGGATGCCAGATGTGGAGATCAAGAGATGGCAGGCTATTACCAACGTCCCCGCACCAAAGCAGGCACTCAAGTGTAGATGTCACATTGATACGCAGATAGCTGGTCAGATCATCGATCACCACTCCAGTCAGTTCGCCATGTGCGAACTTGTTACGCACAGCGATCAAGAATGGCGGCGCGGTTTTTTTGATCGTCGAGAAGTTCTCATCCGATGGCACTGCACCGAACAGTAATGCTGTAATGCTTAAGACGGTGAAACAGCTATATCAACTCTTCTATAGCATTCAAAATGGCAGGACGAGGTGTTTTTGAGCGCAATCGCCATTGAACAAAGACCGTCGGGGGAGCACGTATGAGGACAAAGATAATCGCTTATTGGACGGTGACCGTCCTAATTGCCCTTGAGACGCTTGTCGGCGGAGTCACCGATCTGGTACATGGCAAAGCAATCCTGGTGGCCGGGCCCGCTGTCGCTGACATCGTGACTCACCTTGGCTATCCCCTGTATTTCCTGCGGATCATCGGCGTCTGGAAGCTGCTGGGAGGTATCGTTTTGCTGATTCCCGGTTTCCCACGGCTGAAGGAATGGGTTTATGCAGGGATCTTCTTCGAGTTGAGTGGCGCGGCCGCTTCCTGGTGGATGCATGAGCACAATATGGGAGAGGCAGTCGCGCCCATGATATTGGCCGTGGTCGCGCTTTTGTCTTGGGCATTGCGACCGCAGCATCGTCTTCTCGGGATTCTCGTCCCTAGATTCAACCTCGACGCCTAGCTGAGCTAAGGCTCTGATTACAGCAAAACGTAAGCCGAGGCGTTGTGGGACGAGATCGCACGGATGCACGAGCTGGATATTCTATGCGGGTACAGGACGAGCGGGCTTCTGCGGGAACAGGACCGCCAGATTCACCAGAGAATATGTGCGGAACACTCAGCAGTTTGTGTCCGCTGATCGCTGTCGCTCAGGCGACGGCGGGTAGTGGACTGATAGCTGCTTGAAATAAGAACGTCGGTACGTTGGCGTACAGGGCGGGGTCACAGCACTTGGTGATCTGAGACACGGTCCAAAGCTCGCAGTCAGGCCAGAATCCCATCAATTCAACGCAGTGAGCGTGCCTCATGTCCGACGCACGACTTGAGAACCTCGTAAGAAGGATCATGAAAGAAAAAGACCCAGTGGAGTTCGACAAGCTCTGCTCGGAACTCTGGGTGGTTCTCGACGAACGTGACAGTCTCACAAGCATAGAAGAAAGAGTTGGCCGAGCAAGTACGATGACCGCGTGATTCCGATCAGGCTACCAACGCTGGAAATCGAGGTTTGTTTATGGCTCAAGAAGGGACACATCATCAATACCGTGTGACCGCATGGTGGACTTCCGGTTGCACTGGACTCGCCAAGTCAGATACTGCGCCGAACGCGATTCACTTCACGGCTCCTGCACAGTTTGGCGGCATTGAAGGCCGCTGGACTCCCGAAGAACTGCTGCTGGCGGCGGTTGCCGGTTGTTTCACCACCACCCTGCGAAGCATCTCCAGCGGCGCAAAGTTCGACTACACGGACCTAGAAGTGGAAGCCTCCGCCACGCTGCGCAAGACGGAGTCTGGTTATAACTTCTCCGAGATCGTGATTCGCCCCACTTTGAAAATCGCCGACGATGCGGAGCGAGCACTTGCTCTTGATCTTCTCAAGAAAGCGCAACGGCTATGCCTGGTCTCTCGCGCTTTCGCTATTCCTATGAGGTTCGAGCCGCAGCTCGAAGTGGCTGCCGCTCTGGCCTCAGTGCAATAGAAAGCCACCGTTCGCGCGCCCTGCAAGAACTCGTCTGAAAGGCGAGAACATGCGATCCCGAAACATTGGTTGTGACTGCCTTACGTGTCCTCTTCGAGGAGAGCAGTCTTTCTGTGATCTATCTCTCGGTGCGCTAGAGGACTTGAATAAGGTCACTTGCCGAGCCAGCTATCCCGAGGGAGCCAAACTCTTTCACGAGGGGCAGCCACCACGGGGAGTTCTTATACTCTGCACCGGCACGGCGAAACTCTGGACTTCCTCCTCTAACGGCACGACGATCATCACGCGGATTGCGCGCTCTGGAGAAGTTCTGGGTCTGAATGCCGCCATATCGGGCCGTTGCTACAGTGTCTCGGCTGAAATGATGGAGCCAGGGGAGGCTAACTTCATCCCTCGCGCTTCTTTGCTGCGGTTGATGAGAGATCACAGCGAAGTGGCGGTCGGGGTAGGCGAACAACTGAGCGCCGTCTACTACACCGCGCACGATGAGGTCCGTACGCTGGGTCTTACTACCCACCCGGCAGAACGGCTTGCCAAGATGCTCCTATCCTGGACAACCGATGCCCGGCAAAACGACGGAGGCAACGATTCACTGCCCGTCAAACTGACTCTGAACCACGAAGAGATCGGGCAGACCATTGGGGCCACCCGTCAAACAGTCACTCGTCTTCTCTCCGAGTTCAGGAAGCGGCAGATGTTGGAATTAAGAAAGTCGGTTCTTTGCATCCAAGACCGACCGGCTCTGGAAAAGGTTAGCGGTCTGACGTTTGAAGCTCTTCTCTAAGGTGTTCTGAACCGAACGAACTGGTCCACGACTGGGCGCTACGGATTGCAGGTTGCGCTTTATGGAGCACAAAGCAACATCGGTTACGCAACCGCCCAACAACAAACTGGGTGGCGTCGGAGGATGGATAGCCTCTCTCGTTGTGTGGTGTGCCGCGATAGCCATGTCTCTTGCGGTTGTGTGCTTTTTACTGAGTCCGGCTGAGTAGAGGTCGCAGAGGGCGCGACTACGCGGCCCTCCTCACCTTCGCCCACCTTGCTCTCTGAGCCGCCGCGATGCGCTTCCTGCCCGCCGCTGAGATCGTTCGCTTCGGCTTGGCTGTCCTCTTCTTTGCCCATCGCGCCTTCTGCGCCAGACTGATCCTGCGCCGACCAGCTGCGGACATCGTGCGTGATGATCCGTTCGAGCTGCTTCCCAGCGCTGCGAGTGCTTGGTCTATGCGCTGGACCTGTTGCTGCACGTGCTCACGTTCCTTCTTTAACTGCTGGACTACGACGGACAAGTGTTTCATTGGGGCCCCCGGCTGCAAATTATAGATGACGCGAGGCCCTGCTATCGAACATCGCGACTGTGATTCGATCACGGTTAGCGGACACTTCGATTCCTGGAATCGACCCAGTCCTCAAGCAATCCCTGTGCGCTGGCCGAGCAGGAAGGCGCGGCGGAACTAAGCATAAGTCTACCATCCATGATAGCCGTGGGCGTCGTCAACATCGGGAGTGCGGGGTCGTGCGGATGCGCATCAAACCAAAGGCGTGAGTCTGCGGGACGACAATGAAACGTGTTCTGCTCGCGTTCTTGCATTAAGGGTTGCTGGCGTGCCAGCTCGCGGAATACATGGCTGGAGACCGCAAACTCTGTAACCGACGAGAAGTCCACAATCGCTGTGCTGGGATCGGTTGCGGTCGCGCGTATCCCACTCAGCAGGTAAAGCTCTCTCAAGGATTCATCCGTTAGCTGGCCATCGACCTGTACCAGCAGGACTCTGTTCACAGGGTCGAGCCTGAAATGTAGCCCCAAAAGACCGCCATGATAAAGCCCGCGAGCTGGGAATTGAAAAGAGGTCGGGGCTGCCCGAGCCCATGAGCGGTAGTGCCCTAGCGTCTACCCATTTTAACTGCACAGAGTAATCGGTGCGGGTATTGTCGTCTGTATGACCTTGAGGACGTAGCATTCCTCATGCACGGCCTTTCCGCCTTCGTCGGTCTTACTGGTCTCAAGCGGCACCGGCTTATCACAGATCGAGCAGAACGGGAGCGGAATAGGTCTGGGAACGGCGGATCGCCTCCAGCCCAAGTGACGACTGGACAGCCAATGCACTCCGGCACGACGCGTCAAGGTGCTCAACATACCTCACCTCCCAGATTGTTTACTCAAGGAAAAGAGCACGATTGGCGCCACTGATCCAAGGACGTGCATTTTCTGACAGATGCGAGGATTGACCAACTGGAGGGGCTCGGTGGACTATGCAAATTCTACTCGGCGAATACAGTAAACACGTACTGGGCGTTCTCATGCGTCAATCTAAAGGCTCGAAGTGCGGCGACGTAATGTTGAGCGCTGTCAAAGCTTCATCCATAGTGCGCACAACCGTGACCAGCGGACACTTCTGCTCCGCCACGATCTGATACATCCTGGCCAGGCCGGATGCGTAAGTCTCGGGAACGACGATTACGCGCGGCATGTCGGCGGCCTCTGGCATGAGCTGCCGCTTGGCGAGTCGCCGGATGCGCTCCGAAGAGATGGCGAACTCCGTGACGCCAGAGCAGTCGATGATCTCGGCACGCGGCTTAGTCGCCGCCCAATATTTCTCCGCAGGTGCGTCATGTCAATGTTCAGCCCGCGGATCACCCTCTGGTGAGCGAGCCAAGCGATTCTTCGGACAGTCGCCCATCCAAGTGGACCAGCAGCACTTGATGATCCTTATCGAACTCGTACCGGGACCCCGTCTCTCGCAACTATACAACGATGCTCGGCGAGCTGACCTTCGGTAATAGCACCGTAATGACCCGCACGCTACTCGACGGCCTTCAAGCAGCACGGTACCGTTTGTAGTGCGGCGAATTCTTCTAGCTGCGGGCGCGTTAGTGTCCGTCGTCCTGGCCAAGCTCGTATTCGACCGGAAGGAAAAGCGCGACAAGCAGAAGAAGGACGACGGGAAGAAGGACACCTAGTCTTCGGCTTCGGATGGATCAGTCCGGTAAGTAAATAGACACCGTTAGAATTTTTACCCCCTATATTAGGTGTCGCGTTTGGCCCCGACCTTCATTTCGTCATTTAATCCACTTGGCGGACACATACCAGAGAGCTGTTTTGCTTCGGCGGCAACGGCTGCGGCCTTCAGAACATCCCTTAACCGGCGGTCGAAGGATCGACGCCCAAGTCCTCTGCGATCTGCGCGACCGACTGCTCGGCCTCGATCCGGTCCACGATCTCGACCACCTGTCTTCGGTAGCCAGGTATCGTCCGGGGCGCTCCAGCACCACCGCCAGCCCGGCTTCCAGTTCGCGGTCACGCTCTTGCTTCCCGATGACTGCGTCGATGGCGGCTTCACGATGACGCCGATAATCTGGCGCTCTTCGGCTCTGGTCTGACTTTGGCAAGGGAGCCAGCTCTGGTGCTGTGGCCGCACTTCTAGAAACTGGAAGGACCCCACATGCCTAGCAAAAGACGCAAGACCAAAGCGATGTGCGCCGATAAGGATCAGTTCCCCCTTTCCGCAAGCCGCCCATTTGGTGGCTTCTGCCTGCGGGAACTCTCAACTCTCAACATCCAAACTTATCTTGCGGGCCTTGATCCGACCAAGCTCGGCCACGAGTCCCGCGACAAGATCAGGGACGTGATGTCCGCATCGCTGCGCTTCGCAGTGGAGCACGGACTGATCCCCTCAGATCCAGCCGCCAATCTTCGCGTCGACCGAGACCGCCGAGGTAAGCGGCATTCCAAACACTATGTCACCCCAGAGCAGTTCGTGATACTTATCGATCTCATTCCGGAGCCCTTCGCGACGATGGTCTACGTGGCCATCTACACCGGGCTCCGAGTGCCCGAGCTTGCCGCCCTGCGATGGGAAGACATCCATGAAAGCTCGATCACCGACGAGGGGTATTGTCGTGGCGATTGGACCAACCCAAGAGCGACGCCTCTAACGCTACCATCGCCGTCAACCACACGGTCATTCCCGACTGCGATCACCGCTGGGGCTTCCCGTGTTGCACTTGGTTCCCTATGTCTGCATGCCGTCGCCACTACCCCGGCAGGTTCGATGGAACTGATTCGCTCATTACTGCTCCATCGTCGTCGGCCTTCCCCACATTACAGTCGGGTCGGCTCCTGCATCACAAGTTTCGAGGCCTGCTCAGCGTTCGCTCGGGTTACAACCTGCAGACTTGCCGCGTCGCCTTATGCGACCCTCTACACCGGAGGCTCCGGCGGCTTTGTTGCCTCCACCCCCGCTCCGATTGCTACCGAGTGGAGCGATCCAGTTCCCGGGCGGGCTTATCTCCCGCTGTGGTCTAGTGCCTTGCACGGCGCACTGTAATGGTGATGTTACGCCAGCGTCTCTAATGTAAACTTCGTCTGAACAAGCTGCGACTCGGGAGGGGGCACTGTGGCCCAGAAGCTACGGTCAAGGCGATTAAGGCCAAGGCCCTTCCTCATGGCGCGGATGAACAGCGTGATGGCATGGATGAAGGGGTCGCAAAAGCGGAGAGATATTGTTGGATCAAGTCCGAATCTAAGTGCTAGGGAGTTGTGCCAGCTGTTTGACGATCGCCAGGTTCCAGTACCAAGGCGGTGGAAGGATGCAGGAATTGAGTGGTGGACGAAGGCGTATCAGAGTCGTTTCAGAGGCCGTGCCCAGAACTTAATTTCACGAGATCGCACAGGGTAGCTGAGACCGTGAGCATACTCCGCTCTCGGCGCTTGGGCAGCACCCGCTGTCGGTTCGCCCTACGGCGGTGGCATTTTGAATGTAACGAGATTTTCGACAGTAATCCCGAATAAAAGGGCAGGTGCAAGTGGTGACCACTCGAAGGGTCCTTTGTGCGGCTGGTCACCGTGAGTCGTGACGTGGGTCATACCACGAACAGGATATTCGAGCCTAGTCTACACCAACTGCTCGCCAAGGAAGTAGCTTATGGCTGGCGACACCCTTTCCGCTAATCTCCAGGCTTCTCTAGAACAGCGTTGTGAGAAAGTCCGCCGGCCAAGGTTCACCGTGCTGTTCCGGCGCGGAAACAAGGCGTCGGGCGTGTTTGTCGTTTTCAGCGGCAGAGTGAGTTTGGGTTTTGGGGTCAATTCGGCTTTCGATCGTTCCGATGGTCCAGGTGCGTTACTGGGCTTGCCGTCTACGCTCACCCGAATAACGGCCCTTCGTCCAGCGAGCCAAATCTAGCTCGGAAGGCAAGGAGGTCTCCCATGGCACAAGTACGTGGTTTGAGCCGGGGCACAACACAAGTCGGGTCATTGCCGTTGCCCTCTGGAACAAAACGGCGTCGATTGGCTCTCTCGTTCGCAGTCGCCGGAGCGCTCAGTTTCTGGTTGCCCGATGTGGCTGTCCATATCGATACGGGACCGAATTTTGATTCTCGGCATGTATGGATATGCACGATCCTTATGCCAGCAACATTCCTGCTTGCTTATGTGGTCGCACGGAGGTTTGGGATGAAGCGGGATTTTAAATGGGTCGGTCCTGCGATGCTGCTCGGTGTATGGCTCACTGGTGGACTATTCATGACGCTCGCAACGACGTCGGACGGCGGATTTGTTGGTGTCGACGGAGTTGGTCGACTGCTCATAACTGTGTTGTCGGTAATCCCGGTAATCACCTTCATATTGGCGGCCAAGGAGGGCAGCCTGTTGGCTTTGCTTGCGGTAACGCTGGGCGCGCTCCTTCTTTGCGGTGTTCGGGCGAGTTGGATACTTCTAACTTCCGATCCATCGCCGCCGAGGAACAACTAGCTACGAACCCGCATAGCACGAACGACCCGCGGTCGCTTGGTGTGATCGCGGGTATGACATAGCGTTGCGCCGCGTAGGGTGCACCTGCCCTCCTCAAGTCGACTGCGGTAAGGCCATAGCACTCAAATTTCGACTTCTTTCGATTCGCGTCACATTTGAAGCGTTTGAAAGCGGTCGGAAGATTAGTGCTATGGGGATATTTCGCCATTTCGCCAATTGAGCGATTGTTTGTGTTGCCGAGCGACCCCGCAACTTCCCGAGCCTGCCTGCCCGCTGACTATGGGGCGCATCCGATACAGCACTAGCGTTTCGGGCCAACTCCCGAGCAGCCGACAAACCGGGAGCGATTCCGTTCTTCTCCCGAACGGCAATTCAGGGTCGTTGCGACTCAGCAGACTGGCCACTACAACACAGATGGTCCTCGCTTGAAGATCACGCTCACGAGCTATAAGGATCACTTACTTCCATCGCCAGTTCCCAGATTCCTCGCGCCCGCTGGTACATCAAGGCCCGAAACGTTCTGGGATCCTCAAGTCTCCAAGCCTCCGGTGTGCTGAACCAGTAGGCTGTCTGTTCGTTCACCCAGGTCTGGTAATACAAGCCCCATGCAAGCAGCAAGGCGTCGGCTTGCATGGATCCATCTTGAACGCGCTTCCCCCAGTGGTAGAGGTTCGCGGCTGCGCAATAGCTGACTCCTGTCCAGACCTCGAATTGATGCGCATACTCACTGTCGCCGACTCCGGGGGTCGAGTCAGGGTGCAGCGCATTGGCGGCGCCCATGTCGCCAATCCCATCGCCGTTGAAATCCCTGAGTGGCAACACGGCGCGCCGGAACAGTTGCCGGTAATGCGACGTGAGGCGGTCAGCATTCACCACTGGCGGGAGACCGGTCACATCGACATAACGCTCGCCCACTGTGGCGTCGGCCATAATGTCGGTGTTCTGGGCGTTGTACTGATAGTAGCCGAGCTCCTGATTCCAGAACTGAGCTTCCGTGCTGGCTTGAGCCTTCTTCCGCTCGGCAATGATTTCGTCGAGCAGGGCTTTATCTTTTTTGTGTTCAGCAATCGCTTCGAGCCCTTCCAGAGCACCGAGCCAGAGGATGGCGTTGAACAGCTTGTTGTCCTTGTATTCGGAGCTCTTCATTTCGCTCAAGCCGTCGCCGTCGGTGTCGGTCGTCTTTTGGTAACGGTAAGTTCGCACTAGTGCCGGCCAGACATCGTCGAGGAACCTGTCGTCCCTGGTCTTGTGCCAGTAGGCATGGCACTGCTGGATGAACTTGGGCGAGAATTCAGACCACGGGGTAGTAATCCGTCCCTTGTTCCCCAGGGGGGAAGTGTTGTACCAGCGCCCGTAGCCATCGTATTCAAAGAAAGGGTCCCCACTGATCGAGCCTGCATCGTGGGGACAACTCCCGTCCGGCGAATCCCTGATGAAATCTGAGAAAACGAGTAGGATATCGCGCTCGATTTTCGGCCAGAGATCCCGGTTGCTGCGGGAAGCATGATGCCGGACGTCGAAGGTTTCCGCGAAGGCGTACTCCTGGCACTCCATCACCGACGCGAGGTGCTGACCGGGCCGCTTGCCGAACTTCTTGGGTTTGGTGATGCAGCCATTTTCCCAAAAGGAGCCACCGAACGTAGCGTAGTACAGTTCATTCAGAACGCTCTGCTTGAGCCACTCCGGGTAAGCTGGATTCTGAACGATAGGGTCTTGCCAGCTCTCGACAGCTTTCAACCACTCCGAGACTTTGAGCAGGGCTTCCTTTGCGATTTCAAGCGCTTGCCCGGGTTTGGCCGGATAGTACTCAGTGTAGCGGCGCCACCAACGAGTGCCTTGTCCAAATTCAATCTGCGGGAAATACCAAGTAAGCGCGAAGGGAACAGTCACTTCCGAGCCCGGAGCAACCTTGACCTTTACGCACAGCGCTCCCGAGGGGAGTGTGCTGTTCACGCTCAAGGGCTTGTCAACGAGTTCTCCGTCGGCCGCGAAATCCCGCCAAATCTCGGCTCCGTCGCTTTCGCCATCCCAACTCGTGGTATGCGATGCCGCGTTGGTTGCGATGCACCATTCGGAGTTTTCCGTTTCCGGCGGATTCGTTTCATGGTGGGCTTTCATCAAAATGGCAGTGATCCCGAGATGCGCATCGCCGCCGAATTCGTTGGTCAGCCCCGTGCGTTTCCGCGCCGTCTCATCGTTGGCTCCCTTTGGCTTCCCCATCGGTGTGTTCTGAGGTCCGGTATAGGGCGCATTTGGAAAAGTAAACATGACTGAGACTTCGACGGGCGATGCCAAGGGATTATGAATCCTGAACTGAAAGAGCGAGGCGGGAAGAGACGTTTCCCGGTAGTTGTCTTTGATGATCGGGGTGAAAAACTCCAAAGCGATATTGGTCTCGAAAGGCCTGTAAGTGCACCATCCCCGCGGGAACAGAGCGTGGTATTCGGCTTCACCGGGCTGAAGTCGCGGCCAGGCAGCGAGCACGTCATCGGTGGCGAGAGTCCGCGCAGTTGCGCCCTTTCCCTTCACCTGTTCTCGGAAATGAAACGCGCCTTGCGGGAGAAATCGCTCCTCGTATCTACCCACCTTCATCTGCCATGGGCCGAAGGTGCCGCAGATGTTATACATGAAATTTCCCGCGCCAATTCCACCCAGAGGAACTCCCTTCTTGACCCGCGCCAGCGTATTCAGCCCGGCACGATCCTGCGGCGGCACGCCGTCTTCCGGCTTAAGCGCGATCTTGGGCAGATCACCCAGGCTTCGCTTCCAGGCGCAGGACGGAATAGCCCGAGCCCGCTTAGTTGAGGTTCGCAATCGCTCCCCTGACTTAGCCTGCGCTTCAGCCGCAAGGCGAGCAGCCGTGGCCGCAAGGGGCCCTTCTGCCAGCATCAGGCCAGCCGCGCCCGATGAATTCAATAGGAACTTGCGACGTGAGATTGGCCGCTTCGCCATTATGTTGTTTCCTTTTCCCTGACAGCCGCCGTGATCTGCGTCTGAAGCAATGAAGTCTGTCTTTGAAATCGCTGCCATGGCCATTGCATATATCGCAAACATACTACGAGAGCAGCCGTTTCAGCCGGGATCGCATGGTGTTGGCGTGTCTTCTCAGAATTGCACATGGATGGCGAAATCCGAGGTATTCTGGGCCACAGGTCGGCTTCCAAGACATCTCCGCGAAACCCGTTTCTGGACTGCGGCAGGCGCGTTGCCATTGTCAGTCAGCGATACGAAGGAATACCGAATTCTATCCGATTGGGTAATCCGACACCGCTCAACGTGGAGGAATCGCAAAGAACCACGCAATGAATCCTGCGAAAGTAGCGCCTATTCGACGAAATTACCTTGGGCACGTTGAAAGCTTAATTGCATGCCGGGGTGGGCTGTCGGGCGGTGCCACAGTCCGTTCTCAGCCAGTACGTTGAGAAATCAATCGCAAATTCAATCGATCCGGCCCTCTGCGCCAAGTATTTGGACAGTCGCGCTTGCAACCGCGGGTCTGACCGCAGGAGAAAGGAACCAGAAACATGGCACAAAAAAGCTCACTGTCGTCGTCCGCCGACATAATCGGATAAAGCTACTCGCGCGTTTCGGAATAACGCCGAGGAGGCGGAAGAATCACCGATCCGCTGACGGCGATTGAGAATGTCTGCTCTGCGGATTTACCCTCAAGGCCCTCAGCTGCGAACCGCACCGTGTAGTTTCCGGCTGCAGTATACGCATGAGCCAGGATTGCGCCGTCGGCGACGACTCCATCGCCGAAGTCCCAATGATAAGCGAGTGCGGGAACTCCGTCTTTAGACGCTATGCTGGCGAACGTAATTTCTTCCCCAATTTTCGCCTGAGTCGGGACATGGAAGGCAATCGAAGGCGCGGCCACCGGGACTGAAGTGTCAATGATTTTGACCAGCTTGACAGAGTGTGCGGGCTGATTCTCCAAGCGGAGCGTTTCGTGGGTCATCGCCAACGGCTGATCTGGCGAGAACGAGTCAAGTGAGGTGTACGAATGCCCTGCAGTGAGGTTCAAGTCGGAAAGAGTGAAAGTGTGGGAACTCGGCCGCTCCGTCCAGTTGAAAACTGCCAGCATCGACTGATGGCGATCTTCGCGCAGCAAAAAGACGCTCGGTTGCTCATCCTTATCTGTGTAGGTCATGAGATCCAGAGGCACGGCAGCCTGCCCCAGTTTTACCATGGCCAACAAATCAGGGTTCTTGACCAACGCCAGGCGTTCCGGATCGCTCCCCAGGGTTGGGAGGTCGTCGCCAATTTCGAACATTCCACCAGAAACCGCCGCCAGCGCTATCGACACCTGGGCTTCATTCAATGTAGCCGGAGCTTCAATTGTCCGCTCTTCCAAGAGCTGCCGGGAAACCGTGAACGCGTCCGGGTCCGTGATGAAAAAGTTGCGATGCATGTAATAACGCGCAGCGATGCCCGGCCCAGCTTCCTTGCTACGAAGAAACGTATGACCCGTATCCTGCGATATACGGCCCTCATCCACGAGACCGACCGGGTTCAACATCGGACTCCCATCTTTATCGAGAAGCACGTCCTCGCCCACCGTCTTGCGGATAATCTCCAGTCCGATTCGCTGCGCTTCGAGTGCCGTTGTGTTCGGGCGATGGTAATAGCCTTCGATTGCCGTATTGTCCATGAAGTCGAGCTTGATGTAGCGCGCACCCCATTCGCGGACCAGCGTGCGATAAGTCTGACGAAGATATTCCTGAGCATCAGGATGAGTAACATCTAAGACGAACAGGCGTTCGTCCTTTACCTCTTCGGCATCTCCAATTGGGATCGGCTCGCCATGTGCATTGTGCACCAGCCAGTCTTTGTGGTGCTCATATATCCAGGACCGCTCGCCCGCTTCAAATGGAGCCGTCCAAACGCCAACCTTCAACCCCAAGCGGGAAATGTGGCGGGTTAATTCCCACATGCCACGGGGAAATTGCGAGGCATTGGGCGTGGTGTATTCACCGCGAGAATATCCGTATCCGAGGTCGAAGTGAAAATAGTCGTAGCCCAATCCCTCCAGGTGCTCGGCCAACCATTGCGCGTTAGTAAGCGCGGTGCCCTGAGTGATTTTTGTATAGTAGGCCGTCCAACTCCACCATCCCAGCAGGCTGTCTGCGCTGACACGGCTGTGATGCGTTTCTCGAATCACGCGGCCGTAGTTATCTAGTTGCGAGCGGTAGTCCCTTCCGGCGGAAAACATCACGCGCTCTGAAGTCAGTGACTCGCTCGGAGAAAGAGGAACGCTTAACTCAATCAGATTTTTCGCAGGCCCTTCGCGCAGACCGGATTCGGGATCGGTTGCTTGTATCTCAGTGGTTCCGGTTGAATCGACTGTGTAGGAAACGATGGCAGGGGCACCCGGTGAGGAAGATTGCGTTTGCAAATGAATGATCGTCAGGAAGCGGTTGGAGGTGAGAGCCCCAATGAACAGGCTCTCCTTGCTCTCCCGGTTGTAGATAAGCTGGCTGCCTACGGCGCGGTGCATGCCCTGAGGAGCTTTCCCTAAATCATAGATCTGCAATGGGGGCCAGTCTTCGCTGAAGCTGTCGGAGAGAACCCGATCGGCGCTCTGCACGCCACCCAGATCGATGATTTTCTTTCCGTCGGCCTCAACGCTTCGAATGCTTTGGATGGTTACCGGATTCCCTGTGTGATTTTGTAGTTCAGCCTCGATGACGCCGAAACCTCTTCCCTCATAGATTGCTAGTGTGTACGCAAGATCGGGGAGCTTCGGAAGTCCGGACGAAGTGACTGTAATTTTCCTGCCGTGTCCGAGAGCATCCTCAAAGTTCGATTGAGCTATCTCATGTTTCGGATAGTCCATCGACTTGATCCACTTGTGATCGATCTCCGCCGCTACTCTCGCATGAAAGATGCTGTGTCCGCCATTCCCTGTTCGGATGTCATATGTGCCGTCGCCCGGCTGTACGACTACAGAGAGGCCCTCCATGGCAACGACCACCTGAGAAGGCTTAGATGGGTCAGAAGAGCCGAATCCGCCTTCGACCAGGATTAGCACGCAGGCTATCAAGACACATGCAATTTGCACTAGACGGATTTCGCCTACCAGTTCTTTGAGACGCCGAGAACCGCAAAGAGCACGCGGGATCATAAATTCCTTTCGTGATTGAACGGCCAGGTTGCCTTCCACTTAGCCCAAATGAAGAAAACGAGAATGCCGGTCAGTAACGTCAATAGACCGATTTTGATGTATAGCCAGCCCGAGGTCAGAAAAACATAGGCCCACCCGAAGAAAGCAATGACGATCGGCACGGGGTAAAACCACATCTTGTAGGGCCGAGCACTGTCCGGAAACTTTCGCCGCAAGAGGGGAATGGCAAACAACTGTCCCAGAAATTGCACCAGGATTCTAGTCGTGATCAACGCACTGACTAGCTGATCAAGCTTGAGGAACGCAAGTGCGATCGAAACCGCGCCCAGAACCAGAAGGGAAACCTGGGGATAGTCTTTAGTGGGATGCAGTTGCGCAAACGGACGGAAGAAATAGCCGTCGATGGCCGCCGCATAAGGAATTCGCGAATAACCCAAAAGAAGCGCGAACACGGCACCAAATGCCGACCAGAGGACAAAAATTGTTACTGCGATCGCGGCGCCTCTGCCGTACAAGTGCTCCATGAAATCAGAGGCGATGAAGTTCGAATGAATTGCTTCCCGCCAAGGCACAACCCCGATCAAAGCGAGATGGAGCGCCAGGTATCCCACACAGCAGACGGCGAGCGAAATACAGAATCGAGCGCGGCACTACGTACGAAGGATTCTGCACTTCGTCCCCGATGTAGCAGACATCGTAATATCCCAGATAGTTGTACACCGCGATCAAAGTAGCGCTGCCGAGGCCGAGCACGAAGCCGCGATTAAAGGCCATTGCTCCTGGAGGAAAATCGAAGGCCAAGTGAGCATTGAAGTGGGAAAAGCCGGTGACGATGATGGCTACCATGGCCAGCGCGGTACCCAGCCAAAGAGCGAGGGTCACCTTGCGCAGGAATGTCATTTGCCGACATAAAAGGAATAAAGCAGCAAGGCCCGCACCAACCGCCACGTATTGCTGGCCTCGACCACTTAATCCCGGCCAGAGATAGGTGGAATAGTTTCCGAATCCGATCATCCCAGACGCGATTTCCAGAGGACCGCTCAGAACGAATTGCCAGATGAACAGAAAGGCCATCAGACGGCCCCAGGTTTGATGGCCGTAGGCCTCACGAAGAAAATGGTAGCTGCCGCCCGAGCCTGGAAGCGCCGCCCCGAGTTCGCTCCATATCAGACCGTCGGAAATCACGATCAGCGCCCCTGTTACCCAGCCCAGCATGGATTGCGGGCCGCCCATGGAAGCCATCATCAGCGGAATGGTGATGAAGGGCCCGATTCCAACCATGTTGGAAATGTTCAGGGCAGTGGCATGAAGTAAACCGAAAGCGCGCGTCAGGTGGGGCTGCGATTCAGTCTCCATTGCCATAGGCGGGCAAGTCGGTACAACTCGATGTAGGGTTGCGACGGTCACCCTACAATTGCGCGAATCTACCGATACCTTGCCTTTTTGTCAATGAGTCTGTTCGTTTCTGAGCGATCGTTGTCCCCGGATGCTCATTTTGTATGATACAAATCGCTCACAGCCCAAATACAATTGGTGCCGCGGAGCCACCGATTCCGCACCAGGCTGGGCACTCGGGAGAGCACAAACGTCATGCTCGCTGAAGAGCGCAGATTTCGCATTCGAGAAATTCTTTCCAGTCAACGCACCGTTACCGCTTCCGACCTATGCGCTGCCCTTGGGGTTACGGCCGCGACCGTAAGGCGAGACTTGGCAGCGTTGGAGCACACTGGTGTGCTGGTCCGTTCTCATGGGGGAGCGGTTTCCCGCATGTCCAGCACCAACTTCCAACCTTCCTATGAGACGTTGTCGCACAGCCATAGCAGTGAAAAACAGGCCATCGCGCGCGAGGCTGAACGCTTGGTGCTTGACGGCGAGACTGTGTTTCTTGAGGGAAGCACAACGGTGTATGAGCTCGCCCGTGGCTTGAATCAGCGGAATCGGCTAACCGTGGTGACAAACTCTCCTGCCATCGTTTGTCAGTTGCAGGGAAGCGTAGGCGTGACGGTTCTTTGCACCGGCGGCGATCTGCAGAAGGACACGTTCTACTTTTCCGGCGAATGGGCCCTGCGGGCACTCTCCGAAATTCGGGTGGACAAGGCAATCCTGGGAGTGAGCGCGATCGATCTTTCTTATGGAGTCTCTACCGCTAACCACGCCGAGGCACAGATCAAGAAGATGATCTCGAGAGCCGCCAAGACCAGGATCGCGTTGGCAGACCACAGTAAATTTGGTACGCAGAGCTTTGCCTACGTCGGCCCCGTGACGGATATCGATGTGCTCGTAACCGACTCCGGCACCGATGCGAAATACATCAAGGGCCTGCGGGAAGCGGGTGTCGAGGTGATTGTGGCGGAGTTGCAAGAGACCCGCAAGGGGCGTAGCAAATGAACATTTTAGACCAAATAGATTGACAATCGATCACGCGCTGGGTAGCTTGAGACCTGCTTTAGATCGGAACTTAGCGAGGACGTGAGGGAACTGTGGGCGATTGCGGCAAGAAGATTCGGTTGAATCGCGTGCTCGGAGGCTCGAAACGCCGAGCCCTCATAGTTGCCTTCGATCATGCATTGGTGCTGGGGCCAATCCCTGGGACTGAGGACCCTTTAGGAAAGATTCGCCAATTTGCCCAAGCCGAAGTCGATGCGTTGCTGCTGAACCTTGGGCTCATTCGTCAATTCACGAGTTCGACAATACTCGGCCCAATCCCGGCGATAATTGCCCGCTTGGATTGGACCACGGTATGGTCTGCCATCGGGCAGAACGGAAGCGGCGCGCTGCATAGCGCGCTTCTCGCCCGGCCCGAAGACGCGTTACGGCACGGCGCAGACGCTGTTCTGACCTATCTCGTCGTGGGCACCGGTGATGCCGAGTTCGAGATGAAGGAGATCACTCGCAACGCCGAAATCGCCCGCGAATGTGAGCGAGTCGGAATTCCATTGATTGTTGAATCGCTCGCGCGAGGCAAAGATGTGCAGAATCCGGGTGATCCCAAGTGGCTGAATCTGCACACTCGTATGGCAGCCGAACTGGGCGCGGATTGCGTTAAGACGGATTACAGCGGGGATATAGCATCCATGCGTTCGGTAGTGGAAAAATGTCCGATACCAATCCTGGTGCTCGGTGGAAGCCGACATGCGTCGGACAAACACGCGCTCGACGTAGTCCGTGATGTTGCGGCCTCCAAAGCAGCTGGCGTCTTCTTTGGCCGCAATGTGTTCCAAGCCGACAACATGCGCCGATTTCTGGAACAAGCGCGCGCTGCTCTTGACGCGGTGCCAGCGGCAGAATTGCAAGCGATCACGAGATGACGACAGCGGGATCCCAGGCGCAGGAGGCTTGGCGCAAACAGAACGTGATGGACGCCCGCTCCGGATTTCGCCTGCGGGCAGATTGGGGATATGTCTCGGTTCTTAAAGGTGGAGGGCATATCTGCGAGTTGAACCTAAACGCATGCAACGGCGTGAACCCGCTATGGCGGCCGCCGTGGGCAACGATCGATCCGTTCCAATACGCTCGTGCGAAACATGCGCGGACATACGGAGAGCCGCCAGACGGAAGGCTGCTCGCCGGTATTGCGGGACATAGCCTCAGCTTTGATCACTTCGGGCCGCCTTCACCGGAAGAAACAGCCGCTGGTCTCACGACGCATGGCGAAGCACCTGCGCTGAAGTGGAATGTCCAGAAGTACGCTAAGTCGCCGAAGCAGTATTTGCAATACGGCCTGACGCTGCCCGAACCCCGGATCCGTTTTAGCAGGAAGATAACTCTTGACCCCCGAAATCCAGTGATTTATTGCGAAGAGGAGGCGGTCAACCTCAGCCCTTACGACCGGCCCATTTCGTGGAACGAACATGTCACCTTCGGGCCACCTTTTCTGGAAGCAGGAATTACCTGGTTCGACATGCCCGCAACGCGGGCGAAGGTCTGTCCTGCGAGCTACAGCCCTCGATTTTCTCTTCAGCCGGATGCCCAGTTTACCTGGCCTAATGCGCCCACAAAAGACCGCGGACGGATGAACTTGCGCACTATGCCGGCGCTAAGGTACGGACACTACACCGCGCAATTGTTAAATCCGGAACTTGAGATCGCGTTCATCACGGCATGTAACCCTCGCCTGAAGCTTCTCGTCGTCTATGCATTTCCAAGGGCAGATTTTCCCTGGGTCGGCAATTGGGAAGAACGGCACAACCGAACCGCTGCGCCATGGCGAGGAAAAACGTTCTGTCGAGGACTGGAGTTCAGCACGACTCCGTTCGCTATTCCGCGACGCCAAACCATCGAACAAGGCCCGCTGTTCGGCGAACCAACGTATCGCTGGCTTCCGGCAAAATCCAAGACTCAAGTTCGCTTTCTGATTTTGCTGGTCGAAGTACCAGAGGCATTTCGTGGTGTAGCCAGGGTTTCCGTTGGCAAGAGAGGAATCGATGTTGTCGAGTCTGGAGTGCGTGGCCGGACGCTTTCAGTTGCGGCAGACAAGTTCCTATGAATGGCGCCAAGCAAGAATCTAAAACCCATCATGAGTTTGCTTGCCATCGATATCGGTTCGAGTAGATGCAAAGCTGTGGTGTTCGCCTCTACAGGTAAGATACTTGCACAGCACGCCTGCGGGTACACACCTGAGTCCCCCGCTCCTTCGCAGGCAGAGATAAATGCTGAGCGTTTTTTGCAGGCGGTGTGCCAATGTTCGCAAGCGGTATCCCGGAACCTTTCTGCTCCTGTCCGAGCGTTGTGCCTCAGTTCCCACGGCGAAACATTCGTGCCGGTCAATGGACGCAACCAAGCAATCGCTCCAGCAATCCTTAACCAGGACACTCGAGCCACGGAAGAAACGGTGTGGCTCGAAAGAACGCTCGGAAGAAAGCGACTTTTCGAAATCACCGGCCTGGTCGCTCATCCCATGTATCCGGTTCCAAAACTTCTCTGGTTGCGTAAGCACCGGCCAGACATCTTTGTTCCCTCGGTTCGTTTTCTTAGTGTGATTGGTTATGTCCTTTCGCGACTAGGACTAAATCCTTATATCGATTATTCCTTGGCCTCCCGCTATCTGGCATTTGATATTCGGCAGCACCGGTGGTCCGAAGAAATTCTCGCCGCCGCAGAGATCAATGCCGAATGCCTGCCTGTTCCGGTACCCGCTGGAACGATTGCAGGAAAATTAGATGCAGCCGCCGCCGGCCAAATCGGTCTCTCGGCAGGAACGATTGTCGTGATGGGAGGGCACGATCAACCCTGCGGGGGCCTGGGAGTTGGCGCTACCGGTCCGGGTCGCATCGCCGACTCGATGGGAACTTACGAATGCCTGCTGGCGGCTTCCGATCAGCCCAGGTTAACGGATGCGGCGCTGGCTGCTTCCCTAAACTCTTATTGCCATGTGGTTCCAAACAAGTTCGTCACGTTGGCGTATTTTCCATCGGGAATCATGATCAAGTGGTTCCACGATCTGTTATTCGGAGAAGTTTGCGGTGAAAGCCTGCTCGCAGAAGTGGAGGATCCGTCGGACGTGGAGTCTCTCCGTTACGCGACACTGGAACGAGAGGCTCCGGCGGGTCGAACGGGTCTATACATCACTCCCAATCTGATCGGTACCTGCAACCCTGACTTCAACCCGCATGCACGTGGAATCATCTCCGGCTTGGGACCGAACACAACCCGCAGCCAGATTTACAAAGGCATTCTCGAGGGACTCGCCTGTGAGATGTCACAGATGACCGACATATTGGAACGCGCCGTGGGAGAATTTCGAGACGTTTATGTCACCGGGGGAGGCGCACGGTCGGCGCTCGGTCTCCAGTTGCGAGCTGCATTGTCGGGTCGGCGGCTTCATGTAATGGAGTGTCCAGAGGCAGTGTGTCTTGGCGGAGCCATACTCGCCGGCGTGGCCTCGGGAGAGTACGGGAGCCTGCAGGAAGCCGTGGAAGCCGTAGTGCGTGATGTTTCGGTGGTATTACCCGACGATGCGATTGCGGCATCCTACGGACAACAAGCCAAGCAATACCGCCACTTGTGTTCAGCGCTCTCTGCGATTACAGACGCCTAAAGTCAAAGACGAATTAGGAGGAACGGTGATCCAAGCCACAATCGGATTCATAGTGTTCGGTGTTCACAAAGATGGTCTAAAAGACCCCATGGGCACGCCGTTCATTGATGATGCATTGGTTCAGCGTGCCAAGAGCGCACTGGTTGCGGCGGGTTTGAAGGTTATCGAGCATGGCGTTGTGGTCGCCAGCAAAGAAGAAGCTCGGGCCGCATTCCGGAAAATGAAATGCGACGATGCTGTCGATGCGGTCGTCCTATTTTCCGGGACCTGGGTATGGGCGGCGCATATGGTCGGCGCGATTCGTGATTACTGCGCCAGCGGCAAAGGTTTGCTTCTGTGGACGCACCCAGGCTCTCAAGGCTGGCGGCCGGTTGGCGGATTGGTGCTGCATGGAGGTCTGCTCGAAATCGGTGTCAAGCACAAGTTTGTATACGGAGCGATCGAGGAGGCAAACACCGTAAGCAAGATCGTCAGCTATGCCCAAGCTTCTCATCTCAAGAACTTTTTGAACCTATCTACCATCGGCACATTTGGCGGACGTGGGATGGGACAAACCTGCGGCGCTGCCGATCCTTCCCAATGGATGAGAATGTTTGGCATCGATATCGACTCGCGCGACACGGCGGAGTTGAAGCAAACTGCCGAAGCGATCTCGACCCGCGAACTCGATGAACTTCAGCCCAGGCTGAAGCAGCTCTTTGGCAAGTTCCCCGAGCAAAACATGGTGACCGAGCGTTCGATGCGTCTGTATCTCGCACTAAGAAAACTTATTGCGAAGGAAAGGTTTGATTTCTACACGATTCAATCCTTTCCCGGTCTGGCTGGCGATTATTCTGCCAGTTGCTTTGCCCAGAGCATGATGCTCGAGGATGGAATTGGCACTTCTACGCTGGGTGACTTCAATACTGCTTTGACGGTTCTCCTGCTCACCAAGCTGAGCAAGGAAAGAGTGTATTACGGCGATTTGCAGCACATTGATAGGAGAACAAAAGAAATCAAGATCATCGGAGATGGGGCTTGTCCGCCTTCCTTGGCCAGCAAGCTGGGTCCTGCCGGGTTTTCGGAGCACGGTATCCCTACGGAAGGCGAAGCCGGCGGACTCTCGGTAAAGTTGATCTGCAAAGTGGGAGAAGGAGTGTTAGCCCGACTGGGCAGAGTGAACGGCGAGTTTCAGATGGTAATTGCCCGAGCCAGCATTTTCGAGCCCGCACCTGATCAGATCGAAAGGCGGCTCAACGAATGTGGCATTCCATTCTGGCCTCACGGTTTCGTAACGGCGCATTGTGATATCGATGTTTTGTTGCAGCATTGGACCAACGAATATGCGTGCCTTGGCTACGGCGAAGAGCTATATCCGGCGTTAATCGATTTTTGTGAGATCACGGGAATCAGGGCAATCCTCCCCTAAACCTTGGAAGGAACTTCAGATGATCGATTTTTCGCGAACTGTCGCTCAAGTCATATTAGGTTTCTCGATTGCCCTGTCCGCCATGGCTCAAGCGCCCACTGGGGCGGGTGCTGCGACAAAACCCGTTGATGACGAAGCGAGCCTGCACTCGTTCGCATCGATCCGTCCCATTGATGTTCACGTTCATGTTTTCAAGGCCGAACCCGCGTTTCAGAACATGCTCGAACGTCTGAACCTGAAACTGATGAATATCCTGGTGATGGACGATACAGACCCCCATCGCAAACAGTTGCAGCCGCAGATCGACGATGCGCTGGCGCTCGTGCGGTCGAGCCGTGGCCACATAGCCCTGTGCACGACCTTTGATCCATACAAGCTTGGGAGTGCCTCATTCAGCACCGACGCCATCAAGCAGATCGACCGCGACTTCGCGCAGGGAGTGGTAGCGGTCAAGATTTGGAAGAACATCGGAATGGAGATCAAGGACAGTAGCGGCCAATATGTCATGGCCGATGATCCGCGGTTCGAGCCGATTTACAAAGATATCGCCAACCATGGCAAAACCCTCATGACACATCAGGCCGAACCTGATGTGGCCTGGGGGCCACCGGACGCGTCCGATCCGTCCTGGTCCTATTACCAGGAAAATCCGCAATGGTACGTCGCCAAGTTGCCCGGGTTCCCCTCAAAGCAGAGGATTCTCGACGCGCGCGATCATGTGCTCGCCAACAACCCCAAACTACGCATGGTGGGAGTTCATCTGGGCAGCATGGAACGGGATCTCGACAACATCGCCCGCCACCTGGATAAGTATCCAAATTTTGCTATCGACACGGCGGCGAGAATGGAATACCTCATGCTAATGCCTCGGGAAAAGGTGAGCGCATTCCTTATCAAGTATCAAGACCGCGTCCTATACGGCACGGACCTCGATTTAGACGCAGACGCCAATCTCCCGGATGCGTTGACCGAATGGCAGTCTACTTACGCGCGCGACTGGAAATTCCTGGCGACTGGCGAGACCCTTGTCGTGGAAGGCAAGCAGGTGCGTGGATTGAACCTGCCCCAGCCGGTCCTTCAGAAAATATTTCACACTAATGCTATCCATTGGATTCCGGGATTGTGACGCCCGCACAGCAAGATCTGTTGGACGGGGCGCGACCTTAAAGAATTCACGGCATTCTCTTAACCTTTGATGTTAAGACCGAACCTCATTTGAGTAGGGAGACGCTCACCGGTCGGTTGGCTCTACGAAGCGTCGATTGTCGGTAAGGTTAGAGTGCGCTTTTAAACTGCCGGTTACCTTGACGGAGAAATTCTTGTGGTCCGGTACTCCGTCCACTCCGTCCACCGTGAGGCGGATCGTGAACTCTCCCGCGCGGGTGTAGGCATGAGATGCCTTGGGGCTATCCGCGCTCGTTCCGTCGCCAAAGTCCCAGTGATAAGCGACTGCCGGCACACCGCCAGCTTCGGCCGGCGCCGAGAGCGCCGAAAAAGCGATCGTCTCACCGGTATTTGCCGCTGCGGGCACCTGCGCTGTCACGGTTGGGGCAGCCGCGGGAACGCTCGTGTCGATCAGCTTGATCACCCTCACCGACTGGGGTGGCTGGTTCTCCAGTCCCACCGCGCCACCCCCGATCGTAACCGTCTCATTCTGGTTCAGCACGTCCGTCGCCGCAAACCGGTGGCCTGCGGGCAGGCCGAGGTCCGCCAGTCGTAGCGTGTGCGAGCGCACCGTGTTCGTCCAATTGAAGACCGTCAGTATGGCCTCTCGTTGATCATGCCGGAGAAAGAAAATACTGGGCTGTCCATCCTCCGGCTCGTAGGTCATCAGGTCTAACGGCGTGGAAGCACGGCCGACTTTGGCGATATTCAGCAACTCTCGGTTTTCAACCAGCGCCAGCCGATTCTTTTCCGAGCCCAGGACCGGCATGTCATCGCCAATCTCATACATGCCGCCAGATACTGCGGACAGCGCGATCGACGCCTCGGCCGCGCCCAGCGAAATCGAAGACCGTTCGTTGGCATGCTCCATGAGATGCGTTGCGGTGACGTTGAAGGCGTCCGGATCATCGACGAAGAAATTACGCTGCATATAGAAGCGGGCAGCGATGCCAGAGGCGGCATTCTTGGTCCTCTCAAAACTGTGGCCCGTATCCGCTGAGATCCGGCCCGTATCTACTAGCCCCACTGGGTTGAGCATGGGACTTCCGTCCTTATCCAGGACCACATCCTCGCCCACGGTGTCACGGATGATCTGGAGACCGATGCGCTGCGCTTCCAGAGTGGTCGTATTAGGCCTGTAGCGGTAGCCCTCGATTGCCGTAGTGTCCATGAAATCTAGTTTGATGAAGCGGACTCCCCATTGACGGACTAGTGTCTTGTATGTCTGGCGCAGGTATTCCTGCGCTCCGGGATGGGTTGTGTCCAGCGCGTAAAGCACATCCGTCTTCTGGTTCCAGACATTGCCAATAGGGATGGGATCTCCCTTGGCGTTGTGCACCAGCCAGTCCTTGTGGTGCTCATAGACCCAAGCCCGGCGTTGTCACCTCAAACGGAGCCGTCCATACGCCGAATGTCAGGCCCTCCCCGACAAGGTGATGCCCGACAAAACGCATACCATCTGGAAATTGTGTCGCATTCGGAGTTGTATATTCTCCGCGAGCATACTGGTAACCTTCATCAATTTGGAAATATTTATACCCCAATGGCTTCAGGTGTTCGGCTTGCCAGTCGCCGTTGGTCAGGGTTTCGCCTTCGTTGATGGCGCCATAGTAGACAGTCCAACTCCACCAACCGATGGGAGTCTCACTAGAGACGCGCGCATGGTGCAGACGACGAATCGCATCACCGTAGGCTAGCAGTTGATCGTGGTAGCCGGGTCCGGCCTCCAACATCAATCGCTCTGAAACCATGTCTTCCCCGGGTTTAACGGGAAGGCTCAGTTCGATCTGGTCGTCCGCGGGAGAATCCTTCAGATCGAATTCCTTCTGGACTTCCGTGGTTCCGGTGGATTCAACGGTATAGGATGCGATCTTCGTCTTCGCCCCCAAACCGTCAGCTTTCAGATGCATCAGAGTCAGAAATCGGTCTGAGGTGAGAGCGCCAAGAAATAAACTCTGCTTACTCTCGCGGTTGTAGATGAGTTGGCTCCCTGCACCGCGATGCATCCCGCCGGGCGCTCCCCCGAGGTCATAGAGTGCCAGGTCTGGCCAATCTTCGCTGAAACTATCGGAGAGGACCCGGTCGGCCGATTGAGCGCCACCCAGATTGAGGATCGGCTCACCCATGGCCTCCACACTGCGAATGGCCTGCACAGTTAATTCCTGCCCCGCACTGTTTTGCACCTTTACCTGGACGGTGCCGTAAGGGCGCTGTTTGTAGAGCTGTAGCACGTAAACCAGATCGGGTTTGCCGTCCAGTCCGCTGCAAGTGACTGTGACCTGTCGGCCGGAGCCGAGAGCATCTTCGAAGGTAGACTCCGCAGCTTGGTGCCGCGGGTAATCACTCGAGCGAAGCCACTGGTGGTCAACCTGCGCTCCCACACGGGACCTGAGCACGACCTGACCGTCACGCAAAGACAGTTGGTACGATCCCTCCTGCGCGTTGACCGTCAGGGAGATCTCGTCGTTCGTGAGTTGCTGGGCCATACACGGCAGCCCAACCATCAATATTCCAGTTGTAACTGCCAGTCCAACTCGGAAACCCTGTCTTCGAGTTCTTTTTGGCACGGTAGCAATCTCCCTATGTTGCATGATCGTCATCGCATACTACTTTATTGACTCAACCTCAGTGAAGCGAATACTGGTTCCAGAATCTATAATGCGAAGGCGATGAATCAGAGCTCTGATCCCTTCGAGACGGATCGCTCCGCGGTGGCCGACGGACCGAGTGAATATCTGCGAAGCGTCGTCCAACGAAATCGCGGCGGCGCGACTGTCGGCACCTACGCAGTTTGCTCTGCGCACCCGGCCGTGATCGATGCAGCCATTCAGCAAGCGCTCGAAGACGGCAACTGTCTTCACGTGGAGTCGACATCCAGCCAAGTCAACCAGTTCGGCGGATATACGGGTATGACGCCAAAGCAATTCGCTGAGGGAATGCGCGTCGCTGCCGCCTCAGCAGGATTGCCGCCGGGTCGTGTTCTGCTGGGAGCTGACCACCTGGGGCCCTTTGCCTGGCGCAGTGAACCGTCGGCTACAGCCATGGCGAAGGCCCGCGATCTGGCTGGTCTTTGCGTTCATGCGGGATATCAGAAGATCCACTTGGACACGAGCATGCCTTGTGGCGACGACAAAATTCTCGATGAGAAGACCGTCGCGGAACGCGCTGCCATTTTGTGCCGAGCTGCGGAGGACGCTTGCGAGGATAAGCCAACTGGTTCGCCGAGACCGATTTACGTCATTGGAACGGAGGTCCCGCCCCCGGGCGGAGAAGTGGCCGAGGGTCAATGTCCAGCCCCGACGATGATCGAAGATGTTCATCGCACTTTGGAGGTCTTTCACTCTGCGTTCCGAGCGCATGGATTGTTCGCGGCTTGGGAGAACGTGATCGGGTTGGTCGTTCAACCTGCCGTGGAATTCGGCGACAGCAGGGTTTTCGACTACGATCGTCAGAAAGTGCATGCGCTGGTGGCAGGATTGCCGAAACGTCCTGCGCTTGTCTATGAGGCCCATTCCACCGATTACCAGTCCCCCGCCGCTCTAGCAGAGATGGTGGAGGACCATTTCGCAATTTTGAAAGTTGGCCCCTGGCTTACGTTCGCTTATCGGGAAGCAATTTTTGCACTGAGCAGCATAGAACGCGAGATCCTTGGCCACAAGCGCGAGGCGAGATTGTCGCAAGTGCGGGAGGCGTTGGAGTTCGAGATGCGGCGCAACCCGGCGTACTGGCGTTCGTACTACCGAAGCAACGATGACGACGAATTGCGCCTCTCGCGCGCCTTCAGTTTCAGCGACCGCTGTCGTTATTACTGGCCGCAGTCCTCCGTACAAGAGGAAGTTAAGCGCTTGCTGCAGAATCTCGGCTGCTTTTCATGCCCGCTGACCCTGCTGAGCCAATATCTTCCGATCGAATACGAAGCGATTCGCGAGGGCGCGCTGGAGAATGATGCTGCCGCTATGATCGGCCACCACATTCGACGAGTTCTTCGATTTTATGGTGCGGCCTGCGGTGCACCGGCAAGTTGATCCACTCCGGAATGCCGCTTTTGGCAGAGAGCGAGCAAAAAAGGCGCTCTGGCTCCGCCAATCACGACCGCCGTTTTGCGGGTGAGGTCTAAGAGAGGATGGTCTATTTTTTCTCTGCGAGCAGATTCCTACTCCAGACTGGAGATAGCCATTTCCTGGAATGCGTGCTCTGGGCGCTCGGAACAATCCCCATCGCACGCCACCATGAAGATGGTGATCATGTCGCGAGACGGAAAGATCCATTCCTGTGTTCCGAACGCGCCTCCATGGCCGAAAGTTCCGAGCGGAAGCAAGCCCCAAACTCCGGTCGGCCTGGTGATGATCTCCCAAGCCAGCCCGTAGTCGGCTCCGGGATACCAGCCGGCCGCCATGCCTGAGGTCTGCACTTCCCGCATGGTTTCGATGGTCGCGGGGGAAAGAAAGCGAGTGCCTTTCCAGGTTCCGTGATTCAAGATCATTTGGCAGAAATGGGAGATGTCGTCTGCAGTGGAGAACAGGCCGTATTCAGGTCCCGGATATTTGGCGCCTTTGCGGAAGGCGCCCGGGTCGCCGCCCAGGATCTGACTTCCGGCGCGAATCACTTTGCCATCTTTGGGCGCATAGATGATCGCAATTCGATCCAATTTGTCGGAAGGAGGATAGAAGAATGTATCTTTCATTTGCAGCGGCTGCAGTAGCCGATTCTGAATGAAGCTCTCATACGATCGCCCGGAAATGACTTCGATGATGCGACCGAGGGTAGCGAATCCGGTATTGCTGTAGAGCCATTTCGTGCCGGGTTCGAATTCGAGAGGTTCCTTCGCGAACGACGCAACCGCTTCCGCCAGCGTGTGATCCATCTTCCAGTGAATATCCTTCATGTCGCCCTGAGGCATTTGGCGCATTCCCGATGTGTGGGAGAGAAGGTCACCGATGCGAATTGGGCGCGTGGGCTTCTTCAGCCATCCGCTGGCATTGACCATCTGGTCGCGAAACTCGGGTAGGTAGGTTTGAACTTCGTCGTAGAGACTGATCTTGCCTTCCTCGCAGAGCATCATGATCCCGACGGCGGTAATCGGCTTGGTCATCGACATGATCTGAAAGATTGAATCCTCGCGCATGGGACGCTTCTCTTCGACGTTCTGCATTCCGACCGCTGTCTTTTGCACGACATTGCCGCCTCGCAAGACCATCGTCACGATTCCGACGGCTTCTCCGGCATTTACGTACTCCTGCATTCTCTGCTGAATCTTGCCGAGTCGCTGCGTGTCGAGGCCGCCCTGAGGTTTGTCGTCCGCGGCTGCCGCCGGAAGAGCCAGGAGCACAGACGCGAGGGCGGCAGATAACACTCGCCGTGAAATCGAACGTCGAAAAATCTCCGATTTTCGAAACGAAAGCTGCCGCAGTTCCATGTTCAGCCCTTTCGAGAGTCTATGCGCTGTCGGCTGTGGTGAACGACGACTTATACTCCCTTTTTCCAGTCTGGATCGCTGCCCTTTTTAAGACGAATGGTCAGAGAACCGTCGGGATTGGTTCGCTCGTGGCAAGCCCAGCGGACGGGCCTCCGCACACTTTTAACCTCAATTTCAGCCCGCAGAATGATCTGCTGTCCGTCCATGTCCTTTGGGAGGATGATCGAGGCTTGGCGCAATTTGCCCGCGATCGGCTGGCCCGCGTCGAGATTGCCTCCTACTTTGACTCGGCCGTCAGCACTCTCAGCGTAGATGCCTAGAATTCCCGGCACGCCGGCAACGCCGTCGTTGACGATTCCCAGAATCAGTTCCATCGTGTCGTATCGTTTTCTCTGCCAGATGATAGACGGACGGACACGGTACCCGAGCCGTTGCTCCATGGCGCGAAGCGAATCGGGATACTTCTCGTAGTAGCGGCGGATGTTTTCGGCTTCGGTCCAGAGGCCAAAATAGTTCGTTCCGATGTCAAGAGAGTGAAAGCTCGCGCTCTCGCGATAGGGACGATCGATCGGGCCGCCGATGCGGTGGGGATAATCATCGGCCGGCAGGGCTTCGTCGTCCGGTCCAACAAACGTGAGCATCGAGTCGGACAATTTGCTCAGGCAAGCTTTCTCCTCGGCGGCGAACTCGGGAAGCACATAGTGCCGGTTCTCACCATCTTCCATGACGACGGCGACCCAGGGTGGACGATGACCGAGTTCTTCAATTTGGATGGGTTCATCCATAATGAGACTATCGGAGCGCAACCAACATCCGGCTCGAACCGCCATATCCTGCACCTGCCGGTTGCCCACATTGCTGATGTCGGGCTGCGTATTGACCGCCAGAGGAGCCTTCTTCCAGGCGTCGATCTGAAGCTGGGTCATGTGAACAAAGGTCTTTTCGGCGGTCAAGTAGTCGGGAAACGGATTGGGCAGATCGTTGGTGTGACCTTCTCCCCAGAATCCGTACATCATCAAGTCCATGTATTCCAACTGAGGATTGCCCTCGAATTTCGCGGCAAGCAACTCATTCAACTCGGCAAAGGCTTTTTGAAATTCAGGGGAGTCATAGCGCGGCTCGTAGAAATCGAAGCTGGTATGGTGCTCCTTCGACTTGTGGCCGATGTTTACGATGGGAACTTTGTCGTGCAGGAAATCCGGCATCGAGAGCTTTTTTGGTTGGATATTGGGGCTGGAGAGTTGGATTCGGAAACCGACGCCTAGATTGTGACGCTTGGCGGCATCGAATGTGGCTTCCCAAACCGGAGAGAGTTGCAGTTTCCCGGGACTGGTCTGTACGTCTCGCCAGTCGCACCGGATGTACAAGACGTCGACGAATGGCTGGGACGCCATTCTTTCCACGCTTTGTTCCAGCGTCTCTTTGCCACACTGCACAGTTAGAGCCGGACCGTTTTCCTCCCACGTGTAGCCGACCAAGCCCGTGCCAAAATTTCGGATGTGATTGCGAGAGGGCTGAGTGGCAAAAATCGTGTACCAACCTTCATCTTGAGCGATGCCAAATGGGCCCTGGTCGAGGCGGTTGGTTACGGTCGGGCAGCCAAAGTCATAGCCCTCCCATAGATGGTCGGGAACATCGGCCCACATCCGCGGACGCATGAGAGTGCTTACCGCTCCCAGAACCGCTCCCGTTTTAACGAAATCTCGCCTCCGCATGAATGCGCCTCCCTATGATGTTTTCAGTACGTTCGAGGATCGATGGCAACCACGAACCGCGATGCGCAACCTCAGATTCACGAATCCGCTGAAATTCCCAATTCTTTGCCGATCGATTAACCGTTGCGCTTAAACATCCGGACGCAGGTTGGGACGCAGAGTGAGTGAACCATCATCATTCAGCTTCTGGTGGCAGGCCCAACGCACCGGATAGCGCATGCCTTTCACTTCGATCTCCGCTTTGAGTTTGAGTCCCTTCCATTTCGTTCCTTGCGGAAGTATGAACTGCGCCTGCCGGATTTTGCCCGGTAGTGGATAGCCGGGGTCTAAGCAGCCAGTCTTCACCGCCTTTCCATCCTCACTCTCGACAGTGACGCGCAGCACGCCCGGAACACCGGCGATGCCGTCATTGGCGAAGCCGATAATCAGGCCTTGGTACCCTGAGTCTTCATAGTTCCAGATGAAGGACGGCCTCACGCGATAGCCGATTCGGCGATTAATCCGGTCGAACCACGTTGGCGATGCCTGGTAGTAGGCCATGAGAGTCTTGGGATTGATCTGGTGGAAGTTCCAGAGTGTCCAGTAATTCGCGCCGACATCGATCACGTGAGCGATCATGTTCTCTGCCGGCGATATTCCTTCCTGCGCCGCGACCGTGTCCGGAGGTTTGCCGGGAAGCGGCTGCTCGAGCACTGCCCCGGTCCAGGGTGGGCGATTACTCAGGGCTTCGATCTGTTCGTTCTCGATGAAGATGGTGTCGCTGCGAATCCAGTTATTGCTGCGGATGGTGCGGTCAACAAGCTCCGAGTTGCCAACGCGGCTATAGTCAGGTTGCGTGTTGGTCAGCAATGGAGTTTTCTTAAAGCTCTCCAACTGCACTTCGAGCATGTCGATCCAGGTGCGCTCGGCGGTCTGGTAGTCGGGGAAAGGATTGTTGGCGAATGGCCAAGTGTGACCTTCGCCCCAAAACCCGTACATGAAGGTATCGATGAACTCGATGGAGGAATTTCCGTCGAATTCCGCCGCCAGCAGGCCAACCAGCTCTTTGAATGCCTGCTGGAAGAAAGGATCGTCGAACCGCGGCTGATAGCGCGCATGCGGATTCCGTAAGTATCTTTCTGCCGCCGCGCTGCTCTCTTTCGGATTCATCACCAGGTTGACCTTCGGTACTTTATCGAGAACAAAATCGGGGAGGGCCGCTTCGTGGGTATAGTCGGGCGCGCTCATTTGCACCCGCAAGCCGACCCGTTTGTTATTCTTCTTCGCCAGATCGAAAACAAGTTTGAGATACTCCGGCATCTCAAGCCGTCCGGGCCGCGGCTGGACCTCCCGCCACGTCGGCCTTACATAGAGCTGCTGCCCTAGCGGGAATCGAACCAGATCCTCAATCGATTGAGGGACGTTGTCCGATTTGATTTCGTCCGTACCCATATCGGCAGTGATGTACGTGATCAGCCCTTTGCCATAGTTCGGCACGACTTCTTCCGACGGAGTCGTCGTCATCACCACTTCATCCGTGGGAATGACGGCATCCGGGGGATACTGTGAGAAGGGCCCCTGATTCAGGCGATCGGTAACCGGAGGCCCAGATCCGAAATCGTACTTTGCCCAGTTGTGGGCGGGAACGAATGCTTTCGCTTTACCGGTTCCGAGTTCAGCAGCCACCGCCAATGCGACACCAGCTCTTGAGAAAGTCTCTGCGCTTCATCGAAGTCATGCCCTCCTTCGGTTACTCGGCTGCAGCCCGCGAACAGATTTCGTAGGCACAAACGGCTGATCTGCCAGGTGGAATCTCAAGACGCGGCTCGGCACGATTGGCACAAAAGTCCGAGCGAATCCTGCATTCGCCACACCTATCACCAACAGACTCCTCGCTTCCCAGGAGCTTTCTGAATCCCGGAAAGCTGAGGAATTAGAACGCCAACTTCAGAGCAAACTGAATCTGCCGCTGCGGTATCACCGTGGACGTAATCACGCCAGTAGCTCCCGGGCCATCGGTGATGTAGTTATCGGGTTGAGAGAAGACTGGGTGGTTGAAGGCGTTGAAAAACTCGGCTCGAAACTCAAGAGTGAACCGTTCTGTCACATTGAACATTTTTCGCGCCGACAAGTCTGCTGTTGTCTCTCCCGGTCCTTCAAGAATGTTTTTGTGCGCATTGCCGAAACAACCGTTGGGACAGTTGGGAATAGGAAAATCGTTCGGGTTGAACCACAAGCTCGGGCCGGGATGCGGGAGAGCTCCACTACCGGTCTGGTTGGAGCGCTGCAACCCAGGAGAACCCGTGTTGCTTGGGTCGAATCCGATCGCCGGCGAGAAGGGGAAGCCCGAGCGGAACGTAATAATTCCGCCTAAATGCCATCCGCCAAGAATCGCATTGGCCACGCCACCCGTGTTCATGAAATGCTGGCCTTTTCCCACAGGCAACAGGTAATCGACGCTATTCACCCAACGCTTGCGATTATCGAAGTCTGCCAGCCCTTTTTCTGCCGCGATATTGTAGCTGTCCTGCGGCCATGGAGAGTTGCAGCAAATTTCGGGCTGGTCGTTGATGGCTTTGCCGAAAGTAAACGCACTCAGGAAGTAAAGGCCATGGCTAGCCCGCTTTTCAACCTTGATCTGAAATGCTTGATAAGTAGAGTTTCCTTGATTCGTGATCGACGTGAAAGTCCCATATTGGCATTGGAGGGTGGCGGTCGGGTCGCAGTAGGGCGCCAAGGTCGGGTCGTACGTCGACTGGGGCGTCGCAATCTGGTTGTAGTCGCGCAGGACTTGCAGGTGAGTGCCTTTCGTCCCGACATAGGCCGGACTGATTACAATCTGGCCCGGCAGTTGGTATTCGAGATTCAGATTCCACTGGTCATAAACCGGCGTGTGAGGATTCCAGTCCTGGCTGGTCACATTCGCGAACGGTGCCTCGCTCGCATTGAGGGGCGGGAATCCAGACGTTAGGGTAACTTGCGAAGGCGTTATGCCATCGCTGTTGAATGTCGGCTCGAAGAAGAACGGGAGATTGTAGTCGACTTGCAGTGGGTCGCCCGTGCGAATTTCGTAGAAGACAAAAAAGCGCCCATACCCTGCCCGAATCACGAATGGCTTGGACCGAAAAGGGCTGTAGGACAGGCCAATGCGTGGGGCGAAGTCGTCTTTGTCCGTGGTCGCCAGGTTCTTCGGATAACCGGGAGTCCCGGCAGGAACAAGGACGCCTTTCGTGTAATCCCAATTGCTCTGGCGATGCTGGGATTCGTAAACAGGTGTCGCATAGTCCCAGCGCAGCCCAAGGTCCAGCGTCAGCTTCGATGTTGCTCTGTAAGTATCCTGAACGAACGCCCCGTAGGTGTGCTGGCGATTGCCGAAATACACCTCGCTCGAAATGATGGATGTGATTGGCAGCCCCACCAGCATGTCAGCCAGGCCGTCGCCGCTGCCATCTCCCAGGGTGCCGGAATCGGAGGTGAATTGGCCGCTAAACGACAGGTTGCCGCGCGGCTGGCCAATCTGCAGAAGGTTGAACTGGTCAAAGCGAAACTGCGGCCCAAACTTAAGCAAGTGCTTCCCGTGCACAATACTTAACGTGTCGTTAATCTGGATGTCCTGGCTGGTGCTGCGGGTCGGCGTAAACAGCGGCTCGCCCAGCCCGGCATACGCGCCGGGAGCAAACCAAGTCAGTCCATTGATGAGGGGATCATTTGGCACACCCGGCACTTGCAGGTTAGCAGGGGGGAATTGCTGCCCATAGGAAGGAGAGTTGGAGATGTAGTGGACGCGGTTAAATCCAGCGCGGAACGCGTTCACCATGTTCGACTTGATGGCATAATTCAAGCCGAACACCGCCCCCTCTGTGTCTAAAGGCCGCCCTCCGGTGTTGTAACTGCCTCCGTCCGCAATCCCGGAGAACACCGGCGCCTGAAAACGTGAGTCCGTGATGTACGAAAATCGTTGGAAGAGCTGAATTTTGTCCGTGACATTCTCATCCGCCCGCACATCCATCTGATCGGTCTGGTCAGTTCCGGGCGCATTCACCGCATAGTTGAGGGTCGAATAGTCTCCGTTCGGTCCCGGCTGGTTCGGCGCAGGATAAAGCGCGGCGTAGTTCAGTCCGAGGCTGATCAGGCTCCCTGCGGGAATGATATTTGCCTGTCCTGCTATGGGCAGCCCGGTATTTGGATCAAATCCAAAACCGTTGCGCACAACAGAACCGCTCGGAAGTGTTTGCGTAGTCGACGGATCGTAGATCTCGTTGGTGTAGACAGGCCGATTCAGGGCATCGACGCAAGGCGAGGCTCCGTCCGCGCCGCAAATCATTGATTGCCCACCCAGAATGCCGCTGAAATCTCCGGTCCGCTCGTTGGACGTGCCGTTTGTGCCGTCGGTCGGCACAGTGACAATGTCGCTTTGCGCCTGGTGGATGCGTGTTCCTTCGTAATCGACGAAGAAAAATGCTTTGTCTCTTTTGATCGGTCCGCCGAAGGTCGCCCCAAACTGGTTTTGCTTGTAAGGCGCTTTGGTCAGGACAGAGCCAAAACCGTATTGCGCGGCGTCCAAGGCGTCATTGCGCAAAAATTCCCAGGCGCTGCCGTGGAATTTGTTTGTGCCCGACTTGGTAGTGGCGTTGATGACCGCGCCACCGCTGCGGCCGAATTCTGGGGAGTAGTTCGAGGTCTCTATCTTGAATTCGGCAATGGAGTCAACGCTGCTCAGTACAGCCACATCTCCGTTGTCGTTGGAGTTGTTGTCGATGCCGTCGAGAATAAAGTTGTTCTGATCCCCGCGAGTGCCATTGACCGCGAAGCTTCCCCCCGCGTTCCCGTTCGTTGGTGTACTGCCGCCGTTGACCGGTCCCTCGATGACCTTGGCCACCCCCGAGGTGAGTTCTGCGAGGTCCGTGTAGCGCCGCCCGTTCAAGGGCAACTCCTCAACCGTTTCGGCGGTCACAACGTTGCCCAGGGATGCGCTCTCGGTTTCGAGCAGCGGAGGCGGCTCCGCTTATTTCCATCGTTTCCGAAACCGAGCCGACCTTGAGGCTGAAGTCCAGCCGGATGGTCTGCTGCACATCGAGCACGATGTCCTTGCGAATTTCCCGACGGAAGCCGGTGGCTTCGACGGAAACAGAGTATCGGCCGATATGGAGCGGAGTAATCACGTAATCGCCGTTCTGCGCCGTTTTTGTCGGAGTGGCGATGCCCGTGTCCGTGTTGGTAGCTGTGACAGTGACGCCGGGCAGTAGGGCACCGCTGGCATCCTTGACCGTCCCGACCACGCTGCCGGTATCGACTTGCGCTAACCCAGCCACGGCCACACTGATCAGAAAAACGACAACTCCTATGGTCTTTCTCATGAGTGATCCTCCTTCCGCGGACGTGATGCAGGTGTCGATCAATGGCTCGGCAGCAAACCTCGCAGCCGACTCTACCCTCCCGCGGTTTGCAGCACAGAAACTGCTGCGGATACTAACGGAAAGTTTCTTTTTATATCGTTTTGTTGTCTTTTGTCCAGATAATAAAGGACTTCGACAGAAAGTGAAAATAACGAGGAACAGCAAACTGCGGCGCCAAAGGAAAGGGGGCATCAGGTGTGTGGGAGGCCGGAACGGCGCCCGAGGCTCTACTTAGGTTCTTCCGCTACCAGCCGAAGCATTCCAAATCTCTCTGGAGTGTGGAACGTATGACTCATCGTGGGTTGCCAGACAACTTCAATCCGGTTCGGCGGCGGCCCCTGGCTACGAAACAAATTGATTCGAAACCTGTCTCCAACTGCCGGACCGTGGCTCTGTAAAGCCGAGAATGGAATGCGCATAGCTCCGTACCAAATCTTCGCAACCGGATCGATGCGAGCGGCTACCGTGAAGCCAGAGTTCCAGGTCCATCCATCTTCGTGATGCGGCTTGGACAGGTCAATGTCGAGATCGACCCACTCCCCTTGCGGCGAGATTTCGAACTCTTTGTATCTGCGGATGTTTTGAAAATCAGAACCAATGAAGACCTCGGCTACATCCCAATCCCAAAGCTGATTTGTCTCGGTTGAAGTGCTGGGTGACGGCTTGAGATTCAGCGCTTCGTAAGGACAAACGAATAAGAAATACAGATTCTTGTCTGTCCAGCGGGAGCGGACCTCAGTACGGTAGCGTGGTTGGTTTTGGCCGTAAGGAGCCTTATCCGCATAGACGAGGCGAGCTCCCCGCCAGAATGGGCTAGTCGCATCCGTGCTTGGCGCCACGTCTTCCAGAGCTTTTGTACTTTCCATCACGGCGGGATCGCCTGCCATGAGTATCGGTACTGCAATGAAAACGAGGGCGCAAGCGATCATGCCATTCCGCATGCGCGTTTGCAGGGATCGATGCATCACACGGTCACTCTCAGTTGACGAGCGGCATTCTCGAAATACACTTTGCGAAGAACCGTCTCCGGCAGATTGATGCCGTAAATGCGCCAGCGCCCCTGCGGAGGGATTTTCGCCGGAGCGTAGTCGAAGTACTCATCGTCAGTCTCCAGGAATCGATAGTAGATTTCGTACAACTGATCGTTGAATACCTGTTGAGGAAACTCGTCACCGTGCGGAGTGGCATCGGTGCCGAACAGGATACGATCCTGATACTTATCGAAAAACTTCCGTGCCGTGCGGGGCTGCCTGCCCAACTCTCCGATGCGGGCAGCGATGTCGACTGTCATGTTCGGGAAGCGGTCGAGGTTCTGCGCTACATTCGCCAGGTTCTCGCCGAAGTTTCCCACGTGCAACACAACGAATTGCGTTTTGGGATGTCTTGCAAAAACTCGGTTGCGGGCCTCAAGTAATTCCGCGTTGCTGGGATAGTCGCCACCGTAAAAAGACCAGTCTGGATGATTATTGAGCTCCTCATAGCGCTCGTTGAAACGATCGGTAGGAGTAAAAAACGCGACCGGGTCCGATACGTGAATAGCCACGGGCATGTTCAATTGGCCACAGGCGTCCCACATCGGATCGAATCTCGGATCATCGATCTTTACGAGTACTCCGGAAGTAATGTCTTCCCGAAGATAGAGACCGAGAGTCTTCAGAATCTTCAGGCCCCTCGCTCCTTGCCGATGGGCTTGCTCGATGGCTTGGGCCTGAAGTTCGGGATAGGCGGGCTCCTTCCAGCGTTCGTAGCAGGGCTCGGCAAACGTGTAGAAGCGTCCGGGGAAAGCTCGATCGTATTTATTGATGACCTCACCCAAGCCCTGGTCATAGCCGCCGGTGAGATTAACCATCGCACGGATATTTTTGCGATCCATGACGGCCAGAAGCTCTTCCGCCGTGCCCAGATATTTACGTTCCGAGGCCAATTCCACACCGTTTTTGGACTTGGCCGACGTCGTGATGTGGGTGTGAAAATCGAGGACCGGAAATTTAGCATGCTCGATTCGCGACTCATGCACTTGCAGCATGCTTGTTGGCTCGAAGTCGTAGAGGTCCAAAGAGCGATGCTGTGTTTTCTGTGGTCCTTGATTATCCTTGGTGACACCGCCGCTGCGGTGGGCAGCCGCGCCAGCCATGACTCCCACTCCATACAACCACTGCCGCCGATTGATCATATTTTCTCCGCACTTCCTCGCGACCGACACGAGTTCAGATGTCACGTCCCGTACAACGGGAATCGTTGGACGACTCGGTTGATCACGTTATCGCGGGAAGGTGAGTCTGGGTGCAAACCTTCCTGCATGCATCGGAAAAAAGCCAGCAATTGTGCTACAACAGCATCCACCAAAACCGCATTTCGATCGCCCAACTGTTTGAGGCCGCGACATTCGACCACCACATCCTCCGGTCCTGTAACGCCCGCCGGGATCGCTTCTCCCACAATCAGCTTCCGCAGGCCAAGGCTCTTCCGGGAGAGTTTGCGAAGGAGGTCCGTTTCGTAGCCTCGCCTCGTCTGGTCGGAAGAGATAAAACAGACCACCAGGGTGTTGCTGTCGATGTAGCTCATCGGTCCATGCCGGAGCCCGAGATAACTTTCGTACAGAGAGGTGACGCGGCCGGCGGTCATCTCGAGCATCTTCAGAGCCGCCTCGCGAGCGGCGCCATAACGAGCACAACCGAAAGCGATTCCAGCCATTGTTGTGCTGGGAACGGGGTTGGCATCTTAGAACTTCCCTTCCCTTTCGAGAACGACGATAACAGAAACGTGCGGAACGAAAAAACAAGATATGGTAAGCTCTGCGCGACTTGTACTTTCGCTCATGCGAATCCGACCAAACGGTAAAAGAAACGCGATGAAATGTATCGACTCGGCCCCAAGGACATTGCAAAGAAGCCTCCCGATGGGAGGCTTCTTCATTTCCGATCAATTTCCTGCTCGCGCCTCAACGGTAGGACGTTTAAACCTGCGCTATCGAATGCTGCGTACAGAGGTACCGGGAGTCTAATTGATTTTGCCCGCGGCCGGACCGACGGCGGTGGCCTGCTTGGTCTTGGGGTCAATGCCGATCAGCGCCACTCCGCCCACCCCGCCGTGGCTGACGGTAACCACGTGGCCGCGAGCCCTCAAGTCGGCCTGCACTTCTTCAGGCAGGGTGTTGGGCACAGAGAGGCTGCCCAGGCTGGCACGGTCCTGACCGAAGGAGCTGATGAAATGCTCGGTAGAGAAGCGCGGCGCCTTAAACGCTTCCTCGGGACTCATGCCGAACTCCACGTAGTTGAGGATGACCTGGATAGCTGCCTGATCCTGCTGGTCGCCTCCCGCTACTGAGATCGCCATCACGGGTTGGTTGTCACGGAAAAGAAGCGTGGGGCTCAGCGTAATTCGCGGCCGCTTGCCGGACTGGATGACGTTCGGAGTTCCCGCAAACGTGTTCAGGCTGCTGAGCCGGCTTCCGTGAATAATGCCCGTGCGTCCGGCCACGCCCGCTGTGCTCGACAGGCCGCTGGGAGTCGCCACAATGACGTTCCCAAACTTATCTGTTACACACATGACGGTGGTTCCACCATGCCAAGGTCCGGTAATGGTGGGCGGCTTGGTCGGTTTCATATTGTAGGGGTCGCCCGGCCGGAGATCGAGAGATGCCCTTTTCGGATCGACCAGCTTGCGTCGCATTTCGGTGTACTGATCGGAGAGCAACTGCTGCATCGGCACCTTCGCAAAGTTCGGATCGCCGTAATACTCGTCGCGATCCGCCAGCGCCAGCTTCTCCGCTTCAATCACCGTATGGATGTAGTCCGCCGAATTGAAGCCCATCTTCTTTAGGTTGAAGCCTTCCAGCAGGCGCAGCGTCTGTGAGAGATAGGGACCCTGCGTCAACGGACCTGCCTTGTATACCGTGTAGCCACGGTAGGTGGTTTCGAGGGGATCTACGACGGGAGTTTTGTGCGCGGCCAAATCCGCCTTGCGAAGGAAACCTTCCTTTTCGATATACCAGGCTTCCAGGGCGTCGGCGATGTCACCGCGATAGAAACGGTCAGAGACCGCTTGCAGTTTCTGCTGCCGCGTACCCTTCGCGGCCTTTTCGGACTCGACCAATTTCCGAAAGGTTACCGCCATGTCCGCCTGCCAGTTCACACCGGTTTCGATCTTCTGCCCGCTACCGGTGTCGATATACCAGCTCGGGCCGCCAGCGTCGAGAATGGCCAGCGTCGGCTGCACGACCTCCTCGAAGCTCTTGGTTCCATAAAGTTTTAGTAGGGTGACCACCGCATCTATGGTGCCAGGCACGGCGGCTGCCTTGACGTCACCGTCTGGGATTCCGTGTTCCATGTACCAAGCAATGGCTTTCGGGTCGCGAGGGGCCTCCCCTTGTCCCTCCAGTAGCTTCACGTTTTTCTGTTCGGCGCTGTAAACCAGAATGGGAACTTCTCCTCCTACGCAGAACGCGCCCACATAGGTTACGGACAGTGCCAGCAGAGTGGCGGCGCTTGCATCGGCGGCGTTTCCGCCCTGTTCCAGAATCTTGATGCCGGCCGCAGTGGCGGCAGGCTTACCGGAAACAACCACGCCCTGGCTGCCGGCGGCGACACTCGGTCCCCGCGGGCTGACCGACGTGATGGTGGCCTGGGGCAAGGCTAAGGGCGCGAGTAAAAGGAGGGAAACGGATGATACCGAAATGATCTTGCGCATAAGAGGTCAACTCCGTTGTAGTCACGGCCATCATACCCGGCATGTCATTCAAGCCTATATCAACTCTCTTCTATTCCGCACCCGCTCCGCCGTCCCCGCCGGGGCGCAGCGCGACCGGAGCGCAAGAGGCGCACCCCCCGGCGCTCCAAGCCTGCTGACGCACTGCGATATACAGCCTTTCCGTCACTCACCGACGTTCTGGTCGGTCAACGAGCAGCTCAGTCATCGGAGTCGACTGATGGGCAGTCGGTGGTCGGAATACTAGAATGCCGTTCAAGAACAACAATGTGGGGCTTTCTAGAATGCTTTTTCCAATGCCCGGCCCTGCGCGCCGCGTTTTCCGGCGACAATTCTGCCGATCTTTTCGCGTTCTTGAATTGAGTACCAAAAGACCTGCCTGGCGAGTTTTCAAACCAAGCCAGTTCTTTGTTTCCACGCAGACCGCCAAGTGTTGTTCGCTCGGTGACAAGATTGCAGCCTCACTTGCGACTTGGCATCTGCGATTCTCGAAGCCGCCCTGAATAATGGCCGCAACAGAATCGCCCTCTTTAGAAGCCTTGCACACCTTTGCCGACGCCTTTTGCCACCCCGGCAATCTCAAAGCCCACAGTGAAAGGAGCCTTCGGAACCTGCGGGTAGAAACCGGACCGAGCCATGATGTCCGCATAGTTGACGCCGGCAGCTTTTATCTCGACCAGCAGAGCTCCTTCCGTTGGAGTCGGCGTTGGCGCTTCCACTGCGGTGAGCACTTCAGGCCCGCCAAACCGTGAGGCTTCGATGAATTTCATACGTGTCTTCTGCGCCACGAGCAGTGTGGCTAGTTATGTGCCGCTGTCTCATTTGGTGTTAGCCGATGCGATACTGACCACCATCCACGACAAGTGACTGGCCCGTGATGAATGCGGCATCATCGCTGGTTAAAAACAAAATAGCGCCCGTAATATCCTCGGGTTCTCCCAAGCGTTTGATGGCTTGTTGTTCCCAGGTGGAGCGCTTTTGTTGTTCTGATTGAGGCTCGATTGCCGCAGTATTGGTCAAACCGGGTAAGACCGCATTCGCCGTAATGCCATCATTCGCGACATCATTGGCTAAACCTCGCATGAATCCGATAATCCCCATTTTCGTGGTGATGTAGTGGCTCATACCGGGTATTGCCAGGCCAACCATATTCGACGAAATCCCGACGAAGCGGCCCCATTTCTTCCTTCTCATGTTTGGCAAGAAATATTTCGCGCTCAGGAAGTGGGAGTCTAGATTCGTGGCCATAGTCTTTCGCCAAGTTGCCAAATCCAGTTCGTCGATCGAACGATTGGGAAAATAGCCGGCGTTATTCACAACGATATCCACTTCACCCACATCCCGGCTCTTAGCGGCTACAGATTGCCAATCCTCTTCCCGTGTCACATCAAGTTGGAATGCGTATGCCTTGGGACCGATTTTGTTTGCGGTCACCTCCGGGAGCTTGAGATCGGTCGCAATCACCTGTGCTCCTCGCTCTGCCAATGCCAAGGCAATCGCTTGCCCGATACCTTGGCCGGCGCCGGTCACCAAGGCCACTCGACCTTCGTGTGTTCTTATCGGGGTCTTCATAAACCGTCCATTTTGTCGATCCAATTACGTTTCCGGCGGCCCGCTAAGGCGGTACAGCCCCAAGTCATGAGCCTTGTGTCGCGCCTGCGGAACCTAGCGGCAATCGGGCCTTTACTGCGACCCGGTTAGGCCTTCACGAACTCGACATCGAGAGTGATGGTGACGTCGTCGCCAACGAGAATGCCGCCAGTCTCGAGGGCAGCGTTCCAGGTCAATCCGAAGTCCTTGCGATTGATCTTTGTGGTCGCCGAGACCGCAACTCGGGTGTTGCCCCATGGATCCTTCGCAGGTGGTGTGGGCCCTTCAACGGCAAAGCGGACCTTGTGGGTTACGCCACGAATGGTCAGGTCGCCTTCGACCGTCAATTCTCCATCCCTGACGATGCTGATGCTCTTGGATTTAAAGTGCAGGGTCGGAAACTTCTCCACATCAAAGAAATCGGGGCTCTTCAGGTGCGCATCGCGCTGTTCATCGCGCGTATGAATCGAGGCCGCCTCGATCGAGGCTTCGACGCGGGAGTTCGCGAGATCCGATTCATCCAGAAACAAAGCTCCCGACACTTTTGAGAACTGGCCCTTCACATTCGCGATCATCATGTGCTTGACTTTGAACTCCGCCATGGAGTGCGCCGGGTCAATGTTCCAGGTGGTGGTTGAGGTTTCTACTGGAGCTGCTGTGTTGGCCATGGTAGCCTCCTTATTCATTTCATCGATCTAGTTCATATCGACATCGATATATATGATGTCGAGTATAATCACGGGATTCACATTTTTATGGAAGAAAGCAAGAAAACTCCGGAAGCGCTTCATGCCTGGCTCATCATGCTAAAGGCCTGGCAGTCGATGTCACGGTATCTCCTGCCGTCACTGCTCGCCGAGGGGCTAGGAGAATCTGACTTTCGCGTCCTCGAAGTACTACTGCACAAAGGACCGATGCCAGTAAACGCCATTGGCCCGAAGGTTTATCTCAACCCGGGATCAGTCAGCGTGGCGGTGGATCGTCTATATAAGAAGGGCTTTGTCAGCCGCGTAGAGTGCAGCGAAGATCGTCGGGTAAGGACCGTGTCGCTGACTGAAAAAGGACGGCAAATGTTCTTCCCTCTCTTTCGCCGACACACGGCACTCATCAAACGCGCCTTCCAGAATGTTTCTTCAGAAGAGTTGCAACAGCTTGAATCGTTGCTTAAGAAGATCGGTAAACGTGCAGAAAGTCTTGCTGAAGAGATGAGCCATTCTCAGCGTGCGTGACGCTTGCCGGGCATACGAGCGGCCAATAAACGGTGAATTCACCTTATGTTGAGGCGTCATTACGATCCGG
>CAWHSR010000057.1:0-46546 GCA_963832015.1 uncultured Acidobacteriaceae bacterium
CTGATTCAGTGGGATAGTTTGCGTTCGTGTATACGGGGTTCATCTGGACGACTTCGAAGGCTGATGCTGGCACAGTCTTGAGAGAATTGAAGTCGGAGCCCCACCGGCTGTCGGACACTCCCGTCACATAAAGCGCGCTGCCGTTGTCGGCGAGAATCAGGCCGTAGGTCTTCATCGCAGTAAGGATGACTTGCATCTGCGTGGAGAAACCAGAAATGTTGTAGCTGGACTTCAATCGCAGGCGCATGCCCATTGGCGGCGCGCTCGGATCGCTCGAGGTCGCCGCCCAATGGGACGCTGGCGGAGTGAAGGCGGCGCTGGTCTTGGGTAGCGTGAAGCGGAAGGCGTGCTGAATTTTGCCGGAGGCTGCTTCGTCGTAGCGCACCAGGCCGGGGAAGATCGGAAGTCCGGCGGCGTCGGCGGAGGTCCAGGTGTAGGGGCGTTGTTCGTCGCCCAGCAGGTCCCACACGGCTGTCGAATCAGCGTTCCAGCTTCCGTGGAATTTACGGACGAGTTATAGAGTTCGTAGAGAAAGCAGTTGCCGTTATCGAGCACGAGCACGTGGCGATCGCCGGTGCTGGACGATCCGCCTTCCACAGGAGCGGTCGCCGGGACGGGCATGGGACCGGGATCGCTCTCGCCACCGTATGCACCCAGGTTCACGTTGACCAGCGACTGACTGCCATTGACGACGACGTAGGGGATGCCGTACGTCGGATCGGTGCCCCAGTCGGGGTGAACGTTAACCGAGCCGACCCAGTTGGTGATGATGGTGTTGGAATTGGGATCGACGGGCGCGGAAGAAATGTCCGTGTTCCAAAGACTGTTGTTGGAGAACGGAACAAATCCGTTCAGATTCGCGGTCGGGCCCACCGACATGACGTTGCAGGAGAGATTGCTGCCGCCGGTGCCGCCACTTGAGCCGCCCGCGCCGCCTGAGCCGCTGCCGCCATTATTTGCAGCGGGATTTGATACGCCGGAACAAGCCGTCAAGATCAGGGCGAGCGCAAGTGGCGCGGAAAGGAAGATAGAGAGCTTCCAGGCTGAACAGGGGCAGCGCATCGTACAGCAATTGTCTTCGAGGCCCGTGCCGGCCGGAAAGAGGCCTTTGGGACATGTCCGAATTCTGAATTGTCGTGAGAACGCCTTTGTTATACGAGCGGCCGGACTTCGTCCTGGCCAGACAGCCGAGGCGGCGGTCCCCACATGAGTTGTGGACTCGACCCGGGTTTACTTCCCTTTCAACAGTGTCTTGGCGGCGCCCATGTTTTCGTATTTGTCGTAGACGCGGACGACGACGACGTGCTCGGAGGCTGCGTCCTTACTCGCGTCGACCGCGACCGTAAAGTCGTAGTCTTCGGTCTTCGCGTCGGATAGCTGGCCGATGGGCTCGACGTACTTCCAGTCACCTGCGTCGACGGAATACTCGGCGCGCTTGATGGTGGAGAAGCCATCTTCGGCGCGGAAGCGCACGCGAATCTGCACGCCCTCGACGGAGGCTGTCAGATTTTCAATTCGCGGGGGCGTGGTGTCGACTTCGAAGCGGCGACTCTCTTTGGTTGCGGTCAAAGCTTCGCCCGGAGAATGCGACGGAGCATCGGAAGCCACAACTTTGACTGTGTAGCCACCGTCGGGGAGGAGGCTGGCGTCGAAGGAATAGGCTTTGTCAGTCAAGTTATCTTTCAGCAGGAGCCAGCGGGACTCACCATCGCCGCGGTAGTAGACCGAATAGACGAGTTGATCGTCGTTTTCATCATGGGCATTCCACTTCACGCCGATCGAGTCGCGATCGTGGGTGCTGGGTACGGGCGACTCGAAATGTCCGCCCGAAGATCCACTCAGGTCCGTGCCCAGGCTGAGGCTGGACGATTTCTGCAGCGGCTGATAGCGCACGCCGATCTGCACGGAGACGTCTTCGATTTCGGGCGCTACGTTTTTCGGGAGGTAATTCAGAGTGACGGTGTCGACCATCGGCTTGGTGCTTCCCGCATGCAACACGGCTTTCCACTGGGCATAGCGCGCGGCGGGAACTGCCATCTCAGATTCTTTGCCAAGATTTACTTGCTTCCAGGGACTCCAGTTGCGATCCGGATTGTCGACGTTGCCGCTGCGCGCGAGCAGTTCTACGTTGCCAGATCCGCGAAATTCAGCCCGGCCCCAGCGTGAAAAGACTCTAGCATCGAACACATCGCTCTCGTAGGTGCCCTCGCTCTGCGGCCCTGGGCCAAGAAGAAAAATCTTGCCGAGGTTGCTGCTGGCGGCATAGAGGCCGCCGCCGGGAGCTTTGGCGAACCCTGTGACTTGCGAGGCCGGAGCTTTCAGCAGGTCGGAAAATTCATCCTGGCCTTCGATGCTGAAAACGTGTCCGCGGTTCCCAGTGCCCGCGAGCAGCTTGTCATGGGAATCGAAGGCTAGGGCGTAGACGATATCTTCGTGCGAAGTCCAAATTCGCGACGGGGAGCCATCGGGGGCAATGCGGTATACATCGGAGCCACCACCGGCGCCTCCGCCGGGAAATGGGAAGGGGCCGGACTGCGGGGTGGCGGGTGTCACGGTCAGAGTCATCCCAGGAGTTTGAGATGCGGGCGACAACGGACTCGCTCCCATGGTGAGTGTGGAAGCGCTGCCCGCCGGCGTTACCGCGCTCGCGCGCTTTTCGCCCACGCCTGCAGCATAGATGTTGCCTTCGCGATCGAGAGCGAGCGCAGTGATTTCTTTCTTGGGTGCGCTGTACAGAACGAACCCTTCGCCAGCGGGAGAAATACGGTAGACGAGGCCGCTGCCGTCGGTGCCCGCAATCAAGTTTCCCTTAGCGTCGAGTGCGAGCACACGGATGTGGGTGTCGTCGCTTTTGAAAAAGAGCGAGTGCTCGCCCTTGGGCGTTACTTTGTAGATCTCGCCGTGATCTCCCGTGGCGACGTAAAGGTTACCGGCCTTGTCGAGAATGAGGTCCCAGATGTACTTCGTGCCGGGTGCAAAATATTCAGAGGAACTCCAGGATGGATCCAAGGTGGGCTTCGCTGGATCTTTCGGTGCGTCCTTGTCGGACCTGCTGTCGGACTTATTTTCGGCCTTGTCGGGCTTGGGCTCACCTTTTTCTTTGCCCCTGTGCTCGATCTTGTAGACCTTGCCGTCGGGCGCGGTGGCGGCGTAGATCACGCCGCCGGGAGCGACCTCTAGCGTTTGCACCTGCAGTTCGCGCGGCTCAAAAATAATGGTGGCCTGGCCATCTGCTGTGATGCGATAGACGCGTGCTGGAGATCCTGTGGCGGCGTAGACGTTGCCTGCGTCATCCGAGACAACGGCCCAGATGTAGGTCGAGGGCGTGGCGTAGAGCAACTTGAACGAGGGAGCGAGTTCGAGGCCGCCGGAACTGCGGATGGCCACTCCGCTGGCGGTGCCCTTGGTCAGGTCGTCGAATTTGGACTGTTCCCAGGTGCGGGTGCCGTCGGCGAGGACGGACGGGGCAAGGAGGGCTATCGTAAGTGTGGAAAGAAAAAGGCCGGCAAAAATGGAATGGGGAACCCTGCGCGAACTCTGCAATGTCTGTACCTCGATTCAGAATCATCCCGAGACGCAAGGTCGCGGGCGTGTCGTGCGGCCTACCACAAGATTTCAGGTTAACACGCAAGCACTACCCGGCGCGTATGGCAGACCCGCTCGAAGTCTCGGCAGTGGGTCAGTTCGTAAGCGTAGAGAACAATGCCTGAACCACGAAGGACGCGAAGTATCACGAACGACTTCGCTTGCCGGAGTCTCCTCTCGTTCGTGCGAGGCCAGCCACTTGAAACTCGGCGGCCGTGGTATCGTAGATTTTTATGCATTCTGCGCGTCAGAAACTGCTGAGTACGCTCGCTCACAAGTCGTTCCGACTGGGTGAGTTCAAGCTCTCGTCCGGTGGGACCAGCGACTACTACATCGACTGCCGCACGACCACACTCGACGCGAAAGGCTCGCGGCTGACGGGAGAGGTTTTTTTCGAAGAGATCCAGAAACGCGGATGGAAGGCGCGGGCCATCGGCGGGCTCACCATGGGAGCGGATCCGATCGTGGTGGCGGTCTCCGTGGTGAGCGGCGAACTGGACGGCTTTCTGGTGCGTAAGGCGGAGAAGCAGCATGGCACCGGGCAGCGCATTGAAGGCTTTCGCGAGAAGGATGCACGGGTGGTAATTGTGGATGATGTCTGCACCACGGGATCATCGACCGTGCAGGCGATTGAGGCGGCGCGCGAGTTCGGATTCGATGTGGTGGGCGTGATGTGCCTGGTGGAGCGCGAAGAGGCCAAGGGACGTCCGAACGTAGAGAAGGCGGCGGGGGCGGTACCATTTGTTTCGATCTTCACCGCGAACGATGTACGTGTGGAGCATATTCTGCAAAATGACGAAACCTCGCCTGGCGTATTTGCCATGGCTGTGGCCTGTGAGGTGTGCGGACGGCCAGCGGTGACGAATAATCCACGCAACCGGTGCGAGGCTCACAAAATATAGTTTCGAGTTTCAGGTTTCCAGTTTCGAGTATGCGGTGAACGCAGTCCAAGTACCCGAAACCTGAAACTCGAAACTCCTGGAATGAGAACCTCATCATGATTCAAACTCTAGAGTGGACTGAACAAGGTGTGCGCTTCATTGATCAGACGAAGCTGCCGACCGAAGAAGTTTATGTGACCTGTAAGACTCACGAACAAGTGGCGCATGTGATCCGCAACATGGTGGTGCGCGGGGCGCCGGCGATCGGCGTGGCCGCGGGCATGGGTATCGCGCTGGGCGTGAACAATTCCAAGGCGGAGTCGACGGGCGACTTGAAGCGCGACTTCGACCAGATCTGCGACCTCATCGGCAAAACGCGGCCGACTGCGGTGAACCTGTTCTGGGCGATTCGCCGCATGCAGGAGAAGTACGAGCGGATCCGCATCCGGCCCATTCCGCAAATTAAAAGGGAGTTGATTGAAGAAGCGCAGCGCATGCACGCGGAAGACATCGCGGCGAACCAGGCCATGGGACGCCATGGCGCGACGCTGATGCCGAGTTCTGGCGGAGTGCTCACGCACTGCAACGCAGGGGCGCTGGCCACGGCGGGATATGGAACGGCGCTCGGGGTGATTCGCGCTGCGGTCGAGCAGGGGAAAAAGATTCACGTGTATGCCGATGAGACTCGCCCGTTTCTGCAAGGGTCGCGGCTGACAGCGTGGGAGTTGATGAAAGACGGCATCCGGACCACCGTGATTTCCGACAACATGGCGGGGGCGATGATGAGCCAGGGGAAGATCGGAGCCATCGTGGTGGGCGCCGACCGCATCGCCGCGAACGGCGACGTGGCCAACAAGATTGGAACTTATACGGTGGCGATCCTGGCGAAGGAGCACGGGATTCCGTTTTATGTTGCTGCGCCGACTTCGACCGTGGATCTCGCCTGTCCCGATGGAAGCAAGATTCCCATCGAGCAGCGAAACGCCAAAGAAGTAACCCACATCGCTGGGAAGCAGATGGTTCCGGACGGTGTGGAGGTGGAGAATCCGGCGTTTGACGTGACACCTGCGAGGTATGTGGCGGCCATCATTACGGAAAAAGGGATTGCGCGAGCACCCTACGACGAGTCTCTGCGGCAGTTAGCTGGGCAAGAGGCTGAGGTGCATCCTTAGGCTCGGCAAGGCTTTTCGGACATTCGTAAAGTGATGTAAAGCCTCGAAATATTTCTCTCGCCGCGCTACTTATTCCCTGGATTCGGGTTAAGGCTTGCGGTAACTAATCGTGCTAACCTGAGCCCAGAAGACTCAAATTCTGCGCCAACCAATCGTTGAGGGGGATGTTATGTCGTTGCGCAATCGTCTTGTTCTGTCCACCATTTTGTCTGCAATTGCCGTACTCGTAGGTTGTGGAAGCAGCAACAGCTTCACCACACCGATTGCGCCGCCAAGCGGCAGCTTTAGCAACAGTAATCTCAACGGCACTTACGTGTTTTCCGTTTCGGGCACCGACACCACAGGAGCGCCTTATGCGATCGTCGGCACCTTCACCGCGAACGGCAGCGGAGGTAATGGCCAGGGGGGAATCACTGGAGGAACACTGGATCTGAATGATCCGGGCGTTTCCGCACCCGTTTCCAATGCCGCGATCGGCAGCGGCAGCTACAAGGTCAATGTGGACGGGCGGGGTCAGGCCACTCTCAACACTACGACAGCATTCGGGAACATAATTCTCGATTTTGTTCTCCAAGACAGTTCTCATGGACTGGTCACCGAATTCGACAGCAACGGAACAGGAAGTGGCTCGCTTGACATACAGACTGCTGGAATTTCGCCGGCCGGATCGTACGCTTTCATTTTTTTCGGAACTGATGTGAGCAGCGGCTTAGCTGATCCGTTTGCCACGGTCGGCAATTTCACCGTGGGGGCGGGCGGAGCCATCTCCGGGTTGGAGGATTTCAACAACAACGGCTTTGCGTACACTTCTCAAGGACTCAGTGGACAGGTCGTTTCGGGCCCTGCAACCACTCCCGGGACGACGTTGGTCACAACACAGTTCGGTACGCAGACCTACGATGTGTACGCCATTGATGCGAGCCATTTGAAATTTATTGAAATGGACGCGACTGCAACTCTCTCGGGGGATGCTTACTCCCAAACCACCACCAACGTGCCCACTGGCGCGCTGGCATTTACCGTTGAAGGCGCTTTTCCCGGCGCGACTAGCCCGTCAGCAGTCGGCGGCTTTATGGTGACTGACGGAGCCGGCAACATCACATCCGCGTCGACGGAGGACGCCAATATCGGAGGAACCGTTTCTCAGTCTCCAGTATCTTTCACCGGCCTGTACACCGCGGCCGGCACAGGTCGCTTCACGGTGGGTAACCTAGCCGGCTTCACCGCGGGCTCGCTGTATGCCGCCTATCCTTCGAGCGGAGGCCTGCTCCTGATGGAAATCGACAATGGTGGCGTGATGAGCGGAGTGGCTTACCCGCCGCAGACCTCAACCAGTTTCAGCGGATCGGCCGGCTATGGATTGAACTTTTCCGGTGTCAATTTGGTTGCCGGAGTCGAAGTGGACGATATCGCGGAATTTGTCTCCAGCAGCAGCGGGCTTGCTGTGACCGGCATAACTGACGAAAACTCCGCTCCCGGCGGCGCCCCCACTTACAATCTGCCCCTCAGCGGTACATACGTAGTCCCTGATTCGAACGGCCGGGGTCAGATTGCAGCGAATGCCGGCAACAACACGAATAGCACCATCAACGGTGGATTCGACATCACTTTCTACACGGTCAACGGCACAACCTTCCCCTTCATCGAAACGGATGCGAATGGACAAGTAGCGGCCGGGGTTTTCTTCACGCAGGATGCGACCGCCTCCGCTTCCGCAGCTTCGGCCCGTCCGCATATGTTTGTGATGCAACCTCCAGTACGGCCGAGCGCGGCGCGCTGGCGGAAGAAGTAGCCTGAAAGTCGCGTTTTTGAGAAAAACAGGCGCGGCCAGTCGGCCGTGCCTTTTGTTTTGTGTGAGATGGTTGAGCGCGCGGCCGCGGCGCAGCCCGCTGCACGCTTACGACACTGGCAGGAAACGTATGGAAGACGCACTCAGCAGCCAGGGAGTGGGTGAGACGCCGGCGCTACTTAGCCTTCCGAGACGCTGACGTTCGCGACCGCCGGGCTGCGGGAACCGATCCACACGATGATCCGGTAGAGCATCAACACTCCGAGCACGGCTGCGTATTCCAGCGGCTTCTTCAGGTCCGCTTTGACGAGCCAGATGTAGTGAATGACGCCAGCGGCGGCGCTGAAATAGATGAGGCGGTGCAGTACTTGCCAGCGTTTGCCGCCTAATCTTCGGATCGACCACTTCGTCGAGGTCAACGCCAGCGGAATCATCAGGGCGAAGGCCGTCATTCCGGCGGTGATGAACCTGCGTTTGGCGATGTCGGCCAGCATTTCGTGGACATCAAAAAATTTGTCGAGCCAGACGTAGGTCATCAGGTGCAGCGTGCCGTAGAAAAAAGCGAATAGACCGAGCATCCTGCGCAAGTTGATAAGCCAATATTGGCGTGTCAGCCTCCGCAGCGGCGTGATGGAGAGCGTGATCAGCAGGAACGTCAGCGTGCAGTCGCCGGTGCTGTGGGTGATCTTTTCAATGGGATTTGCACCCAATCCAGCGTGAAAGGCTCTCCACACGAGCCATGCCAGCGGTGTGAGGGACACCAGGAAGACCACGGGTTTGAGGTAGCGAATCATCTGCTCGGCTTCCGGCTTTCGGCTTCTGGCTTCCGGAGAAAGACTCGTCCCTCCAGCATTCTAGATTGGGGAACCGGACGCCGGAAGCTGACTAGAAATTCTTCTTCAGATCCATGCCGCTGTACAGGCTGGCGACCTGATCGTAGCCATTGAACATCAGGGTGGGGCGCTTCGAGAATTCGCCGAGTCTGCGTTCTTTGGCCTGACTCCAGCGCGGGTGGTCCACATTCGGATTCACGTTGGAATAGAAACCGTACTCCATGGGGGCGGAAATGTTCCAGGTATTCAGCGGCTGCTTATCGGTGAAGCGAATGCGCACGATGGCTTTCGCGCTCTTGAAGCCGTACTTCCAGGGAACAATGATGCGGATCGGGGCGCCGTCCTGATTGGGAAGGTCTTCGCCGTACATTCCGAAGCAGAGCAGCGCCAGAGGATGCATGGCCTCGTCCATGCGCAGGCCCTCGACGTAAGGCCATTCGAGGACATTGCGTTGCTGGCCGGGCATCTGGGTCCTATCCAGAATGGTAGTGAACTCGACAAACTTCGCTTTGCTAGATGGGTTCACGCGCTTGATCAGTTCGCTCAGCGAGAAGCCGACCCAGGGGACAACAATCGACCAACCTTCCACGCAGCGGTGACGGTAGATGCGCTCCTCGGGAGGGGCCATCTTGATAATCGCTTCCACATCGAGTTCCTGCTTCTTGTCGACCATACCATCGATTTTGACTTTCCACGGGCGCGTGCGGAACTTCTGGGCAAGCTTGGCGGGTTCGTCTTTTTCGGTGGAGAACTCGTAGTAGTTGTTGTAGTTGGTGACGTCTTTGTAGGGAGTGACGGTCTCGGTCGTGCTCAGGGGACTCTTCTGGATGCCGTTAATCTTGTTTCCGGCAAATGCGCTGGTGGAGGGGGAGACGATTTCGCGCAATCCGATGCCCGTTGCCGCAGCAGCACCCGCAAGCGCCGCGCCGGCAAGGAATTTGCGGCGGTTCAGGTACAGGCTCTTGGGGGTGATCTCCGACGAACGAATGTCTTCCGCTTTCTTGATCAGCATGGAACCCCTATCCTTTATACGCGCATCCGCGACAGACGGATTTAGTCAGCCTCTATCTTTCAATAGATAGGACGCAGAGGTTGGGAAAAAGTTGCACGGCTTGAGGCTCGTTCGGGATGGTAGCGAACCTCCGGGGCTAAAGCCCACATATGCTCTGGCCTCTGACGCGGCCCTGAAGGGCCGCTCTTCCACGGCGGCCCAGGTGTTTGTCAGGGCGGTTCGCGTTTGTCGGCGCGGTCCACATGTTCGTCACGGCCGCCCACGCGTTTGTCGGTCAACGCGTTTGTCACGGCGCGACACAGGGCCGTCGCCGCGGTCCACGCATTCGTCAAGGCGGCCTACGTGTCCGTCGCTCTTCCGCAGACTAAAGCCGTGCGCTTCGCAAATTATGGATCGCGGTCAGATGCAGAGAAAGGGATTCTAACCCAGCACTTCCCTGACTTTCCGCGAGAGATTTTGGAGGGTAAAGGGCTTCTGAAGGAACGCGGCGCCCTTCTCGATGGTGCCTTCACTGAGGATCGCGTCTTCGGTATATCCGGAGAGATAAAGAACCTTTGTGCTGGGGCGCAGCTGCACGAGTTGCCTGACCAGTTCGCGGCCGCCCATGCCCGGCATCACCACATCGGTGATCACCAGATTGATTTCGCCTTCATGCTGAGCCGCTGCGGTCATGCCGGCTTCGCCATTCTCGGCTTCGACGACCCGGTAGCCTTTCGCGGCGAGGGTGTCACGCACCAATTGACGAACCGACTCTTCGTCTTCCACGAGCAACACGGTCTCGGTGCCTCCCAGAGCAGCATGCGCGACCGGGGCAGCATGCTTCTCGGCGACGCCGTCGACGCGGGGAAGATAAATATGAAAGATGCTTCCGCGATGTTCCTCGCTCTGCACCATCACATATCCGCCGCTCTGCTTCACGATGCCGTAGACGGTGGAAAGGCCAAGGCCGGTGCCCTTGCCTTTTTCTTTGGTCGTAAAAAACGGCTCGAAGATTCGCGACTGGGTTTCTTTGTCCATGCCCATGCCGGTGTCGCTCACAGCTAGCAGCACGTAGTGGCCGGGACGGATGAAGGTCTGGCCGCGGCGATGATGTTCATCGACCACGATGTTACGGGTCTCGATGGTGAGCTTTCCGCCGCGGGTCATGGCGTCCTTGGCATTCACCACGAGATTCATCAGAACCTGTTCCAGTTGTCCGGCATCGGCCCGGGTGTGGGCGGCATCGGGAGCCAGGGTAGTGGTGAGTTCCACGTTTTCGCCGATTAAGGGCCGCAGCAGGCGCTCCATATCGAGCACGATGGCGTTCACGTCGACTACTTTGAGTTCCAGCAGTTGCTTGCGGCTGAAGGCCAGCAGTTGACGGGTCAACGTTGTAGCGCGGTCCGCGGCCAACTGAATGGCGCGTCCCTTCTCGTGCAGGCCATGATCCAGCGGGAGTTCCGCCAGAATCACTTCCGCATAACCGCTGATCACCATCAGCAGGTTGTTAAAGTCGTGGGCGACGCCGCCGGCGAGGCGGCCCACGGCTTCCATCTTCTGCGCCTGGCGCAACTGGTCTTCGAGCACGCGTCGGTCGGTGACGTCTTCGGCGATCGCCTCCAGCACGTCGGCTGGTTCGTCCGCGTTGCTCACGGCGCGCCCGCTGATGCGCACAGTGATGGCGCTGGCGTCCTTGCGCTTCCACTTCACTTCGATTCCATCCAAGCGTCCGGTGCGGCGATACTCTTTGATCAGACGCGCGTGCTCTTCCGCGTGGGCGAAGACATCCTTCTCGGGATCGAGAAGCAGAACCTCCTCCGCCGATCCGTAGCCCAACATGGTGATCAGAGCCGGATTGACGTCGAGGAATCTGCCCTCCAGACTGGACCGGTAAATCCCGTAGACCGAACTCTGCACCAGAGAACGGTAGCGCGCTTCAGAGCGGCGGAGCGCTTGTTCATTTCTCTTGATCTCGACGGCGCTCGCCAGTTGCCGCGCTACGAAAGTGAGAACCTCTTTGTCGCGTTCGCCGTAGCGGATGTTTTTGGAGTACGTCTGCACCACCAGCGCACCGAAGGTATGGTTGTTGACCTTGAGCGGAACGCCCATCCAGTCGAGGGAACGCGATCCATTGCGCGCCACTTCGCCGCGGTCCTCCATGGCCTGCAATACTTCGGGCGTGGCCAGCAGGGGTTGTCCGACGCGGATCAGATAGTCGGTCAAGCCGCGACCCAATTTTTTTGGAGAAGGCGCGGAGTCCTGTTCATCGACAAAATAGGGAAAGCTCAGCAGTTCCGTGGAGGGATCGTAAAGCGCGATGTAGAAGTTCTTGGCATACATCAACTCTCCGACGATGCTGTGCACGGCAGCAAAGAACTGTTGCAGGTCGTGTGCGCTGCTGCTCTTTTCGGCGACCCGGTAGAGTGCAGAACTGAGCGCCTCCACGCGCTTGCGATCGGAAATGTCGTGGTAGCCAGCGTAGAAACCCGCCATCTTGCCATCGAGGAACAGCGGCGCGCAGGAGACGGAAACATCGAGTAAGGCTCCATCTTTCTTTCGGCGTTGCGTTTCGAGGGTAATGCGTTCACCGCGGGCGAGGGCCTCTGTCACCCAATGCGATTCCGCTAAGCGTTCGGGAGGGACGACCAGATTTTCCAGCGACTGTCCCACAACCTCGGCCGCCTGGTAATCGAACATGCGCACGAAGGTCTCATTCGCCCAGAGCACGCGATGGTCGGTGTCGGCAATGCTCAATCCATCGGGCGATGCCTGGAACATCTGTTCCAGAAAACTGCAAGCGGGTCGCGGCGCGCGCCGGATCGTTGGTGGATGGATCAGAGATCGGAGGCAGAGGGCAGGACCGTGTGGAGCACGATCCATTGGCCGGAGCCACGCCGTTCTCAGGCAGTACAAACGCAGGGGGGGCTCCGCTCTCCAGGGCCTTTTTGAGGCGACTGGCGCGCGAAAGATCCGTTCGGCCTGATTGGGTGACACGTTCACCCATCCGCGGATTCCCCCCTCGAAATACGCAGTCCAAGGGCATGGTAGAACGCAGAGTATCGGGTCGAAAGTTACGGGGGTAATCCGGAAATGGCATGCTCCAAATTAGGAGGAGTCGAGTGGTTATCCCGGAGAAAAGTCAGTTACTTTAGTGAGTCACCGATGTATCACGGGCCCAATCGGCGTGCCACAATGGCCTCACTCATCTCACGCACGTACAACCTGGAGCCTCAGCAAGTGTAGCCCGGTGCGGGGGAGATACTTAGCAAGAGGAGTTTGCGGATGAACCGTTTTAGGGCGGGGTGTGTCAGTTGGCCTGCGCGCGTTGCGCTTTGTTTGCTTTTCACCTTTCTCATCGCCAGCTGTTCAGCTTCGGCGGAGACGCCTGGCGTCACTGAAAACAGCATTCTGATCGGGTCTTGCTCTGCGCTGGATGGTCCGGCGCACGTACTGGGCCGACAGACCGTGCTGGGCGCTTCCGCATACCTTCACATGATCAACGATGAGGGCGGGGTGTTTGGCCGCAAGATTCAACTGCAAGCATTTGATGACAGCTACGATCCGGAGAGGGCTCCGGCCTGCTTCAAGCGCATGACCAAGGAGGGAGTCTTCGCGTTGGGCTTTTTTGTAGGAACGCCGACCGCCAAGGTCTATGTGCCCATGGCTCAGGAAGAAAAGATTCCAGTGGTTGGATTGTTCACCGGCGCGCAGATGCTCTACGAACCGCTGAAGCACGAAATCATCAACGTTCGGGCCTCCTACTACGATGAGACTCGCGAGCAGATTGATAAACTTTGGGGACAGAACATCCGCAAGATTGGAGTTGTTTATCAGGACGACCCTTTTGGCAAGGCGGTTCTTGACGGTGTGAAACTGGCTCTGCAGAAACACAATGCAGTTCCGGTGGCCGTGGGTACCTTCGCGCACGCCAGCTTAGATGTCGAGACGGGCCTGAGAGAAGTGATGGCGGCACATCCCCAGGCAATCGTGATGGTCGGACCTTACGCGTCGGCAGCGGCGATTGTGAAGCAGGCGCACGCGAGCGGTTGGAGGCCGCAATTCCTCACCGTGTCTTTCGTGGGCACCGAGGAGTTCATCAAGGAAGCGGGAGCGGAAGCCGAGGGAACGATCATCACTCAAGTCATGCCGCCTTACGACCGCATGGATTATCCGACCGTCGCACTTTACCGCAAATGTTTGTCGAAATATTCTCCTGGCGAACCGCCGACATTTGTAAGCTTTGAAGGGTTCGTGGACGCGATGGTGCTGATTGAAGGACTAAAGCGGGCGGGTAAAGATGTTACGCGAGAAAAGTTTATCAGCGCCATCGAGTCCATTCATGAAATGAATTTTGGCCTGGGTCCGCGACTCGTTCTCAACTACAGCGCGAGCGACCACAAGGGATTCGATAATGTCTATCCGACAATTGTGAAGGGCGGACAACCGGTGCTGTTGACGGACTGGTCGTCGGTGGGCAAGTAAGCAGATCACTCCCTATGCAATTTTTCTGACAACGCTACACTTGCGGCGGCAGACACACATCTGCCTGTTAGTCGTATAAACCCACCACGCCGCAAAAAGTTTTGCTGGCCGTCTGTCGCATCGCTGTGCGGCGCGCTTCCCATACTGCCAATGCATCTCACGCCGATCCCTCGGCATCGAATCAATTAACCAGGCAGTTAATTCGTAAAGATTCGTCAATCGGTCGGAGGTGACCTTTATGACTGCAGCAAAGAATGCAATCGGGAGGCTGGCGGGTACAGTTCTGGCGATCGGGCTGATGGGCGCAATGCTTGTGGCTCAGACGCCGGCTGCGTCCCGCTACGACAATCAAATTCAGACAACAGTGACGCAGAAACTGACGTCCAAGACACAGTTCAGCAATGTGAGAGCAAGCGTGGAAGCAGGGATCGTAACCCTGACGGGCACGGTCGATCTGTATCAGAGCAAGCTGGACGCGGCGAAACTGGCGCGCAAGACCGCGAAAGCGCAGGGAGTGCGCGACTTGCTGACGGTGGCCGGTCCCAACGTGCCGGATGCGCAACTTGAGCAGAAACTGGCCAAGAAGCTGCGCTACGTGCGGGTGGGCTATGACAACACGTTCGATTACTTCGCGCTGGGAGTGAAGGATGGAGTGGTCACGGTCGAGGGGCAGGATCGAACCGGCATTGGCCGCGATGAAGCACTCTTTGACATCGCGAACATGCCCGGTGTGAAGGACGTGATCGATAACGTTTCGGTCGAGCCGGTTTCGCGGTTCGATGACGGGCTCCGCTTGCGCGCAATGCGGGCGATCTATGGTGACAACGTGTTGAGCAAGTATGCGATGGATCCGGCGCGGCCGATTCGCATCATCGTGACAAACGGTCACGTGACGCTCTACGGCTCGGTCGACAGCTCGATGGACAAGACGATCGCTGGACTCAAAGCCAACCAGCTCTTCGGCGCCTTCAGCGTGGACAACAAGCTGCAGGTTGAAAAGAAGGCGGGCCAGCAGGGCTCATAAAGTTGATGTAGCGGTGACGGAGAGGGCGCGGCGAAAGCCGCGCCTTTCTTTGCGCAAGGCTAAAGCCAAGACGTTCCCGCGGCTTTGGCGCGTGCTTTGGTCTCTGCAACACGCTTGTATTCATCCGCGGTGGTTCCACGCGCACGGCGCCATTCGACGTACTGGCGCCAGCTGGTCGCATAGTCGGGCAGAATGTTGTCGCGAGTGGGACGACGTCTCGCTCCTACCGGCCGATCACGGCGCGCTTTCTCGAGCACCGTTTCACCGCCTGCGTCTGGCCCAAGGTACACAATCTTTTTCGTTGGGTGGGGATCGATCGGCACTGGCTTCTTGTTGGCCACACAGAATGAGGACCAATCCTCATAACGAGTGAAGACGCTCAGCCACATGCCAGCCGTGCGATGTTTAGGGATCGTAGCTGTCAGATCCTCTTGAGGATGGAACCAGTAGTCGGCGAGCACTTGAGCTTCCGGAATTAAGAATGTGCCCAATTGCTGGAATCCCTCGCGGCGAAGAAGCTCCGTCCATGCCGTGTACTTCTCGGGCGAGGGCCAATCGATGGTTGTCGGGGTGAAGGTGACGTCGAGTGGCACGAGGAGGGTGGGCTTGTTGGTCTTCTCGAGCCGTTTGTAAAACTTGTCGCGTTGGGGCGAGCCAATCGGTTGCAGCGCTGGCCGTAGAAGACGAAGAAGCAACTGTTTCGCCCGAGTTTGAAAAGGAGTCGCCCGAGTCCTGCCAGCAGCAGGCCCGCACAGATGAGCCCGTTGAGTTCCTGAGGCGAGGTGCGTTCCCCGACAAGCGGCTCGGTGCCAAACCAGCGTGCGGAAAGCGCCGAGACAGCGAAGATAAAGAGCGTGCCGAAAAATGCTAGCAAGAGAAACTGGACCAGGATCCAGGCGAGCCCGAGGCCCGGATTGCGGCGGTCTTCACCCTCGCGCGACATGGTAGCCAGCCAGCGTCCGCGCTTGTCGTAAAGGACCGTGATCACCTGTGGATGGCTCCTGACCCGACCTTTGGCAATCAGGCGCGCCATATACATGCTGCTGAAAGCGGTGCAATATTCACTGACCGGCGTCTCCGGCACTTCACATTTCGCTGTGAGCGGCTGGCCGGTTTTCGCGTCAAACGTAAAAAGGCCGATCTCGCCGGGGCGCATATAGTGCTGCCGGGAGTTCCGCTAATGTCTTGACCGGGTTTGGGGGAACGCGCCCGACGCCGGCAGCAGACGAGAATCGGTAAACATGGCCCTGATTCTAGAGGCCATGAATCGAGAGCCAAGGTTACTTCCGTGCAGAAAGTCACCCGAGCCATATCTGATACATCGAGCGGTGCTATTTCGGCGGCGTATGCTCGAAGGGGAGCTTGGTGTAGCGCAGCTTCTCTACTTCGACAATTAGAGCGACGCGTCCTTCCGGATTGCGCATGGGGAACGGCTTGCCCGTGTATTTGTGGGAGATGGGATCCATGGTCTTCAGCCCGGGATCGGAGCGGCGTTCGACGACGCGGCCGCGGATCTGAACTTCTTCGTAAGGATTCTTGAAGTCGACGATCGACAACGCCACGCGCGGATCGCGGCGTGTGTTCTTACCCTTGAGCGAGTTCTCCCCGGTACAGATGACGAGGTGCTCGCCTTCCCGGCCAATCCAGACCGGAACCGATTGCGGAGAGCCGTCGGGCATCAGCGTGGCGAGGTGAGCGAAGTTCGCGCGATCAATGAGTTGCTTGACTTCGGGGGTGAGAGCGGTTGGCATTCTTCCTCCTTGAGGTTTAAGGCAGGCGGTTGATGAGCGAGGCAACATAGCCTGCGCCGAATCCATTGTCGATGTTGACGACGCTGACGTTTGAGGCGCACGAATTCAGCATGCCGAGAAGCGCGGCCATTCCCTTGAACGAAGCGCCGTAGCCGATGCTGGTGGGGACGGCAATGACAGGAACGCCGACGAGGCCTCCAACGACGCTGGGCAGCGCGCCTTCCATGCCGGCGCAGACAATTACGACGTGCGCTTTGGTCAGCGCTTCGCGATTGGCCAACAGGCGGTGAATACCGGCGACGCCGACATCATAAAAATGCTGGACCTCGTTGCCCATCAGTTCGGCGGTGACAACGGCTTCTTCCGCGACGGGGATGTCGCTGGTTCCGGCGGAGACTACGGCGATGATGCCCTTTCCGTATTTCGCGGGATCGCGCTGCAGGACAATGGCGCGGGCCGCGTCGCGATATTCGACGGCGCGAACTTTCTTCTTCACGGCGGAAAATTGTTTTTCAGTAGCGCGAGTGGCAAGGATGTTGCCACCGTGTTTAGCGAGGCGGGCGAAGATTCCGGCAACCTGCGCGGGCGTCTTGCCTTCTCCGAGGATAATCTCAGGCATTCCATTTCGCAGAGCGCGGTGATGATCGACTTTGGCGAATCCGAGATCTTCAAAGGGCAGATGGCGGAGGCGCGAGACGGCGTCGTCGGGCGTGAGTTTGCCCTTGCGTACTTGTTCGAACAACTGGCGGATGGATTCGGCGTTCAAGAGGCACTCAGCATTCAGCACGCGGCATTCAGCCGGGCGAAGTTAGATTAGCACTTTGAGACCGAAGAATTCAGACGTGAGCGGCGCGCGATTTCGAGTTAGCGACCGCGCGGAGTTTGGCGATGACCGCCGCGCAGACTTTGCGGGCGAGTCCGGGCTCATTCAGGTGCGCGAGGAAGAGGCGGCGCAGGCCACTGGGCGCGACCTTGCCGGCGAGGTAGGCGTCGTAGATCTGGCTGCCGACGCGATAGCCGAGGTCTTGCGCGGAGGACTCGACCTTGCTGATGTCGGCGCGAACGGACGCCTGGGCAGCTTTTTCGCATGCGGCCCGCGACGGCAACGATGAGTCATCGGGAACTGGCCTTGAAGGATCGAGTACGCGCGAGCCGAAATAGGCGACCGCATGTTCGATTACGCGGGCGTAGAACTTGTCGATCGGGCTACGCGCCGGGTTACGGCTTCCATTTGCGGCAATTCCCTCTTCCATTTGTCCATTGAGACGCTGCGGCAGACCCTGACAGGCCTGGTGCAGGAAGCGCGTGGCATCTTCGGCGGCGTGAATCATTTGGAATTCGCGCACGTAGAAAGCATTCACTGGCGGCAGATAGGCGCTGCCGTTCTGCTCGACGCTGCTCAACATGGTCTCGCGTTCCTGATCGGCGATGCCCCTGCGCGAGAGCAGGCGGCGCATCATGGCGTCGGAGGGTCCGCCGTAAACCTCCGGCAGCATGTCGACCAGAAACTTTGGCTGCGTGCCGTTGTGGGGCGAGTAGCGGTTAATTTCGAGGAAGCGGGCCAGGCTGTCAATCAGGTTGTAGATCGTTGGCGCGAAATCGGGACCATCGTCGCAGCGGCTCCACTGGTCGAGGAACAGGCGGTAACTCTCGTATTTCTCCAGTGGCGTGGAGTTGAAGACACAGAGAACGTCATCGTTGACGCGGACGGCTTCCACCTTGTCGGCGCGCTCTCCGGCGGCGCGCCAGTACAGCGCGTCGATATTCTGCAAGACGGTAAGTACTTTTGCGCCGGGGATCTGATCACGCAATGCGCCAGGCAAATGTCCGGGAGCGAGATGCGACTCGCCGAACAACACGAAGATGACGGCGTTCGGATGGCGTTGGCGGATCTCGGCGATCTTGGCGGCGGCATGGCGATCGCGGGCGCCGATCTTGCGCAGATCTTCACGCGGCATGCAGTCGAGTCCATAGACGGCTTCTGCGTGATCGCGCGCGGTGACCAGCAATTCGTGAAATGGGGTCCAGTCGTATCCCCAGTCGAGGTCGAAGCGCATGCGCTGGCGGAGTTCGCTCTCGTCGATCTCGCGGCGCCACCATTCGTCGAGAATGTGCTGGTCGCGGGCGAAGATGGTTTCTACTCCGAGCACCACTGGACGGTCCCCGGCCAGTGCGCGCTGTTCGATCAGCAACGCGGCGTAGCGTTGTGCAGCCGGCAGAGCGTGGTAGTCGCCGATGAGGACGACGTCGGCGGAATGCAAAGCCGTCTGAACCTGTTGCGAATCGAGAACGGAATCGTAGCTGAGGTAAGCCTCGTTGAACTCACGAAGATATTTGCGGCGGTTGTGCGAATCCTGGGCGCGGATTTCGCGCTCCACTCTCGCCAGCGCATGTAGTTGCGCTGCACTGCGGCGGGATCGAAGATTGGCGGTGCTAGCCATTGTTGGTCCGCGTCTTCCCTTGACTTCTAGTGCACTGACTCCCTATGCTCCGAAGTTCGGTTGAGAACGGTGCCGTCCATACGGGACTCGCTGGTTCTCGGTACTCCCCCGGCACTTCCGTGCCGGGCTATCACATTCCGCCCTGGCGGGGCTCGACTGAAGCGATTGCATTTTCGCGCTTCATCCCAAAGTCCTGCTGGGCACTGCTTTACCAGAGGATCTCGTGCCCAACCATCCACCGCGAAATCTGACCATCGCCACCACCGGGGCTAGCGGGGCCATTTTCTTGCGGCATCTTCTTCTGGCCGTCGAACGCGACGAGCGCGTCGAGACGGTCAACTTCATCGCCTCTGACAGCGCGCTGCGCGTGATGGCCGAGGAGTTGGGCCTGAAGGGCCGGTCCAACGTGGTCGGCCAGATTCTCCGAAACTCCGTTGGGAAACCCAGCCAAAGTTCCGGCAGCCGCGCGGCGCGCAAAATTGCAACGCAAAAAATTAAAGAACAATCGAACGCTGATATCGGGGCGAACGTGGCCAGCGGTTCTTATCCCGCGGACGCCATGATCGTCATGCCTTGCAGCGTGGGCACTCTGGCCCGTATCGCCAACGGCGTCGCTTCGCAACTGATCGAGCGCGCCGCTGACGTTTCGCTCAAAGAGAAGCGTCCGCTCGTGCTCTGCGTGCGCGAAACGCCGCTCAATAAAATCCACATCCGCAACATGTACCGAGCCGCCGACGCCGGAGCCACCGTCTTCCCACTCATTCCGGCGTTCTATTACGGTCCTACTTCTTTAGATGAGATGGCGCGCGAATTCGCATATCGCGTGCTGTCTCATCTAGGCCTTCCCCAGCCCGACGCCTTTCGCTGGAAAGGCTGACGGATCAATGACTTGGACGCCTAAGGAAAATACCCTCTCCCCTCAGGAATATCGGCCGCATGAGGGCAGGATTTCAGTGTAGAGAGCCAAAGGTGCCGGTCCCAAGATGCCCACCGGACATGTCCGGGTGGGGCGCGGCGCGACCTTTCGAAAACCTGACGATCGGAATCGGCCGGCTGTCATCTACTAAGGATGAGGAAGCAAGCCTGACAGCGACTCCCCAAACCGGTTGCTGCATCGTTGGCGGAGGGCCAGCTGGGATGATGCTCGGCTTTCTGCTGGCTCGTTCGGGCGTCGAAGTCATCGTGCTCGAGAAGCATGCGGATTTCCTGCGCGATTTTCGTGGCGACACGATTCACCCCTCTACCCTGGAACTGATGTATGAACTGGGCGTTCTGGAGCAGTTCCTGAAGCGACCGCATCAGGAAGTCCGGGAACTTGCCGGGCAGGTCGGGACCGAGACGGTAACGATCGGCGACTTCACTCACCTGCTAACGCACTGCAAGTTTCTCGCGTTCATGCCGCAGTGGGATTTTCTGAACTTCATTGCCGATCAGGGCAAACGCTACGGCAGGTTCCACATCGGGATGCAGACGGAGGTTACCGATCTTATCGAGGAGCGCAGGCGCATTATGGGGGTCAAGGCAAAGACTCCCAATGGCGTGACGGAAATTCGTGCGGCGTTTACCGTCGGCGCTGACGGCAGGCAGTCGATCGTCCGCGAACGCGCCGGACTACAGGTGATGGATATAGGCGCGCCCATGGATGTCTTGTGGATGAGATTCAGCCGGCGCAGCAGCGATCCGGGCCAGACTTTCAGTCACGCGGAGGCTGGCAAAGTGTTTGTCATGGTCGACCGCGACGAGTATTGGCAATGCGGCTTTGTGATTCCTAAGGGCGCAGCGGATGAGATCCGCCAACGAGGAATAGAGTCTTTCCGCGAAAAAATCGCGAATATGCAGCCCTTCTTGCGAGACCGAGTCGGCGAACTGCGCGATTGGGGTGACGTAAGTTTGCTGACCGTAAAAGTGGATCGCTTGCGGCAGTGGTGTCGGCCCGGGCTTCTGTGTATTGGCGATGCGGCGCACGCCATGTCCCCGGTCGGAGGGGTTGGAATCAATCTGGCGATTCAGGATGCCGTGGCAACCGCGAATGCCCTGGCAGGGAAGCTGGCTGCGGGCAATCTCAAGGACGGTGACGTTCACGCGGTCCAGCGGCGCCGGGAATTTCCGACTCGGGCGACGCAGTGGCTGCAGGTCATGGTGCAGAAAAGAGTGATTCGCCGGGTTCTGTCCAGTTCGGAGCCACTGACGGTGCCAATGCTCCTTCGACTGTTGCAGCGGTGGCCGGTGTTGCGACGCCTGCCCGCCCGCATCGTTGGATTGGGCTTCCGTCCGGAGCATGTGCAAACGTCCTAGGATTCCCGCAATCTTCACTGAGTATTTATCCGACACGTGAGCGGGACGATGCTACTATCTCTGCCCGAGGTAACTCGCGTGGAAAACTCTCCGTCGCGGAGTGGGATCGACATCATGTTTCGAAAACAGACCGTGCGGCGTTTTCTCGCCCAAGGTTCAGGTCGCGCAATCTTTTCACTTTTGCGCTTGTCCACGTTGGTCATGCTGGTGCTTGGCGTCACCCTTGCTTTCGCGGGCGACGACCACAATCCTTTTGCGGGCGACGCCAAGGCAGCCAAGGCCGGCGAGTATGAGTTCCGCATCAACTGCGCGCTGTGTCATGGGCTGGGCGCGCATGGTGGAGGACGCGGGCCCGACCTGACGCGGGCGGTGAAGAAGCACACGCATTCCGACGCGGACATGTTTCAGGTCATCAGCAATGGCATTCCCGGAACCGCGATGCCTGCCAATGGAACCAACGGCCAAGGCGTCGGGATGACCGACGAGGAGATCTGGCAGATCATCACCTATATTCGCAGCCAGGAAGTGAAGGCTCCGGCTGCTGCCGTGGGAAATCCTGCCCACGGTAAGGATCTGTTTTACGGCGATGCGAATTGCTCGTTGTGCCACATGGTGGAGGGCAAGGGTGGAAGACTCGGGCCTGAGTTGACGGCAGTGGGCGGATCGCGGACACGAGAGGCCATTATAGAGTCGGTGCGCGACCCGAGCCGGCGTCTGGCTTGGGGATTGACTGAGTCGACGAAAGAATTTCCGCAGGAATATGAGAGCGTCACGGCGGTGACGGCGGACGGCAAAACGATCAAGGGCGTGACCTTGAATGAAGACAGCTTCAGCGTGCAGATCATGGATATGGGCGAGCAAATTCATCTGCTGGAAAAAGATAAGCTGCGGTCGTTTCAAAAAAACCGGCAGTCGGCGATGCCGAAGTACGGAGCTGACATTTTGAGCGACAAGGACCTGGCGGACATCGTGGCCTACCTGGTCAGCGTGGGGGCGAAATGAGCGGGCAGGGTTCGTATACTGCTGGGACGCGAAATTGCCGCGGTTCTGTGGAAGTGTCCGCACAACCGTGGAAGAGCAGCGCTTCAGCGCCGCGTCGAGATGCCCCTACTCACGCAGGTTTCAGCCCCGGTGGGCCACAGGGCCTAAAGGCCTCTTCTCCACAGATTTTCAACGCGGCCCTGAAAGGGCCGCTCTTCCACCGTATCGCCGGAGTCCAGGCATGCCTTCTGGCGGCGTGTTCGATCGTGGTCCTCATCGCGAGTCACGCTGTCGCTCAGGTGACTTTCGAGCGGCTGGTGAACTCCCCGAAGGAACCGCGGAACTGGATGACGTACTCCGGCGACTACACCGGAAAGCGGTTCAGCGCGCTCGACCAGATCAACATCACCAATGCGCGCTCGCTGGTGGCGAAGTGGGTTTATCAGACCGGAGCGACTGGAAAGCTTGAAACTACGCCGCTGGTCGTAGACGGAATTATGTATGCAACCGGGCAGGATGACCGTGCGTTTGCGCTTGATGCGCGCACAGGCCGGCCGATTTGGATGTATCAGCGGCAGGTTCCTGGAGATATTCGTCCATGCTGCGGACACGTGAATCGCGGGCTGGCGATTCTGGGAGACAAGGTTTTTATGGGCACGCTCGATGCCCACGTGATCGCGCTCGACGCGATGACCGGGGCGGTGATCTGGGACGCGGTCTCCGCAGATTATCGAACCGGACACAGCTTCACGGTGGCGCCGCTGGCGGTGAAGGGCTTGATCGTGATTGGCATCTCCGGCGGCGAGTACGGAGTGCGCGGATTCATTGATGCGTACGACGCCGACACCGGCGCGCGGAAGTGGCGCTTCTACACGGTGCCGGGGCCGGGTGAGCCTGGACACGACAGCTGGGAAGGCGATTCGTGGAAAGTTGGCGGAGGCCCGGCCTGGAACACGGGAACATACGACCCGGTCACGAATCAGATTTTCTGGCCGACAGGGAATCCGGCGCCGTCGAATCGCGGCGAGGGACGGGCGGGCGATAACCTCTACAGCAATTCCCTGCTGGCCCTGAATGCCGATACCGGCAAGATGAACTGGTATTTCCAGTTCACCAAGCACGACGAACACGACTGGGATGCGACGCAGGTTCCGGTAATGATAGACACCGGTAGCAAGCATCTGATCGCGCAGGCCAACCGCAACGGATTCTTCTACGTCCTCGATCGCACGAATGGCAAGCTGATGTCGGCGAATGCCTACGGGAAGACGACCTGGAGCGACACGAAGGATGCCGAGGGGCGACCCATAGCAAATAAGGAAGCATCGCCGACGCTTGAGGGGCATACGGTCTGCCCTGGCGCGCTGGGGACGACGAACTTTATGGCTCCGACCTACAGCCCGCAGACCGGGTTGTTCTACGTAACGGCGCGCGATCAGTGCGACATTTTCAGCACAGCGCCGCAACCTTACGAGGCGGGGCACGCGTACTACGGGAGCGCATATTTTCCGTCGGAGGAGGCTCGCCCTTATCTGGGATTCCTGAAGGCGATCGATCCGGCGACAGGGGAAATCAAGTGGAAGTTCGAGCACACGTCGCCCACATGGTCGGGAGTGCTCTCGACCGCGGGAGGGTTGGTGTTCAGTGGCGACGCCGAAGGAAATTTCATAGCCTTCGACGCGGCAGCGGGCAAGCCGCTGTGGCACTTCCAGATGGGCGGCGCGGTTTACGCTGCGCCCATGGCGTTTGCCGTCGACGGGAAGGAATATGTGGCGATCGCAGCGGGCAGCGCTGTGTATGCGTTCGGGTTGCCGTGAGCACCTCCGTTATCTCCGCCGGTACCCACGTTCGTGCCCACGTTCGTGCCGGTTGACGCACAGGGCGGTTTCGTACTAATGTGCAAATTACACCGGAAAGGAGGTGGTCGGATGACAAGTTCTGAAGGCAGTAGTTGGGGTACTCAAAGACCAGGTGAGGTGGCTGAGACTTAGAGCGGTTGCTCTAAGCGGGGCTTCAGGCGCAGACAAGAAACACGCGCCCGAAGCTACAGCCCGCACACTACCGGTGAAGCAAGGATTCAATTCCGCCTGACGCAGGTCGGTCAGGAATCGTCGATTCGACGAACCCGGAGTTGCCGTAGAGGCCACGTTAGAGTGACCACCTCTTGGTCAATCCCAAACAGTCCACCGGGCAGCCCGCAAGCTTCGTGCTTGCGGGCTGTTCTATTTTTTTTGCGGGCCCGTCGCGAATACTGCGGCTAGGTTCGCGGCTTTTTCTTGGGAACACCCTTGGTGTGGCAGTCTGCACACTTCACGGTGTGGACATTGTGGGGGCTCTTGGCGGATTTGAAAGTCGTATCCATGGTTTCGACGTTGAGTCCGCAGTGCGAAAGTTGAGGATGGCAGGTGGCGCACGAGGCGCGCGCCTTCTGGCCGTGCTTTTGGTGGCAGGCAAAACAACTGAGGCCCTCATGCACGCCGATGGGTGTGCGATCGTCGCCAGATCCGACCTGACTGCTGGCCTCAGGAGCATGGCACTGATAGCAAAGAGCTTGGCGCTGGTCGGGGCTAATCTTGATCAAGCGAGTGCCTTCGTGCATCTGCGGAAGCGGCAATCGGGCGAGGGAGACGTAATCCTGTTCGCGACGATCAAAGAATGCCAGCGATGGCCTCGAGATTTCCTCGCGCGGGACGGCGTCATCCACTTTGACGGCAGGTCGCGCCAGGAGGACTCCGTCACGGTGCATCTGATGGCAGGCCAGGCATGGGATTGCAGGTTGATCCGTTAGTTTCGAATCGAGCAGTCGCCACGGACCTTGCGTGTCCACAGGTGTGACTAGATCGCGGATGCTGCCTTCGAAGTGCATCGCGTGACAACGGAGGCAGTCGTCCATTAAACGTCGGCGCTGGTTGTGATCTTTGTCCAAAAAGAAATGCGAGTACGTCGCGCCGTGCGGGCCCGCCGACCAGTCGGCGAATTCCTCGCGGTGGCACTTGGAGCAGCGTGCTCCGATCTTTAGTACATCCTCGGTTTTCAGGCGAACTTGCTCGGGAACCTGACCACGCAGATGCGCGGCTAATTGACGGATGTTTTTCAAATGAAAGCCGGCGTCGAGGGTGAGGACATCGCCGTGACATTCGGAACATGGCACATTGCGATGAGCGGATTCGTGCCAGTCGCGGTACGGCTGCCAGATCTCGTGGCAGCGCGCACAGGATCGTCCGCCGGAGTAACTGTAGTAGAGGCTGGCACCGGGCTGCAGAAGGATAACGAAGAGGGCCGTCGCTATGGGCACAACGACACGAACGCGAAAAATTCTGGGCCCCTTCATAGGGCGCGTCCCTCGCGACAATCGCTAAGAGCGGCCATGAGTTCCCTTCCACGCTTTCACCAGATTGTCGGAGGCGTAGTATGCGATCGCCATGATAGTGAGGACAGGATTGAATCCGCCGTTGGTGACATGGACGCTGCCGTCGATGACGTAGAGGTTGTCAACGTCATGGACGCGACAGTGTTTGTCGACGACGGAAGTCTGCGGGTCGTTGCCCATGCGGCACGTACCTGCTTGGTGCTGACCTCCGCTGGGGCCGTCGCGCGAAATCCAGTTGAAGGGGATGGTCGTGGTAGCGCCGGCTTCCTTCAGCCACGCCTCGGCTCTCGCAGAGAGGAACTTCGTTCCGAGCAGATCGTTGTCATGGCGGTGGCCGGAGAGCCGAACAACGGGAATGCCCCATGCGTCTTTCACCTTGGGATCAACCTGCACTCGGGCTTCGAAGACCGGCATTTCCTGTACTGGTCCCATGACAAAGATGCTGCGACGGTAGTAGCGGCGCATGAAGTCTTTGTGGGCTGCGCCCCAGCGCGGGACCCCGGGGGCGCGCAATCCCGCGAACTGATACGGCAAACGAATGAACTCGTTGGCGAGCAGGCCTCCGCCGACAAATCCTGGATTGCCGTGGTTGTAGTCGCAGAGCGCAATGGATGCGCCGGGGCCGAGGTCATCGTAGGTCTCTTGCTCGAACAAGCCGGCCGCGCCAGTGTAGGCGTGTCCCTGCAGGTTTCGTCCGACCCAGTCGAAGCGGTTGCCCAAGCCGTTGGCGAAGACACGGCTCTTGGAATTCAGCAGCAGGCGCGCTGACTCGGTAGCCGAACAGGAAACCACCACGAGATCTGCGGTTTGTTCCTGCAGGCGGCCGGTGGAATCGAAATAGGCGACTGCGGTGGCGCGGCCGCGGTCGTTGGTGAGAACTTCCTTCGCGACGCATTCAAGACGAAGTTCGCAGTTGCCCGTCTTGAGCGCCTTGGGGATGACCGTATTCTGGGTGCCACACTTGGCATCAACTTCGCATGCGAAGCCGACGCACCAGCGACAGCGCATGCAGGCGCCGCGTCCGTTGTACGGAACGGAATTTCGGAGCATAGGGAGGTCGAATGGGTGCAGGCCTAGACGCTCGGCGGCTGGCTTGAGAATCTGGTGTTCGCGGGTCGGCGGCAGCGGAGGCATGGGCAGAGGACGGCGGCGCGGGGCCCGAAAGATGTTGTTCGAGTCGTCACCCGAGACGCCGATCTCCCATTCGGCTTTTTCGTAGAAGGGCTCGAGGTCCGCGTAGCTGATGGGCCAATCGTCGAGCGTGCTGCCTTCGACGGAGCCATAAGTCGAACGCAGGCGGAAGTCTTTTTCCAAAAAGCGCCACGCCATTGCGCCATAGCTGAGCGTGCCACCGCCGACGCACGCGGCGTTATTGCTGTAGGTGCCCTCGTTGGAACGAACGATATATTCCTGTCCCTTGGCATCGACGGATACGCGCGGGTTGCGTTGCTCATCGGGACCAAAGGAATTTCCCAGGACACAGGTGCGCTGGTTGCGCAAGTCGTCTTTGCGGTCATCGTTGGCGGTGTACCACTTGCCGCGTTCCAACAAGACGACGCTCAGGCCGGCTTCGGCGAGCTCTTTGGCGACGATACCGCCTCCGGCGCCGCCACCAACCACAATCGCGTTTACGTGCTTGAGAGGCATTCTGATATTCCTGGATGCGCGTCCCCAGCGGCTAAAGCCGACGACGAAAAGAGCGCGTGATCGCAGCGCTAAAAGCGCTGCGCCACCCAAAATCGATTCTGTCAGCACTCATCTTTCAGGACTCGTTTCACCCTTCAAAAGCCTGCATTTTTGTCGGCCTCGACTCAACGTCGCACTACAGCTTGGTGAGGTCATAGCGCAGACGTCCGCGAATCGGCGGATATGGAAGGCCCAGCGTTTTCCAACTCATGCCTTCCCGATTACCTCCATGCCGGGGATCGCCGTAGTAACCCTGCATGGTGTGGTCGATTACAAGCGCGAAGAACTCCGATGACGATGATTGCTTCCAGATCGCGCCGGGAGCTTGACCGTCCTCTAGGCGATGCAGCACGTCGATCTGCTGCGGGGCCGCGAGATCGGCGAATGTGTTGCCATAGAGCAAGCGGCTACTCTCGTCGATGCCGGCAATTCCGCGACGGTAGGGTTGCTGGAGGTTTTCAAACGGGCCGCAAAGCTGGCGGTCAATGTAGTTCACAGCTCCAGCCCACGCGGCGCCTGGATCCTGATCGGGTGGAATGATCTGGTCGCAAATTGCGGCGAGAGTGCGGGCCTCATCGACAGTCAGAAATCTCCATGGAGTTCCGTTCGCGCTGCAAGCCACACCCGCTCCTGCCGCGGCGACAAGGGCCGCCTGCAGAAAGGTACGCCGACTCAACTTGAGGCTTGCTTCCACTTTCCGTTTGTTACATGTGGGGGCTATGAAGTCTGTGATCAGCATCACCATCGAGTGTGGACCGCTCTATTTGCTGGGAATCGGCAGCAGCGGAATACCGGGCCGTCAAGTGGAGTATGATTCCGAGCCATGGCGACAATGGATCCTGAGCAGGAACGCCAGCGGTTGGTGGAGTTCTACTCTCGACAGATGGACGGAGAGTTGGAAAAAGTCGCCGGCCAGGCGGCTGAACTCACCGATACTGCGCGAGACGTGCTGCAAGCTGAGCTTATCCGCAGGGGCCTAAGTGTTGAGCCACTCGAACGCGCGCTCGTCCCGCCTCCCGTTCCGGTGCCTCCGCCGCCGACGCCTCGGATCAAGACGCCGTCGGCGGAATTGCCGGCATGGCTCGACGATGACCTCGCCCTCCGGGAATTGGTGACTCTTCGCAGGTTCCGAGATATGCCGGAGGCATTGCTGGCGAAAGGATGTCTCGAATCGGCGGGAATCGAGTCCTGTTTGGTGGACGACAACATGGTGCGGCTGGATTGGTTCTGGTCGAATCTGGTCGGAGGCATCAAACTGCAAGTAAATCCGAAGGATATCGAGACGGCCAACGAGATTCTGGATCAGCCTATTCCAGATGGATTCGATGTCGCTGGCGTTGGTGAATATCAGCAGCCACATTGCCCAAGGTGCGAGTCCCTGGATGTGAACTTTCAGGAAGTGTTGCCCGCCGCATACGTCAGCGCATATCTCAGCGTGCCAATTCCGTTCCACCGCCGGGCGTGGAGATGTCATTCCTGCGATGCGGAGTGGGAAGATGACGGGATTGATGCCGCAGAGCCTCATTCCCATTCCTAAAATCGTGCTCCCCAACGCCCGAACTGCAGACGAAACGGCTCGAGTCGAGCATAAAATCATGCGAGAGATCGACCGGAGGCGAGTCATGAAAACCGTTCTTATCCTGATGCTCTTAACCTTATCCGCTTTTGCTCAGCAGGAAGCGGCTGCGGTCGCGACGGCGTGCGGGTCCAAGGAGGTTAAGTACGACGCGAAGCTCGACGAATCCCAGCACACGCTCGTGCAGCCCGAAGCGGGTAAGGCGCTGGTTTACTTCATCCAGGATATGGGCGTGGTGAACTGCATCGGCGGCTGCATGACGACCCGGATTGGAGTTGACGGAGTATGGGTGGGCGCCAATCAGCACAATTCTTATTTTTCGGTTTCTGTGGAACCAGGCGAGCATCATGTGTGCGCCAGTCCGCAATCGCGACTTTTGCCGAAGCCGTCTGCAAAGTATGCGGGGATCCTATTGGCGCTCACTCATTTCACCGCGGACGCCGGAAAGGTTTATTACTTTCGGATGCGTAGCTTCGGTGATCCGAGCCAAATGATCTTCGAGATGGACCCAGTTGACAGCGACCAGGCAAAGTATCTAATGGCTTACTATCCCCTGAGCGTTTCGCACCAGAAACCGTAGCCTGGGCGACTACTATCACGCAGTTCTTGGCGCGCTTGTTACCAGGGGCCCAGCGTTGCGAAACCTTTTCCGATTACGTCTTGTGTGTCTTCGGCTAGATTGAACGGCGTCAGTTCGTCGCGCGTGAACCAGCGGACTTCTGCGGCGTCACTGGCGGCTGCTAGTTCGCCGCCAACCCTGCGGCATAGAAAATCAATCAAGACGTAGTGATATTGCACGCGCTGCTCGGCATTGCGCAGGATGCGGTCATAGACCCCGAGCAAGTCGCCGGGCTCGACGATGAGTCCGGTTTCTTCACGGGTCTCGCGGATGGCGGCTTCGCGGACCAGTTCGCCGACTTCAAGGACCCCGCCGGGGATGGACCACTGCGCCTGGAGCGGTGGATGAGCGCGCTTGACGAGGAGGACGCGGGAATCCTCGATGATGATGGCGCCGACGCCGACCAGCGGGATTTCGGGGAATTCGCGCTGCATGGTGCAAGCATTCTAAAGGGAATCCGGAGGGGTCGTGGCCGCAAACACCAGCCGAGCTTCGCTCGGCGGACGGACGAGGGCTCCCGTCGCTACACAGGCTCCTTTCCCATACAGGCTCCTTCCCATACAGTCAACATTCCCGCGCACTCGCTCTCCACATTCCCCGGTTTGCACTGGCGGACTCGGCTCTGTGGTTAAATAACGTTCTCTATGGCACTCGAGGAATATAAGCGGAAACGGCGGTTTGAGGAGACGCCGGAGCCTCCGCCGAAAGTGGCGGCGAAGGCGGGGAATCGCTTTGTCGTTCAGATGCATGATGCGACGCGGCTGCACTACGACTTCCGCCTGGAAATGGAGGGCGTGCTGAAATCGTGGGCGGTGCCGAAGGGACCGTCGCTCGATCCGGCGGACAAGCGGCTGGCGGTGCAGGTCGAGGATCATCCAGTTTCGTATTTCGATTTTGAGGGAAACATTCCGGAGAACAACTACGGCGCCGGAACGGTGATTGTATGGGATGTGGGCACCTGGCAGCCGCTGTCGCCTGTAGCGGTGAATGGGAAGTATCCGCCGGGGACAGAGGCCGAAGCGGCAGCGATGCTGGCCAAGGGGGATCTGAAGTTTCGTTTGAACGGGAAGCGGCTGAAAGGGGATTTCGCACTGATTAAAATGCGCGGACGGCGTCCGGGGAGCAAGGGCAACGAGTGGTTGTTGATCAAGAAACACGACGATCACGTGGTGGAAGGATACGACATTGCAGCAGTCGACACGTCGGTGCTCAGCAGTCGGACCCTGGAACAAATTGCCGGCGACACGGGATCGGCGCAGTGGAAGAGTCGTCCGACGGGCCGAGGGAAACTGAAGGCAGCGTGGCTGGCGGATGCCGTGGCTCGGGTGGAAAAGAAGAAACAAAAGGAAACCACAGAGGACGCAGAGAACACTGAGGAAGACAGAAAACGAAGAAAGACCTCTGCCCAAAAAGTCCGTCAGGTTACAACTGCCCTTCCAGCGAAAGAAGAGACAAAATCCTCCGTGTCCTCAGCGTCCTCTGTGTTTCGAGCCTCCGCAGGACCGGTGAAGCGGCCGATGCCGTCGAAGATTCATCCCATGCTGGCGGAGTCTGTCGAGAAGGCGTTCGATGGGGCGGAGTGGCTGTTTGAGATCAAGTGGGATGGATACCGTGCGATCGCGTTCCTCGAGGGCGGCAGGGTGAGACTGGTGTCGCGGAATCAGAATGACCTGACGCCACGCTATCCGGAACTGAAGGATATGGGGAAGTTCATCCTTGCTAAGACGGCGATTCTGGACGGCGAAGTGGTCGCGCTCGACAAGGAGGGGAAGGCGTCGTTCAGTCTGATGCAGCAGCGCACGGGATTTCGTCCCGGGGGAAGGCGGGCGGCGGGGAATGCGGATGTACCTGTGCTGTATTACGCATTCGATCTGCTGTATCTCGACGGCTACGACTGGCGGCGCGTCCCTCTGGAAGAGCGCAAGCGCAAGCTTTCGTCGTTATTGTTGGCGGGAGATCACGTGCGCTACTCCGACCATTATGAGGAGCGTGGCAAGGCGTTATTTCATATGGCACAGAAGACGGGACTGGAGGGGATTGTTGCCAAGACGCGCGCCAGTTTCTACGAAGAACGCCGCAGCCGCGAGTGGCTCAAGATCAAGATCCGCAAGCGGGTCGAATGCGTCGTCGGGGGATTCACCGTGCCGGAAGGTAGCCGCACGCATTTTGGCTCACTGGTATTGGGACTCTACGACAAGAAGGGGCGACTGATTCACGTGGGGCAGGCCGGTAGCGGCTTCGATCAGAAATCCCTGGGCGAGATTTGGAAACTGTTGGAGAAAATCGAGACGAAGAAAAATCCGTTCTTCGGGGAAGTCGAGGCTCTTCGCAAAGTAAGTTGGGTAAAACCGGAACTGGTGGCGGAGATCGAGTACGCGGAGTGGACCGGCGGGACCAATGAGGGGAGCGGACCCAAGCTGCGTGCCCCGGTGTTTCTGGGACTGCGCGACGACAAAGAACCGAAAGAGTGCTTGCTGGAAGACGCTCGCGCCTAGCTTCACATTCCTGAGCGATGAGGCCTTACTTCACATCTTTCATCGCCAGCAGCGTGCCATAGTCGCGGGCGCTGGGATCGACCGCACGCGCCACAACGCCGGCAAAGGCGTCGCGCAACTCCGGATACTTGGTGACCAGCGCTTTGATGACGGCAATGTTGTTCTGGTAAGCCAGATTCGTATTGGAGACGTCGGCCGCCTGATATTTCACAATTAAATCCAGATCGTTGCCCACGACTTCGGGATACAGAGCGGTGAGCTTGTAGCTAGTGGTGCCCGCGGGGAGATCGACGGTCTTGCCGTTGGTAGGCACGTCGGCAGGCTGAGCGGCTTGCGATTCGTCATAGAGTTTGTCGGTCGCGAGCGTGCTCATGAAGGGCACTGGCGAAATCAAGCTGCGGGCCTGTGCATAGAATAAGTATGCATTGTGCGTCTGACCCTTGGTCTTGTATTCCCGGGCGCGTGCCAGGAACCAGTCGCTATCATGCCCGCCAACTTGGGCCGCCTTCATGTATAAGCCGCCAAGTTTCCAGTCGGTACCCGCCTGCTGAAGAATTACGGAAACCATCATTCTCCCTTTCGCAGCCGTCGCGTCCATGAGGACGACACCATATTTCCCCGCGGGTAGATTGTCGAAATAGAAAACAGCGCTGCCGGTGGTCTGCCCGTTCTTGCCAAAGACCCCGCAATAAAATTCGGCGTGCGGGACTGGGGTCGTACCATCGAGCAGAAAGACACTTTTGACGGTCCCCTGGGCGCCGGCTAGATCCGGCTGGTGATCCTTGACCGTGGTCTCGATGCCGGAGAAATCCGCTGCGAGACTGGGGATGGAGTTTTGCCGCAACGACGCAACATCCCCCTTGGCGGCCATGTCGAAGAAACGCTGGCCAGCCGTAGTAATGGCGGCCTTGGAGGCCACCTCGAGATCGCTCGATGTCTGGCAACTCTGGGCGCCGGCGCTCAGGGGCAAGTAGGCCAGCAAAGACAGCGCGATGCAGAAACCAAGGTTGCGCCTGCAGGACGTCCAATTCATCGTGCTTCCGCCTTTAATTTCATAGAGTTGAAAGGCCTGGGCCAGTTTACGCCTGCTTCGGCCTCCGCTGTTAAGATTTCGCGCGGCCGGAAATGGTTGACTGCAATCGAGTTATAGATAGCCACCCACTTCGGGCCATAGCATCTAATCTGCGCAAGAGGGTAGTGTTAAGACGTTCTACTGATGGGAGATTATGCCTGCTGTTCGTGGCAGCGCCCGGCCGGTGCTAGAATTCCGGTAACGGCGTCCTTGCGGTGTTCCCCGAAAATGAGATTCATGGGAGGGAGGCAGTGATGAGCACGGGATGGAAATTCACTACGGCAGTTGGAGGCTTGGTCCTGTGCATCGCCGTGGTGTGTCCGGGGATCGTAAATGCCGCCGACGCCGCGACCTCTCAGACCCACAAGAAAACAAAAAAGCCCGTGCCGCTGCCACCCCTGCCCTCGGGCCCGACCGGGCCAGTCCAGCCAATTCCGCTGGATTCGATGGCGCCGGTGCCGCCCCAAGTGAGTTACCAGAATGGGCAACTGACCATTGTTGCGCCGAATTCAACCCTGGGCGACATCTTGCGGGCGGTCCGGAAGCAGACTGGAGCGGAGATCGAGGTTCCCTCAGCACCGGAGCGGGTGGTTACGCATCTGGGACCAGGGCCGGCGCGAGAAATTATGGCGGAACTGCTGAACGGATCGCGGTTCAACTATGTGCTGCTGGGATCGCCATCGAGCGATGCGTTGCTGACGCGTGTGGTCCTGGTGGCAAAAACTGGGCCCGACACAGTGAGCTCGCCTGGTGGCCCGTCGCTGGCGGAGCAACAGCAACCCGGGATGCAGGTCAATCCTGGGCCGCCGCAGGCTGAGATGGGGCCCGATGCGAATGAGGCGGACGCGACCGAGGAAAACGCCGATGACAACGCGGATCAGGCGGCCGCCGAAGCGGAACAGCCACCGGCCAATGCCGATCAGCCTCCCGTAAAGACCCCGCAGGAAATGCTGCAGGAGATGCAGCAAAGACAATTGATGATGCAGCAGCAATCACCGGGACAACCGCCGGTTCCGGGAACGGGCGCCCCCCAACGGCCGCCGCAGCAAGAACAGCAGTAACGAATAGAAGGCTGCCCCCGAGAGCACGGCCTTCTTCTCATCTTACCTTTAATGCGCGATCCGGTACTTCACAATCAGTTCAGGATGGCTTCCGAGGACATTCTCTGAGTGCCGCGCAGATCCTGCAGTCAGCGGCGTTCCGCCACTGTCTTCTGGAGTAGTTTCCAGTCGCGATCCACTTCGGTCTCGGAAAGGCCCTGCGATGATTTGCTCCGCAGTTCCGACTGCAGGCGGGCCTCAAGCAACTGACGCACTAATTGCGGCGGAGCATTCCCGTCCATCACGTTGTCAGCGGCCACGCCGATCTGCACCACGCTGTTTCCAACCTGCAATTGCAGGATTGGCCGTCCATGTTCATCGACACCCGTCTTCGCTTTCGATTGCAGTTTCTCCCACACCTTGTCGGCATTCTGTTTCGGCTTTTCTGGATACGCGCCTGCGAGAAAATGCTTCAGTTCGAGCTGGTACGCCCTGCGATCTTCCCGGTCCAGCGGTCGCTCCGGATCGTTTCCCACGACGAATACCATCGCGTTGTGCGCGGGTTCGAAGTGGCTGGCGCCCGTGCCAACATAGACTGCGGCTACGCATCCCGCAAAAATCGGGCTGACCACCGCGCTGGGCACGATGTATTTCTTTGAAGTAAAGAAAGATTCGACGACGCCGTGCACGTGCGAACTGCGGGGCATGCTGCCGGGCACCTGCGAAATGATCAGACGTGAGAATTGCAGCTCGGGATGGCGGTCACTGAACTTCGTCAGCATTTTCGCCATCTGCTTCGGCGTGGTGATGCCGATATCGGCGACCAGACTGCGATGCAGGGATTTCGGGAAATAGAAGTTAAGCACGCCCTTGGCGAAATCGGCGCAGTTGTTGGTGACGAGGTGGAAGTGAGACTGGTTGGACGACGAGTTGAGTTTGCGGATCAACGCGTTGTCCTGCTCCGGCGTAGTTTGAATCTCGAAGCCGTAGATGGTGCGATCGTAAGAAGAGCCGATGAGTTGATACCAGTTTCCGCCGGGAGTTTCTCCGTTCTTTACGTCGGGGGCGATTTCTTCCAGATATTTTCGACGGTAGCGGTCGCGGAGAAAAGCTGCCATCTTCGCGTCGGCGAAAAGAGGCACATCTTCGGGACGCTCCACCGCATACAGGTAGGGGATCAGGGGAATCGCGACCCAATCGTATCCGTCCACGCCGTCGTACCGGCTGATCACGACTCCGGTTTCACCGGGGGCACAGCGGCGCAGCACGAGAGGGGTGTCGGCGCAGACGCCTGAGAGATAGACGGCGGCGTGGCCGGTCGCCGTAAAGAATCCCATCGTGCCGTAGGGTTCTTCAAGCAGGAGGGTGGCCGAGGCGCCTGCGAACGCAGCGCAGACCAGGAGCATCACAACTAAACCGCCCACCGCGCGCCGCATGGATTGGATGTGGCGTGAAAACATTATTCCCCCTGACGTCTCAGACTTAACCCACTTAGTAAGAACCCTTTACACAAAGATTAGTTGCTACAAATCGGGAAGGCGAGTTACGGAAGGACAGCGGATCGGGGGCTGGTCGAGAGCGAAGATACAGCGAAACGAGTAGGGCTGCCGCTATTCGGTGGATTTCAGGAGACGTGCTTTCGCCCATTGAGCGCTCTCGCTGATGGTTTGGTCTTCATCAGCCGCCAATCGGTCCAGCAGGGGAAGGAATTCCTTGTTGCCGCTATTGCCCATGGCAATCGCGGCATTACGGCGCAGGCCGGAGTGCTTGGTGCGGCGAATCGGCGATCCGCGGAACGCTTCGCGAAACTCTTCGGCAGACATTTCTGCGAGCCAGGCAAGAGCAGGGTTCACCAGGCCGGAGCGAGGTTCGAACTCGGGTGCGGCCGATGCCGGGGCCTTGCGGTTCCACGGACAAACATCCTGACAAATATCGCAACCGAAGACGTGGTGGCTAATGCCCGCGCGAAGTTCCTCGGGGATCGATCCACGTTTTTCAATGGTGAGATATGAAATGCATTTGTTGGAATCGAGCTGGTATGGAGCGAGAATCGCATCGGTCGGGCAAGCCTCGATGCAGCGGGTACAAGTGCCGCAGCGATCCGGCGCTGGCATGTCAGGCGCGAGCTCGAGCGAAGTGAGGATCACACCCAGGAAAAGCCATGAGCCTTTTTTCTGATTGATGATGCAGGTGTTCTTGCCGATCCATCCCGCGCCAGCGTATTTCGCAAACACGCGCTCGACAATTGGTCCGGTATCCACGTAGCTGCGGGTGATCAAAGACGACTGGAGATCGGCGGGCAGCGCCTGGCGCAAGATTGCTTCGACTTGCTGCAGGCGACGCAAGACGGCATCGTGATAATCCTCGCGGCTCCATGCATAGCGCGCGATCCACCCGCGACTGGGGTCATGAACCTGCGTCGAGTAAGGATTGTTTGTGTTGTAGTTGATGGCGCAGATGACTACGCTTCGTGCCCAGGGCGCGACGCCGGCCAGCGACGCCCGTTTGAGAGTGCCGTGGTCATCCCGCGCTTCCAGGTATTTCATTTCGCCGGCGTGGCCGGCGGCGATCCATTCAGGAAAATGCTTGAGTTCGGTAGCATCAGCGGCAGGTGCGACGCCCGCAAGGTCGAAGCCAGCCTCTTCGGCGGCACGCTTGATAATGGCTTTGACGTCGCTAATCTGACTGGCCAACGATCACCTCTGAGCAGGCGGGTGGTGGATGGAAGGAACGACTAGACTCCGAGCTTTTTCACTTCCTCGTTGTAGTACTTGCGGTAGAGGATGTCCCACTCTTGCGAGCCCTCGAGGATGGTGCGTTTCTGGCTCTCGATTTTCTGGCGGGCGGCCACGTCGATGCGTGCTTCCTGCATGAGCAGTTCTTCCAGAATCTTCCGGGTTTCCTGCCGGATAGTGTTGGGATCTTCGATAAACTCCACTTCATCCATCTGCTTGAGCACGTCGGACACGGCCCGGGCCAGCACGTTGACTTTATCGCGGCTGAGTCTCACAGCACCGCCTTGTACTTGCGCACCAGTTCGGTCTTCACCTTGCGGAACATCTCCTGGTAGTTGGCGCCACTCTTCTGCATTTCTTCAGAATAGGCTTCCAAAATGACGCGCACCTCGTCGTTGATGCGGTCCTCGAGAGAAAGTTCATCGACCAGGGCGGCGTTCACCCGCTCGGTCACAGCGGGTAGGGCCGTAACTTCGATAAACTTGCTAGCAATCAATTTCTTGGTGACTTCGCGGGCCAGATAGCCCACATATTCCTTGGAAAAAAGCATGTGTGGATTGGGTGTCCTGCGTCTAACAGATTCTCAATATGAATCAAAAAGTGTAACACAGCGGGAGGCATAGCGGAGCCGATCCCCGCGACTCGTCAAGGTATTTGCGTGGGAGGCAGGTCGCGCAAGGTGTACACAAATTGGCGGATTTCGTGCCGCTCGCGCTCCGCTTTCTGGGCTGATTCCCTCTCGATCCGATCGTAGATCTGGAGTTCGGCTTTCGCTTTGGCGGCGTCCCCGATTTGCCGATAGGCTTGGACCAACCGATAGTGCGCTTGCCCCATTTGTGGGTCCGCCTGGATGGCTTGCTGGTAATCGGAAATCGCCCGTGCGTTATCTCTCTGCTCCGAGTGAAGAATCCCAAGTTGAAGGTAGGCAGCGGCGAACTTTGGATCGAGACGAATCGCGTTTCTTAGGAGAGACTCGACCTGCGCCGCGCCGGCTCCGCCCTGCGACTTCTGCCGCAGCTTCCATAGACCAACCGCGTAGTAATAATTCGCCTCCGCATTGTCTGGTTGCCGCGTCACGAAACGGTGCAACTTCTCGACGCTCTTCTCCGAGGGTTCGGATTGCGCGGTTTGCATTTTTCCGAGGAACAAGTACGGAGCGAAATCGCTGGGACTGATGTCGGACGCCTCACAGACTCGCTGCACGGCCTCATCGTAGGAGCCACGTGCGAACCACGCGGCGCCGAGTCCGATCAGCATGCGCACCGAACGGGGAAACAGGAGGTTACCTTTGGCGAAGACATCTGACGCAGGTTCCGGAGCGTGATGCAGCAGGAGTTCGGAACCCCAATCAAAGATGTAGGGCTCGCTGGGCTCGAGTTCCGCCGCACGTTGATACTCGCGTACCGCCTCGAGAGAATCGCCCAGCTGCTCTTGAACATTGGCCAGCAGGTGATGGACGTCGGCGTCGGCCTTGTCCTTATACGCCAGCAATGCTTGCGCGCTGTGGCGTGCGAGGTCGTAGTTGCCGACGGCATCATTCGCCAGGGCGAGATCGTAGGAGTTTTCGTAGTCGCCGGGTTTGAGCTCCGCAGCGCGCTCGAGGTATGGGAGCGCCTCATGTGCCTTGCCGTTTTCAGCCAAAAATTTCCCGAGACGATGATTCGCATCAAAGCTGCCAGGGTCGCGCTGCACGTCCTCTCGCAGAGATCGCTCCGCTTTAACCGCAGCCACCGACTCGGCATTGGACGAAGCCTTGCCCAGGGAGACAGTCTGTTTCGCGATCGTTTCGCGCGTTCTCACCACCGTGTCGGAACCGTGACCGCCGAGACTTGTGGTATCGGTAACTCCAGAGATAACAAATTGGGGCTGGTCGAAGAACTCCGGCTTTCCAGCAGTTGTGGATGGCGATCCCAAGGGCTTGGCTTCCTGCAAGGTGAGGTCGACGGTCTTCCGTTCTTTTGGGCCAAAAAAGAGTGCGGACATTTCGGCCCCACTGTATCCGGCTTTCTCTGCCCGGAGAGCGTAGGTTCCACCGCGTAGCGCAGCAAAACTGTACGCGCCCTGCAAGTCGGTATGAGCGGTTTGAGTGGGAGCTGCGTCCTGAGCGCGCAACTGAATGTTTACTCCGGCCAGGGGCTTCCCTTCGACATCGCGGATGGTACCGCGCAAGGAAGCGGCCTCCTGCGCCTGCACGGAAAGCGCTGCGCAGAGAACGAACGCGCACAGGCTGCGGACGAAAACGCCCGCGGATCCAGGTTGCCGTGAAATTGCACAGAGAACGCTCATGTAGAGAGGTGCGGGAGCAAGCATCGCACTAACTCAGAAATTCTATCTACCCTCTCTATGCCTCGCAACGTGCCGCTTCCGTTCACGCAAGACGAAAAAGCGCTAGCTAAGCACCCGAGCACAAAATAGAATGCAAAGCTTTGCGAGGAAAACAGATGCGATTGGGCCGGCTGTTGTTAGCAGGAATCGCCGTTGTGCTGTTGGTGTGCGGCCCCGGGTGGGGCCAGTCATCGGGCAAGCGCAAGATCATCATCGACCAGGATGCGGCGGGACCAGGAGGAACCGATCAGCAATCCATCTTGCTGCTGATCCAGTCTCCGCAAACCGAAGTCCTCGGCATCACCGTCGTCACCGGTGACGCCTGGCTCAAAGAAGAAGTCGCGCACACGTTGCGAATGCTCGAAATCATCGGACGCACCGATATTCCTGTGGTGCCGGGCGCCGAGTATCCGCTCGTGCGCCGCAAGGACGAAATCGAACTCTGGGAGAAGCAATACGGCTCCGTCCCATGGGTGGGAGCATGGACTCCTCGGCGCTATCATCCGGCCGATCAGTTAGGCGATATGCCAGAAGGAAAGCCGACCACGAAGCCTCTGGACGAAGACGCGGCGCATTTCCTGCTGCGCATGGTGCACAAGTATCCACATGAGATCACGATCTATGCCGGCGGGCCGATGACCAACCTCGCGCTGGCCCTCACCATCGATCCTGAATTCGCCGGACTGGCGAAAGAACTGGTCTTCATGGGCGGAAGTCTGAATCCAAAGACGGACGACCCCGAGTTTGTGAACACGCCGCGGCACGAATTTAATCTCTGGTTTGATCCAGAAGCGGCGCATACGGTGCTGATGGCTCCATGGAAGAAGATCGTCTGCACCACCGTCGATATCTCTGTGAAGACACGGCTGACGCAAGCCTTGATCGACCGCGTGAAGGCAGGCAACACGCCCGCGGCGCGCTACGTGGGTTCCTATTCGCGTCTCTATGGCAACTACAACTATTTATGGGATGAACTTGCGGCGCTGGCCTGGCTCGATCCTAGTTTGATCACAGCGAAAGAAACGCGCTATCTCGGTATGGACCTCAACCACGGTGCGGGGTATGGAAATACTCTGAGTTGGACCGAGCACGACAAGCCCACCATCGTTGGACGACCGATCGAAGTGCAAACGGATCTGGATACGGAGCGGTTCTACAAAATGTTTGTCGATTTGCTGACGGCGCCGACTCCGAGGCCCTGACTCACGGTTGCAGCTGCTCGAGAGCCTGCTTCGCCTGTGGATGATCGGGATGCTGCTTCAGCAGATCGAGTAGTACGCTGCGAGCCTTGTCGCGCGCGCCTTCCAGGGCATAAACTCGCGCCAGATTTAAGTAGGCTTGGTCAAATCCGGGCGCGACCCGAATGCATTTCTCGAAGCTCTCGACGGCTTGATCTCGACGTTGGGTAACGAGGTACAGCACGCCCAAGTTATTCAGCGCCTCGGGATACAACGGGCGGTCCTGCAACGCGCGTTGCAGATGCTCATAGGCTTTGGCTGTATCACCGGCCTGCGCAAACACCATTCCCAGGCTGTAATTCGCTTCGGGATCTTGAGGCGCAATCTCCAGAGCGCGCTCCAGAACTTTGCGGGCGTCGTCCCACTGTTTTTGCGCGCGATACGCATTGCCCAGATTGTCGAGTGACAACAGGTGACGCGGGTTCAGATTGAGAGCCTCCAGAAAGCACGGAACTGCTTCGTCTACGTGTCCTTCGCGCGTGGCGATGACGCCAAGATTGTTCCATGCGTCAGGCAGAGTGTCCGGATAGTTCGCCGGCAGTTTCACCGCACGTTCGAATGTCTCGCGAGCAGCAGCATTTTTGTTTTGATTCAAATAGACGCTTCCGATGCCGTATAAGGCCTCCGCGCTCGAAGGATCGTCGCGCAACGCTTGCTGGAATGAGGCTTCGGCTTGGTCGAGGTATCCGCGCTGAAAAAACAATGCTCCATAGGTAAGGTAGTTGCGGCCAAATTCGAGCTTGTACCTCGTGCTCGGGAACGGCAAAGCGCGCGCGAGTCGCTCCGCGTCGGTTTGGGGAATGTGCTGAAAATCTAGTTCCACATGTTCAGAAACGATTGGGCCCTGATACACCTTGACGATGTTGCTATCGCCATCGATGAGGAAGGACGTCGGCAAGGTGAGATCACGATGCCGATCGAATAACTGACGATAAAGAATATTGTAGATGGCCGCGACGTCCTCCGACCCGCTCAGAATTGGAAGAGTAAGGCTCTGGGCGGAGCTGTGGATTTCATCGGCAGTTGGATCATCCACGTTCACTGTGATCAACTGCAGACCCTTCGCCGTCCAGTCTGCATAGGACTTCTGTAGTTTTTTCAGCTCTTCCCGCGATTCCGGTGACTTCGATGTCCAGAAAGTCAGAATCACAGGTTTCCCGCGGGTCGAGGAAAGGCTGCGAACTTGTCCGGATCGATCTGGGAGTGAAAAGCCTGGAGACGCGATGGGAGTGAGTAGCCAAGTTTCTACTTTGGACGGGATCGTTTCGCCTTCACCTGAGACCTCGGACGCAAGTGCGCTCGTCGCGGGCTTCTTGAACGGTTCTAAGCGCAACGGTTCTGCGCCTTCCTTTACCCAGACTCTGTGATTCACGGGAAGATCGTGCAGTTCCTGCATCAGTCCGCTGGGCCACCGAATCGACGCCCTCACCGGGCCCTTCGCATCTCCAAGGCCGAAGAAAACATCTTTGCTGTGCTGGGACAGAAAGCCCGATCCGGCCTGAAGTATCCGCGTCTGTCGCCCCGACGCAATTTTAATCGTGACGGTGGCGCCGATCGCATCACGGTTGCTCTTTGTTCCTTGCAACCGGAACGCAATCGATGGAGGCAACTCCTCCATCACGTTCTTCAGAATCCTCAATTGCGGAGCGCTGCGATTCTTCAGGAACACTTCGAGCCGGCCGTCGTGATCGAAATCAGCGAGGGCGAAAGATCGGCCATCCTCCACGAAGTCCAGACCCATCACGCCCGAAACATCCGAGAACGTCCCGTTCCGGTTGTTGGCGTAGAACACATTTCGCTCGTAGCCGCTCCAGGTCCCATCGGATCGAATCAATTCGTTGATCGCGTTCCATCCCTGCTCGTACTCATGAGATGCACCAGCCTTGTCGGGAGACACGGCCACGACCTGCCGCCAAAAGAAACTGTTGAGGTCTTGCCGCAAAGGTCCGGAGACCATGCCGTTGGCGATGTAGAGATCGAGGAAGCCGTCGTGGTCAAAATCGAACGCATCGCTCGACCACGCCCAGCGCCCCATTCCAACCCCTGCCGTGACCGTCACGTCGTCAACGGAATTGCCGCGATTCCGGAGTAGCGAATTCCCCATCGCGTGCTTCTGATAAAGCGCCCGGACTTCCTTTGCCGAATCACTCTTGAAGTTCTGTTGCAGCGAGACGCGCTCGCCAGCCGCGGTCCACATATTGCCGACATAGAGATCCTCTGCGCCGTCGTTGTCGTAGTCGAGCCAGGAGACGCTCATCCCCGCGCCGATGTCCTCCGCTGCCATCTGCACAGCGACATCGGTGAACGTTCCGTCTCCTTTATTGCGATAGAGATTCTTTCGGCCAAAATCGTTCACGACATAAAGATCGGGCCAGCCGTCGTGGTTGTAGTCACTCCACCCGCAGCAAAAACTGTACCGCGTGTTGTTTTGATTGAGTCCGATTGCGGCGGTAACGTCGCGGAACGTGCCATCACCGTTGTTGCGCATCAGAAAATTCGGCGGCCCGTTCTCCGCATCGTGATACGGCGAAGGATATTTGTATTGGCCGGTGCCCTGGTAGTAGGCGTACAGGCAGAAGTAGATGTCGAGCCAGCCATCGCGATCGTAGTCGGCAACGGCCGCGCCAGTGAATGTCCCCTGCGGAGGGCTCGCAAATTGGAACGCATCAGGCTTTTGCCAAAACTTGCCTCCGCCTTGATTGAGAAACAGCAACGGACCGCTGGCGCGAACCACGATGACATCCTGGCGACCGTCGTTATCGAAATCGGCGAAGAGAGCGCAGGCCGTGTTCTCCAGAATTCCTAAGCCGGACGATTCCGTAATGTCTTCGAAGGTTCCGTCGCCACGATTGCGGTAGAGGCGGTTGGGCAAGCCGGCAGGCTGGCAGACGTAGAGATCGTCGAAGCCGTCGTTGTCGATGTCTGCGACCGACACTCCGTTGTGTCCGTAGATGTCGATGCCGGATGCACCGTCGAGGACCGTGCGCCAGTAGTCTGTGCCATGGAGTAGTTGAGCTGAGTACGAAGAATTGCTGGCGAGAGCGGCAGCCGTGATGTCGACATAGACCCGAGAATGGGAACGCGCCAGTGTTTCCTCAAGCACGCGCCAACTGCGAAGACGAAATTCTCCGGAAGCAGACGGCTCCCATGCCATCTCCCAGTTCCCGACACGTTGTTCCCGGTGGAACCCAACGCCAGCACCTACGATTTCATAGCGAATTCTAGTCTGCACGCGGCTCGGAAGTTGAGTTGCGGACGGCGCTTCCGCAACTGCCGCACCGAGAGCCGTGATCTGAAGTTCGGCGGTCACGATCGCTGAGAATATTCGCAGCGAGTCCTGCCACTCCCGAAGAAAGGCATCGCGGTCGAGTGTTGCCTGCTGTGCGAACGTATTCTGGCGCACTTCGAGTGCCGAACTAGAACGCACGACTCGCGACTCCGCTGGACGAAGGCTTGCGCCAGAGAAACCCGTCGCGAGGACTTTCGCGATCGCCTGTGTGTCCACTGGCGACCGCAACAGACCGGCGCTCAACTCCGCGAGAATGCCCGCAATCTGGTCGGCATACTTTTCAGTGATGAAGTCATCGAGGCCCGCCTGTACCTTAAGAAGCGTGGCATCAATCGGCCGCTCGCTTCGATAGTGCGGGTGAAGATGAAATCCTGCAGAGTCGCGCTCATTTCGGGGCGTCGATGATCTGACCCCGGGGAACGTGATCCCCCACAAACTCGCGGGAATCAGCGTGGCGCCGGCACCCTGGCAGAAGCGGGCAAGAAGCTCGCGCCGGCGGAGATCGACGGATCGATGCGGCTTCCCTGCCCTTTTCAGAGTGATGTCCCTCGAAGAGTCACGTGTGGAACCGAAGCTAACATTGGCGTTTGGGCCGGTCAAGGCGAACTGGCCCGGAGGTCGCAACCTGGATCGGCGGATATTGCCGCCCTCTCGCCGCACTCCAACCGCGGCTATAATCCCTTTCATCTTGATGGAAAGACCCTCGCGGAACTAATGAGCCGGACACACATTCACCAACGTCCGTGGTTGGGCATCGCACTGTTGTTCTGCGTCCTGGCTCAACAGGTTCTGGGGCAAACCACGCCGGCCACGCCCGCACTACCAGACGTTGCAGAAAATCACCTGGCAAGAGGGTACGACGCGCTACAGAAAGAACGTTACGACATAGCCGAAAGCGAATTTCGAGTCGCCCTCGCGGTCGACCCCTCGCTCGTCTTGCGCGCACAATTTCCACTCGGGGTCGCCCTGTTCGAACAACACAAATCCGCCGAGGCACGTCGCGAGTTTGAATCGGTGCGCCGCGAAGCCGGCGAGCACCCCAACGTTTTGTACTATCTCGGAAGATTGGACATCGAGAGCCGGGATTTCTCGGGAGCTGTAAATTGCCTAAGCCAGGCTGTGACCAAGCCTCCATTCCCGGATACCGCTTATTACCTTGGATTTGCATACTTCAAAGAGAGCGATCTCAACAATGCTGAAAAGTGGCTGAAGCAACCGTCGCAGGCTAATCCCGGCGCCCCCCGAATTCCGTATCAACTTGGTTTGGTCTATCGGAAGCAAGGCCGTGAGGAGGAGGCGAAGAGGTCTCTCGACCTGTCGGAGGAGATGCACCGAAAAAATGACGCCGAGATCCAACTGCGAACCGAATGCGCACAAAAGCTGGGCACAGGTCCAAGAGATGAGGCGCGCTCTCTCTGTGACAAGCTCTACGATCCAGACAACCCCGACCGACTGACGGAGTTGGGCGCGATCTATGGCCAGCACGGCGATCTGGAGGCCGCGCTCAAACCCTTCCTGCGCGCGGCCGAACTGTCGCCGCAATCTCCGCAGGTGCAGTACAACCTGGCGCTGACCTATTTCCAGTTGGATCGGTTTGAAGATGCGCGCGTACCTCTGGAACTGGCCCTGAAGCGCTGGCCCGATTTGTTTCCACTGAATGCGTTGTACGGAGCCGTCCTGGCGAAACTGGGAGAACTCGACCGGGCCTATGACGTACTGCAGCATGCGCATCAACTAAACCCGCAAGACCCTTCCAACACGAATTTTCTCTATGCCACGACCCTGAAACTGGCAGAGAAGCACCACGCGGCACGGCAGTATCAGGCGGCGCTGCGTTATTTCGGGGAAGCAGCAAAACTGCGGCCCGAGGATTCTGCTCCGCACCGGAGCATGGCCGAAATCTACACGCAGATGGGCAAGGCGGCACAGGCAACTGAAGAGCGCCAGGAAGCCGCTCGCCTCGGAAATAAATAGGGCTCCGTTGGGAATGCTGCGGCGAGGCTGTTAACGTAGACTCTCTTCTACTTTTGCTTTTTCGTCTGGAGGCTTCATTGGCTGGTGGTTCCAAAATCTCTCCTGCTCTCAGAAAGCGTGCGGCGAATATTCAACTGCTTCTCATGGACGTGGACGGCACGATGACCGATGGCGGCGTCACTCTGCTTTCCCAAATCGACGGCACCGCGCTCGAAATCAAAACGTTCGACGCACATGACGGCCAGGGCCTAACCCTCGCGCAGAGCGCTGGCCTGCGCACGGGATGCATTACGGGCCGCGAGAGCGCTGCACTTCTCCGCCGAGCTCGCGAAATGAGGATGGAGTTCATCTACATGAAGCAGCCGGTAAAAATGCCGGCCTATGAAGAGATCCTGCGGAAGGCAGGGGTCAGTGATTCCGCTGTGGCTTATGTCGGCGACGATCTTCCGGATATTCCTCTACTGCGTCGTGTAGGGTTGGCCGTAGCAGTCGGAGATGCCGTACCCGAAGTCAAGAAAGCTGCCCACTACACGACGAAAGCTCTAGCCGGTCACGGTGCGGTCCGCGAAGCCGTGGAAGTGATCCTGAAAGCCAAAGGCATCTGGGAAGCAATGATCGATAAAGCGCGCGCGTGAGCGGGTTCGTGTACTTGCAAGTGAATCCAAGACCGGGAAGCACGCTAATTCAATGACGGGATTGAAGTAAATGGTCGGGGAGAGAGGATTTGAACCTCCAACCCCCTGGTCGCGAAAAAGGGATTAGGCCGTCGTGCTGATTGTTTTGAATCTCTTACAGTGGTGCTTCAACCGTCTCATCCTGCTCGATCACCTCATTCAGGGGTGAATGTCAGTCCTGAAATGGCAGTCCCAGACCAGGGGTTCAGGGCATTCCTGATTTGGCAC